>DASYZK010000018.1:0-768998 GCA_035946455.1 Candidatus Acidiferrales bacterium | reverse complement strand
CGCACCCCGCACTGACGAGCAACTGCTCCTGGCGGCCAAAACCGCCTTCGACGCGATTTCCACCGCCGACTGCAGAGGCTTCTTTTTTCGCGCCCGATTCGCTACATAATACATGGAAATGCTCTAACTCGCCTATCTCCGAACACGCGTGTCCTTGACTTCAGCTGCCCGAAGTGCGCGTCGCCTTTCCAGCTCAAAGCCCAGTCACGGCCAATCGGCCATAAGGTACTGGACGCGGCCTATTCCGCGATGCGCGATTCGATAGAGAGCGGAGGGACGCCTAACCTGCTGCTTCTGTATTACCAGCCCCTTCTTTGGGTGGTGTGGCAACTCCTCCTTATACCCAGGTTCGCATTCCCCCTCTCCTGCATCGAAAGGCGTCCTGCCCTGCGGCAGGGTGCGCGCCGTGCGGGGTGGGTGGGATGCAATATCGTTCTCGAGGGCATCCCAGCGGAGGCCCGAATCCAGATGGTCGAAGGCGGCAAGCCCGCGGACCCCCTGGAGGTTCGCAAACGTTACGCGCGGCTTCGCCCGCTTGCCCAAATTCCACCCGACACGCGAGGCTGGACTCTCGACGTCCTTAATCTCCTACGCTCGCTAAAGAACACGGAATTTGACCTCAGCGAGGCTTATGCTCTGGAGCCGGCCCTGGCCCGGCTTCACCCGGCGAATCGTCATATCAGGGACAAGGCTCGGCAACAGCTGCAGGTGCTCCGGGACGTAGGCATGGTGCAGTTCCTGGGCCGAGGTCGATACCGGCTGCGCTGAACGCATTCCGCCCCGCTCAGCATGCCGCGATCGAGGGCAACGCCTGGCGAATGCGGCGCACGACGCGGTCCCGGCCGAGGACGACCATTGTCTCGAAGAGCGGCGGCGCCACCGCCCGGCCCACCAGCGCCACGCGCGTGGCGTTGATCAGCAACCCCGCTTTCACCCCTTCGGCTGCGGCCAAATCCCGCAGCGCCCGCTCGCAGGAATCGTGGTCCCACGCGGGCGCGGCTTCGAGCGCGGCAGCGAGCTTTTCCAGCAACCCCGGCAGCCGGTCGTCCTTCCAGAATTTGTCGCGCGCAGGCTCCTCGTAATCGAAATCATCGGTAAAAAAAGCGCGCGCCCAGGTGGTGAAATCCGCCAGCAGGCGCGTTCGCGGCCGAATCAAATCGACGGCGCGCGCCAGCCAGGCCTTTTGCGGTCCGGCCCACTCCTCCTGCCAGAGCCCGGCCTGGCGGAGCGCCGCCTCGACACGCGGCAGCAGCGTGTCGACCGGCAGTTGTTGCAAGTATTGAACGTTGAACCATTCGAGTTTGGCGCGATCGAAAACGGCATTGGTCCGGCTGACCCCGCCGAGCGAGAAGCGGCGGACCATTTCCTCGGTTGGAAGCAATTCGGTGTCGTCCCCGGTGGACCAGCCGAGCAGCACCAGGAAATTCCGGACCGCTTCCGGCAGAAACCCTTCCTCGGCATAGGCGCCCACGCTGGTTGCCCCATGCCGCTTCGACAGCCGGGTGCGGTCGGGACCCAGAATCAGCGGAACGTGAGCGAAGACCGGCGGAGCGGCGCCGAGCGCCCGGTAAAGCAGCACCTGCTTCGGCGTGTTCGACAGGTGATCGGCGCCACGAATCACGTGGGTGATCTTCATGGCGATGTCGTCCACCACCGCGCTCAACTGATAGGTGGGCAAGCCGGTGGACCGCAACACCACGAAATCCTCGATTTCGGCGTTCTCCACCTCCCGGTCGCCGAAAACCTCGTCGTGGAATCGAATTGCTCCCTCCCGCGGCGCCTGGAACCGGATGGCGTAGGGAAGCCCTTTCCCCCGGAGCTTCTCCTCTCGCTCGGCCGCCGAAAGGTTCCGGCAAGGGCAATCCTTCCGTGGCCGCGGTCCCTCGTCCTCGGCATCCTCGCTCCCCTCCCTCGCTTCGGGACCGGCATATTGCGCCGGAGGGCAGAAGCAGGGGAAGCAGGCGCCGGCGGCTAGCAAGCTCTCAGCCGCGTCCCGGTACAGCGTCAGCCGTTGGGATTGGTAGTACGGTCCCTCGTCGCAGGCAATTCCCAGCCAATCGAGATCGTGCAGGATGCCCTCGACCAGTTCCGGCCGGTTGCGTTCGACATCGGTGTCCTCGATCCGGAGCAGGAGAGTTCCGCCGTAGCGCCGGGCGAACAGCCAGTTGAAGAGCGCCGTCCGGGCGCCTCCGATGTGCAAGTAGCCAGTAGGCGAGGGAGCGAAGCGAACCCGTGGATTCACAGTCGGCATGGGCAAGGCAGAGCCTGAAAAGAATGAAGCAGCAAAGGTACTCATGTTACGAGAGCCATCCGTGAAAAGCGAGCAGCGGGGAGCCAAACCCCGCCAGAACGGTGGGCGTCCGCGGCCACAGGCGAAAGCTCCAGTACCAGCAGTTCACCCGAGGCAGCCCTTAGCTATTTTGATAGTACCTTCCGTGGTTCTTCCCCGAGCGCTGGAATTTCGGCAAGATTTCCGCCAGAGGCCCTGCGGGGTACGGTAGCGGAGAACCGGGAAGACGGGGTGCCCGCTTCCGAGGAAAACTTTCGATGGCGCGGAGCAACACTGTAGCCATTATCGGCGCCGGTCCAGCGGGACTGACGGCGGCATACATGCTTGCCAAGCGCGGGGTGCCCGCAGTGGTGCTGGAAGCGGACCGAACCGTGGGCGGCATCGCCCGCACGGTGAATTACGGCGGCTACCTGTTCGATATCGGCGGGCACCGCTTCTTTACGAAGTGGGAGGAAGTGGAAGGTCTCTGGCGCGAGATTTTGGGCGACAAATTCCTGGAACGACCGCGGCTCTCCCGCATCTATTACCGCAACAAATTCTTTTCGTACCCCTTGCGGCCGAAGGACGCGATTCTGCGCCTCGGGCCGGTCGAGACGGTGCGGATCATCGCCAGTTATCTGAGGGCTCAGGTTCCCCCGCACGGGCCGGAGACGAACCTGGAACAGTGGGTGACGCGGCGATTCGGGCGGCGCCTGTTCGAAGTGTTTTTCAAGACCTATACCGAAAAGGTGTGGGGGGTGCCGTGTACGGAAATCGGCGCCGAGTGGGCCGCGCAGAGAATCAAGGGCCTCTCGCTCGGCACGGCGATTCGCCATGCGTTGATCAAGCCGAAGAACAACCGCCTGAAAACCCTCATCGACCGCTTCCGCTATCCCGAACGCGGCCCCGGACAAATGTGGGAAATGATGGCCGACCGCCTCCGCGAGCGGGGATACCGGATCTTGCTCGAAACACCGGTGTCGAGAATCGGCCACGGCGGGGGCCGAGTGACGCATCTGATCACCCGCGGGCCGGCGGGCGAGGCACGGTTCGAGGCGTCCGATTTCATCAGCTCGATGCCGCTCCGGGATTTGATCGATTCGCTCGATCCCGCCGCTCCGGAGGGGGTCCAGGAAGCGGCGCGGCAGCTTCGCTA
The DNA here is from genome assembly GCA_035946455.1 of Candidatus Acidiferrales bacterium. Classification (GTDB taxonomy): domain Bacteria; phylum Acidobacteriota; class Terriglobia; order Acidiferrales; family UBA7541; genus JAKASX01. The sequence continues at coordinate 765,573 of DASYZK010000018.1, read as the reverse complement.
TCGCGATTTCCTGATCGTGACCCTGGTGGTGAACCGCAAGGACGTGATGCCGGACAATTGGATTTACGTGCATGAGCCGGATGTGAGAGTGGGTCGCATTCAGAATTTCAAGAACTGGTCTCCGGCGATGGTGCCCGATGCCGGCAAGACGTGTCTGGGAATGGAGTATTTCGTTTTCGAGAATGACGGCCTCTGGTCGCGTCCCGATAACGAACTGTTGGAACTGGCCAGGACCGAGCTTGCCCGCCTGGGGCTGGCCCGGCCCGAGGAAACCGAGGGCGGCATGGTGGTCCGCATGCCGAAAGCCTATCCGATGTACGACACCGGCTGGGCACAACGGGTCGAAACGGTGCGCCGTTATCTGGAATCCCGCCTGCCGAACATGCAACTGGTTGGCCGGAACGGGATGCACAAGTACAACAACCAGGATCATTCGATGATGACGGCGATGCGGGCGGTGGAGAACATTTTCGGCGCCAGCCACGATCTCTGGGCCATCAACAGCGAACCCGAATACCACGAGGAGCGCCGGGAGAAGCCGGCCGAAACCCCGATGCCGCAACCCCGGCGCCTGCCCTCGCCCGTCGTCGCCGCTCCCGGCGCCTCTCGCCCCGCCTGATACGAGCCTCACCCCGCCTCGGGCGATCCCTGGGGAAAGCGAACCGGCGCTCGCTCATGCCAACCCAGCCATGCCGGAACGGCGGACGCTCCTGGCCCGAAGCCAGGCCTCCGCGGCGATGATGCCGGCAAGGCCGAATCGCTTATGATGTTGCGGCGCTCATCCGGCAGGGAAGAGCGTTGAGCAAGCGGAGAGGGAGCAGCGTATTCTCGTCTGGACGGAATGCGGACTGACGATCGGCGTCTTCCTCCTGGCGCTTTGGCGTCCCCGGCTGGCAAGCAGGTGGTTCGCGAGCGCCGAGCGCCGATGCAGGCGTCTGGCGCGAAGAAAATCTCTGGTGGTGCTCGTCGTGGGGCTGGCGGCAATCGCGGCGCGAGTGGCGGTGCTGCCGCTGCTTCCTGTTCCTCAGCCGACCCTTCCCGATGAATTCAGCCATCTGCTCGCCGCCGAGACGTTTATGCAGGGGCGGCTGACGAATCCGACGCCGGCGATGTGGACGCATTTCGAGACCCTGCACGTCCTGCTGAAGCCCACTTACATGTCCATGTATCCGCCCGGCCAGGCGCTTTTCCTGGCGGCAGGATTGAAACTCACCGGCACGGCATTCGCCGGAGTGCTGCTCGGCACCGGTCTGATGTGCGGAGCGATGTGCTGGATGCTGCAGGGGTGGTTTTCGCCCGGATGGGCATTGCTGGGCGGCTTGCTGGCAGTGATGCGGTTCGGCGTCTTCAACTACTGGGCCAACAGCTACTGGGGCGGAGCGGTCGCCGCTTTCGGCGGCGCGCTGGTGCTGGGAGCGCTTCCGCGCATCTGGAAGCGGGAACGAACGAGTGACGCCGTGTGGATGGGCCTGGGCCTGACGATCCTCGCCAACAGCCGTCCTTACGAAGGACTGGTATTCAGCGTGCCGGTAGCGGCGGCTGTGCTGGTGTGGTTAGCAAGAAGAAGGGGCAGAACGATGAGGGAAGCCATCGGGCGCGTCGTGTTGCCGCTGGCGCTCGTGCTGGCCATCGCGGCAGGGGCGATGGGATACGATTTCTGGCGAATCACCGGCAGCCCGTTCCGCATGCCCGAACAGGTCGCCTGGCACACCTACTCCGTGGCGCCCTATCTCGTTGGGGGACGACCCCGGCCGGTTCCCGTCTATCACCAGGAGGCGGTGCGCGATTTCTACCTTCACAATCAACTGGGCTTTTACGAGTTAAGCCGGACGCTGCCGGGCCTGGCAGCCATCGAGTTCGTTCATTACGCCGACATCTGGATGTTCTACTTTGGCCCGGCGCTCACCCTTCCTCTCCTGCTCGCTGTGGCCGCCCTGCCCTACCGCCTGCGATGGCACACACTCGGACGCTCTGCCCGGTTTCTGATCGCCGCGACCGCAGTTTCGCTCGCAGGCATCACCGCCGAGATCTATTATTTCCCCCACTATTCCGCTCCGATGACCGGGCTGTTTCTGGCGCTGGTGATTCTGGCGATGCGGCAAGCGCGCGCGTGGCGCCCCCATGGTCGAGCCACGGGCCGCTTCGTAGTGCGGGCGGTGCCGGTGGTCTGCCTGCTCTTGCTGGCCGTTCGCATCGGCGCTTTTCCGCTTCACATTCCGATTACCCCCGCCTGGCCACCCGGCCCTTACAACTCGATTTCGATACCGTCCGATTGGGCGAGGATCGAACAGCGCCTCTCCGATCTGCCCGGCAAGCATTTGGTCCTCGTGCATTTCGTTCCGGAGCAAAAGTCCGATGCCCTCGTTTTCAATGAACCACGCATCGACCAGGCGAAAGTGATCTGGGCCTGGGACATGGGACGAGCGGAAAACGACAAGCTGATCCGCTGTTACGGTGGCCGCCGAGTCTGGATGGTCGATCCCCGCGAGTCGCCGGCCAGGCTGGAGCCCTACAGCTCGGCGGCTGCCCGCCCGTAGCAACACACGCAACTGCTTCGGCTGCGTGGGTTCCCCGAATGGTGCGGCATCGGTTGTGACCGGCGGCCCCGCCCGCGCCAACTCACCGCAGGCGGCATGGCGCGCGGTGCGGAAGCCTGCCGGCGACGGCGCCTCCGCCGGCTCCGGGGCGAAGCGGGGAGCGGCTGGGTTTACCAAACGGTTGACAACCGCCAGGGCCTTACCCTTTGCGCTACGCGGCGACTCGCTGGCTTGACCCTCCCCCACCCCTCCACTATATTCCGCCCAAGCGTGCTGCCGGAGCGTTGCTGATCCCGAGTCGGGCGCGGAGGGGGGTGTTGTTGATCTGGCTTGGGCTCCCGCCCGTTCCCTGCAGCCGCCCTCCACTGGATGCGGGATCGCCCCGCTCGCCGGTGGCTTGCGGATGGACAGTGGCAGAACGGCGCTTGGCGTGAGACAACCGCATTGTTGACACCTTCTCCCAGCATTGCGCTGGCTTTACTGGGCTTTGCGGCGTTAATGGCGCTGCTGCTCGGCTACCTGCACCACCAGAAGCGCCTGGGTTATTTGCGCTTGTGGACCTGGACCTGGGTGCTGGTCGCCCTGCACTACCTCGGTCCCGCGCTCGGGCACTGGCTGCCCGTCCCGACGTGGGTGAACTACTTCGATTCCTTCGTCCTGGCCCTGGCGGTGGTGGTGCTGCTCGTCTCCGCCCAGTCCTACTCCCAGGGCCGGCTCTATCTCCGCATGGCGGTCGCCACCGCCGCCCTGTTCGCAGGGTGGGCAGTCGCCAGTTGGCTGGGCCGGATCTCCGTCTCTCCCGAATTCGGCTCCGGGTTCCTGCTGCTCCTGGCGGCGCGGTCGTTCTGGGAGGAAGGGCAAAGGCAGGAATCGAACGCGGAATGCATCTTGGCGGGTGCCCTGGCGGCGTGGGGGCTCACGCTGGTCGGCTCGGTGGTCAACCAGCGCTTCGGCTGGATTTCGTCGGATGTTCGTCTAATCTTCCTGCTGCCCCAGGTGTTCGCCGGCTTGCTCCAGTTGGTTTCCCTCTACGAGGAGGAGAAGCGCCGGGTCGAACGCAACATGCTCTCCCTCGCCAACCTGAACCTGGCGGCATCGGGTTTTACCGGCGAGGAGATGGAGCGGGCGTTGAAGGCGGCGCTCCAGCGGATTCTGCGTGTGATGCGCCTGCCATCGGGAGTTCTGTTGCTCAATTACGGCGATGTCCCGGTGCCGTCGGTCGTGGTCAGCAGCGGGATGAGCGACCAGTTTCAGATGGTGGCAAGCCAGGAACCTGTCGGCAGAACCCTGGTCAACTTGGTGGCCCGGCTAGGCGGGGTGATGATTTTGCGGGAAATCCTGCGCGACGAGGAATGGGAACCGCTCCAGAGCGAACCCGCCTTTCGCCAGGTGCGCCAGTTGCTCGTCCCCGAGGCTCTGCAGAACGCGGTGGGCATCAGCCTGCAGGCCCGCGAACGGGTATTCGGTTTGCTGCTGGTGGGCACGCCGAAGGGCCGGCGATTCAGCGCGCCCGAGCTGCGGCTGCTCCTGGCGCTCACCCACCAAGTGGCGATGGCGGTCGAGAACAGTTACTTGATCCAGCAAACGGCGCGGCGCACCGAGGAGATGGGGGTGTTGAACGAGATCGGCCGCGCCCTCAGTTCGACGCTCGATCTCGACAGCCTTTGCGACCGAATCTATTCCGAGATGCGCCGGCTGTTTGGAGCCGAGAACTTCTTCATCGCCCGGTTCGACGCCGAGCACGAGCAGATCCTGCTCGATCTGGAAGTGGTCGGCGGCGAGCGCCGCCCGCGCAGCAGTTATCCGCTCCGGAACGGCTCGATCGAATACATCCTGCGAACGAGGCGCCCCCTGCTCGTTCGCGAAGGCTTCGCCGAGGAGGCGCACCGGCTGGGGATCGAGCCGATGCGCGATGTCTCCTGTTTCTGCGGCGTGCCGGTAGTGCTCTACGACCGCGCCGTGGGCGTCATGGCCATGCACAGCACCCAGGAACGCGCTTACGACGAGAGCCACGTTGAGTTGATGCGCGTCCTCGCCAATTCCGCCGGCATCGCCATGGAAAACGCCCGGCTGTTCGGCCAGGAACAGGAGAAATCCCGGCATCTCACCCTGCTCAACAACGTCTCCCGCCACGCAATCACCACCCTCAACGTGGAGCAGATGCTTGCGAAAATCGCCGAGGAACTCGAGCAGGGGCTCAGCTACGACCATATCGGCATCGGAGTCGCCGATTACGATGCCCAGGAAATCGTGGTTCGCGCCGAGGCCGGCCGCCGCCGGGAAGCTCTCGGCCGGCGCATCGCCTTTGGGGAGGGACTGGTCGGCGACGTTGCCCGGTCCGGGGAACCCTCGAGCGGATCGGCGCCCGATGGCTCGCCTTTCCTCCTCGATGGCTCGGTTTCAGGCGTGGCTCTGCCGATCATTTATGCCGACGAATTGCTGGGAGTGCTCTACATCGAAACCAGCGAATTGCACGATTTCACCGAGGAGGAACACCTTCTGCTTCGCACTCTCGCCGACTTGATCTCCGGCGCGCTGCACAACGCCCGCACCCTGCAGAAGGCCCAGGAACAAGCCATCACCGACGGGCTCACCGGAGTCAAGACCCACCGTTACCTGATGGAGGCGCTCTCCACCGAATGGCGCCGCGCCACCCGCATGGGCCGGCCGTTTGCCCTGCTCTTGATGGATCTCGACCGCTTCAAGTTCGTCAACGATCATTACGGCCACCTGGAGGGCGACGTGGTGCTGCGCCGGGTCGGCCGGCTGCTCGAGGAGCATTGCCGCCGTTCCGACGTCGTGGCGCGCTACGGCGGAGATGAATTCGTGGTCTTGATGGTGGAAACCGCGGTGGAGCAGGCGCGCCAGCTCGCCAACAAGCTCCGCGGCCTCTTGGCCTCTGACCCCTTGCTCCGCCAGCGCGGGATCACCGCCAGTTTCGGCATCGCCGCTTTTCCGGTGCACGGCTCCACGCCCGAAGAACTGCTCGAGCGCGCCGACGCTTCGATGTACCTGTCCAAGCGCCGGGGCGGCAACGCGGTTTCCAGCGCTCAACGATTCGTGCTCGAGCCGGCGGAAGTGCCGCGCCCGGGCTCGGGTGAGTTGCCTCGCTTCGAGCTGAAACACGATTTCGTCACCGGTCCCGAAGCCTTCGACATGGTCCTCAACTGGCTGGAGGAGCTGGCCACCGCCCTCTCCAATCAGGGGCGCAGCCTGATGCCCGGGGAGCTTCCCGCCGCCCTGCTCGATGGCTTGCTGGCGGTGGTGCGCGTTGTCGATGAGAAGAAACTCTCCACCCACGGCCATTCCCGCCGCGTCTCCGAGTGCGTCGTGCTCGCCGCCGAGACGCTCGCCCTTGACCCCGGTGAAATCGAGGAAATCCGACTGGCGGCATTGCTGCACGACATCGGGAAAATTGGCGTGCCGGAGAATCTGCTGCGCAAGAGCGGCGCGCTCCAGCCGGGCGAGCGCGACGCGGTGCGCCAGCATTCGGTGATGGGCTGGAAACTGCTGAGCGTTCTGCCCGGCATGAGCCGGGTGCAGCAGATGGTACGGCACCACCATGAGAATTTCGATGGCACCGGCTACCCCGATCGGCTGGCCGGCCAGCGCATCCCGCAGGGAGCGCGCCTGGTGGCCATTGCCGAGGTGTACGACGCGCTGGTGTCCGGTATTCTGGAATTGCCGCGCACTGCCGACCAAGCTCTCGCCGAGCTCCAGCGCGTTTCCGGCAAGCAACTCGATCCCGTGCTCGCTCAGGTCTTTTGCCAGGCGCTTCGCCGCCACGCCCTCGAATCCTCTTCCCAGCAGCGCAATCCCTAGGCGCCAACTCCCCGAGCGTGGGGCCGGGAAGAAGTGAGCAGGCATTTCTGGCGCTGCCGAGCGAGTTGGAAACGCTACGCAACAAGCGGGAACGGCACTAGAATGCATCCGGAGGCAGAGGATGCAAACCGCCCGGGTGCGTTGGGTACAAAACCTGCAATTTCTCGCCACGACTCCTTCCGGACACGCCGTCCCGTTCGACTCCGGTCGCGACGGCAAGTCGGCTGCCGGAGCAATGGAGATGCTGCTGGCCGCGCTCGGGGCCTGCACCGCCACCGACGTCGTCGCGATCCTCGAAAAGAAGCGCCAAAAGCCTGCTTTCCTCGAGGTGCTGGTTTCCGGCGAGCGGGCGGAAGCCGAGCCGAAGGTCTGGACGAAAATCGAAATGGTTTATCGCCTCGGCGGCGATCTGGAAGAAAAGGCAGTCAGCGATGCCATCGAATTGAGCCAGGCGAAATATTGTTCGGTGGCGGCGATGCTGGGTAAGGCGGTGCCGATCACCTACCGGCATGAAATCCTTCCCTAGCCTGCGGTCCCGGCGGGCCGCGGACCGGCGTCGCCGCGCCGGCCGCATCGATTGCGGCTATCGGCTCGCCCGCCCCTCGCGCCTGGTTGCGCAGCCTTGGCACGCTGGTGGGGATTGCTTAGAATGCAGGACTTCCTCGTCTGGGGTGGAGCGAAGGAATGAATAGACGGATTCGAGCGAAAATCACCGGAGTGGCCGGCTACGTTCCCCCGCGCGTGCTTACCAATGCCGATTTGGAAAAGATGGTGCAGACCAGCGATGAATGGATTCGAACCCGCACCGGGATCCGCGAGCGCCATATCGTCGATCCCGGCGCCGCTTCGTCCCACCTGGGCGCCGAGGCGGCGCGCCGGTTGCTGGCCGAGAGGAATATTCCCCCCGAGGAAATCGATTTGATCGTCGTTGCCACCGTCACGCCGGACATGATGTTTCCCGCCACCGCCTGCCTGATCCAGGACCGCTTGGGCGCCCGAAACGCCTGGGGTTTCGATCTTTCCGGCGCCTGTTCCGGATTTCTGTATGCGTTGACGGTGGCCTCACAATTCGTTGGCGCCGGCACGCACCAGAAGGCCCTGGTGATCGGCAGCGACGTTATGTCGTCGATCATTGATTTCACCGATCGGGCCACCTGCGTGCTCTTCGGCGACGGAGCCGGAGCGGTGCTGGTCGAGCCGGCCGCCTCCGATGCCGAGGGGATCCTGGATTTTCACCACGATATCGACGGGTCCGGAGGCTGCAATCTGTTCATGCCGGGTGGCGGCTCGCTGCATCCGCCGTCGCACGAGACGGTGGACCGGAGAATGCATTACGTTCACCAGGACGGCCCCCAGGTGTTCAAATACGCCATTCGGCGGATGTGCGAGGTGTCGACGACGCTGCTCGAGCGCAATGGTTTCAGTAACGACCAACTCTCCCTGGTCGTTCCCCATCAGGCCAACCTGCGCATCATCCGCGGGATGCAGGAGCGGATGGGACTTCCCGATTCCAAGATTGTCGTCAACATCGATCGCTACGGCAACACCACCGCCGGCACCATCCCTCTCGGTCTCCGCGACGCCATCGCCGACGGCCGCTTGCGGCCCGGAGACTTGGTTTTGCTGATCGCCGTGGGCGCCGGCTACACCACCGGCGGCGTCCTCATGCGCTGGGCTTAGTGCCGGTCCAACTGGTTTCGACAAAACGTGTTCTCGCATGGCGGCGTGGCGCACGCTCCTCCCTTGCGTCCAAGTTTGGCCCATTCGGTCGTGTCCGCGCCGGCCGCCGCACCTCCCTGGCTGCGTTGACTCCGGCGCCGGCCGCCGGTTTTGCCGCTGCTTTGTCCTTTTGGTGATAATCGGATGCACGGATGACTCGTCGCGGCCTGATCCTGCTCCTGCTCGCCTTCTCCCTTGGCACCTACGTTGGCACCGCCGCGTGGCCCGGCCTGCTCGACGACGCCGACACCACCCACGCGATGGCTGCCCGCGAGATGCTCCAGAGCGGCAATTGGGTAATCCTGCACATCGACGGCATCCGCTATCTGGAAAAGCCCCCGCTGCACTACTGGCTGGTTGCCGCCAGCTACGCCCTGTTCGGGCCCACCACCTTCGCCACCCGCCTCCCGCTGGCCCTCGCCATCGCCGGATTGGCGCTGATGCTTTTCGCGTTTGGCCGCCGCTTTTTCGGCGAGCGCGCCGGCTTCTACGCCGGACTGGTGATGACCACCAGCTTGGGCACCTTCCTGTTCACACGGATCATGATTCCCGAGGCCCTCTACGCCTTCGAGTTCACCGCGGCGTTCTATCTGTTCTTGCGCGCGTGGACGGGTTCGCTCGCGCCGCGCGCCGGATACTGGGGCACGGCCGCGCTGCTGGCGCTGGCCATGCTCACCCGGTCGCTCGTCGGCGTTGTGTTCCCGCTGGCGATCCTGTTCCTGTTCGTCGCGCTCACCGGCCAGTGGCGGCGCTTTCGCGACATCCCGCTGCTATCGAGTTTCCTGATCTTCCTGGCGATCGCCGCCCCATGGCACGTTCTGGCCGAACTCCGCGTTCCACGCCATCCGGCGGATTTCTTCTGGTTCTATTTCCTGAACGAACAGGTGTTACGAGCCCTCGGGTGGCGTTACCCCGCCGATTACGCCACCGTCCCGCTGGGGCTCTGGTTGTTCGCCCATTTCGTGTGGTTGTTTCCCTGGAGCGTGTACGCGCCTTATGCGCTGGCCGAATTTCCGCGCCCCCGAACCTGGCGCAGCCTGGACGCCGCGGGCCAGGCGCGATTGTTCCTGTTCCTCTGGAGTGGATTCATTCTGGCGTTCTTTTCCTGGACGAAGAGCAGAATGGAGTACTACAGCTTCAGCGCCTGGCCGGCCCTGGCGATGCTCCTGGGGCTCGGTCTGGCCCGGGCTGAGGAGCAGCACCGGCGTTGGCTGCCCCGGCTCCAGGGTCTGCTTGCCGCGCTTGGCGCGCTGGCTGCCGTCATCCTCGGCGCCATGCTCTGGATCTCCAGGGGAATCCGCAGTACCAACGACATCGCCACCCTGCTCCACCGGCAGAACCCCGAACTCTACCGGCTGTCCATGGCCGATTTCCTCGAAGTGACCCCGCAATCGTTCGCCGATTTGCGGGTGCAGGCGGCGCTGGCGGCGATCATCCTGCTTGCGGGGTTCGGGGCGGCGTGGCAGCTCCGCCGCCGAGGCCGCGCGCTCGGTTCCAATCTGGCGGTTGCCTCCGCCTGTGTGGCATTTTTCTTCACCGCCAACTCCGCTTACGGAGTCTTCGAGCCACATCTGTCGTCGCGGCCCGCCGTTCGCTTCATCGATCGGTATCTCCAGCCGCAGGACGAAATCGCCATCTACGGCGAAATCGAAGGGGCCAGCAGCGTCGGGTTTTACATCCGACGGCGCATCTGGCTATACAACGGGCGCTATAACGGCCTGGAGTTCGGCTCCGATTATCCCGACGCGCCCAAGATCTTTCTGGACGATCGCGCGTTTCGCGCGCACTGGTGCTCGCCCACCCGCGTCTTTCTCGTCGTGCCTCCGCAGCAGCGTCGGAACGCGCTGGTCCGCTTGCCGCCCGAATCCACTTATTTCCTCGCCGAAGTTGGCGACAAGCAGGTCTATACCAATCACCTCGTTCGCCGGGGAGAGCAGACGCTCGCTGAAAGACTTGCCAGCGGAGAGGAGACCATCCGGCCGGCGCGGCCGGCCCTGGGGGAGTCCTGCGCTTCCCCCTGACGGCCTGGCGCGGTCTAGAATGGCGAGGTCCGGCTGGCGCGGGCGAGAGGGCGGCGGGCAGGGGGAAATCGAGTAGGATTGCAGGAAGCGCCGATGCGAGCGGTGGTCACTGGCGGAGCGGGTTTTATCGGGTCGCACCTGTGCGACTTGCTGACGGAAAACGACTGGGAAGTCGTCTGCATCGACAATCTGGTCACCGGTGCCGAGGCGAACGTTGCCCATCTTCAGTCGCACCCGCAGTTCCGCCTGGTGCTCCACGACGTGACGCAAGCCATTCCGGTCGACGGCTCCGTCGACGCCGTGCTGCACTGCGCCTGCCCAGCCAGTCCGGTCGACTACATGCGCCTGCCTATCGAAACCCTGACCGTGGGCTCGGTCGGCACTCAGAACGCCCTCGAGTTCGCTCTCGTGAAGAAAGCGAAATTCCTGCTTACCTCTACCTCCGAATGTTACGGCGACCCGGAGGTGACGCCGCAACCCGAATCCTACTGGGGCCACGTGAATCCCATCGGCCCGAGGAGCGTTTACGACGAAGCGAAGCGTTTCTCCGAGGCCCTGACAATGGCCTACCACCGCACCCGCGGCCTCGATAGCCGCATCGCGCGCATCTTCAATACCTACGGCCCCCGCATGCGCCTCAACGACGGCCGGGTGCTGCCGAATTTCGTCCACCAGGCCCTGACCGGACAGCCGCTCACCGTTTACGGCGACGGCAGCCAGACACGCAGCTTTTGCTACGTCTCCGACTTGGTCGACGGACTCTACCGGCTGCTCCGGGCCGAGTTCCACGAGCCGGTCAACCTGGGGAATCCGGTGGAGATGACGATCCTGGATTTCGCCAAAATGGTCTTGCAATACACCGGCGCGCAAGTCGGTATCGCTTACCGCCCGCTGCCCATCGACGACCCAAAGCGGCGCTGCCCCGACATCTCTCGAGCCCGGCAGTTGCTCGGCTGGGAACCACAAGTGAAGCTCGAAGAAGGTTTGCAGCGAACGATCGACTCGCTTCGCCGAGCCGGCGCGTCGGCCCAACATCGCTGAACGCGCCGGCCGGTCGTGGCCGCCTGCCGGCAATCTCGTTGGCCTCGGGAGAAGTCTCCGGTGGAATCGCGATCGTCCTCGCCGGGCAGGCTCTCCGGGTTCGCCCCGCTGGAATGCCGGGATGACGGGGAACGGTCGTCGATCTCCGGCCGGTCAGAGGGCGGTGCCACTGGCAGTGCAGTCGGGCCGTCCCACCGATTCGTATTCGAAGCCGAGCGACCGAATCCGTTTCGGATCGAGCAGGTTCCTGCCATCGAGAACCAGCGGCCGGGCCATCGAGTCGCGAATTCGTTGCCAGTCGAGACTGGCGAATTCCGGCCATTCGGTGGCGACGATCAGCGCGTCCGCGCCTTCGGTTGCGGCATAAGCGTCGGCCGCGTAGCCGAGGTTGGGCAGCTCGGTCGCGGTTCTTTCCATCGCCTTCGGGTCGTAGGCGCACACCCGCGCTCCCTCGGCCAGCAGCCGAGCCGCCAGCTTGACGGCGGGGGAGAAGCGAATGTCGTCGGTGTGGGGCTTGAAAGCCAGCCCGAACATGGCGATCTGCTTGTCGCGGATCACCCACAGGGCTCGCCGAATCTTCTCCACAAACCACTCGATCTGATGCTGGTTGATCCATTCGGCTTCCCGCATCAGCCGGAAATCCATTCCCACCCGCTCGGCGAGCCGGATGAAAGCCTGGATGTCCTTGGGCAGGCAGAAGCCGCCGAAGCCGAGGCCTGGTCGCAAGAAGTGCGGGCCAATGCGCGGATCCAGGCCCATGGCGTGGGTCACTTCGTCGACGCTGGCGCCGAGCCGCTCGCAGAGATCCGCCAGGGCGTTGGCGTAGGAGATTTTGAGCGCCAGGAAGGAATTCGAGGCGTGCTTGATCAGTTCGGCGCTGGCGATGGTGGTCACCAGAAAGGCGGGCGGCGCCGAGGTTCCGCAGCCGTCGGAATGCACCGGGCAGGCGAACTTGCCCTCGATGACCGGCTGATAGATGTCCCTCAGTTGTCGCCCGGTTTGATCGTCGTCCACGCCGACGACGATCCGGTCGGGGTGAAGGAAGTCTTCGATGCCGTTTCCTTCGCGGAGAAATTCGGGGTTCGAGGCCACCCGAAAAGTGGCGCCGGAACTGCGGCCGTACACCGCGAGCGCCCGTTTCAGCTCCTGCCCGGTGCGCACCGGAACGGTGCTCTTCTCCACCACCAGTTTCGACGAACGCGATTCGGTGGCGATTAGCCGTGCCACCCGGTCGATCGCGCTGAGATCGGCGTCGCCGTTCTCGAGCGGCGGCGTCCCGACGCAGATGAAGATGGCGTCTCCGGCGCGCACCGCTTCACCCGCGTCGGCTGCCAGGCTCAGCCGGCCTTCCTTCCTGCCCTTCAAAAACAGTTCTTCGAGATGGGGCTCGAAAATAGGCATGCGCCCGGCGCGGAGCAGGGCCGTCTTGGCCGAGTCGTTGTCGAAACAAACCACCGAGTGGCCCAGTTCCGCCAGGCAACTGCCGGTCACCAAACCAACGTAGCCGCAGCCAATAACCGTGATTCGCAAGTGGCTCCTCTCCGGTGATTCGGATTTCCGCAATTCATTTTCGCCCAGGACCAGCGGGCGGGGAAGTGCCAATGGCCGCTGATGTGCTGGGATCGAACCGCGTCCGGCGGCCTTCGCGATTCAGCCCTTCCTGCCGTTCGAGGGAAACCCCCGGCTGGTCAGCAGCCCCCGCAGGCCCATCCAGAGCAAGTGAGGCTGATTGTGACAGAGCCGCCAAAGCACCCTAGCGGCTTCGTCCCGATGGAAATTGGCGAGCGAGCGATACGCGGGCGGGTTCAGCAAATCGAGCACCTGGGAGTATTCCCGCTGCGAAAAGCGGTGCAGAGAGCGGCGGACAAGCAAATGCAAGTCCAGCTCCCGCCGCAGCGAGCGCAGTTCTCCCGAGCCGTCGCCGGTGAGGATCGAGCGGGCGACCGCTCGCGCTCCGCGCAAGCCGGTGACGATTCCGCCCACGGTGGTTACCTTCACCTGAGAAGCGGCGTCGCCCACCAGATACACGTGGGCGTCGCCGATCCGGCGATACACCGGCACCCAGCCGGTATAGAGGGGAATGCGCGCGCCCTGGTAATTCAACGGCTCGAATCCACGCCGCTCGAGAAAGCGCTCCAGGCTGCGCTTGGTCGCCCCGCCGTCTTCACCGATCAGTCCCAACACTCCCTGGTCGCCTGTTTCCGGAATGAGCCAGTAGAAGTACGGCGTGTCCTCGGGAACGAACCACACCCGAACCGTATCGCGAGGATATTCGGCGGGCAGCCGCACCACCGCTTGGAGCAGGGGAGCGGTTTTCTGGCTGGGCCAGCCGGCGGCGCGCGCCACCCGGCTCAGCGCCCCGTCGGCGCCGATCACAACCGAGACGGGAATGCCCTCGCGAGCCCCCTCGCCCCCGCGCTCCACCTCGAGCATCGGCCTCGCGCCATCAGGCGCCAAGCCGACGAAGCGTTTGCCGAGGATGACCTCGGCGCCGGCGGAGCGTGCCTGGTCGGCCAGTGTCCGAATCAGCTTGGCGCGTTCGATAATCAGGTCCGGGTGACGAAGCGAGACTTGCGCCGAACGGCCGTCGCTCCAAATTTCGAATCGCCGGATCTCGTTCAGCACCGCCGGCTCGCCCAAGGGCCCGAGCAATTCCCGCATCCGCCGGGTGACGATCAAGGTGCGTGTCGCCGGTTCCAGGCTCTCGTTCTGTTCGAACACCTGCACTCGTCTGCCGGCCTGAGCCAGCAGACACGACGCGTAAAAGCCCGCAGCCGAGCCGCCGATCACTGCTATCGGAACGGCACCGCCGGCGCTGCCGGGAGCGAATTGAGAGCGGACAGTCGGCGTAAGGCTCACCGGTTCGTGCAGTCCAATCGCAGAATGAAACTGCAAATCAACACTATAGCGGAACTTTCCGAAGGGGTTGAAGGGCCGGTTGCGTCCGCACGTTCCGTTTTATAACGCTTGCCGTGTATCGATTGTGTCAGAGATGGCCGGACCGGCGCTGAGTTTCAAACGGCGCTGCCTCCATAGCGACAACGCCAATCAGAACCGCTGCGGCCACCGTGGCGGCGAGGCCGTAGGCGTGGCTCGGCCAGCGCGACACCAGCAGTGCCAACCCGCCTCCCGCGCCGCCGAGGACGTACATGGCCAGAACCGCGCCTCGCGAGCCCCAGCCGAGATTGGACAGGCGATGTGCGGTATGGTCCTTGCCGGGCGAGGCGAAGGGCAATAGCCTCCGGCGCGCCCGCGACAACGACACCAGCAGGGTGTCGAACACCGGCACGATCAAGATCAACACCGGAATCATCCAGGCCGCCGACGATGGCACGCCGACTGGCCGCAGCTTCAATCCGAGCGTGGCCATCAGGAAGCCGAGAAACATCGCGCCTGCATCGCCCATGAAAATCCTCGCCGGGCTGAAATTCCAGCGCAGGAAACCTGCGGCCGCTCCTAGCGTTGCCGCCGCCAGCACCCGCACCACCGTTTGTCCGCCCAGGCTGGCGAACAGAGTGAAATACGCTGCGCCGATGGCCGCCACCCCCGCGCACAAGCCGTCCATGTGGTCCAGAATGCTGAACGCCGCGGTGATGCCCACCACCCACAGGATGGTGACTGCGATGTCGAGAGATCCGCCGAAACGAGCGAGCGCCGGCGTGAACACGTCGGCGCGAATGCCCGACGCCAGCAGGATCACCGCTGCCGTCGGCATGCCGATGATCAGTTTGAATTGATGGTGCAACGAACCGTGGTCGTCCAGCAAACCGATCGTGGCAAGCAGGGTCGCGCCGGCCAGGATGGCCAGGGTCTGCGCCTCGAGCCTGCCGCGCAACGCCACCAGCAGCGCTACCACCACGCCGCAGTACATGGCCAGCCCGCCGAGCAAGGGCATCGGGGCGACGTGGATTTTGCGCGGCGCCGGATGGTCCACCAAGCCCACTGCGAGCGCCAGGCGACGCACCGGCACCGTCAACCCCAGGCTGGCAACCAGGGCAACGACCAGGGCAAGAAAGGTGGCAAACATACCCGCTCCGTGAGTCTACCGTTCGGTGAGCATCTGGTCGAGGATCGCCGCCACCTGTTCGCGGTTCTTGGTGGAGTAGTACCAGTCGATGGTTCGGCGCAGCCCCTGGTAGAAGGGCGTCTTCGGTTCCCAGTCCAGCAGGCGTTTGGCCAGGTGATTGTCGGCAACGCGATTGCGCGGGCCGGTGGGCATGTTGCGAAGCAGGCGGATTTGGGCCTTGTGACCGGTGTACTCGAGGACGGCCCGCGCCGCGTCGATCACGCGGATCCGCTCCATCGTACCCAGGTTGACCGGGGTGGCATCGTCGATCTTCTCGGCTGCCCGAATGGTTCCGCTGACGATGTCGTCAATGTAAGTCCAGTTGCGGATTTGCATGCCATCGCCCCAAACCTCGAAGGGGTCTCTGCCCACAAACGCGCGCGCGATCATGGCGATGACGGCGTGGTTTTCCACACCCCGCGGGCCGTAGACGGTGAAATACCGGCAGGAAGCCGACGCCAGGCCGTGTTCCCGGTGATACGCTTGGAGCGTCAATTCGCCCATCAGTTTCGCCCAGCCGTACATGTTGTCGGCATCGTGCGGCGGCCGCACCAGATCCTCAGTGAGATACAGTTCCTGGTCGGGGTTCGTTTGCAGACAGTTTGGATAGACGCAGCCGGAAGAGGCGAACACCACTTTGCCTACTCCGGCTCGCAGCGCTTCGGCAAACACCAACCCGTCCAGAAAAAGGTTCGACGCCGGTCCCGCCTGGTGGAGGTCGACGTAGCCGCGGCCGCCGTGGTCCGCCGCCAGATGGAAAACCACGTCCACCCCCTGGGTCGCGGCTCGCGTCACCCCTGGTTCTCGTAAGTCGGCTTGGAGGAATTCCACTGCGCCGTTCGACAAGTGCTGGGCGAGGTTTTCAAGGCGCCCGCTGGTCAGGTTGTCCACCACCCGTACCCGCGCTCCGAGTGCCACCAGGGCATCTGCCAGATGGGAACCAATGAACGACGCGCCCCCGGTCACCAGCACTCGCCGCCCGCCCCAGCCATTCCTGGATAAATTCAACATCGACCGGCCTGCTCCACGGTTTCCAAAAGTAGTCGAAGCTGTCCGCTCCGTTCGAACTCCCGCGCCTTGTCCCGCGCCCGCCCGCCCATCGCCGCCAATTCCCCCGGTTGTGCCCGGAGTTGCCGGATTGCCGCGGCGACCGACGCCGGGTCTTCCGGGTCTGCCACCAGGCCGCAGCCGGCTTCTGTAACGATCCGGGCCACATCGCTGGATTGCGGAGCAACAGCCAGCACCGGGCGGCCCGCGGCCAGTATCCCGTAAAGCTTGCTGGGTACTACCACGCCTTCCAATCCGCGACGCACGGTGATGATGTGCACGTCGGCCGCCGCCAGCACATAAGGAATTTCTTCCGATGGCCGAAAGGGCAAGAACCTAACCGCTCTCGCCCCGCTCGCCGCGCATTCAATCTTCTTCTGTTGGGCTCCGGAGCCCACAAACACCAGGCCGAAACCCTCGTTTTCCAATTGCCGGGCTGCTTCGACCAATGTTTCCCACGCGCCGTAAAATCCCAGATTTCCCGCGTGGAGCGCGACGAACTGGAAGCCGGCGCGAATCAAGGGGATCGTGGGATGCCCGTTGGAAACCGGGGGTTCGTTCAGCAGGGCGCCGTCGCGCACCACGACGATCCGGGCCGGATCCACGCCCTTGGCGGCCAGTCGCCGGCGCATGTCGTCGCCCAGCACGATCACCCGGGCCGCTTGCCGCATCGCCCGCCGGTGCATCCGTTCCCACCAATCCACCCAGCGGCCGCTGCCAACGATGCGTCCGCCCACAGCCATGTCCGGATAAAGATCGCGAATATTGTAGACGAAAGGCAATCGCCTCCGGCGGGCCACCCAGGCGCCGAGAAGTCCTTCGATCGGAGGATCGGTCATGGCCATGATGAGATCTGCCGGCGTAGCCAGTGCCACCGGCAGCGCCAGGGACACGTAGGAGAGATAGTTGCTCACTCGTCCGGTCATGCGGCGACGGGAAAACGCGGTCGAGCCTACTCGGCGCACTCGCACCGGTCCCCGCGCATCGGTCCGCGACAGATAGAGGGGATGGTACTCGCTGGGATCGTAGGACGGCCGTCCTGCAAGCACTGTCACCTCATGCCGTTCGCCGAGGGTTTGCGCCACCAGGCTGGCCATGTTTGCCGTCGCCGAGGTGTCTGGCGGATAGTATTCGTTCAGCAAAAGTATCCGCATCTCAAGGGAACCCGTTCCCCTCCCCCCGAATCCTCTCGATGATGGAGGAAGCGGCGGGGACCAGAGTGGCTGGCGGGTGGTGGCTCATTCGGCCAGCGAGCGCGGCAATTCGCGCGGCTTATCGATCAGGAATTCTCCCAGGACAAGCACGTCCATCTGCGTCCGCAGAAAGCAATCGAGGGCTTCGCCCGGCAGACACACGATCGGTTCGTTTTCGTTGAACGACGTGTTCAGCAGGACGGGAACGCCCGTTTGCCGACGGAATTCCTCGATCAAAGCCCAGAAGCGCGGGTTGGCGCTCCGGCTCACCGTCTGCAGGCGTCCGGTGCCGTCGATATGCGTGGGAGCGGGAATGCGGTCGCGCATCCCCGGGCGCACCGGAACTGCCATCTGCATGAAGGGCGAAGGACCGGAAGTGTCGAAGTACTCGGCGGCAGATTCTTCCAGGATCGAAGGCGCGAACGGACGGAAACTTTCACGATGCTTGATCCGCTGGTTCAGGATGTCTTTCATCTCCGGCCGGCGCGGATCGGCCAGGATGCTGCGATTCCCCAGCGCCCGCGGCCCCCATTCCATCCGTCCTTGAAACCAGCCGACGATCGCCCCATCGGCCAGATAGGACGCGGTTTCAGCAGCCAATTCCGGCTCCTCCAGTCGGCGGATGCGGTATCCCGACTCGGGAATGCCTTTGTCCTGGATCGCTTGACGCAAGTGTTCTTCCTGGAAGCCCGGGCCCCAGTAAGCGTGCTCCATGGCGAACTGCCGGGGGTAGCTGAGGATCTGGTGATGAAGGTAGAAGGCAGCTCCCACCGCGAGACCCGCGTCGCCGGCTGCCGGCTGCACCCAAATGTTCTCGAAGGGAGTGCGACGAGAAATTTTCCCGTTGGCTACGCAATTGAACGCCACTCCGCCCGCCAGGCAGAGATTCTTCAGTTTCGTTTGCCGGTGCAGAGCGTTGAGCATCGCGAACAAAACTTCTTCCAACGCCGCCTGCTGGCTTGCCGCAATGTCCTTATGCGCCTGCTCGAGGGGTTGCTCCGCCGCGCGCGAAGGGCCGAGCCGCTCCTCGAGGTACGGCGAGAACAGACGCCCCAGCACCGGGCTTTCCTTGGCGCTGCGCCAGGTCATTTCGGTGCCTTCCGTTTGATGGTTGAAATAGCGAAGCCCCAGCCGGAAGCCGATCCCGGGTCCCGCCGTCACCATGCGCTGGAATTCTTCCCGGTGGGAAGGCTGTCCAAAAGCCGAAAGTCCCATGACCTTGTACTCGTCGCCGAACTTCCAGAAGCCCAGATATTGCGTCAGGGCGGTGTAAAACATTCCCAGCGAGTGGGGAAAAGCGACCTCGCCCTTTACCTCCATCTTCGAATCGCGCCCCACCCCCCACATCGTGCTGGCGAAGTCGCCCAGCCCATCGGCCGAAAGCAGTGCGGCCTGATCGAACGGCGAAACGAAAAACGCGCTCGCCAGATGGGCGTGGTGGTGCTCGACGCGGTGAAACCGGGCGCGAATGCGCTCGGGCGCGACACCGAGGCTTTCCGCCAGTTGGTAATGCATGCCGGCGAAGCGGAGCATCACTTTGGCTCGCTCGACGGCGAACTTGGGCATGCGGGCAGCGAACAGCAGTTTCTTGCCGATGCGGGCCCAGGGATTGCGCGGCACGACGATGAAGTGAACGTTCCCGATGTCCAAGCCCGCTTCCGACAGACAATAACGCACCGCCTGCGTGGGGAAGCCCGCGGCGTACTTCACTCTGTTGAATCGCTCTTCCTCCACCGCCGCCACCAGCTTCCCGTCCTGCAGCAGCGCCGCCGAAGCGTTGGCGTGATAGGCGTTGATGGCCAGAATGTTCAAGACCCGCCCTCCAAGCCCCAGGCAGCCATCGCAGATTCCACATCGATACGGCCGGTGGACGGATGGCTCGAGCCCAGCCGCTCGAACGCCTCCGTCCCCTCACGTGCCATGCCATAGATGTCGCGCATGAATTCGCCGTTTCCCGTTGCCTGGTCAGTCCGCTATCTCGTTACCTGTTCGCCTTGCCCCTCAAACGGTGACCACTCGGTCCTGGGAGCGCCCCACTCGTTAGCGGAACCCCAGCCGTGCCCAGTGCCTCGTATGGTGCTCGCTGGCAGCCTCGATGACCGGAAAGCCAGTTCCCAAGGCGGTGCTTAATGAGCATACAGGTGGGCTAATCGGGTTGTAAACGGGCGCGGACAGGGTGCGTGACCAGCCTCTTAAGTGGTTACAAAGAGAATGGATGTAACTCAGAAGTGAATGCTGGTTCCCTGGTCTAGTACGTTGCCCGCGCAGTAGCTGCCCACCGGAATCCTCGCGCGCAAGACCTATAGGCTATAGAAGCCTATGTATTTAACTCCCCACCCTGCCTCAACTGCGGCTGCACTAACCGTCTCGTGGCAGTCCGATTGACCGAGCCCGCGGCGATTGGCTCTCTCGAACCGGGCCTGCCCCGCCTGTCACGGGCAACATCGCCTCGTGTCGATTCTCGTGGTCCGCCCCGGCTATGAGCTTCGGCGGGGCCGGCTGGCGTAGAACGCTTCCTGCTGGGCTACGATCCGCTCAACGGAGAGTTCCTCGGCCACCGCCCGGCAACCGGCACGCAGGCTCGCCATGAGCGCCCGGTTCGACCAGAGTTCTCCGAGAGCCTGGGCAAGGGCCTGCCTGTCGCGCCGCACAACCAGTCCTGCCCGGCCGTCCACCAGGGAATGGATGCCGCAGCGATCCGTCACCACCACCGGTACGCCGCTCGCGACCGCCTCCGCCACGGCGTTGGCGAAATTCTCGTAGGATGAGGGCAGCGCAAAAATATCGGCATCCGCAAGAACGGCTTTTTGCGCCTCACCGTACAATCCTCCGGTGAACCGCACCCGGTCGGCGACTCCCGATTGCCTGGCGACCGCTCGCAACTGATCCACATAGCCTGGATTTCCCTCGGGACCAACGATGACCAGCGTTCCGCCGCCGGGCATCGCGTCGGCAAACGCCTGGATCAGCAGGTCGGCGCCCTTGCGTGGAATCAGCCGGCCGAGGAATAAAACCAGCGGCTCACTTCCCGAAATCTTCCACTGTCGCCGGAAAGTTCCACGCGCGGGCAGCCTCGCGTATTCGGCGCGATCGACCGGGTTGTAGCGCAGGAGCACGCGTTCGGCCGCGATGCCGCCCTGGATCAATTCCCCCTTCTCGAGTTCCGACGTTGCGATGATCCGCCAGGCATCTTGTAGCAATCGGTTTCCGTAAATTTTCCGCCACAGCCACTTCAGGAAGAAGGCACGGTCGATCGGCCGGAACATGCCCATTGGCTCGAGCAGATAGGGAATTTGCGCGCCTTGCGAGAGCCGGGACACCTTAGGTCCCATCAGGTCGTAGAGACCGTAGAGGTGGACCACGTCGAACCCGGCGAGCCGCTCGCGGCAGAAAGCGCCAAGAGCGGGATTCACGGTGAGAGCATGAAAAGTGAGAGCGGTGCGTAAATACACCGTTTCGACATTCTGCTCCCTCGAATCCCAGCCCCATTCGGTTCGCTCGCCGAGATCGCCTCGCTTGCCTCCGCTCAGATCGGCGGTGAGCACGGTGACCCTGTGCCCCCGCCCCGCCAGGCCTTGTGCCAGCGCTCGCACCGTCACCGCTTGACCGCCGCGGTCGAGAAACGGGTAATACGATTGTGTCACCATCAATATCCGCATCGGCAGCCGGTCCCTGGCCGCAATTCCGCAGAACGCGCGCAGCGCCGCTTCAAGCTTTCGCTCGCAGGTACGCCTTCAATCGGTCGCGGAAGAATTCGTATTGGTGTTCTTTCACCACCTTTCGCCTGCCTTCTTCCCCCATCCGGCGCCGTAGATCTGCATCGGCCAGCAACCGCAGCAGGCGATTGGCGAGGGCCGCTGCGTCCGCGTAATCCACCAGGAAACCGGTTTGCCCGTCGTCCACCACCTCGGTGGAGCCGCCGGAGGCGGCGGCCACGATGGGTTTCCCCGCCGCCATGGCTTCCAGATAAACGATGCCGAAACCTTCCTGGCGGCTGGGCATCACGAAGATGTCCGCCGCGTCGTAATACCCACGCAGGGATCCGACCGGCAGTTCGCCGCAAAAGAATACACGCTCCCTCACGCCGCAATCGGCGGTAAGCTCCTCGTAGGCGGGCTGAGCGTCGCCACCGCCGACGATCACGTGGTAAAGGTTAGGAAACGAACGGAGAAGCTGGGGCAAGACCCGTATCACGTTGTCGATGCCCTTGCCGGGATCGGCGGTCGAAAGCCGCGCCACCGTCAACAGCGACAAGCTCCCCGCCGGAGCGGGCCATCGAACCGGCGCGCTCGAAGCAGCGCCGAAGCTCGGATCGATGGCCAGCGGCAACAGGAAAATTCTCTCCCGGGCGATTCCCTGCGCGCGCTCCACCGCCTCGGCGGTGTGGCAGCTCACCGCCAAGATGCCGCTCGCGCGCCGCAGCGCCGCTCGCCGATACCACCGCAGTGGTTCCCATACCTCGAAGCCGTGCGCCATCACCCACCACCGCATCCCGGGATGTAGCATCGCCGGCCAAACCACTGCCGGCCCCAGGTGCACGTGCCCGGCCACCACCAGGCTGGTTTGACGCGCCCGCATCAGCAGGTGGGCCACCAGGCCGAGCTTGTTCCGGGCGAATCCGCGGAAGGGATACCGCCCGGGGCCGACGGCGAACCAACCTTCGCCTTTCGGATCATTGAGACCCAGCAGTTCGCAGCGCTCGCCGCGTTCGCCGGCCAACTCCCAAAGCGTCGCGCCGGAGTGACGGCTCACCTGTTGAATTCCGCCGACGCGGGATAGTTCGCTGAATGCGCCGATGATCATCTGTATTGCCCGGGAAGTTCCCTCCATTCCCGCGCCGACGGTCATTCTCACCCATTCACATCGCGCGCCCCCAACGCCTGCCGCTGATTGTGCTGCCTGGTTACCTCGCGTCCCCCGCCCGCCCAGGCGCCAAGACCGGACCGCCGGTTGCCTCCTGCAACTCTCATCCCTATACTGCCGCCCGGAGCCCCTAATGGAGATTCCCGATGGGCAGGCTCGCGCCCAGCGCACCCCGCACCGGGCTCTGCTCAACACCCTTACCCGCGCCCGCTCTTGGCCCTGGTTTTTGGCGGCAGGCGTCCTGGTCTCCCGCGTTCTCACCACCGGGTCGGTGTACTTCGCTGACTGACCCGCTCACATCAAAGCGATCACAACCGGAACATTCGTGATCCAGCCGCTCGGCTACTGGCTGTTCAATCGAACCGCGTCTTTCTTTCCCGATCCGGCGCGGGGAATATCGCTGATGAACTGGGGCTTTTCGGTGGCCGGCGTCATCGTCTTCTATTATGCAGCCCGCGCGCTGGTTGGCGAGCGGATGGCGCGGTTGGGGTCGGCCGTTTACGCGACGGTATTCTACGCCTGGTTTTCCGGAGACGTGCACAGCACTTACGCCTCGCAACTGCTTGCACCGGTGCTTGTTTTCGAGCTGCTCCTGCTGCATCTGCGGGAGCCCAGGCTTCGTTACTTGATCGGCGCGTCGGTCGCTTTCGGTCTGGGTGCTGGCTTCAGGCCAACCGAAGGCGCGTTCGTCGGATTCATGTTCGTCTATTACCTGCTGCGCCGCGCTTCCCGAAAACACGCCGCCATTTCATTCTCCCTTGCGGCGCTGGTATGCCTGGGCTGGCTGGTGCCGACAGCCCTCTGCTACCGGCGGCGAGGCGGTATAGGCCAGGTGTGGCCGTACCTGGCAAGCGTCACCACGCAAGCATCCATCCTGGCTCATGGCCCTACCCGGAATACGATCGCGAACATGGTCCGGTTTTCCGTAGCCCTCGTCTTCGCGCTTGGCCCCCTCCTGCCCTGTACGCTAAGCACCTGCCGCGACCTGCGGCGCCCGGAGGTGGTTCTGCTGTGGCTTTGGATTATTCCCGGGGCCTTGTTCCGGGTCCTTTCCTACATGTCCGACGCGCCCTACCTCGACTTCATCACCGCCGCGGTGCTCTTGCTCGCATTGCTAGGTCTCCGCGGCAGCACGCGCAAACGACGGGCCGTCCTCCTGGGAAGTTGCCTTGCATGGTACCTGGTATTTTTTCTCTTCTTCCGGCCGGTACTCGTCCGCTCGCGCCCCTTCGCGGTGATCGATGTCTACGCCGGGAGATAGACGAGGTGCGCCGTGCCGAACCACTGGGAGCCGAAATTGGGCATGTTGCAGCCCGGGTGGGTGTCGGAGCTAGAGCCTAATCCCCGCACACCGTACCACGCCGGCGCCGAAACGATGCTCGCTGCGGCAAGCAGATCCTTCCTCTAGAGTGCCCGCCCCTCGCCGGCCACCCGCCGCTGAACGCTGGTCGGTACAGGCCATCCTGCGAGTGCGGGAAACGACCAAGCAGGTCGTCAGGGAATGGGTTCAGGAACTTCCAGGCAGAAACCGCCCGGCGGCGATTCCCTTCGGCCGGCTGGATGGAGTACACTTTTCGCCCCCCGATGAATCGCATCGCCGCCATTGTTCCCGCGGCCGGAATGGGCACGCGGATGGGCTTGGGCACGCCGAAACAGTTCCTCGAGCTGGATGGCGTGCCCGTCGTGATTTTCACTCTGCGGCGCCTGGCCGCCAGCCTCGCCCTGACCGAGTTTTGGATCGCGACGCGCCCGGAAGACGTCGAGGCGCTCGCCGAGCGCGCGGCCCAGGAACGCTTGGGCCGACCGGTGCGCGTGGTACCCGGCGGCGAATCCCGGCAGGAATCGGTGGGCCGGGCGCTGGCCGAAGTCGATTCCAGGGTCGAGTTGGTGGTCATCCATGACGCGGTGCGGCCGTTTATCACCCGGGAGATGGTCGACCGGGTGGTGGCGGAAGCGCGCTCGTGCGGGGCCGCGATCGTCGGCATTCCGGCTATCGACACGGTGAAGGAAGTGAAGCGCGCCAGCCTCCCTGAGGACGCCGCTTTGATCACCGCCACCATTCCCCGCGAACGCATCGTTCTCGCCCAAACACCGC
The DNA here is from genome assembly GCA_035946455.1 of Candidatus Acidiferrales bacterium. Classification (GTDB taxonomy): domain Bacteria; phylum Acidobacteriota; class Terriglobia; order Acidiferrales; family UBA7541; genus JAKASX01. The sequence goes on along the minus strand of DASYZK010000018.1, from coordinate 741,169 downwards.
AGGCATTCTCGGCTCCCCTGCTTCGGGAAGCCTTTGCCCGCGCCGAGAGCGACGGCATCGTCGCCTCCGACGAAGCCGCCCTGATCGAGCGGCTGGGCCATACCGTGCACGTCGTGCTCGGCTCGGAGCGCAACCTGAAAATCACCCGCCCCTCCGATCTCGAACTCGCGCGGTTTTACCTCGAGCAGGAACGCAGCAGGGAGTGAGCGATGGCCACTGGCCCTGAGCAGCGGCCCGATCGTCCCGCCGGGATAAACTGGCGAACGCGGGCTGTGCTCTTCTGGATGATCATGGTAGCGCTCGGGGTGGTGATGTGGAAGATGGCTTCCACACCCGCACCCACGCTCGGCCAGTTGCGTTATTCGGACTTTCTTAACAACGTCGACAAGAAGAACGTCCCAGCGGTGGCCATCGTCGTCAGGCGGAACGCCGCCGAAGCTACAGGGCGGCTCAGGGACACCGGCCAAGAGTTTTCCACTCTGATTCCCAGGGAAACGATCCCCGGTCTGGTCGAGAAGCTTCGGCAGCAAGGAGCCACAATAGAAGTGAAAGAGACGGTTGAAAGCGACTGGCTGAACTTGGCGATGAACGCCCTGCCGCTGGTCATCCTGGTGGCCATGTGGATTTTCATGATGCGTCGTATGCGGGGGAAGGGCGCGGGAATATGAGGCTCTTAGGAACAACGGGGTGAAGGAGCGGAAAACGCGCATCCGGAGTGCGGCTCGTGCAAATCGCGGCCCAAGCGCGGGCCACGCGGTGGCCCGCGTGGGCATCGGCTACGACCTGCACCGGCTCGAACCCGGGCGCCGGCTTGTGCTCGGCGGGGTGGAATTGGCGTCGGACCGCGGCTCCCTCGGCCACTCCGATGGGGATGCCCTGGCCCACGCCGTCTGCGACGCCCTGCTCGGCGCAGCCGGACTCGGCGACATCGGCGCCCACTTCTCCGACGCCGATCCCCGCTGGAAGGGCATCTCCAGCCTGGTGTTTCTCGAGCGCACGGCGGACTTGCTGGCCGCGCGCGAACTGGCGATTGCCTGGATCGACGCCGTCGTCATCCTCGAGCGCCCGAAACTCGGCCCGCTCTTCCCCGCCATGCGCGAAACCCTCGCCCGGTCGCTGGGCATCGCTTCCGATCGGATCAACCTGAAGGCCAAAACGCACGAAGGTCTCGGTGAACTCGGCCGCGGCGAAGCGGTTGCCGCGCACGCAGTCGCCGCCCTCGCCCCGGCGCGCCGAAGGGCTAGAATAAGCGGGTGATGGCTTCGGAAAGCCTGCCGGACCTGGCCCGGCCCGCCTCGCCTTTCACCGGCGATGATGTCGCAGGGATCCTCCGCGAGCGAGGCTGGCTGGCGGCAATGCCCGCCGAAGCCGAACGCGCTCTTGAGCTGTGGCTCGACCGGGCGGCGCTGCTGCTGGGTCCGCAAGCGAGCGATCGCTGCGCCCTCGGCGCCCTGCTCGAAATGATTTTCCATTACGATGCGCGGCAAATCCTGTGCCGGGTGGAAAGCCACGAGGTGATGGCCCGCGCCGGCGCCCGCGACGTCGTTCGCGAGTTGGCGCGCGAACTGCTCGCCGGCCCCGATGTGGACTCCGACCGCCTGAAGCAATTGGCCAACGACCTCAAGGCCCGCACCGGCTGTCAAGGTCGCACGTTGTTTCATCCCCTGCGCCTGGCCCTGGCCGGGCGCGCCGGGGGCGGCGAGATGGATCGCGTCGTTCTGCTGCTCGATGGCGCCGCGCGGCTGCCCTTCACGCCGCCGGTGAAGGGCGCCCGGGAACGCATCCTCGAATTCTGCGCGGCGCTGGATTGAGCGGTTGAGGCGCGGAGGCCAATGCGGCTCTTTCCTTTCCCCGCCGCCGGCGCCAGGGCTGTCTTGAGAAAATGACCAAACTCGTCGGCATTCACTCCGTGCGTGAAGCCCTCGCCTCCGGCCGGGCCCTCGAACGGGTCGTTGTCGCCCGAGGCCGCGGCGGCGAACGCATCCAGGAAATTGTCGAATTGGCCAGAAGCCGGAATGTTCCGGTGCGTTTCGAAGACCGCGCGCAACTCGATCGCCTGGCGGAAACCGCCCATCACCAGGGGATTGTGGGCCTGGCGGCGGCCAAACCGGCGCTCGCGATGGAAGACCTTTTTGCCCGGGCGCGCACGCCCGGGCTGATGGTCCTGCTCGACGGCGTAGAAGACCCGCGCAACCTCGGCGCCATCGTCAGAACCGCGCTCGCCGCCGGCGCTGACGGCATCGTCATTCCCGAGCGCCGCGCCGCCGGACTCACCGACACCGTCGCTCAAACTTCCGCCGGAGCCCTCGAACACCTGCCAGTGGCGCGAGTGAAGAATCTGGCTCGCGCAATCGAGGAATTGAAGGCGGCGGGATACTGGCTGGTTGGTCTCGACGAGCGGGCGGAAAAACCTTATACGTCGGTTGATTTCACCGGTCCTATCGCGATCGTGCTGGGCGGCGAAGGCAAGGGCCTGCACGAACTCACCAGAAAACTCTGTGATTTCCTGGCCGCCATTCCCACCACCGGTCCCGTCCGCTCGCTGAATGTGTCGGTCGTCGCCGGCGTGGTGTTGTTCGAGGCTCTTCGCCAGCGTGCGGCGAAATCGGGGCAACATCCGGCGGCGCTCGAACCCCGCTGAGCGTTGGTTGCCGCGTTCGCGCCAGGCAGGCTATTTGTCGTAGCTGAGCAGCGAGAAAATTTCTACGCCGTCGAGCTTCGAGCGCCCATGCAGGAAGGTGAGCTCGACGGCGAAGCACGCCCCCATCACCTCACCGCCCAGTTGCCGCAGAAGGTGAATCGTTGCCTGAGCGGTCCCTCCCGTCGCCAGCAGGTCGTCGCACACCAGCACCCGTTGTCCCGGCCGAACCGCATCCTCGTGGATCTCGAGACCGTCGGTGCCGTATTCGAGCTGGTAACGGATTTGGGCCGTTTTCCAGGGCAACTTGCCGGGCTTGCGCACCGGTACGAACCCCGCCCCCAGTTCGTAGGCCAGCACCGGCGCAATCACAAATCCCCGGGCTTCGATTCCCGCCACCGCGTCCACCCGCAGGCCCGCGTACCGATCGACCATCCTTTCCATCAGCAAGCGGAATCCATGCCGGTCCTGGAACAGGGTCGTCAGATCGTAGAACAAAATGCCCGGCTTCGGATAATCGGGAATCTGCCGCACCAGTTTCTTCAGCTCGTCCATTCCGCTTCCCGTCCGGTTCCGATTGGAAACAGTGGTCGAAGAACTCCGCTTCCTCTCAGCTCGCGCGATTCGCCGCGGCGGACCCGGAAACCGGGGGAAGGGAGTTCCGCCGCATCCTCTTAGTGCTCGATGGTGAATTCGGCGTCGTAGCGAGGCAGCAATTGCGCCGGCTCTTCGTAGATCTCTGTAACGGCCGCGGACGCCGGCCCCTGCTCCAGTTTCTTCCGCAAGCCGTCGAGTTGCTCCGGAGCGGCGATGGCGTAGATTTCCACGCGACCGTCCCGCAGATTCCTGGCGTAGCCGGTGACGCCCAGGGTTTCCGCCACTCGCCGGATGAAATGCCGATAGCCGACACCCTGCACGATCCCGCTCACGTAATACGTCCGGGCAATGCGCGGATCGTCCATGGTCTGTGGGCTGAGGCTTCTCGCCGCGCCCGAGGGATTGTACCAGAGGGCGGCCTTGCGGCGGTGACAGCCCGCTCGCGGTGGGAAGCCTGCGTCATCGGCAGCCCCCTCCCCGCTGCCCTTGTGCGACAATCGCATCTAAGCTTCCATGGCACGATTCGCGTTCGCGGTGTTGACCGTCCTCCTGCTCGCCCCCGGGGCGCCGGGCCAGCAGACCGGGCCCATCACTCCCACCGCTCCGCCGGTCATCAAGCACATCCCGCTTCACCCCGAAGTGCCGCCGCCTCCGCTGCCCCCGGCGGAAATCGTGCGCCGGTTTACGGCTAACGAAGCGAAATACCGCGACGCTTACAAGCGGTACGGGTTCCAGCAGAGCGTTCGGGTGGAGGAATTCGCCGGCGAACAGGGAGGGCCGACCGGGACCTTCGAGATGAAAGGCGAAGTTTATTTGAAGCCGACCGGCGACCAATACGAGAGGATCCTCGGACAGTCCGTCTCGACGCTCCAGCACCTCCATCTCACGCTCCCGGACCTGGAAGTGCTGGCCAACATGCCCCTTTTCCCTCTCGCCGGCGACGTGAGCGCCGATTACAACTTCATCTATCGCGGCACGGAGAAAGTCGATGAGCTCAACACCTACGATTTCCTCGTCCAGCCCAAGAACACGCAACCCGGCCGCAGCTACTTCTCCGGAGTCGTCTGGGTGGACAACGAGGATCTCGCCATTGTGAAGAGCTACGGCCAGTTCGTCACCACCGAGCCCCGGCCCGCCGACGCCCTCCCCTTCGTCTTCTTCGAGACCTACCGGGAAAATACCGAGGGCAAGTACTGGTTTCCCAGCTATATCCGCTCGGACGACGTGATTCGCGAAAATGGCGCCGAGCTGCCTGTCCGCCTCATCATTCGCACGACAGAATTCCATCTTGCCCAGCCGAGCTCCGCCCCGGCGGTGGGGCCGCCGAAAGCCGGCAACGGACGAAACTCCCGCTCTGCTGCGTGAAAGACGGGCCAAGCTGGGGAAGCGACGCGCGCTTTCGAGGCCTGCGCCTTGGGCCCGCGTCGGTTCTTAGCGGACGCTGGCCTCGGCGGCGGGATCCAGCGCGTGCAGCTCGGTGCGGGTAGTGCGGTTGAGCGGGTCCTGACGGAACCGGAAAAACGGATTCACCGGGCCGGGCCCTTTGCCGATCCCGTAGCCGTGTTCGATGGCTTTGGTGACGTAAGCTTTCGCCAGCGTCGCCGCTTCGGCGAGCGGGCGGCCGGTGGCCAGTTGCGCCGCGATTGCGGCGGAAAAAGCGCAGCCCGAGCCATGGGTGTGGCCGTTCTTTACCTGCTCCCCGCCGAAGATGACCACTTCGGTTCCGTCGAAAAGGACGTCGACCGGTTTTTCCATGTGTCCACCCTTGACGATTGCCGCTCGCGCCCCCATCTCCACCAGCTTCTGCGCCGCCGCTTTCATTCCCGCTTGGTCCTTGATCTCCAGCCCGGTGAGCAATTCGGCTTCGTCGATGTTGGGAGTGATCACCGCTACCCGCTTCATCAATTCGTCGCGCAAGAATTTCACTCCCGCGGCGTCCAGCAGCTCCGGTCCTCCGCTCGACGGCTTGACCACCGGATCCAACACCACGCGCCCCAGCGAGCCCTGTTCGAGGAATTCGGCGACGACGGCGGCGTTCCCGCGGTTGGCCAGCATCCCGATCTTCACTGCGGCGATGGTCATGTCCTCGGCCAGCGCTTCGAGCTGGGCCCGCAGCGTCGCCTGCGGCACCGGATGAACTGCCTTCACCCCTTGCGTCGATTGCACCGTGATCGCGGTGATTGCGGCGATCCCGTAACAATCATGCACCGCGAAAGTTTTCAGATCCGCCGCTGCGCCCGCTCCGCAGGAAGGATCGAATCCGGCGATCGTGAGAACGATCGGTGGGGCCGGGAAGTGGTTCGCCAACGTCCGCTAGCCTCCGCTCCTTGGCACTGTAAGAAGATGCAAGGCGGAGTGCAAGCGCTAAATTACAATCGACTGTCGCTGTGGAAACTTCCGGCGCTCTTCCGGGCGCGCCCGCCGGCGCCTGAAACCCCCGGCCGCCCCTACGGGAACAAACCGCGCACCGTCGTCGCGTCGGCCACGCGGCTCACCGCCATCACGTAGGCTCCCTGCCGCAGCGGGGAATGGTGCTTTTGAGCGGCGCCGACCACATCGTGGAAGGCCCGGCGCATCACCAGTTCCAGCTTGGCGTTCACTTCGTCCAGGTTCCAGAAAAACCCCTGCAGGTCCTGCACCCACTCGAAATAGCTCACCGTGACGCCGCCGGCGTTGGCGAGGATGTCGGGCACCACCAGCGTTCCCTTCCGGTGCAACACTTCGTCGGCGTGCGGCGTCGTCGGCCCGTTCGCGGCTTCGATGATGATGCGGGCCTTCACTTGTTCCGCGTTGGCAAGCGTGATCACGTTTTCCAGAGCCGCCGGAACAAGAATGTCGCACTTGAGCGCCAGCAGCTCGTCGTTCGAGAGCCGCGTGGTGCCCGGCATGCCCACCACCGTCCCGGTGCGCTCCTTGTAGCGCTGGGCGCGCAACGGGTCGATTCCGCGGGAATTGAACGCACCGCCCCGCGAGTCGCTCACCGCGATTACCTTCGCCTTCCGCTCGGCGAACAATCGCGCGGCGATCGAGCCGGCATTGCCGTAGCCTTGTATGGCGACGCTGGCCCCGCGCAGCGGGATCTTCTTCAGCTTGCAGGCTTCCTCCGCCACCACCACCGCGCCGCGAGCGGTCGCTTCATTCCGGCCTTCCGATCCGCCCAGCGAAACCGGCTTGCCGGTGACGACGCCGGGCGACGCGTAGCCCACCGTCATCGAATAGGTGTCCATGATCCATGCCATCGTCTGCGAGTCGGTGTAGACGTCGGGCGCCGGAATGTCCCGTTCGGGGCCGATCAGGGGAAGAATCTCCGACGTGTACCGGCGGGTCATCCGCTCCAGCTCGCCCTTGCTCATCCGCTTGGGATCGCAAATCACCCCGCCTTTCCCGCCCCCGTACGGAATATTCACCGTCGCGGTCTTCCAGGTCATCCACGCCGCCAGCGCCTTCACTTCGTCCAACGTCACGTTGGGATGGTAGCGGATGCCGCCCTTGGCCGGACCTCGAGCCAAGTTGTGCTGCACGCGATAGCCGGTGAAAACCTTCACCTGCCCGTTGTCCATTTTGACCGGCAGCGACACTTCCAACACCCGCTTGGGCGTGCGCAGGATTTGCCGCAATCCGGTGTCGAGCTTCAGGAACTCGGCGGCCATATCGAACTGGAGTTGGGCGATGTGATACGGGTTCAAATCCTCGCGCGGGGGCATGCGCGGGGGAGCCACGGGCCGGGTGACCGTCACCATCAACGTTCCTCCTCTTTCAGGCGCGAGCGGCGCGGCGTTGCCGCGCGATGTAACGCATGCGGCACTGCTCCGAGCAGAAATGCAGCGTGCTTCCCGCCTCGTCCAGCCGGCAGGAAATGTCCTCGGCGACGTAGGTGCCGCACAGCGGGTCGCGGTGCAAGCTCTTCATCGCCGCAGGCGGCTGGCGTTGCGGTCGTGAGGGACCCTCGGCAGGCCGCAGAAACCAACTGGACATCCTCCGGACCGCCCAGACGATGAAAACCGTCCAGAGGAAGATTTCGAAGACCCGGGCGAGAATGTCCATTCCGTTCGCTACGCCCGCCTCTCTGCCTCCTGCTGGTCCCCCGAATGGCCGCTCGCGGTCGCGGTGGACCGAGTGTATTCAAGCGGAAAATCAAGTGTCAACGAAAACAACTGAAGGATAAGAGGTTTCCGGCAACCGGGGCACGTCTACGCCGGACTCTCCAAAACGGCGTGTTGGAGCTAACTCTAAGGAACTGAATCGCTTACCTGTGGAAGTGGCTCCCGATTCGTTTTCCCAAGGCCTATTTGGAGCTGGCCGAAGGAATTCGGTCGGTTCCCATGTACCCACGCAGCTCCTCGGGAACCAGGATCGATCCGTCGGCCTGCTGGTAGTTCTCGACGATCGCCAGCCAAGTGCGGCCGACCGCCAGGCCCGACCCGTTCAGGGTGTGCACGAAATCGGTTCGCCCCGCCTTCGGCCGGTAGCGGATGCCCGCGCGCCGGGCCTGAAAAGCCTCGCAATTCGAGCAAGATGAGATTTCCAGGAATCCGCCGGTCGAAGGCAGCCAGACTTCGATGTCGTAGGTTTTGGCGGAAGCGAATCCCATATCCCCGGTGCAGAGTTGAACCACCCGGTAATGGAGTCCGAGCCGCTGCAGCAGATCCTCGGCGTCGCCGACCAGCCGCTCGAGCTCCTCGTAACTTTGTTCAGGCGAAGTGAATTTGTACAGCTCCACTTTCTGGAACTGGTGCTGCCGGATGATCCCGCGGGTGTCCCTTCCCGCAGCGCCAGCCTCGGATCGGAAGCACGCCGTCCACGCGCAGACGCGGATGGGGAGCAGGTGGCCATCGATGGTTTCGTCGCGATATAGGTTCGTGAGCTCGACTTCGGCGGTGGGCGTTAACCACCAGTCGGTGCCTTCCAGATGAAACATGTCGCCGGCGAATTTCGGCAATTGGCCGACGGCCACCAGCGATTGGGTGTTGACGACGAAGGGCGGCAGAAACTCGGTGTAGCCATGGTCCCGGGTGTGCACGTCCAGGAAGAAATTCGCCAGGGCGCGCTCCAGCCGCGCTCCCAGCCCACGATAGACGGCGAAGCGCGAGCCGGCGATTCGCGCTCCCAGCCCGAGGTCGAGAATGCCGGCTCGCTCGGCCACGTCCCAGTGGGATTGGGGAGCGAAATCGAATTGCGGAGGCCGGCCCCAGCGGCGCACCTCAATGTTCTCGCTCGCCCCGTGGCCCACCGGCACCGAAGCGTGAGGCAGATTGGGCACCGTCAGCAGGAACTGGCGGAGGCGCTCGTCGAGTTCGCCGATGCGCTCGTCGTACTGCTTGATTTCCTGGGAAGTTTGTTTCATCTCGCCGGCCAGCGCGCTGATGTCCTCTCCCGCTTGCTTCCGCCGGCCGATGTCCTCGCTGGCCCGGTTGCGCCGCGCTTTCAGTTTTTCGGCTTCGGTAATCAGCCGCCGGCGCTCGGCGTCGATGGCGCGAAAGGAATCGAGATCGATTTTCACGCCCCGGTTGTCCGCCATTTTCGCGACCACCTCGAGATGATCGCGCACAAATCCCAGATCGAGCATAGGCGAAACAGATTAGCGCAACTGCCTGAAGCGTGGGAAGTCGCTCACCCGGCTCCCGCTGCTTCTCACGCGTCTGGCGAGGCCCGCGGCTGTCTCGAGCCTGCGCGGAGAATCCGCGACTCCATCGGTGTGCTAGCATCAAAGAGATCCATGGATCGACGCGACGCATTCATCATTTCCGCCGCGCGCACCCCGATCGGCAATTTCGGCGGCAGCCTGAAGGACTGGACTGCCGTCGAACTGGGCATCACCGCCGTTCGCGCCGCCCTCCAGCGCGCTTTCGGCAGCGTTCCGCCCGAGCGCGTTCCCGGCCAGCCCCCCTCGGGCTCCTGGGATTTCCCCTGGAAGATCGACGAACTCATCATGGGCAACGCACGGCAGGCGGGCGGCGGCCCCAATCCGGCCCGGCAAATCTCATGGCGGTCGGGTCTCGGCGACGAAATTCCGGCGTTCACGGTGAACATGGCCTGCGCTTCCGGCTTGCAGGCGGTCGTTCTCGCCGCCCAGCGCATCCGCCTGGGCGAGGCCGATTTGGTGGTTGCCGGCGGCGCCGAATCGATGAGCCGGGTGCCGTATCTGTTCGACGGGCGCTGGGGCACGCGGATGGGTCATCAACCGCTGGTGGATGGCATGTATCGCGATGGTTTCCTCTGTCCCATTTCGGAGATGATCATGGGCGAGACCGCCGAACTGCTGGCTGAACGATATGGAATCACCCGCGCCGAGCAGGACCAATTCGCCCTCGAGAGCCATCACCGTGCCGCCCGCGCCGCTGCCGAATGCCGCTTCCAGGCGGAATTGGTTTCCGTCGAGCGCCCCGGCCGCTCCGGCCAGCCGGCCGGGCTGCAAACCGACGAGCACGTGCGGCCCGACGTGAACCCCGAAAGTCTGGCCAAACTGGCTCCGGTGTTTCGCAAGACCGGCAGCATCACCGCCGCTAATTCCAGCGGCATCACCGACGGCGCCGCCGCGCTGGTGGTGGCGAGCGGCGAGCGCGTGCGCCAACTGGGTCTCGAGCCACTGGCGCGGATCTCGGAAGCTGCCGTGGCCGCGGTCGATCCCCGGGTGATGGGTATCGGTCCGGTACCGGCGGTGCGAAAGCTGGAGCGGCGGACGGGCAGGCCTCTGGTAAACTATGACGTCGTCGAGTTGAATGAGGCGTTCGCCGCCCAGGTGCTGGCCTGCGACCGCGAACTCGGCTTCGATCGCGACCGGCTGAATCCCAATGGCGGGGCAATCGCTCTGGGCCATCCCATCGGTTGCACCGGCGCGCGGATTCTCACCACGCTGGTCCACGAGCTGCGGCGACGCCGCGGACGCTGGGGGCTGGCGACGCTGTGCGTTTCCGGGGGCCTGGGTGCGGCGGTGGAGATCGAAGCGGCTTGATCCCGGCGGGGCCGAGGGCGGCAGGCAAAGAAGATCAGCAGTGGCGTAGAGGCATGGACGAATCGTTAATTCGTTTGTTTCCGTCGCCGACCGACGAACCTGGGGGCATTTTGGAGTCGGCGCGCGCCAGCAGGCGCCGCTGGATGCGCCGCCTGATCATCCTTTTCATCTCGGCGGGCTTGACGTTCAGCTTGACCGCGGCTTGGCTCTCTCACATCGCCAATCCCTTGTCCACCGCTGAGGTCGACGCCCAAGCCGCCGACGTCGTCCGCGCGCATTTCGCGGCCCTCCAGCGCGGCGACTTCCGCACCGCTTACCTGCAATTCTCCACCCGGTACCGCGACGCGATGCCTTTCGACAGCTTCCACGACATGGTGATCGCCCACTGGTCTCTGTTCCAGCAGCGGCGCATCATCCTCCTGCCCCAGCAGCAAACCGACGATCGCGTGGTGCTCGAAACCGACTTCACCGACTCCAGCGGTACCGACGTCGTCGCCGAGTTCACTTTGATTCGCAGCGACGACCGCTGGTGGATCGACAACGTCCACTGGGACCACGGGCTCACCCACCACCTGATCCGCATTTAGGCGACGCACTTCCCCCGTAATCCCCAACGGGGGGAGCCAGCCTCCGGGCGTCAGCTTGGCTCGGTTGACGCGCTCGCCCGGACGATCCCGCCCCGGATGCTCTTCGCCACCGCTCGCAAAATGACCTCCGGTACCTTCATTGCCTGCTCCACGGCGGGCTCGGGGTAGTAGACCATGTCTGCCTCCAGCAGGCAGGTCTATCCCAAGCCGCCTCAGAAAAGCGGACATTTCATGTGCTAATTCGACCGGACATATCCTGTGCTAACGACACCTTCGGACTTCGCGCTTGACACAACTGATTGGGCGGTGATAGAAGCGCCGTTTCGGAATGGTTTTCGGAGAGGGGCGGCCATGAAGGTCCTGAAACATTTGTTTCTCCTCGGAGCCTTGGTTGTGGCGGTGGTGCCGACCGCGGTTGCACAGACCGCCAATACCGGATCGGTGGTGGGCACGGTTACCGATCCCAGCGGGGCGCTGGTTCCTGGCGCCGACGTCACCCTCACCAACCTGGGCACCAACGCGGTCCGCACCGCCCAGACGGACGCCAAGGGCGGCTACACCTTTCCCGACGTTCCTCCCGGCCAGTACGCGCTACAGGTGCTGGCGAAAGGGTTTCAGGCCGTCAGGGTAACGGATCTGAGCGTGAGCGTGAACAAGAGCACCCTGGCGAACATCACCCTGCAACTCGGCGCAACCACCCAGACGGTGGTGGTGACCGCGGGCGCGGCGGCGGAATTGCAAACCACCGACGCCACCGTCGGCAACACGATGGGCAGCAACGATCTCCTTCTCCTGCCCACCGTCCATCGCGACGCCGCCGAGCTGCTCAATTTCCAGCCGGCCACCGCCGCCAACGGCCCCGCCACCCGGGTGGCTGGCGCGATCGACGATCAGAACACCATCACGCTCGACGGCATCGACATCAGCGCCCAGATCCCGAGCAACGTCGGGAACACCACCGCGGTCGCCGTCCCGGTGGACGCCATCTCCGAGTTTCGCGTGGGCGTGAGCAACAATGGGGCCGGCATGGACACTGCCTCCGGCGCCCAGATCACGCTGGTCGGCCGGCAAGGCACCAACCAATTCCACGGCGCGGCGTACGATTACGACGAGAACAACGTACTCAACGCGAACACTTGGGCCAACAACCACACTCCCTATCGCGTCCCCAACGGCCCGCTGCTGCCCTCGACGCCCCGGCCGGATTTGCAGGACAACCGGTTCGGCGGCCGGCTGGGCGGGCCGATTCAGAGGAACAAGACGTTTTTCTTTCTGAGCTACGAGGGCCGCCGTTTTTCCCAGGCTGTCAACACCACCAGTCTGGTGCCCACCGATTCGCTGCGTGCCGGCATCCTGAAATTTGCCGGCAGCAACGGCGCGGTGGTTTCCTACCCGCTGGCCAGCGCCAGCGCCTGCGGTCCCAGTGGCAATCTCGCCTGCGACCCCCGCGGTATCGGCATCAGCCCCACCATCAAAACCGTCGACAGCCTGTACCCCGAGCCCAATGATTTCTCCGAGGGTGACGGCCTCAATTACGCCGGGTTCGATGCCACCGCGACCGCGCCGCGAGTGGAGGATTACTACACCGCCCGGCTGGACCACGACTTCAGTCCCGCCTGGCGGTTCGACGGCACCTACAGCTATTCGCGGCAGGTGGAGAAGGGGACGGGAATCGCCAGCCCGGCGGGGCAACTGGACATTATCAATGGCAAGGTGCAGGAGCTCAGGAACACCCCGATCCGCGGCGACCTGATTATCGCCAGCCTCACCGGCCGACTCACTCCCACGCTTCTCAACGTGTTCAACTTTGGCTTCGTGCGCACGCGGACGGTCAGGCAGGGACTCAACCCCCGCCAATACGCCACCCTGGAAGCCCTGCCCGGCACCGACACCAGCGCCGGCCCGATCGCTCTTCAGACGGCCAGCTTGTATTCCTTGCCAATTTCCAACTCGCCGTTCCAGGGGGAGGTGCCGCGCAGCACGCAGTTCAACGACCATCTGGATTGGATCAAGGGCAGCCATACCGCCGAAGTGGGCTTCAACATCGAGCACCTGAACGAGGTGGACGTGCGCGACAACCAACTCAGTACCGGTTCCTCGCTCATCGCCCAGGCAGATGCCGATGTGACCAGCAATCTTTCCATTCCCGCCGTGGACCGTCCCCCGACCTGCGCCGGCGCCCTGACCACCAACTGCTTGCCGTCCGGCAGCATCCAGCAATGGGATCGCCTCTACGCCTCGACCCTCGGCCTGGTCGACAACATCTCGGTGATGGGCGTGCGCAACGCGCAATTGCAACCCCAGCCCTTCGGTACCGATCTGGTCGATAACACGACGCTCGACGAATTCAATATCTACGCCCAGGATTCCTGGCATTTCCGCCCCTCGCTGACCGCCGTGTATGGACTCGCCTGGGCGAGGCAGACGACGCCCGTCGAAGTACAGGGCAGGCAAGCGTTGCTGATCGACGCCTCCACCAACCAGCCCATCACCGCCGAAAGCTATCTGAGCGCCAAGCTGGCTGCGGCCCGGATGGGGCAGTTCTACAACCCAACGGTGGCCTTCCTGCCGATCGGTAATAGCGGCAAAGCTTTCTTTACTTCCAATCCGGGCTACTGGGCTCCCCGCGTCGGCCTCGCTTGGAATCCATCGATGGATCGTGGCTGGCTGGGCCGCCTGTTGGGGCATCAGAAGACGGTGCTGCGCGGCGGGTTCGGCATTGTGTACGACCGCTCGAACGGAGTGCAAGAAACGACGCTCCCGCAGCTTGGCATCGGCTTCGCCGATACCCCGACTGTCGCGCTGCCGGCGTGCAACATCAATGGCGCGGCGGCGGGACCTGGGTGCAACACCAGCCCCTCCAGCCCCAATCCCGGCCTTTCCGATTTCCGCGTCGGCGTCGATGGCACCCTGCCCATCCCCGCTTTCGGCACCACCACCAGTCCCATCGTCCCCACAACCCCCTACGGCGAGCTGGCTACGTTCCAGCTCGACCCGAACAACATTGTCGGCCGCGCCTATACGGCCGACTTCACTCTCCAGCGGCAACTGCCGGCCGGCCTTCTGCTCGAAATCGGCTGGGTCGGTCACTATGGCCGCAATCTGCCGCAGGCCGTTGACCTGAGCAACGCGCCCTATATGTTCGCCGACCCGAAATCGGGCCAGACCTTCGCCCAGGCCTTCGATGCCGTTGCCAATGCCCTGCGAACGGGCCAAACGACGCCCGACGAGGCGTGGTTCGACGACCTACTTCCGAACCTGATGTCCGGGGGCTTGCCAATCACCGGCAGCGCCTACATGGCCAAAAATTTCGGGAGCTCTTTTGTGAACGGCAACGTCAGCACCCTTTTCAACGCCATGGACGCGTTGCGAGCCGCCCGGGGACTGGCTGCCTTTGACAATCGGCAGGTGGAGGTGATCTTCATGCGCACTCACCTCGGCATCTCCAATTACAACGCCATGACGGTGACGCTGCGCAAGCAGATGAACAAGGGGCTGAGCTTCAACGTCAATTACACCTGGTCCCATGCCCTGGATGAGGGCCTGCCGTACCAAAACTCAGCCAGCTTCTTCACCAACAGCTACCACCCCACGCTGGAATACGGCTCCTCCCTCTTCGACCTCCGTCAAACGCTGAGCGTCATTGCCCTGTGGGATCTGCCGCTCGGCCGCGGCCACCGATTTGGCGGGAGCAGATGGGCGGATCCGATTGTCGGCGGCTGGTACGTCTCGGGCATCGAAACCGTTCAGCCGGGTTTTCCGGTCGGCGTTGCCGAAGGGACGCAGGTTTATGGCGACGGCGCCACCCTGGGCAGCTCGACTTTTGCCATTCCCACTGTGCCCATCGGCAGCTTGAGCCCGGGCGTGCATAGCGGCGTCGGTGGCGGCACCGGCCTCAACCTGTTCGCCGATCCCAAGGCGGCAATCAAGGATTTCCGGCCGGTGCAATTGAGCGCCGACGGCCTCACCGGGTTCGCCAATCCGATCACCGGATTGCCGCTGGTGAATCTCGATCTGTCGTTGGGCAAGAAGATCAACCTGAAGGAAAATGCCGCGCTTTCCGTTTCCGCGGAGTTTTTCAACTTTTTCAACAACGTCAACTTCGTAACGCCCTCCCTCAGCTTGACCAGCCCCGGAAACTTCGGCGCCATCACCCAACAGCTCGTCCCGACCGATCGGATCGCCGGCAGCCGCTGGATAGAGCTGGGGCTGCGCCTGGATTTCTAAAAGCGGCCTCGCGAGCGCCTGGCGGTAATGGCAACGTGTCTCAAGACCTCGGCGACGATTGGCCTCCGGGGCCTTGCGACCCGGGGCGCCGGGACCCGCCCCGAGCGGGCGGAAGCGCCGGAATCTGCCCGGCTTTTGTCGGAGCTCGCGACGTTGTCGGCCGGGCCGTGGCCGGCGCTCCGACCCTTGAAACCGGAGGGTCTTGAGATTGGTTCAAACGATACCAAGCGAGCATTCAGGGAAAGGGTTGGGCATGCCGAGCAGCATGCCCGGGAGGGTGGAGTGACATACAGGAAATCACACGGCGGCATCCTCATCTGGCCGGTTCTCGCAGTGCTCGGTTTCGCATTCTCCCTGCGCTGTCCCAGGCTGTTGGCCCAGGAAGCCCCCGGCGCTGCGGGCGCCATGAACTACCAGGCCGCCACGCGGCATCTGGCGTTTCGCTCGATTGGCCCGGCGAATATGGACGGCCGCATCGATGCGTTCGCTGTGCCTGAAGGCGAGCCCAACGTCATCTACGTCGCCTCAGCCACTGGCGGGGTGTGGAAGAGCGTGAATGGCGGAACAACCTGGAAGCCGGTTTTCGATCAAGAGCCCGTATCGAGCATCGGCGCCATCGCCATCGCCCCGTCCGATCCCTCGATCGTGTGGGTGGGAACCGGCGAGGCGAACAACCGCCAGAGCTCTTCCTGGGGCGACGGCGTGTATCGATCCACCGACGCCGGGAATTCCTGGACGCACATGGGCTTGGACGACACCCTCCAGATCAGCCGGATTGCGATCGATCCGACGAATTCCCAGGTCGTTTACGTCGCGGCGCTGGGCGACCTGTGGGGACCGAACCAGGCCCGCGGCCTCTACAAGACCAGCGACGGCGGCAAGACCTGGACCAAGGTCCTCTCCATCGACGAAAACACCGGCATAGCCGATGTCGAAATGGAGCCGAAAAGCCCGGGCACACTCTATGCCGCCGCCTACGAGCGCCGCAGAACCGTTTACGGCATGAACGGCGGCGGCCCGGCCAGCGCCCTCTACAAGACTACCGACGGCAGCGCGACCTGGAAAAAGCTGGTCAAGGGACTGCCCTACGAGAACGGCGGCGATACCGGGCGGATCGGCGTGTCCATTTATCCGCGAGACCCGCGCATTGTTTACGCCCGGGTCGAATACGGGGGAGGGGGCGCGATGGGAGGGGGAGGAGTTTACCGCAGCGAGGATGCCGGCGACTCGTGGGAGAAAATGAGCGAGGTCGATCCCCGGCCCTCCTACTTCTCTCAAATCCTCGTCGATCCGAACAATTACCTCCGCGTCTGGCTGCCTGGAGGGGGCCTGGCCCATTCGGATGACGGCGGGAAAACCTTCCAGCCGAATCCTTCGCAGCAGGGGCTACAAACCATCCATGCCGATTTCCACGCGGTGTGGATCGATCCCGACAACTCCCATTACATGATTGCCGGGTCCGATGGCGGCGTCTACATCAGCCGGGACGGCGGCGTGAAGTGGGATTACATCAATACGATTCCCGTTGGCCAAGTGTACCAAGTGGCCACCGACACAGAAAATCCATACCACATCTGCGGCGGCTTCCAGGACAACGGCTCGTGGTGCGGTCCCGTGCGCACGCGAAATCCGAAGGGGATCACCAACGATGACTGGTACCGGGTGATGGATGGCGACGGCTTCTACGTGGTACCCGATCCCAAGGATCCGAATATCGTTTTCGTCGAAGCGCAGGGCGGGAAGCTGATTCGCCTGAATCGCCAAACCAACGAGTGGACGCCCATCCGCCCCCTGCCCGACAAAATTTCCGATCCGCCGTACCGCTGGCAGTGGAACTCCCCGCTGGTGGCCACGGCGGCGGGCAGCCTGTACGCGGGGGCAAACGTCGTTTTCAAATCCACCGACGAAGGAAATACCTGGGCGAAAATCAGCCCCGACCTGACCACACACATCGATCCCGCCAATCTGCCGATTCTGGGCGTGATGCCGAGCAGCAAGATGCTCGAGCGGGATTACGGCGTGAGCTCGTATCCCTGCCTCACCGCCATCAGCGTTTCCCCGCTGAGCGAGAAGGTGATTTGGGCGGGCGCCGAGGATGGCAGCCTTCAAGTGACCCGCGACGGCGGCCAGAATTGGACCAGCGTTGCCGGCGGCGCCGGCTTGCCGAAAGCCACCTACGTCAGCTCGATCACCGCCTCGCGGTTCGCCGAGGGAACGGCCTACGTCACCTTCGACGGCCATCGAAACGGCGATTACGGCATCTACGTGTTTCGCACCGACGATTACGGCAAGACGTGGCAGCAGATCACCCAGGGGCTCCCCAACGATCGCGGCACGGCGCTGGTGATTCGCGAGGATCCGTACAACCGCGATTTGCTCTTCCTCGGCAGCGAATTCGCCTTGCACGCCAGTTTCGATCGAGGGAGCAACTGGATTCCACTCAAGATGGGCCTGCCGCCGGTGCTGGTGGACGACATCACCGTCGAGCCTCGTTCCCACGACCTGGTTCTGGCCACTCACGGGCGCGCGTTCTGGGTGCTGGACGATATCCGGCCGCTCGAACAGCTCAATCCGAATGTCCTCTCCTCGCCCCTGTCTTTGTTCGACATCCGCCCGGCCACGGAATGGAAGCTCTTCGACCATGGCAACGGCTACACCGGCGATCAGCTGTTCCTCGCTCCCAATCCCCCCGACGGCGCGATCATCGATTACTACCTCGCTCACTCGCCCGCCAAGGGCCAAGCGGTAAAGATTTCCGTTCTCGATCAGAGCGGAAAACTGATTCAGGAATTTGACGGAACCGGCGAAGCAGGTATCAACCGCGTCGCCTGGGACCTGCGTTATTCGACACCCATCAAGCCATCCCAAAGCCAGCTCGACGCCGAATACGAAGGCTTCTTCTTCAACGCCGTTCTCGGGCCTTTCGTTTCCCCCGGGACCTATACGGTGCAGGTTTCCGTCGGCGACGGGAAGGCTTCGAAGGCGGTCACCGTCGCCGACGATCCCACCATCCACATGGACGCTGCCTCCCGCCAGGAGCGCGACCAGCTCACCATGCAGGCGTACGAGCTCTACAAGAGGGCCGTCGATGTTTCCAAGACCATCACTTCGGTGAGAACCGCGCTCGACGGCGCCCGGAAATCGTGGAAGGCCGCCGGCGCGCCATCCATCCCCGACGACGTTCAGAAAGCGGCTGAGGCGCTTTCGAAGCAAACCGGCGACCTCTATTCCGCTCTGGTGGGTCCCGCCGGATTCACGGGGCCGCCGTTGACCTTCACGCCTCCCCCGCTGCGGCCCCAGATCGCTCGGCTGCTGTTCACCCTGGAGGCGGTGAGCCAGGCGCCCACCGCGGTGCAGAGAACGAAGCTGGCGGGATTTACGCAGTTGCTCGATCAGAAATCGGCGGCTGCCAAGCAACTTGTCGAAGTCGACTTGGCGCACCTCAACCAGATGATGAACAAGGCGGGCATCCCACACATCCATCCCGCCCTGGCTCCGACCGCGACTGAGGAATCTCAAGACCAGCGCTGAAGGCCGACGCGGAATCGCCGTTGCCGGGGTGCCTGCGCGAATCGACCGAGTTGCTGCGCCTCCCCGCGTCGATTGGACGATGCACCCTGAATCTTCGGACCGAACATTCGGTCAGAATTTTCTACGAAGCTTCGGACCCGCATCTCGCCTGAGTGACGGGAACCCCCTGTTCGGCCGCGCGCCATGCCTCCGATTATGCTGGCCGCATTCAAGCATAGGGTTCATCGATTGCCAAGCTTGGGCCAGCGGCTCGCCTTGCACCCCCTCCCGGTCTCGCCAACGGCCCCGGCTCGCTTCGGATGCTACACTGGCCCGGAGATTGAAAAATCGTGACCAGCGGCCGCAAGCCGGTGAACCAATGGAGCAAGCCCACCGGGTGGGTGGGCCGCTTCGTTTTGTGGCGAATGAATTCGAGCCATTCCACGCTGACGGACTGGGGCTTGGAGCACATCTCGATAGAGAACCACCACACTATCCTCGACGTTGGTTGTGGCGGCGGCAGGACAATTAGCAAGTTAGCGGCGCTCGCCACGAAGGGAAAGGTCTACGGCGTCGATTATTCCGACGAGAGCGTCGCCGCAGCGAGGAGAACGAATGCACGATGGATCGCGCTCGGCTGCGTCGAGATCCTTCACGGCTCCGTTTCTCAGTTGCCCTTTCCGGACGCCCTATTCGATCTCGTCACCGCCGTGGAAACACACTTCTGGTGGCCCGACTTGCCCGGTGACATGCGCGAAGTCTTCCGAGTGGTGAAGCCCGGCGGCGCGCTTGTCCTCATCGCGGAAGTCTATCGAGGGGCGAACACGATGGCCGCAAAGCTGGCCGAAAAATACGCCTCGCGCACGGGCATAACGCTCCTCGGTGTCGATGAGCATCGCGAACTCTGCGCAAACGCCGGCTATGCCGATGTTCAGGTGATTGAGGACCGCGACAAGGGATGGATTTGCGCCATTGGCAGAAAACCGGCAGGCAACTCCTGAGTAACGACCTCGCCGGTAAAGTGGCTTCGGCACCCGCCCGAGGCGGGCTGAAGCCGTGCCCTTCCCTGTGACCCAAATCCGTATCTATGAGATTGCCTTTAGTGAAATCCTCCGCTTGGGTATTCGCGCCATCCCAACCTGCGGCAGCTAACTTCCGACAGCAAGAGCCCGGGGCCTTGCGGCCCCGGGCTCGATTGGCGCGAGCCGCGGGTGAGATCAGGCGGCCTTCTTGACGAGGCCCTTGATCTCGATGCGATGCGGCAAGGCGCCAGCCACCATCGGCGCGCTCAGTTGCAGCAGGCCGTGGTTGAATTCGGCAACGAGCTTGTCGGCGTCCACGCCTTCGGGAAGGGTGAGCGTCCGCTCGAAAGTCCCATAGGGAAGTTCGCGATAGAAGTAGTCGATGTCCTTCTTCGCCGGGGCGAATTTGATCTCGCCCTTGATGGTCAGCAGATTGCCCTGCGTCAGCACATTCACTTCGTTGGGCTCGACGCCCGGCAGAGTCATTGTCAGGTAGAACTTCTTGGTCTCCTTATCGATCCACGCATCCACCAGCGGGAAGTATCCACCCGTCAACAGCTTCGGTTCGGTCAAAAACGGCCGACCGACTGTCAGGCGGTTGAAAATCTGATCGAAATCCCGGCGGAAGTCGAATAGATCGTTCCAGAGATCCTCGTTGAACAACGGACGCAACATGGTCGGACCTCCTTTTGCCAGCCTCGTGTTTTCCCCGTCCCTCCCTCCTCTCTGGCGGCGTTTGGGCCGCCAAGCGGATCGGGGCCGGAGACGAGGCACACGAGCCCTCACGCGGGCTGACGCAAGCTGGCCGCCAAGACTAAATCGAGTGAAATCAACAGACCAACGCACCCAGAGCTGCAAAGGCGGGTGTCTATACTCAGTTGTCCAGAGGGATAACACCCAGGATTCGCAGAGTCACCCAAGGGCCGAGCTCGCGCTGCCCGCCGCTTGCGCTTGTCCCCGCATCGGTGCGGAGGGGCGTGCAGAATCGATTCCGCTACATTCTCACCCCTCGGGTAGCGGCTCAGTTTGCCGGGGTTTACATCCCCACCGGTTGCGGGATGCGGGGAACCGCGGGAAATTGAGGGGGTTGGGCCGGCGCACAGGTCCCGCCGGCCGGGATGCCACTGCCAAACTGAGCCACTCCCTCGCCCCCGAAGCGATTGACACTCGCAGCGTGGCGCGCCTACACTCGGCTTCGGACAATCAGCCGGCTTGGGTGAAGGGAAGGCCGTGCGAATCGGCCGCGGTCCCGCCACTGTAATCGGCCGGCGTTTCCCGTCCGTTCGAAAGGCAGACACGGCCGCAGGATGCCGGCTGGGGAGCCTTTCGGCGGGAACCGCGACTCGAGGTTCCCGCAGGACGCCCACGGGGCGCGCCGCTGGCGCCGCCCGGGAAGGGCCGCCCCTCAAAGCGGGGCCGGAAGCGCCCTGTTCCGCCTTGCGCGGAAGGCCGACAGCCAGGAAACCTGCCCCAGCCGTTCTGAGCTGACACTCTCGCGGAAAGGGGTGTGGCTCGCCGAGCCCCGCCTTCTTTCCTGGGGCTTTTTTTGCCGTTTCACGCCGAAAACCGGTTTGCATGGCCGAGCGCCGCATTCATCGCGCTGGCGCCCCTGATCCTGGCCGCGCTCGCCGCGGCGAGCCAGCCGCGCGCGGTGCAATCGGCGGCGAGGGTGGTAACCGACGAGATTGGCCGGCGAGTGGTGGTGCCTGCGGAAATTCGTCGAGTGGTATCCCTGGCGCCCAACGTCACCGAAACGCTCTACGCCCTGGGCGTCGAAGCCAAGATCGCGGGCATCACCGATTTCACCGATTTGCCTGCCGGCGCTGCTCCGAAACCGAGTGTGGGCGAGCCGCTCGAACCGAGTCTCGAGCGAATCGCCGCGCTTCGGCCCGACCTGGTGTTCGTCGCCGGAACCATCAATCGCCGCGAAACCATGGAATCTCTCTCGCGGTTGGGCATCCCCGTTTACGCTACCGATCCGCATACCGCTCGGGAAACTCTCGCTTCGATTCGCGACATCGCCGCGGTGCTGGGAGTGGCCGACGCCGGCGAGGAACTCGCCGCCCGGCTCGAGGCGCGGCTGGATGCCGTACGCGCGCGGCTGGCGGGCGTGGCACCGAAGCGGGTGCTGTTCGTCGTTTGGGAAGATCCGCTGATCACCACCGGGCCTGGCACGTTCATCGCCGATGCCTTGCGCTGGGCCGGGGCCGTGTCGGTGGTCAACGTCGCCGAGGATTGGCCGCGGATCAGCCTCGAGGAAGTGGTGCGGCAGCAGCCGGACGACGTGATTCTTACCGCTACGCACACCGGCGCCTCGCCGGAATTCGCCCGCACGCTCGAGAAGCGGCCCGGCTGGCGCGACCTGGATGCCGTCCGCGAAGGCCGCGTGCTGGTGGTGAGCGACGCCATCAATCGCCCGAGCCCGGCACTGGTGGACGTGATCGAACAACTGGCCCGGGAGTTGCATCCGGCCGCCTTCGCTTCCGTCCAGTCGCCGCCGAAGGGGGGCCGATGGCTCCGCTGACGTTGCGCCGGGTGGTGAGCGTGACGCTTCTGCTGGCGCTCGTGCTGGTGGGGGTTGCGGTTGTCTCGCTCCGGCTTGGCGCCGTCTCGATTTCCACCCACGGTCTGGGCAGTTGCCTGGTGGCAGCGGCCTCCGGCCGGACCGAGTACGTGACGACCGATTGCCGGATGATCGTGCTGGGCCTGCGCCTGCCGCGCATGCTGCTCGCCTTGCTGGTGGGCGGCGCGCTCTCGGTGGCCGGAGCGGGTTTCCAGGCGCTGCTACGCAATCCGCTGGCCGATCCCTACGTGCTGGGCGTATCGAGCGGAGCGGCGCTCGGGGCGATCTTTGCGCTGCTGGCGCAGCCGCGCACGTCTTTGGCGACCATGGGCGCGGCCTTTGCCGGAGCGCTGCTGACGGTTGCCGCGGTGTATTTTCTGGGTCGCCGCGGCGGCCAGCTAGACAGCTTCACCCTGCTGCTGGCGGGCGTCATCACCGCGTCGTTTTTCTCCGCGGTCATCATGTTTCTGCTGGCATCGCTGCCGGGGCGCGATCTGCGCGGGATGGCGTTCTGGCTGATGGGCGATTTGTCGTCGCCGCTGCCGGTGCGGCTTGCCTGGCTGTTTCTGGTGACGCTGCTGGCGATGGGCGCGGTTTACAGCACCTCCGCTGATTTGAATCTGCTGGCGGGCGGCGAGCAGGAAGCGATGCACCTGGGGGTGAACGTCGGGCGGGTGAAAGTGGTGGTGTACCTGGCGGGATCGCTGCTGACGGCGCTCGCCGTTTCGGTGAGCGGCGCCATCGGCTACATCGGCTTGCTGGTGCCGCACGTGATGCGGATGCTGTTCGGGTCGGATTACCGGCTGCTGATTCCGGCCTCGGCGCTGGGCGGCGCGATTGCATTGATTATCGCCGATACGCTGGCTCGCACCGTGGTCGCGCCCACCGAATTGCCCGTCGGGGCGATGACCGCGATTGCCGGCGCTCCGGTGTTCATCTACCTGCTGCGCCGGAGGATGGGATGAGCGCGGGCGCGGCCCTTACCGCCCCGGCGCCCGCGGGCCAGCGGCCCGAGCCGCCGCGCCTGCTGGTGGAACACGCCAGCTTCGCCTACGGCGCCGGCCGGCGGACGCCGCAATTCACTCTCGAGCCGGTAAGTTTCCGAGCGAAACGCGGCGAACTGGTCAGCATCGTCGGACCCAACGCCAGCGGCAAGACCACGCTCCTGCGATTGCTCTCCGGCGTGTTGCGCCCGCTCGCCGGCCGCGTCGAACTCGATGGCGTCGAGGTGAGCCGGCTGGACGGGCGCACGCGCGCCCGACGGATCGCCGTCGTCCAGCAGGAGAGCCCGCTGGTCTTTCCCGTCCACGGGATCGAATACGTGCTTCAGGGCCGCTATCCTTATACTCGCCGGCTGCACTTCCCCCATGAAGACGATCTCGCCCTCGCCGCTCGCGCGCTCGAGCAAGTCGGCGGCGCCTATTTGGCCGATCGCTGGATGCACGAGTTGTCGGGCGGGGAGAAGCAACGAGTGGTGCTGGCGCGGGCGCTGGCGCAGCAGCCGCTGGTGCTGCTGCTCGACGAACCTACGCTGCACCTGGACATCGCCGGCCAAGTGGAGCTGCTGCGGCAACTGGCATCGCTTGCCGCCTCCGGCCAAGCCACCATCGTTGTCGTCACCCACGAATTGAATCTCGCCGCCGAATTCGCCGATCAGGTGGTGTTGCTCTCCAGCGGCCGCGCCCTGGGCGCCGGCCGCCCCGCCGAGGTGCTCGAGGAATCGCTCTTGCAGAAAGTTTTCGGCGCGCCGTTGCGGGTGGAACTCGGGCCCGGCGGCCGACCCAGAATCCGCGTGGAGGTGCGGCCCCAATGACCTGAGCCGATTCCCGATGGCGCTCGTCCTGCGGCTCCGTCCGGGACATGCCGTTCCCGCCGGCGCTGCTCCGTTCAACCCGCGAGCTTCGTGCACGGGAAGACGGTGAAAAACCGTCGCCGCCGCGCGACTGTAAGGCGGCTTGCGATCCACCGAAACGCCACTGATCCCGCAGGGCGGGATTGGGAAGGCGAATCGGATTCTGCGCCGCCAAGCCAGGAGACCGACGAAGCTTGCCGTCCGGCAAGAAGCGGGCCGCTCGAACGCGCGGTCCGAATGCCGGAACAACCTTCAACTCTCGCGCCGGCGAGAGAGGAGGACCACGATGGTTTCCCGCCTCGCACTTTCAGCTTGTATTTCCCTGGTTTGGATTTCCACCGCTTTCGCTCAAGGCGCCGCAACGTTCAGCGGCATGCTTTCGGATCCGAGCGGCGCGCCGATCCCCGGCGCCGTGGTGACCGCGGTCCGGTCCGGAACCGCCGAATCCCATCGAACCACGACCGCCGCCGACGGGCGCTACCGGCTGCAACTGGACGCCGGCAGCTATCTGGTCCGCATCACCGATCCCTCCTTCGCGCCGGCGGAACGACGGGTGAGGCTTGCTCCCGCCGAATCGGTCATTTGGAATCCGCGGCTGACGCTCGAGCCCCTCGCTTCGACCGTTACCGTCACCGCCGATGCCCGGCCGATGCCCGTCGAAGACGCCACCAGCCCGGTGGATATCCTCACCGCCGCCGACATTGGCGAGCGGCATGCGGTTTCGCTGGGGCCGCTGCTCGCCAGCCTCGCGGGCGTTTCGCTCGTGCAGCTCGGTCCGGCGGGGGGCATCACGTCGCTGTTTCTCGACGGAGGCAATTCGAATTTCACCAAGGTGCTGGTGGACGGCACGCCGGTGAACGAGCCCGGCGGCGCAGTCGATTTCTCGAATTACACCCTGGAAAATGTGGAGAAGATCGAGGTGGTGCACGGCGCGGCCAGCGCGCTTGACGGCTCCGACGCGATGACCGGCGTCATCCAGATATTCACCCGCCGCGGCGCCACCCCCGTGCCGGAAATCCGCGCCTTCGCCGACGGCGGCAATTTCTCCACCTGGCATGCGGGAGCCGGCCTCAGCGGCCTCGCCGGCCGGTTCGATTATTCCGGCGCGGCCGCCTCGCTCGATACGCTGGGGCAGGAACCGAACAACCGTTTGCGCGACAATACGCTTTCAGGCAATTTCGGCTGGCGAGTGTCCGACGCCGACTCGATACGGCTGTCGCTGCGTTCGAGCGCCAGCGACGCCGGTGAAGCAGGGCAAACGCTGATCCTGCCCGCCGATCCCAATCAACACGACGCGCTGAAAAACTTCGCTGCCAACCTCGCCTGGGATTTCGAGAGCGGCACTCGCTGGCGGCATCACTTAGCCGCCAGCGAGTCGTATCTGGGCCAGACGTTTGCGGACTTGCCCTTTTTCGTCGTCAGAAACGAGTACAACCGCGCGGGGTTCGAGGAGCAATCCAGCTATCTGCTGCCGAGCGGCGCGGTCACCGCCGGCTACGCCGCCGAAATCGAAAACGGTTTCTTCGGCGGCACCCACGCCCGGCGGAACAATCAGGCGGGCTACTTCGAGGCGCGCTACCAACTCACGCGGCGGCTGGGGGCCGTAGCCGGCGCGAGAGCCGAAGCCAATGCCAGCTTCGGCACGCGGGTGGTGCCCCGCGCCGGCGTTTCCTACGCCCTGCGCATCGGCCGGGATTTCTGGGGGCCGATTCGCGCCTACGCCTCCTACGGCCTGGGCATCAAGGAACCGTCGTTTCTCCAGTCGTTTTCCGCCGACCCTTGCTTCCCCGGCAATCTGGCGCTGCGCCCGGAGCGCAGCCGTACCGTGGACGCCGGAGTGGACGCGATGGTCGCCGAAGACCGGGTGCGGGTGGACGTGAATGGTTTTCTCAACAGTTTCCGCGACGTCGTCAGCTTCGCTCCCGGACCGCTGGGTCCCAATTGCCCTTTCGGCACCGGCACTTACTTCAACACCGACGAAGCTCGCGCGAATGGCGCCGGGGCGCGATGGGAAGCGCGGCCGGCGGGATGGCTGATGCTGGCGGCCAACTACACCTACGACGACACACGGGTCTTGCGCGCTCCGAATGCCTTCGATCCCGCGCTCGGTCCCGGAAACCGCCTGTTTCTTCGCCCGCTCAATGCGGCCAATTTCGTTGCCAGCGTCTCCCGCTGGAAAATGAATTGGCACGTCGATGCCGAATACGTCGGGCGCCGCACCGACAGCGATTTCCTTGGTCTGGGCCTCGCCTCCGTGCCCAGCTATTTCATCGTGAATCTCGGCAGCAGTTATAGGCTGGGCGCCGGCGTCGCCGCCTACGCCACCGCCGACAATCTGCTCGACCGCAAATACCAGATCGCACTGGGTTACCCGGCGCTGCGTCTGGCTTTCCGCGCCGGCTTGGAATACACCTGGGGCGGGAAGTGAAAGCAGGGGTTAGGGGTTAGGGAACAGGGGCCAGAGTTCAGGATACAGGCTTCAGGGCTTGGAGTTCAGAGTTCAGGATCGGCCATGGCGCGGCCCGCGGCGGCGACCTACGAAATCTTTCCGCGTGCCGCCGGTAGCAAGCGGACGGAGGCCAAACATGCACAGGCTTCCCGATGTACAGCGTCGGGACGCAAACGACGCGGAATCCCGCGCCGGCGGGCAGGCCTGTGCCACCCTTCGGCAAGCTGTCGCCGCGGCGACCCGATGCAAGTCAAAGGTCCACGGTCAGAAAGGCGCTGACCGTGGCTACCCGGCGGGAGAGCGGCACGGGCGCGATGCTATAATGCGGAAAACCGTCATGAGCCGGACCGCGGAAGCCGGGGTTGCGCCGGAAGTGCTGGCGCGGTACGAAGCCGTCATCGGCCTCGAGGTGCACGTTCAGCTCAAGACCGCCAGTAAGATTTTCTGCTCGTGCTCGGCGCGGTTCGGCGATCCGCCGAACGCCAACGTCTGCCCCGTCTGCCTCGGCTTGCCGGGATCGCTTCCGGTGCTCAACCGTCGCGCCGTCGAATTGGCGGTGCGGGCGGCGCTGGCGCTCGGCTGCCGGGTGGAGGAGCGGTCGCGTTTTGCCCGCAAGAATTACTTCTACCCCGACCTGCCCAAGGGCTACCAGATTTCGATGTACGAGTTGCCGCTGGCAACCGGCGGCGCGCTGGAAATCGACTTCGACGGCGGCACCAGGCGCATCGGCATCACCCGGCTGCATCTGGAGGAGGACGCCGCCAAAGCCCTCCACGAGGGCTTTCCCGACTCCGATCGCGCCACCTACGTTGATTACAACCGGTGCGGCATTCCGCTGGCGGAAATCGTTTCCGAACCCGACCTGCGCACGCCGGGCGAGGCCCAGGCGTACCTGGAGGAGCTGAAGCAACTGCTGGAATACATCGACGTAAGCGATTGCAACATGGAGGAGGGCTCGCTGCGTTGCGACGCCAACGTCAGCGTCCGCCCGCGTGGCAGCGAGAAATTCGGAACCAAGACCGAGGTGAAGAATCTGAATTCGTTCCGTTACCTGGCCCGCGCGTTGGAATACGAAATCCAGCGGCAAGTGGGCCTGGTGGAGCGAGGCGGGTCGGTCAGCCAGCAAACCCGCCTGTGGAATCTGGCCGCCGGGCGCACCGAGCCGATGCGATCCAAGGAACACGCGCACGACTACCGCTATTTCCCCGAGCCCGACCTGCTGCCGGTGCACGTGGACGAGTCGTGGAAGCGGGAAATCCGTTCTTCGATGGCGGAGCTGCCGGCGGCGCGCCGCGCCCGGTTCATCGGGTCGTACGCGCTCTCTCCCTACGACGCGCGAGTGCTCACCGCCACTCGCGAGCTGGCCGATTATTTCGAAGCGGTTGTCGCCGCCGGTGCGCCGCCGAAGCCGGCTTCGAGCTGGATCGCGATCGAGCTGCTGCGGCGGCTGAAGGAAACCGCCGGCGATGCCGGCGTCAGCCGCATACCGCCCGCCGAGCTTGCGGGCTTGATCGCACGAGTCGAGCGCGGAGAAATCACCGCCGCCAGCGGGAAGCGGGTGTTCGCGCGGATGTTCGAGACCGGCGAGCCGGCGGCGAAGATCATCGCCAGCGAAGGCCTCGAGCAAATCCGGGATAGCGATGAAATCGAGCGGATTGCCCGCGAGGTGGTGGAGCGCGATCCGGCCAACGTCGCCAAGTACCGGGCCGGCAACGAAGGAGTGTTCAAGTTTTTCGTTGGCCAGGTGATGCGCGCCACGCGCGGCCAGGCCAATCCCCAGGTGGTGAATGAAACGCTGAAGCGGCTGCTGGCCGGGTGAATTTGCCGGCCTTCGGCGATGCCGGGGTCCGATGGCACGGAAACTAAAAGTGGGAGAGGC
This sequence comes from Candidatus Acidiferrales bacterium, assembly GCA_035946455.1. Classification (GTDB taxonomy): domain Bacteria; phylum Acidobacteriota; class Terriglobia; order Acidiferrales; family UBA7541; genus JAKASX01. The sequence goes on along the minus strand of DASYZK010000018.1, from coordinate 712,893 downwards.
GGCGCCGGATTTCCGGCTCGCCACCGACGACCACAGCGTCGTTTCGCTGGGCGATTTCCACGGCCGCTGGCTGCTGCTCTTCTTCTTCCCCAAGGCGCTGACGCCCGGTTGAATCAACGAAGCGTCCGAGTTTCGGGACGCGAAGCCGCAGTTCGACAAGCTGGGGGGATCGGTGGCGGGTTGCAGCGGCGACAAGCCGGAACTGCTTGCCCGCTTTCGCAAGAAGCACTCGCTTAATTTCACCCTGTTGAGCGATCCCGACTTCGCGACGATCGAAGCCTACGGCGCCCGCCGCCTGAAACGCTTCATGGGCAAATCCGCCCTGGGCATCGTGCGCAGCTCCTGCCTGATCGATCGCGACGGCCGCGTGGGTTACCTGTGGGAATCGGTTTCGTCGCGAGGCCATGCGGCCCAGGCGCTCGAAGTCCTCAGGCAGCTCGCCGCGGAAGGGAACGGGGGGTAGCGGGCGCGCTTCCCGGCTGGGCGCCGGGAACCGCCGCTGCTTCGTCTCACATTAGATGACCGCTCCCCGCCGCGGCGACGGGCCCGGAATCAGAGCTTCTGAGCCGCGTGTCAGCAAGCGGTGGGTGGGACGGCGGCTAGCGAACGCGGAGCGGCGCCTTCAAACGAAACCGCAGGCGGGCTTCCACAGGATAAGCGATGTCCTTCTTGCCGGTGGCCGCTCCCACCGCCGTGCCTGCCCCCGCTCCTGCCGCCGCGCCGATTGCCGCGCCCTTGCCTCCGCCAGCGATGGCGCCGATGATAGCGCCGGCCGCGCTGCCGCCGCCGATGGTTTTCACGTCATGACCCTTGTGCGACGGCCCACTTCGGCCGACGAGATCGGATTCCACCGGATAAGACCTTCCATTGGCTTCGATGGATTCCAGCCGCAGGTACAGTCTGGCCGGATGCGACAGGCGTCCCGACGGCTGCGCCGAAGCGACTAGCAAGTCGGCCTTCGCGCCACGCGGGACGATTACGTGACCGTCGACCGCGACGCTCTCCGCCACGGTGGCGGGGATCCTGTCTCCGGCGTGCGCGGTTTTCGAGCTGACCGACTGGTCGAGCGTCACGGTGATTGGCGTGCCGGAAGGAATTGCCGACTGAGCGTGCAGCCAACCCGCAGCCGCCAGCAAAACCGGGGCAAGCCACCGGATATTGCGGCGCTCCATTCCCGTCCGAATTCGTTGCATTGCATCCTCCCTGTTCGGGGAACCTCCCAGGTGGGAATAGCCCGGCAGGCGTTGAGGTTGCCCGCGCCGGGCGGCGCGGCGTTCCAGATTGGGAATCTGCGGACAAGCCACGAGTACCCAGTGGCTTACAAGGAGTACTTGGATGCGGCTGACTGACTCTTCAATCGGTGAATTGCCGATCAACGGCGTGAACCCGTCTGGGACAATGTTGCCAAGCTTGGAATCCCGGCTGTTGGCGGAGGCGGAAGCGCCGGTAAGATTTGAAATCCGCGCAGTGCAGGAATCTAGATCACGGCCGCGTCGGAAGCGGTTCGCGGTGCAAGTTTATTGCCGCAGGCCGATGCGACGAAGGAGGTCGGCGAAGCGAGGGTCGCCTCGCACCGGGTCGAGTCGGGGATCCACCCCGACAGAGGGCAGTCAATCCGAACGGTCGCGATAGGCCCTTTCAAGCCAGGCAAAGGCTTGCTCCTTGTCTCCCAGCACCGAATACAGGCAAGCCACGTTAAATCCGCACACATATCGCTTTCGCGCCTGTCCTTCGATCCCCTCGATCATTGCGCGAGCCTTCTCCTTCCTGCCGGCAAGAGCGTAGGCAGCAGCGATCTCTGACAGGATCACCGGGTTTTGAGTGGATTTTACGGCGCGATCGGCTGCGACAAGTGCCTGTTCGGGCTGGCCAAGCTCCGCATAGGAGAGCGCCTGGATGTGGTCGTCGTGCGAAATCTTGCGGGTGGCTTCGATAGATTCGGTGTAGCGTCGTACGAGGAACAAGAACCAAGCCAGGTCGCCGTGTGACATTGGCAAAAGTGGATCCAGGGCATAGGCGCGGTGAAGCTCCTGAAGGCCTTCATCCGTTTGATGGTCCACAAAGAGAAGATATTCCGCGTAGCCAGCGTGCGCCCGAGGCAAGCTGGGATTCAGTTCGAGCGCCCTGCGGAACTCGCGCTCCGCTCGGCTCCAGTCCCACTCGAAGGAAAATTCGACATAACCGAGCGAAGCGTGGGCCTCCGCGAGCGAATCGTCGAGCGCAAGGGCTTTGAGAGCAGCGGCCTTGGCCTTGGGCATCACTTCCAGCGGAGCTCTGTAATCCGTGCTCAAATCGAAGTAAGCATCAGCCAAGCCGGAATAGGCCAGTGCGTCGTTCGGATCGTAGGCAAGGGCCTGCTCGAAATACCCGATGGCTTTTTCGATAGATTGGGATTGTAGAGTTTCCGTGGGCTCGGCTGTCATCCCGTGCAGCTCGTAGAGCCCGCGGAGATAAGCCTCGTTGGCCGCGGGATTCACTGGGCGCGCGCTTGAGAGGCGCGTTTGCTCGTCTGGAGTGAGGGTTATCCTCACTTCGCGCGCTATCGCCTTGGCCACTTGGTCCTGCAAGGAAAGGATATCGTGCAGATCACCTTCGTACGTGTCGGCCCAAAGATGACGGTCCTTCGGTGCCTCAATCAACTGGGCGGTTATCCGCACGCGGTCGCCGGACCGCGTCACCGTCCCTTCCACTATGGCATCTACGTTCAACTCTCGGGCAATTTGCGGCATGGGCTTGCGATTGCCCTTGTACTGCATGATCGAGTTCCGTGAGATGACGCGCAGTGCATGAATTTTCGCCAAGTCGGTGATCAGCGCATCGGTCATTCCGTCGGCGAAATATTCTTGTTCCGGGTCGTGCGAAAGGTTTTCCAGGGGAAGAACTGCCAAGGATTCGATGCGCCCAGAAAGGGTTTTGCGTAAAATGCGCTCGCGTAATTTCCCGGCTATGAGCCCTGCCACCGCTATCAGGAGAACGGCAAGCCCAACTGCTGCCACTGGCCACGACCGCCTCCATCGGCGGGTAGACGCCGCTGGTCCTCGCAGGGACTGCCTTGGTGTCGCCTCTGGAGGTTCCTCGATCTGTTTTAGGTGCTCATGACCATTGCGCCACCAGGCGTCAATTTCGGCCCCGTACGCGTAAATGCCCGCCTTCTTTTTATGAGGATGCCGATGGATCGGGAGGCCTTCTTGCTCCCAACGGCGAGCCGTACGTTCGCTGCACTTCAGGTAGGCGGCAACCTCCTTCCAGGAGTCCAGGCGGCTACCGGGAGAAGTCTCGGAGGGGCTATCCGGTAAATCCTCCGTTTCGTGAGGCATAGAGAAGTCCGTCCGCGGGGAAAACGTGAATGGCCAGGATTCTACCACAGCGCTGAGGCGCTGGGGATCTTGTTTCTGGGCTGTTAGCCGCACATCGGTCAAATACGGTCATTCCAGGTCTGGCCGGACATGTCCCTTGCCCTTAGCCAACGTCGCTGTGTAGTTTCGCAAACAATCGCCAGTCAGAAGCCAACCGCCCGGGCCAATGGCCACTTGCTGATTTGGCGCGGCGAATCCAGGGCTGGTCTGGGCAGCGGTCATCTGGCGAGGCGAATTCAATTTGGAGGGGCACCTAAATGGAACGACCTCTGGCAGTAGGAGTCCTCACGCTTGGCGGGTTGCTGTTATCGGCGACCCCCAGCCAAGCTCAATCGTTTAGCTTTACTTCGATTGATGTTCCTTGTGCCGCATGTCCCGGCGGGATCGCGCGGCGCACAGCCCCCGGCGGAATCAATCCCGCTGGGGACATCGTCGGGACTTACACAGATGCTGTCGGGAAGCAGCACGGATTCCTGCTGAGCGGCGGACAATTCAAGAGGATTGATGTTCCAGGCTCGCTCGTCGGTTCGACCGGTACTCTGCCCACAGTGGCCAGAGGAATCGGCCCGTCCGGAGACATCGTTGGGCAGTTCACGGCTCCCTACAATCCTCCTGCCAGCACGACTGCTTCCGAGGATTCCGGGGCATACTGCCCAGCAATCGGTTCAGTTGCGTGCATCAAAGGCTTTCTCTATAGCCGCGGCGAATTCTCGGTTGTGTTGTTCCCTGGCCATCCCGGGGCGATACCGGGTCGTATCACGCCGGATGGCAGCATGTACGGCTGCTACCATGATTTCGATACCATGGCTTCCATGTTCTCTGCCGCGTGGACCCGTTTCGGGGATACGAGCATCGCGGCTGGAGGCGGCGCCTTATCAGACCCCAACTTGTCTTTTCCCAACTCCATGCACGGCGGTGCGACGCCTGACGGAAGCATCGTGACTGGATTTTACGTGGACATGAAGGCGATCCCGAACCACACTCACGGATACTTTCTTCAAGACGGAGTCCTTCAGACCTATGACGTCCCGGACAGCACGTTCACTGTAGTTTGGGACATCAATCCGGGGAAGGAAGCCGTAGGAACCTATTTTGACAAGGCGGGCAAGCAGCACGGCTTTATACAACTCCCGGACGGATCAGTGCCGATCACGCTTGATGTACCTAGCACGCCGCCCTTCAACGCCGTCGGTAACAACGCAATGGGTGTAAATCCCGCGGGAGCGATTGTTGGCCAGTACGCCGACAAGAACGGTCACACCCACGCCTTCCTGGCCGTGCCGACGGGCAGTCAGTGACAAAACCGCACGGCTTTCCGAGGAGTGCGGCGCGATGAAGTAAGCATTGACTTGCCACCTCGCCGGTCGCAAGTTCCGCTGCATGGCATCTGGCCCGCGCGGCTGCGATGGCGTCCGCGAGGCCGAAGAGTTTGGCGTGCTTGCCAAGCACCGGCTTGAAGGCTGCGCCAACTGCCAAAACCCCACGCAACAGCTGCGGCGGTTGCCTCGCCAAGCTGTCGCGCAGATCAGTTGCGCCGCCCGTCCGGCCTCAGGCGGCGGCGCTTTTGGCGCGCTCACGATAAAAGAGGATCAAATCGGTTTGCACCGCCTTGGCGCCCAATTGCCGGAGCATGGTGATTACCTGGCCGCGGTGGTAGGTGCCGTGGTTGCCCAAGTGCTGGAGCGTTTGCCACAGCGGTTCGGCCATCGGCTTGCCGGAAAGATTCCGGTATTCGAGCACGCGCTCCAGATCCGTGGGCGCGAGCCCGGAGACGTAGGCGAGGATTTCCGGATCGACTCGGGCGAATCCGGCGCTCAGGCTCGCCAGATCCTGGGTTGCGGCGGCGGGCATCGCCGCCGGCGATTGGCTCCGCCAGCGCGAAAGCCAGATTTGCTCGGCTGCGAAGATGTGGGCGAGGGTATCGCGAATCGAAGCGAAGCTCGAGCCGAGGTCGCGGGTGAACTGGTCGCTGGCCAGCGGGCGGCAAGCTTCGACCACTCGATGATTCGCCCAGGCGTTGTATTCGAAGAGCAAATGAAAATCGGCAGGCGTCATTTCCGGCTCCTTTCAACCGAACGTCACATGCCACTCCCGGGCGAGCCGCCGGCCTGCCCGATCCCCCCGCGGATCGCCGCGCGTATGATCACCCGGCCCGGGCGGTTGTCGGAGGGGCTGCCGCATGGGGACCGTCCCGGGGGCCGGCAAGTCAAAACCCGCACCCGGATCCCGTCGATGCATCCGGGACGCAAAAACCGCGAACCCGCAGGGTGCGGCACCCTCCGCCGCGCTCGTGGGCTGCCGGGCGTCGTCATCGAATCATACGCTCATGGCGCGCGTCCGGCAGAGGAATAGTGGCAAAGGATCTCCATCCCGCCGCGCCCGGACTAGGGCGGGGAGACTCCACCCCTACAACCGGCGGCTTGCTTGCTGCGGCGGACAGAATGAGGACGCCGTGGGTGTGGCGGGGCATCGCGACGACGGCGGCGCGTCAGTTCGACGCCGGGCAAGCGCCGGTCTCGTTTTCGAGCAGCGCCACAAAGGCTTCGAGCTGGTTCGGGGAGAGGTTTTTGAAGGGAGTCATGACGGTGCCGGGCGAATACTTTTTCGGATCGCGGAAGTGGCCGACGAGCCAATCGGGAGAGCGATGGCGCTTGGCTTCACAGGAAAGGTCGGGGCCGACGTTGCCGCCGTCGCCATCCAGCCGGTGGCACATGAAGCAGCCTTCCTGGCGATACAATTTCCGGCCAATCGCAATCGATTCAGCCTGGCTGGGAGGCTTCCCGGCTGCCCCGAGTTCCGCCCGGGCGGTTTGTTGCGGCAGCGCCTGGACGAAGCGAACGATCTGCCAGATATCGTTGTCGGTGATGATGCCCTTCCACGCCGGCATGCCGGTGAGCCGGATGCCGTTTTGGATGATCCAGAACAGGTCGCCGTCGCTCCAATGCTGCACGTGAGGCGAGGTCAAATCCATCGCGGGGGGATACATCGCGCGCCCCAACGTGGTTTCGGCGCGGCCGTCGGGGCCGTGGCAGAGGGCGCACGCCATCTGGTAGTCGTTGCTGCCCTGCTGGACCACCTGGGCGCTCGCGGGAAGGGGATCTTTCATGCTTTGCGCCTGAAGAGGGATGGCGATGTCTTTCATCATGTTGGCCAGTCGTGCTTCCCACCGCCCGGGCTTCTTCGCCGCCGAACACCCGACGAGCCCCAACACCGCTCCCAGCGTCGCCGTCATCGCCGCGCTTGCAAGGATAGTTCGCATTCCCCCCGGCCAATCCGGTCGCGCCGCGAGGGCCATTCCTCGGGCGCTTGTTGTAACAGATGCCCCCATGGCTGGCGGGGATGCGGAGTCCGCGCGGGGCCGTTTGTCATGCCTCTTCCACTGGCTCGGGATGAATGGTCACGCGATCGATTTGTGGGAATTGCCGCCGCACCTGATCTTCGAGGGCGACGGTGATGTCGTGCACGCGGGTGATGGGCAAGTCGCCGTCCATAGCGCAGTGGCAGGAAACCAGGACGCGACGTTCCACGCTCCGCACGTTTACCTGGTGGCAATTGGCCAGGCCGGGATAGTCCGGGCGCAGGCGCTCGATGTGCTGCTGCACGGCGGCTTCCAGCTCCTTGATCTCCTCGGCGCTCGGAATCTCCACTCCCAGCGGCTCGATATGGATATTGACTTCGGCCTGGGCGGCGAGTTCGCCGCGGATGGCGTCTTCGAGCAGGCTCGCCCGGCGGTGGGCCTCGCGCAGGGACAGGCGTTCGTCCACTTCGAGATGCAAATCGACGAACAGCCGCCGGTCGAGCTGTTGCGCCGAAATTTCGTGAATCGGCAGTCCCGCCCGCTGGGCCACGGCGCGAATCGTGTCGAACAGCGTCTCGGCGGAATCGGCCCACGGCTCGACGTGAACCATGACGTCGGCGGGCGCGAGCGCGCGGATGCGGGCTTCGACCGCCTCGGTCAGATCGTGACCCTGCTCGAGGCTCAACCGGCGCGGCACGGTGATGGTGACGTCGACGAAATGACGATTGCCGGCGCGGCGCACGCGCACCCGCTCGACCGCCAGCACGCCCTCGGCGCTCTCGACCGAATGGCGGATCCGCTCGACTAGCCCCGCCGGAGCGGTGTCGAGCAGCACGTCGATGGTTCGTTTGCCCAGTCGCGCGCCGATCCACAAAATCACTCCGGCCACCCCCAGCGCCGCCAGCGGATCGGCGTAAGCCAGCCACGGTGCATTCAGGCGCTGGCCCAGCCACACCGCGGCAACGCCCGCCAGCACCACCAGCGTGCTCCAAACGTCTGTGGAAAAGTGCAAGGCGTCGGCTTCGAGGGCATCGCTCTGGTAGCGGCGAGCCACCCGGGCCAGGCCGCGAGCGCGGGCCCAGTCGATTCCCATGGCGAGCAGGAGAATCAGGATGGCAGCGAGGCTGGGGCGGAGTTGCGGCTGGTGGTAGAGCATTCGGCGGAAGGCCTCGGCAATGACGTAGAATGCCGTCAACACCAGCAGGCCGGTCTCCACCAGAGCGGAGAAATTCTCCACCTTGCCGTGACCGTAAGTGTGTTCGGTATCCGCGGGCTTGTCCGAAACTCGCACCGACAAGTAGGTGAGGACCGCCGCCACAAGGTCCAGGCCCGAGTGCAGGGCCTCCGACAGCACCCCGAGGCTTCCGGTCGCCGCCGCCAGAAACACCTTGAGCGAGACGAGCGCCAGCGCCGCAACAATCGATCCGAGGGCGGCCAGCTTTTTTTCCCGCGCCGCTGAGGAGGAGTCCATCGCTGGAGGGGATTATAAGCCCGTGCCGGCCTCGGTCCGGCCGCACGGGGCTGCGTTATCGTTCCCAAGCGCGCACGCCGACGGCCTGTTTTGCTCCCGCGTTTCTGCTTGCCTTACACTCGACGGTTCCGCTGGGGCTTCCGGGGCGGCCGGGAGCGCGAGGAGGAGTTCTGACCAGGTGGAGTTGGCCGCGTGCGGGTTGGGCTGTGCTGGTGGCCGCGGTCTGTCTGCTGGGGATCGATGGGTTATGGATCGAACCGAATTCTATCCAGGTGACCCACTGGAACGTCGAAGACCGCCTGCATCCGCCCCTCAGAATCGCTCACCTGAGCGACCTGCACGTCATCCGATTCGGCTGGCGCGAGCGGCGGGTGATTGCGATCCTACGCTCCGAGCGGCCCGATCTGATCGTCATCACCGGCGATTCGGTGGGTGAGGGTTTGCACTACCAGGCGGTGCACGATGTTCTGAGCGCCATTGTCGGCACCCGCCCCCCGCTGGGCGTTTGGCTGGTTCGAGGGAACTGGGAAAACTGGCATCCACTGAGGCACGAGCGGCAATTTTACGAATCTGCCGGGGTGCACTTCCTGCTGAATTCCGGAGCCCTCATTCGCCCCGGTCTGTGGCTGGCCGGACTCGATGATCCCTGGTCGGGCCACGGCGATCCCGGTCGAGCGCTGGCCGGTGCTCCTTCGGGAGCTTACGTCATCGTACTGTTCCACTCCCCCGCCTATTTCGACGATATCGCCGGCCAATTCGATCTCGCGCTCACCGGCCACACGCACGGCGGCCAGGTGCGTCTGCCGCTGGTCGGCCCGTTCTGGCTGCCTGGGGGCTCGGGACGCTTCCTGTCGGGCTGGTACGACGAGCGCGGCTCGCGGATGTACGTGAGCCGCGGGGTCGGCTGGTCGCACATTCCCATACGGCTCAATTGCCCTCCGGAAATTCCCATTATCACCGTCGGTGAGTAGCCGCCATCGCGGGGGCCTGTTTGTCCGGAAGGGTCAGCGCGCCGCGGGGAGGCGGGCGTACTGGGATTTAGCCTCCTGGAAGAGCGGGAGATCGGCATCGGCGCCGTGCCAGAGGCCAAGGAAATTCTGGTAGGAGGTGCGGGCGGCGGCGACGTTGCCGGCCAGGGCCTGGGTGCGGGCCCGGCCAAGCTGGGCCAGCGCCGCCAGGGGAAAATTCAACACCACGCCGCGATGGTCGATGAATTTCTGGAATTCAGCGCCAGCCGCCGGGCCCTGCTTCAGCCCGAGAAAAGCAAGTCCGCGGAGGTAGGCCGGATACATCGGGTTGGCGACGAGCAGCGGGGGCGGCTGGCCGAGCTCGCAACCGGCGGCGGCTGAAGTGCCTGGACGGACTGGGCAGCGTCGTGACGGTCGAGCGCGATCGCGGCGAGGGCCATCGAGTAGCGATCCAGGCCGGCGGTTTTCAGCCGAGGGTCGGCCAATTGGCGCGCCTGCGCGGGAAAGCCGATTTCGGCTTCATGGAAAGCGGCGAGAAGCTGCCAGAGGACCGCGTCATCCTTGTACCCGTTTCGCAAAGCGCCGGCAGGATCCCGACGGGACGAAATATTTCCGCGAGCCATTGGTTGCGGCCGGATGGAGGCCATCCATGCACAGGCTTCCCGACGTACAGCGTCGGGACGCAAATCCCGCAGAGCGGGACGGAATCCTGCGCCACGGCGGGCCGGCGCTAGGAAATCAATTTCGAAGCGCCGGGGATGAGTTGCTCGGGCGGGCGGTCCGCTGGGACGCGAGCACCATGCCGCGCTCCCCGACAAAAAACGTCGGGGCGCACAGAACGCGGAAGACTGCGGCGCCACATCCAAACCTTGCTGAGCCGCCTGGATCGTTCCCGGAGCTGTCCCTCTGCTGGCGACCAAAAAGAAAGTTCCTCCACACCATCTCAAAGAAAAAACAGCTTGAAGACGAAGAGAGAATCTACGAAATCGATTCCAAAACACCGGCGATGAACTGCTCGAGCGGGCGCGGCGGGCGCCCGGTCAGTGCATTGAGGGAGGGGGAACGAGCGGCGGTCGCTGCTCGCCCCCGTGCGGTCCGCGGACGTCCACGTCCTCGAGCAGCAGCGAAGGGGCGATCACGGAAGTGGGCAACCCTCCTTGTGCCGAGCCGAGCGGCGCCAGAGCGGTGGCGGCGAAGCTGGGATTCTGGAAGAGATTGAGCGTGGTGTAGTCGTTCCCGATCCCGGCGATGGTCCGCAGGTTGTGCAGGGAAAGCCCGGTGAGCAGCGCCCCTCGCACCAGCTCCTCGTGGCCGTCGTTCACCCATACCCGCTCGACCACCAGCGGCAGCCGCGCTCCATTGGCGATGCCGCCGGCGATTGCCGACAGCATGTCGTCGAAGTCGCCCCGGCGAACCGCGGCGAGCGCCGGATTGTCCATCCGCTTCACTTCCAGGCACCAGGGCAGGCCGTCGGCTTTGCACGTGGCGAGGAATTTCTGCTTCAGCGCCTGCGCGTCCAGCCCGTCGGCGGCCTGGAAGAAAAGGTTGCTGATGGCGGGCGTCGGCGCGCCCAAATCGGGCGCGCGGCCGTGGCCGTTCGATTCGCTGAAATCGGGTCCCGGCCGGCGCGACATCAACTGATGCTCGAGCAATCCGTTCTGCACCAGGGTGACGCGCTCGCCGCGGACGCCTTCGGCGTCCACTTCGTAACCTCCGATCAGCGGCTGGCCTTGAAATTGTTGGGCGCCGGGATCGTCCACCAGGGTGACGTCGGCGGGCAACACCCGCTGGCCCACTCGGCCGGTCCAATCGCTGTGGCCGCCGAGTTGCTCGAGCATCTGGTCGAACATCGAGACGGTGGAGAGCGGCGGCCGCGCGCCGGAAACCGACGGGGCGAGCATCTGGGCGAGCAGCGAGTCGGCAGCCTGGGAATCGAAGAGGATCGGCCCGTCGTAGTCGGCGACGGGCGGCGCGGAGCGCAACGCCTCGAGTTGCTGGGCCGTCTGCTGCAACGCCTGCTTCACCTGGCCGGCGGTCGGCAGGCCCGCCGGCGCCGCGGCGTAAGCGGAATAGAAATCATGGAGCGGCATGCCGTCAGCCGCCTGCGTTTGCGCCGCCGCTTCGATGGCGGCAACGCTCGAGGGAGCGCGGAGTTGGGTGCCCTCGCTGGTGAGCAGGTAATAGGTGGTGTAGGTCATCGAATAGCTGACCCGGCCGGTGTACAGCTCGGGAAAGGCGGCGAACGCGGCGGAAGAGTCCTCGGCTTCCTTCTCCCAATCGCGCGCAGTCCAATCGGGAGCGGCGTGCGGCTCGACCAGGACCACCGGCTGCTGGATTTTGGAGAAATCGTCGATATTGGGGGGCTTGGCGAGGCTGTTGAGGAAGGCCTGCTTGCGGGCGAGCAGATCGGCGGCCTGCTTGTAGGCCTGGTCGGTGGCGAGCCAGAGATCCTGACGCAAGGAAGTGTAATCGCCGTCGATGCCCACCTGGCCGGCGGGGCCGATGGCGCCCTGGAAGCCGCCGCTGGTGATGAAATTCGAGCTATCGACGTGGTAGTCGCCCATGCGGACCTCGACCAGCATGAAGCGGGTGCGAGTGGTGGTGGAACTGACCAGGGCGCCGAAATCGGCAATGACGCTCTTTTGGTCGACATCGAGCAGGCGGTAGGAAATGAAGAACGGTTTGCCCAAGTCGGCGGCGTGCAACCGGGCCATCGACCGATTCATCTCGTCGTGCATCGCCCGCAGCGTCTCGTCCTCGCCCGGCGGCGTCTGCGCCGCGCGCGCCAGCGCCGGCCACGCGGCTGCCATAGCCAGCAGCAGCCCCAGTGCCCGCCGGGTCACGGCCGGCGCTCCGGCGCCAGCGGATCGTGCGCCGGCGGCGGGAGGATGGGCGGCTTGTCGGTGCTCGTCTCCTTCTTGGCGACTTCGAGTTCGGAGAGCAGCATGGCGGGGGCGGCGGCGGAAACGGGCACGGCACCCGATTCGGCGACGCAGAATCCGTTGAAGACCTCCTGCTTGTCCCCGGTGGCGACGATTTTCGTCAGCGCCGCCAGCGGCGTGCCCACGATATTCACGCCCCGCACCAGCAAGTCGGGGCGGCCGTCGGCGAAAACTTCGTACACCACCAGCGGGGCCACCTGAAACGCCTGGGGCTGCGCCCGGCCGGTGATGGTGAATCCGCCGGAGATGTCGTCGATGAGAAGCCCGAACGGCTTGCCCTCGCGGCGAATCTCGTTGACGAGCAGCCGCCGCAGTTCGGCAAAGGGAACCCCCTTCGAGCCGGCGACGATAGTGTTACCCATGCGGGAAACCGGCTCGAAACCCACTTGCCTGCGGCCGTGGCCGTTCGAGTGGGCGAAGCCAGTGAGCGGCGACCGGGACATCAAGAAGTTCTTGAAGACGCCGTGGTCGACCAGGGTGACCCGCTGGGAGGGCACTCCCTCGTCGTCGAACGGGTAGTAGCCGAGCAGGGCTTGGCCGCCGAGCGAGGTCATAGTGGGATCGTCGTAGATGGAGAGGAAATCGGGCATGATGGCCTCGCCGATTTTGTTGGTGAACGTCTGCCCCTCAGTCAACTGCTTTTGGCGGAATCCCTCGACCCGGTGGCCGAAGACCTCGTGGAAGAACACTGCTGCCGCGCGTCCGGTGAGCAGCGCCGGGCCGGCAATGGGCTCGACGAGCGGGGCGTTCACCAGGCCATCGACCTGCCGGATCAGTTGCTGGACGCTGGCATCGACGGTGGCGTCGCTGGGGGCCTGGTCGGGAGTCACCCAGTCGAAGTTGGCGTAGCGCTCGATATCCATGCCGTCGGAAGCCTTCGCCTGAACGTACAGTTCCAGGCGATAGCGGATTTGGCCGAATTGGAGCCGGGTGCCTTCGCTCGACGCGAACACCTGGTTGACGCCGGTGGCGGTGAACGTTGCGATCGAGTTCATCACCGCCGGCGAGCGGCTGAAGGCGGCGGTGTAGCGGCGGACGCGCTCTTCCCACGGGCGGCGGTCCACCTGGAGCGAAACCAGCGGGAGGTAGGAGACGGCGGGCGATTCGTGGGAAAAATCCGGTGTGCGCGTCTCCGCCGTTTCCACCTGGACTTGTTTGCTGGTCTTGACCCGGATGTAGGCGGCGGCGGCGCGGCGGTACTGGCCGTCGGTGGACAGCCAGACGGCGCGGCGCAAAACCGGAATGTCGTCGTCGACGGTCACCAGCGTCGGATCGCTCGATTGCGAGGCGTTCCGGTCGCCGATGTTGTGGGTGTTGTCGAGGTCGTAGCTGCCGACGCGAACCTGGGTTTCGAGCACGCGGCTGCGATTGTCGTCGCTCTCGAGCAGCGCGCCGTTCGACCCTTCCACCGTCACCTGGTGCTGGTCGGTCACGGTGTAGCTGAGGAAATAAGCGGGCGGATCCGCCTGGCTGAGCGTTTGCATCGAGCGGCTCAGTTCGAGCTCCATCGCGTTGAGCACCGGGGAGGGCTGCGCCTGCTGTTGCTGCTGGCGGGCCGGGGTGGCGGCGCGAGCGAGCGATGGGGAAGCGAAGGAAAGAAGCGAGAGGAGGAGAGCCCAGAAGAGGCGGATCATGTCTGGGTTCCTAGTCTAGAGCAACGGTCAGCGGAAGGCAAAAACAGGGGAGACGGCTGGTCAGGGGTCAGCGGCGACGCCGCAGAGGTCGCGCCGCGGCGGCAATTGCCCTTATGGGAGGGTAGCTGGTCACTGTGGTCGGACGCAACGAAAGGCTCGCGATGCCACTCGAGCCGAGGGTAGCGACCACGTATTCCGGTGGCGCTGCCAGAATTCTACTAAGGGGACATGGTGTCCGGGCTGCTTGCCCGGTAGCCGGGGCCGGAGATGAGCGGATTTCGCCGCGCGGGCACGCTCCGATCATACCCCTCAAGCAGCCACTGCCTTCCCCCCGAGGCCGCCGAACCCCCGGCAACGGCCTTCGCCGCGCTAGCGCTGCCGTGCTGGCTCCCTCCTTCCTCCAACTTTCTGGCCAGCTGAACAGGGGCCTCCAGGAATATATGCCGCGGGTCGGGGAGCCCGGGCCGGCCCGGATGGTGCAGAGCCAGCCGGGAGGAAATACTTTGGGGATGGATTGCTCCGCGGCCTCGCTTACCGCATTGAGGATCTCTCGGACGGTTGCGTTCGTCAGGTGAAGTGTGACCCTCGGAGCTATCGTGATGAGCCCCCGCCCGGTGTAGCCTTCCGTGGGCAGCTTCAGCCGGGCCTTGAGCGCAGGGATAAAATCATAGGGCCGGCTCAGGATGTCTGTCGGCAGCTCCATGACTCCGTCGAAGCTCGTGACGCGGAGGTTGAGAAGGTCCCCCGGATCGTCCCTTGCGCCTGTGGGGTAAATATTAACAAGGTGCAGGGAAACCACCTCGGAGGCATACCCAGGAAGCTGCCCCAAGATTTGGCCGAGCGCGTCGCCCAGGTTGCTGCCCGGCTGCAAGTTAAGGTTGACAGTGGGCTCGCGGCCACCGCTCAGCCTGAGCTCCACCCCGAACAGAGCATAACCGTCGCGCAGCTGAAAGCCCACCAAGCGCAGCGCTCGGGATATGGTGATACCTCGTCGCATGATCGGGGCCGGGGAAAGGGGCAGGCCCAGCAGCGCTCGCCCGTATCCCTTTTCCTGAGCACTGTTGGCGTGGGCAGCGGCTGGCAAGGCCAGCAGGCAGATCAGGCAAATGCAGATACTCGCCCTCACAGGAGCCCCCACGGCGTAGCCGCGCCGGTCGATGACTTGGGAGCCGCCGGGGCCGAGACTGGTCGGCGGGCTGTAATTGCCGCACATCCAATCCCAGGTGATGCTTGCGACGAGGTCTTCAGAACAGCGCCGGAGTCAGGAAGCGTGAACATGGTGTCCGAGCCGTTGACAGTGGTCCCGCAGGGCAGCTCCTTGACCCAGGACTGCCCTGTCGCTGAGATCCGGACCTCGAAAAGGTAAGTGCGTTTTCGATCCGCGCCGCCCGTCGTCCCGACCAAATCCCCGGCGTCACCGCTCGTTGATACCTTGAAATCTACTCGGGGCTCGGCGGCGCAACGCAAGGTTCCTACGGGTGCGGTGCGGCAAACAGGGCGGGATCGACGGTGGTGTTGAGCTTGAGGTCCTTGACGGTGACTTCCATGAACTTCGCCCCCGCCTGGTAGGCAACCAAATGAAAGGGGAGCTTGGCGCCGTCGATGGTGCGGAAATCGCTCCATAGCTCGGTGGTATCCACCGCGCCCGCACCGGTCACTGCCACGTAATTCGCTCCGACGACCAGGTGGGTTTGCGGATCGAGGTAGAGCTTGACGGGGCCGGCCTCGGAATTCCACTCGAGCGCGACGAGCGTCTGTCCCTGCACCTGCTCCTCACCCAGCCACTGCGCCTGCATCTTGCCGGCTGCGGCCGCCTGGTAAACGCCGATACCTTCGGCCAGAAGGACCCGCCGGCGAATACTGGTCACCAGGTTCGGGGGCAACTGGGCGGAACCTTGCGTCGAGACCATCCAGCCGTTCTCTCCGTCGTAAATCTGTTTCAGGGTTTGCCCCATCGCGGTGAAATCGGAATGGAAACGATCGGGGTACGCCACCTGATAGGTCTCGTCGATGGCCAGCGAACCCTGCGCCGAGGAGACTTGGCCAGCTTCGGTAGCCTGAACGTTCTTCACCCCCGCCATAGCTTTGCCGCCGGCGGCGTCGAGCGCCGTGGCAAGCGCGATGCGGCCCTGCTCGAGCGAAGCCGGAGTGGGAGCGGGAACCACCGCCGCAGCGCGGCGCAGGCCGGGTGCGAGCAAATCGAGTTGCGAAGCCGGGACTTCCTCATAGACGGCGCCGGGAAAAGCCCGCTTCAACGCGTCGCGGAACCCGGCGGCGTTTCCCGCCAGCACGATGTCCAGGTCCTTGGCGTCGAAATAACGGCGCGCCATCTGCTTCACTGCGCCCAAGGTGACCGCGGCGACGCGGGAAGGATAGTTCTGGTTCTCGTCGGCGGGCAGGCCGTATTCAGCGACGGTGAGGACGCGGGTGGCCACCTGCTCCGGCGTTTCGGTCTGTATCGGATACACGCCGACCAGGTAGTCGCGGGCAAATTCCAGGTCCGCATCGGTCACCTGGCCGGCGGCCATCTTCCCGATCAAATCGACCACCATGCTGACCGCCGGAACCGTTTCCTCCGTGCGGGTGAAAGTGGCGGCGACGAAATGGCCCGCAAATCGCTCCGACTGGAACGCGGAATTGGCGCCGTAGGTGAGTCCGCCGCGAAGCCGCACGGCGGTGTTGAGCAGGCTGTTGTACCCGCCGCCGAAAATCCGGTTGGCGACCAGCAACGGCACGTAATCGGGGCTGTTGCGCGCCACGCCCGGGCGCCCGATCCGGATTTGCGTCTGAACGGCGTCCGGCTGGTCGATCACCAGCAGGTGCAAGCCGCTGGTGGCCGACGGAGCCGCAGGCGGCGCTGGCGCGGGGTGCGCCGCCTGCCACACGCCGAAATATTTTTCCGCGGCGGCGAATCCTTCCTCGGGTGTCAAGTCACCCGCAAACGCCAGCAAGGCGTGGCCGGGAGCGTAATTCGCCTGGCGGAAGCGCTCGATATCGTCCCGGGAAATGCGTGCCACCGATTGCGGGGTGCCATCGTCGGGCAAGCCGTAAGGGCTGGAGCCGTAGACGACGCGGGCGAATGCCGCCGAGGCCAGATACCCCCCGTCGGCGTAATCCACCCGCAATCCCGAAAGCGCCTGCTGCCGCTGCCGTTCCAATTCCTGCGGAGGGAAGGATGGGTGAAGGACGATATCCGAAAGCAAGTCCATGCCCAGGCCCGTATCCTTCTTCAACACGGTAAGCACCGCGGTGGTGTCGTCGTCGCGAGCGTAGGCGGAAAGCGAGCCGCCGACGAAATCGATGGCCTGGGCGATTTGCTGGGCGCTGCGGGTGGCCGTGCCCTGGGTAAGCAGACTCGCCGTCAACTGCGCCACGCCCGCCAGCCCCGGCGGGTCGTGAACGGCGCCGGCATCGGGCAGCACCAGCGCTGCGGTGACTGCGGCTTCGCGGTGGTCGGAGATCACGAACACCTGGATGCCATTGGCCAGCGTCCGCGTGGCCACTGCCGGGAACTGGTAGGGCCGGGCGGGGCCCGGGGCAGGCATTTGATCCACCAGCCGCGCGGTGGGCGGAGCTGGATTCGGGGCCGGTTTGGCGGGCGCCTGCTGAGCGCGCGCAGAGGCGCCGGCGACCACAGCGGCGAGCAAACCGGCTGCCAAAAGGGTTCGGCGTGGTGGCGAATCCGGCTCCATCGCGTGCGTCGCGCTCATTGCCCCTTTCGAATTCACAGAATCGAAGCCTCCTGCCCGCCGGTTCAGTTCCGGTCGCCCAGGCCGTGCTTTTCCTTGTCGACTTTGCAGTACGTGGCCGGCGCGACGTCGTCGATCTCGTGATGAACGGGTTTCACGGCGCGCAGGTAGGCGTAAATGGCCGTCAAGTCCGCCGCCGTCATGTTCCGGTAAGATTTCACCGGCATTACCGGACTCAGTTTCAGTCCCGTGCCGTTGACCCGGCCGGTGCGCAGCGTGCGGACGAACATGGCGGCGTTCATGAAGCTGATACCCGAGGGATCGGGCGTAATGTTGGTCGAGAAAGCCGTCCCGAACGGACCCTCGAAGCGCAGTCCCCCTGCCAGCAGCAGGGTTGGCGGCCGCGAGCCATCCGCCAGAATCGGCGTGTGGCAGTCGGCGCAACCGGCCAGTCGCGCGAGTTGCCAGCCGCGACGGACTTCCGGCGACGGGTTCTTGGGCAGTGGCGGAACGATGGCTTCGTTCATGTCGACCTGCACCGGGAAAGGCAGCTTCGTTATCGGCAGCGAACGATGAACCGCCGGAATCGACCGCAAGTACACAATGATTGCCTTCATGTCCTCGTCGCTCAGGATCCGGTATTCCCAGTAAGGCATTAGGTTGAACAGCGGCCGGCCGTCGTTCGCCACTCCGCGGCGGACGGCGCGCTCGATCTGGGCATCGGTCCACGAGCCGATGCCGGTTTCCTTGTCCGGAGTGATATTCGGCGAGACGACGGCGGAGCCGGGCGGCAAAGGGATCTCCCCAGGCGCCCACAGGTGGCCGGCGCCCTTGAACCCGGGCTTGATGAGCAGCGCGCCATGGACGTATTCCTGCTCCGAGTGACAGTCGAAGCATCCCGCCACCGCTTCCACCAGGTAGCGCCCGCGCGCCAACCGGGCTGTTGTCGCGGCGGCTGTGAATTCAGCGGCACCCGCGGCGCGATTCTGTGCCGGCGGGCGTTCTCTCCCGCCGAGCGTCAGGCTGGCGAGCAGCGCCGCACCCGCAATCAGTGCCAGCGAGGCGCCGCTGGCGGTGCGGCGCGGCGCGTACGATCGAATCGGCTTCGTCATCTACGTCCCCTGGTCCATTGAGCGCTTAGCGTTCCCGCTGGTTCCGTTCTCCGCCGCCCGGGTTCGGCGGCGCGGGCGCCTGGAGCGGCACGACGAGCAATAAAGTCTCGTGCTGCTTGTCGAAATACTGGCGTGAAACCCGCTGGATATCGCCGACGGAAATTTGCAGGTAGCCGTCCAGTTCCTTGTTCACCAGCGACGCATCCTTGCCGAGGGCGGCGGCCTCCCCGATGGCGTCCGCCTTGCCCTGGTCGGTTTCCCGCGCAAGGATGAATCGCGCCACCACCTGGTTTTTCGCCTTCTCGAGCACGCCCGCAGCCACCGGGTTCGCGCGCATGCTCTCGACCACCTGATCGACCTCCCGTTCGCCCTGCTCGACGGAAACGCCGGAATTGAGCACCGCGCCGATGAAGAACAGGTTCGGGTCCTCGGTGAAGTTTCCCACCCCGAACGCTTGCAAGGCGAGGCGCTTCGCGTAGACCAGGTCCTGATAGAGCAGGCTGCTCTGGCCCTGGGAGAGGATGTTCGACGCCAGTTCGAGCGGATATTGGTCGGGGGAGAACCGCGGCGGAACTTTGAATCCCTCAACCACCGCCGGCAGCGGCGAATTCGCATACGACCGCGTGAGGGTGCGCTCGGAGGTCTGCGGCGGCTCGGTCACCGTCACCCGGGGAATCGGCCTCGGTGAGGCGGGAATCCCGCCGAAATACTTTTCCGCCCAGGCGAGCGCCCCGGCGGAGGGGAAGTCGCCGACAATCACCAGGGTGGCGTTATCGGGCCGGTAGTAAGTGGAGTAGAAATCGCGGACGTCGCCGAGGGTCGCCTTGTTCAAGTCGTCCATGCTGCCGATGGTGATGTGGTGGTAGGGATGAACGGTGAAGGCGGCGGCGTAGAGGTCTTCGGTCACGCGGCCATAGGGCGGATTGTCGATCCGCAGCCGCCGCTCCTCCTTCACCACTTCGCGCTCGGTGGTGAAATTCTCCAGGGTGACGTTCAGGCTGCCCATGCGGTCGGCTTCCATCCAGAGCACCCGCTCGAGATACCGGCTGGGAAAGGTTTCCCAGAAAACGGTGACGTCATCGTTCGTGTAGGCGTTCACCACCCCGCCCATCTGCTCGATCAGCCGGGTATGCTGATCGGCGGCGACGTGGGCCGAACCCTTGAACATCAGATGCTCGAACATATGGGCGAAGCCGGTGCGGCCCGGCCGTTCGTCCTTGGAGCCGACGTGGTACCAGACCTGCAGATTGACGATCGGGGCGCTGTGTTCTTCGAGGGTCACCACTTCGAGACCGTTCGCGAGCTTGTGGGTCTGGACGTCGAGCGGCGCCGCTTGAACGGCGGGTTGCGACTCGGATTTTTGCGAGCCGCCGGGTTGCCGGGCGCGGCCGGATGCCGGCGCCAGGGCGAGCGAGGCAATCGCCAGACGCGCCGCGGCAAACCAGAAACTCCGGCTCATTCCCATTCGCTCTCCTCGCACACGCCGGCGACCATGCTATTCGCCGGCTCGGACCCAGTCAACCAACGCTCGCCGCGCCTGTTTTCGGAAACCGGCTCCGGTTCCGCCGCCGATCTACCGGGAGCCTCCCGCCGAGGGAGCGGCCGGGCCTGAGGGTGACGCCGGCTTGGCGGGGCCCGATTCCGGCGCGCCAGCGGCCTGGGACATCAGGCCGGCCATCGGTTTGAGGAAACTGGCGAATTCCATCGGGAAAATGAATTTCGTTGCCGGGCCCGCGCCCAGTGTTTTCAGCGCGTCGAGGTACTGCAAGCTGAGCGTGTTCGGATCGATGGTGCGGGCGACTTCGAAAATCTTGCCCAGAGCGAGCGCGAAACCCTCGGCGCGGAGAATCGCCGCCTGTTTGTCGCCTTCGGCTTGCAGGATGGCCGACTGGCGGTTGCCGTCGGCGATGGTGATTTTGGCGGTGCGGTCGCCTTCGGCGGCGGTGACGGTGGCGCGGCGGGTGCGCTCGGCGCTCATCTGCTTGGTCATTGCGTCCTGGACGTCCTTGGGCGGCTCGATCTCGCGGATCTCCACCGAAGTCACCTTCCCGCCCCAGCGGGAGGTGACTTCGTCGAGCTTGCCCCGCAGCACGTTGTTGATGTCCTCGCGTTTGGCCAGCACGTCGTCGAGGGCGAGATCGCCCACCACGCTCCGGAGCGTCGTGGTGGCGATGCCCATCACCGCGCCGGCGAAATTCTGCACCTGCACCACGCTCTGCACCGGATCGGTGACCCGCCAATACACAAGGAAGTCGATGGAAATCGGCGCGTTGTCCTTGGTGATGCAGGTCTGCCGCGGCACCTCCAGGTATTGCTCGCGCAAATCGGCCCACACCGGCTGGTCGATCACCGGGATCAGCAACACCAGGCCCGGCCCGCGCGCCCCGATGCACCGGCCCAGCCGGAACACGACGATTCGCTCGTATTCCTTCGCGATCCGAATCATCTGGATCAGCACCAGGAACACGATGAAGAGAACCACCAGCGTTGCCACCAGCGGAACCCAATCTGGCATCCAACCCTCCTCGGCTCAGGAAACCCGGCGCACCCGCAGTGTCAGGCCCTGCACCTCGACCACACGCACCCGTTCGCCCGCCCCCACCGATTCGCTTTCCGCCTCCGCCGCCCAATCCTCGCTGCCCACCAGCACCACCCCGCGCGGCGCCAAACTCGTTTTCGCCACACCCTCGGCGCCAATCATGCGCTCGATGCCGGTCAGCACCGGCTTCCGCCGCGCCAGCATCACCTGCCGCAAAACGACGCCGGTGACGCCAACCCACGCGAGCGCCAGGAGCGCCACCAGCCACGTGGACAACCGATATCCCGGCACGCGCGGCACCAGCAGCAGGGATCCCAACACGAACAGTCCCGCGCCGACAAGCGCCAGCACGCCGTGCAGCGAAATCTTCAGCTCGAGCACCAGCAGCAAGATTCCCACCGCCAGCAGCGCCAGCCCGATCGCGTCCACCGGCACCAACGCCAGCCCTACCAGGCCGGCCAGCAGCGCCAAGGCGCCCAGCGAGCCGGTCAACAAACCGTGCGGGGCGAACGCCTCGACGATCACCCCCAGCAGCCCCAGCACCACCAGCAGGTACGCCAAATCGGGCCGAGCCAGCCCGTCGAGGAATTGCTCTCGCCAGTCCATATCCACCGAAACGATTTGCGGCGGGGCGAGCGCGAGCGCCTGGCCGCCCTTGAACGCGGGAACGCGCCGGCCTTCGAGCTGGCGCAGCAAATCGTTCAGATCGGCCGCCATCACGTCCACCACGCCGCCGGCCAGCGCTTGATCGGCGGTGGCAGAGACGCTCTGGCGCACCGCCTGCTCCGCCCAGGTTTGGTTGCGATGATGGGCGGCGGCGAGCACGCGGGCGTAAGCCGCTGCGTCGTTCAGGATTTTTTCCGAAACCGGGCCGCCGCCCGGCCCCAGCGGGTGCGCTGCGCCGATGGTGGTTCCCGGCGCCATGGCGGCGACGTCGGCGGCCATCACGATCAGGCATCCAGCAGAAGCGGCCCGCGCCCCGCGTGGCGCTACGTACACCACCACCGGTATCCGCGCGTTCATCTCCTGCTGGATAATCTGGCGCATCGAGTTGCCGAGGCCGCCGGGAGTATCCAGCTCGAGCACCACCACCGCCGCTCCGCGCCGCTCCGCGTCGCCGATGCCGCGGTCGATGTAGCGGACGGCCACCGGACCGATGGCTCCGGCGTAGTGCAGCACCACCGCTTCGCCCGCGCGCGTGCCGGCGACGGCCCACACTGCCGCCAGGCACAGGCCACCGGCCGCACACACCGTCCGGAAGATTTCGTCCCGCTTCATTCCCACCCGCCCCGGTTGCTCGGGGAATTATATAGGTCAGGCCTCCCCAGCGAAAGAGCGCTCAGTACCAACCCGGATCTACTTCGTGAAGCGGCGATTTACGAGACTATCGCCGCGATGCGGTTTGGCCTCGGGTCGCCGGGTCACGCCTGGGCCCATCGTTTCCGCGCGGCGAGGGGGGCCGTAACCCGTGTGCTAGAATCGATCAAGATGAACGCCACGATGCAGAAATTGGTCGAGTTGCAGACACTCGACCTCCGGCTCGCTGGCCTCCGCCGCCAAATCGAGGCTTTTCCCGGTCGCTTGGCGGAAATCGAGCGCCAGCTCCAGGCGGCCCGCGACGCGGTCAGCGCCGCCACCCGACACGTCACCGACCTGCACAAGAACCGCAAAACGCTCGAACTCGACGTCGAGGACTGGCGGGAGAAGATCCGGAAATACAAAGAGCAGCTTTACCAGGTGAAAACCAACGAGGCCTACAAGGCGCTCCAGGAGGAAATTCGCAACGCCGAGGGGGAAATGAGCCGCGCCGAGGACCGCCTTCTCGAGCAGATGGTCGGCGACGAGGAAGCCGACCGGCAGGTGAAGGAAGCCCGGCGCGCGCTGGCGGAAGCCGAAATCTCAGCCAAAGCCGAACGGGAAAGGCTTCTGGCGGAGCAGGCGGGCGTCGAAAAGGAACACTCGGAAGTGGAAGCCGCCGCCAAAGCCCACTTGGCGGACCTGCCCGAGGAACTGGTGGATCATTACCGCCGGATCGCCCGGCGCCATGGCGGCGTCGCCCTGGCTGCCGCCCGCGAGGAATGCTGCTCGATGTGCAGCGTACGTATCCGGCCGCACGTCATGCAAATGCTCCGCCAGGCCGAGAACAGCGAAATCATCCACTGCGAAACCTGTACCCGCATCCTTTATTATGAAGAGAAAAAGGAAGCGCCCGCCGCCCAAACCTCGATGGCCGAAGCGGGCAACGCCTGAACCAGCCGTCGCCCTCGAGGCCCGCCGTCGGAGGCCTTCCGCCCGCAAGCGTCCCCGCCGCGCAAGCGCGCGCAGCCGCCGGCGGTGCCAGCCGCTCCTGCTGCGATTTCCTGCCCGAGCCGGGAATTACTTCAGGAAGTAGGCGCGATAAAGGGTGTCGCGCTGGACGGGAACGTAGCCGGCGTCGGTGATGATGCGGCGCAGCTCGGCTTCGTTGGTGCGGTTGCGAACGCCGGCGGCGTAGACGACGTTTTCCTCGATCAAGATGCTGCCGACGTCATCGGCTCCGAATTCGAGCCCGATCTGGCAAACCTTGATGCCCGGCGTCAGCCAGCTCGATTGGATGTGATCGATGTTGTCGAGAACCAGGCGGCTGATGGCCAGCGTCTTCAGGTAATCGACGGCGGTGGCCTTGGGCACGCGCTTGCCCAAAGCGGTGTTTTCCGGCGCGAACATCCAGGGAATGAACGCGGTGAATCCGCCGGTGTCTTCCTGAATCCGGCGGACGCGTTCCAGATGGTTCACCCGGTGGCGGTGCTCCTCGCCGCAGCCGAACATCATCGTTGCGGTGGTGCGCAAACCCAGGGAATGGGCGGTGCGGTGCACCTGTTCCCACTCGTCGGAGGTGCACTTCAGCCGGGAGATACGCCGCCGGACTTCATCATCGAGAATTTCGGCTCCGCCGCCGGGCACCGAGTCGAGGCCGGCGTCGCGCAGGCGGGCCAGCGTGTCGCGTAAGCTCAGGCCGGAAATCTCGGCGATGTTGGTGATTTCCGGGGCGGAAAAGCAATGGAGGTGTACCTGGGGGAAGCGCTGCTTCAGGGACCGGAGCAGATTTTCGTAGTACTCGATGCGCAAGTCGGGATGCAGCCCTCCCTGCATGAGGATGCCGGTCCCGCCCAGCTCGAGGGTCTCTTCGATTTTCTCGAAAATAGTTTCGAGCGACAGCAGGTAGCCCTCGCCGTGGCCCAGTGGACGGTAGAAGGCGCAGAACGAGCAGTATTCGGTGCAAAAATTCGTGTAGTTGATGTTCCGGTCGATCTGGTAGGTGACGACCCGGGGGTCGTTCTTCCGGCGGCGCACCTCCATTGCCGCCATGCCGATCCCCACCAGGTCGTCGGAGCGGAACAGGTCGAGGGTTTCTGCAGTCGCCACGCTCATCGCTTGGTTCCCTGCCGTTCGCCGGCCGCCGCGCTCGTCGCCCGCACCAATTCGAGCGGCCGGACCCGGGCGATCAAGCTGGCGTCGGCGCACTCCTGGTAGTAGCGCTCGAGGCCGGCCAGGTTGGCGGCGTCGAGGTCGAAATTGACGTTCTCGCGCAGGTAGGTTTCGATGGCCGGCTCGGGAATATCCAGCTCGTCGGCGGCTTGGCGCGCGATGTCGTTGACGTGCTCGAGGCCGTAGGCTTTCGACGCGAGGAAATCCTCCACCACCTTCGGCGTCGCCACCTCGCGCCGTGCCGCCCACAGCGCCAGCACCGCCGGCAGCCCGGTCCATGCGCGCCATTCGGCGACGACGTCGTAAACGAAGAGAATCGACACTCCGGGCACCGGCAATTCATCGGCGTCGCCCAGGCAGCAGGCGCCGCCGGCCACGGGCTTCTTGGCGTGCAACGCGTCGATCTTCACCGCCAGCCGCAGGGCGGGATCGCCGATCACCAGTGCCGCGTCCGCTCGCTCGAGCATCGCTTGCGGGTTGGGCGCGGCGTCGATGTACTCCGGCTCGATGTTCCAGCGCCGCCGCCCCAGCACCTTCACCATCGCCGTCGACGACCGCGAGCTGGTGTCGAGCGCCATGGTGCGCACCCGCTCGATGGGCCGCCTGGCGACGATCAGAATGCTTCGCACCTCGCGCTTCGCGGCAATCGCCATTCCGTCGAACGCCACCACATCTTCCATTCGCTGGTACTCGATGGCGGGAATGATGCCAATGTCCGCCCGGCCGCTGCGCAGAGCCTCAGCGCACAGGGACGGCAGGGTGAAATCGAGTTCGTAGCCACCGCCCAGACCCCCGTCGGTGAATCCCCAGACGAGCGGGGCGGTGTTCAAATACTCGACGACGGAAACGCGCAGTTTGGTCATCCAAGCGCCTGTAACGGCTGGAAAATCGCCAATATAGCACACCGCCGCCCGCCCGGCGCTTGCCCGCCGGCGCCGTTTCGTGGCAGAAGTGATGCGGCGGCTCATCGCAGAGGGAAACCCAGTATGACGGAACGCTCACGTCGGGAATTTCTGTGGACTGCCGGTGGTTACGCCGCCGCGGCGCTGGCCCTGCCCCGCTGGCTGCTCCCGGCTGCCCCTCGCTCGCCCCAGCGGCAAACGTTTCTGCCGCTTGCGCCGGGGCGCGCGCCGCAGAAAGTCGTGATTGCCGGCGCGGGGCTGGCGGGGCTGGTGGCAGGCTACGAGCTCGATCGAGCGGGACACGACGTCGCGATTCTGGAAGCGCAATTGCGCCCCGGCGGCCGGGTGCTGACGTTGCGCGCCCCGTTTTCCGACGGCCTCTACGCCGAAGCCGGCGCCGCCCGGATTCCCGATACCCACGATCTCACGCTCCGCTACGCCCGGGAATTCAACCTGAAGCTGGCGCCGTTTTACCCGGCAACCGGAAATTTCGTGAACCAGATTTCCGGCCAGCGCCTGGTGGGCGCGGCGGGCGCCGCCGGCGGGTTGCCCGCCGGCCTGACGATTGAGGAACAGAAACTGGGCGCGGCGGGGCTGTGGCAGAAATACGTCGCCGGCGTGGTCGGGGAAATCGGCGATCCCGCCGCGGCCGGCTGGTCGGCGGCGAAATTCGCCGCCTACGACGCCGAAACCTTTCCCGCGTTGCTGCGCCGCCGGGGCGCGTCGCCGGCTGCGGTGCGGCTGATGACGCTCGGCGCGGATTTCGATGGCGCCTCGGCGCTGCGCATCCTGGCCGACCTCGCCGTCAACGGCAACGTCAGCCGGTTCTTCAAGATCGACGGCGGCAACGATTTGCTCCCGCGCGCCTTCGCCGAAAAGCTCGCCGCGAAAATCCACTACGGCGCCGAGCTGCGGCGGGTGCAGCAGAACCAGCGGGGCGTTCGCGCCGCTTTCCTCCAGGGGAATCTGCTTCACACCGTCACGGCCGACCGCCTGATTTGCACGATTCCGTTCCCGGTGTTGAAGCGGGTGGAATTCGATCCCCAGCTTTCCGACGACAAGTTCTACGCCATGAACGGAACCTATTACCTTTCCGCCTCCCGGCTTTTCTTTCAAGAGGACCAGCGCTTCTGGGCGGCGAAGGGACTCGGCGGATTCGCGCTCGCCGACTGGCCAATCGAAGTGTGGTACCCGACGTTCGATCAGAAGGGGCCGCGGGGCATCCTGGTGGGCTGCCTGACCGGCGAGCTCTCCCGCCGCGTTTCCGGCTTGCCCGAGGACCGGCGAATCCAAATGGTTCTGAACGAAATCGAAACGCTCTTTTCCGGCGCGCGAGAACACTTCGAGGGCGGCGTCAGCAAGTGCTGGGACGAGGATTACTGGGCGAAAGGCGCAGCACAATGGTTCCGGCCGGGGCAGATGGTCGAGTTCGGTCCCCACATGGCCGCTCCCGAAGGCCGGGTGCACTTCGCCGGCGAGCATACTTCGCCGTGGCCTGCCTGGATGCAAGGAGCGCTGCATTCGGGATTGCGCGCCGCCGCCGAAGTCCACAACTCCGCATCGTAGCGCCAGCGGCGGATCGGCTAGAGCCGGCGCACCCAGCGAGCTTGACAGTTCCTCGACGAGCTACATAGGCTCGGGGCAGCCTGATGACCGCCGAATCCCATCTCGGCTGGCTGGCGCTCGGTCTCGCGCCCGGACTCGGCGCGCGGCAAGCAGGCAAGCTATTGGCGGCCTTCGGGACGCCGGAAGCCATCTTTGCCGCTCCGCTCACGGAACTCGAGGCGCTTGGCTTACCCGCAGCAACCGCCCAGGCCATCCATTCGCGCGAGCCGCTCCACACAGCGGAAAAGGAGCTGGCACAGGTACGGGAACTGGGTTGCCAGCTAATTACCTGGAACGACACAGGCTACCCGCGGGCGCTTCGGGAAATCTATGATCCGCCGACACTTATGTACCTCCGCGGCGATCCCCAAACCCTCACCGCCCACTCGATTGCCATCGTCGGCACGCGACGTCCCACCCCTTACGGGAATCAAATGGCAGAGAGATTGGGACACGACTTGGCCGAGCGCGGGCTTACGATTGCGAGCGGGCTGGCGCGCGGAATCGATACTTTGGCGCACCGCGGAGCCCTCGCCGCAGCCTCGGGAACCACCGTCGCCGTGCTCGGGTGCGGGATCGACGTGGTTTACCCCAAGGAAAACAAGAAACTTTTTGATCAGATTATCGGCGGCCGAGGGGCCATCATTACTGAGTTTCCCTTGCGGACGCATCCGGCGCCTCAGAACTTCCCGGTGCGCAACCGCATTATCGCCGGGCTGGCTCTGGGGGTAATCGTCGTGGAAGGACAAGAGCATTCCGGCTCGCTGATTACGGCGAGGCTGGCGATGGAATTCGGACGCGAAGTCTTCGGCGTGCCCGGCAACGCCACCCAGGCTTCGAGTTACGGC
The DNA here is from genome assembly GCA_035946455.1 of Candidatus Acidiferrales bacterium. Taxonomy (GTDB): domain Bacteria; phylum Acidobacteriota; class Terriglobia; order Acidiferrales; family UBA7541; genus JAKASX01. Next base: position 685,061 of record DASYZK010000018.1, on the reverse strand, counting down.
CCCAACCAGTTGATCAAGCAGGGAGCGAAACTGGTGACCGGCTGGGAGGACGTGATCGAGGAATTGCCGACGGCGGTGCGGGCAGAGCTGATTCCGGTGGAGACAACGACTGCGGCCGAACGTGCATCCCTGGTCACCGAGAGTCTTTCCGGGCCCGAGCGGACGCTTTACGACATGCTGAGCCCGGATCGCGCCCGGCATATCGACGAACTCGTCGAACTCGCGGGGCTCACTTCCTCCGAGGCGCTGGCCGCCCTGTTCGATCTCGAGATGAAGGGCTACATCCGCCAGTTGCCGGGGAAACAGTTCGTCAAAGTGATGCTTTAAGAGAAAAAGGACCGAAATTCGGGACATGGGAAAGTCACTCGTCATCGTCGAATCGCCCACCAAGGCGAAGACCATCAACAAGTACCTGGGGCGCGATTACGCCGTCAAGGCGTCGCTCGGCCACGTGAAGGACCTGCCCAAGCGCGAGCTGGGTATCGAACTCGAGGACCAGTCGTTCGAACCCACCTACGAAGTGATTCCCGGCAAAACGAAAGTTCTGCACGAAATCAAGGCTGCCGCCAAGGACGCCGACGCCATCTACCTGGCTGCCGACCCCGACCGCGAAGGGGAAGCCATCTCCGCCCACCTCGCCGACATTCTCGGACGCACCGCGAAGATGCGGAAACGCATCTTCCGCGTTCTGTTCCACGAAATCACCCAGAAAGCCATTCGCGAAGCCTTCAAGCACCCCGGCCAGATCAACGCCAGCCTGGTGGACGCCCAGCAGGCCCGGCGGGTGCTCGACCGGCTGGTTGGCTACCAGATTTCGCCGCTGCTTTGGGACAACGTGCGGCGCGGGCTTTCCGCCGGCCGCGTGCAAACGGTCGCCCTTCGGCTGATCGTCGAACGGGAACGCGAAATCCGCGCGTTCGTTCCCCGGGAATACTGGACGCTTCACGCGGCTCTGCTCGCCGACGAGCCGCCTTCATTCGAAGCCAAATTGATCAAGCGGGCCGGGGAGGACATCGAGATTCCCACGCAAGCCGACGCCGACCGCATCCTCGGCGAGTTGCAAGGAGCGCAGTGGCGAGTGGCCTCGGTGCAGGTGAAAGAGAAGCGGCGCAATCCGGGCGCTCCGTTCACCACCTCGAAGCTCCAGCAGGAGGCCTACAACAAGCTGCGCTTCTCCGCCAAGCGCACGATGGTGCTCGCCCAACAGCTTTACGAGGGCGTCGAACTCGGCTCGGAGGGCTCGGTGGGCCTGATCACCTACATGCGCACCGACTCGGTGCGGGTGTCCGCCGATGCCATCGCCGAAGTCCGCGCCCAGATTCAGGCGGGCTTCGGTCCCGACTACCTGCCCGAGAAACCCAATTTCTACAAGTCCAAGAAGGAGGCCCAGGAGGCTCACGAGGCGATCCGGCCCGCCGACGTCACCCGCACTCCCGAAGACGTTCGCCCCCACCTCGAGCCCGACCAGTACAAGCTCTACCGGCTTATCTGGCAGCGGTTCGTCGCCTCGCAGATGGCGCCCGCAGTTTTCGATCAGACCACCATCGACGTCAACCCGGGCGAGTACCTGTTCCGGGCTAGCGGCTCGGTGCTGAAATTCAACGGGTTCCTTGCCGCTTACGGCGTGCGCGAAGAAGAGCCGGCGAACGGCAAGGCGGCCGAAAACGGCGACGAGGACGAGGAACGGCGCCTGCCCCGGGTGGCCGAGGGCCAGACGCTTCAGCTGGAAAAAATCTGGCCCACGCAGCACTTCACCGAGCCGCCTCCGCGCTACACCGAAGCCACGCTGGTGCGCGAACTCGAGGAAAAGGGAATCGGGCGTCCGTCCACGTACGCCACCATCATCTCCACGCTGGTCGATCGCGAATACGTCGGCAAGGACCAGGGCCGCTTCCAGCCCAGCCTGCTGGGAGAAAAGGTCAGCGACCTGCTCGTCAAGAATTTCGAGGAAATTTTCGACGTCGGCTTCACCGCCCGTATGGAAGACGAACTCGACGAAATTGAGGAGGGCAAGCTGCCCTGGCGGCAGGCGGTGGGCGATTTTTACAAGCGGTTCAGCGAGGTGCTCGAACAGGCCAAGGGCGAGATGGAATCCTACAAGGCCGGGATTCCCACCGGCGAGAAATGCCCGAAATGCGGCCTGGGCGAGCTGCGCGAGCGGATCAGCCGGCACGGGTTCTTCCTCGGCTGCGACCGCTACCCCGACTGCGACTATACCCGGGACATGGCCGGCGCCAGCAGCGAAGAGGTGGAAAGCGAATCGGGAGCGGAATACTGCCCCAACTGCGGCAAGGAGATGGTGGTGAAGCGCGGCCGCTTTGGTCCCTTCCTCGCCTGCAGCGGTTACCCGGAATGCAAAACCACCCGGCGGCTCGCCGCCGGCACCCGCCGCCCGCGCCAGCCCGACGTACTGCTGGGGGAGAACTGCCCGGAATGCGGCGCGCAACTGGTGCGCCGGCACGGCCGCTACGGAGAATTCGTAGGCTGTTCGGCGTATCCCAAGTGCCGTTACATCCGCCAGCAGACGCTGGGCATCGGCTGCCCGCAATGCGGGGTGGGCGAACTGGTGGAACGCCGCGCCCGCAAGGGCCGCAATCGCGTCTTCTACGGCTGCTCTCGCTACCCTGAATGCGATTTCACCACGCCGAACCGGCCGGTGGCCTCCCCGTGCCCCAAGTGCGGCGCGCCGTTCGTGGTGGAGAAACGCACCAAGCGCGGGTCGTTCCGCGCCTGCCTGAAGGAAACGTGCGATTGGGAGGTCCCGTTGACCGAGCCGCAAGCTGTCCCGGCCGAAGTTGCCCCGCTTCAGCGCTAGTCCGGCTCGAAGCTCGTGGAGAAACGGTGCGACCCGCGATTGAAAAATTCCTCCAATACCTGCGCTACGAGCGCAATGCCTCCGATCACACCATCCGCAATTACGAATCCGATCTCGTCCAGTTCTTCCACTACCTCCAGCCACCCGGCGGGCCGCCGCCAACGCTCGGGGGCGTCGACCATCTGCTGATCCGCGAATATCTCGGCCACCTGCACGATCAGAAACTGGAGAAAAGCTCGATCGCGAGGAAACTCGCCACCCTCCGCTCGTTTTTCCGCTTCGCGGTCCGCGAAGGCATGGTGGGGCAGAATCCGGCCCGGCTGGTGTCCAGCCCCGCCCTTCCCAAACGGCTTCCGGCGGTGCTTTCGGCCGAAGAAATCAATCGCTTACTCGATTGGATGGCGAAACTGCAGCCCCGAGGCCGCGGCATGGACGTCGAGCTCGAGCGGCTGCTGTTGCGGCGCGACTGCGCCATCTTCGAATTGCTCTACGGGTCCGGATTGCGCGTCAGCGAGCTGACCGGGTTGAATCTCTCCGACCTGGACCTCCAGGAGCAGTCGTCGCTGGTGCGGGGCAAGGGTCGCAAGGAGCGGATGGTGCCGTTCGGATCGAAAGCGCACCAGGCGCTGGAGGTCTATTGGCCGGCGAGAGAGGCGCTGTTGCGCCAGGCCCGGGCGGGCGCCGGCCAGCAAGCAGTGTTCGTCAACAAGCGCGGCGGCCGCCTCACCCAGCGGACCGTCCGCCGGCTGGTGAAGAAATACGCGCGGATGGCGGAGGTGAGCTGGAACCTGCACCCACATTCCCTCCGGCACGCCTTCGCCACTCACTTGCTCGCCGACGGCGCCGACCTCCGCGCCATCCAGGAGTTGCTGGGACACCGCTCGCTTTCCACCACCCAGCGCTACACTCACGTCTCCATCCGGCAATTGATGGAGGTGTACGACAAATCGCACCCGAGGGCCTGAGCGCGGCGTGGTAACATGCCGGCGTTCTTGCAACCCCGGACCATCCCGCGGAATCTTTACCGCGTTCGATCCTACAGGGTGAAAATCTTGCCCTTGGTGGAGCAGCGATCTTCCTCCCGCTTGCACTTTCCTCCCTGGCTGTCCCCGCTGGCGGTGGCGATTGGCATCGCTCTCGTTGCCGCGCCTCAGGCGGCTTTCGCGCAGACCGACGAGATCCAGGTGTACGACGGCTCCATCGCCGCCCCGGGCGTATTCAATCTGACTCTGCACACCAATTTCACCCCCGACGGGCAGAAGACCCCGGCCTTCCCGGGCGGTCTGATCCCCGATAAATCCTTCAACGGCGCGGCCGAATGGGCCTACGGCGTGACCGATTGGATGGAGGCGGGCCTGTATCTGCCGCTCTACAGCATTGCGAAGGGCCGCGGGCCGTCCATCAACGGCGGCAAGCTGCGCCTGCTGTTCGCCGTGCCCCACGCCGCCGACCGCACCTTCTTCTACGCGGTGAATTTCGAATTCAGCTACAACTCGAAGCACTGGGATCCCCGGCCGTTCACTTCCGAAATCCGGCCGATCATCGGCGTTCACCTGCATCCGGTGGACCTGATCGTCAACCCGATTCTCGACAACTCCTACCTCGGCGGCTTCAAGAACCTCGACTTCGCTCCGGCCGCTCGCCTGGCATACCATCTCTCCCGCGAGTGGGTGGTGGCTGCCGAGGACTATTCGGATATCGGTCCCCTGCGCGCGTTCCGCCCCGCCAGCCAGCAATCGCATGAAATGTGGGCGGTCGTCGATCACGGCGCCGAGTGGGCGGATATCGAAGCGGGCGTGGGTTTTGGTTTGACACCCGGGTCGGACAAGGTGACTTTGAAATTGATGTTTTCGCGCGACCTGCGCGTTCCGGCCAAACATTGAGCTCACGCGCAATTTCGAGGGATGAGCGCGCCGGATGTGGGCGTTCGCTGGCGGCATCACGCCGGCTGAGGGCGGAGTTGCCGCCGGCCCCCGTTCGCGCAGGCTCGCCGCAGGCCGCCGATCGCCGCATTCCGTCCTGAATGGAGGCACGCATGCCACGATTCGCCCGATGTGCTCTTGCGCTCGCTCTGGCCGCGGCGGCGTTTTCCCTCGCCGTTGACGCCCAAGCGCCGGCCCCTGCCGACCGCATCCCATTCGGCTCGGTCGAGCTCGCGCTCGGCATGCCGGAAAAACCCATCATCGAGGCTCTCGAGCGCCACTACCATGTCGAGCGTGCGCGCAGCGCGGGCGACGATTGGGCGGTGTCCGAAGGGACGAAAAACATCGGCGTCGTTTCGTTCTCCGCCGGCAAACTGGCCCGAGTGTCTAAGACCTGGCTTTCCACCCGGGACCGCGGCGCGGCATTGCTGGCCGGCCAGCTTTACCGGCTCGCCGGCCAGTTCACCGGCGAGGGCCGCGCCGAGTGCACGCTCAGCGCGAAACCGTACGCCGTCGCCGGCGCCGGAGGCCTGGTGGTCACGCTGGCTTGCGGCGCCAAAAGCGTGCAGCTCTTCCAAACCCGGGTCCCGCCCAGCGGCTCAACCACCAGCCTCCAGGAAGTCCTCCAGTAGCGCCGGCGTGGGCAAGCGCACAGGCTGAAGCCTGTGCCACGCCCCCCGGCTCGTTGAGCGCCGTCGTTGTATCGGCATCGATTCGCAACTATAATCCGCGCGCGCTTGTGCTCTCCGGAGCGAATCAGGAGGGTCTCCCATGTCGAATCGCCCGAAAATCGTCTTCGTTGCCGCCTCACTGCTTCTGGCGGGCGCCTGCCTGGCGCTGGGCCAGCCGCCAGCGGAAAATTCGAGTCCCTGGAGCAATCTCCCATTTCGCTACATCGGCCCGGTGGGCAATCGCGCCGACGCCGCTGCCGGGGTGCCCGGCGACCCGCTCGTCTATTACGCCGGCGCCGCCTCCGGCGGCGTTTGGAAAACCACCGACGGCGGCATCCACTGGGACCCGGTGTTCGATACCGAGCCCGTCCAATCGATCGGCGCGCTGGCAGTGGCGCCCTCCGATTCCAACACGGTTTGGGCGGGTACCGGCGAGTCGTTCATCCGCAGCCACATCTCGATTGGCGATGGGATGTACAAGTCTACCGACGCGGGCAAGACGTGGACCCACCTGGGTCTCGAGCGAACCGGCCGCATCGCCCGCGTTCTGGTCGACCCTCAAGACGCCAACGTCGTTTTCGCCTGCGCGCTCGGCAACGCTTACGGCGCCCAGCCCGACCGCGGCGTGTTCCGCACCACCGACGGCGGCAAGACGTGGGAGAAGGTGCTGTTCGTCGACGCGAACACCGGCTGCTCCGACCTGGCTATGGATCCCAACAATCCCCGCATTCTGTTGGCGGGAATGTGGCAGCTCGAAATCCACACCTGGGGGCGAACCAGCGGTGGCGCCGGAAGCGGCATCTTCCGGTCCGCGGACGAAGGCGCCACCTGGACGCGGCTCGCCGGGCACGGTTTGCCCCATTCTCCGCTGGGCAGGATTGGCCTCGCCATCGCGCGGAGCGATTCCAGCCGCGTTTACGCGCTGATCGAAACCGGGGACGGAGTACCCTGGAACGGTCAGCCCACCCAAAGCGGCCAGCTCTGGCGTTCGGACGACGGCGGGGGGAACTGGCAGCTTGTGAGCCACGACCGCAACCTGCGGGGCCGCACCCACTACTACACGCGAACCGCGATCGAGCCGGACAACGAGAACGAAGTCTACTTCCTGTCGGCAGCGTTCTCCCATTCGCTCGATGGCGGCCACACGCTCGTCAACCAGCCCGCGGGCCCGGGCGCCGGGCCGGGGGCCGGGCCCGGCGGCGACAACCACGACATGTGGATCGACCCGGTGAACGGCAACCGGATGATCGTCGCCAACGACGGCGGCGTGAGCATCACCGTCAATCGCGGCCGCACCTGGAACCACGTGCAGTTGCCCATCGCCCAGATTTACCATGCCACCGTCGACAACGAGATTCCTTACTTCGTCTACGGCAACAAGCAAGACGGCGGCTCCTACCGCGGTCCGAGCAACAGCCTCGGTTTCGGGTTCGGCGGCGGCGCCGGGCTCATCTCCCGCAGCTCGTGGCGGTCGGTGGGCGGCGGCGAAAGCGGATTTGCGACGCCCGATCCGGTCGATAGCAACATCGTGTGGTCGAGCGGCACTGGATCGGGCAGCGTCGGCGGCACCGTCACTCGGCTGGACCGGCGCAACCACCAGGTCCGCGCGGTGGAGGTGTGGCCGGAGAGCACCGTCGGCGCCCCCGCCGCCGAAGTGAAATACCGCTTCAATTGGGAATTCCCGATTCTCATCTCACCGCACGATCACAACAAAATCTACGTCGGCAGCCAGTTCGTTCACGTCTCGACCGACGGCGGCAACAGTTGGCAGGTGATCAGCCCCGACCTCACCCGCAACGACAAGACCCACCAGCAGATTTCCGGCGGGCTCACGCCGGACAACATCGGCGTCGAGTATGCGGGGGTGGTGTTCGCCCTGGCCGAATCGCCGCGGGAGGCAGGCGTGCTTTGGGCGGGCACCAACGACGGCCTGGTGCAGCTCACCCGCGACGGCGGGAAAACGTGGACCAACGTCACCGCGAATATTCCCAACCTGCCGCCCTGGGGCACGGTTTCGAGCATCGTAGCTTCGCGCTACGACGCCGGCGCCGCCTACATCACCGTCGATTTCCATCAGGAAAACAATCGCGATCCTTTCGTCTACAAAACCGCCGATTACGGCCGGTCGTGGACCGCCATCGCCACCGGGATTCCCCGCAGTGCGCTGAGCTACGCCCACATCATCCTGGAGGATCCGGTGCGCAAGGGCCTGCTCTACCTTGGCACCGAGAACTCCCTGTACGTTTCGTTTGATGACGGAGGCGAGTGGCAGCCGCTGCAGATGAATCTACCGCATGCACCGGTGTACGGCATCGCCTTGCAGGAGCGCTTCCACGATCTGGTGCTGGCCACCTATGGCCGCGGCTTCTGGATCCTGGACGACGTCACCCCGCTCGAGCAATTAACCTCCGACGTGCTCGCCGCCCCCGCTCACTTGTTCGCCCCGCGCGACGCCTATCGCTTCCGCGCCACCACCGAGCCCGCGGCGGCTTCCTACGACCCCACCGCCGGCCACAACCCCCCCTACGGCGCCGATATCAACTACTTCCTGAAAGCCGCTCCCGAGGGCGACGTGCGGATCCTGATCCAGGATTCGACCGGCCGCACCGTGCGCACGCTTCACGGCACCAAGCTCGCGGGCATCAATCGGGTGTGGTGGGACCTGCGCGCCGAGCCCACTCCCGAGATTCGTTTGCGAACCAGTCCGCTCTATGCTCCCGAAGTCCACGTCGGCCCCCAGGGCTGGCGGCCGATGCCCGGCGGCTCGCGGATTTCCCTGCTCGAGCCGCCGGGAACCTACACGGTGAAGCTCGAGGCCGGCGGCCAGGAATTCACCCAGAAACTTGCGGTGCTGAAGGACCCGCATTCGACGGGCACCGAAGCCGACATCGCCGCCAACACCCGGCTGGTGACTTCCCTTGCCGCGAGCGTGGATCGGCTGGCCGCCGCCATCAATCAGAGCGAATCAATTCGCGCCCAACTCGCCGAACTCGGCGGCCGGCTGGGGAGCGGGCCGAATGCCAAGCCGATACGGGATGCCGCCGCCGCGCTCGACGCGAAACTGGTGGCCGTCGAGGAACTCCTGTTCCAGATGCAGTCCACCGGGCGGGGCCAGGACGGCGTTCGCTGGTCGCCCGAACTCATCGAGAAATACATCTACCTGGACAACGAAGTCTCCAGTTCCGATTTCGCGCCCACCACCCAGCAGGCGGCGGTGGAGCAACAGCTCGGCCAGCAGCTCGATTCCGCGCTCGGGCAGCTTCGCGAAATCGTCGCGAAAGACGTGGCCGGCTTCAACGCCATGCTCCGGCAGCGCGGCGTTCCCAACATCATCGCCGGCGCCGAGTGAACCGGTGCGCACCGGCCGCCAGCCGCCGGGCGGCGCGCATGAAACGAAGGCGGCCGCGCCGGTGTCCCACCGGGTGCACGCGGACCGCCGGGAAGGCCGATGGAATCTCAAAAGAAAGCAGCGAGGATGACCGTGCGAAAACTTAGCCTTGCCGTTGCCATGCTCATGATGGCGGTGGTGGTTCTGCCGGCCGCCGCCCAGGCGCCCGATCAGAACGCTCTCACCGCCATTTACAAGATCAAGGACGAGGGGTTCCACCATTCTCAGGTGATGAACATCATGAGCTACCTCACCGACGTTTACGGTCCGCGGCTCACCAACTCGCCCAATATCAAGGCCGCCGCCGACTGGGCGATGAGCCAGATGAAGGAGTGGGGCCTCGCCGGGGTTCACGAGGAAAGCTGGGGCCCGTTCGGCCGAGGCTGGTCGAGCGAGCGGTTCTCGGCGCAGATGATAGCGCCCCGGCCGATGCCGCTGATCGCCTACCCCGAGGCGTGGACGCCGGGCACCGGCGGACCAGTGACCGCCGAAGCCGTGCTCGCCATCATCCGGAACGAAGCGGATATGGAAAAATATCGCGGCCAGCTCCGGGGCAAATTCGTGCTGACCGAGCCGATGCGCGACGTGCCGGCACGCTGGGACCCGCAAGGCCGCCGCTTCACCGACGCCGATCTCGCCGAGCTCGCCACCCAGCCGGTGCCCCCGGACCGGTCGGCGTTCGAAGAGAGAATCGCCGAATTCCGGGCCCAGCGCGAATTGCAGGCCAAAATTGCCAAGTTCCTGTTGGAGGAAGGCGCCGCCGCGTGGATCGAGCCCGGCCGCGGCGATGACGGCACGGTCTTCGTGCAGTCGGGCGGCTCGCGCGATCCCAAGGACCCGCCGGTGCCGCCGCGCATCACCCTGGCCATCGAACACTACGGCCGCATCTACCGCCTGCTCGAAAAGAAAATCCCGGTCACGCTGCTCATCGACGACGAAAACCGGTTCTACGACGACGATTTGAATTCCTTCGACATCGTCGGCGAGATTCCCGGCACCGACAAGGCCGATGAAGTGGTGATGGTAGGCGCGCACTTCGATTCGTGGCACTCGGGCACCGGCGCCACCGACAACGGCGCCGGCTCGGGGGTGATGCTCGAAGCGATGCGCATCCTGAAGGCCACCGGCCTCACGATGCGCCGCACCGTGCGCATCGGGCTATGGACGGGTGAAGAGGAGGGTCTGCTCGGCTCGAAAGCGTACGTCAAGGCCCACTTCGGCGATCCCGCCACCATGAAGCTGCTCCCCGCCCAGGCCAAACTCGACGCCTACTACAACGTCGACAACGGCAGCGGCAAGATTCGCGGCGTCTACCTGCAGGGAGACGAAGCCGTCGCTCCGCTCTTCGCCCAGTGGATGAGGCCCTTCCGCAACCTGGGCATGACCACTCTTTCCATCCGCGATACCGGCGGCACCGATCACCTCTCCTTCAACGCCGTCGGCATTCCCGGCTTCCAGTTCATCCAGGACCCCATCGAATATGGCACGCGGACCCACCATTCGAACATGGACGTCTACGAGCGGATTCAGGAACCGGATATGAAGCAGATGGCGGTGATCGTGGCCTCGTTCGTTTACATGACCGCCAACCGCGACGAGATGATTCCCCGCAAGCCGCTGCCGCCTCCGCAGCCGCCGGCGCCCCCGATGTGATCGATCCCCGGATGACCGGCGCGGCCTCGATTCCGGCGCAGCCGTTTCGCCGCGCCTGGCAGCGGTTCACGCCCGAGGCGGGCTCACGGTGCGGTGCCGGCTGAGGCGGGAGGGGTCAGGATCAACGCCCTGCTGAACCTGGTCGCTTGACTTGGGTCGCGTCCGGCCTGGCCGAAGGTGTCGCATCGGCAATTCAACTCCCGGCGTCAAATCCTTGGACCGGCGTCCGGCATCTCTTACAATGAGGTATTCCCGCCCAGGGAGGACCAGCGAACGTGGAGAGTGCCTGCTTTCGGACCGAAGGATGGCTCGCCCCGATGCGTCGCGGCGGCTGCCTGCCGCTCGCGGGCCTGCTGGGGGTGTTCGCCGTCGCCGGGCTGGGCGCCGGGTGCGCGCAGAAACAGGATGCCGCTCCTCCGCAATTTGCCGGGGTAGCGGTGAAAACCGTCGCTCTCGAGCCGGTGGATATTCCCGACGAGTCGGAATACCTGGCGACGCTGAAATCGCGGCATTCGGTGATCCTGAACCCGCAGGTGGACGGCCAGATCACTCAAATCTTTGTGAAGTCCGGCGCCCGCGTAGCTGCCGGCGCCCCGCTGATCCAAATCGATCCTCTGGCGCAGCAGGCGCTGGTGGCCAGCCAGCAGGCGGCGCGCGCCTCCCAGCAAGCCAACGTGCAGTACGCCTTGGCGCAGTGGGAGCGGGCGCAGAAACTGTACGCCGCCGGGGTCACCAGCAAGCAGGATTACGACCAGGCGAAGACCACCTACGATGCCGCGGTCGAGCAACTGAAAGCGCTTGACGCCCAGCTTCGCCAGCAGCAGGTGCAATTGCACTATTACCGGGTGGTCGCTCCCACCGATGGGATCGTCGGCGACATTCCGGTGCGGGTAGGTGACCGGGTGACGACGGCCACCCAGCTCACCACCGTCGATCAACCCGGCAGCCTCGAGCTGTACGTCAACGTCCCACTCGAGCGGCAACGGGATTTGAGGCTGGGCCAAACGGTGCAACTGCTCGACGCCGCGGGCGACGTGATCGGCCAGACGCGCACCGATTTCATTTCTCCCGAAGTGGACACCAGCACCCAGTCGATTCTGGTGAAAGCGACGGTGAGAAACAGTTCCGATGCCCTGCGCACCGCCCAGTTCGTTCGCGCGCGGATCGTCTGGGGCACCCATCGCGGGCTCGTGGTCCCGGTGCTTGCCGTGGACCGCATCAACGGCCAATTCTTCGTTTTCGTCGTCGTGAAGCAGGCCAGCCGGCTGGCGGCGCACCAGGTGCTGGTGCATCTGGGCGGCATCCACGGCAGCCAGTACGAGGTGCTCGATGGCCTGAAGCCGGGGGACCGTGTCGTTGTAGAGGGCATGCAGGAACTCGCCGAGGGCGTTCCTGTGGTCGAAGCCGCTTCCGCGCCGGGCGGGAACCCTTCTCGTTGAGCGGGCCGGGGCCGGTGGTTTTCCAGCAAGCCGTTCGGAAAGGCTGAGGGAAGGATGTTTGTCGATTTTTTCATTCGCCGGCCCATCTTCGCCACCGTTTGCGCGCTGATGATCATCCTGGCCGGTGCGGTTTCCATTCCCACGCTCCCGGTGGCCGAACTGCCCAATCTGGCGCTGCCGCAGGTGACGGTAACCAGCAACTACAACGGGGCGGACGCGCAGACGGTTGAGACGTCGGTGACCACTCCGATCGAGCAGCAGATCAACGGCGTCGAAGGGATGAAGTACATGACGTCGTCGAGCGGCAACGACGGCACCAGCAGCATCACCGTCACATTCGATTCCACCCGGAACGTCGATTTGGCCGCCGTCGACGTTCAGAACCGCGTGAATACCGCCCTGGGGCGGATGCCCAACGCGGTGAAAGTCACCGGCATCACCATCACCAAGGGGATCAGCGGGTTCGTTTTCGGCGCCGGCGTCTACTCCGAGAACGGCGCCTACAGCAGCCTCTTCCTCAGCAATTATCTCGACCTCTACGTTCGCGACGCCATCAAGCGCGTTCCCGGCGTCGCCGACGTCTTCATCTTCGGCGAGCGCCGGTATTCGATGCGCCTCTGGCTCGATCCCGTCCGCCTGGCCGCCCGCGGGCTCACCGCCACCGACGTTTTAAGCGCCCTCGAAGAGCAAAACGTCCAGGTGGCCGCGGGGCAAATCGGCCAGCCTCCCGCCTCGCCCCGCCAGACCTATCAGATCAGCGTTCGAGCGGTGGGCCGCCTGGTGGAACCATCGGAATTCGACAACATCATTTTGAAGTCGGGACCGAACGGCGATCTGGTGCGGCTGCGGGACGTCGGCCGCGCCGAACTGGGGGCCGAGGACTACAGCTCGAATCTCGGCTTCAACGGCATCGAGGCGGTAGGCTTCGCCGTAACCCAATTGCCCGGAGCCAACGCCCTGGCCGTCGACCGCGCCGCCAAGGCGGAGCTGGCCGTGCTCGCCCGGCGGTTTCCGCCGGGGATGAAGTACGCGGTGGCCTTCGATACCACCAGCGTCATCAACCAGTCCATCCGAGACGTGCTCTACACGCTGCTCGAAGCGATCGGCCTGGTGATTCTGGTAATTTTCATTTTCCTGCAGGATTGGCGCAGCACCTTCATCCCCGCTATCACGATTCCGGTGTCGCTGGTGGGAACGTTTGCGTTCGTCAAGCTGCTGGGATTTTCGATCAACACGCTGACGCTGTTTGGCCTGACGCTGGCGACCGGCCTGGTGGTGGACGACGCCATCGTGGTGATCGAGAACGTGCAGCGGCACATCACCGAGGGCATCAGCGAGCCGCATAACGCCGCTTCGTTCGCGATGCGGGAAGTGGTGGGCGCGGTGGTCGCCACCTCGCTGGTGCTGGTTGCCGTCTTCGTTCCCGTCGCCTTTTTCCCCGGCACCACCGGAATCCTCTTCCGCCAGTTCGCCCTCACCATCGCCTGCTCGGTTTCCATTTCCGCTTTCAACGCGCTCACCCTCACGCCCGCCCTTTCGGCGCTGTTCCTCGGTCACGGCGGCGTGCGGGAAGGCCGCGTTTTCGGCGGCTTCAACAAGGCGCTCGGCGCGTTCCGGCGGGGATACGAAGCCATTTTGCGGGGCATCCTTCGCCGCGAATTCATCGCGGTGGTGTTCTTCCTCGTCGGGCTGGGGCTTACCTACTGGGTTTATCAGCGGGTCCCGAAGGGGTTCATTCCCGAGGAGGATGCCGGGTACTTCACCATTGTCGTCCAGGCGCCGCCGGGAGCTTCGCTCGAATACACTTCCGCCGTCTGCAGCAAGGTGGAAGCGGTGCTCGCCAAGGTGCCGGAAATCAACGGTGGATTCACCATCGCCGGATTCAGCTTTGCCGGCAGCGCGCCCAACCGCGCCCTGATTTTCGCTTCCCTCGAGGACATCACCAGGCGCCCGGGCGTGACCCACTCGGTGCAGGCGGTGATCAACCGCATCCGGGGGCCGCTGGGGTTGATTTCCGGCGCCATCGTGGTGCCGTTCGTGCCGCCGCCGGTCGAAGGGCAGGGGCAATTCGGCGGATTTCAATTCGTGCTCGAGGACCTCGCCGGCAGCCCGGTGCAGGCGCTGGCCGCGGCCACCGAAAAGATGGTCGGGGCGGGCAACGCCAACCCCGGGCTGCGAGGCCTGTTCACCAGCTTCAGCGCAAACGATCCCCAGGTGGAAGTCGTTTTCGACCGCGAGAAGGCGAAAGCGCTCCAGGTGCCGCTCAACCAGATCACCGACGCCTTGCAGGTGTACATGGGCTCGGTTTACGTCAACGATTTCGATTTCAACAACCGCACCTATCGCGTCTACGTGCAGGCGGACAAGCAATTCCGCTCCCAGCCGAACGACATCGCCCAGTATTACGTGCGCTCCGGGCAGGGAACCATGATTCCGCTGGAATCGCTGGTGACGGTGAAGCAAACAACCGCGCCGCAGGTGATCAGCCACTACAATCTGTTCCGTTCGGCGGAAATCGACGGCGCGCCGGCGCCGGGCCGAAGCTCGGGCCAGGCGATTGCGGACGTGGAGGCGCTGGCCGGGAAAGTCCTTCCTGCGGGTTTCGGCTACGAGTGGACCGGGCTGTCACTCGAGGAAATCGAGTCCGGCAGCGAGGTGACGATGCTCTTCGGGCTAGGCCTGATCGTTGTTTACCTGACTCTCGCCGCCCAATACGAAAGTTTCTCGCTGCCGTTCATCATCCTGCTGGCGGTTCCGATGGCACTGCTGGGGGCGATTGGCGCGGTATCGTTGCGAGGACTCGAAAACAACGTCTATTGCCAGATCGGGCTGGTGATGCTGATTGGACTCTCGAGCAAGAACGCCATTCTGGTGGTGGAATTCGCCGAGCAGCTGCGGGACAAGGGAATGACGATTCGAACCGCGGCGGTCGAGGCCGCCCTGATCCGCCTGCGGCCGATTCTGATGACCTCGCTGGCTTTCATCTTGGGTGTATTGCCGCTGGTGCTGGCGCAGGGCGCGGGCAAAGTGAGCCGCCAATCGGTCGGCACCGCCGTTTTTGGCGGGATGATTGCCTCCACCTTCCTCAATCTGATCTTCATTCCGGTGCTCTACGTCTTGATCAAGACGCTCCAGTCGCGCGGGAAAGAGCTCCCGCACGCCCCCGCTGCCTGAGCGCCTGCGCCGCAACCCCCGTGGGCGGCAAGGCACGGCATCTCCTGAAGACGCCACCAAGGACCAAGGCTGGGTTGTGTGGCACAGCTGCCCTCGGCTGTGCGAATGGGGGGAGTGCGAAGGGCCAGCTCGGATTTCTCGCCAGGTTGGGCCATCCGATCGGAATGACAACGCTTTTCCCGGGGTATCTCTGCGCCCTGCCCGTCTCTGCGTTATCCTGAGGTGGCTTTTCGTCACCGCTCAGCCGTGTGCTCCCGCGAACAAGAAAACGCGGCGGCGCAAAGAGCGCCAGGCCTGCGGAGGAATGCAGCATCGGCTGCCTCCGGTCCTGCCGCTGCTCAGAAACCCGGGTTAGCGGCTGCAGCGTGAAACAGCCCTTATTCTTTCCGCGCGGGGCCCACCTCGACCACCTTGGCGAACCGGATGGCGGGGATGGCACGGATTTCCTCGAGATCCTCGGCGGAAATCCATTGATCGACGTTCACCAGGCCGAGCGCTTCCCCCGTTTCCGGGCTGCGTCCCAGGGCGAAATTGGCGATGTTGATGTTCCGATTGCCCAGCACGGTCCCGATCCGCCCGATCACGCCCGGCACGTCCTGGTTCCGAAGGACCAGGATGCTGCCCCGCAGCGGCGCTTCCACGTCGATGTCGTTCACTCCCAGTATCCACTGCCCTCCGCGCGGCGCCGCCATCCCCAGCGCCGAGTTGGTGCCGGTTTCCGCCCGCAGCGCCACGCCCAGGGAATTGGAAAATGCCGCCCGGCGAACGCTGCGCTGCTCGATCACCTCGAGGCCGCGGTCCAGCGCTACCGCCCCGGCGTTAATGAGGTTCACCCGCTCGGGCACCGACCGCCGCAGGATCCCCATCAGAACGGCATTCTTGACCAGGTTCGTGTCCAGTTGCGAAAGCGCGCCGTCGTAGCTGATCCGCACTTCCTCGGCATGCTCACCGGAAATCTGCGCGAGAAACGAGCCCAGCCTCTCGCCCAATTCCAGGTACGGCTCGATCCGGCGCTGCTCGTCGGCCGACAGCGCCGGCAGGTTCACCGCGTTGCGCGCCGCTCCGGCCAGCAGGTAATCCCGCACCTGCTCGGCGATAGCCACTCCGATCGCTTCCTGCGCTTCCTCGGTCGAGCCGGCAATGTGCGGGGTGGCGATGACCCGGGGGTGGCAAACCAGCGGCGCGAGACCCGGCGGCTCGGGATCGAAAACGTCGATGGCCGCCGCCGCCACCCGGCCGGAATCCAGCGCGGCGACGAGCGCCTCGGGGTCCACCACCTCGCCGCGGGAGCAATTCACCAGCCGCATCCCCGGCTTGGCGAGCGCCAGCGCCTTGGCGTTGATCATCCGGCGCGTTTCTTCGGTCAGCGAGCAATGCAGCGTCACGAAATCGCTGGTCCTCAGCAGTTCCGCGAACCCCGCCAGCCGCACGCCAAGCTCGCCCGCCGCGCGCGGCGAAACGTAAGGATCGTAGGCGAGCGTTTCCATTTCGTAGGCCAGGGCCAGCCGCGCCACTGCGCTGCCCACCCGGCCCAGCCCGATGATGCCCAGGGTCTTTCCCCGCAACTCGACGCCGGTGAATTTCTTTTTTTCCCACAAACCCTGCTTCAAGGAGGCGTTGGCGGGCAGGATGTGCCGGGCCAGGCAGGTGAGAAAGGCGAAAGTGTGCTCGGCGACGCTGATGGAATTGCCGCCCGGAGTGTTCATCACCACGACGCCGCGGCGGGTGGCGGCGCCCAGGTCCACGTTGTCCACTCCCACTCCCGCGCGGCCGATGACCCGGAGCTTTTCCGCGCGCGCGAGCAGCGCCGGCGTCACCCGAGTCGCCGTGCGTATCAGCAACGCCTCGGCGTCGGCGACGGCGTCAGCCACCGGGATTTTCGATTGCGTCAGATTGACGATTTCCCAACTGGGATCGGCGTCTTGAAATATAGCGGCGGCGCGTGCGGAGATGTTTTCGGCGATGACGATTTTCATGACGGCTCTTTCCCTGCCTCCCGGTCGCGATGGGTATGCGCTGCTGATTGCTTTCCGCGGAAAGCAACTGTTTCGGAGCACTCCTACTGTAGCACCGGACTTCCTTGCCCATCGGCGGCGGGATTCCGGCGCAAGCAGCCGAATGCCGGTGAACCTCTTCAGGCTCAAGCGGAAGCGGGATGCCACTGGCGCACGATGCTGCGGTCGCGGGTGGCGGCGAGCAGCTCGGCGATGCTCCGATGCAGCGCCGGATGCCGTAGTTCGGGCGCGATTTCGTTCAGCGGGACCAGCACGAACCGCCGGCCGGCGATCCGCGGGTGAGGCACTTCGAGTTCGGGCATGCGGACGACGCTGGTTCCGAAAAACAAAATGTCGATATCGATGGCCCGGGGACCCAGCGGGACCATCCGGCGCCGGCCGAGCGCCCGCTCGATTCGCCAAACTGCGTGCAGCAGCTCGAGCGGCATCAGCCTGGTTTCCCCTTCCAGCGCAGTGTTCAAGAAGGCCCGCTGGCGGATTCCGCCCACCGGCTCAGTGAGGTACAACGACGACTGGCGCCGCAAGCGTACGCCCGCCCCGGCCAGGGCGTCGATCGCCCGGGCGAGTTGCGCGGCGCGGTCGCCGAGATTCGATCCCAGGGAGAAATAGACGATTTTGGCCGCGGCCATCAGAGAGATTGTAAACGGGATCGGCGGTGCGGTCAGAACAGCCGGGTCTGGTTGCGCCCAGACTCGATGCCCAGGTATTGGTAGGCGCCGGCGGTGGCCACGCGCCCGCGCGGAGTGCGCGCCAGCATGCCGAGCTGCATCAGGTAAGGTTCATAAATTTCCTCGATGGCTTCTTCCTCCTCGCCAACCGAGGCGGCGATCGTGTTCAAGCCCACCGGCCCGCCGCCGTATTTCTCGATGATGGTGCGCAGCAGCGTGCGATCGATTTCGTCCAGGCCGCGATCGTCCACCCCAAGCATCGCCAGCGCTTCCCGGGCGACTTCACGGGTGACGTGGCCGCTGGCGCGCACTTCGGCGAAATCGCGTACCCGCCGCAGCAAGCGATTCCCCACGCGCGGAGTGCCGCGGCTGCGGCAGGCGATTTCCTCGGCGCCCGCTTCGTCGGTGGAAATATTCAGGATTTTAGCGGAGCGGGTGACGATGGTCTTCATGTCGGTCGGCTGATAGAAATCGAGCCGGTGCACGATGCCGAACCGCGACCGCAGCGGCGCGGTGAGCAGGCCGGCGCGGGTGGTGGCGCCCACCAGGGTGAAATGGTTCAGGCGGAAGGGGTGCACCCGAGCGCCGGGTCCCTGGCCGATGATGAGATCGATCCGGAAATCCTCCATCGCCGGGTAAAGGATTTCCTCGAGCTGGGGCAGCAAGCGGTGGATCTCGTCGAGGAAGAGCACTTCCTTCTCTCCCAGGGCGGTGAGGATGGCCGTCAGGTCGCCCTTTTTCTCCAACAGGGGGCCGGAGCTGATCTTGATCGATACGCCCAGTTCGTTGGCGACAATCTGGGCGAGGGTGGTCTTGCCGAGGCCGGGCGGGCCGAACAGCAACACGTGATCGAGGGCTTCCCCGCGGGCGCGAGCCGCCTGGACAGCGATGCCGAGATTTTCTTTGACCGCCGACTGGCCGATGAACTCCTCCAGCCGGCGTGGCCGGACACTCGCGTCGACCCGCGCGTCCTCGTCAAACGCCTGGCCGGAAACGATGCGCTGGCGGTGCTCGTCCACCCTCTATCCTTTCGACCGCAAGCGCGGGGCGGCGTTGCGCGCGGGGACAAGTTCGTTCAGCGCGGCACGAAACAGCGGCTCGAATCCCGCGCCGGGATGGCTGCGCGCCACTCGGGCCAGGGCCGCCTCCGCGTCGCGCCGCTCGTAGCCCAGGTTCACCAGCGCCGAGGCCACTTCTGCTTCCGTCCCGGCCGCGGGACCACCGGGCCTGGGTTCGGCGACGACGTCCTCGAGCCGGTCGCGCAATTCAACGACAATGCGCTCGGCCGTCTTCTTGCCGATACCGGGAATTTGCACCAGCTTTTCCACATCGCCCCGCCGTATGGCCGGCAGAAGCTCGTCGACACGCATGCCCGAAAGCGCCTTCAGCGCCAGGCCCGGTCCCACGCCGCTCACCGAAATCAGCAGCTCGAACGCGCGCCGCTCCCGCGCCGTCAGGAAGCCGAAGAGCTGGAGCTGGTCTTCGCGGAGGTGGGTGTGAACCAGCAGGGTCACCTGGTCGTTCAGCGAGCCGAGACCGGTGAAGGTGGAGAGCGGAATCTGCACCCGGTAGCCGACGCCAGCGACGTCGATAATGACGTGGTTCGGCTGCTTTTCGACCAGCGTTCCGGAGAGGCGCGCAATCATTGGCGGCGATTATTCGACAAGGGCAAGTCTCTGTCAACGCGGCTCACCGAACCGCCGGTTTCAGGACGTTGGCGACTTCGTGGCGATCGATCAGCCTCGGAAATTGCGACGGGGAACTCCGGACCGCAGCGGCTGCCTTCACCCGCCGGTCGTCGGCATCCACTGGGGGGATTGTTGTGCCGGGGATTCCAGGGGCGAACTGCGCCGGGCGGTCGCGCTTGCGGCCGGCTTGGTTTCGAGGACCTCGATGGCTTTCTTCACCACCGGGTCGGTGGGCGCGGGCAACTGGCCGGGAAGGGGATCGGGAGCGACGTCCTGGTCATCGAGCAAGCTGAGTTGGGAGTTGGGAGGCGGCACCTGCACTTGAGGCGCGACCCCCGCGTTGAGGATCGGCTTGTTCGCCGGCGTGTAATAGATGCCCGCGGTCACGAACAACGCCGAACCGTCCTCGAGCGGAATCAGTTTCTGTTCCGAGGAAAGTCCCAGTGTGGTTTGCCCGACGGTGTCCCCGCGACCGTTGTCGGCGATGGCTGCGGCAAGGATTTCCGCGGGGCCGGCGGTACTGCCGGAAATCAGCACCGTGACCGGGTCGCGCCACGCTACTTTCGACGGATCGGCGGCGAACGACTTTTCCGCGATGGTCTGCCCGCGCAGAGTGGTAATGGTGCCGGAATTCAGGAACCATTGCGCCGTCTGGATGGCCTCGGAAGTTTCCCCGGAAGCGCAGCCGCGCAAATCGAGAATGAGCTTGCGATCGCCCCGGCGCTGAAACTGCGCGAGCTGGCTGCGGATCGCCGCCGCGCTGCCCCGGTCGAATTCGGGCACCCGCAGGTAGGCGATGCCAGCTTCTTCGCGAGTGGTGAGCAGCGCCGGCTCCGGCACCACCGCACGCGTCAGTTCGACGTCCTGCGGTTTCGGGCTGCCGCTGCGAATCACCGATACCTTCACCGTCGTGCCCGGCTCGCCGCGGAGAAACCCTTGGGCCTGCTGCACCGACATGTCCTGGGTGGTGTAACCGCCGATCGATTCCAGCACGTCGCCCTCGTGCAAGCCGCTCTTGAGCGCCGGGCTGTCGGGGAGCACGGAAACGACGAAGATGAAGCCGCGCTTCGAGAACGCGGCGCCCACGCCTGCCGGCGCCTTGCTTTCGGTTTCTTTCTTCAGATCGGCGTATTCCTGCGGGGTCAGGTAGCTCGATTCCGGGTCGAGCGCCTCGAGCAGTCCGTGCAGCGCGCCAACGGTTACCACGTGAGTATCGGGCGCGTCGACGTAGTCCTGCTGGATGCGGTCGAGCACTTCGCTGTAAACCGCGAGCGAGCGATAGGACTGGTCGTCGCCGGTTTGGCCGAAGACGTAGCCCAGTGACACGTACAGCAGCACCGCCACCGACAACGACAAAACGCCAATCCGTATGGTGCGACCCATGGCTCAGCGCCTCTGCGAGCTTTCAGTATACCATCGCGGCCCGCCGGCTTTCCCTACGCCGGCTCGTGCGGTTTCCCCGCTGGTTCGCGATACGGCTCCGGGCGCGGGCTGCCGGCGGGGGGGAACGGCCTTGGCTGCCTTCATCAATCCGGCGCGGCGGCTGGTGCGCTTGCCGAGTTTCTGGTTCAAAAACCGTTGCTTCATTGCTTCAGTTTACCGCGTTTGGGGGCCGCGGGTGAGTTCCCATCCCGAACCCTCGGGATTCGGGAGGCGGTGGCATCCAGCCGTTCTCATCGACCCGCCGCGGCGGGCTCGGGCCTTGAGTAGAGTCCAATGGGCGGGAACTGTGCGCCGCGGTTCGGCTCACGCTCACCGCCCCGAGCGAAAGCCGAGCGGCGCCGAGCCATGCAGATCACTGCATTTCCCCACGCCCTCCAGACGACGCGATTGCAAATTTGGCCAAACTGATCGACTAGCGGCGGAAATCCATGCCTGACAAATGCCCTCACGCCGCGTATATTGTGCAGTTCCTATCGAATCTCACCGAGGTCGAAAACCAATGAAACGTGCGGCAACCTTATTTCTTTCACTCCTGCTTGGGGCAGCGGCTTGCTGGGCGCAGCCGGTGACTGGCCCTCTCCTATTGCAGCAGCCGACTCTCAGCCGGACCGCGATCGTATTCGTTTATGCGGGCAATCTGTGGAGCGTGCCGCGCTCCGGTGGGGAAGCGGTTCGGCTGACCACCGGGCCAGCGCAGAAAACCGATCCGCAATTTTCGCCCGACGGCCGATGGATCGCCTTCACCGCCGATACCAACGGGAATCACAACGTGTACGTGATGCCCGCCGCCGGCGGCGACCCCAGGCAGCTCACGTTCCATAGCGGACCGGATGATGTTGCCGGGTGGACGCCCGACGGCAAGCAGGTGCTGTTCACCTCGCCCCGCGACGCTTATTCCCACGAGGTGGTGCAGTTGTTCACCGTGCCGGTCGCCGGCGGCTTCCCCGAGCGCCTGCCCTTCCCGCTCGGCTTTGGCGGCTCGTACTCGCCCGACGGCGAACGGATCGCCTACGTCCCCGTCGCGTTTCCCTGGGGCACCTGGAAGGATTACCACGGCGGCACGATGCCGGTCATCTGGATCGCGAACCTGGCCGATTCCAGCGTGGTGAAAATGCCGCATGCCGATTCGATCGATTTCAACCCGATGTGGCTCGGCGATCGGATCTACTTCCTGTCGAATCGCGACGGGCGCTTCACCTTGTTCGATTACGACCTCAAAACCCAGAAAGTCACCGATCTCGTGCCGAACCGAAGCGATTTCGATTTGAAATCAGCTTCG
Source organism: Candidatus Acidiferrales bacterium (assembly GCA_035946455.1). Classification (GTDB taxonomy): domain Bacteria; phylum Acidobacteriota; class Terriglobia; order Acidiferrales; family UBA7541; genus JAKASX01. The sequence goes on along the minus strand of DASYZK010000018.1, from coordinate 662,906 downwards.
CTGGGGCCGGGCGCGATCGTTTACGAACAGTTCGGCTCGCTGCATCTGTACGATCTCAAGTCCGGGCGGGAACATCCGGTGAATGTATCGATCACCGGCGATTTTCCCGATGCTCGGGCCCATTTCGAAAAGGTGGCCCGCCACATCTTGAACGCGAATATCTCCCCTACCGGGGCACGAGCCGTTTTCGAAGCGCATGGAGAAATCCTGACGGCGCCCGGCGAGAAGGGCTCGATTCGCAACCTGACCAACTCCCCCGCGGTCGCCGACCGGGATCCCGCCTGGTCGCCCGACGGGCGATCAATCGCCTATTTCTCCGATGCGTCGGGAGAATACCGGGTCCGCATCAGCGACCAGACCGGTTTGCAACCGGTGAAAGAGCTCGCGCTGGGCGATCCGCCGGCCTTCTACTACTCCCCGATTTGGTCGCCCGACAGCAGGAAAATCGCCTACACCGATAACCGACTCAACGTGTGGTACCTGGACGTCGAAACCGGGCGTAACTTGAAAGTCGACACCAATACCTACGAGAATCCGGATCGGGAACTGCATCCGGCCTGGTCGCCCGACAGCCAATGGCTGGCCTACACCAAGCAACTCGCCAACCACCTGCGCGCCGTATTCGTCTATTCACTGGCGAGCGGCAAGACCACGCAGATCACCGATGGGATGAGCGACGCGCAATCGGCTGCTTTCGATCGCAGCGGCAAGTACCTCTTTTTCGCCGCCAGCACCAATGCCGGACCGACCACCGGGTGGCTCGACATGTCCAGTTTCCCGCATCCGGTCACCCGCGACGTTTACGTCGCCGTCTTGCGGAAGGACCTGCCGTCTCCGCTGGCTCCGGAAAGCGATGACGAGAAGGCCGGGGGCGTGGCGGCGGCCTCGCCCTCCGGCGAAGCCGCGTCGAAGCCCGGCGAAAAGCCGGCGCCGCCACCCGAAGTTCGCATCGATTTCGAGAGCATCAGCCAGCGCATCCTGGCGCTGCCGATTCCCGCGGCCAATTACGTCGATCTGGAAGCCGGCAAGCCGGGACAGATCTTCCTCGTCCAAGGCCCGCAAGAGGGCTTGCTGCTTGCCAGCGGCGAGCCGCCGGCGTTGACCGTGGTCAAGTTCGATCTGGCCACCCGCAAGACCGAGACGCTGATCGGCGGGCTGAGGGCCTTCGCGCTCTCCTACAACGGCGAGAAGTTTCTTTACCGCCAGGGGATGAATTGGGGCATAGCCTCCACCGCCACCCCGTTCAAACCCGGGACGGGCATCCTCCATCTGGACGACATGAACGTATGGGTGGTGCCGCAAGAAGAGTGGAAGCAGATGTATCGCGAGGTGTGGCGGATCGAGCGCGACTTCTTCTACGACAAGAACCTCCACGGGCTCGATTTGGCCGCCACCGAGGCCCAATATGCCAGGTTCCTGCCCGGAATCGAGAGCCGGGGGGATTTGAACTACCTGTTCAACCAGATGCTGGGGCAAATCAACGTCGGCCACATGTTCGTCCGCGGCGGAGATATGCCCGAAGTGCCCCGCGTCAGCGTCGGTCTTCTCGGCACCGACTACGCCATCGACCACAATCGCTATCGCTTTGCTCGCGTCTACTCCGGCGAGAATTGGAATCCCCAGCTCCACGCTCCGCTCACCCAGCCGGGCGTCAACGTGCAGCCGGGAGAATACCTGCTCGCGGTGAACGGCCGGGAACTCCACGCCAGCGACAACATCTACAGCTTCTTCCTCGATACCGTCGGCAAGCAGGTGGCGCTCGAGGTGGGGCCGAACCCCGATGGCGCCGGCTCACGCCAAGTGACCGTCGTGCCGGTCGCCAGCGAGGCGGGGCTGCGCAATCGCGCCTGGATCGACGACAATATCCGCACCGTCGATCGCCTGAGCGGGGGCCGCGTCGCCTACGTCTATTTGCCGGACACCGCCGGCGGTGGCTACACGAATTTCAATCGCTACTTCTTTGCCCAGGTGGGCAAGCAGGCGGCGGTGATCGACGAGCGCTTCAACACCGGCGGCACGGCCGCCGACTACATCATCGAGTACCTCCAGCGGAAACTCTGGAACTACTGGTACACTCGGTATGGCCGGATTTTCACCACCCCCGAGGACGCCATCTTCGGGCCGAAAGCGATGATCATCAACCAGTTCTCCGGTTCCGGCGGTGACGCCCTGCCCTGGTATTTTCACCACGTTGGCCTGGGCCCGCTGGTGGGCGAAAGAACCTGGGGCGGCCTGGTGGGCATTTACGACTATCCGCCGCTGATCGATGGCGGCTCGGTGACTGCTCCGCGAGTGGCGTTCTTTAATACCCAGGGCCAGTGGGACGTCGAAAACCACGGCACCCCGCCGGACGTTCCGGTGGCGCTCGATCCCCGAGCATGGCGCCAGGGACACGACAACCAGCTCGAGCGCGCCGTCCAGTTGGTGATGGCAGCGCTCGAGAAAAATCCGCCGCCCAAGCCCCGAGTGCCCCCCTTCCCCAACTACGGCAAACTACCTTAGTTGGCAGCGCCGCAAGAGCCGAGAGAGAAGCTAGTGACTTTGCTGGGCGAGAGATGCGCCGAGGCTCTGCCGCATTTGCCGCACCTGGGCGAATCTGGGGTCGTCGGGGAAACGAGCGAGGAAATCGTCGAGTTCGGCCAGGCCTTCTTGTCTGCGGTTGAGCGCAATCAGGTCGTTGTAGAGCAGCAGATGGACGATGCGCACCTCGGGCAGGTTTTGGTGGGCGGCCAGCAGGTGGGGATACGCGTCGGTGAACCTTTTCTCGTGGAAGAGCAGCCGGCCGTATTCCAGGTGGGCCACCCAATTCGAATCGAGCAGCGTGATGGCCTTTTGAAACGCGCTCTCAGCCGCGGGAATATTCTTCTCCTTGAGGAACACGTATCCCGAATACGAATACGCCCGCGAGTTGTTCGGGTCGAGTGAAAGCGACTTTTGGATCGCGGTATCGGCCTGGGGAAACCGCCCCTGGTCCGCCAGCGCCGCTGCGAGCATCATGTAGCTCTGGTTGTAGCCGGGATAGAGCTGGATTGCCTTTTCCAGGTGGCTTGCCGCATCCGCCATTTTGCCCGCATCGAAACTGCGCTCGCCTTCTTGATATTCCTTCCGGGCTTTGGCGGGGATCTTCAACTCGCTGACCGAAACCATCGCCGCGCCGCCGGCTGACCGGCTCGCCTCCGCCGCCGGTGCGAGAGTAAGGACGAGGGCATTGGCCGATATCCCCGCCAGCGGCACCGCTTGCCGCACCGGCCGGTATCCCAGCGCATCGATCACGATTTCGTAGTCTCCGGAGCCGAGCCCGGTGAACGCAAATCGCCCCACGCTGTCGGTGGTTGCCTGCTCGACCACACCCCCGTGCGCCGAATCGAGTTGCACCAGCACCAGCGCCGCCGGACGGTTGTTCGCGAAGATTACCTGGCCGTCGATGCTCAGGTTCCGCTGGTTCCCCCCCGCCTGCCGGGATGCGCCGGCCGATCTCGCGGACCATCCCGTGCCGAGGGTGAAACTGAGGACGGCGGGAAGGAGAAATCGAGCTCCCACTCTCACGCTCCTGCTGGCTTCCCTTTACCTGCGCTTCCCATCGTTGACGCCAGAGGCGCGGGCCGAAGTTCCGTTCAATGCGCTTGGCGGCCGGCCAGCGACTGATCGAGCGATTGTCTGATCTGGCGGATCTTGGCGGCGCGCGGGTCGTTCGGGAAGTGGGCGAGGAAATCGTCAAGTTCCGCCACCGCTTCTTTCTTGCGGCCGAGCAGGAGCAGGTCGTCGTACAGCTCCAGGTGCACCGAAGCCAGCGCCGGATGCAATTGGTGGGCGCGAACGAGGTGAGGATAGGCATCGGCGGGCTTTTTCGCTTCCAGGAGCAGCCGGCCGAGTTCCAGATGAGCGAACCAGTCGGCATCGAGCAGGGAAATCGATTTCTCGAATGCCTGCTGGGCCCGGGCCAGGTCCTGCTCCTTCAGGTAGACGTAGCCGAGATAGGCGTAGGTATGCGGGTTGTTCTGATCGAGCGAGAAGGACTTCTGGATCGCCGCTTTCGCCTGCGCGAATCGGCCCAGATCGGCATTGGCAGCGGCCAGAAAACGGTAGCCCTGGCTGTAGCTCGGATAGATCTTGATGGCATTCTCGAAATGGACGGCGGCGTCGGCGGGCCTGCCGGCATCGAGACTCTCCATCCCTTTGACGAACTCCGCCCGGGCGCGATCGGGAATCATCAACTGTTCGACGGAAACGGTGCTGCTGCCGCCGGTCCGCGGCGCCGCAGTGGGCAAGGGACTCAGGGTAAGGGTCAGGCCAGTGACCGGCGTAATGCTCAACTGGACGGGAAAGTGAACCGGCGTGTAGCCGGCCACGTCCACGTCGATCTCGTAATTCCCGGCACCGAGGCCGGTGAATTGAAACACGCCCGCCTGATCGGTGTCCGCCTGGCTGATCATCCCGCCCAGTTCCGAACCCAGGCGAACGAGAACCGATTCGTTCGGGTGGCCATCGGAGAAGTGAATTTCCCCGTCGATGAACAGACTGCTTTCTCCGATGGCGCCTCCGCCGGGGGACTGCCGCGGCGATTGCGCTTGGGAGCCGAGACAGGCGCCGGCGACGATGACGACTCCCACGACCAAGAAGCGCAGATGCACTTCCATCCCCCGTGCTGAACCTCTTTTACTCTCTCGCGGGGACCAGCGCAAGGCCGGGATTCGACCCCGGACGGATTCCGATCACCGCACGGCCACGGGCAGATCGATATAGGAGGCGAACCGGCGCGATCGGTAGACGCGCTGGGACGCTTTCTGATAATCGGCCGGGCGCGCTTCGAAGATGTTGGGGACGAACTTCTGGGGGTTGCGGTCGTAGGCGGGAAACCATGTGCTCTGCACCTGCACTATGATGCGATGCCCCTTGAGAAAGGTGTGGTTGTTGGTGTGCAAATCGATGGCGTACGGCGTCACCCGGTTCGGAGTGACCGCGGCGGGATGCTCGAAACTGTCGCGGAAACGCCCGCGAAGAATCTCATCGGCAATCATCAGCTGGTATCCGCCGAGCGAGCTGTCGTCGGGGTACTGCTCGGGATAGACGTCGATGAGCTTCACCACCCAGTCGCTGTCGCTCCCGGTGGTGGCGGCGAACAGATGGGCCACGATGTCGCCGGTCACCGTCACGTCATGATCCAGCGGCTCGGTTTCCCAGGCAGCGGTGTCGGGCCGGAGATAGACGAAACGCTGGTCCTCGACCAGCCAGGTGTACCAGTGGCTGCCCGGCCCGTACGTCTGCTCCACCGGCCGGTGGCGATAGGGCACCGGACGGGCCGGATCCGACAGGTAACTGTCAAACGCCGTCGCGCCCGCCTCCCCCGGCGGATCGAACGAGAGGCGTGAACCGCTGCGGAAATAGAGCTTGCGATGCGCGATCCCTTCGGCCGGCGGCCAGGCGTCGTACTTCATCCAGCGATTCGACCCGGTCTGGAAGGTGAGCACCTTGGGAAGCGGCAGGTCGCCTTTGCCCCTGAGCCAAGCGGCGAACCAGGCCGCTTGCACGTTTTGCCGGAAGTAGCTTGCGGTGGAACTGCCGAACTGGATGGGGCCGAGGCTCGATCCCGGGCCATGCGACCAGCCACCGTGGTTCCACGGGCCCACCACCAGGTAGTTGTCGTGATGCACGTCGTGCGCCTCCGACGCCTCGTAGATGCGCAGCGGCCCGTAGAAGTCTTCCTGGTCCCACCACCCGGCGACGTTGAGGTTCGGAACGGTAAGCGTCAGGTTCTGGAAATAAGGCCAGGCGGCTTGCTGCTTCCAGAAGGCGTCGTAATTGGGGTGATGGACGAAATTCTCCCAGGTGGGCAGCTCCCCGTGCAGGTAGAGCTTGTCCACGTTTGCGAGCGGGCCGAGCCTGAGATACCAGTCGAAGGTGTCGTATCGATTGAAATGGAACAGAAAATTCGTTTTCCCGGTCTCCATCATCGCCGCGTACTCAAACCCGTAGCTCAGCCGGAACGCCCCGTTGTGGTGGAAATCGTCGCCGAGGAACATGTCGGCGGGCGAGGCTTGCTCCGAGGCCGCCTTCAGGGCGGGATGGGGATGAAGCAACGCCATCGCGGTCAGCCAGCCGCCGTAGGAAATGCCCAGCAATCCGGCGCGTCCGTTGTTGTTGGGGACATGCTTCACCAGCCAGTCGATGGTGTCGTAGGTGTCGGTGCCTTCGTCGATGCAGCCGGGGCGGGGCGGCTCGCACGGCATCCGTTGCATGACGAATTGCCCCTCCGACCCGTACCGCCCGCGGATGTCCTGGAAAACGAAAACGTACCCGCCGGGCACCATTTCCGGATAGGCGGCGAACAGGTGGGAATAGCCCCCGGGGCCCCCACTCACGCCGTAGGGCGTGCGGGTGATCAAAAACGGCTCCGGGCCGGAGGCGTTTTTCGGGACGTAAATCTCGGTGTGCAGGCGAACGCCGTCCCGCATCGGGATCATCGCCTCTTGTTTGGTGAACAGGTCCGGCAGGCTTGTTCCCTGCGCCGCCGGCCGCGCCCCGCGGCTCGTCCGCCCCGAAAAGAACAGCGCCAGCCCAGCCACCAGTGTGACGATCGGCATTCGCTGAATCACTGCCGCTCCTCTCTTAACCGGCCATCCCTGCCCGTGGCGCGAATGCACCAGGCGCCTCACCATATCACAGGTTGGCAATGACGGAATGAACCGGACTCGGCCCTCTACAGGGAAGCGACGCGGCGCTGGAGATCTTCGGCGATCTCCTCGGCGCCGGTTCCCGGGTGATACCGCACCGGGGCGCCCAGGCGCACCCCAATGCGCCCGGGACGCGTGAACCAGCGGTGAGCCTGCTTCAATTCGAATAAGCCATCGATCCGCACCGCCACGACGGGCAGGTTCAAGCCGGCCGCCAGCAAACCGATGCCTGCGCGGAACGGTTGGATGCGGCCGTCGCGCGTACGCGCTCCCTCGGGAAAGACGAGCAGGTTGTACCCTCGATCCACTGACTGGCCCGCATAGGCAAAACTTTCGCGAAAGCCGGAGAGTTGCGGCAAGGGAAACACGTTGAACAGGGCCACCACCAGGCCGTACACGACCCTCCAGAACAGCCGGACGACCCGGTTGCGGTGGCCCGGCACCTTCCGCATCGCTTCCAGCCGCTCGCCCTCCATGGCCACGGCAAGCCGGCGGAAACGAGCGGGAAGCGCCGCCAGTATGAAACCGATGTCGATGCTGCTGACGTGGTTCGACACCACCAACACCGGGCCGCCAACGCCAGCCAACAGCTCCCGGCCGCGGATGCGCGGATAACCGAGCGCAAGCGTGGCCGGCCACGCCAGCAGGTAATAGACGAGGAAGCGTATCCAAGTCACCGGCCAGCGCTGGGCCCAACGGGGGTAGACGTACTCCGACCGCCGTGCGGCCGGCTCGCGGACGATTCGCTCCAACTCGTCGAGGGTGGCGGCTTCGGCAAACTGGGTTTCGTTCAGCTCCACCTGATAGCGGTCTTCGAGCGCGGCAAGCAATTCCACGCGTTCGATGGAGCTCAGTTGAAGGTCGCGCGCCAGATGGGCGCCGGCGGTTAGCCGCTCCACCGGCCTGCCGGTCACCCGAGCCACCAAGTCGGCCAGGCCGCCCGCCGGCGGCGCCGAGCTGGGCGCCCCCACGGCGGCGCGAACGGCAGTTTCGATGGCGTGAAGCTGGGGCTTGCGGGTGGGGGTGCGGGGAAAATCGTCTTCCAGCCAGACGTACCAGCGCCGGATCCGCTGGTAGTCGGCGAGTTGCTCGTTGGCGGCGCTGACCGCGGTTTCCGCGGCGGCTGCCCCGGGCTCGCGGAGCAGGAGAACGGCGCACGGCTCCGCATTTCCGTCGCGATCGAGCCCGATCACCACCGCGTCGCGCACCTCCGGCCTCCGCCGCAGCGCCGCTTCGAGGTCTTCGGGATAAATGTTCATTCCGGCGGCGGTGACGATGACGTTCTTGCGCCGCCCTTTGAAAAACAGGTTGCCGGCCGCGTCCAGGGCGCCGATGTCGCCAGTGTGAAACCAGCCTTCGTCGCCGGCCACCGGCTCGAGCGACGCCCGCCCGCGCGCCGGCCAGTAACCGACGGCGACATTTTCCCCTCGCACCAGGATTTCCCCGGTTTCCGACAGTTTGATTTCACTACCGGGCAGAACCTTGCCGATCGAGCCGCGCGCGGGCTGGAACGGGTGCTGCACGCTGACCACCGAAGCGGTTTCGGTGAGTCCGTAGCCCTGGATTATGGCGTAGCCCAGTCGGGACCAAAATTGCTCGATGGCCTCTGGCAAAGAGGCCCCGCCGGAGATAAAGGCCCAGAATTTCCACCCGAACCGCCGGCGAATGCGGCGGAACCGCCACCAGCGGCGGAGGAAATGTTCGTTTTCGGCGGCGGCGAAATCGCGCCGGAATCTCTCCAAGCGGCCTGCGGCTTCCAGGTCGCGCTGGATTTTATCGGCCAGGCCCTCGATCAGCCGGGGTACGGTCACCAAAACGGAAACGCGGTCACGCCGAATGGCGCGTTGGACTTCGCTCGGGTTCAGCGTATCCAGCAGCACCACGACTCCGCCGAGCAGCGGCGGAACGAAGATACCCATGAACTGGCCGAACACGTGGCTCAAGGGGAGCAGGTTCAGGAAACGGAGCGGGTGCACCCATCGCTCGTACCCGAGGTATTTACAGATTTCCGTTTCCAGCGGCTCGAGATTCGCCAGGAAGTTGCCGTGCGAGATCACCACACCTCTCGGCTCCGCGGTCGTGCCCGAGGTGAAAACGATCTCGAGCGGGTCGTCGCGATCGAGCGAAACGCACGAAAGCGACTCGGTCGAATGCGCGGCAAGCGTCCCCGGCAGGTCTTCCAGAACCAGCCGCGGCCCCGCCAATCCGGCGGTGGCCTGGTGGCGGCCGGCAACAACCAGCCGGGGATCCACCGCAGCTGCCACGCGAGCGGCGAATTCCGGGGCCGCCCCGTGGTCCATGGGCACCACCACCGCTCCCCGCAGAATGCAGCCGAGAAACGCCGCAATCCATTCTGCACAGTCGTCGCCCCACAGCAGGACGTGCTCGCCCTTGCCGACGCCGCGGCTCTGGAGTTCCCGGGCGAATTGCGCCGCGGCGCCGGCCAGTTCGGCGTAGCTCCAGCGGATGCGGCGATAGCCGCGATGCTGGATCAGCGCCGTTTGCCGGCCGTGACGGCGGAGTTCGGCGATCGAGTCGGCCAAGGATGCCCGGCGCATTGGTAACAGTTTCCCACCAAGCCCGGCGGTGGAGAAGGGCCGGCGGTCTGGCGGACCGGAGAGGGAGGCGCTTTCCGCGGTCAAGTGGCTACCCCGTGCCCGGAATTGCCGGCTCGAAGGAACTGCACCATAGGTCAGCCGCACATGGGTTTGCAAGCCGCCAGCCTGCCCTGCCGGGCGCCTAGGCTGCGCCTGAGCGCCGGTCGAGCACGACAAGCGATTCGATGTGCGGTGTTTGGGGATAGAAATCGAAGCCCACGAGGGCCGTCGGGCGGTAGGACGAACCTAACAGGGCCACGTCGCGCGCCTGGTTAGGCGGATGGCAAGACAGATAGACCAATCGAGCCGGCAGCACCCGCAGCAGCGTTCCCACAAGCTTCGAGCCGAGCCCGGTCCGCGGTGGATCGAGCACAACCACGTCCGCACCGGACAGCGTTTCTTCGGCAACCGACTCGACTCGCGCAGCTCGCGGGTGGTAGTTGGAAGCGCCGTTCCGGTCCCGGTTCCGCTCGGCGCAATTCACCGCGCTCGCGCTCGACTCGACCGCGACGATTTCTCCGGCGCGATCGGCGAGGGCCAGGCCGATCGAGCCGACCCCGCTGTAGAGTTCCACCACCCGCTCCGCCTCGGGCACGTGCCGGCGTATTTCGGCAATGGCCCGCTCGAACATCGGGACGTGGTTCTGAAAAAAGGCATCGATGGGATACGCCAAATCGAGTCCCGCAACGCGCTCGGTCAGTTCCTGCCGGCCGGTTTCGCTGAGCATCCGGGTGGGAACCGAAGCCGGGGAAAGGGGATCGCTGAAGGCGATGGCGATGCCGGCGCTTTGCTCGAGCGCCGGATCGAGCGCCGGGAAGCGTTCTTCCATCACGTAGAGCGCCAGCACCACTTCGCCCGTCGCGCGGCTTCCGCGCACCACCAGGCTCTTCACCGCGCCCGCGCCAACCCCGCGCTGGGCGAGCTGTTCGGTGAGTTCGAGCGCCGCGACGTTCATTGCCGCGGTCCCGAGCTGGCAGCCTTCCCGAAGCGCGAGCTTCCGAAACGGGCTCGCGCGTTCGTGGAAGGCGAGCCGCAGCCGCCCGCCTTCCTCGATGAAGCAGAATTCCAGCTTGTTGCGGTAGCCCCAAACCGGATCCGCTTCCTCGAACCGAGCCAGCGGGATGCCGCTAAAGAGTTCCTCCAGGATCTGGCGCTTCCACTGCGCTTGCGCCCGGTACTCCATCGTCTGCCAGGGCGAACAGCTCAGATAATGCGGTTCGCGCGGAGCAATCCGGTCGGGCGACGCCCGCAGAATTTCCTCGGCGCGGCACACCCGGTGGCCTCTTTCCCGAGCCAACACCGCCACCCGAGCCCGCTCGCCTGGCAGCACTCCCCAGGCAAGTACGTCCCGTCCCCTGCCCGGTAACGGGCAGGCGGTCGCCGCGCCAAGTGCCGTCATTCCATCGAATTCGGCTTCGAGTATTTCCACCTGGCTGATCCTCCGCCCGTCACAATCCTCCCGGCAACGAGCCCGGGCCGCAGCAACAGCTTGCCATAGCTTGTCGGAACGCGCCGCCGGGGCTAGGCTATGTCGGAAGTGGTGCGCCCGGGAGAAACTCCCAGCCCATCAGCCGATTGCCGGCGGGCCAGCCTGCCCGGTGCCTCGAAGCGGGAGCCCTTCCGGCCGATTGATTGGCGCCACCGGCGCGGGTATGCTGGCGGTTGCCCGGCGTATGGGGTGCGAGTTTCGCGGGAGCGGCGATTCGACCGGTGGTGGAGCGCAAGGGGGCGGCATGATTCTCGAGCGGTTCGAAGTGCCGGGACTGTCGCACTATTCCTACATGGTGGCGTCGTGCGGCTGCGCGGCAGTTTTCGATCCCAAGCGCGACATCGACACCTATCTCGCCTACGCGGCCCAGCATGACTGGACCATTACCCACGTCTTCGAGACCCACATCCACGCCGATTACGCATCCGGCGCCCGCGAACTGGCCGAAGTCACCGGCGCCGCGCTTTGCCTGAGCGCGCACGACCAGGGAGAAGACTACGTCTACGGCTTCCCCCACCGCGCCGTCGCCGATGGCGACCGCATCGAATTGCAGGACGCCGCCATCGTCGCGCTCCATACTCCTGGCCACACTCCCGAACACCTGTCCTTCCTCCTGTACGAATCCGCCCGGTGCCCCGAACCGTTGATGCTGTTTTCGGGCGACTTCCTGTTCGTTGGCTCCCTCGGCCGGCCCGATCTGCTGGGCGAGGGCGCCAAGCGGCGGCTGGCCGAATTGCTCCACGACAGCCTTCATCGCAAAATACGGCATCTCCCCGATGGCGTCGCGGTGTATCCAGCGCACGGCGCCGGGTCGTTTTGCGGAAGCGGCATAAGCGAGCGTTCGCAATCGACGCTGGGTTACGAACGGGCATCGAACAGTTTCTTCGCCGACCGCGACCGGGAAACCTTCGTTGGCCACATCCTTTCGACGGTTCCCCCCTTCCCCGATTACTACCGCCGCATGAAACGCCTCAATTCCCAGGGTCCGCCACCACTCGCCGAGCTTCCCGAGCCCGCTCCTCTCGGCCCCGCCCAATTCCTGGAATGCATCGAGCGGGATGGCGCCATCGTCGTCGACCTCCGCCGGCCCGAACCCTTCGGCGGCTCCCATGTCCCCGGCTCGCTGAACATCGGCCTGGGTCCTAGCTTCGTGGTCTGGGCCGCCTGGGTGGTTCCGTGCGACCACCCGATTCTCCTGGTCGGCGACGAAGCCACCGACCTCAATCAGGCCCGCCGCTCCTTGGTCCAAGTCGGACTCGACAATGTCCGTGGCTATTTGAAGGGCGGCATCCGAGCCTGGCTTGATAGCGGGCTCGAGCTGGACCGCATCGAGCAGATCTCCGCAGTGGAGCTGGCCCATCGCCGCGGCCATGGGGCAGAAATCATCGACGTACGGAGCGACGGGGAATGGGCCGCCGGACATATCGAAGGCGCTCTGCACATCCCCGGTGGCGATCTGCCCAAACGGCTCGCCGAGTTGCCCCACGACGCCACACTCCATCTGATCTGCGCCACCGGCTACCGCTCGGGCATCGCCGCCAGCCTGCTTCGTCGCGCCGGCTTCCGCCGAGTCGTCAACGTCGCCGGCGGCATGAACGCCTGGCGCGAGCGCGGCCTGCCGGCCGCCGCCGGCGCGTGAGCGCTCTCGCCATCCACGCGGCGACCAGCCGGCCGTTGTTCCGATCCATCACCATCAGCCGTGAATACGGCAGCGGCGGCGCCGAAATCGCCAAGCGGCTGGCCGACCGACTTGGTTGGAAGCTGGTGGACGATTGCCTGCTCGGGGAAATCGCTCGCCAAGCCAACGTGGATCCCGAAACCGCTCGACGCTACGACGAGCGCCCCAATCCCTGGTTCGACCGCTTGGTCAAGGCGATCTGGCACGGCGGTTATGAAGGCGCCGCCACCAGAATCGAGGCGAGCGCCTGCGATGCCGACCATATTGCCCAGCTCTGGACCCGGTTGATTCACCAGTCGGCCGAAGCGGGCGGGGCGGTGATTGTTGGCCGCGGCGGCCAATGCATTCTGCGCGACCGGCGTGACGCGTTCCACGTGCTGGTGCAAGCGCCGTTCGAAGTGCGAATCGAAAACCTGCGGCGGCTACTGGGCCTGGCCGCCGGGCTGGAAATCCTCACTCGGGACACCGACCGCCGCCGCGCCGCCTACCTGCGCCGCTACTTCGACGAGGACTGGAAGAATCCCCAGCTCTATCACCTGATCGTCAATTCTACAATCGGACTCGATTGCGCCGTAGAGGCGGTCCTCACCGCCGCGGCGCTCGCCGGCCCTTGCTCCTGACCCACGCGCTGCCCGCCGGCTTACGCGCCGATGTAACGCGCGTAGAGCGAGCGCGCCACCGCCGCATCCGTCGTCCCCTTGACGATGGCGCGGCCATCGGCGAAAACAATCAGCTCGTAGGCCGCGACGCGGAACCGCACCAGGAAATCGTTGCCGCGCACGTCCCCGGCGGTGCGCTCGAGTCGCCGGCTGAGCGCGGCCAGGTCCAACCGGCGCTCGCGCTGGTGGATCTGCACCGAGTCGCGGCCGCACAGGGTGACGTGCGGATGGCCCTTTCCCTCCAGGTAACGCAGGTCCCGCCGCACGCACGCCCGGCAGGCCGCATCCCGCTGCACCGCAAGCGATTGAAACCGCCCGCTCCACACATCGGCGGAAATCAGCCGCCCTCCCGCTTCGGCTTCGCCACTCACGAGCAGCCGCAGCGCTGCTGTCGCCTCGAGCGCACCGATCAGCATCGCCGCCGAATTCAGCACGCCGACGGTCTCGCAGGTTTCCTCGAGGCCGCCTCCGGGCCCGCTTTCCATCAGGCACGCCAGGCACGCCGTCCGTCCCGGCTGGATGGCCATCGTGACGCCGTGCCCGGCCACCACCGCGCCGTAAATCCAGGGCATCCCCGCCGCCACCGCGAAGTCGTTCATCAAGAATCGAGTCTCGAAGTTGTCGGTGCCGTCGACCATCACCGAAAACCCCGAAAGCAATTCCCGGGCTTCGGCCGGCTCGAGATCGGCCACCACCCCCTCCACCGTCACTCCCGAATTCATCGCCCGCAACTTCCGTTCCGCCGCCACCGCCTTCGGCAACGATTGCCGGGCGTCGGATTCCTCAAACAGGCTTTGCCGCTGCAGGTTCGACCATTCGACGAAATCCCGGTCGATGATCCTGATCCTTCCCACGCCCGCCCGCGCCAGCGAGCCGGCAGCAGCTGTCCCCAGCGCCCCGCAGCCGACGACTACGGCCGAGCTCTCCAGCAGCTTCTGCTGTCCCTGCTCTCCGATTCCGGCGAAGAGGATCTGCCGCGAATATCGCTCGTAATTTTCCGAATCCATGTTTGAATGAACCGCCAGGTAACCTCCGCCAGGCAATGCCCCTCGCGAAACTTCAGTTGCGGAATGCGGCCGCTGCCGTGGTCTGGGAGTACCCCTGCGGATAATCACTGTACCGCATTTCTTCTCCAGGCCGGGTTTGGCTGCCAGGTTGAGCCTGCTTCAGCGCCGATAGCCACACTCCCGCCGCCTGGAACCGCTAGCAAGGGCAAGCCGCCGGCAGGCAACGGCCCTGTGCTAACCTCCTATCTCAGTGTTCAGGCGGAGCTGCGGGCCCTCGGGGAAGGTGGAGTGCGTCGGCGGTGAAGTCCATCATGGGCAGGTTGGCGGCAACCGCCGCCCTGACGCTCGGTATCGGCGCCGGATTCAACGTGGCCGCACGGCAGCTCTCGCTCGAAGGGCAGCCTGTCACGGCGGTCCGCGTGGTCGACGCCAACGGGGAGGTGCTCGTTCAAAATCCGCCCGGGCTGCCTCTTGTTGCCGGCCAGCCCTACCATTCCGAGGCTGAGCGGGACGCGCTCAAGCAACTCTTCGCCACCGGCCTCTACGCCGACATCCGTACACTGGCGACGCCAGTTGCCGGCGGAGTGCAAATCGATTTCGTCGTCGAGCGGAATTACTTCGTCGGCGAGGTGCGAGTTTCGGGTCTCCGCGAACCACCGAGTGAGCCGAAGGCGCTGGCGACGATGAACTTGGCCTTGGGCGAGCCGTTCACAGACGCCGGGCTGAAGCAGGCCCTCGACCGCCTCGGGCAGGCGCTGGCCGACGACGGCTTCTACCAGGCGGAATGGAACGTCCAGCTGAACCGCGACCCCGCCACCCACCTCGTCGCCATCACCGTGGTCGTGCGCCCCGGTCCCCGTGCCCGCTTCGGAACGATCACGCTCAGCAACCAATCTCGCTTTGCCGACCGCGAGTTGCTGGGCCAATCCGGCCTGAAAATCGGCAACGACGTAACCTCGCAGAAAATCGCCGGCGCCGTCGACCACCTCCGCGGGTTTCTGGCCAAGAAAGGCTTCCTGACGGCCCGAGTCGGCGTCGTCCGCGGCAGCTACAATGCCGCCCGCCACTCCCTCCCTCTGCAAGTGAACGTCAGTTCGGGGCCGGAGATCCGCCTGGTGATCGAGGGCGCCAAAATCAAGCAGAAGCAGTTGCAGAAGCTGATCCCGATCTACGAAGAGGGCGCCGTCGATCCCGATTTGCTCGACGAGGGGCGGCGAAACCTGCGCGATTATTTTGAGCGGCAGGGATATTTCAACAGCCAGGTGAACTATACGATTCGCGCCGAGCCCCAGGCGAAGGTGGAAAGCATCGTATACGAAATCCAGCGCGGCCCGAAGCGGCGGCTCGTTGGCGTGGAATTCGCCGGCAACCACTACTTCAGCGACGAGCTGCTGACAAGCAGTCTGCGGATCGAGCCGGCGCGGTTCCTCGCCCCCGGGCGGTTCAGCCCGCGACTCTTGCAGCAAGACGAGGTTTCGATCCGTTCGCTTTACTCCGCCAGCGGCTTTCGCGAAACGGTGGTTCAGGGCAGCGTGGTGGAAGGTTACCAGGGCCACAAAGACGATCTGCTCGTCCGGTTCCAAATCGAGGAAGGACCCCAAACTCGCGTCGCTTCCCTCAAGATCGTCGGCAATCGCTCGCTTCCCACCGAAGCGGTGCTCTCGGTTGTCGGTTCCACCGCCGGCCAGCCTTACTCGGAAGCCAGCGTCTCCAACGACCGGGACAACTTGCTCGCCCTGTATTTCAACAGCGGCTTTCCCCAAGCTGCCTTCCAGTATCGTTCGCAAACGGTCGCGCCCAACCGCGTCGCCCTCACCTACCTGATCACCGAAGGCGCCCAGGTACAGGTCGGCCGCGTCTTGCTGGTTGGCTACCGGCACACCAAGCCCGGGGTCATTCGCCGCCAGGTGCAGATCCAGCCGGGCAAGCCCTATCGCGAATCCGACGTCGTCGCCACCCAATCCCGGCTCTACGACCTGGGAATCTTCAGCCGAGTCGATGTCGCCACCGCCAATCCCGCCGGAACCGCTTCCCGTAAGGACGTGCTGGTGGCGACCACCGAGGGCCAACGCTACACCATAGGGTACGGCGGCGGGATCGAGGTGCAGCGGCTGGGATCCACGACCAACGCCACCGCCACCTCTCTGGCCGCCAGCCCTCTCGGCATTTTCGATTTCAGCAAATTGAACGTCTTCGGCCGGGGCGAGTCGCTCAATTTCGAGGCCCGCGCCAGCACCCTGCAGTATCGCGGTCTGTTCAGCTACCAGATCCCCGACATGTTCGCCAGTCCGAACTTCAAACTCGTTCTCACCGGCTTCGCCGACAAGATCCGCGACGTGAACACGTTCACCGGCAGCCGGTACGAAGGCTCGCTCCAATTGGTGCAGAATGCCTCACGCTCCACCACCTTCCTCTACCGCTACACCTTCCGTCGGGTGTTGGTGAATGCAGGCTCCCTCCACATCGACCCGAACCAGATCCCGCTCTTCAGCCAGCCCACCGAGGTTTCCGGATTCGGGCTCACCTGGATCCGCGACCGTCGCAACAATCCCGCCGATGCCTCCCGGGGCGACTACAACACCGCCGACATCAGCATCAATTCCACCGCGCTCGGCTCCGGCGCCAGCTTCGGCCGCCTCTTCTTCCAAAATTCCACCTACATGCCACTCGGACACGACCTGGTGTTCGCCCGCTCCACCCGCTTCGGCTGGGAGCATCCCTTCGCCGGCAGCGCTCCCGACAGCATCCCGCTCCCCGAACGGTTTTTCGCCGGCGGCGGCACCAGCATTCGTGGATTCGCCCTCAATCAGGCAGGACCCCGCGATCCGAAAACCGGCTTCCCCCTCGGCGGCCTGGCGGAACTGGTTTTCAACCAGGAGTTGCGCTTCCCGATGCAATTGCCCTGGATCGGCAACGCCGCCGGCGGCACCCTCTTTTACGACGCCGGCAACGTTTACACCGACCTCAGCTCGATTACTTTTCGCGCTTCGCCTGCGTCTCCCGCCGAGTTAAACTATCTATCGCACACAATTGGCTTCGGCATCCGCTATGCGACCCCGGTTGGGCCGGTGCGACTCGATGTGGGTTACCTGCTGAACCCTGCCCAGTTCCAAACTACCTGCCAGACGGGCACGGCGGGTTGCGTGAACGGGTTTCAGTTGTCGCGATTGCCGAGATTCCAATTCTTCTTCAATATCGGCTCGGTGTTCTGATGCGATGGCGGCTCACCAAGGCGTTTGCGGTTCCGGCATTGGCGCTCGCCGGCTGGCTGGTGGTGCCTCCCGCCGCCGCGGGCCAGAGCGTCGTCGACCGCATCGTCGCACGCATCGGCTCCGAAGTGATCACCGAAAGCGATTTGACCGAACTTGGCCGCTTCCAGCAGTTGATCGGCGGCAAGCAGCAAACCGGCGCCGATCGCCTGCGCGAACTCGGCGAGCAGTGGATCGTCGCTCACGAAGCCTCGCTTTCCGGCTTCACCAAGCCCACCGCCGCCGATGTCGACAAGGCCTGCGCCGATCTCGCCCGCCATTTCCCCTCCCTCCCAGCCTACCAGGCCCGTTTGAAGCAACTCGCCCTCTCTCCCGGCGACGTGCGCCGGCTGATCGGCCGCCAAATCTTCCTCTCCCGCTACCTCGACTACCGCTTCCGCCCCGAAGTCCAGGTTGGCGAACAGCAGGTGGAATCCTATTATCAGAAAACCCTCATCCCCCAGTTGCGACATATGGGCCAGGCCGTCCCTCCCCTCGACCGCGTCGAAGAACAGCTTCGCGAACTCCTCGTGCAGCAGGGCATCAACCGCCGGGCCGCTCTCTGGCTCGATCAGATGCAGGAACGCTGGAAAGTGGAGAAGGTGGAAGGCAACGCGTCCCCGTGAAAGCGTGGTGCGCCAGAATCGGCGTGGGGCTGATCGTACTGCTGGCGCTGATGGTGGCGGCGGCGGTGGTGTTGTGGCGCGAAGGACGAATCGAGCGGTGGGCCCGGGGGGAAATGATCCGCCGGGTCGAACTCGCCACCGGCGCCCGAATCGAGCTTGGCGGGTTCCGTTTGCACCTGGAGCCGCTCTCGGTTGAGCTCGATCAACTCACCCTCCATGGGCGCGAGACCGCAGGCGAGCCGCCCTTCGTCCGCGTCGATCGAGTAAACGTCGAGGTCACCGCTCGCGAACTCCTCCACCGCCACGTCGAGCTGGCCAGCGTCCGGATTGTCCGGCCCGCCGTTTACATCCGCATCGACCGGAGCGGAAATTCCAACGTTCCCGTGCCTCCGGTCCGCCGGCCTTCGACGCCCTGGAACCAGCAAATTTTCCAGGTCGCCATCGATCACCTGCGGGTGGACGACGGCGTCATCGCCTACAACGACCGCCGCATCCCCCTGGCCGCCGAAGGCGGCCGGTTCACTTTTCGCATGGACTATTCCTCGGCTGCGCTAGGCCGCGATTTCTATCGCGGCTCGGCCGCCTGGCAGGGGATGCGGATTGTCGCCGAGCACTGGGTGCCGATTCCGGCCAGTTGGTCGGCCCAGTTCACCCTCGGCCGCCGCGGCGGCTCGCTCGACCGTTTCCAACTCGCCCTCGCCCACTCCGCCATCGAAGGCCGCGTCGACTGGCCGGACTATACCCACCCCGCCGCTGATTTCCGTTACCGGGTCCGGCTGGATCTCGCCGACGTGCGCACCCTGCTCCGCAAGCCGCATTCCCCTTTGGGCCTGATCGAATCCACCGGCGATCTGCGTTACGCGCCCGGCGCGTGGCGCCTCGCCGGTTACTACTCCGCCCGCAACATCGCCATGGGCTACAAGTGGTATCACGAAGCGGGAATGAGTTCCCGCGGTACCCTCCAGTTCGATCCTCGCGGTCTCACCATCCCCGACTTTCAGGCTTGGGCGATGGGAGGCATCTTCACCGGACGCGTCCGCATGGACGGGCGCAGCCTGGCCTTCACCGCCGATACCCGCTCGAGCCGCGTCAGCCTAGCGAAGCTGCTCGCCGCCGTTCAAAACACCGATTTCCCCGTCCAGACCCTCCATTGGGACGCCGGTGTCGAAGTGGATTCGCTCACCACCTGGCATGCCGATTTCCAGCACATGGCTTCCCAAGGACGGATGATCTGGGCTCCGTTGCCGGTCACCCCGCCCGGAGAGATGCCCGCCTCAGCCAACATCGAGTTCCTCTATCGCATGGACCGCGCCGCGGCCGATGCCCAGGGCGAGATCAAGACCCCGCACACCGATCTCCGCTTCAACGGCACCATCGGCGACGTCGATTCCGATATGGCCATCAACCTCCTGACCAACGACCTGAGTGATTGGAACGAGATGATCGATTATCTTCGCGGGCCGCAATCGCCCCACGTGCCGATCCGCGGCCGGGCCACATGGCAGGGCAGGGTCACCGGCCACGTCGGCAAGCCGCTGTTCTCCGGCCACACCCACGCCTGGGACGCCGGCTACGGCGCGCTCCATTGGGACGAAATCGAAGGCAACGTCTCCTATTCGCCCGCCGAATTGACGCTCGATAGCGTGCGGGTCGGCCGGGGCCGCTCGCTCGCAACCATTTCTCTCCACCTGGACCTGACCGGCTGGGACTTCGAGCCGAACAATCGCTGGAGTTTCAGCGCCCGGCTCGCCGGAGCCGATACCGACGACCTCCAGGGGCTGGCCGGAACTCATTATCCCGCGCGAGGCTTGCTCGGCGGCCAGTTCCGCGGTGGGGGCACTCGGGCGGAATCGCAGATGTCCGGCAATTTCCTGTTGCAGGATTTCGCCACCGAAGGTTTACGCTTTGCGCGAGTTTCCGGCCGAATGGAATTCGATTCCCGCCAGGTCCGGCTGACCGGAGTGCGGGCTTCGTTCGGATCGGGTGCGTTCGGTGGAGACTTCACCTACCACCGGGGAACCGAGCAGGTGGAATTCGATCTGTTCGGCACCCAGTTGCCGGTGCAGGAGATCAAGCGCCTCCAGACGCCGTCGCTGCCCCTGGCCGGCCGCGCCGATTTTCGGCTGACCGGAGGTGGATCCTATCGGTCGCCGCATGTGGAAGGGACGGTGAGCGTGTCCAGCCTTCGCGCCGGCGGCGAACTGATCGGCGATTTGAACGGCCGGCTGCGATCCGACGGCCGGCAGCTCGAAGTCGCCTTGACTTCGAAGCTGGCCAAGGGCCGGCTGGCCGGCAACCTTCAGGTGACCATGGGCGGCGGCTACCCGGTGCAGGGACAATTCAGCGCCACCGAGATCGATCTCGATCCCTTCATCGTCGCCGGCCTCCACCTCCGCGCGCTCACCGGCCACAGCCGCGTCGATGGCCGGTTTCAGCTCGCCGGCGAAATGCGCAGGCCGAACACCCTCACCGTTGCTGCCGACGTTTCCCGGGTCGATTTCTCCTTCGAAAACGTCAATCTGCAAAACAACGGTCCGCTGCGGCTCAGCTACCGCGAAGGCGAGGTCCGCATCGAACAGGCCGCTCTCCAAGGCGCCGAGAGCAATTTCCAGCTCAGCGGCGTCGTCCGTTTCCGCCAAAATCAGCCCCTCGCCCTCCATGTCGCCGGCGGGTTGAACCTCGCCCTCGCCGAAGCCTTCGTCCCCGGACTCCGATCCCAGGGCGCTGCCCAAATGGACGCGGAAATCGTGGGAACGTTCTCCCGCCCGCAAATCAACGGCCGGGCCCATCTGGAGAACGCCTCGCTCAATTACAGCGACATCCCGATCGGCCTCAGTAGCGCGAGCGGCGACGTCATCTTTTCGAGCGACCACCTCTCGTTCACCGACTTGCGGGCCCAGGCCGGCGGCGGCTCGCTGGTTCTGGCCGGAACCGTCAATTTCGCCGGCGGAGCCGCCCAGGCACAGTACGACCTCGGAATCGCCGCCACTCAGGTGCGCGTGCGGTATCCCGAGGGCATGAGCTGGCTGCTCGATGCCGACTCACGGTTGGCGGGCAACGTCAGCAGCGCTACCCTCAGCGGCCAGATCACCATCGATCGCCTGTTCTTCACCAACGGTCTGGACGTGGCTGCCGCGCTCCTCGCCCCGCGCCAGCCGGTTCCGGCAACCGAAGGCGGCTCCTCCTTCCTTCGCAATCTGCAGTTGGATTTCAACGTGACTTCGGGACCCGGCTCTCAGCTCACCTGGACCGGTACCTACATCAATCTCGACGCCGGTTTGCGCGTCCGCGGCACCTGGAACCGCCCGTCGGTCCTCGGCCACGTTCATCTGCTCTCGGGACAGGTGAACGTCCGCGGCGATAAGTACCGGCTTACCCGCGGCGACTTGAATTTCGCCAATCCCCTTCTGCTCGATCCGGAGATGAACGTCGAGGCCACCACCACCATTCAGCAATACCAGGTGACGGTCGATTTGACCGGTCAAGCCAGCGCCCTGCGCCTCTCCTACCGCTCCGATCCTCCCCTGCCGGAAAGCGACGTCATCGCCCTGCTCGCCCTCGGCTATACCGGCGAGGAAAGCCAACTGCGAACCGCAGGCCAGCCCACGAATTTCGGCGCCTCGGCGCTGCTCTCCCAGGCCATTTCGAGTGAAGTCGGCGGCCGCATCGAACGCCTCTTCGGCATCAGCCGGTTCCGGATCGATCCCGAACTCGCCGGCACTGGCACCGAGTCGAACGCCGCTGCCCGGATCACCGTCGAACAGCAGGTCACTCCCAATCTCACCATCACCTACTCCGCCAACGCCACTTCCAACTCCGAGCAGGTCATCCAGATCGAATATGCCGTCAGCCGGGATATCTCGATCGTCGCTCTCCGCGACATCAACGGGACCTTCGGCCTCGATATCGAGTTCAAGAAGCATTTCAAGTAGCCCGCCGCCCTCTATCCAGCCGGCTCCTTCCTGTGTTAGTGTCCTGAGTCTGAAGTTCGTCTGCGATCTCACGGCACAATTCAGCCCGGCGCTCTGGGCCAGGACCTCACTCGTGCCGCACGTGCCCCGAAATCAGGGCGGCTTCGGCCGCCGAGGGCAATGCCCGGGCCGTGACTTGGTCAAGGGATCCCTGACTCGGGACGCCGACTTCTGCCGGATGGCTGGTGGAGTGGACGATGGACGAACTGTTGCGCTGGAGAAACGAATTCCCCATCCTCGATCGCACGACCTACATGATCAGCAATTCCCTCGGAGCGATGCCCGCCGGCGTCTACGAAAGCCTACGCGGCTACGCCGATCAGTGGTCCGCGCGCGGCGTTCGCGCCTGGGCCGAAGGATGGTGGGACCTGGCGGCGCGAGTGGGCGACATCATCGGCCGGCTGGTCGGCGCGGGTCCGGGCCAGGTATCGCTCCACCAGAACGTCACCCTCACCCAGGCCGTCCTCACTTCTTGTTTCGATTTTTCCGGCCGCCGGAACAAGGTGGTGATGGTCGATCTCGAATTTCCGTCGATCCTCTATTTCTACCTGGAGCAACGGCGGCGCGGCGCCCGGGTGGAGATCGTCCCCAGCCACGACGGCATCCATGTCGATCTCGACCGCGTGCTCCAGGCGATTGACGAGAACACCTTGCTCGTCCCCATTTCCCTCGTGTTGTTCCGCAGCGCCGCCATCATCGACGCCGCCGCGGTGATCCGCCGCGCCCACCAGGTCGGCGCTCACGTCGTGCTCGACCTCTTCCAGGCCGCCGGCACCGTCGCAGTCGACGTCCGCGCCCTGGAAACCGATTTCGCCGTTGGCGGCGTCTTGAAATGGCTCTGCGGCGGGCCCGGCGTCGGGTATCTCTACGTCCGGGAAGATTTGCAGCGAAAACTCGAACCTTCTCTCACCGGCTGGATGGCCCATCGCCGGCCGTTTGCCTTCGAAGTCGGCCCCGTCGACCGCCGCGAAGACGGATTCCGCTTCCTCAACGGCACTCCCCACATCCCGGCCCTCTTCGCCTGCCAGCCCGGACTCGAGATCGTTCGTCAGGCCGGGATCGAGCGTATCCGGGCGAAATCGATGCGACAAACCGCCCGGCTCGTGAACGGGGCGCTGGCTCGAAGCTGGCGCGTCCACTCGCCCAGCGATCCTGCCGAACGTGGCGGCACCGTGTCGATCGATTGTCCTCATGCCTTCCCGGTCACCCAGGAACTGCTCGCGCGGGATATCCTGGTCGATTTCCGTCCGGCAGCCGGCATCCGGCTCTCCCCTCACTTTTACAACCGGGACGAGGAAATCGATTTCACTCTCGAACAAATCGAGGAGATTCTCCGCACCGGCGCGTGGGAACGCCACGCCGGCGCCGCTTAGCCACGCTTTCACCTCTCCCGCCGCGCTCCTGGTTTACTCGGCCGGACTTCAGCTCCGCGACCGCCCTGGAACGCCGATTCCGGCTGTGCCACACTAGGCCCGCACCAACGTGAACCCCGAATCGATGAACGAGCCCTGGGCCGCCGTTTTCGGCCGGCAGCGCCGCCAAATGGTCGCCGAACAGTTGCGCCACCGCGGCATCTGCTCCGGCCGCGTGCTCGACGCCATGCTCGCCATCCCGCGGCATGAATTCGTTCCCTCGAGCTGCCTGGCCGACGCCTACAGCGACCAAGCCTTGCCCCTCGGCATGGGTCAAACGATCTCCCAACCGCTCATCGTCGCCGCCATGTCCGCAGCCCTCGAACCCGCCGGGACCGGCCGGGTGCTCGAAGTCGGCACCGGCTCCGGCTACCATGCCGCAGTTCTCTCTCGCTTGGCTGACGAAGGTTTCACCGTCGAATACCGCGAGGAATTGGCAGCAGCAGCAGCCGAACGGCTCGCGCGGTTGGGCTGCCGGAACGTCTGCGTCCTGCTGGGCGACGGCGGGCTCGGCTGGCCGGCGGCTGCTCCTTTCGATGCCATCGTGGTCACCGCCGCCGCCCTGGCGGTGCCGCCGCCGCTGCTCGATCAGTTGGCAGAGGGCGGCCGGCTGGTCATTCCCCTGGGCGGCGCCGACTCGCAGGAACTGTTCCAGCATCGCAAGCGCAACGGCCGAATCGAACGCCGCAGCCTGGATCATTGCCGTTTCGTTCCTGTCGTCGGAATTCACGGCTGGGGCCGGCCGCTCCGCGGATGAATTCGCCCGTCGATCTCTCCATCGTCATCCCCGCCTATAACGAGGCGAGCCGGCTGCCCGGCACTCTCGAACGGGTCCGCGATTGGGTGGAGCGGAAACGGGCGGCGATGGGAATGCAGATTGAAGTCCTGGTCGTCGACGACGGCTCGCGCGACCCCACCGCCGAGGTCGTCCGCCTTTGGATCGCTCGGTTTGCGGGCCTGAGACTCGTCAGTAACCCCGGAAATCGCGGAAAAGGCTACAGCGTGCGCCACGGCATGCTCGAATCCCGGGGAACGATCGCGCTCTTCACCGACGCCGACCTGTCCGCTCCGATCGGAGAGGCCGATAAGCTGCTTGATGCCCTCGAACGCGCCGATGTCGCGATTGGCTCGCGCGCCCTCGACCGCAGCCTCATCGAAACTCACCAGTCCGCTGCCCGCGAATTCGCCGGGCGCCTGTTCAATGGATTCGTTCGGCTGATCACCGGCGTTCGCTTCCTGGATACCCAGTGCGGCTTCAAGGCCTTTCGCATGGGTCGAGCCCGGCCGATCTTCGAGCAGCAGCGCATCGAAGACTTCGGTTTCGACCCCGAATTGCTGTTTCTGGCGCGACGCCACGGTTTGAAGGCGGTGGAGGTCCCGGTGCGCTGGGCCCACGATCCCGCCAGCAAGATTCGCATGGGTCGCGATAGCCTGCGGATGTTCTGGGACCTCGTCCAGGTGCGCTGGAACGCGATCGCCGGGCGCTATCCGCGGGCCCCCGGCTACCGCTCGGGACGTTGAGCGCGAGCGGAGCCGGGCCCCCGGCCCGCGTCCCCGCCGCCCCCTCCAGCCTCGCCGGCGGAGGAGGCGGCCCCCCGTTGACCTTTGCAGCACAAAGTACTTGACGAAATTCGCCTCCGGGGTACCCTTTTCCTATGAAAGCCTTCGACCCGCGTCCCCGCCAGCCGCCCATCCCCATCGACACCAGGGCCCGCGAACACCTCCGCTACATCCGCGATACCCTTGAACGCGCCGGCTCCTTCACCGCCGTTCCCGGCTGGGGCGGTATCGTCGTCGGCCTCACCGCACTCGGCGCCGCTGCCGTCGCCGCCCGCCAGCAATCGCCATCCGCGCGTTTGCTCGTGTGGCTGACGGAGGCGGCCGTGGCCGCGGTGATCGGTGTTTGGGCGGTGGTGTGGAAGGCGAAGTCCGCCGGCGTGCCGCTTCTTACCGGCCCGGCCCGCCGCTTCTCGCTCAGTTTCGCCCCACCCATCGCCGTGGGCGCGCTGCTGACAGCCGTCCTGTGGCGTGCGGGGTGGGTTTCGATCCTGCCCGGAGTCTGGCTCTCGCTGTACGGAACCGCGGTGATCGCCGGTGGAGCGTTTTCGATCGAGATCGTGCCGCTGATGGGCCTGTGTTTCCTGATCCTGGGCGCGGTGGCGCTGTTTTCGCCGACGACGTGGGGAGATGCCTTTATGGCGGCGGGATTCGGCGGCCTGCATCTGCTTTTTGGCGCGCTGATTGCAAGGAGGTACGGTGGCTAAAAAAGCGCTGGCTGCCGCTCCGGGATCCGCGATCGAGCCCCGCAACCGTGGATTGCGCGCCGTCGCCGGCGCCGGCGGTGCTGAGCGGGCGCTCGAGTTCGATCGGCTCATTCACGAGCGAACGCGGCTGGGGATTCTGAGCGCCTTGGTGGTCAATCGCTCTCTCAGTTTCAAGGAGTTGAAGCGCCTGCTGGGCACGACTGACGGCAATTTGAGCGTGCATGCCCGCAAACTCGAGGAAGCCGGATACGTCACTTGCACGAAATCCTTCTCCGGCCGATTGCCCAAAACCGAATATCGGCTGACCGGGGCCGGACGCCGGGCGCTCGAACGGTATCTGGACCATATGGAAGCGCTAATTCGCCTGACGCGCGAAGGTTAAGGATGGACCGGATGGGATTGACAACGGTAAGGAGTTCTTCGTTCGGAGCCGCCGGTGACGAGCCGCGGCCGTTGCATGTCGCGGTGATCCCCGATGGCAATGGACGCTGGGCCGCGGCTCGGGGCCTGCCTCGCACCGCCGGCCATCTGGCCGGAGTCGAGGCCGTCCGCCGCCTGGTGGACGCGGCGCCGCAATTGGATATCGGCACCCTGAGCCTCTACGTCTTCTCCGCCGATAACTGGGAGCGCCCGCCCGCCGAAGTCCAGGGCTTGTTCGCGCTGCTCCAAAGCTTCCTCGAAGACGAGGCGAAGCATTTCATCGCCGCCGGGGTCCGCTTGCGCGTCATCGGCCGCCGCGATCGTCTGCCTCAGGACTTGCGCCGGGCTGTCGCGGCAACCGAAAAATGCACCGCTGCGGGGCGCCGGCTCCGCCTCCGGCTTGCCGTTGATTATTCGGCTCAGGATGCCATTCTTCGCGCCGCTTGCCGGATGATCTCCAGCCTGGAAATCTCCCGCCGTGAGTTCGCCCGGCTTCTCGGCCTCGCCAGCTACGGAGAAGGACCAGCGCCGAACGTCGACCTGCTGGTCCGAACCGGAGGGGAACAGCGTCTGAGTGACTTCTTGTTGTGGGAATGCGCCTATGCCGAGCTGTTCTTCAGCTCCAAGCTATGGCCCGATTTCCAAGCCGCCGATCTCGCCGGCGCGCTCGAGGAGTTTCACCGCCGCGAACGCCGATTCGGACGCATCGCCGAAGCCGTTGCCGGCTAGAGCATTTCCATAAATAATGTAGCTTTACAAAGAGGGGCTCGTGCGGCAAAGTATGCTTATGCGAGCCATACCGATTCCGATCCGCAAGCGCATTTTGGAACTCTACGACCGCGGCAAGAGCACGCGAGAGATCGCGCAGTTTTCGGGTTTCTGCGTGGCGGCGGTGCGCCGCGTGCGCCAGCAGTTTCGGGAGCGCCGCACGTTGGAGCCACAAACGCACAGGTGTGGACGTAAGACGCTGCTCACCGAAGAGCGGAAGCAGCGGCTGCAGCGCCTGTTGTCCGGGCAGCCCGACGCCACGCTGGCCGAGCTCGGTGCGCGCCTGGACCGGCCGTTCCGGGCCTCCACGATCGATCTCTGGCTGAGGCGGCTAGGCTGGAAGTTTAAAAAAAACTCTGGCCGCCGCCGAACAACAGCGTCCCGACATCGCCGAGCGAAGGGCGCACTGGCATGAGCAGTTGGCTGCCGAGCCCACGGCCTGTCTGGTGTTTGTGGACGAAAGCGGGGCCAACACCAAGATGACGCGCCTGCGGGGCCGCGCCCTGGGCGGTGAAAGACTGCGGGCGCGCGTCCCGCACGGACGGTATCAAACCAGCACGCTGATCGCCGCCATTCGCCTGGACGGTCCCTGCGCCCCTTGGCTTTTTGAAGGCCCGATGGACGGCGAAATGTTTTTGGCCTGGATGAGCCAGGGGCTCGCACCCGCCCTGCGCCCTGGCGATGTGGTGATCCTGGACAATCTGGCCACCCACAAGATCCGGGGAGTCCATGAAGCCATCGAAGCCGCCGGTGCCCGGCTGCTTTACCTGCCGCCCTATTCGCCGGATCTCAATCCCATCGAGCCGATGTGGAGCAAGATCAAACAAATCTTGCGCAGCCACGCACCCCGCACTGACGAGCAACTGCTCCTGGCGGCCAAAACCGCCTTCGACGCGATTTCCACCGCCGACTGCAGAGGCTTCTTTTTTCGCGCCCGATTCGCTACATAATACATGGAAATGCTCTAAAAGAGGGAAGGTCCAGCGATGGTGCCCGCATGCCCCTCGCGCCGGCGAACGTGACGCTCCGAGGCGGACTGGCTGGCGATTTCAGACCGGACATCCCCTTCGAGGGCGCCGTTCTATGGGAACCGAAAGCTGCGCGCGACTTGGGACCTTCGCATGAGGCGCAACTGCTGAACTACCTTCGGGCAACGGAAACCGAAGTCGGTCTCCTGCTGAATTTCCGCCCCAAGCCGCAGTTCAAGCGCCTGGTTTTCGAGAACTCCCGAAAAGAAATCCGTGTTCATCCGCGCGAATCCGCGGCCGATCCGCTATGACCAGTCGTGGGGAGCGTCGGCACCCACACGGCACCCAAGTCAGGTCTTCTCGCGTCGCAAGCATGGGACTTACGGATCAGGCAAATCGCGCCCCCAAAATATCAGAAATTCCCGTAAACGCTTTGATCCCAGGCAGCTGATTCTTTCTGATCGCTCCATTTCGGGTGTATTTTTACACAAAGAGGAGAAGGAAACGCGAAAAGGTGTGCCGATGCTCGAGTTTGGCCTACACGCTGCCTGCGAGGATTCTAGCAGCGCGTGGGGCGACCGGTAAGGGAGAAGGGCACAATAGGGAAATTGGCATGGCGGGCTGCAGCCCGGCTTGCCTCTGCAAAATGCCACAGGGCCGGAGTGAGGCCGTTCTTCACAAGTTTTGTTCCTTGTAACGCCGGCGCATTTGCGATGGAGGTTATAACAATTGCTATAGGTGCACTTCACGTGGGGTCGTTCGCCGTCGGAAGGTGGGGACCGATGTATCCAATGAGCACCCTGTGTTCGTCTGCAAGCGGGATGAAATGAATCCGCCAACTGCCGGGAGTGACTCGCGCGTGCAGGCTGAAGACCCTTTCTTGGCAATCCGGACACAAGAACGTCCTTTCCGCGCCATATTGATTTAGCGTTGCCTGGCTCTCTGGTGACACCCTGGTAGGCAGTCGTCGCCCCTCGAATGGGCCGCTGTTCCACGTCCCGCAGTACTCCTGGAACTCGAACAAACGGTCGCGGACGCTTCTCAACAAAGGATTCCCTGAACGCAGTCCTTCAAGTTGCGCGCGAACGGATTCGCAGAACACAAGAGAGGGAAGGAGATCGATCCTTCGACTCCACAGATCCGTTCCGTCTCGAATCCCTGCCCGGATGCGCTCCCCGATCCAGGCCCCATGTTGAACGACGTGAGCTCGTCTGCTCGCATGGTGAATTGCCTCGAACCTTGTCACCGTCATGGCATTGTCGTCCAGATGTGTGACCTCCAGCTGGAGCGCGGTTGTGTCCCATCTGGCTTCGGAGAGCAAGCTCACTGCTAGCGCGTCCGTAAGGAACGCAGCGGCCAAACCGTCGGCGCGCGCACCCTCGTATCCAAAATCGAACAGGGCAGGCTCGCCGGCTAGCTCGCCCGGTGTCAGATCGGCTAGATGGGGTGCTTTGGTAGTCAAGGTAAGGACGTAACGTCGGCACTCGCGATCGACTTCAGGGTCGTTGCGCCACCTGGCCAACATATAATCCGGTGCAAGGACGGTGTCGTGGAAGTCCTCTGCCGTCCGCAGAACCCTGCCTACTCCGGTGGCCGTCGCCGCTTGCAGGGTGTCAACGAAATTGGCCATCCTTTCCCGTGCGGCGTACACATCCACCGCTCGAGCCCTCAGCGAGAGTTCGTTCAGCACCATCTCTATCGTCATCGGGCCAACTTCCCTCAGCGGAGAAGAGCCTCAAGGCTCTTGTCCCACTCATCAAAGAAGTTCTCGGGCCAAACGTCGATTCGGCCACGCGAATCCAAATTTGGTGAAATGATTTGGACGCGCCCTGCGGCTGCCCTTTCCTGCGGCTGGAAAAAGTGCAGCTGAATATCTGTCGGTGGCACCCTCCCGGTGTGGACGGCGAGGCGGATACCGTTTAGTAAATGATCACTGTGTGTTTCGACGATCACCTGCGCACCGCCCTGCGTGGCGATTGCCAGCAATTGCCCAATTTGAACTTGTCCCTTGGGATGCAAATGCGCTTCCGGATTCTCTAGCAGAATCAGCGACCGGCTCGATGATGCAAGAACCGCAACCAAGACAGGCAGGCAGTATGTCAAGCCGAAACCGACATTGGTCGATCTGTACTTGTCGCTGAGCTGGGTACCAGCGATGAAGGCGTACTGCAGGTTGACCAGGCCCATGCCCGCTATGGGAGTGATTTCGACCCGAGTGCCTGGAGAGAATTCCCCCATCCATGCCTCAACCTCGTCGATCAGGCTATCTGACTTGGCATTCGGATGGTGCAGCTGCCCGTTTGGAATCCTCCGAGCCCCGAACACCGAGAGGAAGTGCGCAGTGAACTCGCCCCTCGAGCCCAGTTGGTTGTGATGCCGGACTTGAAAATCGGCCATTTCGAAGAACGCCCTCGGCCCGATTCGCTCCGCCTGAAGGTAGCGGAAATCGTCCGTAAATAGACTGATTTCGAAGACTCGCGGATCGACCCCTCCAGAGTCCAAACCCATGACGTCTGCTTCCCGGTCGTAGCGGAACCCCCACTGGGCTTCCACCCCGCAGTCAGCGGCGAGACCAAACTGGATCCTCTCTTCCTCCGCCTCTTCGTAAAGCGCATCCTTGGCCGTCCCTATGTGCACGAGGTCCCCATTCAGAGCCAGGCCCCGTTCGCGAAGAAGATCCTGTTGATGCGACTGCCGCAACAACAACAGCGCTTGCAGCACGGAACTCTTGCCCATGCCATTCAAACCAGCGAACAGGGTTACCGACCGGAAGGGAAACGTTTGGCCTGCAAAGCACTTGAAATTCTCCAATCTCAGTGACCGGATCATCGCAGGACCTCGCGTATTATCTTCTCTACCTCACTGAACCGAGTTTGAACCTTTCGGATATCCCCGGTTCCTTGCGAGATCGAATTCTCAAAATCGCGTTCCGCCATCAATTTCATAAATTTATCGTTCAAAGCAACCTTACGGTCCTCGAGGACTCTCAGTTCGTTGTCGTCGAGTTTATTGAGGTTGGCTGACCACACCTCAAAAAGGGCCTTGTTAATCGGATAGCGCCAAGCGTTGCTCTGGTACCGTTTCCTAAACGCAAAACGACCGAACAGGATTCGGGCGGCGCGTATCGACCGATAAAAGCCGTGCTCAAGGTCCGCGAGATCCTTCTCCGACATCCGGTTCAGAAATGCCATGCTTTCGTTCAGAAAGCTATCAAAGTCCTTCACCCGGTACTCGGTTGCTGGCGTGAGCGTGAAAGCCAAGCAGCGCAACACACACTCTCTATCGGCCATTCGGTCGTCGCGTATGCCATTGTCCGTTGCGCGTTTGAATTCTGGGGAATCGGCCAGCTTCCTCAGCAACCTCGTTGCCGCACCCTGGTTCAGAGCGTGTCTTATTTCTTGGGGAGACAGCGGCAGGCCTCCAGTGTTAATCCTCTTGAAGATATTGAACTTGACGTCGGACGGAGTTTTTTCCTGAATGAGATAAACAGTTACTTGCGTTTCCTTGATTCGCCGCTGCAGGCTGCGCGACAACTGGTGAAAGTGTTTTCCGTTGAGCTCCTTCAGGAACTCCAGCTCCATTAAGCGCAAGGTGCTATCAATGACGAACCGCTTAAGGGTGGTCAGTCGCTGAAGCCCGTCCACGACGAGCCATTTTTCGTCGTTTGTGGCATCCATGTAGAAGGCGGGCAAGGGTATCCGAATCAGAATCGACTCGATAAGCCGGCTCTGCGCCTTTTCAGTCCATATCCCGCTCTTCCGCTGGAAATCCGGCGTCAGGTTCAGCTCCGCTTCCCTGATCCTCGTCAGGAGGAGGTCGATCGTAATTAGCTTGCTCTCGACCCGAATCATGGTCGGATCGAACGGCTGGGTTATCTCCTCCTCGGTCTGTGGCTCCTCGACCTCGATTTCCACGCCCGTGCTACCGTCGGATAGCTCAGAGACCTGCGCTTCCCCCCGTTCGAGTTCGTCTGTGGCATTCTTTTCGTCATCCATTGGTTTCTCGGCGGATGGTCCTGCCTCGCTCATTCTATCGCAACTCCCTTCACCGCCGCTGGCAGAACCACTAACCTTGCTGGCAACCGTCGCTCCTGGCGGGCAGCATAAACCGATTCGCGTTGAACGGTTGGTGGGACTTGGAAATCTGGGGCCTCCCTCGCCGAGGGGGCCGCCCGACCTCAGCCAGCAAATCGAGATGGCTTTGGCCCGGGCGGTCCTGGCCCGTTGCGGCGCGGCCGAACGATCCGAGCCGCCGCACGTGATGGCGGCGGGAGGGCGCCTCGGCTTGCGCCTGGTGTTGCGCGGAGAGCCGTTTCACAGGGTGCCTTTTCTCCTCAGAGGATAGCCCACACGGCCAGAATTCTCACGGATTGTTGCTTCCGGACGCCGGTTTACCTCGAGCCGAGCGGCGGGGGTCTGCGTGAGGCGCTGCATTTTTCGTCGAGCGGTTCCCCGTCGTCCTTCGGCTCGTCGGAGCCGACGTACTGGCCGGTGGTGAGGGCCAGGCGGTGTGGGGCGATTTCTGGCGGGGGCGCCGGTCCTGCCAGCGGTGCAGCGGGCGGGGCGGACAAGCAGATCCCTCGATCGCGGCCGCATTGAAGCGGTGCCGGGCTGAAGCCCGGCGCTACATTCGGTTCGCATCTCCGCGATGAATCGATCGCGGCCCTATTGAAGGTGGCTGGTTTGGGGGCAGGCGAAGAAGGTCCCGTAGTCGCGTCTGGGACACGCGCAACGCGATTGAAACGACGCGCTACCAAAGGTTGTCTGCCGGGGCGGGCAGCGCAAGGCGGCCCGGGCCCGGTCGAGGTCAACGGCCCACGGTCACGTCCCGCAAAGCGGGACGGGACCGTGGCTACCAGGCGGTTGGGGGGCGTTCGGGGCGCCCACGGTCACCCGCTGGAAATCTTCCTTCAACAGCGCAACGATGACGCGAGTCCTCGTCGGAAACGGTCATCGCAGCCAATGTTTCCGGCGCCTGCCGGGGGATGCTCTTCGGTTAGAGCGCCGCCAGGAATTCCTTCCACGGCGTGGCAACCAGCGTCTCGGTGGTTGAATGCCCGTAGGCGCGGATGATCATGGCCGCCTTCTCGATTTGCTTCGGGTCATTGGCCTCGACGATGTCAACGACATCGAAGCGCCCCAGCGCCGCATAGCTGTCCTTCCAGCGAACCCCGGAACACTCGCTCTTTATTTTTGCGGAGACTGCCTCCGCGAATTTCTTGACTTCCTTGGGATCCCGGAACGCTTCCGGGGAAAACCGGCTCAAAATCACATACGTTGCCATCTCACTCCTCCTCTCGAAGGTTCATCAATCGGCTGCGGGCCGCCCGTTGAAGAGAAAACCAGTAGCGCTATCGAATACGGACGGCCCCATCCAGGTCGGACACGGCGAGCACTACGCCCGCCTTCCTGGACCCTTTGACGGCCGTCTGGTAGCCGGACGTGATGTTGATGTTCTTTGCCGCGAGCTTCCCGGCAAAGTGTCCTAGCGCGCCTGGGGTATTGGGCAGTTCGACGTAGAGCACGTCGGATTCCGTATAGTCGAGCGCTGCGCCTTCGAGCGCTGTTTTCGCCTTGTTCACGTTGTCCGCGACAACGTGCACGGTACCTTCGCCTCCGGAAGTCGTCGTAAGAAAAGCGAGGATGTTTACCTTGCCGTCGCCAAGGACTCTCGCCACGTGCGCAAGCGTTCCCGGCCGGTTCTCGACGCGGACGGAAAATTGTTTTGCCTTAGGCATGGGCGCACCTCCCTGGGAAGACATTCTACCCCCGTACGGATTTGGAGGGGTTCTGCCAATGGGCAACTCCTCCGGCCATTTGAGAGGAGGTCGGCCACTCGCCAGCGCCTACATCTGGTCGTCTAGCAGATTGCTTGACGTCCCGTGGCATTGGGCGATTTCTGGTGGGAGCGACAGCGGTGCGGCGGGTGGGGCGGACAAGCAGATCAACGGGTCGCCCCTCGACGCCGCTCGGGACAAGGCGCCCTTCGGCAGGCTCAGGGCCGTGAGTCCCGCGTGGCGGGATCGAACGGCGGCCGGGGGTGAAAGATTTTTCGCCCTTACGGCGGGTAGGATTTGGCGGCGGGGCGCGCGGGCTCGCCGCGGCGAGTGCCCGCGCCACTGGGAACCGTCGGCTGAAGATGAGGGTGAAGGATAAGCGGCCGGCGCCGGCGCTGGTCAGCTTTGAATCTGGGGCTTACTCCTTTTTTCCTCTTCCCGCATTTCCTTCGCCCGCTTCAACAGCGCCTCAAGCGTTTGGGGTGGGTCGCCTGCATCCAACACGGACTTGAAAATCATATACGGATCGGTCTTGGCGCCGGCTTTGCGTAAGGGGAATTCGTCATTGCCCAGACGTACACAATCACCTTGTCCTTGGCCGAAAAGCGGAAAAACAGGCGATAGCGCTGATGAAACTTGGCGCGAAACCAGCGCCGGTTGTCGGGCCCCAAGCTATCGCCTTGCCGGAACTCGGGACATACGCACAAAAGTTTCAAAATCTCCCTTATTCTTCGCCCTCTGCCTCAGGAATGCCCGGAATGGATCGACTTGTAAAAATCAACCACCTGAAAGAGAAGCGTTTAGACGAAATTCTGCTCGGTGGGTGGATCGACTTGTTCACATTATGAACCCCACCCCTCAGCGCCCGCCTCCCCGCTTCCTGCCTTTGCCCTGCAGTCCTCGCCACCGCGCTGCTGCTCACCCTCTCGCCTTCCTCCCCTCCATGGATCTGTTTACTTAAGACACGCCCTCGCCCTCGGACACGGAGCAGGCAAGAATGGGCACAGATGACCGCCCGGAAAAACCGCCTAAGAACCCACTGCGCCACCTCGCGCGGATCGCGATTGGAACGGCACTCCCAGCGCTGGGGGCCGCACAAGCAGATCCCTCGCCCGCCGCCCTTCGGCAGGCTCGGGATGACAAGGCTGGCTGGTGGGCGGCGGGAGGGATTTTTTGCGCGTGCGGGGATCAATACGCCCAGTAAGGGCCGGGGCCAGCCGGCGAATTCTGGTTTTCGATGCCGACGAACACTTGCCGGCCGAAAAAGAAAGCCAGGCCCCAATCGAACGTGCCGCTGTTCGGGCCGCCGAGGTTGCTGTAGGCGGAGTTGCCGCTCTGGAAAAGCGACATGGCGTTGGCGATGGTGAACGACACTGCCGCCGACGCGCCGTTGGCGCCGGTATTGGTGGCGGAGAAATTCATGGTGGAGGCGGGGCAGTAGAAGCCGGAGTTCCCGCCGGTGCAGGCGGGCATGCCGGTGGTGGCAGAGTCGAGGAAAAAGAAGCCGCTCGAGCCGCTATCGATGAAGCTGGAGGAATAGGGCGTGCCGTTGAAAGTGGTGGTGAAATTCCCCTGAGCGTCGGTGGTGTAGACCTGCACCGAGCCGAGCCCGTTGTTCGACTGGGTTCCGACGCCGAAGATGAGCGAGCCGGAGACGGAACTCGAGCCGGTGGCGGGAACCGAGGGCAGCGATAGCAAGAGGCCGTTATTGTCTTGCGGAAACAGCCACACCGGGTTCTGAAGCTGATTCTGCAAGGGCACGGCTGCAATCGAGCAGCCGGAATTGGGGCAACTGAAATACACGTTGGGCGCCTGGGCGGCATTTCCGGCGCAGGCGGCGCCGCAATCCTGGCGGAAAACGCCGACGCCGAGAATGGCATTGGCTCCGAGAGCGGTGACGGTGTCGTCGGCGGCGCCGCCGGTGTTGCAAGCGGCCGGCACGGTCGCGAAATTCGGGTCGCCAATGATCTGGACGGGCACCGAGGCTGCCTGTTCGCCGGCGATCTGCACGTCGGCGACGACCACCGGTCCCCAGATATAGGAATTATCGGCAAAGGTGATGCAGTTCCCGAGCGGGTTGCCGCTGGCATCTTTTTCCTGGGGGAGATGGAGGCCGGTCTGGGAAGCGAGAATGCGGAGGCCTTCGGAGCCGGTGTCGACGTTGACGTCCTGGATGATTTGGCAAGTCGACGTGCCCGGCAGGCATACGGTGACGCTGGCGAGCAGGGTATCGACATCGTTGCCGGCGGGGCCGAGATTCACCTGAACGGCTTGCAGGTTGTTCGGCTGGCCGCCCCCGCCGCCGGAGCGGGGAGCGTTGTATCCACCCCCACAGGCGGCGAGAGAGGCGAGGCCGGCGGTGAGCAGCGCAACCGGCCAGCCATGGCGAAGAAAGCGCGTGAAACCGCCGGCAGCGGTCATTGCACCACCGCCTGCGTCACGCTGTCGGGCACGAGAGCCGGCACATACGCCCGCCCGCGGAAGGAGCGCAGGTGGCCGCCGGATTCGACCACGAGTTGGTTGGTTCGCACCAGCAGCGGCCCGCGCCGGCGCCGAGCGGATTGGGCGGCTTTCTGGAATTGGGGGAAGTAGGGTCCGAGCAGCAGGGCGAGGTTCGGCATCGTGGGCCCGTGCCACGAAACTCCGAAAACCACGCCTGCGGGGGAAACGTATTCCTTCACCACGGCGCCATCCGGGGCGGTGATTTGCTGCACCGAGTAGCCCTGTTGGGTGGTGGCGGCGAGCTTGCCGCGCATGGCAGCCTGGTCGATGCGAACCGATCCCATCGTTTGTCCCAAGCCCGCCGAGGCGGGCAGCGTTCCCAGGAGGAAAGCGATAAGCAAGCCGAGCGTGGTTTTCATGGGACTCACTTTCGCCCCTGGCGCCAGCAGATCGATCCTGGATTCGAGCCCGGCGCCACCGGCCGAGTGGTTAGACGCCATGCTTGGGAGAAGTGTTGCCGGCCCGATCGCGGGCGTAGGGGCGAGCCGCCAGCTCGCCCCTACGAAGGGAGTGGATCGATTGCGGCTGTCCATCCGCCCCTCGGCCGTCGCGGCGGGGGCAGGCGAGCGGCGGGGGATGCTACCGCCGAACTGGCACAATACCGGCGACGGGAGCGAATGACTTACGGCGGTGTCCGTGCTAGCATCGCGTTCGCTTCTGTAAAGCCAACCACGCGGGGGGCACGACGATGAAATGGCTTGTGGGCATAGCAGCTTGCGCCGCTCTGGCCGCTGCGGTTCGCGCGCAGAGCGCCCGGCCCAGCCAGACTTTCCGCACTTCGGCAGGCCCGGTGAAAATCACGCCCATCTACCACGCCAGCCTGCTGATCGGAGCCGGCGGCGAGACCATTTATCTGGATCCCGCGAAACCTGCGAACCTCGACGGCCTGCCGCCCGCCGACCTGATCCTGATCACCGACATTCATGGCGACCACATGGATCCCGGCTCGATCGCCAAGGTGAGCAAAGCGGGCACCGAAATCTGGGCGCCGGCTGCGGTGGCGCAGACGGTAACCACCGCCAGCGTGATTTCGAATGGCGAAACCAGGCGCTGGGGAGCGTGGTCGATCGAAGCGATTCCGATGTACAACCTGAAGCGCGGACCGTCCGCCGGCACTCTGTACCACCCGAAGGGTCGTGGGAACGGTTACGTGCTCACTTACGGAGGGAAGCGGTTCTATTTCTCCGGGGACACCGAAGGGATTCCGGAGATGCGTGCACTGAAGAACATCGACGTCGCCTTCGTCTGCATGAATTTGCCGTTCACCATGCCGCCGGAGGAAGCCGCGGACGCCGTCAAGGCGTTTCATCCCAAGGTGGTCATCCCCTACCATTACCACGGTTCCGATTTGAACGTTTTCAAGAAGGATCTGGAAGGCACGGGAATCGACGTGCGAATCCTCGATTGGTATCCGAAGTAAAACACGCTGCCCGGAAGGGCGGCTCGACTTCGCTCGCCGCAAGCAGCGCTACACGTGAACCGGGTTTCGGAAGGAAACAGCAGAGAATCTACAGGCAAAGCGTGCTGCCCTGAAGGGCAGCGCTACACGTAAACCCGTTTCACGGTCCCGCAGAGCGGGACCGTGGCTACCAAAAACACAGCGGCGCCGCGGAGGGCGGATTCCGCGACGCTGCTGAGTTTCTCCCGTGCAAACGGGAGGAAATCGAGGTCGTGATTCACTGACTACTGCGCCGGTGCTCCGGGCGGCGCTTTATTCCGGCTTGGCCAAGCCCTTTGCCAACGCCTGCTCGAGCAACTGGCGCACGCGCGCCGCCGCTTGGCGGGCCAGCGCGGCTTGCTGTTCGCCCAGCGCCGCCTGCTGGTGGCCCAGCTTTGCTTGCTGCTCGCCCAGGGCGGCTTGCTGGCGGCCCAAATCCGCTTCCTGCTTTCCCGCTTCCGCCTGAAGAGCGCCCATCCTGCTCTGCATTTCGCCGAGCTGGGCCTGCATTTGGCTGAGGGCCTGCTGGGTGGCGCTCGAATCGAGCATCCGCAGTTGCTCTTCCACTCGCTTCATCACCGCGGTGAGGTCGGGCAAGTCGATGTTGATCCGCACGCCGGCTTGCTGCATTCCCAGCGCCGCTTGCCGCCCTCCGAGGGCGGCCTGCTGCCTGCCCAGTTCGGCTTGTTGCTGGGCGAGCGCCTGCTGAGGAGCAAACGCTTCCACCGCGGCTTTCACCGTGGCTGGATCGCGAATGATGTAGGAGCGGCCGTCTTTGCGGAACCAGACGAATCCTCCGCTGATTTGGGATCGCAAGCGGCGCACGTGTTGGATATCTTCGTACGAGCCGCATTCGGTGATCGAGCCGGCGCCGGACACCACGGCATAGCCTTGCCCGTCATCGCAGGAGAATTCCATGGACATCCAGCGGTGGGACCGCAACCTGCGATCCGGCGGAGCGGGCGGCTCAGGAGCCGGAGCCGCTGAAGGCGCGGCGGGCGCTTGCGGGGCGGGCGACGGCATCGCTGCCGGAGACGCCGGTGGCGGCGGGGAGGGCTTTTGCTGCGCCAGGGCCGGCGGAGCCTCCGGCACATGACCGATTGCGGGCGCAGCCGGCGGCGCGCCGACCGATGGCGCAACGGCGAGAGCTTGCCTTGCTCGCCATACCATCGGGTGGACGGCCGCCGCCAAACAAACGAGTGGCGCGGCGGCGAGCACGACCGTAGCGAGGCCCGCCTGGCCCAACCGGTGCGACAGCCGGCCGCCCGTCAGTATCCGTTCCAAGCGGCGCTCGGATCTCGCGCCGCGGCGGGCCATCGGCACCGCCTGCCAGCGCACTCGGCCGCGGGCGGCTTCGAGCGCGGCGAAGAAATCGAGCAAAGCCTCGGCGTAGCGTTCGCGGTCGGCGCCGGCGCATAAGGCGGCATCGTCGCTGGCCTGCTCGGCGAGTTCGTCGAGCGTGCGGTCGAGCCACCAACCGAGCGGGCTGAACCAGAAGATCGCGCGGTGCAGCCTCCCTAGCACCTGCCTCAGGGGATCGTTTCTGGCGATGTGGGACAACTCATGGGCGAGCACCGCAGTCGTTCTTCCCTCGCTCCACTCCCACCATCCCGGCGGCAGCAGAATCATCGGGCGAAGGACGCCCAAAGTCGCTGGAACCGACAGCGCCCCGGACTCGCCGACACGGGGCAATCTTCGGAGGCCGACTTTCCGGGCTTCGCGCTCGAGCGGTTGCGTCACCTCGCCGTTTGAAATCGTCTGCGCGCTGCGCCGCAGCCGAAAGCTCAACACCAGCCCGAGAACGAAGCGGCCGAGAAGGATCCCGGCGATCGCGAAATAGCCGCCGGCGGCCACCGCGAGCCAGGAGATTCTCAGCCTCGATTGCCGGGCGGGAGTTACCGGCAGCGGACCCGACGCCTCGGCCAAAGCATGGCCGTCAACCACGCCGGGCATCAAAACCGCTGGCGCGGCCGCATTGCCGGGAGATGCGAATGTGAGGGCAGGCGCGGGTGACGCAACCGCCGGAGCCGGAACGGAAGCCGGAGCCATTCGCAGGGCGGGCACGGGCAGAGGAACCGCAGGCATCCATTGGCCCAGAAACGGCATGGCTAGAGCGGCACAGAGCACCGCAGTCCAGGCGGCCAAGCGGAACGAGACGTCGCGGATCGGGGACACCTTCAGCAATCCCCAGGCAGCGAGGGCCAAGGCCAGCGAGCGCACCGCCGGAATCACCACGTAGCTTGCCAGCGCGGAATCCAGACGAACAGCGGAAAGAGCGCTCATCTCTCCTCCTTCTGCTGCTGTGCAATCCGCCTTGCCAGCCGCTCGAGTTCCCGGGGACCGAGGACGTCGTTATCGACCATTCCCACCAGCAACTGCTCGACCGAACCGCCGCAGAATCGATCGATGAGTTGCTTCACCGCTCTCGCAGCGACGCTTTGGCGGGCCTGGGCGGGCCGGTAGACGTAAGTGCGGCCGCGCACTTCGTGGGTGAGATAGCCTTTTTCTTCCAAGCGTCGAAGGACGGTGCGAATGGTGGAATCCTTCATCGGGTGGGTGGCTGCGAGGCCTTCACGGCAATCTTCGGCGGTGGATGGGCCAGCCTGCCAGAGAGATTCGAGGACGGCCTGTTCGAGTTGGCCGAGACCTCTGGGGGGACCGGATTTGGTTCTGCGCAGCACGGTAACGTTACATCTTGTAACGCATCGGGCGGCTGGTGTCAAGCACAATTTTTCGCTTCTGCCAGCACCCGGCCGGCGAGCTCGAACCGCCGCGGCCTGAGCTGCGAGGCTGCCGGGGGGAGGAATACCGCCGCGGGAACAGGCGGCGAGCGCTTAAACTAAAGCGAGCAGAACGAGGAGGGGTGGCATGGACCGCGAGTTTTTCTACTCGATCATGAACGGCGAAGGCACGCTGGATTACGAGATCTACCTGAACACCCGGGCGCTGCTCGGTTGTCAGAAAGGCTTTGGGGAGCTGTGCAACGGTGACGAGCTGCAATTTCAGATTGTCCATCAAGTGGAGGAACTCTGGATGAAACTCGCGGGGTACACGCTGCTGGACATCGACGATTACCTTCAGAAGGAAGATACGCTGCGGGCGCTGACGTTGTTCCGGCGGGTCCACATGGTCCAGCGGATGCTGATCCAGCAACTCGATTTGCTGGAAACGATGTCGCCCAAGGAATACCAGGAGATCCGCTCGCGGCTGGGGAACGGCAGCGGGCAGGAATCGCCGGGCTGGCGGACTCTGCTGCGCATGCCCCCTCATCTGTGGGAATCCTTCCGAGCTCATTACCTCGCGAAGCACGGCCTGACGGTGGAGAAAATCTACAGCTCCGCTTACCGGCACGATGCGGCCTACGCGGTGGCCGAAGCGATGGCCGAATTCGACGAACTGTTCCAGCGATTCCGTTACTGCCACCTGCAACTGGTGCAGCGTACCATCGGCCTGGGAGCGAAATCGCTGAAAGGCCGGGCAGTGGAGATACTGAACGAGGGCGCGCGCGTTCGCTTTTTCCCCGAACTCTGGGAAATTCGGAACCACATGACTGACGAGTGGGGAGGAAGATACGGCGTGGTTCGCGAGCCTCTGGGCCATCACTGAGCCGGCCGCCGCGCGAGCGAACCGGCCCATCGCCTCAGGACTTCAACCGCCCGCATTCTCATCGGTTGGGGGATACGGGGAAACGAGGGAATTTGAGTGAATTGGGGCGGCGCAGGGGTGCGCCGCGGCGGGTGGGGAGGCGGGCGACCCGCCGGGTCGCCCCTAAAAGGGGAATGGATGGATTGCGGCGAGTCGCCCTTCAGGCGGGCTGTCTTTCGTTTTCCAGGCAAACGGGAGCTTGCTCGCCCGGCTCGGTGGGCGGGAATTCGAGTTGGTGCCGGACAAGCGGGTATTCCCGATCGAGCAGGGCCAGCAAGTCGGCCAGTTCCCGCTCGCTCAGCCCGGGAAGGCAGGACCGGTAGAAATCGTCGGGGACCGCCGGCTGGCAGTCCCAGCCTGCGGGACCGGCTTCGGCCAACTGACAGAAGTGGTCGGCAACCGCCACGATACCCACGAGTTCGGGATCGAAGCGGGCGCGCCGGGGATTGTGGTGGAATTCGAGGACTTCGATCTGGCCGGGGTCGAAATCCCAACTGACAGCCAATCCGCGGCCCGCCTGGCAGTGGTCGAGACCGAAATTCTGGCGTTCGAGCGCCAGCGCCCCGGGGTCGTCGTGTTCGAGCCATTCGGGCGCGACCGAGTTTTCGGAAGCCGCCACCATCAGCAGCGGCAGCTTGCCCATGTCGTGCAGCAAGCCGCACTGATAGGCGCGTTCGGGCCGGTCGTATCCGACCGAGCGCGCCACCCGCTCGCTGAGCATCGCTGTCGCCAGCGAATGGGTCCAGAAATCCATGGTCGCGCTTTCGGCGAGCCGTTTGCCCGACAATTGGGTGAGATATCCGCTGAAGACCAGTTTGCGAAGCCGTTCGGTGCCCATGAGAATCGTTGCCTCCTCCACTCGTTTCACCCGGCGCTGCTGGCCGGTTTGGATCCCATTCGCCAGTTGCAGCAATCGCGCGGCCAGGCGGCGATCCGCTCGGATCGCCGACGCCACTTGCCGCAGGTCCACAGGGTTTGCGGCGAGCAGGGCCATCAGCCGGAGCTGGTGCGCGGGCATCGGGGGAAGGCCATTGGCCAGCGTCGCGATCACCGCCTCCCTCTTCGGCTGCATCACGCCCCCTTCGATTGCCCCGGTTGATTTTCGCTTCTTGCGAGCAGTGACCCCGGTTCTCATCTTTGGTTCCTTGGCCGGTGGGTTCATGACGCGCTGGTGAATGAGCAATCCTCCCGCCAAACGAGCGGCGGCGCCGATTGCCGGCGTAAGGGAAAAGTTCCGCGGCAACATGCGGAGAAACAATCGCTTGCCGGATCGCCGTCCGGCGAGGGAGCGGCGACGCGAACGGCACTGGCCGCGCTCCTGGGGAAAATTTCATGAGGATTTTTTGAAGAAATCGCGAGCGTAGCAGCGGTGAAGCCGGCAACCATAGCCACCCCAAATCGACCGGCGCTGCGTCAACCCGTTCCACGCGTCGGAAAGTGAATGAGGGAAGGGAACGAACGACGCAGTGCCGTGCCGAGTGCCGCTTGCTGACGCGCGCGGCTCGGAACGCCTGATTCCGAGCCGCGACCCGCAGCACGAGGGAGCGTTTATCGAAGAGAATGTGAGACGACGCGCTGGTCACAAGGCGGAGCAAAAAAGGAGCCGGTCGGTCGCCTGGTTGTTCGAGCCGGGAAGGCGACCCACCGGCCTGCGGCGAGACCGGGTACCGAAAGGCTTTCCAGACTAGTGAGGCGGCGGCGCGCTCGGCGGTCAGGTAGTCGTGTTGTCCGCGCGCCTATACCTGCGCCGAGCGCGTTCTTTCCGCTATCGCCAATTGCCAGCCGCGCACGTCGACCGATCGGGCAGACGACCGCAGCCGGTAAACACCCGCTTTCCGGCGCAAGCGCCGGATGGAGTTCGGAAAAACAGGAACAAGCAACGGCGAACTCCTGAAACTGTGCGGTTGGCTCGCTACCGGCGCCGCTCTTGGCTCGCTGCATCTTCGCTCTGGGTGTGTATCGCACGCCATCCCACGGAGCACGCCTGGTGCCAAACAGCGGGCCTCGAATGTGGGATTCTTCTAATCGGGGCCGCGGATGAAGGCGGATAACCGTGGGTAAAGGGCCAGAGGTGGGTGGAGGGACGGGTGGGGCGGCGAAGGTAAGCTCGCGCCGGGAAAGAGATCGCGGCGCGGGTGGATTAAGCGCCTCTCATGAGGAAAGGCGCTAGCGACGAGCAGGCTGAGGCGGCAACAGGAGCAGGTCGGGGGTAATGGCGACGCGATTCTCGGCAAGAATGAAGGCCCGCTCGATTACATGCTGCAATTCGCGCACGTTGCCGGGCCAGCGGTGTCCGCGGAGAAGTGCCTTGGAAGCAGGATGCAGGGGCTTGCCCGGGAGGCGGGCCTCGCGGGCCAGGGCGGCCAGGAAATTCTCCGCCAGTTCGATGATGTCGTCTTGCCGCTCGCGCAGGGGCGGGATATCGATGGGGAAAACCGCCAAGCGGTAATAGAGGTCGGCGCGGAATTCCCCTCGGCCAACCCGCTCGATCAAATCGGCGTTGGTGGCGGCGATCACCCGCACGTCGACGCGGAACACGTCGGGGCTGCCCAGCCGCTGCACTTCGCCATGCTGGAGAAAGCGAAGCAGCTTCGCTTGCAGGTTGAGGGGCAACTCCCCGGCTTCGTCGAGAAAGAGCGTGCCGCCGTGGGCCGAGTGAATCCGGCCCAGGCTGGATTGCACCGCCCCGGTGAACGCTCCGCGCACGTGACCGAACAACTCCGCCTCGATAAGGGAATCGGGTATGGCGGCGCAATTCACCACGACGAAGGGGGCTTTCGCCCGGCGACTGAGTTGGAAGATGGCCTGGGCCACGAGTTCCTTGCCAGTGCCCGTCTCCCCGGCGAGCAATACGGTGGTATCCCGCGGCGCCACCAGTCTGGCGAGGCGGAAAACCTGTATCATCGCGGGCGTGGACCCGATCATCTCCGGCAGCGGCTCGACCGACTGGTCATCGACCTCGGGCGCGGCGGAGGGCTCCTCGAGCGGGGACGACTCCTCACCGGGGCGGGCGTCCTGGTGGAGCAACGCCTCGGCTGCGTCATCGGCGTCCGACACGAGGGCCGGCGGCTCCTTTTCGGAGTCGAGCAGAACGATCCGGAGTTCGGGAAAGCGGCTGCGGACGAGCGACAACAATTCTTCGGTTTGCAAGTCGGCGAGGCGGCGGTCGAGCAGCAGTAAGCGGCACGGCGAGGAATCGAGTTTGGCGAGCGCGTCGG
This sequence comes from Candidatus Acidiferrales bacterium, assembly GCA_035946455.1. Classification (GTDB taxonomy): domain Bacteria; phylum Acidobacteriota; class Terriglobia; order Acidiferrales; family UBA7541; genus JAKASX01. The sequence goes on along the minus strand of DASYZK010000018.1, from coordinate 618,549 downwards.
CCCCGCCCAACGCTTCGGTGACCGTGCCCAGGCTGGGATCGATGCGTTCGAGAATTTTCTGGCGAAAGGATTCGTTGGGGCTGGCGACGATCACGCCGCCCTCGGGAAACCTCGATTGCAAGTCCGCCGGAGTCAACATGGCGTTTTCGCCGAGGCGCAGGGGAAGGATCGCCGCTCGCGCGTAAAGCGGCGCGCGACTGCTTCCTTAGGGTTTTCAGGCGGAGGCGGGGCCTGGAGGAGTTTCAGGTTCTTCATCGTTTCCCTCGCCCTCTTCGGCACCGATCTTGTAGCCGACGCCGCGAATCGTCCGAATCAGCTTATTTGATTCGCCGCCATCGACCTTCTTTCGCAAGTAATTGACGTACACGTCGACAACGTTGGTGGCGCTTTCCAAGGCGGGACTCCACACGTGCTCGACGATTTCCGTTCGGCTCACCGGCCTGCCCGCGTTGCGCATGAGGTATTCGAGCAAGGCAAACTCCTTCGGGGTCAATTGGATCGAGCGCCCGGCGCGGGTGACCATACGCTCGACACGGTCCATCACCAGATCGCCGACTTTCACCACCGCTTCGCTCTTGCGGCTGCTGCGGCGCGACAACGCTCGAACGCGGGCGAGCAATTCGTTCAAGGAGAACGGTTTGGTGAGGTAGTCGTCGGCGCCGAGGTCGAGCCCTTTGACTCGATCACTGACCTGAGCGCTGGCGGTGAGGAAGAGCACCGAGAGGTCCGGTTTACTCTCCCGGATTTTCCGGAGAACGGTAAAGCCATCGAACTTGGGCAGTTTGACGTCCAAAATGACGAGGTCGTAATCGTGCTTTTCGGCGAGTGCGATAGCTTGCTCGCCGTCGGCGGCAAGGTCGACCTGGTATTTCTCGGCTGCCAATCCCTTGGAGATAAAGGAGGCTACGGGCTGGTCGTCTTCCGCCAGAAGGATACGCATCAATTTGGAACACCCGATGTGAGGAATTTGCTTACGGAAGGGGGAATCAGTCTCGGAGAAGGGAGAGGGAATGTCAAGGGTACTGGCGGGCAACCCTGTAAGGAAAATGTCAAGCCCAGCGGAGGCTGGGCGCACGAGGCGCGGGCCGGCGATGAGGTTCGCGGGTCAATCAGGCCATCGGCCGGCCACGCACGCCTGCCGGAGAAGGTGAGGAATTTCCCATGACGTAGTTCACCGGTTCTTCCAGGCAAGGATTTTTTCATCCGTGGGCTGGCTGGATGAGCGAATTCCAATCGAGCGCGGCGTTCGCGACGGCAGGCGGCGGGCCGCAGAAGTTTTCGAGTCCGCACAGGCACATCGCGCGCGTTCCAATCGCCGCCCGGCGGTTTCCCGGCAGCGCTTGTCCCGGGAAGGAACGCGCCGTACGCGCCGGCGGCGGCATTTGCGACGGCACCCGACGTGCTTTGGAGATTGGTGAATTTCGGCCGCGAGTTTGCCGGCCGCTTGAAGGAGCAAAACGACAATGGCCACCCAGGCGATCCCGTTGGACCCGACAGTTCGAGGACCGGAAGCGCAGCGCTTCGAGGAAGCCCTGGCGCAGAGGATCGTGGGCCAGGAAGAAGCGGTGAATGCGGTGGCAGATTTGTTCCAACTGTATGAGGCGGGCCTTCAGGCGCCGGGGCGGCCGGTGGGCAGCCTGCTGTTTCTCGGGCCGACAGGGTCGGGAAAGACGCGGGTGGTGGAAGCGGCGGCGGAAATATTATTCGGGGACCCGAAGGCGGTAATCAAAGTGGATTGCGCCGAATTCCAGCACTCACACGAGATCGCCAAGCTGGTGGGCTCGCCTCCCGGCTACCTGGGCCATCGGGAGACGCACCCGCTCATCACCCAGGAGTCGCTGGCGCGGAATCACACCGACCGGCTGAAGCTGAGCATCCTGCTGTTCGACGAGATCGAGAAAGCCTCCGACTCTCTGTGGCAACTGCTGCTGGGGATTCTGGACAAGGCGACGCTGACGCTGGGCGACAACCGCCGCGTGGATTTGTCGCAAACACTGATTTTTCTGACCTCGAATCTGGGCGCCGCGGAAATCAACGGCATGACAGCGGCGGGAATGGGGTTCGCTCCGCTGGCGAAACCGACGGAGGAAATGGCCGGGAAGATTCAGCGGACCGCGGTGGAAGCGGCGCGGCGGAAGTTCTCGCCGGAGTTCATGAACCGGCTGGACAAGACGATTGTGTTCCAACCGCTGCACGTGGAGCAGCTCGAGCGGATTCTCGAACTCGAGTTGGGCGCGGTGCAACAGCGCCTGTCCGATTGCTCGCGGGAGAAACTGGTCTTCGACGTGCGGCCGGCGGCGAAGCAATTCCTGCTGAGCGAAGGCACCGACGAGAGGTACGGCGCCCGCCATCTGAAACGCGCGATCGAGCGCCACGTGGTTTGCCCGCTGGCCAACCTGATTGCGAGCGCGCAAGTGGGCCAAGGAGACATGGTATCGGTGGAATACGAAGCCGGGCGAAGCGGCTTGGTGTTCGCCAGCGAACGGGAAGGCGCTCCGGCGCGGCCGGCGGCAGGCCAGGTCCGATCAGCCGCCATGGCAGCGGCGCGGACGACCAGCGCGTCGACGGCTGCTTCCGAGCGGCCTTGTGGCGGCCGGCAGCGACGGGCCGGGGATTGCGTTCGAGGCCGCCGTCGGGACTGCTTGAACAGCGGAATCCTTCCGGTGGCATCGCCCCGCAACTCCCGGCCCGGTCTCTGCGGCGCTTGATGGCGACGGACAGGCCCGGGCAGCAGTGACCTCCGCCAGCCCAGCACGCTGCCAAGATTCCGGCCCAAGTCAACGCCCCACGGTCCCACTAGGCGGGACCGTGGCTAGCAGGTTTTGTGGGCGTCGGCTGTTGCGCGCTCCTGCGGGATGAACGGGGTCCTTCGCTTCGCTCAGGATGACGACACGCCGTTGTAGGCGCTGTGGGTTGCGGCTTGCCGCCCGCAGCCGCAATCATTCCGGCAAGCCCGATTCGCGGGGAATCCGCCGCTCGTCTAGAATCATCGGCGAGGATGCCGATGCCCGCTTCCGGGAAACCAACCGACCCACCCGCGCCCCGCACCGAATCATCCGCTTCGCAGGAGACGAGCGAGTGGGAACTGCTGGTTCTCGGGCTTCACCAGGATCCTTCGGCGCTTCTCGGCCCGCATCCGGCCGAGGGCGGGCGGGAGGGCGAATTGGCGTTTCGCGCCTTCGAGCCCGGAGCGCGGGAGGCATCGGTGCTGCTCGCCGGCCAAACCATTCCGGCGAAGCGTATCCACCCTGCGGGAGTGTTCGAGGCGCGGGTGGCCCGGCCACCGGATACGCTGCTTGCGCGCGAGTACCGGTGGCGGGTCGCTCGGCAGGGCGGCGAGGTGGAGGAGTTCTTCGACCCTTACGCGTTTCCGCCGCTGCTCACCGACTACGATCTGTATCTGCTGGCCGAAGGGACAGACTATCGCAGTTTCGACAAACTGGGCGCGCACCAACTTACGAACGAGGGGGTGACCGGCGTCCAATTCGCGGTGTGGGCCCCGCACGCCCGGCGGGTGAGCGTGGTGGGCGATTTCAACCGCTGGGACGGCCGAGTGCACGTGTTACGGCCGCGGCGCTCGGGATGCTGGGAATTGTTTTTGCCGGGCCTGGCCGAGGGCGCGCTCTATAAATTCGAAATCGTGCCGGAGGAGGGCGGCCATCCCCTGCTCAAGGCGGATCCTTTCGGCTACCAGGCGGAGCTTCGGCCTCGCAGCGCTTCGGTGGTGGCCGACCTGGATGGGTACGACTGGGGCGACGGCGACTGGATGGGGGCACGGGCGAGGACGAATCTGCTGGCATCGCCGGTAGCGATTTATGAAGTTCACCCCGGCTCGTGGCGCCGGGTGCTCGACGAGGGAGAACGCTGGCTCAGCTACCGGGAGCTTGCGGCCGAGCTGGTTCCCTACGTCCGCGACATGGGTTTCACCCATATCGAATTGACTCCGGTGCAAGAGCATCCCCACGACGCGTCCTGGGGCTACCAGACGGTGGGCTACTACGCCGCCACCAGCCGCTACGGTTCCCCGCGCGAACTGATGGAATTCATCGACGCATGCCACCGCCAGGAAATCGGGGTGCTGCTCGACTGGACTCCGGCCCATTTCGCCCGCGACGGCCACGGGCTGGGCCGGTTCGATGGCGAACCGCTCTACGAGCATCCCGATCCGCAGCAAAGCGAGCATCCCGACTGGGGGAGTTACGTTTTCGATTTCGGCCGGCCCGAGGTGCGGAACTTCCTGCTGGCGAACGCGCTGTTCTGGCTGGAGAAGTATCACGCAGACGGTTTGCGCGCCGACGCCGTCGCCTCGATGCTCTATCTTGACTATTCGCGGAAACCCGGCCAGTGGCAGCCCAACCAGTACGGCGGCCGGGAGAACCTCGCGGCGGTGGCGCTGGTGCGCCGGCTGAACGAGCTGGTGCACGCGCAATTCCCTGGCGCGGTGACGGTGGCCGAGGAATCCACCGCCTGGCCGATGGTTTCGCGGCCCACGTCGGTCGGCGGCCTGGGGTTCACCTTCAAATGGAACATGGGCTGGATGAACGACACGTTGCGCTATTTCTCGAGCGATCCCGTCTTCCGCAAATACCACCACAACGAGCTGACCTTCTCGATGCTCTATGCGTTCAGCGAAAACTTCATCTTGCCGCTCTCCCACGACGAAGTGGTGCATGGGAAACGCTCGCTGGTGGAAAAAATGCCCGGCGACGATTGGCAGCGGTTCGCGAATCTCCGGCTGCTGCTGGCCTTCCTCTACGCGCATCCGGGAAAGAAACTGCTTTTCATGGGGGCGGAACTGGGCCAGCGACGGGAATGGCGGCACGACGGCAGCCTGGACTGGCATCTGCTGGATTTTCCTCTCCATCGGGGCATCCAGCGGCTGGTGCGCGACCTGAACCACCTGTACCGGCGGCAGCCGCCGTTCTACGAAGTCGATTACGACTGGAGCGGGTTCCAGTGGATCGATTGCCAGGATGCCAGTAGCAGCGTGCTGTCCTTTCTCCGTCTCGCCCGGCGCGCGGCCGACTTCGTGGCGGTGGTTTTGAACTTCACCCCGGTGGTGCGCGAGGGGTACCGGGTGGGCGTCCCCGAGCCCGGATTCTACGTGGAATTGCTCAACACCGATTCCGGGAGCTATGGGGGAGGGAACGTGGGGAACGAGGGCGGGATCGAGGCCGAACCGGTACCCTGGAACGGGCGCCCGTATTCTCTGCGCTTGCGGCTGCCACCACTGGCCGCCGTTTTTCTGAAGCTGCGCGACTAAGGCTCGCCGGCTCGCACCCATCCGACGCCGGCGGATGGTCCGCCGGCGCAGCGGTCGCAAACGGCGAAGCTAGAGGTCTCGTCCCTGCTTGTCGGCCATCTTTTGCGGATCGAAATTGAATTTCAATGTCGTTCGGCCGAACGAGCAAACGAAGGTGATGTTCTTTTCATCGAGCGGAACCGTCGGCTGCCCGTTGGCGGTTTTCGGAAACGAGAACGAGACGGCTTGCAATTTCTTGCCGTCGCCGGCGCGCTGGATGAGCACCTGGCTGGGGGCGAGCTTTGTCTTTGACTTCTTCATTTCCAGGTAGGCGTCCTTGGCGAGCGCCGCTTCCTCCAGGCTCTCGAACGGGGTCATGTCCGGACCGAACAGCACGAGCTGGTAATCGGCGGGCTCCTGAGCGACGTACTGTTCGCCGCTGGCCTGATTCATCTTTCCCTCGAGGATTTGCAGGCGAACCAGCGCCTCGCGCATCGTCCGCGAGGAAAGCCACCGGGCGTGGAAAGTGGCCTGATTCTGCCCCGGGGGAGGCGCAATGCTGGCGACCGGGGCCGGCTCCATCCCGCCGCCACCCATGCCACCAGTTTGCCCCCCGGCCGCGCCACCCATAGGCGATTGGGAATTGCCGGCGGTCGGTCCCGGTGTGCCCAAGGGCTCTTGCAATCGCGGAGCGCCCCGCCCGCTCCACGAAGCGTCGACAGTGGTGTCTTTTACCCACGGCGAGTCGTTCAATACCCTGGCGATGTCTTTTTGATCCCACTGCTGGTAAGCCTTGTCTTTCCACGGATCGCTGGCCCAAGCCAGCGTCGCAACCAGGAAAATGCCCAGAGCAATCTTGGCAAAGGTTCGCACGACCGCCTCCTTCACCGCGCCCTTCGTTCCGGCGCATCCACCTTCTTATCAGAATTTGCCCGCCGCTCGCAATTCCCAGCCTACCGGCGCGCGCCAGCGGATTCCGTCTCGCCCCGAACCGCTTCGACGCGGTACACGGGCTGGCGGTGCGCCTCGAAATAGGTTCGCATCATCAGCTCGCCGAGCAGCCCGATCGCCAGCAGTTGCACCCCGAAAAGGACCAGCATCATGCCCAGCACGAGCAGCGGTCCGTGCTCGAGGAACAAGCGCGAGCCGTGGATCACCTTCTCGAACAGGAGCCACGCGAGGATTCCCGTCCCCGCCGCCAGGCCGGCCATGCCCGGCGGACCGAAGAAGTGCAGCGGGCGCGTCATGTAGCGAAGGAGGAAGCGGATGGTAATCAGGTCGAACAGCACCCGGATGGTGCGTGAAATCCCGTAGTGGGAGCGGCCTTGAGGGCGCTCGACGTTCCGAATCGGGACTTCCACCACCGTCGCTCCGTGCCAGGAGGCCAGCGCCGGGATGAAACGGTGCAACTCGCCGTAGAGCGGGATTCCCTTGATGACTTCGTGACGATAAACCTTGAAGGTGGTGCCGAAGTCGTGGATATCGATCCCCGACAGCTTGGCCATGAGCCAGTTCGCCGTGCGTGAGGGAAGGCGCCGGAGCCAGAAATTGTCCACTCGCTTGTTGCGCCACCCGCTCACCAGGTCGCAGCCGGTTTCTTCCATCGTCTGGAGCAGCAGGGGAATATCGGCGGGATCGTGTTGCAGGTCGCCATCCATGGCGATGATGATTTCTCCGGTGGCGTGGTCGAAGCCGGCGGCCAGGGCAGCGGTTTGGCCGTAATTGCGTTTGAGGCGGATCACCCGGACGCGCGGGTCGCGGCCGGCGATCTGGGCGAGCAGGCGCGGGGTGGCATCGGTGGAATGGTCGTCCACGAACACGTACTCGACGGGACCGTATCGGCCATCGAGCGCCTCGCAAAGCCGGGCGTGCAGCTCCTCGACGCTTTCTTCTTCGTTGTGGAAAGGCACGACGACCGAGTATTTAGGCCCTCGTCCGTTCATCTCATTCATGGATAGCCGCCAGCTCCCGGTAACTGATCAGCAGGATTCCACGCTCGCTCGCCGCCCGCACCACTTCGGGCGCAGTGAGCGCTTCCAGCTCCTGCTGCCGCTCCCGTTTCAGCCGCGTTCGCGCCCGCTCGAGGTCGTCGTCATGCAAGCCGGGGTGGCACATCATCTCGGTGGTTCCTTCGGGCAGCCGTTCGAGAATCCGAAGCAGCGCCGCCGGCGAGAGTGATCCGGTCCAGCGGATGCCGCAGAAATAGTCGGGCGTGCGCAAACCCCTTGCCGCAGCCAGCCTGCGGAAGCGGCCGTGGCCGATACCGGCGGTGGCGGCGGCCAGCGAGCGAGGGAACTGTCCCCGCGCCCGGCCGCTTTTCGCCCCCCCGCGTCCCAGGAGCGTCCGCAGGTTTTCATACGGCTTTCGCACCGCGTCAATCCCGAATTCCGATGCCATACGCGCCACAGCCTTCATCACCCCGGGATAGAAATGGGTATGCTTGTGCGTGTCGACGTGAGTGGGGCGGATGCCCGCCGCCCGGATCCGCCCGATCTGGGCGGCGATTTCGGCTTCGAGATCGGCCTGCTTCATGCGGCCAAGCGCCAAGCGCGCGACCAGCGCCGCCGGGGTGCCGGGCAGGCGCCCAGTAGGATCGGCGAGCGAGGGAATCTTTTCCGGCGGCGTCACCGCCTTCCCTCCCACCAGGACGAGATGGGCGCCTACGCCCATTCCCGGATTCTCCAACGCCAGGCGCACAGCGTCCTCAAATGCTTCGCCGGTCGCCATCAGCGTCGTGCTGGTCAGGATGCCGTGGCGATACGCCCTAACGATTCCGGCGTTGACCCCCCGGGTGTAGCCGAAGTCGTCGCCATTGACTATTAGCCGCCTCATTGCCGCACGGCGGGGTTCACCGAGAGCGATGATACCATGCGCAGGAGACGGCGCAGGTTGAGCCGGTGGCCGTGCAAGCAGTGGCGCGAGATGCGCTTCCTGTTCGACTTCGCATACGGCCGGAATCGCCGGGGCGGCACTAGAACCGGTACACCTCGGCCGTCACCAGCCCATCCACTCGTTCCACCCGTGCGGGACGTCGGATCTTGCGCACGAGGTCGATGAGGCCATCGGTCTCGAAATACCGGCGTGATTCCTGCATCAGAACGAAATCTCCGGAGCGGAACTTATAATCCGGGTCGAACAGCGACTCGATATCCAAGTCCTTTCGCCTGAAGAGGACAGCATAGAACCCCATGGCCATGGGGTCGCTTGTGGCGAAGCGCGCCCCCGGCGGGGCCACCCGGCAGACGTATCTGGCGGCGTCGCGCACGCCGAGGTCGTAGACCTCGTCGGGAGGGAACAACTGCCCCACTCTGTTTCTTCCACCTCCCAACACATTCAAGTAGAGCCGTTCGTACGGAGACCAGCTCATCGTGTCGACCAAGGGCCATACCACCAGGGCAAGCACGCAACCGGCGACTGCCACCCGCCAGGCCGCCCGCCGCGACCGGAAGCGGCTCCAGGCGGACAACTTCTCGACCGCCCATCCCGCAGCCAGATAAAACGATGGCAGCAGGACCAGCATGTAACGAATCCACTTGGAGCCCGCCAGCGAGTACGGCAGAAACCAAAAGGTCAGCGTGACTCTCAGGAAAATAGAGATCAACGATCGGCGCTCGAAGAACAAGAGCAGAATGCCGGCGGCGCCCGCCGCCAGAACCGGCAGAGGCGTTTTGACCGCCAGCACCCACAGGTAGTAATACCAAGGCAGGCCGTAGGGCGTAGTGAGCGCGTTGTTTAGATACAGTCTGCCGTCCATCAGGTAGCCGCGGTGCTGGAGGGTTTTCTCCTCGCTGTAGCGAGTCATCGCCTTCAGGTTCGCCGGCGAGAGAATTACCGGGTCGCAGAGCACGAAGATCAGGCCGGCCACCAATACCAGCCGGCGGAAATGCGGGCCCATTTGCCTGCTGGGGATTCCGGCGCGGTTGGCGGCGTACCAAATCAGCACGATCAGGCCGAATTGCCCGATCACCAGGTATTCCGAAGCCATACCGAGTCCGAAGGCAACGCCGGCCAGAGTAAACCAGAGTTTTGATTTCCCCTCGGCGGGAGCGAGTTTGGCGAGAAAATAAAGGTAGAAGGCCAGAAGGGTGAAGAAGGTATAGGGTGTCTCTTCCTTCAGCACCCGATTCAGCGCCACCGAGAGGGGCGAAATGGCGCAGAGGAACCCAGCCAAGCCAGCGCCGAGCGGTCCCAGCATCTGGCGGGCGAGCAAATAAAGGACCACTGCGGTAGCTGCGCCCAGGAAAACGTTGGGCAGACGCAGCCACGCCTCTTCCGCCACCGGCTGGCGCCCGTGGCGCATCGCCCAGCGATTGTAAGCTTCACCGGCATCGAGACTTCCCCAAGCCTCGACTTTCATGAGCATCGGATGCTCGCTGTTGACTCCGGAGAAGCGTCCCTGGCGGTACTGCTCGATGGCTTCCCATTTTGCCGCTTCGTCTTCGGCCAGGCTGAGGTGGCCAAGCCGTGCAAGGCGGAATCCGAAAGCGGTGAGGAACAAGAGGATCAGGAAGGCGAATTGAAGCCGGCGCGCCGGAGCGCTACTCATGGGCCAAGGCGTCAACCGGGTCGTATCGGGCTGCCCGGAGGGCGGGGTAGACGGCGCCGAGCATGGCGGCTGCCACCGCCAAAACCACCGCTTTCGCTATCCAGATTCCCGAAATGAGAATGGTAAGCGTGGGCAGGCTGCGGTGCAACACCGCGCGCGTCATCCAGGTGACTGCCAGGCCCAAGACGATCCCCAGCGCCGCCATGATGAGAGTTTCCTTCAGCAACAACCCAACCACCTGAGCCCGCGACGCACCGAGCGATTTCAGGACGCCGATCTCGTGGGTTCGCTCGAGAACGATGGTGTAAGTGGCCAGGAGGACCACCAGAAAGCTGATACCGATCCCCAGCCCGGTCATCGAGTTGATGAACGGTTCCAATTCGGGCAGGTGCGAGGAATTCATCAGCGTCAGATACTCCTGCATGGAGAAGATCCGGTAATCGGGCAGGAGCTTGAGCAGGTTCTGCCGGGCCATTTCCGTGTCGCCGGTGCTCCGAACATAGAACATCGACACCTTCCCCTCCGCCCCGCTCATGGCCTGGGCGGTGGTCAAGGGAACGAAGAGCCTGGCGCCCTTGCCGTTCTGCACGATCCCGCAGATGGTGAAGTTGCGATTGAGCAGGGTGAGCTGCTCGCCGACCTTCAGGTGTTTGGTCTGCGCCTTGATATCGTCCACGATGACGTCGTTCGTGCCGCGAAAGGGACCGCCGGCCAGGAACTTGAAGCCGCTGCTCAAGTCGTTGAAGCTCCGGTAATCGATTCCGTAGACAACGTCCATCGCCCGGGTATCCATCATGACCAGGACGGGGGAAACGACGTCGATTCGCGGCAAATCTTTCAATTCCGCTCCCAGCGACTCCAGCATCGACGCTGAGGAAAACGCGACAAAGATCGACGAGTTCGGAGGCCTGACCAGCAAATCCGCTCCTACCCCTTCCACCCGCTGGCCCCATTCCGACACGACACCGTCGATCATCCCCACGATCAAAAGGACCAGTACCACCTGGATGGCCACGGCGATCACGCTCAGGCCGGTTCGCAGAGGACGGGCTCGCAGGTTGCACCAAATCAACTGCCAGTAGGTGAATTCGCCGCTCGACGTCATCGTAGAGTTCGGGAGAAACCGCGTGCGTAACTCTAGCATCCGCTTGGGAATGGGTCAAAAGCTCGCGGCCGGGCGCCGCCTGCGGCACCCACCGCCGCCGTCACGGTTCGGTTGCCGCCGGAATCCTTCACCGCCCGGCGCCGGCGAGTACCCCGCGGCAAGGGGGGCGTCCGCGAGCGCGGGGCTGTTCGACGCAATCCTTATTAATAGCGCGATTCACAACACCGAAGCCCGCGAGCTGCGCTCGATTGAGGCGGTCGCAGACTTCGAGCACTCGAAATCCGGTGGTCCGAGCACGCGGAGAGCCTTTCTCGTATCGCCCGAAGGGGGTTTTCAACACACCTGTTGAAAACTCTGTGGAAATGGCGTCCGCTGAAAACCCTAACCACTCGGAAGAAAACAAGCTACTGCTCTTTGCACCATCCTTGTAGCAACTGCGAATCGAAATGTTCCAACCTGGCGCGAACGACGGCGCTGGCGCAGCCGCCGCGCCGGACGATCGACAGCGCCATCGAGTCAAACGCCCGTCGCGATTTGTTTTTCCGGCGGCAGCGAGATTTTTCCGATCGAAACCGGCGATCACGGCGCAACTCGTCCGGAAAAGCAGCGATGCGGGACGGATGATCGAGGGAGATTTGCCGGCATCATGCTCCGCATACCCCGAGAGCTCTGGAGTCTCGCATCGCGCCCTCAGCTCGAGAATTTCCTGTGCACGGCGCGGCCGTCGCCTCACAAAGAATCGCCCAGAGGATGCGGCTGAGACGGAATCAGCCGAGCGCCCGGCCGTTAATACCACTTGGTCTTGGGTTTTTGGAGTTTGATGGGAATCGTCTGGCGGGGTTGATCGAGATTGTAATATTCGCCGTAGCTGGCCCAGCCGCCAGCCACAACTTGAATCAGGATCTTCCCTTGTGGGAGATCGGGAAATGAAGCAACGCCCTGCTGATCGGTTTTCAAATCGAGCTCGATTTTCCTGTGCCGGCGGGTGAGCAGGTGGAGCGTTGCCGGCTCCTGAAACCGGATGTAGACGCTGGCCTGCGCCACCGGCTGGTCCTTCTCGCCCCCGGTGACGGTGATTTTGAGGTTGGTGGTGCGGTCGTCCGATTGCTTGTCCTTCTTGCCCTTTGCCGGGCTGTTTTGCGCCGCTGCTGGCAAGGCAAGCGCCAGGGCCAGCATCCCGCCCAGCCCCCAAGCTACAACCGATGCGCGCAAGATTCTCATTGCCGACCTCCGTGGCCGGAGGGCATGGCTTTCCCGCTTTGATGCAAGACGGGGCCTTGCTTCGCCGGCGCGGGAGCGAGCGGCATCTGATCGCGCAAGAACTGCTGCAGTTGGGCTTTCGCCTGCTGGTAGCGGGAAGTGTCCACGACGTATTCCGGCTTCGGAGGCAGATCCCTCTGGATTTGCCGCTCGGCAGCCTTGACGCGGTTCCTGGTGAGGGGGTGGGAAGAGAAAGCCCGAGGAATCAACTCACCCGGATCCTTTTCCATTTGCTTCGCCCGCTCGAAGAAACTGACGAACGCCTCCGGATCGTAGCCGGCTTTGTAAAGATACTGCAAGCCGAGGGAATCCGCCTGGCGTTCGTCGCGGCGGCTGAACTCCATGAAGGTGATCGGAGCGGCGACGTTAAGCGATTGCTGGATAGTGAAGGACACCGGTCCGCCGAACAGCAACACCGGCAACGACATCCAGTTCCAGATTTCCTCTTCGGTCATCTCGCGGGTGGCGTGGCGCGCGGCGACGTGCGCTACTTCGTGGGCGATCACCCCAGCAAGCTCCGCCTCTGATTCCGTCCTCAAAATCAAGCCGGTATCCAGGAAGAAGTAGCCTCCGGGGAGGGCGAAGGCATTCACATCATTGGATTCGATCACCTCCACCCGCAGGGGCAGCTTCGCGTCCGAGTTGCGAACGATGCGGTCGGTGAGGTCCTGCAGGTAGCCGGTGAGCCGGGGATCGTCGTCGAGGGACACCAACCGCTCGACCTGCTGCGCCATTTCGCGGCCCATTTCGATTTCGCGCTGCGGGGAATAAAGATCCAGGGCTCCCTTGGTGATGTCGCGCCGGCCGATTTGGCTGGGATCATCCTTGGCGTTCTTTTTCTGTCCGGGCCGAGCGCCGGCGGGCGCAGCAAGGAGAAGCGAAGCAACCACCGAAGCGATCAAGCCGCGCATGTTTCGCGCCATCCCCCCGGAAGCGCGCTGAAGGAGTGCGCCCGAATGAGCCGCGATTGACCGGCAGAAGCCGGTGGGTTAGTGTCAACCGGCGGCCCTGCCGACACTCTCCTACTCATATACCCGGTGGGAAGATTCTGCAACTGAAAACGCGGCGCCGCCCAGCGCTTCAGGGCCTTCCGTAGCGCCCTTGCCTGAGCCAATCCCGAGGAGGAAGTCATGGGCTTCGCTACCGACGCCATTCACGTGGGCCAGGAGCCCGATCCCGCCACCGGCGCCATCGTCTCCCCGGTGTATCAAACCTCGACTTACGTGCAGGAGGAGATGGGGAAGACCAAAGGCTACGATTATGCCAGGACAGCCCATCCGAACCGCCGGGCGCTGGAGCGTTGCCTGGCGAAGCTGGAGGGAGGCAGTGCGGCATTCGTCTTTTCCTCGGGGATGGCGGCAATTGACGCCGTATTCCGGTTGCTGCGCCCGGGCGACCACTTGATCGTCTCTCGGGCCGTTTACGGCGGGGTCTATCGCTTGCTCACGCAACTGCTTGCGCAGTTCGGGTTGCAATTCGATTTCATCGATACATCCGACCTCGAGGCCACCCGCAGCGCGATGCGGGGGAACACCCGGATGATCTACGTCGAAACACCTACCAATCCCACGATGATTCTGACCGACCTCGCCGCCACTGCCCGGCTGGCGCGCGAGCGGCAGGTGACGATGGTTGTCGACAACACGTTTCTGAGCCCTTATTGCCAACAGCCGCTCGCTCTGGGGGCTCACATCGTGATCCATTCGATCACCAAGTACCTCAACGGGCACAGCGACGCCGTGGGCGGCGCCGCGATCCTTACCAGGCAGGAAGATGCCGATCAGCTTTATTTTCTGCAGCGTTCCGCCGGAACCGGCCTGGCGCCGATGGATTGCTGGCTGGTTTCCCGCGGCGTCAAGACCCTGGCGGTGCGCATGGAACAGCATTGCAAGAACGGCATGGCAGTGGCGCAGTTCCTTGCCGCCCATCCCAAAGTGCGGTGCGTGCACTATCCCGGGCTCGCCACCCATCCCCAGCATGAACTGGCGGCGCGGCAGCAACGCGGATTCGGAGCGATGCTGTCGTTCGACGTAGGGTCGCTCGAGGCCGCCCGCCAAGTGCTCAACCACGTGCGGCTCTGCTCGCTCGCCGAAAGCCTGGGCGGGGTGGAGACGCTCATTTCCCATCCTGGAACGATGACCCACGCGTCGATCCCGGCTGAAGTCCGCCGCAGCATCGGCATTACGGACGGGTTGGTCCGCCTCTCCGTGGGCATCGAGGACGCCGAAGACCTGATCGCCGACCTCGACCACGCCCTGGCGACAGTCGGCTTGTGAGGCGCGGCCCAGCCGGCTGTGGACCTGCTCAACGCCGGCGCCGGCCACGCCTTCCCCCCACCGAGCGCTCCATCCACGCCAGGTAGCGCCGCGAGCCGGCCGCGACCGGCAAAGCGATGATTTCAGGGACGGCGTAGCCATGGAGTTTGCGCACCCGGCTTTCGAGCGGCGCAAACAACCGCCTGGTCGTCTTAATGATCAGCATGACCTCGCGCGTCCGTTCCAATTTCCCTTGCCAGCGATAGATCGAGCGCACCGCCGACTGCTGAACGTTCACGCAGGCGGCCAGGCGCTCGGTTACCAGCGCGCGGGCGATGCGAGCGGCCTCGCTCGCGTTCGCGCAATTCACCAGCACCACCACGGCGTCAGTCATCGCACCGCCCTCCTTTTCCTCGGGCCGATTTCACTCTCCGGTTACTCCTTCGCGCGTCTCGCGTCGGGAAACGGAGCTTTCCTTTGGCGCTGCGGCTATACAATAGCAGCCGATGTCTGCGGCTCCCATCCGATTCGGCACCTCGGGCTGGCGCGGCGTCATCGCCGATGATTTCACGTTTGCCGGAGTGCGTTTGGCGGCGGCGGCGATTGCCCGCCATCTCCGTGCACGGCACCGGCAAGCCAAGGTGCTGGTCGCTTACGACACCCGGTTCTTCTCCGAGGAATTCGGCCGGGCGGCGGCGCGAGTGCTGTCCTGCGAAGGGGTTGGCGTACTGCTGGCCGAGCGGGCCACTCCCACCCCGGCGGTTTCCTTCGAGATCCGCGGGCGCGGCCTGCAAGGAGGCGTCAATTTCACCGCCAGCCACAACCCCGCTGAATACAACGGGTTGAAATTCTCGGGAGCCGACGGCGCGCCGGCCGATCGTGAACAATCGGCCGAAATCGAGCGGATCGCCGCCGAGCTGGCGGCACGCGGCTGGGAGCCGCGCGCCGGCGATGACGCCCGGCCCGCGGAGACGGTCGATCCCCGCCCCACGTACCTCGAAGGGCTCGATCACCTGGTGCGGTTCGATTTGATACGCAAGGGGAAGATGGCGCTGGCCTACGATGCGATGCACGGCGCCGGGGCCGGCTGGCTGGATCGCGCTCTCGTCGAGCGCGGAATTCCCGTTCGCGTCCTCCACGCCGAGCGCAACGTGTTGTTTGGGGGCCACGCGCCCGACCCCTCCCCCGATCATCTGGGTTCACTGGTCCCTGCGTTGCGCGAAGGAAGCGCCGGCTTGGGCCTGGCCACCGACGGGGACGCCGATCGCTTTGGGATTCTGGATGCCGGAGGCCGTTTCCTCTCACCCAATCATTTTCTCGGACTGGCCTACGACTATCTAGTGCGGAGCCGGGGCTGGCGGCTGGGAGTGGTTCGCAGCGTGGCGACGTCGCACCTGGTCGACGCCGTCGCCCGCCATCACCGCCTTCCTGTTTACCAGACGCCGGTGGGTTTCAAGTATATCGGGCCGTACGTTCTGGAAGATCGCGTGGCGCTGGGCGGCGAGGAAAGCGCCGGACTTTCCATCCGCGGCCACATTCCGGAAAAAGACGGAATTCTCGCCTGCCTGCTCGCCGCCGAAATGGCTGCCGAGGGCGGCCCACTCGGAGCTCAACTGCGTGAACTGTTTCGCCGGATCGGGGCGGAGTTCTGGCCGGTCCGGCTGAATGTTCCGCTCACCGCCGCGGCGAGCGAGCGGCTGGCCGGCTGGATGAAGAGCGATCCGGAAGAGTTTCTCGGCCGGCGAGTTCGCCGCACCGACCGCACCGACGGCTTGCAATTGGAATTCGAAGACGGTTCGTGGCTGCTCGTCCGGCCCTCGGGCACCGAACCGCTTTCGCGAATCTATGCCGAAGCGGGCTCGCCGAGACTGGCGAGCCGGCTTGCGGAGGAGACCAAGCAATGGATTCTGAGCTGAATCCTTCCGGCAGCAGGCTGCCAGCAGGCCGCGTGCTCTACGTGCTGGTGGTTTTGGGCATTCTCGCCCTCGCGATGAACGGCATTTTCGGCTCTCATGGGCTGATCGTTGCCCACCGGATGAAGTTGCAAGAGCGACAGTTGCAGCAGAACATTCAGAAACTGAATCAGGAAAACCAGGCGCTCGCCGGCCAGGTGCGGGAACTGAAGTCCGATCCCAACGCCATCGAGCGTGTGGCCAGGGAACAAATGGGTCTGGTGAAGCCGGGCGACCTTGTGTTCAAGCTGCCGCCAAAATCGCCTGGCCAGAGCGGCGCTGCGACGCCGACGCTATCCGAGCCGCTCATGCCTCAAGCGGCCCCCGCCGCCCCGCCGCACCGGTAGCGGACGCGAGCCGGCGGGCAGGCCCGCCGCGGCAGGCCGGTGCGCCAGCACAAACCACTGCAATCGCCGCTTCTCCTTTCGTGCCGCCAACGCCACAGGCGAGAGTCCTGCCCAACTGAACGGCCACCCTCCGCCGCAGCTTCAACCGCTGGCGGCTCCCGGCTGCCGGGCGAATTTCGCCATCCATGCGCCAACGTGGACGCCGCGGCCCTTCATTCGCGTCCGCGCAATCGACACGAGCAGCATCGCGACGAAAATCGACGCCAGACCCAGCGACGCCGCGGCGATGCTCGAGCCGCGTTTGGGGAGAATCGAGAACCGCCCGTAGACGAATTCAATGTGCACCCAATACACGATGAGCGACGTGGTGCCCATCTGGATGAGCGGGCTGAAACCCCGCTCCCCGGCGCCCCAGCGGCACCAGGCGTAGGTGAACGATAAAATGAGGAGAAGCACGCCCAGCCGCGCCAGGAAGAAATTCGGACTGGTATGCCAGAAGTCGTACACCGGATAAACCTTCATAGGCAAGCCATCCAGTTTCAAGCCCAGCACGAACAAGCCTGCGCCGGTCAATCCGAGGGCGAGATGCGTCCAGCCGGGGTGTTCCCGCGCCGCCCGGCCGACTATTACCAGGCCGAAAACCAAACCGGCGAAGGCGAAAGCCGTCCACGGGAAAACGGGAAACAGCCAGTGCTGCGGCGTGCCGAAGGTGTGCACGCCATTAACGTACGACTCGACAAACCACGGCAGCCACCGCGGCCGCCAGCTCGTCCACACGAGCGGCGTCAGCAGGCTGATCGCAGCGGCCGAGGCCGCCGCGGCAGCGATCGTCCGCCGCGGCGTTCTTGCCGCCGCGTAGACCAGGCCCATCAGCGAGATGGACAAGCCGATGGCGTTCAAAATGTCCACCCGAAGCAGGTCGGTCCATGGCGCCGAAGGCAAACCGAGCACGAATTCCTGCACGCGAAACAGCAGGCCCAGACCCAGGATCTCCGCGCCGCGCTGCATCGTTTGCAGGGCCGCCTGACCCGGCGGGGTTCCCCTTCGTAGGTGGCGGTCGATGCCCAGCCCCACCGAGATGCCGGCGAGAAAGAGAAACAACGGCGCCGGCAGCGTGCCCACCAGTTGCGACCAGCCGAAGAACCGGGTATGGCGGCCGGAGCCGCCGAGCCAGGAATCGTAACAATGCGTTTGAAACATCAGCAGGCACGCCAGGCCGCGCATCCAGTCGATGTGAGTCAGGCGCGGTTTGTTCATCGGAGGCATCGGCGGTTCGGCCGGGATGCAGGCTCCCGAAACAGTCATCTTACGCCGAGGCGATTTCCCGGCGCGGGGAGGTTTCGCCGGATGTGCGGTCGTGCCAAAATGAAGCAGCGCCGCGCCCTGCGAGCGTTGGAACGGGGGCGGCTCTTCCTGGTGAAATGAACCAGCCTCGATCGATTCCGGCTGCCGCGGCAATGGGGCTCTGGGCGGTGCTGGCACTCGCCATCACCCTGCTCGGGGTCCGGCTGGGCTACGGCGGAGCCGCATACGCTCTGGCGGCGGTGGTTCTGGCGCTGCTTCTTGGCGGCCAGATATTCAGCGGAGCGCGGGGCTTCCAGGAAAAACTGAGGAGGCTTTCCGGCCAGGCCGGCCTTCTGCTCTTTCCGCTTCTGCTCGGCGCCCTCTTCGTGAGCTACCTCGCGGGCACCGGCAATTACACCTGGCAGAGGCTGATTGGCGGGCTGGCTTACATCGAGACTCCATCGCTGCTGGGCTTGGCGGCGCGCGGCCGGCCTGCGGGCCGGTGGCAGGACTACGCCGCGCTTGTGGCACTGTGGCTTCCGCTCGAATTCCGGTGGACGAACCCATTGTTTCCGTACCCGGGGCAGGCGACGCACACGCTGGCCATCCTGTTCGGGTTGGACGCGGGAATCGTCGCCTTCCTGTTTCTGCGGGAGTTGGACGGGGTGGGTTATACGATTGCCTGGGGCAGGGGATTCACCGCTGCGGTGGCGGTGAACTTCGTTGTTTTCGCGGCGATTGCGATTCCGCTGGGCGAGTGGACGGGCTTCATCCGGTTCGCGCCTTCGTTGGCGCGGTTGAAATCCCTGCCGCTTTCGGCGCTAGGCATCACTCTGTTCACCGCATGGCCCGAGGAGTTCCTGTTTCGCGGGCTGCTGCAGAACCTGCTTTCGAAAAGCCTGCGGAGCGCGAACCTGGGGTGGATCGCGGCGTCGATGCTGTTCGGTCTGTCGCACATCGTGCACGGTTTTCCCAACTGGCGCTACGTGGCGCTGGCGGCGATCGCGGGGCTGTTCTACGGCCGCGCGTGGTCGAAATCCGGTTCGCTCACCACCGCCTGCCTCGTCCACGCCCTGGTGGATACCACCTGGCACACGCTATTTGCGTGACCGGGGAGCGCAGGTCCGGCGGTCGGCGAGGTTATCGTTTCACCGAGGAGCAGCCGGCGTAGAAGAGCAGCGCCGAGATCGCCACCGCCGCCGCCCCGACCACCTGGAGGAAGGGAACGTAGCCCGGCGAATGCAGCCAATTGCGAAACGCGGCAGACGAATACAGGTGAGGATACTTGAGCGCCATCCGAATGCCCCAGGCCTGTACGAGCCTGGCACGGCCGAGCAGCAGCATCCCCGCCACCAGGTAGAGCACCGCGCCGGTGAAAGCCTGGAGGGTGGTTCGCATAAATTTGGGGTATCACTCCGCCCCGCATGCCGCTGCGCGCGTCGCAGTTCTCAGCCGGCGCCCCGAGCGGCGCAGGCGCGGCGCTAGCGGACGACTCCCTCGAGCGGGCTGGACGGGGTGGCGTAGAGTTTCTTGGGGATGCGGCCGGCGAGGAAGGCCTTGCGGCCGGAATCGACTGCCGAGCGCATGGCCTCGGCCATCCGCACCGGCTCCTGCGCGCCGGCGATGGCGGTATTCATCAAGACGCCGTCGAAGCCGAGTTCCATGGCGAGGGTGGCGTCGGAGGCGGTGCCGACGCCGGCATCGACAATCAAGGGGACCTCGGTGATGCGCTCGCGCAGAATCCGCAGGTTGGTCAAGTTCTGAATGCCCAGGCCGGACCCGATGGGCGCGCCCAGCGGCATCACCGCGGCGGCGCCGGCATCCACCAGCTTGCGAGCGACAATCAAGTCATCGGTGGTATAGGGGAGCACGACGAAGCCTTCTTTGGCGAGCGCCCGGGTGGCGGCGAGCAGTTGCTCGGTGTCGGGAAACAGCGTTTGCTGGTCTCCGATGACTTCGAGTTTCACCCAGTTGGACAGGCCCAGCTCGCGGGCGAGGTGGGCGGTGCGGAATGCATCGTCGGCGGTGTAGCAGCCGGCGGTATTGGGGAGCAGGAAATAGCGGTCGCGATCGAGATAATCGAGCAGGGTCTCTCCCGGCCGATCGGCGAGATCGATGCGGCGCAACGCGACGGTCACCATCTCAGCGCCGGAAGCCTCGATTGCCTGGGCCATTTCGCGCATCGTCCGGTACTTGCCCGTGCCCACAATCAGCCGCGAGCGAAAGCTGCGGCCGCCAATCACCAGCGAGTCATCCATGGCTGAATTACTCCGCAATCGATTTTACTCCGGCGGCGCATCCGGCGTCTTGTTTCGAGCCGAGACCGCGGGCAGGGAATCGGCGGATAAGGCAAGCCGGTTTTGGAGCGCCCGGACGGCGGCAATCAAGTTCGCGAAGGCGGGGGCGAGGGCCGATGCCGGCGCTGTTCCCCGCGTCAGGCGGAGGGCGTGGGCCGCGGCTCGGCGACGTCGGCGTAGAGCTGATCGATTTGGGCCTGGCAATGCTCTTCGACCACCCGGCGGCGGAGCTTCAGGGTGTAGGTCAACTCGCCGCGTTCGGTGGAGAAATCGCGATCGAGCAGGACGTACCGTTTGGGCCGTTCGTATTGCGCCAGCGGCTCGGCGAGCCGGGCGATTTCGTCGCCGATGAGTTTCTGCGCCCACGGATGAGCGGCGATTTCCGCCGGCGCGCCGAGCACCACGCCTGCCTGGCGGGCCTTGGCGCGCATGGCCTCGAAATTCGGAACGATCAGCGCGGCAACGAATTTCCGCCGATCGCCAACGACGCAAGCGTTGGCGATGTAGGGGGAGGACTTCAACAGGTTCTCGATTGGCTGGGGAGCGACGAATTTTCCACCGGCGGTTTTCAGCAGCTCCCTCTTGCGATCGGTGATCACCAGGTAGCCGTCGGCGTCCAGATGGCCGATGTCGCCGGTGTGCAGCCACCCGTCGTCGCCGAGCACCTCGGCAGTCTGCTCGGGAGCCTTGTAATATCCCTTCATCACGCAGGGACCTCGAACCAGGATTTCGCCGTCCTCGGCGGTGCGCACCTCGACGTTGGGTATCGGCCGGCCGACGGTTCCCGGCCGATGATAGCGGAAGGTACTGCTCGAGACGATGGGCGAAGTTTCCGTTAGCCCGTAGCCTTCGAGCACCGGCACGCCAATCGACCAGAAAAATTCCGCCAAGTCCCGTCCCAGCGGCCCGCCTCCCGAATAGAAGGCGCGGATGCGCCCGCCCAATCGCCGGCGAATGCGGCGGAACACGAGCAGGCTGGCGGCGTACCAGACGAGCTTGCGCTTGAGCGGAAACGGCCTGCCATAAGCGCGCCAGCCGATGGACTGGTGGGCGACCGCCAGACCCCAATCGAGCGCGTTGCGCCGCTGGCCGCCAAGTCGCTGCCGGGCTTCCATGATGCCGGCATAGGTCTTTTCGAAGAACCGGGGCACGGCGGCGGCGGAGGTGGGACGCACCTCGAGCAAGGCCTGGGGAACGTCGTCCATACGCTCGACGTAGGCGATGGTGACGCCGCGGAACAACGCGGTGTAGCCCATGATCCGTTCGTAGACGTGGGAGAGCGGGAGGAAAGAGAGAGAGACGTCGGTGCGGCGGACATCGGATACCCGGAGGCTGTCGAGGGCGTTCGAGCTGAAATTGGCGTGCGTCAGCATCACGCCCTTCGGCTCGCCGGTGGTGCCGGAAGTGTAGATGATGCTGGCCAAATCGGCGGGCTTGACTTCGGCGGCGCGGCGGGTGAAGGCGTTGATGTCGTGGGGATCGGAGCGGCCGACCATGTCGTCGTAGCGGAGCACGCCGCTGGGCACCGGCTTGGCGTAGGCGGCGACGATAATCGTTTCGAGCGACGGCAGGCGGTCGCGGCAAGCCAGCAGGCGGTCGACCTGGGCCGGGCCGACGGCAAAGATCGCTTTGGCTTCGGAGTGGTTGAGCATGTAGACCAGCCGGTCGGTGGATTCGTTGGGATAGATGGGAACGGTGATGCCCCCCATCCCCAATACCGCCATGTCGGCGATGTGCCATTCGGGCCGGTTGGGTGAAAACAGCGCCACGCGGTCGCCGCCGAAGACGCGCGAATGCGCGAGCGAGGTGGCCAGGCCGGCAACGCGGCGCAGCATCTCGGTGGAAGAAATCCCCTGCCAGCGTCCGCCTTCCTTGCGCATCTGCGCTCGGGGATTCGGGTAGGTATCCACCGCGGTCAGAAAGCACTGAACCAGGCTTGGATAGTTCACGGCGGCCGCCGCGTCGAACTTTACCCCAGCCCGAAGGCGGGTGCAATCAGAGGAAAGGACGTGGTTTTTTTCTCCGGGCCGCGTTCGGCCAAGCCCTGCCGCGCGGGTTCAGATGGGCGCCCGGTCCAGCGACACGACGAATTGAATGCCTTCGATCTGCCGCGATTGGAGTTTCGCGTCGTTGGTGATAAAGAGATCGACGCCAACCGTGGCGGCACAGGCCAGTTGAATGGCGTCCGGCGGCCGCAGCGCCCGTTCGCATCGGAGGCTGGCATAGAGTCGTGCGGCTCGCGCATCCAGGGGGATGAGGATTGCCGTCCGGGAAATCGCCTGTTCGTATCGGAACGCAAGGTTCGCGTCTCCCCGCTCGATGGGCTTGACGAGCACTTCGCCGAGCGTGAGCGTCGACGTTAGCAGTTGATCGCCGCGAGCGAGCATCGTTCGACGCAATTGCGAGGTCCGCTCCGAAAACGGCCCATGGCCTTCGAACAGATAAATGAAGAGGTTGGTGTCCCAGAAGATCCGGCTCACTGCCAGCCCTCGCGCAGCCGACGCATATAGTCGTCGGCGGGCTCGTCGGCCCACAGCTTTTTCCCGGAGCCGAAAAGCGCAAGCAGCGGGTCCTCCGTCGCGGCCGCCCCGGCCGCGGCGGAACACCATTCCCGGTACCAATCCAGGAAGCTCCTATAGTTCTGCGGCATCTCCTCCGCATTGGGCGCCATTTTCCCGCCTTCTCGGCCGGGATGGTAAGCGTCGGGCGGCCGGAAAAGGCGGCGGCGGCCCGAAGCTGTCTCATAGAGCATGCGGTAGCGGGCACGATTCGGGGGCCGGTTCGCCACGCAATGCTGAACGACGTGGACGTAGACACCGGGACGAAGACGCCCGGTGAGGCTTTCCTGCCCGGCGCGGTGGACGATTTCTTCGATCGAGAAATCGCTGCGATCCGGCTGCTCGCGGTGCAGCAGGGCGGCGGCGATCCAAACTTCGTCGGCCACTTTGAGACCCGATGTCATTGCGGCTGGCTTGCCGCTCGCCTCAACCGGGGAGATGGTTGCCTTTTTCATACGTTTGCACCGTGTTGCGCAGCCGGTTGGTCAACGCCCGAAACAGGCGAAGCAGAGGTCGTGTTCCTTGTCAGCCTTCACTTTCCCCTGGCAGCGGAATCGCGCATGTCTTTTTGCGCACAGCCGACAGAAAAGAGCCATAGGCACCTCCCACTCCCGTTCCTGAACGCGGCAGATAGTAGCAGGCACCAGGAAAGGTGACAACTGTTTTCTTCACTATTAACAACGTAACATCGAACTTGTTACAAGCTGGCTGCCGGTGCCTATCCGCCATCGCTCGTCTGGCTCAACTGTCGACCCGGCTAAACGCCCAGCTCCCTGATCTGCATGTCGCTCGAATCGCCCAGGCGGCCTGCGCTAAGATGAGCTGCGCGTCTGCCGGTTCGGGAGCGCCCATGGACAAGACTGTCACCGAACACCAGCCCGCCCACCGCACCGTTCGCGCGGCGCGCGGACCGGAGCGGACGTGCAAGGGCTGGGGCCAGGAAGCGGCTCTCCGGATGTTGATGAATAACCTCGATCCGGAAGTCGCCGAGCAGCCGGAGGAACTGGTGGTCTACGGCGGCTCGGGCCGCGCGGCGCGCAACTGGGCTTCGTTCGAAGTGATCGTCGGCTGCCTGCGGGAATTGGCCGGCGACGAAACACTGCTGGTGCAATCGGGCAAGCCCGTGGGCGTGTTTCGCACCCACGAGTGGGCGCCGCGCGTTTTGATCGCCAACGCCAACCTGGTGGGCAAGTGGAACGACTGGCGGCATTTCGGTGAACTCGAGCGCGCTGGACTGACGATGTATGGCCAGATGACCGCGGGTAGCTGGATCTACATCGGCACGCAGGGGATCCTTCAAGGCACCTACGAAACGTTTGCCGCCGCCGGCCGCAAGCATTTCGGCGGTGAGCTGGCCGGCCGGCTGATCGTCACCGCGGGGATGGGGGGCATGGGAGGCGCGCAGCCGCTGGCGGGGACGATGAATGGCGCAGCAATCCTGTGCGTCGAAGTCGATCCGGAGCGGATCATACGGCGGGAGAAGAGTGGCTACTGCGACGTGATGGTCAACAGCCTGGACGAAGCACTTCGGATATTGCGGAATGCGGTGCGAAAGCGGGAGGCCGCCTCGGTGGGCTTGCTCGGCAACGCCGCCGACGTGATACCGGAGCTGGCGGCGCGCGGCGTAGTTCCTGATCTGCTCACCGACCAGACCAGCGCGCACGATCCGGTGAACGGCTACATTCCCCAGGGATTCAGCGTCGAGCAGGCGGCCGAACTCCGCCGGCGCGATCCCGAGGACTATCGCCGGCGAACGCTCGATTCGATTGCCGCCCACGTGCGGGGCATGCTCGAGCTGCAAAAACTCGGCGCGGTGGCTTTCGATTACGGCAATAACATCCGCACGATGGCATTCGAAGCAGGGGTCAAGAACGCCTACGATTTCCCCGGATTCGTGCCGGCTTACATCCGGCCGCTGTTTTGCGAAGGGCGCGGGCCATTCCGCTGGGCGGCGCTTTCGGGCGAGCCGTCGGATATCCATCGCACCGACCGGCTGGTGCTGGAGTTGTTTCCCCAGAACGAGGTTTTGACGCGCTGGATTCGGCTGGCGGGGAAGCGGGTGCGTTTCCAGGGACTGCCCGCCCGGATTTGCTGGCTGGGGTATGGGGAACGCGACCGGTTCGGATTGGCGATGAACGAACTCGTTGCCCGCGGCGAGTTGAAGGCGCCAATCGTCATCGGCCGCGACCATCTGGATTGCGGCTCGGTCGCCTCGCCTTATCGCGAAACCGAAGCCATGCGCGACGGCTCGGATGCGATCGCCGACTGGCCGCTGCTGAACGCGATGCTCAATACGGCGAGCGGAGCGACGTGGGTGTCGATCCACAACGGCGGAGGAGTGGGCATCGGCTATTCGCAGCACGCCGGCCAGGTGGTGGTAGCCGACGGCTCGGACCAGATGGCCCGGCGGATCGAGCGGGTGCTGACGAACGATCCCGGCATCGGTGTCGCTCGCCATGCCGACGCCGGCTATCCCGAAGCCATCGATTTCGCCCGCCAGCACGGCATCAAAATTCCGATGAAGGGCTCGGAATAAAGCTGCCGGCGGCCGGCTGCGGCGGCGGGCGAACGGTTCGAGGAAAGTTTCCGATG
Source organism: Candidatus Acidiferrales bacterium (assembly GCA_035946455.1). GTDB lineage: Bacteria > Acidobacteriota > Terriglobia > Acidiferrales > UBA7541 > JAKASX01. The sequence goes on along the minus strand of DASYZK010000018.1, from coordinate 593,111 downwards.
GCCGGCGACGCGCTACCAGTGTAGCGTGTCACCCCGGTTCTCGGCGGCGGGAAGAAAAGCGAAGGTGGGCGATGCAACTCGCAAAATTCGTGGTGGGTGCACTGCTGGGCTGGGGATGGGTGGCGATGGCCATTCCCGGCTACGGCCAAGCGGCAATCTTCGAGCGCGAACCTGCCTGCCGGACGCTCCACCCGGCCTCGGCTGGCGGGCCGATGCCCGCCAATCCGGATGTGATGGTGTTGCGCTGGTTTGGATACGCCAGCTACGAAGCCGCCTACCGAGGCAAGGTGATTCTGTTCGACGCCTATTACGACGGGTCGCGTCCGCCGACGGCGGCGACGGTGGGTTTGACGGCGGCGGACATCCAGCGCGCCGACGCGCTTTTCATCGGCCATGCCCACTTCGATCACATTGAAGACGCGCCGGCGGTGACTCGCAAGACGGGAGCGCTGATCTTCGTGGCTCCGTCAGGCCGACCGTACCTGCAGCAGGAAGGCGTTCCCGCGGCTCGCATCCACTACGTTCGCGGCGGCGAAACCATTCCCCTGCCGGGTTACACGGTGCAAACGGCGCTAGCGATCCATTCGCAATTCGATCCCGGCGTGGTCGCCAAATTCCATGACGCCTACGCCGCCGCCAGTCCACCTGTGACAGCGGAACAGCAGGCGTGGCAAGCCCGCGTCCGGAAATTGCAGCCGAAGCTCGACCCATCGGATCCGGAGATGGATATCATCCACCGCGGTACGATCGCCTACGCGCTCACCTTCGAGAGCGGCTTTCGCCTGGTTTTTCGGGACAGCCCCGGAGAGATTTCCGACGGCGAGCGCAAGCTCGCCGCTTCACTCCACGCCAACGGCGGCAGGGTCGACTTGGCCATCCTCGGTTATCAGGGTCCCGGGCCGAGTTGGGTGATGACCCATGTCGCCCTGCCGATGGTGAAGCTTTACAACCCCAGGATTTTCCTTCCCGGCCATCAGGATGCCGACGGGCGGTTTCCCGCCCTCGCCTTGACGCCGCTGTTTCTGGCGTTTCGCGACCAGATGCCCACCACGAGAGGCATCGCGCCGCTCTATCGCTCGCCGATTTGCGTCGATACCAAGACCGATGCGTTCTACGTGGGCGACTACGTCGGGTTCCACTGAGCTGCCGGTTTCCGAGCCGGGCTGCGGGCGGCCAATTAGGGTTTTCGGCAGTGCAGCTGTCTTCCCGCGCGGAGGGCCGGAATGCGGACGCCGCTTTGCGGCGCTATCCCGGCGCTCGAGCTGGCTCCCTCCTGCCTTGCCGCGAGTCCGGATCAGCCACGAACGGTGAGCACCGGGCAGGTCGCCTCGCGCACCAGGCGGTAGGCGTTGGCCGCGGGCAAGTGGCCGGTCACGGCGCCGCCGCCACGAATGCCCAGCACCAGCAAGTCGGCTGAACGCTGCCGGGCAGCGGCCAGGATGCTTTCAACCAGCGGACCAAAGACCGCAAGGAATTCCGGGAAGCACCACAGGTCGGCTCCGGGCGGCAGCATCTGCTGCAAACGCTCGGCGGACGCCTCGCTGATCTTGGCTTCATCTTCGGTGGAAGCGCCGGCCCTGTCGCCGGCGACGTGAATCAGCGTGAGCTTCGCCTGGTATTCCTGCGCCAGGGAGAGTGCGTAGGGCAGAGCCCGGAGCGAGGTGGGACCGAAGTCGGTGGCGTAGACAACATTCTTCAAGGCGATTTCGGCCGGGGCCTGCTTCGAGACTTTGGGGCCAACCGTCAATACCGGCTGCATCGACAGCCGAAAGACGCGTTCGGCCACCGAACCCAGGAACATTTTTTCGAGTCCGGAGCGGCCGTGCGTGCCGACCACAATCAAATCGGCGTGGTGTTTGGAGGTCAGTTCGGCAAGCACCGACCAGACGTCGCCCTCCTCAACCATGGCCTGATGCGGCACCTCCCTCAGCCTGCCGGAGATGAGAAGATTCGCCATTTCCTGCTCGGCTGCCTGGCGGACGATCTCGACCATGCCACCGGTGGCCTCCGGCGGGGTGAGAGCATAGAGTTCCGGCCGAATGGCATGAACGATGTATAAATGGGATTCGTAGCGGCGGGCGATGGCGACGGCGTAGTCAAGCGCCATTTCCGAAGCGGGGGAGAAATCGGTTGCGACAAGGATGTTCCGCAGGACGATCATTCCCGGTAGATCCACCGGATTTGCCACCACGGCGGTCGCTGGTTGGGTTCTCGGAAGCTCGTTCATCGCCTTCCTCCCTCTTGCAACTGGTGCCAGAGATTTCCGGCACATCGTCCCGGCTCAGAGCCGGAGCATTTACGGTGCCACGCCTGGACCCGCTCAAGTGGAATAGTTACAAACACTTACGGCGATCAGCCAGCATTCCTCACGGCCGGGGCTGCGCGAGTTCGCTCATTCCTTGCGCTTGGCAGCGCAAGTTGGTAAACGAGGAGGTCTTCATGGACGCTCCCGGCCCTCGCCTAAAGACGTGTCCCTTTGGAAGTTAGCCGGAATCCGCGCCGAATACATGGCGTTGGCCCCGCGAGTGCTCCTAGGGCGGGGGAGTTAGGCTCATTCCCGGGGAGGAACCGTTGAGCGTGGCGACCGAAGTGGAAAAAGGGCAGGAAGCGGAAATTCGATTGGGAACCACCGCCGACCGCGGTGAGCTGCTCGCCATGTACCAGGGGTTCGAACCAAAAGCCGCTTCGCTCGGTCTGCCGCCCCACTCCCAACTGGAGCAGTGGATCGCTGGGTTGGCGCCATTCCTCAATTTTCTCGCTTACGCTGACGGCAAGCTGGTCGGCCACGCGGTGCTCTGCCCCGAAGGCGACGCCGGCGAGGTGGCGGTGTTCGTTCATCAGGACTTTCGCGGCCGGGGTATCGGGCGGCGGCTGCTCGCGACGCTTCTGGAGCAGGCGCGACGGATGGGCTTGCGAAAAGCCTGGGGCATGACCGAGCCGGATAATCTGCCCTTGCTGCGGCTGGTCCGTACGCTTGGGTTCGTGCAGGACCGGCAAAAGGATCCCTACCTGTTCTCGCTGAACTTGGACGTGGCGGACGAGCAGGCGATGGCCGGTTTGAGCAAGCCGGGCGAAGCGATCTTGCCTCCCCTGGCCGGTTCCGACTGCTGAACGGGCTCCACGCTACCGGCCAGCAGGTCAGGCTTCGATTCCGTAGGCGTTCTGAAGGTATTGCCGCAGCATCCGCTGGGTGTTGAAGAACGAGCCGTTCAGAGTGATGGCCCAGCGCATCACCTGCGAATAATCCAACGGGCGGCCGTAGAAAATCGGCAGAATGACGTTTTCGAGTTTATCGTAGAGGGATTCAGCCTCCGAGCCGGGTTCGAGGGCAATCTGTTCATCGGGCCCGATGGCCCAGCCGGTGACTCCCTCGATGTGCCCCTCCACCCACCAGCCATCCAGCACACTCAAGCTCGGCACGCCGTTGAGCGCCGCTTTCATTCCGCTGGTACCAGAAGCTTCCTCGGGGCGCTGGGGGGTGTTCAGCCATAAATCAACGCCACTGGTGAGCAGCCGGGCGCGGCCAAGATCGTAATCCTGGAGGTAAACAACAGGAACGCGGTTCCGAATCTGTCCGGCGGCGGCGAAGACGCGGCGGATGACCTCGCGCCCGCCTTCGTCTTGCGGATGCGCCTTGCCGGCATAAACCAATTGGAGCGGGCCGACGTTCAAGGCGATCGAGCGCAGCCTGTCCAGATTCGACAACACGAGTTCCGGCCGCTTGTAGGCGGTGGCACGGCGGGCGAAGCCGATGGTAAGCGTTTTCGGATCAAAGACGGCGCCCGTTTCGGCGCGAATTTCATTGAGCAATTTGCCTTTGGCTTCGGCGTGGGCGGCGGCGATTTCGTCGCGGGAAATGCCGATGACGTAGCGCAGGTAGGCGTTGTCGCGCCGCCACTCGGGGATATGACGGTCGTAAAGCGCGGCGAACGGCGGCGAAGTCCAATGCACCGCGTGGACTCCGTTGGTGATGGCGCGGACCGGGTAACGGGGAAACATGCCTCGGGAAACCTCGCCGTGCCTCATGGCGACGCCGTTGATGTAGTGAGAGGCGGCGAGGCCGAGGTAGGTCATGTTCAAGACGCCGTCATGGAATCGGCCGGCGAGCTCGAGCGCCTCGATATATTCCGGTCCGAGCACCCGCTCGGCCAGCTCGCGAGGGAACTGGTCGAAACCGGCGGGCACGGGCGTGTGAGTGGTGAAGACGCACTGGCGGCGCAACGCGTCCAAGTCGTCGGCGGAGATTTTGTCGAGCGGCCGGCCGCCAAGCCTTTGCTCGGCCAGGGCGACGGCCAGCAGGGCGGCATGGCCTTCGTTCATGTGATAGATGGCGATGTCGCGATGCCCCAGGGCGGCGAGCATTCGCACGCCGCCGATACCGAGAACCACTTCCTGGCACAGCCGATAATGCGCATCGCCCCCATAGAGCGAATCGGTGAGGGTCCGATCCCAGAGTGAATTTTCCTCGAGCGCGGTATCGAGCAAATAGACGGGGACCGCCGCGCCGGTCACGCCACGAATCCAGCGGCGCCAGGCACGCACCCGCACCGTGCGGTCCTCGATTCGCACCGTGGTCGTGGGTTCGACCGGATCGAGCATCTCTTCCGGTCGCCACTCGACCGGCTCTTCGGTTTGGTTGCCCTGGTCATCCAGGCGCTGGCGGAAATATCCTTTCCGGTATAGCAGCGTTACTCCGGCCATCGGTACTTCCAGGTCGGCTGCGGTTTCCAGAAGGTCTCCTGCCAGAACTCCCAATCCGCCGGCGTAAGTGGGGAGGGGACTCCCGGAATCGAGGGCAATCTCCATCGAGAAGTAGGCGACACGCGGAGATGCCGATTGAGGGTGCATTGCCAAAGCTGGAGGATGGCAAATTGATGGCCGCGGTGCGGGAGAGACTTTAGTCACTCGGCGTCCTGCCCATCTCACGCCCATCCAAAACCGGCCGCTGCACTTAACCGGGGGCACGTGATTGGTTTGGCGCCCGCCGAGACGGAAACCAGCGAACGACACGGGGCTTATTGCGCGATTTCACACTCGGCTTGCGTAATTTCCCCGGAGATTTGCTGGTCCTCGCCGGTGGCGCAGGAGGCTAAGCCATTCCCTTTGCGGAGATTAGAACGCACCGGTCGCACCGGAAGTTTGGAATCGTAAGTGCCAGTTCAGGGAAGCGTGGAGCCGGCCGGGTGAGTGCTCGCCAAGAGGCGAAGACTGAGACCCGCAAATCCCAATCGGCCGGCTCCTCATTCATTGTTCCTCGAAGGACGATCCGCATCCGCAAGCGAGCCGCATTCAGGGGGAGTTTGGATGAAGCTCGTCCGCCGGGCGGACCTCAGGAAGAAGCGGCTTGTTCGCCTTCTTCCTCTTCGCGAATCAGGCCGAATTTCTTCATCTTGTAGCGCAGGGCGTCGCGGCTGATATCGAGCAGGCGTGCGGCGTGCGTCTGGTTACCGGCGGCTTGTTCGAGCGCCAGTTCCACCATGGACCGCTCAATGGCCTCGAGAGAAGTGCCGCCTTCGGGAATCGTCAGCGCCGGCAGCTTTCGCCCGCCAGGGAGGCTCTTGCCCGCCGCCGGGGCCGCCGCCCGCTCGAAGGCGGTAACGCCGGCGTGGGGCTGGGTGACGGCGAAGGGCAGGTAGCTGGCGCGCAACAGCGGCTCGTCCTCGAGAATCATGGCGCGCTCGATGGCGTTGCGCAGTTCGCGCACGTTCCCCGGCCAGTCGTAAGCCAGCAGCAGCCTCTCGGTTTCGGGGACGACGCCGCGAACCGACTTGCGGAACCGCCGGTTGTAATCCTGGATGAAGAATTCCACCAGCGGCAGGATGTCGCCCCTGCGTTCGCGGAGCGGCGGGATGTAAATCGAGATGACCGCCAGCCGATAGTAGAGGTCCTGGCGGAAGTGGCCTTCGCGCACTGCCCGCTCGAGATCGCGATTCGACGCGGCAACCACCCGGACGTTGGTGTGGATGTCGCGCACGCCGCCCACCCGGCGAATCACCTGGTCTTCGAGCACCCGCAGCAGCTTGGCCTGGAGGAAGGGCGACAACTCGCCGATTTCGTCCAGAAACAGGGTTCCCTGATCGGCCACTTCGAACAGTCCCTTCTTCATCGCCTTGGCGTCGGTGAAGGCGCCCTTTTCATGCCCGAACAGTTCCGCCTCCATCAGCGTTTCGGGGATGGCGGAGCAGTTGATGGCGACGAAGGGCCCTTCGCGGCGGGCGCTTTCGAAGTGCAGCACCTTGGCAATCAGGTCCTTTCCGGTTCCGCTTTCGCCTTGAATCAGGATCGTCGACGCCTCGCTTCCGGCCACTTTCCGCACAAAGCGCATCAGCTCGGTGGTTTTCTTCGACGTACCCACCACTTCGTGGTAGCCCGCCTGCCGGCGCACTTCGCCGCGGAGGGTGTCCACCTCATCGCGCAGCCGGAACGCTTCGAGCGCGTTCTGAATCGTCACGTGCAGCTCGTCAAAATCGAGCGGCTTGCCGACGAAATCGTAGGCGCCCATCCGCAGCGCCGCTTTCACGTCGTCCAGTTGCGGATCGGCGGTGATCATGATGACCGTTCCCGGCTCACTGGACTCCTTCAATCGCTGGAGCACTTCGAGCCCGCTGACGTCGGGCAGGCGGACGTCGAGCAACACCACCTCCGGGGCTTCCGCTTGCGCCAGGCGCCAAGCTTCGGCTCCGTTCTCCGCCTCGGCCACCAGGTAGCCCCACTCTTCGCACTTCTGCCGCAGGCTCCAGCGGATCAGGCGATCGTCATCGACGATCAGGAGTTTGACTTTTGCCATGTCTGCCGGTCCGTTCCCGTCACTTCGAGTTCCGCTCCAGCGAGCGGGAGCTGGATGATGAATTCCGTCCCTTCGCCAGCCTTGCTGCGGACGTCGATACGTCCGCCGTGCTGATCGATAATGCGCCGCGTAAGCGAGAGACCCAGCCCGGTTCCTTGTGTCTTGGTGGTGAAGAAGGGCCGGAAGATCCTATCCAGGTGTTCGGGAGCGATGCCGCGGCCGCTGTCGCGCACGCTGATGGTGGCGAAAGCATCCCCGGCTTTCACCTCCACCGCGACAACGCCGGCCCGGTCGATGGCCTGAATGGCGTTCAGGAGCAGGTTGAGTATCACCTGCTCGATCTGGCCGGGGTCGTGCACCACTGCGGGCAGGCTGGCCGGAGTGAAGCGAATCTCGATGGGTCGCGAAGTCACTTGCTGCCGCACCAGCACCACCGCCTGCTCCACGCTGATGTTGAGGTCCGCCGGCCGCATCTCCGCGGGCCGGGGCCGGGCATAACTGAGCAATTCGGAGAGCGTGCCTTGGATGCGCCGGACCTCCTGCTGCACTTCGCCCACGATGGCCTGGCTGGGATTCGAGGGCGGCAGCTCGCGGCCGAGGATCTCCACCGCGCCGACGATACCGGCGAGTGGATTGCGAATTTCATGGGCCAGCCCCGCCGCCAATTCACCAAGCGTTGCCAAGTGCTCGGCGCGCGACATCCGCGTCTGGTACATCCGGCGCACTTCGTCCCGGCTCTCCTGGAGCTGTTGCACCATGTCGTTGAAATGGCGGCCCAGCCGCCCGATGTCGTCGCCGCGGCTGGCGAATTCCACGCGAGCGTTCATGTTGCCCGCGCTGACCTGCTCGATCTTACGGCTCAATTCCACCAGCGGCCTTTGAATCACCAGCGCCAGCATCACCAGCAAGACCGCGCAAACCGCCAGCGCACCGCCTGCCGCGATCGCGAAGATTCGGTAGCGGGCCGAGGTCTCCAGCTCGAGCGTCGCGGCGCCGAAGATCGCCACGCCGGCGAGCAACACCAACGCAACGGGCAGCACCGCCTTCAACCGCCAGCCGAGACGGTAGCGCATAGGTTCGTGCTATCATCGCACAAGAGCGACTGTGACCCAAACCGTCCCTCGTCTCGCGTCGGCGTTACCGGCCCCGGCCCGAACCGGCTAAGGATGCCACCTGAAGGCAGGGGTTTGGCGCCGGCGAGGAGGCTGGCCGGGTTACACAACCTCTCAAAGGGCGGTTTCGTCTCGAGGCCGGTGACGACCGGTCGGAACGTCATCTTGGAGGAGAGAATGTATCGAAACTGGCTGTGCACGACGGCATTGATTTTGGGGGCTGCAGGGTTCGCCTGGGCCGCACCTGCCGGTGACGCGAAGGCGGGCAAGGCCGTCTACCAAAAGAGCTGCGCCACCTGTCACGGAATGAATGGCGAGGGCAAGGAAGCCATCGCCAAGATGCTCCACACCACCATGAAACCTCTTGGGTCGAAGGAAGTTCAGGACAAGAGCGACGCCGAGCTGAAAAAGGCAGTGACCGGCGGTATCGGCAAGATGCAGCCGGTGAAAGGCTTGAGCGAAAAGCAGGTGAATGACGTGATAGCCTACGTCCGCGAGCTGGGCAGGGCGGAAAAGAAGTAACCAAGGCCGGCGGCCGCACAGGCGGTGGTCGATGGGTAGCGCCGCTACTTCGGCCGCTCTGAACGTTTCCTTTGAGGATGAATGCTCGACGGGCTCGAGGCGCTCAGAACGTGTACCGCGCCGACAGGGTCATGTTGTTTCCATTGAAATTCTGCGTGCCAAGCGGCGCCAAAGTCGCCGGGTCCGCCGGGCTCCGTTCGTCGTAGCCGTAGTAGCCCCAGGCAGCCCTGTAGGCCAGGTGATCGGTCATGGCCCAGGTGAGGCTGACGTAGGGGCGGTGATAATTGAAGCGGAGCGGACCGTAGGGAGTCCTCGCGTTCAGGAACGGGATGCCGCCCGGCGCGGTCAGGCTGAGGAAGTTCGTGGATCCGCGGACGAAATTGCCGGCGTAGCCGAGATTGAAGGTGATTTGTTTCACCGGCTTCCACATGATATCGGCGTTGGCGAAATGGCCGGTGTCCTGGTAGACGGAGAGAGCGCCTAGGGACACGGGGGAATCGGCGATGGGGCAGGAATTCGCGCCGAACGGTGCGGAGGGAGAGACGGCGAAGCAGTCGACGGCCTGGGTAAAAATGTCGCTGTAGCTATAGGCCAAGTCAAAGGCAAAGCGCTCGTTGGGGATCAGGGTAGTGGAAAAATTGTAATTGCGGTTGTGTTCTTTGTCCTGAACCTCGACGACGTTGTCGCGGTTTTCGATGATGCTGATCGAGCTATCCACCTGAGCCCAGCCGACCGGAGTGTAGGTGGCGTGAACGAAATAGCGCTGCAATTGGCGCGGGGTGATGCGAGTGTAGGACTGGTCGGCGGAGAACAGTTCCAGATCGAATTCCGTCCGGAAGGATTTCGAGGGATGGGCCCATAGGCCGAACAATCCCGAATAGCCGTTGATGTTGGCCATGAGGTTGTGCTGAGTATCGCTGTCCGGGGTCAGGCCGGAGAAGATGATGGCGCCGGCGAGCGGCCCGCTGGTTTGCAGGACGCAGCCGTCGGGAAGATTCGCCTGGGAGAAAGGAAGCGTGGGATCGACCAGCGCGCAATCGCCTCGGGCGGCAGCGGCGGCGCCGGTCTTTCCACCGGGGTAAAAGATTTCCTGGTTGTAGAGCAGGGCGTCAAAGTCGTAGACCTTGCGCTTCAGGTAGCGGAAGCCAAGCCGGGCGCCAAAGCTGGGCTTGAAATCGTATTCGAGCTGGAACGTGTTGGTGCGCAGCTTCTGGCCCAGATAGCGTAGGCGAGATCCGTTGGCGGCGTCGGGGGAAGATGACCCGTTATGCTGCGGGCAAGTCGGCGCGGTGAAGCTGGGGCCGGGGCAGGAGGTTGGATTGAACTGGCCGGGAGGCAGCGTCATATTCGGCCCGCCAGCGCTGAATTGAGGGAACAGGTTTGTGACCGCGAGGTTGTAGAAGCCGGGCAGGCGGAAATCGTTCTCGTTGAAGGTGTCGGCGATGCGAAACTTGCTGGTCACGTCGTATACCGCGGCCCAATCGCCGTCCACCAGAACCCGCTTGGCTTTGGCTCTGCCCCCATCGGTCGTGCCTTGCGCCAGGGTCCTGGTCGCATTGCCCGTCCACGTTTCGAGAAGATCGCCGACGGTATCGGTGCCCGAGCTGTAGCTGATTTGGCCGGCCATGGTCAGATTCCGGAAATAACTGCTTTTGAAGGTGAATCGCTCGGTGGGCATCGTTCCACGCGGTTTGCCGCCACGGGTGTAGGACAAATACCCGTTACAGAAGTTGTTGTTGGCGGGCGGGCCGGGATGGGCGCAAGGCGTGGGCGGGGCGTTGAAGACGACGCCGAGATCTACCGGCGCGCCGTTCGAGAGCTGGTAGGCGAAATTCCGATCGGCGGCGGCAAGTTCTTGTTTGAAGCGCTGAACCACCTGGTCGTAACTGAACGTCGTGCGAGGCAGGAAATTGAAATCCAGCCCGGCGCTGTAGATATCGGTCGACGTCCTGTAGGACTGCGTGAAAAAGGTGTCGGCGCCGGGCTCGGACACCGGCGTGATCGAAGCCCCGATGGTGGAAAACGACGGCCCCCCCTCGAGGATATGGTTGTAGCCGAGGCGGAGGTGGAACCGGGCTTGGGGGAGCAACAGCAGACGGAAATCAGCCATCTGCCGGGTGTAATCGAACAAGTGAAGTGCGAAGGTGACGGGCACGGCAGGGATCGAGCTGGCCGGATTCAGCGGATTGGCGAGCAGGTTGTAGCCGAAGAAATATTTGTCGCGGCGATAAGTGGCGTCGAAGTTGTACCAGTTGTTTTTCGACATGCGCAGCCGGGCGACATCGTTGGGATCGCCGCCGAACCCGAAGCCGGTCACGGAGAGCTGATCGAACAGCCCGCCATTGTGGTTGAGCGAGTGCACGTCCAAGGAAAAATCGAGCAGACGGGCGCCCTGCTGGAGGTTGACGAAGGTGTCGTAGTTGGCCTGGTTGCCGGTGAAATCGGAGTAGCGCCAGCCGGCCTCGATCGACGACTGAACGTTGTAGTTTCCGATGTTGATGCCTGATGGGGTCCCCGATGGCTCGCTCGCCTGCGTCTGGTCGCTCGCCGCCGCCTTCGATTGCGCACCGACTTGCGGCTGCTGCGCCGCCGCCGTGCCCGCGAGCCAGCCGCCAAGCGCCAGGACGGCCGCCAGGTGAGATCCCGCCAGCCGGAAAACACCCATCGCTCGGCGCCTCATGGCCTCCCCCTTACTTGAAAAAGTCGCGATCGAAGTTGGAACCGTGTATCTGGGTGTGGCAGAGAGTGCAAGCCTGAAATTGCGTCGCCTGATTGTGGAAGCTGGGTGTGCCCGGGGCGGCGCTGAAGCTCGACGTCGTATGACACTGCAGGCAGAGTTGGTTCACATTGGCGTAGCGCAACAGGTGCGGATTCGGGGAACCGTGAGGTATGTGGCAGGAGGCGCAGCCTTCGGCCTTCACCGGCGCGTGCTCGAAGACGAATGGTCCTTGCTTGTCCTCATGGCAGGTGAAACAGACAGCGTCCTGGGCCGATGCGGTGCGCAACTGTTTCTGAATGAAACTGCCGTGGGGATTATGGCAATCGGTGCAGCGAACCAAGCCTTCGTTCACTTTATGATGCCAGGGCATATTGAATTGGGCCTGCTTGTCGCGATGGCATCCATAACAGAGTTGCGGCTGTTCTTTGATCAGCAGAAACCTGGTATCCGGGGAGTGGTGTACCGAATGGCAATCGAGGCAGCTCACGCTGTTCTCCGCGTGGACCGAGTGCTCGAAATTCATTTGCTCCTGAGCGGTGGCGCCGGTGGCGTGGCAATCGAGGCAGCGGGAACTCACCTGCTTCGCCGTCATCTTGGTGAAATCGAATGGTATCGGAGTCTGGCCGCCTGAGCTGGCGTGCTCGGAACCGGGGCCGTGGCAGCCTTCGCAGCCCTGCTTGGCTTCGCCAGCGCGCTTATTCAGCGTTGTTTTCCAGTGGGGGTTCTGGTCGAAGGTCTTGCCGATATCGTCGTGGCACGTCTTGCAGGTGTCGGCCCCGACGTAGGTGGCCGCGCTGCTGGTCGCCGGCGCTTGGTTTATTTGCGCCGCCTTTGATTCTTGCTTTTTCTGGGCTTGCTGGGGTGCTCCCCCCGCCAGACTGGTGGCGCACGTAAAAACCGCGGCGATGGCGATCGCCGCGGGGAGCCAATTCTTCGCTGTGGAGTGCTTTATCATCGTGTTCAGATGCTCCCTTTGCACACCAAGGACCATTTGCATTCGGTTATCGAGGCGCGGGTTGCGGGCTGCGGGTAAACCGACCGACAGCCTATAGTTTTTCAAAATGCGGCTTGCTGAGATAACTGACTGAAATTGCAATGTGTTGCAAGGCGAGCAACGCAAGCCATCGGGTACGACCGATAACTGCGAACAGCGCCGGGCGGGCCTAGCGACGAGACGACTGAACCGCCTTGGGTGATATCCCGCATCACGAAGCCTCGGTCTGCTGAAATTTTCCCAGCTCACCCTCCCTTTCTCGGGTCGGGGAAGCGATTTCCCTCAAGTTCCCAAGGGCCGGGAACTTACAGGGGGCAGGCTGGTGTGCCATCTGGCACTGCGCTTGCTCGCAGAGTCGTGGCCGGGGCTGAGGAGCATCCCGATCGCCGCCCGGTTCGGCTTTGATTGCTTAGCGGTTGGCGAAGGCGCCGAAACCAGACGACGAAGGGGAGTTCTCAGGACCGGACGCTGAGAGCTGCCGGAAAGATGGCCATGCAAACGCCAGAAGAGGCAGGACGAAATGGCGCGGCCAAGCCGCGGGTGCTTGAGGGTCTCGTCGCGGCCGTCTGCGGTCATTACCCCGAGCAAATCGCGCCCGTGGCGCGGCTCCTCGAGGAACTGGGTTGCGCGATTCGCCAAGCTGAAAGCCCCGAGCAGCTCGACCGATTGCTCGACGCGGAGCGCATCGACGTCATCTTCGCGCACATCTGTCCCAGCCGGCCCCGCCTCATGGCGCTTCTCGGCAGAACGGACTTGCCGCCGGTCATCGTTCTGCTCGCGGACAAGGATTTGTATATCGAAACCATCAGCCGCGGCGCCTTCGATTGCCTCCCGCTGCGTCCGGACTGGAGCGAGCTGGTGCGCGTGACCCGCCTGGCGATCAAGCCGCGCGGAAAAGAGCGGCAGGCACAGGCGGTGCCGGCCTGAGAGACGGCTCGGGCGCAGGGAGATGCGGCGAGCCGTTCGATGCCCGGTCACGAGAAGACTTTGAAGGAGCCGGAAATCAAGGGCCTCCTCGTCTGCATCTGCGAACTGGCCGGAAAGGAGAAGCAGGACTCGGCGCGGATTCCGCGGCTGGTCAACTCCAGGGGCTCGATCCCTTTCACCGGGAAGTAACTTTCCAGGCGGTGCGGGGGGAATAACGCCTTACTGGCGCCAGCGCCTTCCTCTTTTTTCTTGACTTGATGAGCATGCTTTGCCAAGAGTACCGGCGCGACCCAGTCGAGCGGCTTCCGTCTGCGTCAGCGATCTTTTCACCCTAGTCGCAGCGTCCTCCAGAGGGGCCCGGTTCGGCCCGGACGGGCACGGCGCGCCTGGGTACCCAGGGAGGTCTTTTCCAATGAACTGGAGTGAGCAACCCGGCCGGGCAACGGTTCTGCCCTCGCGTCGTGCGGCCGTCCAGCCGGGGACGCCAGAGTGGGGTCCATGAGCGAGGAAACCGGTCCGGCGCCTCAAGGCGAGGAGCGGGAAGCCAAGGGAGGAACGAGGGCCGAAGCTCGTCCGATGAGCCTGATCCGTAACCGGGTCAGCATCGCCGGGGTTTTCGTGACGGCGATAACGGTAACCAACGCTTTTTTCCTGCTGCTCGTAGTCGGGGCAAGCGCCAATCCCTATATCGGCATTTTTGCCTACGTGCTCTTTCCCGCCGTCGCTGCGGTTGGCTTGTTGCTGGTGCCACTGGGAGTGATTCTCGAGCGGCGCCGGCGGCGGAAGTTGGCTCCGGGGGAGATTCCGCGCCATTTCCGGATCGACCTGAACGTGCCGTTCATCCGGCATGCGGCACTTGCGGCGACGGGCTTCACATTCCTTGTCGTGGTGGCGAGCGCAACCGCCAGCTATCGCGCGTACCGGTTCACCGATACCGTCACGTTCTGCGGCGAAACCTGCCACACGCCGATGAAACCCGAGTTCACAGCCTACCGCCATTCGCCGCATGCCCGAGTGGCGTGCGTTGCCTGTCACGTGGGTCCCGGAGCCGGCTGGTTCGTACGGTCGAAGCTCACCGGAAGCTACCAGGTCTATGCGGTCATGTTCGATGTTTACCCGAGGCCGATCGCCACGCCGATCAAGTTCCTGCGCCCGGTGCGCGCGGCCTGCGAACAGTGCCACTGGCCGGAGAAATTCTACGGCGAGCAGCTCAAAGTCTTCACCCATTACGCAAGCGACGAAACGAACACGCCCACCCAAATCAGCATGCTGATCAAGACCGGCGGCGGAGGCGGAGGCGAATTCATCCGGCCGGAAGGAATCCATTGGCACATGGCGATTGCCAACCAGGTCCAGTACATCGCGACCGACAAGCAGGAGCAGAACATTCCTTGGATCGAGGTCATGGGCAGGAACGGGAGGATGGTGGACTACGTGGCCAGGGACGGTTCGCTGACCCCAAAGCAGATCGAGACGATGCCGAAGCAAGTCGTGGACTGCGTCACCTGCCACTCACGCCCGTCGCATAAGTTCCTGACACCGGATGAGGCGGTGAACGAAGCGCTTGCCGCCGGAGACCTGGATTCCTCGTTGCCTTACCTGAAAAGCGAAGCGGTGAGAGTTTTGACCGATTCCTACCCATCGGCCGAAAGAGCCGCAATGGGCATTGCGACGGGCCTGGACCGCTTCTATTACGAGAAGTATCCGCAGGTTTACAGGGACAAACAGCCGGAGATCACGCAGGCTATCGCGACGGTGCAGGGGATTTACCAGGACAACATCTTCCCTTACATGAAAGTGGACTGGCGCACCCATCCCGACAACCTCGGCCATCTCTACTACCAGGGCTGCTTCCGTTGCCACGATGGCCAGCACGTCGCTACCGACGGCAGCGGGCGAACGATCCCGAGCACGTGCAACACCTGCCACACGATCTTGAGTCAAGGACCGCCCCAGCAGGCGGCCAACGCCGGAGGAGCAGTGACTTTCACCCATCCGATTGACCTGAGCGGCATGCCGACCGCGAGTTGTTCTGCCTGCCATTCCGGCGGCACGATGTAGCGCCGGTTCGGGAGGACAGATGAGAGCGAACCGATGGGGCCGTTGAGGCTGGGGATCAGCGCGTGCGCGCTCGCCGGGCTACTGCTTGGCGCGGCGGGCAACGCGGCCACCGGAGGCGCAGCAGACAACAGCGGATGCTTGGCCTGCCACGGTCAGCAGGGAGTCCAGAGCGAATCCGGCCGCAGCTTGTACGTCGGCGAGGACCATTTCAAGAAGAGCGCTCACGGCAGCCTCGCCTGCACCGATTGCCACACCTCGATCAAGGGGTTTCCGCATCCGGCCAATGTGGAACCGGTGAAATGCGCCACCTGCCACGCCTCGGAAGCCTCCGACGTCGCAGAAAGCGTGCACGCGAAGGCGAGCGCGCTGCCTTGCCTCGGCTGCCACGGCAATCCCCACGGTATTTTGCCGGTAAGCGATCCTCAATCGCCTGTCTATCCGCTGAACGTGCCGCGGACGTGCGGCACCTGCCACGGCAATCCCGAGATGGCGAAAAAGTACGGCCTGCCGAACGTCTATTTGATGTACGTGGACTCGATCCACGGCTTCGCCCTGACCAAGGACGGCCTGCTGGTCGCGGCGAGTTGCTCGAGCTGCCACGGCACGCACAAGATCCTGAGCCGCACGAATCCGCAGAGCCGGACGTATCGGACGAATGTCCCGAACACCTGCGGCAGCTGTCACGCCGGGCCGAAAGCCGACTATCTGGCGGGAATCCACGGCCAGCAGATGGTGGCGGGCAACCCGCGGGCGCCGGTTTGCAGCGACTGTCACACGGCGCATCAAATCGCGCGAGTCGAGACGGTAGCGTGGCAGGTGAAGACGTCGGCGACGTGCGGGAACTGTCACCAGGAGAAGTACGCCACCTACCTCGACACCTTCCACGCGCAGGTGTCGGCGCTGGGCTACATCGAGACCGCCCATTGCTGGAACTGCCACAGCTTCCACGCTATTCTTCCCGCCTCGAAGGCCAACTCGCCCGTGAACCCAGCCAACCTGGTCGCCACCTGCCGCCAGTGCCATCCCAGCACAACGGCGGGCCTGGTGAGTTACCAACCGCACGCCAATCCCCGCGACAGGAAAGCCTATCCGGCGCTCTGGCTTACCACCCTGTTCATGAATCTGCTGCTGCTCGGCGTGCTCGGTTTCTTTAGCTTGCACACGATTCTCTGGTTCATTCGTTCGGTGTTCGATCGAGAGCGAGGCGCGGCCCAATCGGAGGTACGGCAATGAGTGCGGCCGGGGCACGCGAAGAGGCGGTGGGGATGAATGGCCGGGAAGCGCGCTACCACCTCCGATTCACCCTGGGCCAGCGCTACCTCCACGCGGTAATTTTCACTACTTTCATCGGCTTGGCGCTGACCGGCCTGCCTCTGAGGTTCAGCCACTCCGCCTGGGCGGTGCGTTTCGCGAACACCGTGGGCGGATTCGCCGCAATCCTCTTCTTCCACAAATTCTGCGCGGTGCTGCTGACCGCGGGCTTCCTCGTCCATCTCGGCGACGTCTTCCACCGCGGAGTGGTAAAGGGCGATCGGGGGATCTTCTGGGGACCGAACTCGATGGTTCCCCGCGGCAAGGACTTCGTCGATCTCTACCGGCACGTTCGCTGGTTCCTGTGGCTCGGTGCGCGGCCGCCATTCGACCGCTATGCGTACTGGGAGAAATTCGACTACTGGGCGGTGTTCTGGGGCATGGCGATCATCGGCCTATCGGGTTACGCCATGTGGTTCGCGCCGTTTTTCGCCCGATTCATCCCTGGCTCGTGGCTCAACATCGCTCTGATCCTGCACGGTGAGGAAGCCCTGCTGGCCGTCTGGTTCATTTTCGCCATCCATTTCTTCAATACGCACCTGCGCCCGGACAGCTTCCCGATGGACCTGGTGATCTTCACCGGCAAGGAAAGCGAGGAGGAGTTCCGGAAGAAGAGGCCGGTCGAATACCAGCGGCTGCAGGAGCAGGCCAGGCTGGAGTTGACCGCTGCCGCCCCGGCGCTCTGGCTGAAGAATTTCGGCCGCATCGTCGGCGGGGTGACGATCCTCGCCGGGTGGGTGTTGTTGGTACTGACGCTTGTGGCGTTTTTCAAAGGCTAGATGACATTCGACTCGGTTGACACTCCCGCTCCGGATACCAACGCCGCAGCCTTACCACCGCTGCCGGCAAGCTGCTTTTGCGAGCGGGGTGTGGCGCCTGAGCTTGACCACGGCATCTCCACCTGTGACGCTGGCCATTGACAGGCGGCTCGCTTCTGGGGTGTCATTTGGGCCGGACGGGCGCGTGTAGCCCCGGCTTCACAGGGCGTGAGAAGGCAGGGTGCCATTCGGAAAGGAAAGGAATCGCATTGGCTACAGAAGCGCAGGGCGCAGCGAACAAAGCCGGGCGCCGTCATTTCCTCGAGGCTTTCCTCGGAGCGGGTATCGTCGCCTCGCTGGTAGCGTTCCTCTATCCCGTCTTGCGGTACGTGCTGCCTCCGGCGGTGGTGGAGCTGCTGGCCAATACGGTGGTTGCGGCGCACGTGGGAGACCTGAAGCCGAATACCGGCAAGATTTTCGCATTCGACAACCGGCCGGCCCTGCTGATCCTCACCGACGACGGCAAGTTGCACGCGATTTCGGCGGTCTGCACGCACCTGGGCTGCACCGTGCAATACCGGCCCGATCTCCGCGCCGTGTGGTGCGCCTGTCACAACGGGATGTACACGGTGGACGGGAAAAACATCAGCGGCCCGCCGCCCCGGCCGCTCGAGGAGTATGAAGTGATGCTCAAGGACAAGGAGATCTACGTCCAGCGGGAGGGGAACGGATGAGATGAGCGGTTTGGTTCAAGCGCGGAAATGGATCGATGAGCGATTCGGCTGGAGCGAGATCGTGGCCTTCGCTCGTCATAAGGTGGTTCCGCGACACCGGTTTTCCTATTGGTATTTCCTGGGTGGAATGACGCTGTTTCTGTTCGTTATCCAGTTGTGTACCGGCATTCTGCTGCTCCTCTATTACCGGCCCACCCCGAACGGCGCCTACGAGAGCGTGCAGTACATCATGACCCGGGTGCGGTTCGGGTGGCTCGTCCGCTCGATCCATGCCTGGGGTGCGAATCTGATGATCGGACTGGCGCTCACCCACATGTTCAGCGTGTTTTTCCTGAGATCGTATCGGAAGCCGCGGGAGCTGACCTGGCTGAGCGGCATGCTGCTGCTGTTTCTGACGCTGGGATTCGGGTTCAGCGGCTACCTGCTGCCCTGGAACACGCTCTCGCTTTTCGCGACGAAAGTGGGAACCGATATTGCGGGGCAGACGCCGGTGGCGGGCAAATGGCTTTTGGTTTTCCTGCGCGGCGGCGAAGACGTCACCGGAGCGACGCTCACGCGGTTTTTCGGCTTCCACGTGGCGGTTCTGCCGGGCCTGGCCACCTTGCTCATCGGCTTGCACTTGCTGCTGGTGCAGCGTTTCGGGATCAGCGTGCCGCCGGGGATCGAGAAGCAGTGGCTGGCCCAGCCGCGGGAACGGCGGGAAATACCATTTCTCCCCAATTTCCTGCTGCGGGAGCTGATGGCTTGGTACGTCGCTCTGGCCATCCTGGGTGCGCTGGCGGCGCTCAAACCGTGGGAACTGGGGGTGAAAGCCGATCTATTCGCTCCGGCGCCGCCGGGCATCCGCCCGGAGTGGTATTTCCTGTTCATGTTTCAGACGCTGAAATACATTCCGGGGAAAATCGGCTTCCTGAACGGCGAATTCGTCGGCCTGACCGGGTTTGTCGTCGCGTTTCTTGTGTGGACCTTCCTGCCGTTCATCGACCGGCAGCGCCCGGGCCGCCTGCAGCGCCTGATCACCGGCGCGGGCGTGTTCGCCGTGTGTTACGTGGTCGGCATGACGGTGCTGGGGTACCTGGGGGGCAGGCCGTGAGGGCGCGGGACCAGGGGCGATGACGAGCCGGATGCAGTACCGCGGAGCGGCGGCCGGCGGGGCGTCGTTGACGGCCCTGATCGCCCTCGGGGTGCTGCTCTCCTCCCCGCCCAGCTTGCGCGCCCAGAACAAGAACACGTGCATCGACTGCCACAAGCAGCTCGATCCGCCGCTGGGCATCGACCCCGCCCGCTACGCCGCCAGCATCCACGGCCAGAAGGGCATCCGCTGCACCGCCTGCCACGGCGGGGACGACTCGAGCGACGACATCGACAAGTCGATGGGCAAGGGGGCGGGATTCCGGGGCAACATCGACCGCGCCAAAATTCCCGCTCTCTGCGCGAGCTGCCATTCGAACGCCGCTTACATGCGCGGGTTCAACCCTTCGGTGCGTACCGACGAATTCAGCCAGTATCAGACCAGCGTGCATGGCAAGCTGCTGGCCAAAGGCGACACCTGGGTGGCGGTTTGCACCGACTGCCACACGGCACACGAGGTCTATGCTCCAAACGACCCGCGGTCGTCGGTGTACCCGACCAACGTGGCGCAAACCTGCTCCCGATGCCATGCCAGCGCTGCATACATGAAACGGTACAAAATACCCGTCAATCAGTTCGCGCTGTATTCGACGAGCGTGCATCACGCGGCGCTGGCGGGCGGGGATTTGAGCGCGCCGACCTGCACCACCTGTCACGGCAGCCACGGGGCCGCTCCGCCAGGAGTACCCTCGGTGGAAAACGTTTGTTCCACCTGCCATGTGTTTCAGGCCCAGCTCTTCGATGCCGGGCCGCACAAGGACGCCTTTGCGGCGATGAGCCTGCCATCCTGCATCACCTGCCACTCCAATCACGGCATCCAACATCCTACCGACGCGATGATCGGCGCCGGGCCGCAGGCGGTCTGCGTGAAATGTCATTCGGCGGGCGAGCCGGGCGCCATCGCCGCGGCGGCGATGCACGGCCAACTCGCGAAGCTGGATGCGGCGATCGCGCGCTCCGACGACATCCTGGGGCAAGCGGAGCGGGCGGGGATGGAGGTGAGCGCGGCGAAGCTCGCGCAAGGCGATGCGCGCGAGGACCTGATCAAGGCGCGGGTGGCCATCCACCAAGTGCAGCCGCAGGCAGTGGACCAGGACGTGCAGGCGGGACTGGAAGTGACCGGGAAAACGTGGCAGGCCGGGCTTGCCGCTCTGGCGGAACGCCGCTACCGGCGCGAGGGGCTGCTGGTTTCGCTGGTGGCGATCGCGTGGGTGCTGATCGCGCTCGGCTTGCTGATCCGGAAAATTGAATCGAAGGGAACAGGGACGACCAAGGAGACGTGAGAATGATAAAACGGGCAATGACTGTACTGCTGTTGGCTCTCTTCTCGGCGCCGGCGGCCTTCGCCGCCGGAGATGCCAAAAATGGGAAAGCAGTTTACACGAAGCATTGCGCCACCTGCCACGCGGCCGACGGCAACGGGAAGGCGGCGGTGGCGAAGATGATGAAGGCCACGATCCCTCCGCTATGCGCCAAAGAAGTGCAGACCCTGACCGACGCCGAAATCGCCAAGCAAATCAAGGGCGGGAAGGGGAAGATGCAGCCGGTGAAGGGGCTGAGCGAGAAGGAGATCGCGGACGTGATTGCCTACGTCCGTACGTTTGCGAAGAAGTAGGGGGGGGGGGCCTGAAGGTGAGGCCGGCCCCAGCTTTCGGCCAGGCTAGGCCAATCCCAGCTTATCCCAGAGGCCGTCGACGCGGGCGCGGACGGCGGGGTCCATGCGGATTTGGTCGGGCCAGGGGCGGGTAAAGCCTTCCTCAGGCCATTTCCGCGTGGCGTCGACGCCCATTTTCGAGCCGTAATCCTGGATCCGGGCGGCGTGGTCGAGCGTATCCACCGGCCCGAGCACGAACTCGACGTCGCGCTCGGGATCGATGGCGCAGAGGGCTTTCCACACCACTTCGCGGGAATTCTGCACGTCGACGTCGTGGTCCACCACCAGCACCACCTTGGTCAGCATCGCCTGGCCCATCGACCAAATCGCGTGCATGATCTTCCGCGCATGGCCGGGATAGGATTTCCGCACCGCGACGATCATCAGGTTGTTGAAGATTCCCTCCGCCGGCATCGCGACATCGACGATTTCCGGATGCATCAATTGCATCAGCGGCAGAAAGATGCGCTCGACGGCGTGGCCCATGAAGTAGTCCTCCTGGGGCGGCGGGCCGACGATCGTCGTCAAATACAGCGGGTCGCGGCGGTGAGTGACGCAGGTCGCGTGGAACGCGGGGTAAAGCCCCTCGAGGGAATAGAAGCCGGTGTGATCGCCGAACGGCCCTTCGGTGCGCAAATCGCCGGGGTCGACGTATCCTTCGAGAACGATCTCCGCCTCCGCCGGCACCTCCAAATCGACGGTGACGCAGCGAACCATCTCCACCGGCGCCCCGCGCAGGAATCCGGCGAGCATCATCTCGTCGATTCCCGGCGGCGCCGGCAGCACTCCCGCCAGGGCAGTCACCGGCTCTGCGCCGATGGCCACGGCCACTTCCATCCGCGTCCGGGCTTCCTGGCGGGCCTGGCGGAAATGAGCGGCGCCGTGTTTCTGCGTTTGCCAGTGCATCGCGGTGGTTCGCTTATCCAGCACCTGCATTCGGTAGACGCCCACGTTGCGATGGCCGGTGGAGGGGTCGCGCGTGGTCACCAGCGGCCAGGTGATGTAGCGGCCGCCGTCTCCGGGCCAGCACTTCAGGATGGGCAGATCGGCCAGCGAGAAACCATCGCGTTTCACCACCTCCTGGCACGCCCCGTTCTTCACAGTTCGGGGGAAGGCATGATCCAGTTCGCCCAGCCGGCCGAGCAATTTCAGTTTGTCGAGCATCCCGGCGGGCTTGGGCAACGCGGCGAGGGAACGGATTCGCTCCGCCACCTCGTCCAAGGCATCCACCTCGAGCGCCAGATGCAGCCGGCGATGGCTGCCGAGGAGGTTAATCACCGCGGGCACCGCCGAGCCCTTCGGCCGTTCGAACAGCAGCGCCGGCCCGCCGGCCTTGGTGACGCGGTCGGTGATTTCGGTGATTTCGAGCACCGGGTCCACCTCGACCCCAATCCGTTTCAACTCGCCCTCCCGTTCGAGGCGAGCGAGGAACTCCCTCAAGTTTCGGTACGCCACGATCGCTCCCTTCGGCTGGCTGCGGCTGCGGTTGCGGACAGGAACTGTAGCACGCTCGGCGGGAAACCGGTGCAGCGCCGCCTCCCCCCGGGCCACCGCCCGCCGGAAACACCGGAAAACACCCGGAAATCAGCTGGTTTGCCGCTGCAACCGGAAGCTTGCCCCGCGTGTCATACTAATGGGTCAGAGAAATAAAAACCCTCACTGAGGTCACGCAAAGGAACGGACATGCCGGTTCCTGAATACTTGAAGAGTCACAAGAAAGCAGTGGCGATCTTGGTGATCGCGGGAGTGGTGGTGATTTTGACCGGCATGATCATGAGCCGGAAGAACGACAAAGCGAGCTACATGACTGCCGCGGTCCAGCGCGGAAACATCACCGCCATCGTGCAGGCAACCGGCACGATCAACCCGCTGACCACCGCTCCGGTCGGCTCCTACGTCTCCGGCAACGTGAAGTACATCTTCGCCGATTTCAATACCCACGTGAGGGCGGGCGAGGTGCTGGCGCAAATCGATCCGGCGCTCTACGAGGCCCAGGTGGAAACGGCCCAGGGAAACCTGGCCAGTGCCAGGGCCAACCTGGAAAACCTGGAAGCAAGCCTCGTAGCGATGCAGGCGGGGGTGGCCAGCGACCAGGCGAATGTGAACAAGGCGAAAGCGGACCTGGATTACACCACGGTCAACGCCAAGCGCACTCAAGATTTGTTCCAGCAGGGTATCCTCTCCCACGATCAGAACGATCTCGCACAGTCCACCCTGGGCCAGAAACAGGCCACCTTGGTCGGGGCCGAGGCGGCGGTCAACCAGGCCAAGGCGCAAATCCAGCAGATTGAAGCGCAAATCAACCAGGCCAAAGCCCAGGTGCGGGCCGCCCAGGGTACCTTGCAGCAACAAGAGACCAACCTGCGCTACACGACGATTCTTTCGCCCATCGATGGCGTGGTGACGGCGCGCAACATCACCGTTGGCCAGGCAGTAGCGTCTTCGTTGCAGGCCCAGACGCTCTTCAGCGTCGCCCAGGACCTCACCCGCATGCAGGTTTACGCCCAGGTGGACGAGTCCGACACCGGCAACATCACCGTCGGCACCCCCTGCACGTTCCAGGTGGATGCGTTCCCCACAGAGATTTTTCATGGCCGGGTGAATTCCACCCGGCTGAACCCAACGCTGGTGCAAAACGTGGTGACTTACAGCGTGGTAATCGATTTCGAGAATCCCGAGGAAAAACTGCTGCCGGGAGAGACCGCTTACGTCACCATCCCCACCGGCCACGCCAGCAACGCGCTCGAGGTGCCCAATTCCGCTTTGATCTTCACCCCCAGCCAGCCGCCGGCCACGATCCAGAAGCTTTACGCGGACTATCACGTACCGCGCCAGGCCTACACCACCCATCTGGGTGGCTGGCAGGTGGTGTGGAAACTGACCACTCAGAACGGTAACCAGCAGGTGGCGCCGGTGGCGATTCGCGCCGGCATCAGCGACTTCAACCACACTCAGGTGCTCGAGGGCGAATTGAACGTCGGCGACACGGTGATCACCGGCCAAACCACCGCCGGCGCGGCCGCCCAGGGCCAGCGCCGGCCGACCGGCCCCGGCGCGAGGATCGGCAGGTAACGGCGATGCGGCTGCTCTCGCCCTGGAAGACGCGGGATGAAGGAAGCGGGCCTCGAGCGGAGGAGGCGGGGTCATGAACGGACGCGAGGTGATGCGGACGTCGCTGCAGGCGCTCTCGGCCAACAAGATGCGCACCCTGCTCACCATGCTGGGCATCATCATCGGCGTGGCGGCGGTGATTTGCACGGTGGCCATCGGCGAAGGCGCCTCCCAGCAGGTGCAGGAACAGATCCAGAGCATGGGCGAGAACATGATTTTCATCATGGCCGGCAGCGTGAACCGCGGTGGCGTCCACATGGGCTCCCAGGCAACCAAGACCCTCACGCTCGAGGACGCCGCGGCCATCAAGCGCGAAATCCCCTTGATCAAGGCGGTCAGCCCCAGCATATGGAATTCGGCTCAGGTGGTGTACGAGGGGCAAAACTGGTTTACCCAGGTGCAGGGCGTCGGCCCCGACTACTTCCAGATCCGCAACTGGCCGCTGGCGCGCGGCAGCGTATTCACCCAGCGCGAAGCGGATGTGGCCGCCAACGTTTGCGTCATCGGCCATACCGTTGCCCAAAACCTGTTTGGCATCGACGATCCGGTCGGCAAGATCATCCGGATCGGCAGCCTGCCCTTCCTGGTGGAAGGCGAACTGGCAACCAAGGGCGAATCGACTTTCGGCCACGACCAGGACGACATCATCATGGCGCCGGTAACTACGGTGATGAAGAAACTTTCCGGCATCAACTGGGTGCACTTCATCAACGCCTCGGCCATCTCCGATTCGTCGATTCAGCCGGCGATGCAGCAGATCGCCGCGCTGCTGCGCCAGCGGCACAAGCTGCGGCCCGGCGAAGACGACGACTTCATGCTGCGCAGCCCGCAGGAACTGGCCGACGCCGCCACCCAGTCGGCCCGGGTGATGACGATGCTGCTGGCGAGCATCGCTTCGGTCTCGCTGCTGGTGGGCGGCATCGGCATCATGAACATCATGCTGGTATCGGTCACCGAGCGGCGGCGGGAAATCGGCGTGCGCCGGGCGGTGGGCGCCACCCGCCGCGACATCCGCTACCAGTTTCTGAGCGAGGCGATGGTCATCAGCCTGATCGGCGGAGGGGTGGGTATCGTCGGCGGCATGGTGGGCTCGGCGGTGGTGTCCGGCATGCTGCAATGGCCCACGCAGATTCCGGTCACCGCGGTGATTGTTGCCGTCGGATTCTCGGCGGCGGTGGGCGTATTCTTCGGCTACTATCCGGCCCAAAAGGCCTCGCAACTGGATCCTATCGAGACTCTGCGCTATGAATAAAAATCGAATGGGGGATCGCATGTGGGGATGCTTGCTGGCGGCGGTGTTCGCGTTTTCAGGCCTCGCCTGGGCGGGCCAGGGCCGCGGCCAGGCGACGGCGGACGAATTCTTCATTCTCAACGAGATGAATGTGCAGAAGCATCAGCTCGTCCTGAAGCTGCCCAGCGAGGTGACGGTGCTGATGACCGTCAACGAGAAGACGGCGATCCTCGACGAAAACGGCAAGCATCTCGGCTTGAAGGATTTGCGCGCCGGCGACACGATTTACGTCGACTACGTCAAATCCGCGCAAGGCAACATTGCCCTCAAAATCCGCCTGGGGCCGATGACTGTCGAGGAACTCCACCGGCGCTACCTCAATGCCTTGCCGGTGGCGGTCCCCGCTCCGCCCATGCCCACTGCGCCCTCTCGCCAATCGAGGAGCGTTCAGCTGGGGAAGGCGTCAGTCTGAACGGCCCGCCGGTGCACCCGCAGCCGCGTTTGCAGAATTCTTACAGGCCGTTTCAAGTCCCGCAGGCGGCGGAATTGTCGTCACCCTCCCGCTGCTGGTGATTGAGTCGACTTTTTCCCCGCTCGGGAGTGGACTGAACCGAAAGGCGAGCACTCCCAGTTTAGCGACGATTCCCGTGGCTCTCGGCTTCCCGTTGTCCTTGCAGGCCTGGTTCCTTCGCCGGCTATCGCGCCGCCGCTAGCCGGTAACGGCCGCCCGCGGCCCTTTTCGCTATACTGGCCCCCATGAAAGCGGTTACCGCCGCGCGCATGCGCCAAATCGACCGGCTGACCACCGAGCGCTTCGGCATTCCCAGCCTCACTTTGATGGAGAACGCCGGCCGCAGCGTCGCCGATTACATCGCCAAGCGCTACGGCCGCCTCCATCGCCGCCGCATCCTCGTCCTTTGCGGCAAGGGCAACAACGGCGGCGACGGCTTCGTCGCCGCCCGGCATCTCGCCGGCCGCGGCAATGAGCCTTCGGTTTACCTCGTCGCCTCGCCCGAGGAATTGGCCGGTGACGCGGCGGTAAATTTCCAGCGCTGGCAGGAAGCCGGCGCGGTGACTGCGGTGGCGTACCCGGCAGACCGGGCGAAGCTCGGCGCCGCGCTCGCCTCGGCCGACGTGGTGGTCGACGCGCTGTTGGGCACGGGGCTGCGCGGTCCCGCCGAGGGTTTGCTCGCCGAGGTGATCGCCGACGTCAACCAACTGGCGACGCGCGCCGAAATCGTCGCCGTGGATATTCCTTCCGGCATGGCCTCGGATACCGCCGATTCCCCGGGGCCGACCGTGGATGCCGACACGACGATTGCGTTCACCGCCCCGAAAGTGGGCGAGATCCTGCCGCCCAACGCCGAGCGAGTGGGCAGGCTGCTGGTCCGCTCGATCGGCACGCCGGCCGAACTGGTGGAAAGCGATTCCACGCTTAACGTTCACTGGCTCGAACCGGGCGAATTCCGCGCCTTGACTCTTCGCCGCAGGCCCGACACCCACAAGGGCACCTACGGACACACCCTGATCGTCGCCGGCTCGCGGGGGAAGAGCGGCGCCGCCGCGCTGGCCGGTATGGGAGCGCTGCGTTCCGGTGCCGGGCTGGTGACCGTAGCGACGCCGGCGCCGGCGCTGGCGAGCGTCGCGCAGGCGATGCCCGAGCTGATGACCGAACCGCTCGATTCCACTCCCGCCGGCAGCATCGCTTACGCCGTCATCGAATCGGGACGGTGGCGGGAGTTGCTGGAAGGGAAGACGGCGGTGGCGCTCGGTCCCGGACTCACTACCGCGCCCGAGACCACGCGGTTCGTGCGCGCCGCCATCGCCGATTGCCCGCTGCCCGTCATCCTCGACGCCGACGCGCTCAACGCGTTCGCCGGCGGCGCCGGGGAATTCAAGAATCGCCGCGGGCCGCTTGCCGTCACGCCTCATCCCGGCGAGATGGCTCGATTGACCGGCGAGACCACCGCCACAGTGCAGGCGCGGCGGCTGGAAACGGCGCTCGAGACGGCGCGGGCCTGGAACGCGTTCGTGGTGCTCAAGGGATTTCGCACCATCGTCGCTACTCCCGACGGCCGAGCCTTCGTCAACTCCACCGGCAACCCGGGCATGGCTACCGCCGGAACCGGCGACGTGCTGACCGGGATTCTCGCGGGACTCACCGCGTGGTTTGGCGCGGACGATTGGGCGGCGGTACTCGGTCTGGGGGTTTACATTCACGGGCTCGCCGGCGATCTGGCGGCTGAGCGACGCGGAGAAATTTCGCTGGTGGCGACCGATCTGGTGAAGTCGCTGCCACGCGCGTTCCGCTGGCTGGTCGGGGAGCGGGAAGGTGGCTGACAGCGAGTGGTTATCGTCGTCCGTCGAGGAGACCATCGCGATTGGCCGCCAGCTCGGTGGGCGGCTGCGCCCGCCGGTGCTGGTGTACCTGACCGGGGAACTGGGCGCGGGCAAGACGGCGCTGGCAAAAGGAATCGTCAGCGGGCTCGGCGCCGCGGGCGAAGAGGAAGTCACCAGTCCGACCTTCACGCTGGTTCACGCGTTCCACAACCGGCAGACCGTTTATCACGTCGATCTCTACCGGGTGATGAACTTCCGCGATCTCGAAACCCTGGGCCTCGAAGACGTCCTGGCGCAGCCGGCCATCGTCCTGATCGAATGGGCGGAGAAATTCACCCTGCGCTCCGACTGGCCGGTGGTGCGCATCCACCTGGATCACGCCGGCGAAGATCGCCGCCGCATTCGGGTGGAGGATTCAGATGGCGTTCTGTCGCGCGCCGAAGTCCGGGCCCCCCGCTGCCGCCGCAAGGCGGCGGACGATAGTAGCGAGAGGAAGGAGCGGACCTGATGCCGATGCAGGTGGTCGAACGGCGCTCGCGAGGATTCATCTGCGTGAACGCGCATCCGGAAGGATGCCGTCGCAACGTCGAGCGGCAGATCGCCGTCGTTCGCCAGGCGGTTGCGAAACCGCTCGGCGGGATCGGCAGCGCGCTGGTCATCGGCAGCTCCACCGGCTACGGCCTGGCGTCGCGCATCGCCGCCGCCTGGGGTTTTGGCGCGCGAACGCTCGGCGTTGCGCTCGAGCGGCCGCCGGAAGGCCGGCGCACCGCCAGCGCCGGCTTCTACAACACCGCCGCGTTCCACCGGATCGCTGAGGGTGAGCATCTCGTGGCCGATAGCCTCAATCTCGACGCCTTCAGCGACGAAGCCAAGCGCGAAGCCTTTCGCCGCATCCGCGGCTCGCTTGGCCCGGTGGACGTGGTCATTTACAGTTTAGCGGCTCCGCGCCGGGTTCATCCTCGCACCGGCCAGACGCATTCATCGGCGCTGAAACCCATTGGAGCGCCGTTCACCGGCAAGACCATCGATCTCGATGCCGAGCGCGTACACGAAGTCACCATTCCGCCGGCGACGGAAAAGGAAATTGCCGATACTGTCGCGGTGATGGGAGGCGAAGACTGGCAGTGGTGGGTCGAGGGACTGCTGGCTGAGAGCCTGCTCGCCGCAGGGGCCCGCACCTTCGCCTATTCCTACATCGGGCCGGAACTCACCTGGCCCATCTATCGCGATGGCACCATCGGCCGCGCCAAGGAGGATCTCGATCGCACCGCGCATCGGCTCGATTCGCTTCTGCGCCAGCGCGTAGGCGGACGCGCCTGGGTTTCGGTGAACCAGGCGGTGGTCACCCAGGCCGCGGCGGCGATACCGGTGGTTCCGCTCTATGTGAGTCTGCTGCTGCGTGTCAGCGAAGAAAAACAAATCACTGAAGGACCCATCGAACAAATGCTGCGCCTGTTTCGGGACCACCTGGCCCCGGGCATCAGCCCGAAAACCGATGCCGAAGGACGCATCCGCCTGGACAACCTCGAGATGCGGCCCGACGTGCAACGCGAAATCGCCGCGCTCTGGCCACAGGTCGCCACCGAAAACCTGCGTACCGCCGCCGATTTCGCCGGGTTCCAGCGCCGGTTTCACAACCTGTTCGGATTCGACGTGCCCGGCGTCGATTACACCCAGCCGGTGGAAACCGAATTGAGCCTTACGGCTTGAAGCGGGAGCCGTCGGCTCAGCGATGCCAGTGGGAAAGCTCGGTGAGGAAATCTTCGAGAATCGGCCAGAGGATTGCTGCGGCAAGCGCCAGCGCCGCCAGCCGCTTGAACCACGTCCATGGCCCCGATTCCGCCCCTTCGAGAGAATGCCCCGCGCAAAAACCGCCCTCGAGCGCGGGCCGCTCGCATCGCCGGCCATTCGCGGCGAGATGGAGGCAGGGGCCGTATTCCCAGGCGAGCTCGCGGTCAACCTCCACCGACTTGGCTTCGAAAGCCGGATCTGTCGTCTCGGAGGCAGGTTCGCCGGGAGGCTCGATCCGGGAGCGATAACCGTGAAGCGGGCTCATCGTTCTCGCCCGATTGTGCCCGAGCGCGGCGCCATTTTTCCAGTTTCCCCTGCCGTTCCTCTGGGTCGGCGGCCGACTGACACCGCCCGCGAAGTTCCGTTATACTGACAATCCCCGGCGCGGTACCCAAGTGGCCCAAGGGGGAGGTCTGCAAAACCTCTATTCGTGGGTTCGACTCCCACCCGCGCCTCCACGCTCCTATTGCAGGTCATTGCATTACGACAACACGATTCTGCTTCCCACCAACCGACCTCGTAACCGTTGGTCCCAAAACGCGTTCCGGGTCCTCGACCGGCTGGCGGTCAGTTTCGGGAACCGCATGCGCAAGCAAGGGGTGGCGCCCACGGCGGCGTGTCCGGGCTGTTCCGGCGCGACCGGGGCAGGAGCCCGGATGTCGCGCAGGATCGAGGCGTAGGCGTAAGGCGGAGCGGTTCGTGGCGCAAAACCATCCTGAAAAGCGATTTGCCGATTTCCCACGCTCGATTTCGATTTCCCAGCCTCGAGCCTCGGCGAGAGCGGGAAAATTTCCCGATTGCGAGCAGGCGGGCGTCACGGCCGGGCGTCGGCGGGATGCAATCAGCGTAGCGCTCAGAGAGCGACGAAAGCCAGAGAGCAAATAGCGGGAGCGGCGATCCACCCGTCTCTGCGCCCGCACGAACGCGCACCGCTACTTTGCCAGCGCCTTCAGGACCAACTCGTGCCAATCCATCAGCGGCAGCAGTGCTTGCAGCCTATCCGCTTCGTATCGTTCCTTTTCCAATTCGGTCTTGGTAATTAACCCATCAATTCTCAAGCGACGGGGATCGCTTGGGGGGCAGCGGTTGCATCTCGGGCAATCCTCAGGACAATCGGCATGGTTCAACACGTCCGTGGGATTGCTTGACGCTTCCTCATTGTCCATCCTTCGCTGTGCCATCGGGCACCTACCTTACCCGGAGAGAGCCCCAGTGGCGATGACCACCGCAAAGCCAGGGCAACGACTTCCGGGTGCTCCCGCCTTCTGCTTCCCTTTCTTCGCCAATCGCTTGCAGGACCAGGCGCGAACCCGGTTCCCTGTGCCTTTTCGCTCGCCGGTCGATCAGAAGATGAATCGAGCGAGCAGGTAGATGGAATTGTTCGCGCCGGCGTCCCGTCCAAAGCCGTCGTAGTTGATCCGGCCTCCGTTGAATCGCAAATAGCCGGTGTATTGGACCGCGAGATCGATATTCTGCATCGCCCACCACGAGCCGTTCAGGATGTATCCGCTGCTTCTCGGGTCGCCGTTGGCGCTGCCGGTCACCGCCGTCGAGGCGTAAAGCAACGGGTCCGGCGTTCCGGTAACGTTGAACCAGCCGAGGGTTCCTGAGAAGCGGTTTCCGAAATGGTATTCGCCGTTGGCGAGAAAAGTATTCAAATGATGGCCGGGCTGCGCCGCTCCGCCAAGAGCAAAGGTCGCGTCCAACGCCGAATTCTCGCGAATGTAGTTGCCCCGAAGGGAGAGCACATCCGTCTGGAACAGCGTCCGATCGTACTGAAAATCCACCGCCCAGTCGGTATAGCCGTCCTCGAGGCCGGTAATCGCGTTTGGCGAGGATTTCAAATGCATTCCATAGGTGCCGATTTCCAGATAGTCGTTTTTGGTCAGGCCCTGCTGCCACGCAAGACGCCAGTAGGGCGCCACGCCACGAATGTTGAAGTTGAAACCTGCACCCGACGACGGCTGGGTGCCGCCGATGTGTTCCGAGCGATAAATGGTTCCGTCCGCATACAGGTGGTTATTCCACATGGCGTATCCGCCCAGCCCGGCGACATCCTGCGCCAACTTTCCGTTCACGATCGCGGCGGCGATTGGCGATGGCGCCACGTCGCTCGCAATCCAGGGAAAGCCCCAGGCGGGCGTGTCGTTCCAAAGGTCCTCGACCGACGGGTTGTTGTTCAGGGTGACGCCGTAAACCAAGTCCTTGCCAGCCACTTTCCTGCTGTTGGCATATCGGAGGTCGGTGTTGTCCCAGGAGAAGGTATTGGCCTGGGTGTGGTAGGTGACCTGGACGAAGCTGCCGACGTGATCCGACCACGCGCCCGAAAGAAACAGCGAAACCGCCTGAGGAAACTCGAAATTGCCGTTCTGGGTGGTGGGTTGCGGCTTGCGGGTGGAACTGAACGAGGTGTCGAACAGCGCTGAAAGCGGCAGCCACTCGAGCAGGCCAAGGCCGGCTTCCCTGGCGGACCTCTTCGACTCAATCTTTTTCGCCCCGGCGATTGTATAGCCATTGAGCTTGAACACTCGTCCCAAAGGCGTGAGTTCGGGGGGAGTCGTGTGGCAGGATTTGCACGGAAACCCCGTTTGGCGAGAATAGCTTGGCACCGCGCGAGCGAGTGGCGCCATCATCATGGCGCCGGCGAACACCGCCGTGAACGCAGCCAGCTTCTCCAGTGTCCGCATGAACAACCTGCGCATCGTGATCTTCACAGATCCTCCCCTTTCCTTGTCTTTTCCTTCCCGGCGGTGACCGGCGACGTCATGTAGCCGGCCATTGCTTGACCCGTTCGGCCCCCTGGTGATAGAGCGTCTGTTCCAGCTCGCTCCAAGTGGTGCTGTCGGAATCGGTGACGCCGACCAGAATCTTTCCGTTGGAAATCTCCGGATCGTAGAGGCGGCGTCGGTATCGGGGCAGGCGCGCGGCAACGAGGAACGTGACAAGCGTCGTGAGGATCACGCTCAGCATGGTCAGCTCGTACACGACGATCCCCGTCGGCCACAGCGCCACGATGGGCATGCCGCCGGTCGGCAGCGGATACGTGCGCTGGGTGAACGAGGCGAGCGCGTAACCGCTGATGCCGCCGAGCACGCCGCCCAGAGCGGCGATCCAGGGCATGGCGGTGCGCTCCCGCTCCCAGCCCATGTTTCCTTCTTCGATGGGTTCCGAAGAGAGCACCACGATTCCGTCGGCGCGAAACCGAAGCCGAGCGCTGGCCCCTCGGAGCGCGAGCACCGCGCGTTGCGCCGATGACGAGTCAGCAAACAATCCGTAGATGGCGTTCATCAAGCGCTCCTTTCCTCAATCGCCGGTCGATGGCATGGTCCGGTGCCAGGGCACCACGCCCGGAGACGTCACCGGCTCCGCCTGTGGCGCGAGTTGCTTCCCATGACCTCCTGCTCTCAACTCCCACATGGATATGATGGGGACGAACTTTGCGAAGAGCAGGTAAAGCAGGCCCATGGCCGCAAAGGTGCCCACGGTGATCGTGACCTCGACCCAGGTCGGACGGTAGCTGCCCCAGGCGTAAGGGAGGTACTTGTGTTCGAGCGGAGGGACGACGATCAGGAACCGCTCAATCCACATCCCCACCACGACGGTAGTCGAGGCGATGACGGTGCCGGTAATTGTTCGAAATCGTTTGATCGCCAGAATGGGGAACGGGACCAGAAAATTGCAGGACACCATCGTCCAGAACAGCACCGCGAATTTGCCCCGCTGGATCGACCAGAAGGCCGCCATCTCCGCCGCCTCGTTGCCATACCAGACCGTGAGCCGCTCGGCAAAAATGAAGTACACCCACAGGAGGCTCATCACCAGCAGGAGCTTGCCCAGATTGTCGAAGTGGATCGGCTTCAGGTACTCCTCGAGATGGAGAAACTTTCGCAGAAGCGCCATGGCGATGATCAGCGCCGCGATCCCACTGAAGATGGCCCCGGCGACGAAATACGGCCCGAACACCGTCGAGTGCCACATGGGCACCGGCGCCATGGCGAAATCCCAGGAGACAATCGTGTGCACCGAAACCGCCACGGGAATAATCGCCACCGCCATGATCCGCATCGCCATTTCCAGCCGATGCCATTCCCGAGGCGTTCCGCGCCAACCCAGCGCGAGAATCGAGTAGATCCGCTTCCGCGTTCCCGACGCCTTGTCCCGCACCGCCGCCCAGTCGGGAATGATGGGAAGCAGGAGGAACGTCAGGCTGCCGGTGATGTAGGTGCTGATGGCGAAGAAATCCCAGAGCAAGGGGGAGCGGAAGTTCGGCCATATCCCGCGCTCACTGGGATACGGAATCAGCCAGAAAAACAGCCACGGCCGACCCAGGTGAACGATCGGAAAGGAAGCGCCGATCACCAGCGCGAAAACCGTGATTGCCTCGGCGCACCGCGTCACCGGGCGTCGCCAACCGGCATTAGCCAAGCGGAGAATGGCCGAGATCAGTGTTCCCGCGTGGCTGATCCCGATCCAGAAAACGAAGTTCGTAATGTAGAAGCCCCAGAAAACAGGCCGGGTGATTCCCGCCACGCCGATCCCGTTGTACGCCTGGTACAAAAAGGCGGCGATGGCTGCCAGAACCACCGAGACCAGGACCGCCACCACCCCGTAATAGAGTGGTGACGTATGGAAAATGGGCCGCAGCAAATCCCGGCTGATCTTGTCGGCCGAGGGACCGACCGGCTGATTTTGGGGCATGCTATTCGTCGCCATGCGAGGACTCTCTCTCCAGGTAGGTGACTTTCGGGAAGGTTCCCACCTCGGCGAGCAGTTTTGTGGCGCGCACCGAGCGCGACAGGCGGGACGCCGCACTCGTGGGATCGTCCAGATCCCCAAAGACCATGGCGCCGGCAGGACAGGATTGCACGCAGGCGGGGCGGACCTCTCCGTCACGCAGATCCCGCTTCTGCGCCTCAGCGCCGTACTCGGCAGCCAGAATCCGCTGGAAGCAGAACGAGCATTTCTCCATCACGCCGACTTCCCGGATCGAAACGTCGGGATTCAACTGAAGGTTCAGCGGTTTCTCCCAGACGGGGTCAAACCAGTTGAAGTACCGCCCGGTGTACGGACAGGCGTTGGCGCAATAACGGGTCCCTATGCAGCGGTTGTAGACCTGCGCGTTGAGTCCCTGCGAGTTGTGGTAGCTCGCGTAGGTGGGACAGACCGGTTCACAGGGCGCGGCATCGCATTGCTGGCAGGGCATGGGCTGAAAGCGCGCGCGCACGTTCGGAAATTCCCCTTCCCAATAACGCTCGACGCGGATCCAGTGCATCGCGCGGCCGCGTGCCGCCTGGGCGGCGCCCACGGTTGCGATGTTGTTCTCGGCATGACAGGCCGCCACACACGCTTCGCAACCGGTGCACCGGTCCAGATCGATCACCATGCCCCACCGATGTGCCATGCTGTTTCCTCCCCAGCGCCGGCAGCCGGGATTCCCCGACTACCGACTCACCCGCTCCTGACTCAACCCCGCCGGTTCGCCGGAAAACAGAATCAATTCGCCCGGTCCGCTCCGCGTGATACGGACGCGGGTGGCGGCCCAGGCCAGTGAACCCGTGCCCGCTTCCGTCCGAGGCGCGAGGACTTTGAGTGGATTTGCTCCGCGACCGCTGGCGTAACGTCCGTATTCCTCATGCCCCTGTCCGATGGGCATGGCGATGACGTCCGGGGCGATGCCCGGCGACAACACCGCCGGAGCGCGAACGGCGCCATGCCGCGAGGCAATTTCCACCAGATCGCCCTGCTTGATGCCGAGACGTTGGGCTGTCTGCCCATTCATTTCGACCCAGGTTCCCCACATGGCCGTCGACAGCACGTCCGGCATCTCCTGCATCCACGGCAGGTTCGCGTTCCGGCCGTCGAAGAATTGCTGCGAAGCGAACGGCAGAAAGAGGAACGGAAATTCTTTCGCCGCCCCGTCGAATTCCGGTTCCTGATCCTTGACCGGGTGGAAGGAACCGGCGGCCTCGCTACCCTTCCCTTCGGAAGCCCCGCTGGCGCTCCACCAACCGCCTTGTTCCTTCACCTTCGACCAAAACTCGTCGTCGGTGGCAGCGGTGACTGAGCCAGGAAGATGGCGCAAGGGGCCGTAGGCCGACCGCAGCATTTCCTCGTAAGTCTTCCAGGGCGGCGGCCGATGCGCAGGACCAGCAAGGCGATGAGCGACATCGAGCAGAACGTCAGGCATGGCGCGAGTGTCATGGAGGGGCTGCATGACGGGAGGCGCCAGGCTGATCGTCGCTTCGATCGTGCCGGATTCAGGCATGTCATCGATCCAAGATTCCAGATAGGAGTGGTCGGGCAGAATCAGATCGGCCAGGGCGCTCGTCTCGTCGATGAACGGGCCGAAACTGGCGATGAAGGGGATTCTTTCAAGCGCGTCCCTCACCTGCCAGCCCGGCGGCGTGGCGAATACCGGATTGGCTTCGTACACCAGCAGCGCCTCGACCGGCCCGGACTGCCCGGTGAGAATCTGCTGCGCCAGCCTTTGGATGGATAGAGCGTCTCGTCCGGGCTTGCTTGGCGCAACCGCTCTCGTCGCGGGCAACTGGGGGGTAAACTGAAGCCCGCCGGGCTTGCCCACGCTGCCCAGGAGCGCATTGAGGGCGTTCACCGCAAGGGCGGAAAACAAACCATTCGTCTGAGCCAGCGGAGCGCCACCGACGACGGCCACGGCCGGCGCATGCGCGGCCATCTCATGCGCCAATCGGGTGATGGTCTCCGGAGGAACTCCGGTCTTCCACGCAACCGCCTCGGGACGATAGTCCCGCAGGCCGTCGTTCCAGCCTTCGATCAGCCGACCGGCATTGCCGCCGGATTCCGCCGTGCGCAGATGCTCATTCAATAGGACGTGCGCGACTCCGAGGGCCAACTCGCCTTCCGTTCCCGGCCGGGCAGGAATCCATTCGTCGGAATTGGCGCCGGTCTGGGACATCCGCGGCTCAACCTGCACGAACTTCCCGCGTACACCCGAACGCCCCTGGCGCATCGCCCCGTAGCCCAGACTCTGCGCCACCGGGGAATTCCACGTGCCCAGGAAATCGGCTCCGAAGGAAATCGCGTAATTGGAATGAGCGAAGTCGATGGTCGGCAGTTGGTAGCGGCCAAAGCTGAGCCGGTTGGCCTCTCGGAGCACCGAGTCATCGAATAGTTCGAAAGAAACGAGCGACGAGGCGCCAAAGCCCGAGAGAAACCGCTCGATCAAAACCGGGCGCTGCCCCCTCATCGGCCGAGTCAAGAACACAACCGAGGAGGAGTCCGATGGGGAAGTAAGCGGCTGGAGATGAGACAGGAGTTCCCCGAGCGCCTCTTCCCAACCGATTCCGGCGAATTGCCCCGAGCCACGCGGACCCACTCGCTTCAAGGGTTGCCGGATGCGATCCGGGTTGTAGGTAACCTGCAGGCCCGCCTGGCCGCGAGCGCAGAGTTTGCCGCGGTTCACCGGATGGGCGGGATTGCCTTCCAGCTTCTTGGCCAATCCCATTTTGATCAGGCCTGGCTGGCCGTTGCGCTGCACCTCGGCGTCGCCTTCCATGACGCGGACATCGAGACCGCAACCCGCGGGACACTGCTCGCAGATGCTCGGCCTCGAAACCGCAATCCCCGGAACCAGTTGGGTTTCCGGGATGAACCGGATCATTTCGCTGCCTGGCGGTCCATGCTTGCGGGAAACGTCGAACAGCGCGCCCGCGGCGCTCACCGCCGACAAAGTCAGGAAAGTCCTGCGTTTCATTGCTTCTGGCCCCTTCGAATGGCTTCGGCGATTCGGGTACCGCCGGCGCCCTCCTCCCGAACGGAAACGATTACTCGTGACAAGTGGTGCAATCCACCGATGCCTCTTTCTCCCGGTGACAGCTCAGGCAAGTTTGCATCGTGAGATCCTTCTTCCGTACCGCCACGGTTTGTTGAGACATGTCCCCGTGGCACGCCGAGCAATCGACTCCTGCATTGATATGCGGCGCATGCCAGAAGCGCACGTGCGCCGACGGGTAAAACCAGTTGACAGGCCGCCAGGGAACATCCTGCCCTTTGGCGCTGTAGGCTGCGAGCTTCTCGATCTCCGGCCTCTTGGCGGCAATCACTTGATGGCAAGCCATGCAGAACGCGACGCTGGGAATTCCCGCCTCCGGGCCTTGCGTGACGCCCGAATGGCAGGCGGTGCACTTCATGCCATTCGCAACGTGAATCTTGTGGTTAAAGGCGATAGGTTGAACCGGAGTGGGATAACGGTCGAGGAAGTCCCTGAACCCCTCCGTCAGCGAGCGATGGGCGATGGTGAACACGGGAGATGCCCCTGCCTCGGGTCCACTCGCCGGTTCTTGGCTGGCGGAAAGTGTCGGCCACGGCGAACGCCTTCCCCTCACCTCTGCCTTGCCTATCCACAGGACGCCGAGCGCTCCGCAGCCGATCAGGAGAGCGAGAGGCAGGCGGCGACGCCCGCCACGCGCGCGAGGAGCGACCGCTCGGTCGTCTTTCGAGGAGCAGGACCCCGGTTTGGGTTCGGCGGTATTCATCCCGGATCCGATGGAAGGGGTGATGGCATTGTCACTTCTTTGCAGCGACTTGCTTCTTGGCCAAAGCACGGACGTAAGCGATGAGGTCGTTGATTTGCGCCTTATTGAGGCCCGACCCAAACGGCGGCATGTTCGCCTTTCCCTTGTCAATTTGGGCGTAAATCTCGGCATCAGTCAGCTTCTGGACGGTGGGGGAACGGAGGTCAGCGGCGCCCAGCGCCTTTCCTACCGGCGTATCCCCGCTCCCGTTTTCGGCATGACAGCGGGCGCATTTATCTACAAAGATTTTCTGGGCTTCTTGGGCGGTCCCAGCCCACGAAGCGGACGGGCAAGCGGCTGCGATTGCCAGTCCCATGAAAAAGAGCAAGGTAACCTTGTGTTTGCTCATCGTTTCTCGGTCTCCATCCACCCGGCTTGCGTTCGTCCTTCCCCCATCACCGAACCAGCCCCCTGGTGGGGCCTGCTTCGTCTTCGCACGCAGAGGCCCAGTGCGCGAAGGCGATTCCAGAACAAAGGGGCCCAGGACGGCCGAGCTAAGTCGTGAGTTTGCTGGCAAGTAAGCGGCGGAGCCGAAACTGGAACCTGGCAGGGGATTGGGCGAGCAGGAAGCCAACTGTCCGATTCCCGGTCAGTGGCGCAGAATCGGACGACGAAACGGCAGCAGGTATCCTTCAACTTTGCCGGTACGGGCCTTCGTGGGCGTATTCAAGAATGCCAGCAAGTCTCCCACATCGCTTGCCTCCAGCGTGGGCCATCCCAGCCCCAGGCTCTGGCTACGTTGAAACATTTTGTGGCCGTGACTCCAAAGCGCCGTGGCCAACGAAATCGAGTTGTAGTTTCGCCCATGACCACGCAGCGCTGGGGCAACGGCGGTGCCCTGCGCGTCCTGCCCGTGACACCGACTGCATCCGCGCCAGCTAAAATCACTGCGGCCGACGATGGCCGAACCCGGCGGATCGAAATACCGCAAGGCGAACACGAAAGCGGCCAGATCCGTCATTTCTTCCCCGGTCAACGGGGCGCTCGCGACACCGTGTTCTTGCATCGCCTGCGACATGCCCGGCGCGTCGTTCCACATCAACTCGCCGACCTCCATGAACGTGGAAGCAGGCCAACTCTCCGGCCCCGAGGGACTGTCCTCCCGCGGCGAATGGCAGTCGATGCAGCCCCTGGATTGGAAGAGCTGCCAGCCCCTTTCGGAGTCGCCCGGAAACTGCTGTGAAACGACGGGGTCCTGACCGCTCTCGCGCACATAGGCGAACAGATCGTTCAGGTCGGAAGTTGCCAGCTTCGGCCAGGGCAGCCCCGCTTTCTGCAGCGCTTCTTCCATCGGTGCCGCGTTGTTCCACATCGTTTGCGCCCACGCCATGGGTGTCTGGATGGGGTCTGCGCCAACTGGCTGCATCAGCCGCTTTGCGTCCTTTCCGGTGACGGAATGGCAGCGTATGCATCTGTCGGTCGTGAACAGTAATCGCCCGTGCTGCGCGTCGCCCTCGGCATCCATCCGGCTGGCCATGTAGAGGTAGGCCACCACTTGCGCGGTCTCTTCATAACTCAATGTCGGATAGGAAACACCCTCGGCTCTCATATATGCCCACATGTGCGGTGCGTGGTTCCACATGGCGGTCACCAGAAAGGGCAGGCCGGAAGGGTTTGCTCCCGCTTCCCCCAGATCCGGTCCAATGTTTCCCCCCACTCCATTCACCGAGTGGCACCGAATGCATCCTTTTTCTCGAAAAACAGTGCGCCCTTGCTCGAGATCGGTGGATAGAAACACGGACCATCGCAAGAGGTTGCTTCGGTCTTGGATGGCCAGTACGCCGCCGAGGACCGCGAGCGCCGCTACCGCCAGGGCGAGCCAGAAAATCACGTAACGCCGTTGCGAATCCGTCTGTAGGCTTGTGCCGAGCACCGGAATCCTGCCAACAGTTGCGGCACGTAAGCGACCAAAGCGGCCGCTTTGATCCGGCTTGACGGCGGAACGGTCAGAACTGGTTGGAAACAATAAGAGCACAGACGGTTACAGCCCGGAGTCGTTGCGCGGCGCGGGGAGGTGGGGGTTCCTTCGACGAGCGTGGGAACCAGCGGGCTTGTCGGATAATCGGACGCTTACCGATGCTGGGCAGGGGGCGCCTAAGCGTCGTCTTTGAATTCCCGGAGCTTGCGGTAAAGCGTGTCTCGGGAAATCCCGAGCAGCGACGCTGCCTTGGTGCGATTCCCCTTGCACCACCGCAGCGCGCGTTCGACGGCCATGCGTTCCCATTGCTCGAGAGTCAAGATGGGCTCGCTACCGCTCACGTCGATCTCCTCTTGTTTGCCGCTTTGGAGCAAGGGTCGGAGATCCCGCTCGCTGATCGACTGGGGATCGTCGCGGGACAGTGCCGCCACGCTCTCCAGCAGATTGATCAACTCCCGGATGTTTCCGGGAAACGAGTAATGCAACAGCAACTCCAAGGCCTGGCGGCTCAGCGTGATCTCACGCTCGTACCGCCCGCTTAGCCACCTTGTGTAGTGATGAATCAGCGCCAGAAGATCTTCCGGCCGACGGCGAAGCGGCGGAACTTCAATGGTGACGGTGGCGATCCGGAAGTAAAAGTCGCTTCGCAAGAACTCGCCCCGCAGCGCTCCCAGCGGATGGTTCGTTGCTGAAATGATGCGCACGTCCACCGGCAGGCTCCGCGGGCTTCCAATCGGCCGTAACTCCTTCTCCTGAAGCACCCGGAGCAATTTCACCTGGACTTCCTTCGGCATCTCCCCAATCTCGTCCAGAAAGACCGTCCCCCCGCTGGCCGAGGCAAACAAGCCGGCGGCGTCGGCGTAAGCTCCCGTAAACGCGCCCCGCCGGACCCCGAAAAGCTCGCTCTCGACCAACTCACGGGGAAGAGCAGCACAATTCAGGGGAGCAAACGGGGCAGAAGAGCGCCGGCTGGCCCAGTGAATCGCGCGTGCCAGCATCTCCTTGCCTGTGCCCGTTTCCCCGACGAGCAGGATCGGAGCGTCGGTTTCCGCCGCCATCTGCGCCTGTTCGACAGCTTGCTGCATGATCGGGGAGATGTGCACGAGCGACTCGAACGAGGGAGCGTACCGGTTGAAATTGGACTCCAGTTCGGCGACACGGCCACGTAGCTCGAAGACCTCCATCAGTCGGCCGATCTTCTTGCGAATCGCCTCTTGATCGAAGGGTTTGGTGAGATAGTCTTCGGCGCCGCGCTTGATTGCTTCGACAGCCGTCTCGATGGTTCCGAATCCGGTCATGATCACCACGGCCAAGTTGGGATTGCGTTTCTTCATCTGGTCCATCAGAGCGAGCCCGTCGGTGAGGGGCATGATCAAATCGACGAGGGCAAGACAGATACCTGGCGTTCTCTCCTGGATCGAGAGCGCCTCCTCGCCACACAACGCCCCCTCGACGGCATAGCCTTCCTCGACGAGGAAATTTCGCAGGGCGCCGACCATGCTGGAGTCGTCATCCACCACCAGGATCCGGCAGGGATGATTGCTTTTCACCGATCTCCTCCCCGGCCAGGGGTTTCCTCGCGCCAGAGCGGCAGCTCGATGTGGACCGCGGTGCCCTTTTGCGGAGTGCTCTCCAGTCGGATGAACCCGTTGTGCTCCTGGAGAATGCTGCTGGCCAGCGGCAGGCCCAAGCCGGTTCCTTTTCCAACAGGCTTGGTGCTGAAAAAGGGTTGGAAGACGCGGGGCAAATCCCGAGGATCGATTCCGCAGCCGTCATCAGCGATCTCGACTTCGATTCGCTTGGACCCGGAGCGACGGGACCGGACGGCGATATTTCCGTCGAGCGAAATCGCGTCTAGGGCGTTGGTGAACAGGATGATCAATAATGCTTCGAGTTGATTGCGATCGAAGAGGACCCTGTCCCCATTCGTTGCTGCCAGGTCCAATGTGAGCCGGGCGCGTTTCCTGTGGATCTGAGGGGAAAGGAAGCTGACCACCGATTCCAGCGCGCCGGCGAGCGATTCCGGCTGTTTCATGGATTGGGGGCGTCGGCTGAAATCGAGGAGTCGCCGCACGAATTGCTGGCAGAATTGGATGCTGGATTCGAGCTGTTCCATCTCCGCTGCCGCGCTTCCCTTGGCGTTGGCCCGCAACATCTGAATGCGAAGCAGCATGGACGCCAGCGGCGTGTTCAGATGATGAGCGGTGCCCGCCGCCATTTCGCCCATGGTCGTCAACTTCTCCAGTTGCAGAAGCGCCTGGCGCAGGCGCACGCGTTCGCGAATGTCGTTGGTGACTTCCAAGAAGTAGCCCTGTTCGGAAATGCCTCGAAAGGGCAGCAGACTGAGCTGAACGTCGAGGTGGTCGCCGTTCTTGTTTCGCCGGTGAGTCTCCACGTCGAGGACCGCGTTGCCCTCACGAGCCTGGTCGAGAAAAGCTTGCAGTTCCGGCTCCTTTTCAGGTGGCACCGTGGCCAAGCGGCTTCCCAGCGCCTCGGCCTTGCTGAAACCATAGAGTCGCTCGGCCGCAGCGTTCCATTCAATGATCACCAGATCGTCATCGTACAGCGCCACCGCC
Organism: Candidatus Acidiferrales bacterium; assembly: GCA_035946455.1. GTDB lineage: Bacteria > Acidobacteriota > Terriglobia > Acidiferrales > UBA7541 > JAKASX01. The sequence continues at coordinate 550,882 of DASYZK010000018.1, read as the reverse complement.
CCCGGCGACGCCTCAAGCAGGCCCCGGTAGTGTTCGCGGGACTGGCGCAATTGCTGCTCGCTCGCCCTCCTCTCCCGAAGCACATACCAAGCCGCCCAGAAGGCCAGCAGGAGGGAGGAGGCGATTCCGCGGGTGATGTACAGATAATGGAGGGCGCGGTAATCCAAGTTGCGAAAAAAGTGATCCTCGATTAACTCCCAAACAAGAAAGACCACCGAGACAATGGTGATGCTGGAGAGCGTCAACGTCATCCAGAACCACCGCCCGGTGTGGATTCCCGGCTCGGTCCAACTCATCGGTAACCGCCGCTGGGGGGCAGGGGCGGCGCCGCTGGCCGGCTTCGGTCCAGGTGTGCGATTCTCTGGGGCTGGTCGGGGACCACTCATAGGGGTTTGGAAAGCTAGTTTACCACCTCCCCTGTGCTTTGACCCCGCCTGTACGGCGGCCCTGACGGGGTGTTAGTGAATGATCTTGATAGATCCCGGTAGCGTCAACTTTGGAGGGCAGCAGGTTCATCTGAGACCGAGCAGATTCACTTCAGGCGGAGACGCTTCGTTCGAACCACCACAAGGAGAATCCGAGGAGCGCCGTCCCGATGAGCGCAATGCCGGCCACGTCCCAGGCAAGGATCGCGGAGGTACTGCCCTGCAGGATCGCCCCGGAGCGCCAGCAAGAAGCCGAGCGAGCACAGTCCCAGGGCTGAGCGGCGCCGCAGAGTCAATCAGGCTTGCGCCGCCGACTGCTTGCCGCAGCAATAGGGGGCAGGCCGGCCCCGGCTGAATTACGCGGCAGATTCCTTTCTCCGCACCAGCTCCGGCAGAGCCGGCTGATAAATCTTCTTGAAAGCCTCCACAACGTCGTCGTTCGACAGGTCGCCCACTCGCGCCAAGCCGACCGGCCGCGAATGAAGGGCGACGTCGTCCATGGAGAGAAGTCCCTCCAGTTTTCCTTCCGCGCTGACTACCGGCAACCGGCGCACTTTGGCCTGAGCCATCGTCGCGAGTGCGAAACGGACGTCATCGTCGGCCTTGCAGGAGAAGACTTTTCTCGAGGCGATTTCACCGACGTAGATTTCACCGGGTAACCGGTTTCTCGTTCCCAAGGCAATGCACAGGTCCCGGTCGGTGACTACGCCCACGACAACTTGCTGGTTGTTCAGAACAGGCAGAATCCCGCAGTTGCGATTCCACAAGATTTCCACTGCCGCGCCCAGATTTGTCCCCAGGTCACAGCTTGCCGGTGTTCCGCTCATCACGTCTCTGACCTTCATTTTCGTCCTCCTGTCAGCACCCCATTCTCCGCCCCTCCCAGCCCAGGCGACCGGGAATCCCACGGCGCGACACCCCGCGCCTGCCTGGAGGGGTTGGCCCATCCAACGGGCGGGATTGCAGGCGCTGGGTGCACAGGTTTGGCCGTCCTTGCCATCGCCCTTGCGCGAGGCTGGTTTCGTGAGCGATAGAGCTCGTTTACGCCGCTTTCGGACGGATCTGGACTTTCTTGGCCACCGGGGTCTTCGGCATCCTCAGTTCAAGGACGCCGTCCTTTAGCGTAGCGGTGGCTTTGTCGACGTCGATTTCGACGGGAAGCTCCAGGGAACGGAAGAGTTGATTCGAGCGCCGCTCGGAATAGAGCAGTTTCTCCTTCTTTTCTTCCTTGCTCCACTCGCGCTTCCCGGCGACGGTCAGACGCCCGGGTTCGAGATTGATTTCGAGATCCTTGGCCTCGAATCCGGGAACTTCAGCTTTGACGTTGAGCGCGTCGTCGGATTCGCTCATTTCCAGATGCGTCGGATGCAACAGCTCGCCTTCGGCGCGGAACCAATCCTCCAGATCGCGGCCCAATTGGCGCCCGTTGGATTCGAAGATTTCGTAGGCGCGGCGCGCGATCGAATCGAACGTTTCTCTCATGTGGCTGAAGATGTCATCGCTGCTGGCCAGCTTCAACGGCCCTAGCTCCTTCTTCGCCGGTTGAAGTTGGGTGGCTGACTCTTTCATGGCCTTCCTCCTGACCCGGGATTGCCCGCCGACCGGCAGGGTATACAAGCGACCGGCGGGCGGCTGCGGTTAGCCGCTCGCCCAATCCTCTCGCCCAGGCTCGTTCTGACCCCAAGTGGAGCACTTCCCGTACCATTACGGAAACCCGCCTTTCGATTCGTAAGCGCGTTTGGAATGTTTCGGATGCGGCAACGGGGTTTGCCCTGCCGCAAAGCGACCCCTGGGCAAAACGCCGCGGCCCAGCGCGAAATCGCCCAGCGTGGTTACACTCGGGCAGGGCGATCGCGCCGGGGGCATGTCAAGGGCGCTCAGAGATAGAGTTCGCGCGGCGTCTGGATTGTCTCCCCGGGCGCCTGCTACTCGCGCGGGGTTTCTCGCGGCAGCACTAGCACGGAACAGGGGCTGTGGCGCATCACACGCTCGGTGGTTGTGCCTAGCGTCGTCAATTCCAAGAGCGGCCGGTGCTCGCCAGTCAACACCACCAAGTCCACCGGATGCTCGCGGACCTGCAGGATGATTTGCTCGGCGGGGTTGCCCCGGCGCACAACTTCGGTAATCTGGCAGCCGCGACGAGCTTCATGGGGAACCCACTGGCAGAGTGTATCGCGCAAAACCTCGATGCGCGCGTCCGTCTCTTCCGAGGCATGCAGCACCTCAAGGGAAGCGCCCGTGGCCGTCGCCAGAGCGGCTGAGGTTTCCAGGCATTGTCGGCCCGACTCCGTAAAGTTCACCGGGCAGAGGATCCGCGTGATCCTCTCCGGCGCCTCGGCTCCGCCACGCGCGATCAGCGTCGGACAGGGTGACTCGCGGACCACGTTCTCCGCCACGGATCCCAGCATCAACCGCGCAACGCCGCTGCGGCCGTGGCTGCCAAGCACCATCAACTCCGGCCGGAACTGCCTCGCGTATTGAAGCAGGAGAGGCACCGGATGACCTTCGACGATATGGAGGGTGGGCTCGGCTTGCGGGCCCAGAATCCGCCGAGCCATTTCGGCCAACTCCTCGCGCAAGCGGGCCCTGCTTTCCTCGGCTTCAGCGCCAAGCGCCTGGATCTGCGCCGGCGTGAAGTAGCGGGGCAACTCGATCCATTCGGCGTGCAGCACCTCCACGTGCGCTGCGAACGGGCGCGCCAGGAGCCCCGCCCAGCCCAGGACCAGACCTGTAGCAGGGCCGAGGTCAACCGCGCAAAGGATTCGTTTGAGTGCCAGTGTGCTCATTGGTTCCTTCTTTCAGTCCGGCGGGCAAGGTCCGCCCTGCGCTGCCCCGGATCTCTTTCGCATCCAGCCCAACGGCGTCGGCCGACCTGCAGCGACAGCGTCTCCGCTTCTTCCGCGCAGACCGCGCGGTGTGAACCTTGGCTGGGTTGCGCCCCGCGCTCAGCCGTGCTGGGCAGAGCCGAGCGGCTTGCCCTCGCCAACGCCCGCTTTGTGCAGAAACCACATCATCGGGCACCAGTTCGTGAAGGCCGACTGGAACAGATTGGCGCCGACGAAGGCGGTGAACCAATACCAGTTGTGATTGACCCAGGTGCCGAGCGCCAGCGACGCCAGCACGAAAGCTCCCGCGATCATCCGCAACGCCCGTTCAACCGTCATGTTCTTGCCTCCTTCATCTGCTTCTTGCGCTTCTCGGTCACGTAATAGAGCAATGGCACCGTCAGAAAAGACAGCAGGGTGGAAGCCACTCCGCCCGCCATCAGCGAGATGGCCAGTCCCTGGAAAATCGGGTCGAGCAGGATCGGGCTTGCGCCAACCACTACCGCCAGCGCCGTCAGCAGCACCGGCCGAAACCGCACCGCTCCGGCATCGATCACCGCTTCCCCGAGCGGCATCCCCTGCGCCAGCCGGAATTCGATGAAATCCACCAGGATGATCGAATTCCGAACGATGATGCCGGCGCCGGCGATGAAACCAATCATCGAAGTTGCGGTGAAAAACGCCCCGGCCAGCGCGTGCGCCGGCAGGATGCCCACAAGCGTCAGTGGAATCGGCGCCATGATGACCAGCGGCACGCTGTAGGATTCGAACCAGCCCACCACCAGCAGGTAAATCAACACCAGCACCGCGGCGAACGCCACGCCCAGATCGCGAAACACTTCGTAGGTGATGTGCCATTCGCCGTCCCAGGCGATACTCAGCTTGTGGGTCGAAGCCGGCGGGCCGGTGTAATACTGCTGCACCTGGTACCCCTCGGGAATCTCGAGCGCCGCGATTTTCTGCTTCATCTTCAGCAACGCGTAAACCGGGCTCTCCTCGCCGCCGGCCACGTCGCCGGTGACGTACACCACCCGGCGGAGATTCTTGCGGTAGACGTCCTTGTCCACCAGCTCCGGCCGCACCTGCACCATCTCGCCCAGGGGAACCATCGCGCCGCCCGGATCGCTCAAATACACGCCCCGCAGTCCGTCTTCGCTTGACCGTGTGACCCGCGACAACTGGATGTGGATGGGTACGTCGGCGCGGCTCCCTGCCGCGTGCATCAGGCCCACGTCCTCTCCGCCCAGCGCGATGGCTGCCGATTCGGAAACCTCGCCCGCGGAAATACCCGCAAGCGCTGCTTTGTCCTGCTCCACCTGGAAGGCGAGTTTCGGCTGGTCGGCGTTCATCAGCCAGTCGACGTCCACCACGCCGGGCGTTTCGGCGAAGATTTGCCGCACCTGCCTGGCCAGCGCGATCTGCTCGCCAAACGACGGCCCGTAGACCTCGGCGACCAGCGTCGCCAGCACCGGCGGACCCGGCGGCACCTCGGCGATCTTCACCCGCGCGTTCCACCGCCGGGCGATGCGATCGATCGGGCCGCGGATGTCGAGCGCGACCCGGTGGCTTTGTTCGCTGCGCGCGGAGGCGGGCACCAGGTTCACCTGAATATCGCCTTGGTAGGGCGCGCGCCGCAGATAGTAGTGCCGCACCAGCCCGTTGAAGTTGTAAGGGCCGGAAGCGCCGGCGTAGATCTGGTAGTTCTCCACCAGCGGCTGCGTGGCCAGGTAGCTTCCGATGGCCTGCTCCACCGCCAGCGTTTGCTCGAGCGGGGTTCCCGCCGGCATGTCCACCACCACCTGGATTTCGCTCTTGTTGTCGAAGGGCAGCATCTTCACCAGCACCAGCTTGAGCGGCACCAGCGCGCAGGCTGCCAGCAGCAGCACCGCCACTCCGGTAAGGAACATCCAGCGGCGCCGCGGGCTGGCAACCAGCGGAGTCATCACCCGGCGGTACAGCCGCCGGGTCCACGCCCGGGTTTCGTCGACGTGGGTGGCCGCCGTCGCGCGCCTTCGGAGCAGCCGCAGCGCGGCCCAGGGCGATACGACGAAAGCCACCGCCAAAGAAAACAGCATCGCCGCCGACGCCCCCACTGGTATCGGCCGCATGTACGGCCCCATCAGCCCGCTCACGAATGCCATCGGCAGAATCGCCGCAATCACCGCAAACGTGGCCAATATCGTGGGGTTGCCGACTTCGTCGACCGCTTCCACCGCCACTTCCCCCGGCGGCCGCCCACGGTTGTGCGGCAGCCGGAAATGCCGCACGATGTTTTCGACAACGACGATCGCGTCGTCCACCAGGATGCCGATCGAGAATATCAACGCGAAAAGCGTCACCCGGTTCAGCGTGTAGCCGTGGAAATAGAAAACGAACAGGGTGAGCGCCAGCGTCACCGGCACCGCCACCAGCACCACGCCCGATTCCCGCCAGCCCAGCGCCAGCGCCACCAGCAACGTCACCGATAGCGTCGCCAGCAGCAAGTGTTTCAGCAGCTCGTTCGATTTCTCCTTTGCCGTTTCGCCGTAATCCCTGGTCACTGTCACTTGCAGGTCGGCGGGAATCGCGACGCCTCGCAGCGAATTTACCTTGTCGATCACCGCCTGCGCCACCACCGAAGCGTTCGTTCCCGGCCGCTTCGCCACCGCCAGCGTCACCGCCTGCCGCTCGCCGCCCTGTTTCGCCGCGGCGCCGCCGTCGCCATAAGCGACGTAGTCCGTCGGTTCCGCAGGCCCGTCGGCGACTTCCGCCACGTCGCGCAGATGCACCGGCCGGCCGTTGAATACCCCGACGACGAGCTGGCGCGCCTCCTCGGCGTCGCCGACCAGCCGGCCGGTTTCGACCATGGTTTCGCGGTTCGCCTGGGCAAATGTCCCCGAGATGCGACTCTGGTTCGACGCCTGAAACGCGCGGGCGAGCGCCGCGGGACTCAGGTGGTAGGCCGCCAGCCGCTGGGGATCGAGCGTGACGCGCAGTTCGCGGGGAGTTCCGCCAATCAGCGTGGTTTCGGAGACGTCGTCAACCTGCTTCACCGATTCGTTCACTTCCTCGACGATTTGCCGCAACTGGTAGCTGCCGTAACCCCGGCCCCAGAAAGTCAGCGCCAGGATCGGCACGTCGTCGATCGACCGGACCTTGATGAGCGGGCGGGAGGCGCCGGGCGGGATGCGGTCGAAGTTCGCGTACAGCTTGTTGTAGGTGCGGACCACCGCGTCTTCCTGCGATACGCCGACGTAATAACGCACCGTCGCCAGCGCCGCCCCCGCTTGGCTGGCCGAATAGACGTATTCGACTCCGGGAATCTCCTTCAGCAGCTTTTCCATCGGGACCGCCACCCGGTCATCGACTTCCTCGGCCGAGGCGCCGGGCATCGAAACGAAAACGTCCAGCATCGGCACGACGATTTGCGGATCCTCCTCGCGTGGCGTTTTCAGAATCGAGAAGGCTCCGAGCGCCAGCGAGGCGGCGATCACCAGCGGCGTCAGCCGCGAGCCGATGAACGCCCGTGCAATTCTTCCCGCCAGTCCGCCCTTCACGGTCTCGCCTCCGCGCGCTTGCCGTCCAGGTCGGCGGTTCCCGGGTTCGCCACCACCCGCTCCCCCGCTTCCACCCCTGAGAGCGCTTCCCGCCCGCCGGCGCCGACGCCGGCGCCGAGCGTCACCAGCCGCAAGTGGATGATTCCGCCGGAATCGACCAGATAAACGCCGCGCAATTGGCCCCGCTCGAGAATCGCGCTCTCGGGCACTACGATCGCCCGCCGCTCCCCCTGTCTGAACAGCGCCCGGCCGAACAGGCCGGAACGAAGCGCCGGATCCCGCGGCAGGTCGATCTTCACCTGCACCGTATGCGAAACCGGATTGGCTCCCGGCTCGATTTCGGCGACGGTTCCCGGGAAGGATTTGCCTGGCAGCGCGTCGAGTTTCACCGGCACCGGCATCCCCAGCCGGATTGCGGCGGCCTTCTCCGCGTCCACTACCGCCTCCAGGCGATAGCGCGATGTCTCTTCGACAGAAAGCAGCGGCAGGCCCGGCGTCGCCATCGTTCCGGGATCGACGAACCGCTCGAGCACCACGCCGTCGAACGGCGCGATGATTTTCGTGTAGGTTTCCGCGGTTGATGCGGCGCTCGCTTGCTCTTGCGCTCGCCGGTAGCCAGCGACAGCCTGCGCCTGGCCGGCTTGCGCCTGCGCCAGCGCGGCCTGCGCCGCCCGCTGCTGCGTTTCCACCACGTCGAATTCCTGCGGGCTCACCGATTTCTGATCGCGCAAGAATACGTAGCGTCGATAGGTCTTTTCCGCCAGGTCTGCCTGGGCCGCCGCCGCTGTTACCGCCCGTTGCGCCTGCTGCCGGGACGCGGCAGCTTCCTGTACGGCAGCCTCGGCGGCGGCGTGTCCGGCGGCGAATTCGCGGTCGTCGAGGACGACGAGCGTTTGGCCTTGGCGAACTGGGTTGCCTTCGCGCACCAGGACGCTTTCCACCGTGCCCATCACGCGCGCCGCCAATTGGGCGGTATGAATAGAGGCCACCGTTCCCGGCGCCGCCACCTCGTTTGGCAGGGTCTCGAGCTGGGCGATTTCCACGCGAAGTCCGGCGACGGTTTCCGGTGCCGGGCCGGCGGCGGGCGCTTGGCCGCCGCAACCCCAAAGCGGGAGCAGCAGCGCTGCGATCCACAGCCAGCTCGTTTTCCTGCATTTCTCCGCGTCTCCCGAGCACCGTGGATGCATAGGCTGCCAAACCGGCCGGCTACCCGCTGGTCGTATTCGTTCTTTCTGCCTCATGGCCTTCCACCCTCGCTCAGCAGGCTCGATTGGACTGTCAGCCGCCCCGCTGCGCGTTCGAGCTGAGCCCGGGCAACTCGCCAGTCGTAGAGCGCGGCCAGATAGCCGGTGCGCGCGTCAAGTTGAGCGCTTTGTGCCCGCAGCAGCTCGGTGATGGTCACCAGGCCCGCCTGATATCGGTTTTGGATGATGCGCAGGCTCTCTTCCGCCTGGCTCGCGGCGTCGCGCGACGCCGCGGCGCGCTGCGCTGCCGCCTGGGCGTCCAGATACGCCTGCCGTACCTCCAGCTCGATGCCCGATCGCAACCATTCGAGCTGGTGCTCGGCCTGCTGTTTCTCCGCCACCGCCTCGGCCAGCCTCGCTCGGTTCGCTCCTCCGGCAAAAAGATTCAGATCGAGTTTCGCTCCCGCCGTCCAGTTCGTGCCCGAGGGTCCGGCGAGCGTTCGCGCGTCGCGCTCGACGTTCGCAAACACAGCAATCTGCGGGCCGAAATCGGCTCGGGCCAGTTGGCGATTCGCCGTCGCCGCCTGCCGCTGCAGTTCGGCGGCGCGCAAAGCCGGCCGCTCGGCAAGCGCCGTTTTGTCCCATTCGTCGATCCCGCCTTCGAGCGGTCTGGGCTGTTCGAGTTGGCCCCCGAGTTGCGGCATCGCCCCCGCAGCCAGCCCCAGTTCGCGCCCCAGATTCAGCCGAGCCACTTCCCAGCCGTTTCTCGCCCGGATTTCGCGGTCTTCCATCTGCGCCCGAAACACCTGGGCGCTCAGCAAGTCGGAGGAAACAACCAGTCCCGCTTTCTCCATCGTTCCCACCCGCGTTTCATTCGACTGCGCCGAAGCCAGCGCCTTGTCCGCCGCTTCGAGTTCCTCCCGTGCGGTGATTGCGCCGTAGTAGGCGCGCACCACCCGCAAGATCAGGTCCTGCCGGTCCTGTTCGGTCGAGTAATCCGCCGCAGTGGCCATCTTGCGCGCGCCTGCCTCGCGCAGATGGGTGCGCCCGGAATCGAAAAGCGACATCTGGCCCGCGATCTGCGACTGGAAGTTATCGAGTGGAGTGGGGGCGTTGAGCCGTGAAAGATTGAAATCGGCGGCGTTGAATTGCCGCTGGGTCAGCAGCGTTCCGAACACGTAAACGGGATTGTTTCCGCGGGTGAATCCCTGGCTGACGTCCACGCGGGGGAACCAGGCTGCGCGCGCCTCGCCGACGCGCGCGCGGGAAGCTCGCGCCTGGTCCTCGGAAGCCTCGAGCGCCGGATTCTGCTTCAGCGCCAGATCGACCGCTTTCGGGAGCGTCAGCGGCTCTTCGGTCTGGGCCGCCGCGGCCTGCCCGCACAAGAGCAGGAATGCGGCGATGGCCATTCGGATACTCTTCGTCATCATTCCCTCGGAATCTCAGAAATTCGGCCCGCGGGCTGGGCGGTGCTGCGCTTCAGCGAACGCGCTAGCCGCGTTCCCTGCCGCAGCCGCGCCGCCAGCACGTCGCGGATCAGCCCGCAGGCGTCCTTGATTTCGTCGAAGCTCAGCCGGTAGGAAGCGGCCCGGCCCGAACGGAGCGTTTCCACCAACTCCGCCCGTTTCAGCAGGGCCATGTGTTGCGACAGATTCACCTTGTTGACGCCAAGAGCCTGGAGCAGTTGCGCCGTCGACCGCTCGCCCCCGCCGAGCAAATCGAGAATCTGGATGCGGCGGGGATGGCCCAGCACCCGGCAGATTTCCGCCTGCATGATGTAAATCGCTTCGGTGGGCTGCATCGCCGGCTTCGCTGTCCGTTTCGACAAGGTTCGCGTCCTCCAAGTCGGTGAGGAGGAATGCAAGCCGCTATCCAAGCGCATGCCGGGAACTGATGCTGCCAACCCGCGGGGAATCAAAGGACTTAGCCGGGGGCCTAGTGAGAGAATCGGCTGGCTGCCGGGGCGAGTTGGGCGAAAATCAGCAACCGGGCGCGGATTTCCGCGCAAAGTTACGCAACTGCTTAACCATCGCCCGCGGGGGTGGATATGCTTTGCGGGCAGCGGGTCAGGTGGAAAATCCAGCGGGCCTGACTTCGTGAGCCTCGCGGACCATTCTCAGCCGGGGCGCATGCAGCTTGGCGCTCCCTCAGCGCGTGGGCAGCCCCGAGCCCAGCCGCGCAATCCGCTCCTCGGTTTTGACAATGAGTCTCGACCAGAGGGTGGCGGGTTTCGCATCGAACGTCAGCGCGTCGCCGCGATTGAAGATGTACCATCTGCCGTCGCGCACCTCGGCTTCGAGCTGGTGCGGGCCCCAGCCGCAGTAGCCGAGGTAAATGCGCAGCGCGTTTGGGTTCGAAGCCCCGCCCAACTCCTTCTCGAGCGCCGTCCTGGGTGCAATGAAGTAGACGTTCCCGATGACTTCGGTCGCTCCCTCGGGTCTGCGAAGGTCACGGGCCAGAGCGAACACCGTGCCCAGTTCCACCGGTCCACCGACGAATACGGGATCGGAATGCCGCGCCGCGCCCTCGATCTCCGACAGGGCTCGCGAAATCGGCACCTTGGTTCGCCGGTTCACCATCAGGCCCAGCGCGCCGGTCTCGCCGTAACGCACCAGCAGAATCACCGATTCCGCAAACAACGGGTCCGCTGAGCCGCGCGGCGACACCAGGATTCTGCCCACGGCCAGATCATCCGGCCTTGTCGATTGAGCCGCCAGGCAACCGGCGCCGGCAAGCAGCAGGGCCCAGAATTGCAGCACGCGACGGGATCTCAGCGTCATATCCCTGCACTCACGACTTTTCGGAAGGACCCATGTGACCGGCTGCTCTACAACCCGCCGGCACAGTCGTCAGGAAGCGATGGACAAAATCGATCGGCGGAGTCTCGCGCTTTTCGGCCGCGTTTTCATCGAGACGTCGCCTGCCCATGAGGCGAAACTCGCCATGAGTCGATCGCTCGGCCAACGCTCGCCGATTGCGTGGCCAGCCCCTCTCCCTTTGCGGACCCCGAATCGCCGCTGCCGGCCCGATTTTCAGAATTCCAGCCGGAGCCCGAGCATGATCCAGCGGCTGCCCGCCTGGCGGTTGGCGGGCACCAACTCGCTGGTGACGACACCGAAGGTTTGCGGGCTCGTCACGCTCATGCTCGGGTCGTTGAATATGACGTGATTGAACAGGTTGTAAAAATCGGCGGAGAAGATGAAGTTGCTCCTCTCCGTCATCGCGATTTTCTTGCCGAGGGAAGTGTCCACGTCCCAAAACGGAAAGCCCCGAAACGGATTGGCGCGGCCATCGCGCCCGTCGGTGCTTAGATTGACCGGGCGAAGGCTGGCAAGGACGGCCTGTGGGTTCGCGAAGAGATTCAGTCCTGACCCGCCGGTAGCGGGATTCCCGTTCGAACCCACGCCGCCGGACCCGCTGACGTTGGAGTGAAGCTCGTTGCCAAACGTACCGGGAGAGATGGTCGGGATTTCACCGCTGCTCCGATCCAGGATGGCCGATCCGCCCCACACCTGGCTGCTCTCGGTGGCGGTCAGTGGCAGCCCGCTCGTGGCGGTCACGATGCCGGAGACGTACCATCCGCCGACCACGCGATTCACCAGGGACCTTACGCCTGACCAATGAGTGGGGAAGTTGTAGAGAAACATCGCGTTCAAAGCGTGGGTGCGATCGAATACCGAAGGCCCGTATTGGGTTCCCGGGAAGAACGGATTGGGCAAGTTGCCGGAATCGTTTTGCACGCCGACATTGGAGTCGAGCGACCGGGAAAACGTGTAGTTGATGTCGTAAGTCAGCTTGGTAGTGCTGCGGCGCAGGCTGACGACCAGGGCGTTGTAGTTGGACCACGCCCCGTTGGAGACCACCTGGTCGGTGTTCAATTGCGTGTTCACCAGGCCCGGCAGTCCGCCTTTCTCCCGCAACAAGCTCATCTGCTGAAACAGGCTCGACACCAGGCCGTTGGCGAAGTTCGACCCGAACTTGCTGGCCAGGAAAGCGGTCGACGACTGGCCCGGCCCGCCAACTCCAGGGACCATGTCCTCGAAAAAGGGCTGGGTCGTCGCAGCTTGTCCCGCCCGAAGCTCGGCGGCCACCGTGTCGTAGGCCTGGGCAAACGTCTGTCCCGAAGCGGGATCTTTGATGAAATAGGGAGCCGCGGTCCAGGGGGTGTTGTAGAGCAGTCCGCGGGCGTAGCGCCCCACCCAGCCTACCTCGATGAGCATCGAGGCGGGCAATTGCCTCTGCACGGTGAAGTCGCCCGCATAAGCGATCGCGGGTTCGACGTTCCGGTCCAGTCCGAACGAGACCAGTTCGCCGAAGGGGCTCTTCGGAATCACCGGGCTGGTGATGCTCGGAGAGGGCGGGACGGGGATGGAGCCGTCCAACCCGACTCGAAACGTGCTGGCCGCCGGGTTCGTGCTTGATGCGGCGCAGTTCGCTCCCGGCGCGCCGGCAACCGCGCAGGATGGCAGGCCCACCTGGCTGCCCGACGAGAAGCCGGTAGTCAGGCCCGGGCCCACCACCGTGTCTTCGCCATTCAGACGGTCGTAATACATGCCGAAGCCGCCCCGGAGCACCGTCTTCCGTTCTCCGAACAGCCGGCCCAGAGGGCCGTGGGGGTTGGAGGGCGACCAGGCGAGCGAGGCCCGCGGCGCCACGTCGCCCCAATCGGTGTCGTACACCGACGAACGCCCGGCTGCCTTCACCGGCAGAAACCCGAGCGTCGGATTGAAAATTTGCCCTTGAAGCGCAGCGGCTTTGACTGAGCCGATGTAAGTCGCGGTGTTCAATACCTGGCCGGTGGCGACGTTGATCGGCAACGACTCCTCGCGATTGGTGAACACCATCGGCGTCTGCCAGCCGTAGGTGAGGCCGTAGACGAGGGTGAGCGAGGGTCGGATCTGCCAGGTATCCTGGCCGTAATAATAAAAAGCGCTGCCAACCGCGGGCATGTTCACATTGGTGCCGAAGGGCAGCGGATTGAGATTCGCGTCGCGCACCAGCAGCGTGTTGTTGCTGTCCAGAAGGCCGAGGGTGGAAGCGTACAGTTCGTCCCAGTTCCTGCTTTGGTTGCTGGGCAGGCAGGCGGTCATCCGCGAGGCGCTGCAGGTGGGAGGCCGGTCGGTGGCGGGAATCGAGAGGAAAGACGTGACGTCGGCGTCCATGATGCCGTTGAGGCCGTTGACCACGCCGCCCAGCTTGCCGGTGTGGATGTGGAAGATGTCGATCCGGTAGACGCTTGCGCCGAATTGCCACAGGTGGCTGCCGCGCGTCCAGGAAAGATTATCGACCCATTCGAACGTCTTGTCGTCGTTGGACTGGCTGCGAATGCTGTTGTTCATATCGATGGGATCACTGAAGATGCCCGGCGTCAGCGCCACGAATCCGGCGGCGGTGTTGGTGCCGGGAATCGCCAACTGGGCGGCGGAAGTGGAAATGCCTTGCCTCGCCTGGCCGTACCGGTTTCTCGAGAACCCGAAACTGACCACGTTCACCACGTGCGGGGTGAGTTGGCCGGTGATGCCGGCGATGACGGCGCCGGTGTGGGTCGGGAGCGCCGAGAGCGATTTCGGGCTCGCCGGATTCAACATGTTCACTTCGAAGCTGTCAAACTGCAGGTCCCGGCTGTAGAGGTAGCTGGCATTCGCCTTCCATTTGCCGTTGAAGGCGTAATCCAGTTTCGTTGTGGCGAAATCGTCAGTCAGCGGAGCCGGCAGGTTGCTGCGGAAGCCGGTGTAATTGAGCCCGTCGCCCAGCGTCGTGTCGTTTCCCGGAGGGTCCAGCTTGAATAGGGCCTGCGAAGAGGGGCTGATGCCCAGTTGGCGGGGATCGCACAAATTGCTGCCTAGCGTTCCGCACGCCATCGAGTTGGCCAGGTTGTATTGCACCACGTTGCCGGAAGCATCTTTGAATTGCAGGATGCCCTGCCGCAGGGTGCTGGTGGGGACCAGCCTGGTGAACCCGAGCTGCTGCGGGAACCTCCTGCCCTCGTAGGAACCGTAATAGAAGAATTTGTTGTGCTGAATGGGCCCGCCCACGCGGAATCCGAATCGATTGTCGTGCAGCGGAGGCTTCTTCAGTCCCACCCGGTTGTTGTCCCAGGTGTTGGCGTTGAGCACGCTGTTCTGGTGATACCAGTAGCCGGCGCCGTGGATACCGTTCGTTCCGCTCCGTTCGATCAGCGTCACCTGCCCGCCCGAAGCCCGGCCGAACGACGCGTTTGCTCCCGCTACGCCCACCCGGAATTCGCTGATGCTCTCCACCGGCATCGGCATCACCGCGTGGGCTCCGCGGCTGCTCGACACCGTCGAATTGTCGTTGTTGTCGCTGATGTCGATCCCGTCCAGCGTGAACGTCGTCTGGTCGTTCACCGCGCCAGCCACTGTCGCCCCGGAGCTGCCTCCGGTTTCCGGCGTGGCCCCGGGTTGGATGAAGAGCAGTTCGTCGGACGTCCGCAAGCGCGTCGGCAGCCGCAACAAGGACTGCGTTCCCACAACCGCGCCCACCTCGGCGTTCGTCGTTTGCAATTGCACCGACGTCGCCGAAACCGAGACCGATTGCGTCACCGCCCCCAGCCGGAGCGCCAGGTTCACCGTGACGCTCTTCGTCACGTTCACCACAACCCCGGTGGCGATGGCCTTCTGAAACCCGGTCGCGGTCACGGTGATCGAGTACGTGCCCGGCGTCACGTTCGGAAAAAGATATCCGCCGCGGTCATCGGTGGTGGCGGAGGCGGTCGCCCCCATCTCTTCGTTCTTCAGGATTACCTGCGCGCCGGGCACCGCCGCGCCCGAGGGATCGGTAACCGAGCCGAGCACAACTCCGCTTGCGGCTGTTTGAGCCTGGCTTCTTGCGGCCATTCCCAGACAGAGCAGAGCGATCAGAAGTCCTGTCAACAAATGTTTCATTCGCACTGGGCCCTCCCGGCATTCAAGGCCCGGCGGCACGCGCCGCGACCTTGGCGATGAAAGAAATGACAGCCGAGGATTATAGCTTTTTCGCCGCGGGACAGAAATCGAAACTTCGGCTTGAAGGGCAGCCGCCGGCGTGCGAGGCGGTTGTAGGGGCGGGGTACCCCCGCCCCCTGCCGCGCCCCGGGCCGCCGGCCGCATCCGGCGGGCCCCCGGAATCCACGCCGCAGGGGTGGACGCAGGCAAGCGCAATTCTTTAAGCTGTGCGGGAGAGTCTGATGATTGCCAATGGCTGAGAACGGGCAGTATTTCGTCGCCGTCGTCGGCGGCGCCATCGCCGGCTCGGTCGCGGCCGAGATTCTCGCGGACCGCGGGATCAGGGTCGCCGTCATCGAGCAAAACAAAAGACCCTACGGAAAAATCGAGGACGGCTTGCCCCGCTGGCACGTCGAGCAGCGCAAGCAGGAGTACGGCCGGATCGACGCCCGGCTGAGAAAGCCCGGCGTTTATTTCGTTCCCTCGACGAGGCTTGGGCGCGATATCGGCATCGAGGACCTGCGCGACTGGGGCTTTTCCGCCATCATTCTCGCCAACGGCGCCTGGCGCGACCGCGATTTGGGAGTGCCGGGGGCCGAAAACTTCATCGACAAGGGCTTGGTTTATCAAAACCCGTTCATCTACTGGTACAACCACAAAAACGAGAAGAGCTATTCCGGGCCACGATACGAAGCCCCGGACGAAACCCTGGTTGTCGGCGGCGGCCTCGCCTCGATCGACGTCGTGAAAGTGCTCCAGCTCGAGAATTACGAACGCGCGCTCCGAGCCCGGGGCATTGAGGCCGATATGCACCAGCTCGAAAAGGGTATCCCCGCCGCCTGTAAGGCCCGGAGCATCCGGCCGGAGGATTTGGGAGTCAAAGGCTGCCTGTTGCTCTACCGCCGCCGGGAGCAGGATATGCCCCTCGCGCAGCCGCCGGACAATGCCACGCCCGACCAGATCGCCAAGACCGAGCAAGTCCGCCTGAAGATGCTGCGCCTGGCGCGCGACCGATACCTGTTCCGCGTGCAGGATCGCCGGATCGCCACTGGCCTGGTGGTGGAAAGCGGCCGGTTGGTGGGCTTGAAGGTCGCGGAAACAAAAGTCGAAGGGCGCAAAGCGGAGCCCATTCCCGGCTCGGAGCATGAGCTTCGGGCGCCGCTGGTAATCTCTTCCATCGGGTCGGTTCCCGAACGGCTGCCGGGCATCACAATGAAGGGCGAATATTACACCTTCACGGACGAAGACCTGCCGCGCTATACCGGCTGCGAGCACGTCTATGGCGTCGGCAATGTCGTCACCGGCCAGGGCAATATTCGCGCCTCGCTCGTCCACAGCCAAAAAGTGACCACCCGTTTGATCGAAACCTACCTGGGCATCGGGACCCCGAATGGATCGCTTTCCGGATTGTACGAGCCTGCCGAATCCCAAGTCGCCGGCCAAATGCAGGCGATTGGAGATGAAATCGATCGCTGGCCCGCGCTTTCGGAAAGCCAGGTCGCCGCCATCGAACAACGCCTTCATTCGCTCCAGGAACGAGCCGGCTACGCTTCCGATTACGATTCCTGGATCGCCCAGGTCACCCCGGCCGATCTCGAATAGCGGTTGGCTGGCCCGGCGCGTTTCCGCTAGCGAGCGGCGCGATCGTTCGGTTGCGGGCCATTACGACCATAGTATAATGACCATGGTTGTACCGGAGGTCCGGGGTGAAGAGGATCGCGGCGGGAGACTTCAAAACCCATTGTCTCGCGGTCATGGACGAGGTGCAGGCCAGGCACGAGACGGTCGTCATTACCAAGCATGGCAAGCCGGTGGCCAAGCTGGTCCCGGTGGGCGCCGGGAAGGACGAAATCTACAACTTCCTCGCGGGCAAGGGCGTCGTCGCGGGAGACGTCGTTTCGGCGGCGATTTCGCCCGAGGAGTGGGGCGAACTCAAGTGATTCTCGTCGATACCCATGTCGTGGTCTGGCTCGCATTCGACCCGGCGCGGCTCTCGCGGAGAGCAAGGGCGGCCATCGACCATGCACGGGAGAAGGCCGGCGGCCTGGCCATCTGCGATATCACGCTGTTCGAATTGGCCGCCCTGGCGGGCAAGGGCCGCATCCGCCTCGACATCAGCCTCGAATCCTTCCTCGACGAGGTCGAGTCGAGATTCGTTGTTCTTCCCCTCAGTGGCCGGGCGTGCGCCCGGGCCATGGGCCTTCCGCCCAATTATCCGAGCGATCCCGCCGCCCGCATCATCGGCGCCACTGCGCTGGTCGAGGGGCTGGCCCTGGTGACCGCCGACGGCGGGATCCGTCGAGCGAAAACGCCCCGTACCATTTGGTAGAAGCTCTTGCAAGACCTCCGATTTCGAAGGTCGCCAATCCGGCAGCCAACCGGTCGTTTTCCGGCCCACCGCCACTCGCCAGGTCAGGCAACTCGGGGCGGCGAATTCCTCCGCTTAGGAAGCGGACAGCTTCTTGAGCAGTGCTTGCCCCTTGCGAAACCACGGCCGCTCCACCCGCTGCCAGTGGCGCGGCAGCGTGCGTCTCCTCTGCAAGAGCTGCTCCGCCCACTCGCGCGCCTCCCCGTTCCGGTGTTGCGACTGCAAGAATGCCGCGTAGGTATAGAGCGTTTCCGGCGTGTTGGAGTGCTGGACGACCTCGGCGAAAAGCGCTGCCGCTTGCTGTTCCTGTCCGGTGGCCGCGCAAGCTTCCGCCAACATCAACTGGGCGCGATATGAATCGAATTTCCGATCGTCGCGAAGCACCCGCTGGAAGTCCGGCAAAGCCGCGGCCGGCTGCCCCAGCGCCATCAGGCACAGGCCGCGCCGGTAGAAGCAGTGAGGTGAATCGCTCCGGGTGGCGATGGCGCGATCGAATGCTGCCTGCGCCTTCGCGAACTGCTTTTCGTCCCAATACAGCTCGCCGAGTTCCTCGAGGTTCGCCGCCGACGGATTGTCGAGAATGGCCGTTTCCACCAGGGCGATGCGCGACCTGCGGCCGTATCCCTCGTACGCCTTCCGCAACAAACCCACATCGGGCAGCATCTCCGCCACGATGTACACCGACGCTCCCAGGAAACCACCGAAGAAAATGACCCACAGCCAGAATCCGTCCGGCCGGCGGCGGAAGAAATGCACCAGCGCCACCAGCTGTACGATGAAACCCCAGGGATAGAACAGATACCCCAGGCGGAAGATTCCGGGCATCACGCGCCGCCACCCCGCTCCCTCGCTTCGCGAACCTGCCCCGCACTGGCAGGGTATGGCGGCATTATAGAAGAGAAACGCGCGGTGCAGCACCGGCGCCGATCTCCCGGGGCGGGACAGTGGAACAACCGAGATTCGCGATGAGCTTCTGGTGGAAGCTCCCTCAACGATTCAGTACCGTGCCCCGTTTGGTCTCGAGCAATTCCATCACCTTCCTGGCCTTGTCGGGGGCAACCCCTGCTTCGTCGAGAGCCGCGTGAAAATGCTTCAAGAACGCATCGAAATGTTCCGCGGCCAGTCCTTTCGCTCTCGCCTCTGCGTGGGCGGCGCCGATCTCTTTCCCGGTATAGACGCCTCTGCCGCCGAGCAGCATCGAGAGGAACATGTTCTGCCCGGCGCGAAGGTGCGCCATGTCGGTCGAAGCAAAAAAGTGGCGGAGCGTTTCGTCTTCCAAAACTCTCCGATAAAAAGATTCGATTGCCGTGGCGACCGTCCGCCTGCCACCAATGGTTTCATACAACTGGTCGATCATCCCGATCCTCCAGAAAATAAGGATGCAGCCAGTGCTTGGCGCGAGAAACTCAAGAATGCCTGTTGGAACTGTGGGTGCTTCCCCCTCTCCGATCGCAAGGCAAACAGCATACAACACCCGCGATTCCCGTTCGCTTTCCGTCTTACGTCTATTGGTCTTCGTGGCGCGAAATCGCCGCTACGGTTTTATTACCTTTGCAGGTCCTCGAGGGCCCAGCGCTGAACGAGCAAACTCAGCGAACCCCTTGACATTGAGGGAATAAAGGTGGCACGCCTGAGGCGATGAGTTTATCCCGAGGTCGCCGCGGCCTTGCCGTTTTCATTCCGCCTTCGTTGCACCCTGTAGCAGGAGAAGGGGACGGCGCTGATTTCATTTCATCGAAGCGGGTTGACCGGGACGTACAAGAGATAGGAATAGGCGGAGGCGAAAGGATCCTCAGACAGTTTTCTGCGACTTTGTTTCTTCTTTCCTGGCCCCGCCGCCTTTATTCCCTGCCCAGCGCCGTGTTGCCGTATTCTTGGCGTCAGGCGGAAGCTGTCTCTCGAGGCCATTAGCAGCCTTCTGACCTTTTTGCCTGGGGGCAATTGACCCTTCCGGTGGCGAGTGGCCCGTTGTCTTTGTTCGCGAAGTCTCCATGACAAACGCCCGAAAATGGAGGGGGTCTCTGAGGCCTTGTAGTTCCCGGTAATAGTAGAGCGGAGTAGGGCGTTTTCCCTTGAACCTTAACCGCTTCAGGAACTCGATTTCCTCCTCGGTAGCATCGCCGCTCAGGGAAGGATCGCCTAGGAATTCTCTAAGCCCCGGCTCTCCTTCGGAGGGTGCCTCGGCTTCCTTTTCGACAAACTCAAATCTCTTAGGGTCTCCTGGGGCTAATCTGCGGCTCAAGACAATTTCCATGGCAAAGGTCACGAGGTCGATATCCCAGGATTCGATCAGCGGATCCAGGAAGGAAACGCAGTTTTCACCGGTCACGTGGAAGACATCGGTGTCTAGAAATTCGAGGAGGATGACCCGCATTTGCTCGTAGCTTCGACCACTCAGCCGAGCTACCAAGTGCAGCCAGTTTTCACTTTCCAATTCTTCTTTGACGACTCTCTTGACCACGCCCAAAAGCTTTTGTGTGATCAGGCGCTCGAGTTCGCCGAAGGGCTGCCTCTCAAAAATCGCGCGTATTTGCTTTTCCTTGCCGGGTGCGCATTTGCGGAGAACCAACTCTCGAACTTCCTTGAACAATGGCGCGGGCGGGTCCCCCAGGCTTTTCCTCAATTCCTCCCTGCGCTGGTGCTCGGCCAGACTCGAAAGGTTCCCGTCCGGGAGCTTCAGGAATTTCTCCATTTTCTTATAAATATCCGTTCGGTCAGGCGCGGGAGGCAATTTCTTCCGCGTCAGCAGTTGGGAAATGTAGGACTCCGTAACCTTGGCGGCAGCGGCCAGATCTCTCTGCTCGAGCCCCAATTCCTCCAGCCGCTGTTTGATCAACAGGCAAACATCCACCGGGCGTCTCCCCTCGATTAACCGGGTAAATTAATATCGGACAACAATCTCAGATTTCGCTTGACACGTCAAGTTAATTAACCTATTGTGGTTATGCGACTGAGGGATCCTTAAGGTAATCTAAACTAAATGAGGTTATCTGGAATCGCCCCTTGGCCACGACAACCAGGGAGGTTGCGATGTTTGCTCGCAGAGTATCCATGAATTTGAGGCCCAACAGCGTTGCCGAGTTCACCCAGAGGCTGGAGAACCAAGTCCTTCCGCTGCTTCGAAAACAGACCGGGTTCCGGGACGAAATCTCGTTTGTCGGTCCGGGCGACACGAAGGCGTTTGGAATCAGTCTGTGGGAGAACAAAGAGAATGCGGAATCCTACAACCGCTCCACGTATCCCGAGGTGACGAAGATTCTGGCGGGATTGATTGATGGGACTCCTCAGGTTGAAACCTACCAGGTTTGCAACTCAACCTTCCACAAGATCGCCGCTGCCGTAGCAGTTTAAGGGCCAGCAGGCCCTTTCGTCCGGTGGGGGGCGGCCCACCCGGTCCGCCCCCGCACTTGCCCGGCGGTGAGAGACCTCGATGGAGAGCCGAGGTTGCCCATGGACACGACATTTAGGAAGTGGTTTTTCATAACGGCGTTGCTCTTGGTGGTGTTATTGCGTCCCTCCGGAAGTCCGCAATTAGCGCTCGACTTCTTGGTCTGTGCGGGCGCCCTCACGTGTGTCCTCGCTTTATTCTTCAAAGCAGCGAGCCTGGGCCAGGTTGCAGCGGCGATAACGGACCGGGGCGGGGGGAGGATGCCGCCAAGGTTCTGAGTGTGTTGGTCTTAAGCGCAACGTAAGGGATCTTCCGAAGCTGGAGACGGGGAAAGGCGAGCGTTCCGGCCAAAAAGCGCGGGAATTGCGAGCGGCAAGACGCCGCTTTTGCAAGAGCCGATGAAACAATCCAGTGTGGCATCGATCTTGTGTCACTCGTTGTTTGAGGGAAGTACGGGGGAGGGGCTTTTCCCCTTCCTGTCAGTCCAGGTCATAATGAGTGCGCTGCTGGGATCTTCAGAATTAATTAAGCGGAGGTTAAGGATATGACTGTGCATGTGACTCCCCTGCACGACCGCGTTTTGGTAAGGCGGTTGGAAGAGAAAGAAATCGCGAAGGGCGGCATCATCATACCCGACACGGCCAAAGAGAAGCCCCAGGAGGGCGAAGTGATGGCCGTCGGAGCGGGCAAGATCGAAAAGGGCCAACGGGTCCCGCTCGATGTGAAACCCGGAGACCGGATTTTGTTCGGCAAATACACCGGCAACGACATCAACATTGACGACCAGGAGTATCTGATCCTCCGCGAGGAGGAAATCCTGGCGAAGCTCAGCGGGATCGCCAAGGCGGCATCCGGCAAGAAGTAGTTTTGCCGAGCCGAAAGGCTTCGGCCGGGCCACAAGCTGGCATTCCCCCAGGAGGGTGAAGTCCAATGGCAAAGCAAATTTTAACCGGTGAGAATTCACGTCAGGCGATTCTGCGCGGCGTCAACATCCTGGCGAACGCGGTGAAGATCACGCTGGGCCCGAAGGGACGCAATGTCGTGATCGAGAAGAAGTTCGGCCCGCCGATCATCAGCAAAGACGGCGTGACGGTAGCCAAGGAGATCGATCTGCAGGACCCGCTCGAGAACATGGGCGCCCAGATGGTCCGCGAGGTGGCGTCCAAGACCTCGGATGTGGCCGGCGACGGCACCACCACGGCGACGGTGCTGGCCCAGGCCATCTTCCGGGAAGGCGTGCGTATGGTTGCCGCGGGCGCAAACCCGATGGCGCTCAAGCGCGGCATCGAGAAGGCGGTGGAAGCTGCGGTGGAGGAAATCAAGAAACTCTCCCGCGACGTGAAGGGCGACATGATCGCGCAAGTGGGCACCATCAGCGCCAACACCGACAAGCAGGTCGGCGGCATCATTGCCGAGGCGATGAAGAAGGTGGGCAAAGACGGCGTCATCACCGTTGAGGAATCAAGGACGATGCAGACGACGCTTGAAGTGGTCGAGGGAATGCAGTTCGACCGCGGCTACCTCTCACCCTACTTCGTCACCGACCCGGAGCGGATGGAGTGCCTGCTGGAAGACGCTTACATTCTGATCGATGAGAAGAAAATCAGCTCGATGAAGGACCTGCTTCCCTTGCTCGAGCAGACCGTCAAGATGGGCAAACCGCTGCTCATCATTGCCGAGGACGTGGAGGGTGAAGCGCTCGCGACGCTGGTTGTGAACAAGCTTCGCGGAACGCTGCAGTGCGCTGCGGTGAAGGCGCCGGGCTTTGGCGACCGCCGCAAGGCGATGCTCGAGGATATCGCCACGCTGACCGGCGGCAAGGCGATCACCGAGGATCTCGGCATCAAGCTTGAGAACGTGAAACTCGAGGACTTGGGCCGCGCCAAGAAGGTGGCCATTGACAAGGACAATACCACGATCGTCGCGGGCGCCGGCAAGGCGAGCGAAATCGAAGGACGCATCAAGCAGCTCCGCGCGCAGGTCGAGGAAGCCACCTCGGACTACGACAAGGAAAAGCTCCAGGAGCGCCTGGCGAAACTTGTCGGCGGCGTAGCGGTGATCAAGGTGGGTGCGGCAACCGAGACGGAGCTGAAGGAGAAGAAGGCGCGGGTCGAGGACGCCATGCATGCCACTCGCGCTGCGGTCGAGGAAGGCATTGTTCCCGGCGGCGGCAGCGCCCTTCTGCGCTGCCTGCCGGCCCTGGAAAAGCTCAAGGTCCACGACGATGAAGAGATCGGCGTGAACATCGTGAAGCGGGCGCTCGAAGAGCCCACGCGCCAGATTGCCCAGAACGCGGGGCACGAGGGCGCCGTGGTCGTCGGCCGCATCCGCGAATCAAAGGAAGAGGGCTTCGGCTTCAACGCGGAGAGCGGCGAATTCGGAGACCTGGTGAAGGCGGGAGTGATCGATCCGGCCAAGGTCACTCGCCTCGCTCTGCAGAACGCCGCGTCCATCGCGGCGCTGATGCTAACTACCGAAGCCTTAGTGGCGGACATCAAGGAAGAGGGAACGAAGGCAGCGGCAGGCATGGACGGCCATGGCGGCGGCATGGGCGGGATGTACTGAGGCCCGCCAAGCTTCCTTGCTTCGACCCCATCGATGAGTCTTGCAGCGGGTTCGCGCGCGCCTCCGCTACCACACCGAGCTGTAGTGTCGCAACGCGAACAAGCAGGTCCCTCGTCCGCCCCGCATCCTCCGTCCTCCCTGCACCATCTCCATGCGCCAACCGAGCCGCGCGTCCGCCGCGGCGGACAAGCGGCAGGGATTCTCGCCGCCCGCCACTGCCGTAAGGGCCCGGCGTCCGCGCCCGGCACAGCCCCCCGCCGCGACATACGTCCCCAATTTGTTTCCACGACTCGTACCTCTCTGGACCCGCGGTCTGCCAAAATAGCAACCGCTTCGCGCTATAATCCGTGCGAGAGTATGCCCATGGCCGAAAGCGAAATTGTTTTTGCGGTGCAGGAATCGCCCGAGGGCGGCTATGAGGCCCGAGCCTTGGGCCATGCCATCTTCACGCAGGCGGAAACGCTGGAGGAATTGAAAACTGCCGCGCAGGACGCCGTCCGCTGCCACCCGCCGCGGCGGGCCAGCCGGCCCAGCGGGCGGGTTCTCACGGGACCGTTGGGCAAGACCACAATGATCCAGGCGTATCTATCTCACCATTGCCGAAGTGAGGGCAATCCACAAGCGGCAAATCGATCAATACGGTGGAATCCACGGTATTCGAGACGCGGGTCTGCTGGAATCCGCGGTATTCGGCCCCCAGATCGGCTATTACAACAATGTGGCCGAGGAAGCCGCGGCGCTTATGGAATCTCTGGCGAACAATCACCCGTTTCTCGACGGAAACAAGCGCGTTGCCTTCGCGGCCCCGCACACGTTTCTTCTTGTAAACGGATTCGATTTGGCAGTCGACCCCGTCTCTGCTTTCGAATTCATGATGCGCTCGATCTCCAGCGGGGAATTCCGATTCGCCCCAATATTCAAATGGATCAGCGAGCGCGTCGTTCAAGCCTAGAGCGTCCCTTTTCCGCGCACTCACCAAACTTAGTTGAGCTTTGAGACGCCGTTTCTCGGGAGATGCATTTATTGGAGATTGACACCTTCGGATCGCCTCTCCGTCGGACGCAAGTGAGCGGTTGCGAGTGGCGCCGGCGATCCTGAGGACCTTCGGATAGGGAAACGAATCTCCGCTACACTCACGTGCCGCCCGGATGGCAAAGGGAGGCCATGAATCGGCTGGAGGTCAGGCTGCTGTTCCCAAATCTCAGGTTGACTCGGCCAAGTAGAAAACGGAACTGGTAGGCGCGTCAACAAGTTAGATGGCGCGCCTGGGGCGATTTGAACGCCCGACCTCTGGTTCCGGAGACCAGCGCTCTATCCAGGCTGAGCTACAGGCGCGCGGACAGCAGCTCCCATTCTACAACGGCAGGGGATGAAGAACAGGGGACAGGGCATAGGGGATAGGGAACGAGGAGCAGGGGAGAGGGAACAGGGAACAGCAGACGCCTTCCCTCCTTCGGAATGACTGAACTGGCGGGGCGATCGGACGCCGCTGCGCGCC
This sequence comes from Candidatus Acidiferrales bacterium, assembly GCA_035946455.1. Classification (GTDB taxonomy): domain Bacteria; phylum Acidobacteriota; class Terriglobia; order Acidiferrales; family UBA7541; genus JAKASX01. Next base: position 526,149 of record DASYZK010000018.1, on the reverse strand, counting down.
GTCGCGGGTTTGCCCCTATCAAAAGGCGCCGGTGGGCGGCTACAATCCTGACTGCCAAGGGGCGGCGGAGGCCCGCCCGGCGCAAGGACCTTCATGGCGAGAGCGAAACCGGCCGGCGTCACCTCCCGACACGGGGGCGCGGGCGACCCGCGGGTCGCCCCTACAAGAAGCGCGCGGCCGCAGCCACGGCTCGCGGTTCGCGCCGATTCCCTGAGCCATCAGGTATACGAACTGCTTTGCCGCGGCATTGCCAGCGGCCGGTACCGGCCAGGCGAACGCATCCTCGAGAAGCAGATGGCGGCGCAGCTTGGCATCAGCCGCACGCCGGTGCGCGAGGCGCTGTTGCGACTGGAAGCCGATGGCGTGGTGGTGTGCAACAGCCGGCGCAGCTACAACGTCGGCGTGCTCACCGTCGAAGGCGTCCGCGAAATTTACCAGACGCTCGCCATCCTTGAAGGGGCGTCGGCGGCGATGGCGGCAAGGCGAGTGTCGCCGGCCGACATCCGCCGGCTGGAGCGTTACAACCGCGCCATGGAAGTCGCCGCGCGCCGGAACGATTTGCCGGGTTTCGGAAACTGGAACCGCCGCTTCCACGATGTGTTTCTGGCCAAGGTGGCGAACCGCACTCTCCAAAGGGCGTGTGACGGCATTCGCGCCCGGCTCTACACGTTCCCGGTGCGGCACAGCTCGCTCGCCGAATGGCTGCGGAAATCCGTGGAGGAACACCGGGAGATTATCCGGCTGGCTCGCAAGGGCGACGCCCCGGCGCTCGGCCGCTATTTTCGCGACGTCCATTGGAGCTTCACGAAGAACCGCCGCTACATCCAGGACGCTTTCGATCGCGACGGCCAGGCGGCCATCTATTTGTGGTGAAAGGTCGGTGGCCAGGGGCGAGTGACGAGCGGTTAGCTTGGGCGCTTGGCCTTGATTGTGGGCGGGCCGCCCGGCAGCGGCTTCTCGGGCTCGTCTTCGGTTTCGATCGTTCTCGGCGGCAGCAGAACCAGCTCGCGGTCGGAAGCCGGTCGGCCCTTCCCTCTCAATTTCTCCGCCAGCTCCCGCCAGCAACGAGGGCAGAGATCGTATTCCCGGTCGTCGATCCGCTTCGATAGGCAATCGGCGATTTCCCCGCACAGGTCGCAGCGATGCACGATGACTTCCATTTCTCGTTCACCGAATCCTTTCAGGCTCGCGCGAGATTCCTGATCTGCTTGGCCAGTTTCTCGATCTCCTCGGCGGTATGAATCAGGTCGAGCGACAACACCTTGCTCGAATCGGTTCTGCTCACCTGTTTGCGAAGCTCGTCGGCAAGGCCGAACAAGCGGGTGACGTCCTTCTGAATCTCCTGCTGGTTGTGCTGGAGAATGGCCATCGGATCGGGCTTCGCCGGCAACAGGTCGGGCTGCATATCGGGGATTTGCAGAGTCTGGTTGCGAGGCTGGGTGAGAGGCGAACCGGGGAATTGCTGCGTTTGCTGCTGCTGTTGTTGGGGCGATTGTCCCTGCTGGGCGCGCGACGCCCCGGCCCAGACCGCCACCGCCGCTCCGCCCATCGCGCCCAGAAACCGTCTTCTATCCATCGCAGCCACCCCCTGCCCGAACCGGGCGGCGATACCGGTACCGGCTCGACGAAACAGCCTTCTCCGTCTATTCTATGCCCATCCGGGCGGGAATGCCCGCGCAAGTGGCGGGAGACTTCCAGGGCCAAGGAGGGGAGATGGGACAGGCAACTCACGAGCATGTCGAGCTCCTGCTGAGACTTTACGATCTGCGCCGGGAACCGCGGCTGCGACAGGCCCGCGAATGGTTCGTCCGGAATTTCCACCTGGAAACGATGGAACAGCGCGCCACGCTCACCCCCGAGCAGGACGCCAACGTGCGCATGGTGGCCAGCTATTGGGACATGGTGGCCAATATCGTGAAGCGCGGGTTGGTGGACGAAGACCTGTTTTTCGAAACCACCGGCGAATTCTGGGTGGTCTGGGACCGGCTGAAACCGCTTTCAGCCGAATACCGTAAAGTTACCAAGGATCCTCACTCGTGGGAGAACCTGGAAAAGCTGGCGGTGCGCTACGAGATATGGCGGGAGCGGCGGGCTCCGGGCTGCATTGCCGCGACGCGGGAGCTGATCGCCAAGTCGGCACGCGCCGCTGCCGCCAGCCGCGAATGACGCTCGAAGAAGCGCTGGTGGCCGTTTGGCGGCAGGCGCTCGTCGAGGAATCGGCCAGCGTCGAGCTCGCCGGGCAGCGCTTCTCCGTCCTCCGCACGCCGCGGAAGGGATTGAGGCAAGTCGATTTCACCTTTCGCGGGGAATCGCTCCGCGGTCTGGAACAGAATCCGCAAACTGCTTCCCGCTGGGCCAAGCTGGCCCGCGGGGGCGCGCGAGTGATGCAATTCCTTTCTTCCGGCCGATACGTCGCGGTGGTGGTCGACGGCAAGGTAACGACCTACGGCGGCAGGAAGCCGCATCGCGGAAGCAAGGCGTGAAGCGCGCCGCCGGGTAATGGCTCAACTCGGCAGTGGCACAGGCATCCCGCTCTGCGGCACATGTGCGTCGTCTCAAACCGCTCCTATTCCCGCACCGCTGCTGGCAGCGAGCGTTCTTGCGCTCGTTCTGGCAGCAGCCTTTCCCGCCGGCGCGGCGGCGCATAGCGGCTCCTCGCCAGCCGGCAAGTCCCATCAAACGGCCAGTCGCGGTAATTCCCGCGCGGCGTCTCCCTCGACGCAGCCGGCCTCAGCCAGGCAGAACGGCGACGACTCGATGGCCATCGGCTCGGTGGAATACCTGCTGGCGACGGAATCGTCGGGAACGAGCCTGACGCCTGGCAGCACGATGATGGACATGATCCGGCTTCACCGAGGCGGGTGGGAAACGATGGTGATGGCCGAAGGCTTTCTTGCCGACACCCAGCAATCGGGCCCGCGGGGCGCCGACAAGCTGTTTTCGACCAATTGGTCGATGTTCCGCGCGAACCACCACCTGGCGGGCGGTATCGTCACGCTGAGAGCGATGCTAAGTCTCGAACCGGCCACCGTCACCGACCGCCGGTACCCGGCGCTTTTCGCCACCGGCGAGACCGCCTTCGGCCGGCCGATTCTCGACGGACAGCATCCGCACAATTTCCTGATGGAATTGGCGGCGGAATACACTCACCCGCTCGGCGCCCACTCCGCGGTGACGCTCTACGGCGGCCCGGTGGGGGACGTGCCGCTGGGCCCGGCGGCTTATCCCCACCGCATCTCCTCGACTGAATTCGAATTCCTGCCGGTGGTCGGCCATCATTGGGAGGATGCGACGCATATCAGCCGGAGCGTGGTGACCGGCGCGATTTCCTACCGCTGGTTTCGAGTGGAACTGGGCGGCTTCAACGGCCAGGAACCGAATGAAAACCGCTGGAACCTTCCCGTGCCGGGAATCGATTCCTGGGCCGCGAGGCTGAGCATCGTGCCGTCACGCGATTGGGTAGCGCAGGCGTCGATAGGGAGCCTGAGCCATCCCGAGGCGACCTCGCCGGCCGACGTGGTTCGCTCAACCGTCTCGGTGACGTACAACCGGCTGTTTCCCTCGGGTTGGTGGGCGAGTTCGGCGATTTGGGGCCGGAACCATTTCACCGCTCCGTCGGCGCGCAACCGCGACGCTTATCTGGCCGAGAGCACGCTGCATCTGGAGAACGGGAGCGATTTCTTCGGGCGATTCGAGCGGGTGTCCAACGACGAACTTCTGGACCAGGCGACCAGCATTGCGCAGGCGCTCGCCCAGCCGCCGGGCACGGCGTTCTGGGTGAACGCCGCCACCGCCGGTTACGCGCACGAGATTCCGTCGCTGCCGTTTCTTCGGGCGTCGCTTGGAGGCGCTTTCGAGTTTTACGCCATCCCGCAACCGCTCCAGCAGGTCTACGGCAGGCATCCCGTCGGAGGACAGATTTTTCTGCGGCTCTGGGCGCGGCGGCCGCATGCGCCGCCGATGCCGGCGGCGATGAAAATGTAGGGCGCGCCCGGTTCCCGCCGCGGGTGCGCTCACCCCACTCGGATTACAATTTTGCCGAAGTGCCCGGCGGTTTCCATGTACTGGAGCGCCTGCGGCGCCTGGTCGAAGGCAAACACACGATCGATCACCGGGCGCATTCCGGCCAGCTCGATGGCGCGATTCATCGCTTCGAACATGGCGCGAGAGCCGACGAAGATGCCGGTCACTCGAAGCCCTTTCATGAAGATGGGAACGATATCGACTCCGCCGCGGCCGGTGAGGTTGCCCACCAAGGCGATGTGACCGCCGAAGCGCGCCGCACGGATGGATTTGGGCAGGGTTTCGGCGCCGCCCACCTCGATCACGTGGTCGGCGCCGCGTTTGCCGGTCAACTCGCGCACCTTCTCCTCCCAATCGGGCGTGGTCCTGTAGTTGATGGTTTCGGCGGCGCCCAAGTCCCGGGCGCGGCCGAGCTTCTCGTCGCTGCTGGAAGTGACGATGACGCGCGCGCCAGCGATGCACGCGAGCTGCAAGGCGAAAATCGAGACGCCTCCGGTGCCGAGAGCGAGTACCGTCTGGCCAGGGACCAGGCGTCCGGCGACCATCAAGGCGTTCCAGGCGGTGACGCCGGCGCAGGGCAGGGTGGCGGCTTCCTCGAAGGACAGCGAGCGGGGGATGGGCACCAGCGCCTGCTGATCAAACACCACTTGCTCGGCCAGGACGCCTTGGCCTCCCGCTCCCAGGGCGGAGCGGGCCTTTTCCTCATCGAGTTCGCCAGCGATCCAGCGTTGCATGAAGATGCCGGCAACGCGATCGCCAGGCCGCACCCGGCTGACTCCCTCGCCTACGGCGAGCACCTCGCCCGCGGCATCGGAGCAGGGCGTGAGAGGAAGGCGCAACTTGCGGCTATAGAGGCCCTTGACTACCAGAGTATCGCGGAAATTCAGCGAAACCGCGCCCACCCGCACCACCACCTGGCCCGGAGCCGGCACCGGGTCCGGCTGCTCCGCCACCTCCAGGCGGTCGACGCTGAAGTCGCGCAATTCGTACACCCGCATCTTTTCCTCCTGCAACCATGGCCCCACCGGCGCAATACATCGAGAGAGCGGAATCGCCGCCGGTTCGCCGCCACGCCTGGGCCAACACTATAGCTTGGCTCGACGAAATGGAGCGGAGTGAATGAGTCTCGGTGGCAGCCTCGGCTTTCGGAAAGGCGCGGCTGCCGCGTTCTTCGCGTCCCGATCTCTTTGTCGCGAATGCGTGCCCCTGCCTGCCGGGGCCGGCTCTGGCAGTTGCCACACCGGCGCTAGTGCAGCCCTTCGGCGAGGAACAAACTTGACAGGGAACTGATGGAGGAATAGACGCAGAGCCTTCCGTCGCCGCTCACACGGATCGGTCCGATCCGGGAAACGCCGGGACCGCTCGGGGTAGGCAATTGCCACAGAAGCGTTCGCGCGCCGTTGGCCAATTCCAAGCGATACACCTTGGCGGGAGGGCCTCCTTGAGCGACGAACAGCGCGCCGCCGCCCTGGCTCCAGCCCACGGGGCGATCGCCCGCGGTGAGCCCTCGGATCGAGGACACCGGTCCGCCGTCAACCGGGTACTCGTGGCCCTTGCCGTCGGGGCCGACGGCGGCAACGTAGCGTCCGTCGGGAGAAATGGCGGCAGTGGAGGAAACTCCTTCGGGGCTGATGGCGCGGGCGGGGCCGTTCGTCGTGTCCTCGACGAACAACGCCGGGCGGTGACCGGGCTGGTTGCCGACGAAAACGAACCGTTTTCCGTCTGGCAGCCACCCGGCCCAGACGTGGTTGACGTCGGTCTTGGGCAGCGACACGGCCACAGCCCCTTGGGTGGAGAGCAGCGCGAGCTGGTGTGTGGAGCGCGACGTTTCCGCGAGCACCCACTGGCCGTCGGGCGAAAGCGCCAAGCCGAAGCCTTCGCCCACGCGAACGGCGGGCGAGCCGTCGACATCCCGAAGATAGATGGCGGAATTCGCCCCGCCCGCGTCGCCAGCCTCGTTGATCAAAACCGTTTTGTCGTCGGGGGAAACATCCGCGGCCTGCGACCAATCGAGCCACGACAAATCGCGCTGGACCGATTCGCCTCGGGTGACCGCGAACATCGCCGCGCGATCTTCGCTTTGTATCAACAACGCCTGGCCACTGCCGCTGATGTCGGTCAGCGTGAGAGAACCGGCGGTGGCCGCGACCGGGCGGGCGTTGCCCGAGAGATCGACGGCGAAAAGCTGGCGCTCGGTCCGGCGGCTTCCGGTGAACCAGATCTGATCCCCGGCCGGCGACCAGGCCAAGCCGCGCAAGCTGAACCAGTCGGCCGACAGGTTTTTTTCATGGCCGGCGAGATCGACCCAATCGACCGAACCGCCCTCGCTCGAGAAGCGGGGATGGTGCAGGAAGGCGATGCCATCGCCTTTGGGCGAAAAGCGGACCCAGTCGATCCATCCGGAGGTTTGATAGAGCGTCGTTCCGAGAGGATATTCGAGCCGATCGAATCCTTGGACGCGACGCACGATCGCCAACCCGCTGCCGTCGGGAGACCAGTCGGCCCACTCGATATTCTGGGCCACCGGCTGAGGAGCGCCGCCGCCCGGCGGGACTCGCGCAAGCGTTCCTGACATTTGGAGCGGGCCGGTGCCCCGGGCGTTCGCGAGGAGCGCCAATTCCCCCGCCGATGAAACCGAGAGGATCCGGGCATCGTCCAGGCCAAGCGAGCGGGAATCAGCGACGCCCTGCTCCACCGAATAGACCTGGGGCGGGCTGCCGCCCCAAGCTGCGGTGTACACGACCGTTTTGCCCCCGGGAGTGAAACGCGCGGAGAAGACGGCCCCGCGGTAGGTAAGGCGGTGGAAAATCGGGTAGAGCGCGGGGGCGGGGCGCCAAAGCAAACGCATCGCCACCGCGCCTGCGGCGAGGCCAGACGCCACAGCCAGGATCAGTCCCCAGTTGCGCGCGCTGGCCGATGGCCGTGCCGGACCGATAAAGCGCCGGGAAGCCGGCGAAGCTTGAGCGGATTTCGACTCCAGGCCCGTGGCGGGGGGCGGCGCCATCGAGTCGGTCAACGCCAGCCGTGCTGCCGCCATCCGGTCCGATTCCCAATCGCGCCGCAAGCGCCATAGGTCGGTGCGCATTTCTGCCGCCGCCTGGTAACGCAGCTCCCTCTGCTTCTCCAGTGCCTTGGCGAGCATCGCGTCCAGTTGCTCAGGGATTTGTGAATTGGCCTGGGAAGGCGGGTGCGGCTCGCAATTCAGAATCGCCTCGGTGGTTTCTTCGGCAGTGTCGCACGTGAACGGCGGCTTGCCGGCGGCCATCTCGTAGAGCACGACGCCAAGCGAGAACAAATCGCTGCGGGAATCGACCTCCTCGCCACGCGCCTGCTCCGGCGACAGGTAAGCGACCAGCTTCGCCTGCTCGCCGGCGCCGGGCTTCGGCCGATCCGCGCTCGATTCCGCGCGCAACGGCTGGTGGGGGCCGGAGGAGGGCCGCGAGTCAACCAGCCATTTCAAGCCGAAGCCGAGCAACTTCACCTGGCCGCGGCGCGTTATCAGGATATTTGCCGGCCGGATATCGCGGTGAACGATGCCGGCGGCGTGGGCGGCGCTCAAAGCGTCGGCCACTTGAGCACCGATGTCCACGTATTCGAGGAACCCCGGGGAGCGGGCCATCAGCCGGTGCTCGAGGGATTCGCCCTCAAGCAATTCCATCACCAGGAAGAGCTGCCCCTCCCAGTCGTCAATGTCGTAAATCGTGCAGATGTGCGGATGATTCAGCGCGGAAGCGCCGCGGGCCTCCTGCCGGAAACGGTCGAAGGCTTCCTGGTGCCGGTCGGAGCCTTCGGGGAGGAACTTCAGCACTACCAGGCGGCCGGTGCGCGTGTCCTCGCCGCGGTAAACGACACCCCATGCGTTGCGGCCCAGTTCGCCGGTGATGTAATAATGAGAAATCCTCTGGCCGACCAGCGATTCGATCGCCACTAGCGATATTTCCCCCGACGCCGGTCATGCTACGGCGCTACCAACCTCCCCGTCAATGCGCCAGAACGCGGCGTGTTCTACCGCCTTGACTCGCCCGGGGCGCGAGCCGAGCCCGGCGAAAAACCAGCAGGCTCAAGGGGTTTCCGGCCCGGCGATGGTCAGGAGAAATCCACTGTCTTCGAGGGCCTCAACGTCGTGCCGTTCGCGTGGCTCGAGGGCCAGCAAGTGGCCGGCAGCCATCTCCACCTCCCCTTGCGGCAGACGCATCCGGAAGCGGCCGGCGACGGCCTGCACCGTTAGCGGCCCCGCCGCCTCGTGCTCGGAAATGCGGCAGCCGCACCGGATCGCGGTCAGCACCACCCGGAAGCCGGAACGCTTCACCAGCGTTTTCGCGTTGCGGCCGACGCGAGTGTAAACTTCCTCGCCGCGCAGCAATTCCAATTCGGCAGCCAAGTCGATATGAGCCAGGCTGCGGCCCAGGCGCGCGGTCACCTGCTGGTGGCCGGGAGTGCGCCAGGCCGGGTCCGGCGGGATTCCCCCTTTGTCGTCCGTCATGGAAGCCTCCCTTCGCTCGAACGCCACTAGCATACTTCCGCCAGCAGGCCGCGCGCCGGGGAGTTCATCGCATCGGCTCGGCAATTGTGAAGGAACGCAACTGGCGGTAGCATCCGCAGGTGGCGGAGGGCGGAGGGTCGTGGGACGGGGAGGCCGTGCTCCCGGGGCTTCGAGGCATTCCCGGAATCGTCCCACCGGCGCCGCATGCGAATGCAGGAGGCAAAGGACATGGTTAACGAAATCGTCGCTGGCAAGCGGAACGAGCGGCGCGTTTTCCTGGAAACCGCACTGGCTGGACTGCTGCTCAGCCGGTTTCCCTTTGCTGCTGCAGCAAAGCCCGACGCGAAGCTGGGCGACACGCCGCAGCGGCTGCTCGATCGCGATCTGCCCGGCGTCTCGCTCGACGGCTGGCACGTTGTCGCGTCGCGGCTGGTGTTCCGTGCGGGAGCGAAGTCGCACCCGCACATTCACCCGGGGTTCGTAATTGGCTACGTCATCGATGGTGACTTCCGGTTCCAGGTGGCCGGTCAGCCAGAGGCGGTGCTGCACGTGGGAGAGATGTTTTTCGAGCCGCTCGGCGCGCACCACGTCGTGGGGGAAAGCGCGAACCCGGCGAAGGATGCGATTGTGCTGGCGCTGGTGTTCGGAAAGAAGGGCGACCCGCTCACCGTCCCCATCACCAGCGAGAGTCCCTGACGGAAACGGCCCCGGCGCGGCGAGGGTCGCACCGGGGCGCAGACGCTCCTGGAAGGTTGAGGCGCCGCTACTTCCATTCCCAGATTTTCGTTCGAGTTTTTCCTGCCCGATCCACCTCGTATTCGAACACGCCGGCCACCGAATTCAAGCGGGCCATCTTCTCCGAGGCGGTTCGGAAGTAGAGGATGCCGCGATAGCTCACGCTGCCGTCTTCCTTGAGCTTTCCGAGGCCGGAGCCCTTCCACGAAACGACCTCGCCATCCTGCGTGAAGAGCATGCCTTCGCCCTCGCCCAGGGCCGAGCGATCCGGCCTGAGGACCGATGCGTAGGTGCCAAAGCCGTTCGTCTTTCTTCCCAGCATCTTGCCGGTCTCCTCGAATGAGACCTCCACTCTCGGAGGGTCGCTCGAAAGGACTCGTCTGACGATTCGTTTTCCAGTGTTTTCGCCGAGCAATTCTCCCAGCATGTTGTTCCTCCAGTCGAACCCCGGGATTCGGGTGGGCTTGCTGTGCCTTTCGGGCCAGAAGCGGCGGGTAGTATACGCCGAAGCGCGTGCGGAGGCAGGGAAAGAATCGCTGCGAGAAGGGCAGTCTGAAAACCGGCGAGCGGCGACGGGAAACGGCGGATTGAGGGCGAGAAACTCGATGGCAGTTGCATTACCGGCGCTTAACGAGTACTCTACCCGCCACCCTCGGAGTCAGATTCAGCACCTACATTCCGGCTTATTACCCGGCGGCATTTTCGGGCCAATCACACTTCACATAAGAGGAGGAACCATGCGTTTACGTTTAACCCCGGTTGTGCTTTCCCTGTGCCTATTCTGGCTCGCCGCTTCTCCGGTGCGGGCCCAGATGAGCGGGGAAAAGCCGCCGGTGTATACCTACGTTTCCCAGTGGACGATTCCCCGCACCCAGTGGGGCGACATGGCCAAAGCGCAGCAAGCGACAAATGAGATCCTGGACAAGCTGGTGGCCGACGGCACGCTCCTCGAATACGGCTCCGCCGAAACAGCGGTGCACGACCCCAAAGGCCCGACGCACGCCGGCTGGTTCGTGGGCAGCTCGCTGGCGGCGATTTTCAAGGCTGAGGATGCGGTGCGGAGCACCATCGCGGCCGACGCCGCGCTGTACGGCAGCGGGCCGCACGACGATGAGCTGCTGGTCTCGACCGATTACGACAGCCATTCCGGCAGCTTCCAAAACGCGTTGCTGCGCGGCATCTCGAGCAAGCTGAAGCCCGGGATGGAGCCGCAGTTCCGCGCCGCCTGGGACCAAACGATTCGCCCGGTGCTCGAAAAGCTGATGGCCGAAGGCGCGATCCACGGCTGGTCGTACGATAACGAATGGCTGATCAAGGAACCCGGCCGGATGGACACCGTCATCCTCGCCAACGGTCCCGAAGGGCTGGACCGGTACGTTGCCGCCATCCGAGAACTGCTCCAGCAGAATCCGAGCGCGCTTGCGCCGCTCATCGCAGCCACCGAGCCGGATTCGCGGCAGGACTTCCTGCTGACTGTCACTGCCGTGCACCACAAGTAACCCGGCGATCGCACGAGTCCATCCGCCTTACCGCCTTCAGGGGTGGCCCCGCAGGAAGGTCGCAGCGGCAAGGGCCCTCCCCGACCGCGGTGAATGGGGCGGCGGCCGGGGTGAGCCGAGCGCAAGAGCCGGCGCGGAGCCAGGCTGGTTCACGCTCGGTACGTCGAGCAGCGGTGGCTCGCGGCAAGCTCCTAACTTGTTGATTCCGAAGGGCGATTGGCCAAGAGCAAATCGTTACAGCTTGCGAACAGGATTACCCGCAAGTTCCGTGAAATCAACGAATTGATTTTTTCCAATCGTTAAAGATATGGCCTTTTCTCTGGCAAGATGCGAAGGAAAGACGTAAGGGTAATTAAACTAGCCTGCGAAGCGCAGGCGCGTTGCGATTTATTTTACTGGCCGTGGCAGGCCGAGGAAGGCGGAAATTCAAGTAAGAGTGTTCGCCCCGAGGTCGCGCTAGCGAACGATGCTGGTTTGCACACCGCCGGGCTCGTAGCCCTCGTCTTGCAGAATCCTGCCGGCGGCGGCGCGGAGCGTTTGCTCGTCGGCGGTCTTCGGCGCATCGCAATGGCGGCGAATCACCTCTTCGCCGCTCTGGATGCGAACTACCCATTTCGATTTGGGAGCATCCCAGGAGACTTCCACCCGATCGGCGCGCATGTGCACCTCCGTCAGCAAGTGCCGCCATTGTAATGCAGGAGGGGCGGTTGGCAGGAAGAAAATCCGCAGCGGCTGGAAACTGCTTCAGGTTGCCAAAGCCTTCTTGTTGAGCATAGGCTATTTGACGACCGATGGTTTCCACCCGCGAGTTCACGCTGGGATCGGTGCGAATCGGCGGCGACTCGCCGCTGGTATTCATCGCCGGGCCTTGCGTCATCGAGAGCGAAGAGCACGCGGGCATGCTGGCCGGCCGGCTGGCGGAGCTGTCGCGGGAATTGGGTTTGCCGCTGGTGTTCAAGGCGTCGTTCGACAAGGCGAACCGGTCGTCGCTAGATTCCTATCGCGGTCCCGGCCTTCGCGAAGGGATGCGGATTCTCGAGGGGATCAAGAAAGCGACTGGGTTGCCGGTGCTGACCGACGTGCACGAGGTTTCCCAGGTGGAAGCCGTCGCTGCGGTGTGCGACGTATTGCAGGTGCCGGCATTCCTGTGCCGGCAAACCGACCTGTTGCTGGCGGCGGGCCGCTCCGGCCGCGCGGTGAATTTGAAGAAGGGCCAGTTTCTCTCGCCGGCAGAGATGGCGCGGGTGGTGGAGAAAGTGGCGAGCACCGGCAACGAGCGAATCGTCGTCACCGAGCGCGGCACGACGTTCGGGTATCAGAACCTGGTGGTGGACATGCGGGCGTTGCCGATCCTGCGCCGGATGGGCTACCCGGTGGTTTTCGACGCCACTCACTCAGTGCAGTTGCCCGGCGGGGAAGGAGCGCGCAGCGGCGGCCAGCCGGAATTCATCGAGCCATTGGCGCGAGCGGCGGCGGCGGTAGGGGTGGAAGGAATTTTCGCCGAAGTGCACGACAACCCGGCGGCAGCGCTCTCCGACGGCGCGAACGCGCTCCCGCTCGAGCAATTTGCTCCGTTGGCCGAGCGGCTACGGCGGCTGGCGGCGCTGGTGCGGCAGTGGAACCCGAGATGATCCTGGATACGGCGCGGCGAGTGTTGCGCATCGAAGCGGCAGCCATCGGGGAGCTGGTCGAGCGGCTCGACGAGCGGTTCACCCGCGCCGTCGATCTGCTGCTGGCCTGCCAGGGGCGGGTGGTGGTCACCGGCATGGGGAAATCGGGGCTGATCGGCAGGAAAATCGCCGCCACGCTCTCAAGCACCGGCACGCCGTCGGTTTTCCTGCATCCCGCCGAAGCGCTGCATGGGGATCTGGGCATGCTGGTAGGAGGCGACGTGCTGCTGGCGATCAGCTACGGCGGCGACACCGAGGAAATCCTGAGGCTGCTCGAGCGCGCCGAGCGGCTGGCCATTCCGCTGGTGACGCTGACCGGCAATCCCCGCTCGGCCCTGGCCGGGGCCAGCCAGGCGGTGATCGACATCTCGGTTCGCGAGGAAGCCTGCTCGCTGAATCTGGCGCCGACCGCGAGCACCACGGCGGCGTTGGCGATGGGCGACGCGCTGGCGATCGCGCTGCTCGAGCGGCGCGGTTTTCGCGAAGAGGATTTCGCCGCGCTGCATCCTTCCGGCCGGCTGGGCAAGAAGCTCCAGCGAGTGGAAACCCTGATGCACAGCGGCGACCGCATCCCCCGGGTGGGGCCGGCGACGCCGATGCCCGAGGTGATTTACGAAATGAGCAGGAAGGGGCTGGGGATGACCGCCGTGACCGAGGGTGGCGGCCGCCTGCTGGGCATCCTGACCGACGGGGACTTGCGCCGGATGATGGAGAAGCGGCGCGCGGCGGTGCTCGAGCTGACCGCAGCCGATTGCATGACCTGCCATCCGGTGACCATCCGGCGGGAGGAGCTGGCGGCGGCGGCGCTGCGACTGATGGAGGAGCGGAAAATCACCTCGGTGCTGGTCGTGGACGAGCACGAGCGGCTCGAGGGAGTGGTTCACCTGCACGACTTGTGGACGCTGGAGCTATTTTGAGCCCACCGGCGCGAGGCCGTCCCCGCCGTCGCCCGAGTGCGGCCCTCAGCGTTCGGGGCCGCGCCCGGCGGATTCGGCTGCTGCTGCTCGACGTGGATGGCGTACTGACCGACGGCCGCATCCACCTGCAATCGTTTCCCGGCGGCGGCGGCGCCGAGGAGATGAAAGTGTTCTTCTCCCAGGATGGCGTCGGGCTGAAGCTGGCGCGCGCCGCCGGCCTGCGCACCGGCCTGATCACCGGGCGGGAATCGGCGGCGACGGCGCGGCGGGCGCGGGAGACGGAAATGGAATTCGTGTGGCAGAAGCGCGCCGAGAAACTGCCGGCCTATGAAGCGATCTGCCTGGATGCGGGAGTGGGCGACGCCGAGGTCGCCTACATGGGCGACGACCTTCCCGACCTGCCGGTGCTCGAGCGGGTGGGCCTGGCCATCGCGCCGGCAAACGCCGTCCCCGAAGTGAAGCGCGCCGCGCACTACGTCACCCTGCGGCGAGGTGGGGAAGGGGCGGTGCGCGAGGCCATCGAGATGATTTTGAAGGCGCGCGGCGCCTGGCGCGGAGTGATCGGCCGTGCGCGGGCCTGAACCGGGCCGGCGCGTCCCCCTCGCCGAAGCGTCTTCGCGGACAACTCTTTTTCCTCTTCTGGATTCCAATTTTGACGGGGACCGAGAGCGTTTACTCCCCCATCAGTGTTCCCTTTCAGTCCCCGGCTTTCATAGCGGTCGTCGTCATACCAGGCATTGGCGGCAGGCCCGTCCGAAACTCCGCCTCGCGCCGCCCCGGCGCCAGCACACAAATCCCCTGGAGGCATGATGCCGCAGGAGACTATTGAAACCCTTCGGCAGGCCATTCGCACGCGGCTGCGGAAGCACAAATTCATCGTCGTATCGAACCGGGAGCCCTACGAGCACTCGTGGTGCGACGGAAGCGTTCAGTGGGCGAGGCCGGTGGGCGGGCTGACCGCCGCCCTCGATCCGGTGATGCAAGCCAGCCGGGGACTCTGGGTGGCGCACGGAAGCGGCGACGCCGACCGCAGCACGAGCGACGCGAGCGGATTCCTCGACGTGCCGCCCGATCGTCCCGCCTACCGCCTGAAGCGGGTGTGGCTTTCGCCGGGGCAGGAAGCCGACTACTACGACGGGATGGCCAATTCGGCGCTGTGGCCGCTGTGTCACGTCGCCTATCGGCGGCCGACGTTTCTCGAAGAGCACTGGCGGAGCTACCGCGAAGTGAACGAATTGTTCGCCGAGCGCGTTGCCGAAGAGGTGGGGGAGGACGGCGCGTTCATCTTCATTCAGGATTACCATTTCGCGCTGCTGCCGCGCATGCTGCGGCGGCGGTGCCCCCGGGCGGTGATCGCGCAGTTCTGGCACATTCCCTGGCCGAATCCGGAAATCTTTCGCATCTGTCCCTGGAAACAGGAGATCCTCCAGGGGATGCTGGGGAACGACGTGCTGGGGTTCCACATCCGCAACCACGGGGATAATTTCATCGCCACCGTCGATCGCGAACTCGAGGCGCGTGTGGACCGCGAGCGGATGGCGGTGGTCTACCGCCGCCACATGACCAAGGTGCGCGCGTTCCCCATCAGCATCGATTTCGAAGCGGTGGCCCGCGAAGCGGGTTCGCCCGCCACCAGCGAGCGCATCGAGCATCTGCGGGCGCTTTACCGTATCGACGACGACGTCGTGCTGGGCGTCGGCGCTGACCGCATCGATTACACCAAGGGCCTGCCCGAGCGCTTGGAGGCCATCGATCGCTTTCTCGAGCGCCATCCGGAATACCGGCGCCGCTTCGTCTTCATGCAAGCAGGCGCGCCCAGCCGCATGCAGGTGAGGGAATACGGCCGGCTGAACGAAGAGCTCGATGCCCGCGTCGCCGCCATCAATCGCAAACACGGCGCCGGCGAGTGGCAGCCGGTGATTTTCCTGCGCCAGCAGCTTCCGCTCTCGGATCTGCTGGCGTGGTACCGGATGGCGCGGTTCGCGCTGGTCAGCTCGCTTCACGACGGAATGAACCTGGTGGCGAAGGAATTCGTGGCCGCAAGAGTGGACGGCGGCGGGGTGCTGCTTCTCAGCCAGTTCACCGGCGCGGCGCGCCAGTTGCGGGACGCCCTGGTGATCAACCCTTACGCCACCGACGAAACGGCCGAGGCCATCCGCCAGGCCATCGAGATGGACCCGGGGGAAGCGCGCCGGCGAATGGCGCGGATGCGCGCGCACTTGCGGGAGAATAATGTTTACAAATGGGCCGTAGACATCGTCGCCAATCTCTCGAAACTCGTGTGACGCTCCCTCGCCCCCTTTTGACCGCCTGGCCCCGGCTGGCCCGTCGGCTGCGCGCCGCTAGGCGGCCGCTCCTGCTCAGCGACTTTGACGGCACACTGGCGCCCATCCGCCGGTATTTCCATCAGGCGCGGCTGCCGAAGGCAACGCGCCGCCTGCTGGAACGGATCGCCGCCGGCGAAGCGGTCGTCGGCGTCGTCAGCGGGCGAGGGGTGGCCGACCTGGAAGC
Organism: Candidatus Acidiferrales bacterium; assembly: GCA_035946455.1. GTDB lineage: Bacteria > Acidobacteriota > Terriglobia > Acidiferrales > UBA7541 > JAKASX01. The sequence goes on along the minus strand of DASYZK010000018.1, from coordinate 510,311 downwards.
GCGAGTGGGGCTGCGGGGCATCTGGTATATCGGCAGTCACGGGTACGAATTGCGGGAGCCTCGCGGGCGTTTCCGGTGGCTGGCGACGCCCGCCGAGCGACGGCGAATCCAGCGGGCGGCGCGCTGGCTGGCGCCAAGGCTCCGGGGACTCTCCGGCGTGTTGCTCGACGCCAAGCCCGCCAGCGTGGCGGTGCATTACCGCGCGGCGGGTGCGGCCGCTGCCCGCGCCGCCGAGCCGGTGGTGAGGGAACTGGTTGCCCGTTATCGCGGCCTGCGGCTGCTGCGGGGAAGGAAGGTATGGGAAGTGCTGCCCGAAGGCCCGGGAAACAAATGGGCAGCGGTGCGTTACGTGCTCAAACGGGAAACAGCCGGACGGGAAGGAGCGAAAGATTTTATCGTGTACCTAGGCGACGATATAGGCGATGAGAGCGTCTTTAAGAATATGAAGGGAATTTCCGTAGTCGTCGGCAGCTCGTCGTACACCGCCGCACGCTACGCCTTGCGGTCACCGGGCGAGGTGAGAAAATTTCTGAAACAATGGCTGAAAACGCGACCTTGAAGCGCTCGAAGGAGCCCTTCCAACTGGTGGTCGCCTCGTATCTGATCCGCATCCGCGAGGAGCGCGCCTCGACCCTTGCGGAGCTGGGCGGGGCCATCCGCGCCTGTTCCGACAGCTCGATTTTCTACCACACCTTTCAGAGCCTGGAATCGCACCACTACTCGGCCTATTCGAACGATTTCGCCCAGTGGGCCCTGGTGGCCTGCAACGAGGCGCCACTGGCGGAGCGGCTGGCGGCGGTCGACCTGGGCGAGTTCGTTTCCATTGGCGACCTTCGCGAAGCGCTGGCAGCCGCGATCGAAGGCCACGTGCGGCGCTATCCCGAGAACGGCTCGCGAGCGGCCTTCGAGCCTTTCTACTTCTGCGAATCCGACGAGGTAACGGTGCCCACCGGCCGGGTGGCCCGAACGCTCGAAGGGTTGGCCAAGGCCATCCGCCGAATGAGCCTGGAAACCCTTCACTATCATTTCATCACTTCCCGTTTGCGCATCCGTTTGCGCACCAACGACTTCTCCCATTGGATCGAAGACAACCTCGGGCTTGCCGACCTCGCCCGCCGGTTGAATGAAATCGATTTCCGCGTCAACACGCTCGATGAGGTCCGCCGCAAGATTCTGCTTTCGATGCGCCCATGGCTGAATCAATAGTTTCGGTTACGCCGCCGGTTGTGGCTGGTCCGCCGCAACTCGGCGACTACGTTCCGGTGGTGGGTGCTCCGGAAATCGACGACGTCCGCCTGCTCGCCCGCCGGCTGGCGGGCCGGAAGCTGAAGATGGTGAACTCGACCGCGGTGGGCGGCGGGGTGGCCGAGATGCTGAGCCGGCTGGTGCCGCTGTTCGCGGAACTCGGCCTGCCCACTCAGTGGGAGACCATCAAGGGCGGCGAGGATTTCTTTGCCATCACCAAGAGCTTTCACAACGCGTTGCACGGGGCGAAATACGACGGCCGGCCGGAATGGTTCGAGCGTTTTTTGGCGGTCAACGAGGAAAACCGGTTGCGGATGCAGCTCGATCAGGATTTCGTCGTCATTCACGATCCGCAGCCAGCCGGGCTCGTCGCCCGCCGCGAGGCGCTGCCCAATCATTGGATTTGGCGTTGCCACATCGACCTGTCCAGTCCCGACCCGCAAGTGTGGGGATTCCTCCAGCCGCTGGTGGCCCGTTACGACGCCGCCATCTTCTCTTCGCCCGCCTTCGCCCGCAGCCTTCCCATCCCCCAATTCCTCTTCTATCCCACCATCGATCCCCTGGCCGACAAGAACCGCGAACTCGATCCCGCCTTCGTCAGGGAAACGATTGCCGGCTTTGGCATCGATCCCGGCCGGCCGGTGGTCACTCAGATTTCCCGGTTCGACCGGCTGAAAGACCCGGTGGGCGTCATCCATGCTTACCGAATCGTGCGCAAATACGCCGATTGCCAGTTGGTGCTCGCCGGCGGCGGCGCCACCGACGACCCCGAAGGCGAAACGGTGCTGCGGGAAGTGCGGGAGGCGGCGGGGGGCGATCCCGACGTTCACATCCTCAATCTGCCGCCCTGGAGCCATTTGGAAATCAACGCGCTCCAGCGCGGGTCGACGATCATCGTTCAGAAATCGCTGCGGGAGGGATTCGGACTGACGGTGAGCGAAGGGCTGTGGAAGAAAAAGCCGGTGGTGGCGTCGGCGGTAGGCGGGATTCCCTCGCAGGTGCTGCACAAGCTCACCGGCATGCTGGTGCATTCGGTGGAAGGCTGCGCCTACCAAATCCGGTTCCTGCTGTCGAATCCGGTTCTGGCCCGCCGGCTGGGCGAGAACGGCTACGAGCACGTCAAAAAGAATTTCCTGATCACCCACAATCTGAAGCGCTACCTGCTGCTGTTCCTCGCGCTCTCCCGCGCCCAGGGTTAACTACCCCGCTGCCCTTTTCTCCGAAGGGACCTGGGAATACAGTTGTCGGGCCATGTCCAACGCCCCGCGCGGAAGCCGTCGTGGAGGTCTGCGGAATGCACTGGCGGGGGGGATAGCCAGCCGCTCTGAACCCGACCTCGTCCGCGGATTCGGCCTGCTGCAGGCCACCGCGCTCAACATGACCAACGTGGTGGGCGTCGGTCCGTTCATCACCATTCCCCTGATCCTGGCCACGATGGGCGGTCCGCAAGCGATGCTCGGGTGGATTCTCGGGGCCCTGCTCGCCATTTGCGACGGTCAGGTGTGGAGCGAACTGGGCGCGGCGTGGCCCGGCGCCGGCGGCAGTTACCGCTACCTTCGCGAAGCCTATGGCCCGCAGGGCTTCGGCCGGCTGATGGCCTTTCTCTTCATCTGGCAATTCGTGCTGAGCGGCCCGCTCGAAATCGCTTCGGGCATGATCGGCTTTTCCGGCTACGCCGCTTATCTGCTGCCGGGGATGAGCGCGCTTGGCCGCAAGCTGCTCGCCGCCGGCGTCGGCTTGCTCGCGCTCGTCCTGCTTTACCGCCGAATCGCGCTGCTCGCTCGCTTCACGGTGGCCCTGTGGGCGGGAACGGTGGCAACCATCGTCATCGTTCTCGCCACTGGGCTTCCCCATTTCGATCCCAAGCTGGCGTTTTCCTTTCCCGCGGGGGCCTTCACCTTCAGCCGGGGATTCCTGATGGGTTTAGGCAGCTCGATGCTGATCGCCATGTACGACTACATGGGTTATTACGACGTCTGCTACATCGGCGACGAGGTGCGCGATCCCGAGCGGGTGATTCCCCGCTCGATCTTGTACTGCGTTCTGGCCACAGCCGCCGCCTATCTGCTGATGAACGTGGTGCTGATCGGCGTGGTGCCGTGGCAGCAGGCGCTGCACTCGCATTTCCTCGTATCCCAGTTCATCGAGCGCCTCCACGGACGAGTGCCGGCGATTTTGGTGACGGTCACCATCCTGTGGACAGCCTTCGGTTCGGTGTTCGCCCTGCTTCTGGGCTACTCGCGCATTCCTTACGCCGCGGCGCGCGACGGGTTCTTCTTCAGCGTCTTCGCGAAACTCCATCCCACCAAACGGATTCCTCACATTTCCCTGCTGGTGTTGGCCCTGGTGGCGATGGGAGCGGCGTTCTTTCCCCTCGACGCTGTGATCGCCTGCCTGATCACCACCCGCGTCCTGGTGCAATTCGTCGGGCAGGTCTTGGCTCTGCCGCTATTGCGCCGCCGGCTGACGGCCGCCGAGCGGCCCTACCGCATGCCGTTCTATCCGCTGCCCGCGGTCATCGCATTGCTTGGCTGGGTGTTCGTTTTCGTCACTTCGGCGCGCATCTATATCGAGTTGGGGTTGCTCACACTGGGTCTCGGCATCGTCGTTTACTTCTTCCGGGCGTGGCTTATCGGAACCTGGCCGTTTCCGCGCCGCTCGCCCGTTCACCAGTAGTGCCCTGCCAAGTTTCCGCCGAGGGGAGGGACGGCGAATCGACCTGAGGCGACGCGCGCTCCGACATGCAAGGACGGCAGCCTTTCAGGCCTTCCGCCGGTGATGGACAGCCTCGCCGACGCTGCGCTGGTGGGTATGCTCGAGCGGGGCGGGTACCAGCCTTGCACCGGTAGACTTCGATTCCGAGCGAGATTTATCGCTGGCGTCAGCTACGTCCCGCGGGGAGAAAGGGCATCCCGCCGGGGATCCTTTCGTCTCCGGCGCAATGCTTTCGGGCGCAGGGCTGATTGGCGATCAATACCGATAGCTTCCCATCCCACGGTCCCGCCGAGCGGGACCGTGGCTACCGCTTCCAATCCCCCGGCCGGGGAAGCGCTGACTGAAGCTTAGGAGTGTGGCTACCTGGCATCTGGAAATGGAGCGGGAGACGGGAATCGAACCCGCGACATCCAGCTTGGGAAGCTGGCGTTCTACCGCTGAACTACTCCCGCTGCGAACCAAACGAGCCTACCATCGGCTTGGCGCGAGCCGCAAGGGCCGGCGCGGTGATTCGTCTCGACGGGGACTGAAGCGTGCCGCGCTTAAAGCCGCGGCTACGCTCAAACCTTGAGCGACGGCCGGGGCTCGTGCCGGTCATCCCATGCGGGCGGCGAGGATGGTTTGGTCGTCGAACGGCTCGGCGGGGGCGCACCAGGCGGCGACGGCGCCAATCAGCTCGTCGCAGAGTCTCTGGGGCGGAAGCTGGCGATGGCGGAGCACTTCGCCAATCAGGCGGTCCATGCCGAACTCCTCGCCGTAAGCGTTTTCCGGCTCGGTCATTCCGTCGCTGTAGGCAACGAGCAAGCTGCCAGGCTCGACCTTGAGCGAGGCCTGCTCGTAGGAGCAGTTATCGAGCAGGCCAATCACCGGCCCGCCGCGGTCCAGCCGCTCGACGCGGCCTCCGGCGATGAAGAACGGCGGCAAATGGCCGGCGTTGGTGTAGCGGAGGATGCGGGAGTCGGAATCGTACACCGCGAAGAAGAATGTGGCGTAGCGGTCGTCGGAAGTATTCAGCAACAGATGCCGGTTCAGCCGCTCGGCCAGCACCGCGGTATCGCCGTCGCCAAGCCCATCGGACATCACCAGGCTCCGCAGCGCAGCGTTCAAGCTGGCCATCACCAGCGCGGCGGAAATGCCCTTGCCGCTGACATCGGCGACGGCGACGGCGACGCGGTGCGCATCGAGTTGCAGGCAATCGTAATAGTCGCCGCTGACCACGCGGGCGGCGCGGCAAACGGCGGCGAGCTGGAGCCCGGGTATCGAGGGCAGGGAGCGGGGGAACAACTCGGTTTGGACTTCGCGGGCGATGGCCAGCTCGTTATCGAGCCGCTGGCGTTGCCGCTGCTCCTCGAGCAGCGCCTCGATCGACGCGGTCATCGAGTTGAAGGATTCGCCCAGGGCGCCGAGCTGGTCGCGGCGCTCGATGGGAATGCGATGGGAGAAGTCGCGTGCCTTGACGTGCTGGGTGGCCTGGTAGAGCTGGTCGACGGTATTGGTGATGGTGCGGGTGAGAACGATTCCGGCAACCAGCGCCAGGAGCTCGATCACCAGGAAGAGCACGACGATCACCGAAAGCAGAATCGCGAAAAACGCACCGAATTCGCCGAGCGAGGATTGCAGGCGTTTCTCGAGGCCCGAAGGGCGCACTAAGAACTCCGCCAGCACCTGGCTGGGCACCTGGCGGCCGGCGGCGTCGACACGGACCGCCTCGAGCGTGGTGGCGCCACTCACCGGAAAATCGTACCAGCCCTGCTTCGGCGGGAGCGCCCGGCGGCTCGAGGTCACCGAAGCCGCCGGAGCGGAGCGGAGCACGGCGGCGCCGCCGGCGGGAGCGGCTGGGCCGGCGGGTGAGCCTTCGAGTTTCCAAACGAGGCTGAGCGGGCCGAGCACCGGAGCGATGCTATCGAGCAGTTGGGGGGATACCGGCAGCCGGGCGCGGGCCTGAATGGCGCGGCCCGGCGCCAATTCGGCTTGCGCAACACTTTCGATCCAGATGCGGTTGCCGCTGGTCACCAGTCGCGCGTCGCTGGAGCCGGCGCCGGCCCCGGAGTTTTGGGGCGCGGGGCCGACGTCGACGGTGAGGCCGGGCAGGCGGCTGCGGACGGTATTGAGCGGCGGCAATTGGGGGCTGCCAGCCTGCTCGAGGGTGAGCGCCAGGCGGCTGACGGCGGAAACCTGCTGCATGAGGCTGTGGACGTCGTCGCTGAGCAAATGAGCGGCGACTTCGACGCCGGCATAGTAACCGATTACGCCGCCCAGCGCGGCCAGCAAGGCCACAGGAACCACCGCGATGAAAAGGTAGGCGAAAATCAGGCGGTTGCGCAGCCGCCAGAGGACGTGGGAGGCGATCCAGCGTCGCGAGCGAATCAGCAGATAAATCACCGCGACGTAAAAGAGCAGCCAAAGCAGCAGTAACGCCGGGCCGAGTCCCGGTGGCGGGGCCCAGCCGGCGGCGCGAACCACTCGGCTCGCCAGGTAGAGCGCGACCACACCGGATGCCGCGCGGTCGCCCAGCGAAGCGCGGCGCCAGAACGCTCGCAGGCGCCTCGCTCTGATTGTCAGTATGCTTCGCAACTCGGCCGCCAATCAGGGAGTCAGATGCGACTCGGTCGATTTTACTCGAATCCAGCGCGGTTCCAATCCCGGCGGGCCGCGGCGGGCACCGGGGGCGGGCGACCCGCCGGACGGTTCGGCTTCGCTCACCACAGCTCGCCCTACGGAGGGAATGGATGGATTGCGACTTGCTGCGCTCTGCCACGGGAGGAGATGAATTGGCCCGGGCCGGAGGACCCCGTCGGGCGGCCCCTACCGTTGCGTCAGGCGGTGCAAAAGGGATCAGCCGGCCCTTCGTCCCGCAGGGCGGGATCAGGACCTGGCGGCGGCTCGCCGGCCGAGTTGGCTGTGGCTGCGGCCGTAGGAGAAGTAGATGAGGAGCCCGAAGGCCGCCCAGCAAAGGAAGACGTACCAAGTGAGCGCGGGCAAGCCCAGCATCAGCCCGATGGAGATCAGTGCGCCGAGGATGGGTACCAGCGGCACCCAAGGAGTCCGGAACGGCCGCTCGAGGTCGGGCTGTTTCCGCCGCAGCACCCACACGCCGATGCAGACGATGACGAAAGCGGAGAGCGTGCCGATATTCACCAGTTGCGCGAGAGCAGAGACGGGAAACAGGCTGGCGCAGATGGCGACCGGAATGCCGACGACGATCGAGGCGAGCCAGGGCGTGCGGAACCGCGGATGCACCGCTCCCGCCCATTTCGGCAACAAGCCGTCGTGCGACATCGTGTAGAAAATCCGGGATTGGCCCAGCAGCATCACCAGCATCACGCTCCCCAGCCCGCAAACCGCGCCCAGGTCGACCAGAATCATGCCCCAGCGCACGCCGGTGGCGGCGACTCCGACGGCAACCGGGGCGCCGACGTTGAGCGTGCTGTAGGGAACCACGGCGGTCAACAAACCGGCCACCGTAATATAGAGCACCGTGCAGATGAGCAGCGAGCCGATGATGCCGATCGGCATGTCCTTTTGGGGATTCCGCGCCTCCTGCGCGGTGGTAGAAACGGCGTCGAAGCCGATGTAGGCGAAGAAGATGACGCTGGCCCCGCGCAGCACTCCCGACCAGCCGTACTTGCCGAAGGCGCCGGCGTTGGGGGGGATGAACGGGTGCCAATTCGCCGGCCCGATGGAGGGATGCTTCATCAGGAACATGCCGGCGATGGCGATGAACACCAGCACCACGCCCACCTTGACGATCACGACGGCCGAGTTCAGGTTGGCCGATTCCTTCACCCCGATCACCAGAATCGCGGTGATCACCAGGATCACCAGCAGCGCCACCAGGTTGAAGATGGCGGTGACGTGCGGCAGCGAGCCGGGATTGATTCCCGCCTGCTGGATCGCCGGCTGCACGTTGCTCAGGATTTGCCACTGATGATCGAAGAAAACCAGATGCGTGCCGGGCACGGCGGTGTACTGCGGCGGAATGTAAATACCGAAATTGGCCAGCAGGGCGGTCAGGTAGCCGGTCCAGCCCGAACCCACCGTCGCCGCTCCAAACGCGTATTCCAAAACCAGCGCCCAGCCGATCACCCAGGCCAGCAATTCGCCCAGCGTCGAGTAGGCGTAGGTGTAGGCGGAGCCGGCAATCGGGATGAGCGAGGCGAATTCGGCGTAGCAGAGACCGGCGAAGGCGCAGCCGATGCCCGCCAGCACGAACGACAAGACGATCGCCGGGCCGGCATACAGCGCTGCCGCTTGCCCGGTGAGCACGAAAATGCCGGCGCCGATGATGGCGCCGATGCCCAGGGTGATCAGGTTGACAGGGCCGAGGGTGCGGCGCAGGCCTCCCGCTTCTTCCTTGGCACCGGCGAGCAATTCGCCAATCGGTTTGGTTTGGAACAACTGGCTAGCCATTCCTGGCCTCCCTGAACCGATGCTTCCTCCCGATGGAGCATTGAGGGTGACGCCCGGAGGTTTGATTGCCATCCCAGTCCTCGATCAAGCGCAGTTCGTGCCGGCGAGAAAACCGCCTTTTCCGAAACTCCTCAACACCTCTCCCCGAAAACCTCCGCTGCCAGTAGAAGGTAGGAGCGGGCGCGGGCGGCCGGGTCGGCCGCCTGGGCCACGTCGCGCGCTACCGCCACTGAATCGGCGCCGGCGCGCCAAAGCTCGGCTGCGCGGTCGAGCGTGATACCCCCGATCGCCACCAGCGGCTTGAGGGTCAGCGCCCGGGCGCGGCGCAGACCTTCGATTCCAACGGCGGGATCGGCGGGAACTTTCGTGCTGGTTTCGAAGATGGGGCCGAAGGCGAGGTAGTCGGCGCCGGTGGCGTCGGCCTGGCGCACCTGCTCGAGCGTATGCGTCGAGACGCCTACCCACCGGCCTGGACCGACGATGGCTCGAGCGGCGGCGACGGGCAAGTCGTCCTGGCCGACGTGCACGCCGGCGGCTTCGACCAGGGCGGCGATATCGGGCCGGTCGTTCACGATCAGCCGGGCGGAATGCGGCTCGAGGCAGCGGAGGATTTCGAGGCCGGTCTGGTAAAGAGTGCGCGAGGTCGCCTGCTTGTCCCGGTATTGGATCAATTCCACTCCCGCCGAAACCAGCCGCTCGGCCAAGGCCGCCGGGGATGAGCCCGGCAAAATGGCGCCTATTATGACGTAGAGCGGGGGAAAGGCAAGCGGCATGGCACCTACCCGGGATGCGCGTGAACGAACCGCTCGATGAACCCGGTATCGAAACGGCCGGCGATGAAATCGGGGTCGGCGAGGATGCGGCGGTCGAGCGGGAGGGAGGTGCTGATGCCTTCGATGACGAACAGGTCGAGCGCGTGGCGCATGCGTGCCAGCGCTTCCGCCCGGTCGCGCCCGTGGACGATCAGCTTGGCCACCAGCGAATCGTAATAAGGCGGAATGGTGGCGTCGGTGTGGGCGGCGGTGTCCACCCGCACGCCGGGTCCGCCCGGAGCGTGGAAGGCGGTGATGCGGCCGGGCGAAGGCCGGAAGGACTCGGGATCTTCGGCGTTGATGCGGCATTCCAGGCTGTGGCCGCGGAATTCCACCGCGCCCACGATTTCCTCGAGCGGCACGCCAGCGGCGATCAGGATCTGCGCCTTCACCAGATCGACGCCGGTGCGCATTTCGGTGACCGGGTGCTCGACCTGGATGCGGGTATTCATCTCGATGAAATACATCTGGCCCCGCTGGTCGCGGAGGAACTCGACGGTACCGGCGTTGGTGTAGCCGATCTTGCCGAGCGCGGCCACCACCTGGGCGCCGATGCGTTCGCGGGTGTGGGCATCGAGCGCCGGCGACGGCGATTCCTCGATCAGTTTCTGATGCCGGCGCTGGATGGTGCATTCGCGCTCGCCCAGGTGGATGACGTTGCCGGCGCGGTCCCCCAGCACCTGGAATTCGATGTGCCGGGGCCGCTCGATCAGCCGCTCGAAGTAAACATCGGGAGTTCCAAAGGCTTGCTCCGCCTCGGCGCGCGCGGTGCGGAATGCCGGGATCAGGTCGCCGGGCCCGGCGACGGTTCGCATGCCGCGGCCTCCGCCGCCCTCGGCCGCTTTCACCATCAGCGGGTAGCCCACCTCGGCGGCGATGCGCTCGGCCGAGGCTTCGTCGGGCACCGATCCATCGGAGCCGGGAATGATGGTTACGCCGGCATCGGCCATCGCCCGCCGGGCGCGATCCTTTTCCCCCATCAGCCGGATGGTTTCGGCTCTCGGCCCGATGAAGGTGATGTGGGAAGCTTCGCAGACTTCGGCGAAATTGGCGCTTTCGGCGAGGAAGCCGTAGCCGGGATGAATGGCGTCGACGTTGGTGATTTCGGCGGCGCTGATCACCGCCGGGATGTTCAGGTAGCTGTCGGCGGTGCGCGGCGGGCCGATGCAGACCGCTTCGTCGGCAAACCGCACGTGGAGGGAATGGCGGTCAGCCTCCGAGTACACCGCCACGGTGTGGATGCCCAGCTCCTTCGAGGAGAGGATGATCCTGAGGGCGATTTCTCCGCGATTGGCGATGAGGATTTTCCGGAACATCCCGGCTCAGGCAGGACGGCCCGGCTCGCTCGGCCGGATCGCGAACAGCGGCTCGCCGTATTCCACCGGCTGGGCGTTTTCCACCAGGACCCGCGCGATTTCGCCGGTGGCGTCCGCTTCGATTTCGTTCATCAACTTCATCGCTTCAATGACGCAGAGCACCTGGCCCGTTTTGACGTGGTCGCCCACCTTCACGAAAGGCGGAGAGGTGGGGCTGGGAGCGGCGTAGAAGGTGCCCACGATGGGCGACTTCACGATGTGCAAATTCTCTTCCGAGCTGGCGGCCGGCGGCGGGGCGGCCGGGCGGTGCGCTTCGGCGGGGCCGCCCGAGGGGGCGGCAACCGCGGCCGGCGACACGGCATTCGGGCTGGCGGAGAGTTTCTTCAGTCGAACGTGGAACCCGCCGTCGGAATACTCGAATTCTTCGAGCCCGTGGCGTTTCATCAGGTCGAGCACCCGCTCGACTTCGCGCCAATCGAGTTCGGAGCCGGCGGAGCCGCCGGTTTTCTTCTTCGCCGCCATTTACAGCTCCAGAAAATCGCGCGGAGCGCTGGTCAGCGTCTCCGGGCCGGTGGGCGTCACCAGCACGTCGTCCTCAATGCGAATCCCGCCTACGCCTTCCAGGTAAACGCCCGGCTCGATGGTCACCACGGATGCGGCATCGAGCGGCTGCGACTGGCCCCGGCCGAGCCGGGGTTCCTCGTGCACTTCGATTCCCAACCCGTGCCCGGTGCTGTGGACGAAGGCCCGATCGAGCCCGTAGCCGGCCAGCACCTTCCGCGCCGCCGCGTCGGGCGCTTCGGCGGGAACGCCGGGCCGCAAAGCATCGCGAGCGGCGGCCTGCGCTTCGAGCACCGCCCGATACCAGCGGCGCACCCGAGCCGAAGCCCGGCCCAAGTAGAGCGTACGAGTAAGGTCCGAGCAATAACCGCGGAGTATAGCACCCATATCAATGACCACCAATTCATTCGCCCGCAACACCTTGGTGGTTGCCCGGGCGTGTGGCAGGGCGCCGCGTGCCCCCGATGCGACGATGGTTTCGAAGGCCGGCCCGCTCGCTCCCAGCCGACGCATTCGGAATTCGATTTCTGCGGCAACGTCGCATTCCCGCACTCCGGGTTTGAGCATCGGCAGCAGCTCGCCGACAACCCTGCTGGCCAGCCGGGCCGCCTCACGCATCCGCACGATCTCGTCCGGCTCCTTGGTGGCCCGCAGCCGCTCCACCCAGCCGACCGCCGGACGCCAGCGCAGTTTGCCGCCCGCCTGCCGCAGCCGCGCCGCGTCGGCAACGGGGAGCCGCGCCGCCTCAAAGGCCACCCGCCCCCGCCCGCGAACCCGCCGAGCCAGCTCGCCCGCCGCCGCGGCAGCCAGCGGACCTTTGACGATTTTCAGCCGAATTCCGGTGGATGCCAGTTCCTCCCGCGCCTGGATCGTGAACCGGGAATCGGTCAGCAGGGTCGCCCGGCCTCGCTCGACCACCAGCGCTCCGGCGTCGCCAGTGAACCCGGAAAGATAAAACACGTTGGGGATATGGGTAACCAGGAAAGCGTCGGCGCCCGCCGCGTCGATTCGCTCGCGCAGCCGCCTCAGCCGCCGGTTTGAACTCGCTCCCATCCCGCTTGGCCCGCGCCCAAGATTACCAGATTGCTTACCGTATTATGCGCGGCGACCTTGCGCCGGATTGTGGTCTTCAGGGCGGTGGGGTGGCGATCTCCTGGTTCCTTATAGATAGAAGCGCCGGCCACTTGGTCCGCCCCTCAACTTCTCTCGAGCCAAGCCGCAGCGGGCTACCTCCCCGAGATATGCCAGGCAACTCGATTGGCTGGGTAGGGTTGCCGTCCGCCGATTGGTTGAATCCGAGGCTGGGGCACCCCAGACAGTCGAGTTTTCTGGGCGCAAAAAAACCAATATCCAAATGGGCGGCTCCATCATATAATGGCATCGTGAAGAGCAGGGTCACCCTCGACCGAGCCGGCCGACTCGTGCTTCCGAAGCGCCTTCGGGACGAACTGAATCTTTCACCCGGGGACGTGCTGGAGCTGACGGTCCATGGCGACGAGGTTACGCTGCGGCCCGGGCGAGCATGCACCCCGCTGCAAAAGGAGCGGGGAATATGGGTTTTCCGGACCGGTGAATCCCTTAGCGCCGGCGAGACTGAGGAGACGCTCGGCAAGGTTCGAGCGTGGCGACACCGCCATTCGGCCGGAGGGAGTGGGTGAAGGCATTTCTGGACACTTCGGTGCTTGTGGCGACTTTTTACGGCGATCACGAACACCACCAAGCGAGCACCGACCTTTTCCTCCGTTTTGGACGGAGCGAGGCCTGTTGCGCAGCCCACAGCCTCGCCGAGGTCTACGCGACACTCACCAGCATGCGGCCGCCGCGGCGAGTGAGCGGAGACGGAGCGCTACTGTTCCTGGGCGACATCCGGGACAGACTGACGCTCGTCGCGCTGGATGAGCAGGACTATGTCCAAGTGACCGAAGCTTGCGGGGCCGCGGGCCTGGTCGGCGGGGCGATCTACGACGCCATCCTCGGCCATTGCGCGTTGAGGGCGAACGCCGAAACCATCTACACCTGGAACACAAGGGATTTCGCGCGACTAGCCCCCGCCATCGCCAGCCGCGTGAAAACGCCCGACCACCAGTGACGGGGACGTTCAATCATGCGCCCGGGATTAAATTCCTCCCCGAGCGCCGAGGGATTGTGCCTGGGCGCCCTTCGCCGGGACGAAAGATTCTTCGCCGCTAGCTTGTGCGGATCAGGGGCACGACTTGCTACACTGCTGACAGTTTCGCGGGAGGTGCTGAATGTCCGGAGGCTTCAACCAGGCGGAAATGCGATCCTGCTTCCCGCTCAGGAAGTCGCTGGCGATAGCGGCGCTGGCGCTCGGCTTGCTTGGCGCTCCAAACGCCTGGGCGCAAAAGGTGACCATCGAATCCGATCGCAACGCCGATTTCAGCGCGTTCAAGACTTTCGCCATCCGCGGCGGCCAGTTGAACAGCAAGAATCCCGCCTTGAACAGTGAATTGGTGAAGAAACGCATTGAAGACGACATCGAACGCTATTTGACGGCGAAAGGCCTGACGATGGTGTCCGGACCCTCCGATCTCAACGTGCGCTACCATTTCGGCTCCGCCCGCAGAATGCAGCTCGAAACCTATCCCGCCGGGTGGTATGGCTGGGGCCGGCGGGTGGTCCGGGTGCCCTACAGCGAGGGTACGCTCGTCATCGACTTGCGGAATCCGAAAACCCGCTCCTTGGTTTGGCGGGCCATTGCCAGCGAAGAGAAGAGCGATCCAATGAAGATCGAAGGCAAGCTGGACGACATGGTCAGGAAATCGATCGACAAATACCCGCCAAAGCCGTAGCGCCGGAAATTTTTTACCCGCTCCTGCGGTCCCCTTTACCCGCGCCCGGCTAATCTTCTCCAACCGTATGGTTTGCAGGGGCGAGCCGGCGGCGGGCCCGCGCTCGCCGGTCGATTCGCATCGGCGGAGCCCCGCGCATCGATATCATTCGTGGCGCAGCGCTGCCATCGGATCGACGCGCATCGCCCGCCGCGCGGGAACGTAGCAGGCGGCGAGAGTGACAACGGCGAGCAGGATGGCCACCGCCAGAAACGTTGGCGGGTCGGTGGCGGAGACGCCGTAGAGCTCGCTCGACATCAGCCGCGTGGCGCCCAGCGCGCCGGCGGTCCCGGCGGCCACGCGCCACTACGGGAGCTGCGGCTAGCGAATGCGCTCGGGATGGCGAGCGCAGGCCGAAGCGCGGTATGGTCCCGCTCCCCGCTCTGCGGGGTCGCGGCTCGGATGTGCTGGCCACGATTCCCCAATCCAAAGTGTCGGCCGACGCAGTGCTAAAAGGTCCATTTCGTCGGACGGGACCGGTTATCCGTACCAGGCGGCGCGGCGCAACTGGCCGTAGAGGCCGGGGCGAACCGCGCCGGTGTAGTCGGCGATGTAGCGGAGCGTCATTGCCGCGATCAACTCGCGCATCAGCGCGGGCTGCGAGCTGGCGGAAAACTGGTTCAGCGCCGATTCGGTGATCGAGCCGTAGGCGCCGTCGGCGGCCAGACTGGCGCCGAGCTTTTGCAGCGTTTTTTGCACTTCGGTAACGCCCGCTGGCGCGCCGAACTGCACCACGATATCGAGGACCTTGGTTGCCACCGCCTGATCGGTCAAGGCATCAAGCGTGCGCGCATTCAGGGTCCAGAAGTACGTTCGGTAGAGGCTCTTCGCGTCGTCCACGGTGAGGTTCCGGATGTCGGCGGCGGTCGTCCCGGGCCTCACTCGTTCGAGGAAGCGCAGACTGATGCCGAAATTCGTTGCGCCGCCGGGATCGGCGGGATCGTCGCTGAAGCCCCCTTCATGCACCAGAACCACTGCGATTGCGGTATCGAAATCGGCCATCTTGAACGCCTCGGCGGCCCCCGGCGCCGCAAAAGCGGCCACAACTCAACAGCTTGCCGGGAGTCACCCACTCACCCCGCAGATTCAATTCCCCGCGTGCTCGTTCGGGTTTCCCCGGTGTAGCTACGCCGGAATTATATCGCGATCAAGGGCGACACAAGAGTCCACAGAGGTGGTCAGTCGGTTGGGCGAGACTTGAGGCCGACCATTCGGCCCGTAGGTTCGGGGTTGGACGGGGATGACAGCGAGCGGCAGTGTGGGGAAAAACGCAGACGCCTGCGCCTTGTGGCCCGAAGCTCGCGGGCGATCGGCCCGGAGCTTACTCAAGTTCTTTATTCACAAGGGAGTGCGAATCTGGCCTCCAGGCAAGTCGCGTGCAAGCGTTTCAAAGTGAAGCTGGAGGTGTGTCATGCCGGAAGCCGTTCCTGATGCTTCGAGTGCCATTGCTGAGGCAAGGCCGGAAGCGGTTGCTTACCCGGGCGTGTCGGCGACAATCGACGGTTCGGGAGCCGTGGTTTGGGTGGAGTCGCACATCTCCCAGGCCTCCGTGGCTTATCCCATCACGCCCTCCACGCCCATGGGCGATGGATTCGCAGCCGAGCATGCCAATGGGACCAGGAATCTTTGGGACGAGCGTCTCGAGTTCCTGGAAACCGAATCCGAGCACAGCTCGGCCTCGGCATGCGAGGGTTTCGCTTTAGCGGGCGGCCGCGTTGCCAACTTCACTTCCGGGCAGGGTCTCATCTTGATGAAGGAGGTGCTGTACGCGATAGCCGGCAAGCGGCTGCCGGTGGTATTCCACATCGGGGCGCGCGCGCTCACTTCGCAGGCACTGAACATTCATTGCGGCCACGACGATGTGATGGGTGTGGCCGACGCCGGCTGGGGAATTCTCTTTGCGCGGAACGCGCAGGAAGCGGCCGACTTGGCGCTCATCGCGCGGCGAGCGGCGGAGGAATCGGAAACGCCGTTTCTGAACGTGCAAGATGGCTTTCTCACGACGCACACGCTCGAAAGCGTGCGGCTGCCGGAGCCGGAACTGATGCGGGAATTCATCGGCGAGCCATCGAAGCAGCTGCGCCCCCTGTTCGATCCCGCGCGGCCGCTGATGAGCGGGCCGGTGCAGAACCAGGAAAGCTACATGAAGGGCAAGGTAGGGCAGCGGTATTTTTACGATCGGGTGGGCCCGGCGTTAGAGGGGGCGATGCGCGAGTACGATCGGCTCACCGCCCGCCGCTACGGCCTGGTGCGGCCGTACAGGATGGACGACGCCGAATACGCCTTTGTCGGGCTCGGGTCGATGATGGAGACAGCCGAGGCGGTGGTGGACCATTTGCGGGAGCGGGGGATGCGACTGGGAGCAGTCGCACTCACCAGCTTTCGGCCGTTTCCCTCGCGGGAACTGGCCCAGGCACTTGCCCGTTGCCGGGGCTTGCTGGTGATCGAGCGAGCCGACGTGCCGCTGGCGCAATCGAATCCGCTCACCACCGAGCTGAAAGCGGCCTTGGCGGATCGTATGACGGCCGGCCCGTACGGCAGGGCGGGAGCGATGCCGCAGGTGTACTCAGCCGTCGCGGGCCTGGGCGGCAGCGACGTCCGTCCCGGGCATTTCGTGGCGGCGGCCGAGCGGATGGCGCAGGGGGATGGCCGAAGGTTCTTCGTGCTTGGAGTGAAACACCAGGACGCGCTCGAGCAGGCGCCCGAGCCCGACGTCCGGCCGGCGGGCGCTTTTTCGCTTCGAGGTCATTCGGTGGGCGGGTACGGATCGGTGACTACGAACAAGGTGCTCGCCACGTTGGCCTCGGAGCTGTTTGGCTTGCAGGTGCAGGCGTTCTCGAAGTACGGATCGGAAAAGAAGGGCCTGCCGACAACCTATTATCTCACGCTGGCTTCCGAGCGCATTCGCGTGCATGCCGAACTCGGCGCGGTGGATTTCGTGGCGATCCAGGATGCCCACGCGTTCGGCTCGGGCGAGCCCCTGGCGGGATTGCGCGAAGGCGGAACGGTTTACTTGCAGTCTTCCCTTGCCGGAACGGCGGCCTGGGCGAGCTTGCCGCCGCGGGCGCGGCGCGCCATCGGCGAGCGGCGGCTGCGGCTGTTCGTGCTCGACGGGCAGCGCATCGCGCGGGAAACCGCCAGCCAAGCCGATCTCGAGGTTCGCATGCAGGGCATTGCGCTGCTCGGAGCCTTCCTGCGGCTCGCCCCTTTCCGCGAGCGGGCCGGCCTGAGCGATGGCGATCTGTTCGGCGCGTTGGAGAAAGCGCTGCGGAAGTACTTCGGCAAGCGTGGCGAGCGCGTCGTGGCCGAGAACCTGAAGGCCGCGCGCCGCGGCTACGAGGAAGTGGCTGAAGCCCTTCCGCCCCCGGGGGAAATCCCGACAGCCGAGCCGGCGTTCCTGATGCCTGCGCCGGCGCGCTCCGACCCCGATGACGGGCTGGTCGCGGGCGATTTCTGCGAGCGGGTGGTCGGGAGCTACGCGCGCGGACGCGACGGCGATCTCGCGGCCGACGAATTCGCCGCGCGGAGCCTCGTGCCGCCATCCACTGCCTCGCTTCGCAGCTTCCGGCATCTTTCGCCGGAGATTCCCGAGTTTCTGGCGGCGGCCTGCGTCGGCTGCATGGATTGCGTGAACGAATGCCCGGACACCGCGATCCTCGCCAAGGTCGCCACTCCGGCGACGATCGAGGACGGACTCGCGGCTTTCGAGTCGCCGGCGCACAGGGAAGAGCTGCGAAGGCAGTTCGCCTCCACCACCAAGTATCACGAGCTGGCCGAGAAGCGGGGAGAGGCGGGCGGCCTTTTCGGGCTTTTCATCGATCCCGACAAGTGCAAGGGTTGCGGGGAATGCGTGGTTGTGTGCGGCGCGCATGACGCCCTGCGCATGGCGCCGAAAAGCGAACCGCTGCTCGGAGCCTACGACCGCGCGATGAGCCTGTTCCACCGGCTGCCCGACACGCCATCCCGTTATCTCAACCAGAAATCACTCGGGGACATGATGCTCGCGGGCCGCTCGCTGCTCTATACCGGAGGCGCCGGCTCCTGCATGGGCTGCGGCGAAGGCTCGGCGATCCGGATGCTGCTCGCGGGCACCGGGTTCGTTTACGGCGCCGGCGGCATGGGGATCGTCGCCGCCACCGGCTGCAACACGGTTTTCGGCTCGACCTATCCCTACAATCCCTTTGCAGTGCCGTGGACGAATTCGCTCTTCGAGAATGCTCCCGCCGATGCCATGGGCATTCGCTTGCGCTGGGATCAGCAGGGCCACCGCGACCGGCGGTTGTGGGTGATCGGCGGCGACGGCTCGCTGTTCGACATCGGATTCCAATCGCTTTCGCGAATGCTGATGTCGGGCATGGACATCAAGGTCCTGGTGCTCGATACCCAGGTGTACTCGAATACCGGAGGCCAAAGCTCGATGGCGACGTTCACCGGCCAGAACGCCAAGATGGCGCAGTTCGGCACGGCCGAGACCGGCAAGCGCGAGCATCGCAAGGAGCTGGCGCTGATTGTCATGATGCATCCCGGCGTTTTCGTCGCCCAAACCACCCCAGCCCACATCAACCACTTCTACAAGGCCATCCTCGCCGCGAACGAATTCTCCGGGCCGGCCGTCGTGATCTGCTATGCGAGCTGCATGCCCGAGCATGGCATCGGCGACGATCAGGCCGCAGCCCAGGCCCGCCTGGCGGTGGAGTCGCACACGTTCCCGCTGCTGATTTACGATCCGCGGCGGGGGGAACGGATTCGGGATCGGCTGAGCCTGCAGGGCAATCCGGCGGTCAAGGAGGATTGGTACGCGAATCCGAAAACGACTCAGCCGGTGGACTTCGTGGCCTTTGCGCGGACCGAAGGGCGGTTCGCCAGGCATTTCGATGCCGCGGGGAACCCGGATGAATCGTTGCTTCAGGCGCAGCAGGACCGTCTGGCCAACTGGCGTATGCTGCGCGAGATGGCCGGCGTTTGAAATCCCGGAGCGCCGCGCCGCCCGCAGTCACTTACCCGGGCTGGCCCGCCCATAGCCGGGGCCGTAGAGCACCCTGCCAGGCAGCTTCCCGGTCATCTTTCCGGCGTCAATCACCGGCACGCCGTTCACCAGCACGTACTCCATGCCCACCGAGAGCTGGTTGGGATTCTCGTAGGTAGCTACATCGTGAATCGTGCTGGGATCGAAAACCACCACATCGGCCCACATTCCCTTCTTGAGCACGCCGCGGCCGGCGAGCCGCAGCCGGGCCGCGGGCATCGCCGAGAACTTGCGAATGGCTTCGGGCAGGCTGACCAGCTTCTGGCCCCGAACGTATTTGCGGAGGATGCGCGGGAAGGTGCCGTAGGCGCGAGGATGCGGGTGTTCCTGGCCGAGAAGACCGGTGGGCGAGGCGCCGGAGGCGTCGTTATCGATCGAAACCCAGGGTTGCTTCAGGGCCAGCTCGACGTCGGGCTCGCTCATGCCGAAATCGGCCACCGAGGTGAAGGCGTTGTCCTTGATGATCAAATCGAACAGAGCGTCCATCGGGTCTTCCCTCCAGAGTTTGGCGATGTCCGATAGGCGCTTGCCCTGGAGGGGAACGAGCGCCGGGTTTTGCACGGCAGTAATCAGCACGGCGCTGGGCCCGGGGATTTCTTCCCATTCGTTGTCCCAGGCGGCCGAGGGCGTCAACATGTCCTTGCGAATGCGGACGCGGGTGGCGGGATCGCGCAGGCGCGCGATCAGTTTGGCCACGCCGCCCTCATGCGCCCACGGGGGAATGAAAGCGGACATATCGTTTTCCCAGGCGGTGTAGGCGTAGGTATCGGCGGTGACGTCGGTGCCGGCGGCGCGGGCGGCGTCGATGCGGGCCACGAGCTGCGGCATGTGTCCCCAATTGCGCACCCCGGCCACTTTGAGGTGGAAAATCTCCACCGGGATGCGGGCTTCGCGCGAAATGCGGAGGGTTTCGTCGACGGCGTTGAAGATGCCGTCGCCTTCGTTCCGCATGTGGGTGGCGTAGATACCGCCGTAACTGGAAGCCACCCGGGCCAGCGCGATCAGTTCGTTGGTCGAGGCGTACGGGGCGGGGGCGTATTCGAGCGCGGTGGAAAGGCCCTGGGCGCCTTGCTGCATCGCTTGCACCACCAGCGCTTCCATCCGGTCCAGCTCGGCGGGCGTTGCTGCGCGGTCGGTCTCCCCAATCACCATCCGGCGCACACTGGTGGCGCCGACGTAGCTGGCCAGATTGATGCCCATGCCCTGCTTCTGCAACCGGGCGAAATAGCCGCGGAAATCGCGCCAAGTGGGCGTGAGCTTGAGGTGGGCGTACGCAAGCCGGTTTTCCGCGATGATGTGCGGATCGAGCGGGGCCACCGAATCGCCTTCGCCGGTGATTTCGGTGGTAATGCCCTGATAGATTTTCGATGGCAGCCGGGGATCGACCAGGATGGTGAGCTCCGATTGCCCGAGCATGTCGATGAAACCCGGCGCCACCACCATGCCCTTCGCGTCGATGATCCGCCCGGCAGAGCTTCCGGCCAGGTTGCCGATGGCGGCGATTTGGCCGCCGCGAATGCCGATATCGCCCGAGTACCAGGGCGAGCCGGTGCCGTCGATGATGTGGCCGTTGCGGATCACGACGTCGAAGGACGGCGTGGCGGGCTGAGGCGGTCGCCGGGAAAGGGGGCCGGCGAGCAGGAGGCAGGCAGCAAGCAAGACCAGCAGGGCCGGACCACTCAATCGATACATGTTTCGGGGCATGGTTCTCCGGAGTAAAGACGGAATTCCCGGCCGCATCATAGGCTATTTGGTGACGCCGGCGCTACCGGTAGAAGGATGGGGACGGGACGAGGGGAATCTCCCCGGAAACCCGCCGGACGCGGTCCTCTCCATGCTAATGTTCTGACGGCCGGCGAACACCGGCGGATCCCTCTCGATCCATGCCCAGCGCGCTTCTGGTAACCAACATCGGGCAACTGCTGACGCTGCGCGGTCCCGCGCCGCGCCGCGGGCGAGCGCTGCTCGATACCGGCATCATCGCCGGCGGCGCCATCCTGCTTCGCGACGACCGCATCGCCGCAGTAGGCGCGCGGCGCCAGATCGAGCGGTTGGCGGCGGCGCGGCGGGCGCGGAAACTCGACGTCGGCGGCCGGGTGGTTGTGCCCGGGTTGGTGGATTCGCACACCCACCTGGTGTTTGCCGCCTGCCGGGTGGACGAATACGAACGGCGGCTGGCCGGCGCCAGCTACGAGGAAATCGCCCGCGCCGGCGGGGGAATCGCCTCGAGCGTGCGGCGCCTTCGCGCCGCTTCGCCGGCGGCGCTCGAGCGAGACGCGCGAGCGCGGCTGGCGCAATTCGCCGCTCACGGCACCACCACCCTGGAAGCGAAAAGCGGCTACGGGGCGAACGAGCATCAGGAATTGAAAATCCTGCAAGTGCAGCGCGCGCTCCAGCGGGAGCAGCCGCTCGAAATCGTTTCGACGTTTCTCGGCGCGCATGCCGTTCCCGCCGAATTTCGGCGGCGGCCGCAGGCGTACGTGGAACTGGTGGTCCGGCGAATGATTCCGGCGGTGGCGCGAAGAGGCCTGGCGGAATTCTGCGACGTGTTTTGCGACCGGGGCGCGTTCGGCGTCGAGCAGGCGCGAGCGATACTCACCGCCGGACGCGCCTGCGGGCTGGAACCGCGGCTGCACGCCGAGCAGTTGGCGCACACCGGGGCGGCGCGGCTGGCAGTGGCGATCCACGCGGCGAGCGCCGATCATCTCGACCAGGCGACGCGGGCGGACGTCGCGCTGCTGGCGAATTCGGACGTGGTGTGCACGATGCTGCCGGGCGCGAGTTTGCATCTGGGGGTGAAGTATCCTCCGGGACGGGCGCTGATCGATGCTGGCGCGATTGTGGCGCTGGCGACCGATTTCAATCCCGGCACCAGCCCCACGCTCAGCCTGCCGATGGCGATGTCGCTGGCCTGCTCCGGCATGCGCTGGCAGCCGGCGGAAGCGCTGGCGGCGGCGACGGTGAACGCCGCCTACTCGCTCCGGCGGCACCACCGGATCGGAACCCTCGAGGTTGGCAAGCAAGGCGATTTGGCGGTTTTCGACGTGGCCGATTACCGCGAGATTCCTTACTATTTTGGTGTGAACCTTTGCTGGCTGACGATCAAGCGGGGCGAAATCGCTTACGCGCGCGAGCCGGGCGTGGGCTAGGGCCGGGCAAAGCGAGAGGTGTTTCACCGCGGGGCGCAGAGCGCGGCCGGGGCCAAGAATCCGCTGGCTGCGGAGGACGCGAAGCGGCACGAGAGAAAGGCGCCCTACCAGGATGGTACCGGCAGTAAGGCCGCTGCGGAGAAGCGCTGGCCGAAAGTCCCACGGTCCCGCAGAGCGGGACCGTGGCTACCCCGGCGATGGTTGATGCATCCTTCGAAGAGGGTCTCGCTGAGAGGCTGAACAGCGGAAGGGAAGAGAGTGCAGCGAATCATCGAGTGCGTGCCGAATTTCTCCGAAGGGCGCGATCCCGCCAAGGTGGATGCGCTGGTGGCGGCGATGAGCGCCATCGGCGGCGTGATCGTTCTCGATCGCGAAATGGACCCCGACCACAACCGCTCGGTGATCACCCTGGCGGGTGAGCCGGAAGCGGTGGCGGAAGCGGCGCTGCGAGGAATCGGCAAGGCGGCGGAGCTAATCGACCTGACTCGTCACCGGGGCGCTCATCCGCGGCTGGGCGCCACTGACGTGGTGCCGTTCGTTCCGGTCGCCGGGGTGACGCTCGAAGAGTGCGTAGCGCTGGCTCGCCGCGTGGGCCGCGCGGTGTGGGACCGCTACCGGATTCCGGTCTACTTCTACGAAGCGGCAGCCGAGCGGCCCGACCGTGTGAACCTGGAAGATGTGCGCCGCGGCCAGTTCGAAGGGGTGCGGGAGGAAGTGCTGGTGAATCCGCGGCGGGCGCCGGATGTGGGCGAGCCACGCCTGCATCCCACCGCCGGCGCGACCATCGTCGGCGCGCGAAAATTCCTTATCGCTTACAACATCAATCTCGACACCGCCGACGTGTCCGTAGCCAAGAACATCGCCAAGGCGATCCGGTATTCGAGCGGCGGGCTGCGCTACGTCAAGTCGATGGGAATCGAGCTCAAGGCGCGCGGCCTGGCGCAGGTGTCGATCAACCTCACCGATTTCGAGCAGACGCCGATTCACCGCGTCTTCGAGATGGTGCGCAGCGAAGCCGCCCGGTACGGCGCGGGCATCGTTGGCACTGAGATCGTGGGTTTGATCCCCCGGCGGGCGATCGAGTTGACCGCCGGTTTCTACTTGCAATTCGAGAATTTCAGCGCCGATCAGGTGCTCGAAAACCGCCTCGAAAAAGTCCTGGCTTCGGCGGCGTCCCCGGCGGCAGCGCCCGGGGCCGTCCCCGGCCCGCTCGAAGCGATGGCGCGGCCGCTGCTCGCCGCCCTGGCCGAACCGACCGCGGCTCCGGGCGGAGGCTCGGCGGCGGCGCTGGCTGGCGCGGTGGCGGCCAGCCTGGGGCAGATGGTGGCGGCGCTTTCGCAAAAGAAGAAATCTCAAGCGGTCCACGGGGAGGCGCTCGCGGCGCTCCTGGCGGACCTGGAACTGGCGGGACGGCGCCTGGCGCAGGCAATCGATCGCGATGCGGCAGCCTATAATGGAGTGGTAGCCGCAACGCGGCTGCCGAAAGCGACGCCGGAAGAGCAGCAGCGCCGGTCAGCAGCGATCGAGGAGGCAACGCGGCAGGCAGCCGAGGTGCCGCTCGAAGCGGCGGAAAGCGCCGCCGATGTGCAGGACAAACTTCAGCAGCTCGAGCGGGTGGCGAGCCCGGCGATGCGGTCAGACTTGGCGACGGCGCGCTGGCTGGCGCAAGCGGCGATGCGCGGGGCGATGGAAAACGTGGCCATCAATCTGGAATCGCTCGGGGACGCCGCTTACGTGGAAGCGATGAAAAAGAAGCTGGCGACGCTCGAGACGCGGCTGGCAGAAGCGCCGGCGGCGGTGGCGAGGTAGCGCGCAGGGTCGCGCAAGGCGGGAGCGTGGGCAGTCGCCCCGCCCCTCGACTTCGCTCGGGACAAGCCGCGGCGGGTTCGGCCCCGAACGTTCGGGGATGAGCGTCAGGCAAACCGCCACCGAGGGATGGGCGGGGAGGGAAACCATGATTCAGCGACGAGCAGGATGGGTGGCGGGTTTGGCGGGAGCG
Organism: Candidatus Acidiferrales bacterium; assembly: GCA_035946455.1. Lineage (GTDB taxonomy): Bacteria > Acidobacteriota > Terriglobia > Acidiferrales > UBA7541 > JAKASX01. The sequence goes on along the minus strand of DASYZK010000018.1, from coordinate 486,229 downwards.
CTGCTGCTGGCGCCGGCCTCGCACGCGGGAACGCTCGGCACCGACGTGATTGGCCTGTTCCCCCAGAACGTCGGCGAATTTGCCTACGCCGACATGAAGGCGGCGCGGCAATACAAGTGGTTTCCTCTGCTCGAGGACCAGATGCTGCCGTCGCGCTTCCGGCAATTCGAGCGGTTCCTGACAGCGGCGGGAATCGATACCCAGACGCAAGTAGAGGAACTGGCTTGGGGAGCGATGCCCGCGTCGAAGGACCAGCCGGAGGAGGTGCTGGGCGTGGCGCTGGGCGCCTTTCAGCCCGACTCGACCGAGGCGTATCTGAAGCAGGAGAAACTGCCCACCCGCACCACCCACGGCTACACGCTCTACGCCTTCGGTTCCGGCTCGAGCCCGGCCGACATCTTCTTCTTCTTCCTCGATTCCAACACGGCGGTTTTCGGCCAGGGCGACGCGATCGACAAGCTGCTGGCGGTCCGATTCGGCGGCGCGCCGAGCCTGCTGGCCAACACCGCGATGTTTCCGCTGATCGACGGGCAGAACGGACAAGGAATGATCTGGGCGGTGCTCGACCAGCACTACACCCAGCTCGGCCTCGGGCAGATGATGCCGGAAATGGAATCGGCCGGGGCGTCGGCGCCGGCGCTGTACCAGAAAGTGCGCGCGATGATCCTCAGCGTCGATACCACCTCGGACGTTCAAACCAAAATCGAGGCAGTCTGCGCCTCTCCCGACGACGCCAACAATCTGGCCGCGCTGCTCCAGGCAGGCTTGCTCTACAAGAAATACCAGGCCAGCCAGGCCCCTCCGGCGGCCAACGGCAATGCCAATCCCAACGCCGGACTGGCGGCGGTGCTTGATCGGGCGCAGGTGGTTCCCCGGGGCGACAGGCTCGACCTCGATTTCCGGCTCACCGAGGACCAAATTGTTTCCCTGATCCAGCAGCGTGTGTTTGCGGTGAACATGTAGCCGGCGGCTGACCGAAGGCGCCAACCGCAACGGCGTCAGCGCCCGTGAGCGGGAGGGCCGGCGCCGCCGGGAAGGAATTTCACCAGTTTCAGGCGGGTATGTCCGGCGTCGTTTTCCTCTTCCAGCCGGTCGATTCCCCGGAGTTTCCTCAGCTCCGCCCACTCGCCGGCGCTTCCCCCGGGCCGAACCAACTCGATTTCAATGCGGTTCGGATGTTCCTGGATGGTCACGGTGATCTCGGCTTCGGCGGCGAGCGCCGCCAGGGCCGCCGACAGCAGATGCTCGGCGGCGTCAGCCAGCGCTTCCTCTTCCGGCGTGGAGAGCCCGAGGTGGCGGGCGGTATGCTCGAGCGCTCCGCGCACTGCGCCAATGGCGCGGGGATCGTTGGGCATCTTGATTTCGATGCGGCAGTGTTCTGCGGCAGAAGCCATGGGAACCGGCCGGGTGCTTCCTCGCGTTCCGAGTTTGCGTCGCCTGCCCGCGAATCGCGCCTGCGGCAGATGGCCGGCGAGCCACCCGCCCTGCCCGAAAACCGCGCGATCCGCGCCGGGAACTATATGACAGTCGGGCCGCTGACAACAACAAGCGGGATTAGGCTGTTGTCCCGCGAAGCAAGCCCGCGAGCCGAGGGCAGAATCTCCGCGATTGATTTTCGTCCGAGCACTCGCTAGCCTCCTCGGCGAGGCGTTTGCCCGGAATGGCGCGTGTTTCGGCGCGTCGAGGCGCCAATGAATCTGATCCGCGAGGAAATGGAACGGTACTACCTGCAAGCCAAGGAATCGGAGAGGCTATCGGACGCGCGCGGCGAGCTCGAGCGGATGCGGACCGAGGCGATTCTCGCTCGACATTTGCCGCCTGCCCCAGCGGTCATCTTCGATGTAGGCGGTGGCGCCGGTGTCTATGCCTTCCCGCTCGCCAGGCAGGGTTACCAGGTGCACCTGATCGATCCCGTCGAGCTCCATCTGGAGCAAGCCAAGTCACGCGCGGCCGCAACCGGCATCGCGCTCGAATCCATCATGCTGGGCGACGCTCGCCGCCTGGATGTTCCCTCCGGCAAGGCCGATGCAGTTCTATTACTGGGGCCGTTGTATCACCTGGTGGAGCGTGCGGATCGCTTGCAAGCGCTTCGCGAGGCGCGCCGCATCCTCAAGCCGGGCGGCAATCTTTTCGCCGCCGCAGTGTGCCGTTTTGCTTCGCTAATCGACGGCCTCGCCAGCGGCTTCTTCCGGGACCCGGAATTCCGCAAGATCGTTGCCGCCGATCTGGCTTCCGGCCAGCATCGCAATCCGACGAACCAGCTTGCCTACTTCACCACCGCTTACTTCCATCTGCCCGAGGAGCTCGCCGCCGAAGCCGGCGACGCGGGCTTTGAAGATGTCCAGGTTCTCGCGGTGGAAGGCCCGGCGTGGAGCGCGGCGCTGTTCGGCCCGACCTGGAGCGACCCCGCGCAGCGACAGAGCCTGCTCGAGTTTCTGTCGTCGGTAGAGCGGGAGCCGTCGCTCGCAGGCTCGAGCGCCCACCTCGCCGCCGTGGCGCGCCGACCGGACGGAAGGAAGTAATAATGCGGTAAATGCTTGGTAGGGCGCGTTGACAACCTGCGCGGGCATCGCTTACTCTTGAGGATTCAGCCCGCGTTGCGGGGGTCATCGTAGAAGTATGCGCACATACGTTCCCAAAGGGCGACAGGCCGAAGCACTCAGCCAAGGCAGGTATTGGTACGTGGTGGATGCCGAGGGCCAGGCGCTCGGCCGACTGGCCAGCCGCGTGGCGCGGGTGCTGATTGGCAAGGACAAGCCGGAATTCACGCCCTACATCGATTGCGGCGATCACGTCGTGGTGATCAACGCCGACAAGGTGCGGCTGACGGGGAACAAACCCGACCAGAAAGTGTACCGGCACCACAGCGGCTATCCGGGGGGATTGAAAGAGGTTCCGTTGAAGCGGCTGCTGCCGGCCCGGTCCGACTGGGTGGTGCGGGAAGCGATTCTCGGCATGCTTCCCAAGAACAAGCTTCGCGACCATCGCGCTCGCAAATTGCGGGTCTATCGAGACGCCACGGGGTTGGCGCGGCACACCGGGCAGAAACCACAGCCGCTGGCGTTCTAGCGCCGTCCGAAATTGCCGGGAAATACCGTTGCCGGGCGACAGGTGCCGTCATCGGCGGTCACCGGTTTCTCGAAGGGTCGGCCGAACCGGCAACAGCGGCTTCGGCCAATCGCGCCTCCGCAGGAGGGGAAAACGTTGAGTTCGACATCGCAAGGGTCCGTGCCCGAATCTCCCACGGGAACGCCGGCGAATTTCTACCAGGGTACCGGCCGGCGCAAGGAAGCGATCGCGCGGGTGGTGTTGCGGCCGGGCTCGGGCAAGATGGACGTGAACGGAAAGCCATCGGACGAATATTTCCATTCGCTGCTGGCGAAGGAGCGGGACACCGTGCTGCAGGAGCCGTTCCGGGCGACGGGGACGGTGAGCCAGTTCGACACCAAGGCGAAGGTATCGGGCGGCGGGATGTCGGCGCAACTCACCGCGATGCAACTGGGCATCGCTCGGGCGCTGCTGCTGTTCAATCCCGATTTGCGGTCAGTGCTGCGGAAGCGGGGAATGGTTACCCGCGATCCGCGAATGAAGGAGCGGAAGAAATACGGGCAGAAAGGCGCCCGGAAGCGCTTCCAGTACAGCAAGCGGTAAGGGCAGTGGCTAGCGACTAGTGGCCAGTGATTAGTGAACCGCCACGACTCGCGAGGCGGCGCGCCACTAGCCATTGCAGTTCAATTCACGGCCGGCAAGGAGCCGGCAAGAAGGTGCGCTCGGCCCGCGGCTGAAAGCGCTCCATTCCTCGAGGAGGGACGTTGGCGGTAGAAATCACGATGAAGGAATTGCTGGAGGCGGGAGTCCATTTCGGTCACCAGACCCGGCGTTGGAACCCGAAGATGCGCGAATACATTTTCGGGGAGCGGAACGGCATCCACATCATCGATCTGCAGAAGACCTTGAAGATGTTCCGGGAATCGTCGCGATACATCAACGATCTGGGGATGCAGGGCAAGGCGCTGCTGTTCGTGGGCACCAAGCGGCAGGCGCAGGAAGCCGTCGCCGAGGAGGCGACGCGCTGCGGCATGTTCTACGTGAACCACCGCTGGCTGGGCGGAACGCTCACCAACTGGGCGACGGTACAGAAATCCATCAAGAAGCTGAAAGGGCTGAAGGCGATGGTCGAGGACGGCCGGATGGCGCAACTGCCGAAGAAGCAGGCGGTGCGGCTCGAGCGCGAGCTGAAGCATCTGCAGCAGAACCTGGCGGGGATCGAGAACCTGCCGGCGCTGCCCGACGCGCTGTTCGTGGTGGATTCGAACAAGGAAGAAATCGCGGTGTACGAAGCGCGGCGGATGGGCATCCCGGTGGTGGCGGTGGTCGATACGAATTGCGATCCGGAGATGGTCAACTGGGTGATCCCGGGCAACGACGACGCGCTGCGGGCGATCCGGCTGTTCACCTCGAAAGTGGCCGACGCGGTGATCGAGGGCCGGCAAGCCTACGAGCAATCGCAGTTGGCCGAGCAGAAATCGGCCGAGGATCTCGCCGCCGAGGCGCAAGCGGCGGAATTCGTCGATACCACCGCCTACGAGGACTACGAGAAGCCCGAGGGGCACTTCGTCGCCCAGGAGCTGGAATCGATTCCGGTCGACGAAGCGCTGCTCCGCGAATCGGAATCGCCGGAAGAGCCGAAGCAATAGCGGCCTTCCGGAGCGCCGCCGGTTCCCGCTATTCCTCCGTTGCAGCGAAGCGCTGCCCCGGTGCAGGCGGTCTCCGGGGGCGGTGAACCCGGTGGCGGCCGCGGAGGCGGCAAGCGAGGAAAGCAGCGACGATGACAACCCAACCCGGAGAACCCACCATCAGCGCCCAGCAGGTAAAGGAGCTGCGCGAACGCACCGGCGCCGGCTTCATGGACTGCCGCAACGCCCTGGTGGAATCGGCCGGCAACATCGACCAGGCCATCCAGGTGCTGCGGAAGCGCGGCCAGGCCGTCGCCCAGAAGAAGGCCGGCCGCGAGGCCACCGAAGGTTCGGTGGGCAGCTACGTCCACGCGGGAGGGAAAATCGGCGTGCTGGTGGAAGTGAACTGCGAAACCGACTTCGTCGCCCGCACCGAGGAGTTCCAGCGGCTCTGCCACGAGCTGGCGATGCACATCGCCGCACTCGATCCCCGCTTCGTTCGGCGGGAAGATGTCTCCGCCGAAGTGCTTGAGCGCGAGCGCGAGGTCTACCGCGCCCAGGCGAAGGCCACCGGCAAGCCCGAAGCCATCGTCGAGAAGATGGTCGCCGGCAAAATGGAGAAATTCTTCGAGGAAACCTGCCTCTACGAGCAGCGATTCATCAGGGATGAATCGCTCACCGTCCGCGAATTGATCGAGCAAGCCATCGCCCGCATGGGCGAGAAAGTCTCCGTCCGTCGTTTCGCTCGCTTCAAGGTGGGCGAAACCGCCGCCTTACCCGCTCCGCCCCCCGCGGCCCCCGCCCAGTAGGCGGCCCTTCAGGCTGCGGCGGCAGTGACTCAGCCTTCGATTGGAACGGTCGCGTTTGGCGAGCACAGGGGGAGCGCACGCCCAGGCGCCAAACCACGCCAAGATGGGGCCGCGGACTCAGGGCCGCGTCAGCGAGGCGGCCGAGCCAATCTCCCTACAGCGAAGGCGCCACCCTGCGCGAGAGAAGAAAAGCGAGGGCGACCCCGCGGCACCGGCCGTCACAAGCAGCGCGACCACGTGGGGGAATGTCGCGACCCGAAGCGTGCCAGTCAGCGGAAGGTCGAGCGACCTGCCTCCCGACGAGTGCGCCGCGAGGAGCGCCCGGGCAAGAGTGAGCGCCGACGCGACGAAGTATCCGCAGAGCCAGGGAGCGGCCACCCGCACAAGGAGAGTGGGAACGTAACGTATTACGGCTTGCGTCACCGGCCCTCCCATGTAGTAAACGAAAAATGTCCCAGCTTCCCCTTCGCGGTTTGGCGGATGCGGCGCCGGGCGGGGCAATCCTCCCGGGCCAGCGTCAGGACTCGACACGCTCAACGGTGCGGCCTTGACGCTCGACCCACAGCAGCCCCGAACAGGTCCAGACCACCTCAGGAGGGCCCGCTGAAATGGCGTGCAAGCTCTGACGCGTATCGGGTGCCGAGGCCCTGGCTGTTGGAGGCTAGCCACTGGCTTAGGCGTGTTTTCCCTGAGGATGGGCCCGCAGGGGCCAGCAGGTTGGCCATCAGACCCTTGTACTCTTCCCAGGTGAGGACAACGTCTCGAACGAACCAGCCGGTCACCAACGTGAAAAGACATGCCAGCGGCATCGGCAGATGAACGAGGCGAACCGAACGGCCCACTTGTTCAGCAATGAGTCTCACAAGCTCCTCGAACGTGAACGTTTCCGGCCCAACAGCGTCGAACACGGCATTGTCCTGCCGGCCGACGGCATCGGCGATCAGTTGCGCCATGTCCCCGACGTAGATGGGCCGGATTCGGTATCCACCGCCGCCAGGGATGCCAAACACTGGAAAGCGCCGGACGAACCAAGCGATGTTGTTGATGAGAATGTCTTCGGCACCGAAGATCACCGTGGGCCGCAAAATGGTGTAAGAAAGGCCCGAGCTGAGCACAGCCTCCTCCGACTGGGCCTTCCCTTTGTAGTAGCCCAACGGGGACCGCAATGATGGGTTGGCGACGCTGACGTGAACGATGCGGCCCACCCCGGCGTTTCTTGCAGCAGTAATCAAAATGCGAGTGTTTCGGACCGCAGCTTCAAAGGTGGAAGCTCCGTGGGGAAAGCGCACCCAGTAGGTATTTACCAGCGTTGACGCGCCGCGAAGGCTTTCGGTCAGTTGGTCGGGACGGTCGAAGTTGTAAGGAAAAAGCTGGACATGGTCGTTGAAGGGATTGGGCCGCTCAGGGTGATGCGTCAGAGTGCGAATTCTATATCCAGCGCTGAGCAAAAGGCGCGTGGCGTACTTGCCCGTATAGCTAAGTGCCCCAGTGATCGCCACGGTATCAATGGCGTTTTCCGACATCGCTGCCCCCAGTCCGCATCGCACTGGACCCAGCGCCGCCTCACCTGACTGCCGGGATGAATCGCAAAATGGCCAAGCCCACAAGCGCCAAGAAGGTCAGGCCGTACAGACCACAGGCCCTGCATCTCGGGCTCACCACAACGTCGTAGGAAGCCAGCGCAACCCAGAAAATCGGGGCATAGAGCCACAAGTTCCTCGTTCCCGTGGCCATGGACCACACAGCAACTGGCGTGATGGCCATGGAGGCCACCGTGCTAACGAGTAGGGCGACGGGAAGCACACCCGGCAGGCGAAGTGTGTGGAGCGAAAAGCGCCCAGACGCGCCGGCAGCAAATAGCAGTCCCAACGTCACGGAGTAGCCGCAACTCATCGCCGCTGCGAGCAAGATCCGACTCGGTAGCCTCATCGTCGCGCTGCCCAACAGCTCAGTGACCCAAACACTGCACATAGCATTTGCTCAGGGTGGGCCATGGGACTCCTGCTAGACCCGCTGCACTGTAGCACGTTGCATGAGCAACGTACGGATTCGTGCCCTCGTCGTGCTCGCAGGCCAGGCCCCCCGAACCTGTTGAGACCACGCACTGTCTCCGGCGCATTTGCAAAAGCATTTTAAACTCACACCCAGGTATGTCTCACTTGCGCAGCTGTCGCACTTGGGGCTGGCAGATTCCAGTGGGGCAGCTTTGGCGCACGCGTCGCATCCTGTGGAACCGGACGTAGGCATAGCGAAGGCCGGCGGCAACAGCAGCAACAACTCAGGCGGGCAGCCGTTCTCGGGATCGCACTGGCATTCGGGGAGCAGGGAGTCGAGGAAGCAGTCCTCCGACACGATGAAGTTCCCGGAGGGGTCCGCGGCGGTTGCGGGATTGTCGAGCACATAGGCGTACCGGTTGAGTGATTCCCGGCGGGCAAGCGCGTCGGTCACGCGGTCCGCGGGCGGGGGCGTGGGGCAACCCCTGCCCGCCCTCCAAATCATACCCTGAGAAGACGAGCGCGTCGCCGGAGACCGGGCCTACCGGCGCGGGGCGAACTGGAGAACACTGCTAATCGTCCACAGGAGAGTCACGAGCAGGCCCACAACGCCCCCGGCAACCCCCACGTAGGCGGCCCGGGTTGGACGAGGAGCCTCGGAATTCCCCCGGCGAAGTAGCGCCCGCACGCCAAACACGATCGCTACAACGCTGCATAGGCCCCCAGGCACCACAAACGGGACGCAAATAAGCCCGAGAATCGCAGCCGCAACGGATGCGCGTGCGAGGCGGACCTTCCGCGGGACCAAAACGGGGAGCGGAGGCCTGCCACGCCGGAGAGCATACAGCGTCGCGCCGGCCACCCCGCCGTAAGCCAAACCGAAAAGTAGTCCTCTCAGGTTCACGTCCATGCCGTAGGTCTGGATCTCGACCAACGACAGCAGCGTGTCCGAGAAAGGGTGTCCGCCGCTGGCGCGAGCGCTCTGCACGGCCGCGAGCGACGCCATAAAAACGAAGACGACCTCCGTGGCTACGAAAGTGGCCGACACGCCATAGAGCGCTCCCCTGACGACCAAGCCCGATGGGCGCGGCCGCACTTCTTCTAGCACCTGGCGGGCGAAGCTTGCGAGAAAGAACCAAACCGATAACCCCCCCGCGGCGGCAACACCGCTCACCATCAAGGCGCCCCCAAGAAAATGAGGCGGGCCCGAGCCCGGATATGCGGACCGCGCGTACCAATGCAGGAAGCCAACATGCAGCAGCGCGCCCGAGACGAAGAGGATCGCCTGCCAGGTCACGCTGATCCCTCTCACCAGGTTCTCCCGAGGCTCACAACGTCGCCTCCGGGGCCGCAACACCGCCAAGTCTCGCTAATAGCACGACAGCTTCGGAATGCAGTTTGCATAGCATTTAACATGCAGGGAAATAATGCACACGTCGAAGCCAGAGCCCCCCGGCTTGCTCGAGCACGTGTCTTGCACTTGGAGACAGAGCCGGATGCAGTTTGCAACGCGCGACTTGCCGAAGGCCTGGCAATAGTGAGGCGCGGTGGTGCAATAGTAGCTCTTGTTGGGAACCTTGGGGTCTGCACACTTTTTTGCATAGTAGGAGCAGTCCGTCGTCCCTGGGCACGGCCCAGCGGACGTGGCCGCCGAGGCGAGGCCTAATATAGGGGGGGGAAATAGTAGCAACAAGTCGGGCGGGCAGCCGTTCTCGGGATCGCATTGGCATTCGGGGAGCAGGGGGTCGAGGAAGCAGTCTTGCCACACGATGAAATTGCCGGATGGGTCTGCCAAGGTGGCGGGATTGTCGACCACATATGCGTAGCGGTTGAGCGACTCCGGGCGGGCAAGAGGGCTAGTCAGCGCATCCGAGGGCGCGCCGCGAAGTCCCGAGCCTGCCGAGGGGCCGGCCGTGCACGTTCCGCCCGCAGGCGGCGTGCTGAAAGGATCGGGCGTCATGAACCGGCCGAGCGAGGGCGAGTAGTAACGGGCGGGAGCGTGGGCGAGGCCGAACTCGTTGTCGGTATCGTATCCGGCGAACCATACCGGGACGCTGGCTGTGCGCGCACAGGACAGATTGTCGCCGAATGGCAGGCTGGTGCACGTCTCTATAACCGCGCCTGCCGAGCCGGTGACGACGCGGTCGGTCCGGCAACACGGACCGCCCGGTTTCTGTAAGGTCATCGGGGCAGTGCCAAGCTGATCGGGATCGCAGAAGTAGGCTGCGGTGCCCGGCGTAGGACCGGAGGCAAGCCCGTTCATCTCTGCGACCTTCCCCCTCGACAGACGGCAGCCGCCAGTAGGTCCGGGTCGAGGCCGGACTCCAGAACCCTCGCGCCCAGGCCATTCGGAAATCGCCTCAGGAAAAGGAGCAGGATGTCCTCCGGGATGAGAATCGGGCGGCCTGGGACCAACCGGAGCCTTCGCGCCCTGGCCAGCTCGACGGCCCACTCGTAGGCGCGCTGCAGCTCGGCCAAGAATTCGAGCGGGCTGAAGGACTTCGAGCGAAGCGCGTCGTAGAGCTGGCGCCAATAGCTGCTCCGGCCCGCTCTCAGGCCGCATCCGGTCGCCAGGAAATCGTCCGGCCCCCCGGCCGTCGGCCAGTAACGACGGATCTTGCTCTCGCAGGCGATGCACACCCCCGCAAGGAAATGCCTCGGCTCTACCGTCCCGGCACCCTCGGATGCCGCCAACTTGCTCGCGAAACCGGGGGCCCAAATGAGCGGCTCCTCCCCCACCTGCACGGAACGGCGAGGACGCTGTCAGGCGCGATCCCCGTCCCGCAGGGACCCGCCCTGCGGGGCCTCTCGGACAAGCCTCGCCGGCGCATCCTCGCGGGCCGGAGGCTCAGCCAGGACCTGCCCAGCCGGATCTGGGCGCGACCGTGGGCGGAGAGGAACCCTGAACGTCCCATGCGGGGGACCAGGGCGACGCAGCAGTGTGGGGAGGCGCCCCCGCGCCGCGCGCAGCCAGCCTCGGAGAAGTTCCCCTGGGTTCATTGCGTACAGCTCGTAATGCGCTTGTAGTCAGCACAAAGCCCGAACGCGCAAACGCCGCGCTCGAGGGTGGTAACGATGCCGGGGCACGGGCGTTCAGGAGGGATTGCGGCCTGGCGCGGCGCCCGCCTAGAGCCTCTCAAGGCTGAAACCTGACCTGACCAAACCTCGCGTGAACTTCCAGTTCGGGTGGCGCGCCAGCGCCATCATCAGGTGCTTGACCCCGAGTTCCGGCCTCCCTTGCCCGTCTTTCTTTCGCTCGGCCTCCAGCGCGAGGCGGGCTGCATGGTCGAGGAGCTCGGCCAGATCCCTGGAAAAGCCTATTAAGACCCCATCTGCGAGCACAGTGTGCATCGTGTTATATGCGTCAATCCAATAGAACCACACCGGCTCCCTGAGCCCGCAGGCCCGCCGAGCGAATGCGTCCAGCCGTGTGGTTTCGAACCAATAGGGCAGGAGGGCGTCTCGAGCAACCAAGTATAGTCCGCCAAAATACTCCTGAATTCGAATGAGCTTACGGCTACTTTTTAGGGCCAAGCACGCGCCTACAATGCCCGCGCCCGCCACCTCGTCTGACATTAGGACCTTTTGTAGCTCTCGGAGGCTCCTTTTACGCGACACCAAGCGAGCTATTGCGGTTCTTTTTGACATTTGACAATCTTGCCCCTCTCTATATCGTTCACGCCGAAGCTCTGCACTCGTACATAGAAGGGGCATTTGGTGGTGACGCTGAATTTGCAATCCCTGGACAACCTCACTGTGCCGAAAATGGCCTCTCCATACGCGGCTGTCCCCGGGGGACGATTCTCAAGGGTACAGCCGTAAAAACAGAGCCCGAAGAATCTAGGCTTTTCGTTTTGCCGAGTGCAATCCCAAGAGAAGCTCTGGGGGACGGGGACCGGCGGGGGAAATAGCAGCAACAGGTCGGGCGGGCAGCCGTTCTCGGGGTCGCATTGACATTCGGGGAGCAGGGAGTCGAGGAAGCAGTCCTCCGACACTATGAAGTTCCCGGAGGGGTCCGCCGAGGTGGCGGGATTGTCGACCACATAAGCGTACCGGTTGAGCGATTCCGGGCGGGCCAGAGGGCCGGTCATTTTGTCCGCCGGCGGGCTCCCAAGCGAGCACGTTGCCTCTCTCTCGGGCGGCGTGCCGAAAGGATCGGGCGTCATGAATCTGCCCAGCGAGGGCGAGTAATAACGTGCGGGGGCGTGGGCGAGGCCGTATTCCTGGTCCGTATCATAGCCCTCGAAGCGGGCCGGCACGTTGCTCGTGCAGTAATGATTGTCGCCGAATGGCAGACTGGTGCACGTCTCTATAACCGCGCCTGCCGAGCCGGTGACGACGCGATCGGTGCCAAGCTGATCGGAGTGGTAAAAGTACGTCGTACCGCCAAGGGGCCCCGGGGTGTAGGCCGCAACCAGCCGCGAGCCGGCGTAGATTCGATGGTCCACGTCCACTCCCGACGTGCTCACCGCGCCGATCCTCCGCCCGGCAAGGTCGTAGAGGATGACGAGGCTCGTGCTGCCGGTGGTCTTCTCGATCCGCCGGCCGAACGCGTCATACACGTAGGCGCCGTTGCCGCCATCGATCGTCAGGATGCGGCCCTCGGCATCGTAGGCGTAGCTGTGAGCTGTGTCGTTGGCTAGGTTGCCGGCGGCGTCGTATTGAAAGCCGCTGGGCGAGGTAATCTGGTTGCTCGCATTGAAGCCGAGGGAGGACGCGGGGCACGAGCCGCTGGTCACCGATTGCGCGGTGCGATTGCCGGCGCCGTCGTAGCTCCAGGAGAGCCCGTAGCAGCCGGAGGGATTGCTTGGCGAGGACATTGTGGCCAGCCGGTTCAGGTTGTCGTAGGTGAAACTCATATCGCCGTCCACGCTGTCGTTGCTGGAGGTGACGCTGCCATCGCCGGCATAGCCAAGCGAGAGGGTGTAGATGTAATTGGGCAAACTCCCCGCCTGGATCGAGCCCAGCCACATACGCGAATTATACCCGAAGGTCTCGGGGCCATCGCCGAGCGAGTCCGCCGTGGGCTGCCGCGCCGCGTTGTAGGTCGCGCTGCTGAGGAGGACACCGGCGCCCGGCCAGTTGCTTGTGACCCCTGTGAGTTCGCCGATGTTGTCGTACGCGTAGGAGACGGTGAAGTTGAATGCGCCGGGCCGGCCTGCACGCCATCCAGGACTGGCTGAGCTTCTATTTCGAATCGCCGATGCGCGCCCGAGCTCTATCCCGAAGACGAGCTGTTCATTCAGCTGATCAAGCCGAAGAATATCCTGCGCTGGATGATGGGGGAAACATTGATCACCCATCTGGGCCGCGACTACTAGACTGACGAGGGCCCGGCGGCGGGCGTGGCGATATGAGGAGCCTAGCGCGCACCACGGGCACCCTCATCGGGCTCTAGCGCGCTCAGGCACAAACGAGCTTATGGGGACTTCGTGCCGCGCGGGGTGATCTCCATCGCCTGCTGACCCAGGAACGGGCCGCCCCAGCCATAGGCGTTGAATCCGCCGTAGAAGCACTGCCATCGCAGGGGAGCGTTCGGGTAGGCCTTAAAGGTGACGATGGCGAAGGTGTTGGGAAATTTGTCTCCCTGCCCAAGGAAGCAGTCTCGAACAGGAGGCTCGTCCCCCCGGCGAAAGCGCAGCAGCAGGGACAACTCCGAAGGGACCCCAAAGCCATTGTAAATCGCGGGGTAGAAGCGCCACCTCTTTATCTCGTCCGTCGCGGCTGTGACAAGGGGGTCGCTGGATGCGGTCTCGGATGCAAACCCGACATGCTCGACACCGCCCCGGGCAGCGAGACTCAATTTGAGGACGACGTCGTCGGGCAAGTTGAGCGGCGGGGTCCCCAGGTCGGGGTCGCCCCGCGGCACCTCTTCGAGAATAGGGTCAGACCGGGGGGCCCAGGCGACCGTGAAGACCATGCCGACGTCGGAAAGCCGTAGGTTCGCGCCGGACACCGCCGCCCTTGCCGGAACCGTTGTTGTCTCTAAAAGCGCGGTCCCGAAAAGATCGAAGGTCTCTCCGGGCCGTACCGCTGTCGTGAGCAAGCCTCGAAAGAACGGACGGACATCGCTCATGGAGTGCTCGCTATCCTTGACGCTGGCTTGGTAGGTTATCGTAAAAAGCGGGCGGCCTTGCTTGTCTTCGTAGTTTACCAGCACCGCGATGTCGGATATGGTCTGCCCGGTTTCGTTCCGGAGAACCAGCGCACCCTCGACATAAGGGGCAAACATCAGCCAGTGATTCACAACCTTGAGTTTCAAATTCGAAGGGATGGTCAGGGGGATGAGCCGTAAACCGTCGCACGCGCCCGTCGCCCGGTCCTGTGGCGCGGACGCACGCGCAATTGCCAAGAACGCGACCACCAACGACGCCGAGAATAGTTTGCTCATATCTCCGTCCCGCAGTCGACGTGGATACGCTTGAAGGCTAGATGGGGCCCGCCCCCACACGTGTAGAATACCTGCCACATGATCCAGCCGCTCTGGACAAATAATCCGTTTGCCACGTGGGATACCTTAAACGAGGTTTCGAACACCAGTTGCGGCAAAAAGGTCACTTTGTTCCCGGGGAAGCTGACGTTCGGCGACCCGGTGAGCACGACGTTCAGGCTGGTCACAGGCGGCGGGAGCCCGTTAAAGTTTAGGAGCTGCACCGAGCTGGTATATGCGCGCTGGATGTCACAAGCTACCACGGGAGGTGTCGTGTCGTTCCTAAGGGTCGCATCTCTCACCTTTATGCTGACGTCGCAGGCTTTTTGCCCGCTGCCCATGTCGGGCGGCGGCAACAGCAGCAACAGGTCAGGCGGGCAGCCGTTTTCCGGGTCGCACTGGCATTCGGGGAGGAGAGCGTCGAGGATGCAGTCCTCCGACACTATGAAGTTCCCGGAGGGGTCTGCGGCAGTTGCGGGATTGTCGACTACATAAGCGTACCGGTTGAGTGATTCCGGGCGGGCAAGAGGGCCAGTCATCGCATCCGGGGGCGCGCCGCGAAGTCCCGAGCCTGCCGAGGGGCCAGCCGCGCACGTTCCGCCCGCAGGTGGTGTGCCGAAAGGATCGGGCGCCATGAAGCGGTGCGATCCCGAAAATCCGCACCGCCCCGTATCTCCGGTTCCAGGAGTCCGACGGACCCCACCGGAGTCCCGAAATCGGACCGTGAAGGCATCGGGGCGGCCGAGCGCTGGCGAGTAATAGCGCGCGGGCCGTGGTCGAGGCCGCCGCCCAGCCGTAGCTGCTCACTTGGCCGGACACAGGGGGCCGGGCCTCCTCAGCTTGCGATATTCCTCCGCGGAAATTCCCAGGCGTTTGCGGATTTTCCGTTGAAGCTCCCTGAGGGACTTCGACTTATATTCGTGGCACACAACCACGTCCCAAACGCTGCCCGTCCTCTCGTCCACGGAGAATGAGCCGACGTGATGGTAGTAACCTCGCGCATCGGCATCCCAGACTTCCATACTGTAGAAGTCCGGAAGACTTTGGTCGTACGGGAGGTCGATCAGGTTTAGCGTGGGATCATCCATGCTCGCCCCCTCGTTCTTGAGCAGGCCGAGGACGAGCCGCCGGCATTCTTCTTGAGTCAAGAGCTTGTAGGCGGGCTTCCGTTGGGCCGACGCCTCAGGTGGCGCGGCAAACCCCAACAAAATCCAAACTGCAATCGAGGCTCCGAGGCGTCTGCTCATCATGATTTGACCGTTTGCTCCTTATTGTTTAAAGCAATTTTTCAACCGCGAACTGATTGCTTGGATGGCACCAGTGACCAGCGCCACAAAATGGGGATTTCCACCGGTCGCAAGGTTCCCCGAATTAAACTTCGGAACCAGGGCTTTGGCGAACGCGCCCGGGTCCGTCACTCCGGCGACGAGGTTGCCGAAGGCGTCCACTAAGGACTGGCCTGAGTTCGCGAAGCCCGGCGCGGGAAAGCGAGCGACCACGGCGCCCTTCCCCGTTGTGTAGGTACCCACACTGCCGGGTGCGCCGGCGTGAAGGCCGAAAAAGTTGTTGGCGTCGCGGGCAATTGTGCTGGTCCCGTAGGTGCACTCCTCTCCGGCCAACCCGAGCACATTCTCAACTGGGACGCTAAGCTCTGCAGCGAGCTTTTCCGCCGCGGCGAGATTTGCTCGAATAAAGTTCAGGACCCTGGCGTTGTATGGGTTGCTCGGATTACATAGCGATGCCGGCCCGCCCGAACCGCCGCCCCCGGCACCGCTTCCGTCCCCTCCGCTAGACGGGAGAGAGAAGCCCGCTCCCTCCTCCGGTTCGCAGTCGCCCCCGCAGGAGCCCTCGTAGAACTGGTAGTTGAATGGGTCCCATTCATCCTGGGGCACCGGCTGCTGGGGCAGCATGCCGGAAGGATCTGGGAGCGTCGCCGGGTCGTTCGTCACGTAGGCGTAGCGGTTGAGCGATTGCGGGTTGGTGAGGCCGCCGCCGAGTGGGTCGGGGCGCAAGAAGCGTCCCAGCGAGGGCGAGTAATAACGTGCGGGGGCGTGGTCGAGGCCGAACTCATCGTCGGCATCATACCCCGCGAAGCGGGCCGGCACGTTGCTCGTGCAGGAATGATTGTCGCCGAATGGCAGGCTGGTGCACGTCTCTTGTCCGAGCAGGTTGGTGATGACGCGATCGGTGCCAAGCTGATCGGAGTGGTAAAAGTACGTCGTACCGCCAAAGGGCCCCGGGGTGTACGCCGCAACCAGCCGCGAGCCAGCGTAGATTCGATGGTCCACGTCCGCTCCCGACGTGCTCACCGCGCCGATCCTCCGCCCGGCAAGGTCGTAGAGCAGGACGAGGCTCGTGCTCCCGGTGGTCTTCTCGATCCGCCTGCCAAACGCGTCATACACGTACACGCCGCTGCCGCCATCGATCGTCAGGATGCGCCCTTCGGCATCGTAGGTGTAGCTGTGGGCCGTGTCGTTGGTCAGGTTGCCTGCGGCGTCGTATTGATACCCGCTGGGCGAGGTAATCTGGTTGCTCGTGCTGAAGCCGAGGGAGGACGCGGGGCACGAGCCGCTGGTAACCGATTGCGCGGTGCGATTGCCGGCGCCGTCGTAGCTCCAGGAGAGCCCGTAGCAGCCGGACGGATTGCTTGGCGAGGACATGCTCGCCAGCCGGTTCAGATTGTCGTAGGTGAAACTCATATTGCCGTTCACGCTATCGTTGCTGGAGGTGACGCTGCCATCGCCGGCATAGCCAAGCGAGAGGGTGTAGGTGTAATTGGGCAAACTCCCCGCCTGGATCGAACCCAGCCACATACGCGAATTATACGCGAACGTCTCGGGGCCGTCGCCGAGCGAGTCCCCGGTGAGCTGCCGTGCCGCGTTATAGGTCGCGCTGCTGAGGAGGACACCGGCGCCCGGCCAGTTGCTTGTGACCCCTGTGAGTTCGCCGATGGTGTCGTACGCGTAGGAGACGGTGAAGTTGAACGCGCCGGAGCCCCTTACAGCAAAGACGACTGGCCGAAAAACGCGTTGCGCCAAGATGCGCTGCCCCCCCCCCGGCCTGTCAAGCGTTTTCTACGCGAGCCGCTACTTTCGGCGTTTCCCTCGTGATTGCCGTTGGAACGCGACAGGCCCCGTAGAGCGGGCGGACGAATTTCCGCCCTGGGGATGGGTGCGGCGGGAAGTGCGAAAGTCAAAGATTCAACGCGGAGAGCCCGGACAACGGCGGCGAGGGCCGCGGAGATAAACCGCCGGGACGCGGCGGACGGCGACCCGGGCCGGCGGCGGGCGCGGGAATGCGAACCCGACAACACGCCGGGCGGGATGGGGAGCGGCGAAAAAAGTCGCGCTTGCCTTGGCGCAGCGGGAGAGCTTGGGGGTGCTTGGATGCGATCTTCCTATGCAAGCAGTGGATGGACGCCCAGGGCGCAAGGGCAAGCATCTGCCGGGCAAGACGAAAATAAGAAGATGTCACGAGAATCGCGCCGGCAGCGGGGGGGGCAGGCACGGTTCATGGCTTCGGGTTCGACCTGCCACTCGCCGTCTCCGAAGCTGCTGCCGCTGGGGCGCGCGAATCCCCGGAACGCGGAAAACTCTGCTAGAATCCGCGGACGAAAGGCGCAACAAGCGGCTTCTTGCCTGGCGGCGAATTCGATGGCCAAATCCAAGCGCAGCCCCGCACCCGCAGTCATCCCGGGCGAACCGGTGTACCGGCGAATCGTGCTGAAGCTGTCGGGCGAGTCGCTCCAGGGGCCCCGGGGTTACGGAATCGACGGGGCTGCTCTCCAGCTCATCGCCGGCGAGGTGAAGGAAGTGCGCGACCTGGGCGTGGAGACCGCCATCGTCGTCGGCGGCGGCAACATCTTCCGCGGGGCCCGGCAGAAGGAAATGGCCATTGAACGCACTGCCGCCGACTCGATGGGGATGCTCGCGACGGTGATCAACGGCATCGCCTTGCAGGACGCGCTCGAGAAGCTCGGCTGCCAGACGCGGCTGCTGAGCGCGATCGAGATGCACCAACTGGCCGAGCCGTTTATTCGCCGCCGCGCCATCCGCCATCTCGAGAAGGGCCGGGTGGTCATCCTGGCCGCGGGCACGGGGAACCCCTATTTTTCCACCGATACCGCCGCCGCCTTGCGGGCGATGGAAATCAAAGCCGAAGTGATCTTGAAGGCCACCCGGGTGGACGGCATCTACGACGCCGATCCCGAGAAGGTATCGGCGGCGCGGATGATCGAGAAAGCCACCTACATGGAGCTGATCCAGCGAGGCCTGGCGGTGATGGACACCACCGCAGTGACGCTCTGCATGGAGAACAAGCTTCCGATCGTCGTCTTCAACCTGACCGTCGCCGGGAACATCCGCCGCGTGGTACAGGGCGAACGTGTGGGTTCGAGAGTGAGCGCCGGATAGGACGCCGGGGCCGTTTCAACCCGTCGCAAGCTTGCATTACACTTGTGCTCCGGGGAAGCGCAGGCGCACCGAAGACGCACAGGCTTCCCGCGTACAGCGTCGGGTCCGATGGCAGGTCTCCGGTGGAGTCCATCGGACTCCAGGAACCTGAGACGCAAACGACGCGGAAGCCCGCCACGGCGGGTAGGCCTGTGCCACCAGGGGGTCCGGCACGATGACGACTTTTGCGACGACCAAAGAGGGCCTGGCGCAGGCGCGGGCCCGGATGGAGAAATCGGTAGAGGATTTCCGGAAGGAAGCGGCCACCCTGCGCACCGGCCGCGCCAGCGTCAGTTTGCTCGATCACCTTCGCGTGGACTATCACGGCACGCCGATGCCGATCAATCAACTCGGCACGCTCACCGTCCCCGATCCCGGGCTGATTGTCGTCTCGCCGTGGGACCGGGCGGTGGTGCCGGTGATCGAGAAGGCCCTGCGCGCGTCGGATCTAGGCCTGAATCCTTCGAGCGACGGCCGGGTGATACGCATTCCCATACCGCCGCTCACCGAGGAGCGGCGCAAGGAACTGGTGAAGCACCTGCACCGGGTGCTGGAAGCCCACCGGACAGCCATTCGGAACATCCGGCACGAGATCAAGGAAGCCATCGAGCATCTCGAGAAAGAGAAAAAAATCAGCGAGGACGAGCGCACCCGCGCCGTCGAAGAACTCGACAAACTCACCCATCAGGAAACCAAGAGAGTCGAGGATCAGTCAGCCGCGAAAGAGAAGGAAATCCTTGAAATCAAATAGCGCCGCGCGCCGGTCGCCGCCGGGGCCCGGCGGGAACCCTTCGCGGTGAATGCGCGCGAGCGATTGCTGCGCGCTTGCCGGTCGCAGCCGGTGGAACGCGTGCCGGTGTGGATCATGCGCCAGGCGGGGCGTGCGCTGCCGGGCTACCGCGCGCTGCGGGCCCGGCATTCGTTTCCCGAGTTGTGCCGGACACCGGAGCTGGCGGCGCAGGTATCGATCGAGCCGCTCGAAGCGCTCGGCGTCGACGCGGCAATCGTCTTCAGCGACATTTTGCTGGTGCCCGAAGCGATGGGCCTGGCGCTCGAGGTCAACGATGCCGGGCCGTCGCTCGGTGGTTTTGCGCCCGGCCGCGCCGCGGTGGACGCCCTGCACGAATTCGATCCCGAGCGGGAAACAGGCTTCGTTCCTGAAGCCATCCGGCAAATCGGCCGGACGCTAGGACCCGGGATTCCGGTGATTGGGTTTGCCGGCGCGCCGTGGACCGTCTGCTGTTACATGGTAGCGGGACAAGGGGGCGCCAGCCCGGGCGAACGAGCCAGACAGATGCTCTACGCCGAGCCGGCGCTCGCCCGCGCGCTGCTCGAGAAAATCGCCCGCGTGACCGGGCGCTACCTGGCCGCCCAGATCGCCGCTGGGGCGGCGGTGGTGCAATTGTTCGACACGTGGGCGGGGGAGCTGGGGCGGAGCGAATACGAAGCGTTCGCGTTGCCGGCGACGCGGCTGGCGATCGAGGAGACGCGGGCCGGCGACGCGCCGGTGATCCTGTACGCACGAGGCGCGGCGCACCTGCTGGGAAGCATGGCCCGGGCCGGCGCGCAAGTGCTGAGCGTCGATTGGCGAGTGGATTTGGCGGAGGCGCGAAGGCAATTGGGGCCGGGGATGGCATTGCAGGGCAACGTGGATCCCTGCGTGCTGTTGGCATCGAGCGAAGCCGCGGAGCGCGCGGCGCGCGCGGCGGTGGAGAAAACGGGCGGCGTGGGGCACATTTTGAATTTGGGGCACGGGCTGTTGCCGGCGACGCCGGTCGAGCACGCCCGGGCGTTCGTGCGAGGCGGGCGCGAGGCGCCAGTGCGCTGGCCGGCGGCTTGATGGGGTGGGAACTCCGCCGCCCCTGCCGTCGTATGGATTGAGCTATGCGGGTGATTGTGATTGGCGCGGGGATTTCGGGCCTGGCGTGCGCCTGGCGGCTGGCCGAGCGCCGCGTGGAAGCCATCGTCCTCGAGAGCGCCGGCCGCGCCGGCGGCATCATCGATGGCATCGCCCGCAACGGCTTCATCTTCGAACTCGGTCCGCAAAGCTTTCAGCAGACACCGGCGCTCGGGGAATTCATTCACGCCGCCGGGCTCGAGGAGGACCTGCTGGCGGCGCCGGCTCGGGCCGCGCGCTACGTCCTTGCCGGCGGCCGGCTTCGCCGCGCGCCCATGGGTCCGGAAATCCTCGTAAACGGCGAGCTGCTCGGGCTGAGCACGAGGCTTCGACTGCTGCGCGACCTGGTGGGCTGGTCGAAGCCGCCCGACCGCGAGGAATCGGTCGCGGACTTCGCGCGGCGCAAATTCGGCGGGGAACTGCTCGATCGGCTGGCAGGACCGTTCGTTTCCGGAGTGTACGCGGGCGATCCCGAGCGGCTGGGGTATCGCGATGCCTTTCCCGACCTGCACCTATGGGAATCGGAGAAGGGAAGCATCCTGCGCGGAGCGCTGCGAGCGATGCGGCTGCGCGGCAAGGGCGGCAGGGGGCGCGCGGCGCTGGTGACGTTGCTCAAGGGTAATGCCTCGCTGCCGCAACGAGTGGCGGCGAAGCTGGGCGAACGCATCCGGTTCGGAACGAGCGTGGAATCGGTCGTTCGAGCGCAACCCGCGGGCCTGGAGGCGCGTTGCGTGTCAGCCGAGGGCCGCTGCAGCCTGGCGGCCGACGCGGTGGTTTGCTGCGCCCCGGCGGACCACGCCGGGCGAATTCTCGCCGGGCTCTCGCTCCGGCTGGGCGAGCTGCTGCAATCGATCGAGTACGCGCCGGTTGCCGTGGTGGGGACCGGCTATCGCCGGGAACAAGTGCGTCACCCGCTGGATGGCTTCGGGTTTCTGGTGGCGCGAAGCGAGTCGAGGAAGCTGCTGGGAACGGTGTGGTCGTCGTCGCTGTTTCCCAAACGCGCGCCGGCGGGGATGGTGAACCTGGCGAGTTTCGTAGGCGGAGCGACCGATCCCGCAGCCACCGAACTTGCTCCGGCTGCAATTGGCGAAATGGTAGAGAAGGAGTTGGCGGAGATTCTGGGGATCACCGGGCCGCCGGCCGAGAGAGTGGTGCAGGTGCATCGTCGGGCGCTGCCGCAGTACAACGTGGGTCACCGGCGCCTGGTGGAGCAGATTCGGTCGGAGGCGGCGCGGGTTGGCAGGCTGTTCCTGGCGGGAAATTTTCTGGATGGGCCGTCGACCGGCGCGTGCGTGGAGCTGGGATTTCGAGTGGCGGAGGAGGCGGTAAGCGTTACCGCCGGGGTCGTCTAGTCTGCGGTCCCAGATTGTCTTTCCCAAACGCTCGCCGAAGACCCTCCGTCGCATCAAGATGTGGGCGGCACTGTCTTTCGGGTTTCGTGCGCCCCGACACTTTCCGCCGGGGAGCGCTAAACCGGCCGCAGCAGGCCGGCGCGAAGTGAAGGCAGGATGGCCAGATCGAGGACTTGTTGCGGTGCCGCGCTCCCGGCTCGCCGGGGCAGGTTCCGGCTGCGACGCTACGCCCAAACCTTGATCGACGCCAGCGGGTCCTCCCAGCGAGAGGCAAGCACATTCCTCAAGCCGTGGTCCCTGTCTCCCGAGGTCAGTCCGCAGTGAGCACGCCGGCGCCTGTTGCCGCGCTCTCCGGTTGATTTATGATGGCGGGGAAGCAAGTTTCAGCAGCCGAAGAATCGCAGTTCCGGCCCGGCCGCCGCTTCTCTCGAACCGCTCGGGACGGCCAGCGGCGGGACGGGGCCGAAGGCGAGGATCGACGGGATTGCCGGCGATGAACGAAATTCAGTTTCAAAACACGCTGACGGGGCGGAAGGAGCCGTTCGAGCCCCTTCAGCCCGGCGAAGTGCGCATGTACACTTGCGGGCCGACGGTTTACGATTTCGCGCACATCGGCAATTTCCGCACGTTCGTGTTCCAGGACCTGCTGCGGCGGTTTCTTCGCTCGCGCGGCTTCCGGGTGAAGCAGGTGATGAACCTGACCGACGTGGACGATCGAATCATTCAGAACGCGACGGCGGCGGGGATCGGCATTCGCGAATACACCGACCGCTACATCCAGGCGTTCCTCGAAGACATGCGGGTGCTCAATCTGGAAGCGCCGGAAACCCTCGCTCGCGCCACCGACCACATCGACGACATGGTGGCCCTGATCGAGATTCTGATCGAGCGGGGTTTCGCCTACAAGAGCGACGGCTCCATCTATTTCCGCATCGCCCGCTTCCCGCGTTACGGGCGGCTGGCGAAAGTGGATTTTTCCGGCATCCAGGCCGGAGCGCGGGTGGACGTCGACCGGTACGAGAAGGACGACGCCCGCGATTTCGCGCTGTGGAAGGCGCACAAGCCCGGCGAGTATTACTGGGAAACGCGGATCGGCCCGGGCCGGCCGGGCTGGCACATCGAATGCTCGACGATGGCGATGAAATTCCTGGGGCCGACGCTCGACCTGCACACCGGGGGGGTGGACCTGGTGTTTCCCCACCACGAAAACGAAATCGCGCAGAGCGAAGCGGCGACCGACCAGCCGTTCGTGCGCACCTGGCTCCATGCCGAGCACCTGTTCGTGAACGGCGAGAAAATGTCGAAGTCGCTGGGGAATTTCTACACCCTGCGAGATTTGTTCGCCCGCGGCTACCGGCCTTCGGCGGTGCGGTTCCTGCTGGCCTCGGTGCCCTACCGCCGGCAATTGAATTTCACCTGGGACGGCTTGACCCAGGCCGCCAGCTCGGTGGACCGGCTGCGGAATTTCGTGGCGCGGCTGAAGAGCGAACGTTTGCCGGCGGCCGGCGGCTCGTTCGCGGCGCGAATCGACCAGGCGGAGCAGGGATTCGAAGCCGGCTTGGCGGACGACCTCAACACGGCGCAGGCGCTGGCGGCGATTTTCAACCTGGTGCGCGACGTGAACATCGCCATCGATCGCGGCGAATTTCCGGCCGGCGACGCGCCGCGGGCGCTCGCGGCAATCGAGCGGTTCGACGCCATCTTCGCGGTGGTGACCGACGACGACGCGCGGAAGTTACGCGAACTGGGCTACCCCGGCGAAGCCGAGCCGCCCGCCGACGCCGATATCGAGGCGCTGGTAGGCCAGCGCAACGACGCGCGGCGGCAGCGGGATTTCCAGGCCGCCGATCGCATACGCGAGGAACTGGCCGTGCGTGGTATCATTCTGGAGGACTTGAAAGACGGCACCGTTCGCTGGAAACGGAAATGAATTTCCCGATTCTCTTCCCGCCGCTTCGCGACCGCCGAAGGCCCAGCCGCCGGCCTTCGGACGACCGCCCCTGCCTGTTCGGGGTCGATTAGCCCAGCTTCCTCCTTCCGCCGGCCACCGCCCGGCAGCGTCGAACAATTCCCGCCTGAAGGAGAAAGCCATGATCGAGACAGCGATGGAAGCCAAACGGCCGCGCTTGCGCACCTCCCTGCCCGGACCGCTGGCCAAGGAAATGGTGGATTTGGACCGGCGGCATATTTCGCCCTCGTACACCCGGAGCTACCCGCTGGTGGCGCGGCGCGGCCGGGGAGCGATGATCGAAGACGTCGACGGAAACGTGTTTTTGGATTTCGCCGCGGGCATCGCGGTGGCTGCCACCGGCCATTGCCACCCGAAAGTGGTGGAGGCCATCCAGCGGCAGGCGGCGGAGCTGATCCACATTTCGGGCACCGATTTCTACTATTCCCAGATGATCGATTTGGCCAAGCAGCTCGAGCGGATCAGCCCGGGCAGCGAGCCGAAGCGGGTGTTCTACGGCAATTCGGGCACCGAGGCGATCGAGGCGGCCATCAAGCTGGCCCGCTAC
The DNA here is from genome assembly GCA_035946455.1 of Candidatus Acidiferrales bacterium. Lineage (GTDB taxonomy): Bacteria > Acidobacteriota > Terriglobia > Acidiferrales > UBA7541 > JAKASX01. The sequence continues at coordinate 462,104 of DASYZK010000018.1, read as the reverse complement.
GCCACCGGCCGGGACAAACTGATCGCTTTCTACGGCTGCTTTCACGGCCGAACGATGGGCTCGCTTTCACTGACGTCGAGCAAGGCGGTACAGCGGAAAGGTTTCGGAGCGCTGCTATCGGGCGTGGTGCACATCCCCTATCCCCATCCCTATCGCTGCCCCTTCGGCCACGGCCAGCACGATTGCGGCGCCGACTGCCTGGAACATCTGGAGAAAGTGGTGTTCAAGAAGCTGGTGGATCCGCAGGACGTGGCGGCGGTGTTCGTCGAGCCGGTGCAGGGGGAAGGGGGCTACGTGCCGGCGCCGCCGCAATTCCTGCGGGAACTGGCGGATTTGTGCGCCCGGCACGGCATCCTGCTGGTGGTGGACGAAGTGCAGTCGGGGATGGGCCGGACGGGGAAGTGGTGGGCGTGCGAATACGCCGGGATCGAGCCCGACATCCTGTGCATCGCCAAGGGCATTGCTTCGGGCATGCCGCTCGGGGTTACCATCGCCCGGGCAAGCCTGATGACCTGGAAGCCGGGCGCCCACGCCTCGACGTTCGGGGGAAATCCGGTCTGCCTGGCCGCGGCGATGGCGACCATCGAGTTGCTCGAAAACGGCTGCATCGAGAACGCCGGCAAGCTCGGCGCGCGGCTGATGAACCGGCTGAAGAGCTGGCCCGAGCGTTTCCGCAGCGTCGGACACGTCCGCGGCTTGGGGCTGATGCTGGGAGTGGAATTCGTCCGCGACCGGTCCAGCCGCGAGCCGGCGGCGGAGATCCGCGACCGGGTGGTGGAGCGGGCCTTCCACAAGGGGCTGCTGACGCTGGGCGCCGGCGAGAACTCGCTGCGGCTGTGTCCACCGCTGGTGATCGACGGCGAGCAGGCGGATTTCGCCGCCGGGCTGCTCGAGGAAACGATTGCCGAAGTGGAGCGAGCCGCCTGATTCGGCTCGCAGCGGAGAACCTGTTGCCGCGCATCCTCGATCTGGGTTGCGGGCCCGGCAAGTATCCCGGCGCGATCGGGGCCGATCGCCTGCGGCAATCGGCGGCCGACGTCCTGTGCGATTTCGATCGCGGCCGCTTGCCGTTCGCCGAAAACTCGTTCGACGAGGTGCGGGCGGTGCACGTGATCGAGCACGCGGAAGACCCGGTGCGCCTAGTGGAGGAAATGCATCGGGTGGCGAGGCCGGGTGGTTTGCTGGTGATCGTCACCCCGCACTGCTCCGACGCCAGCTCCTACACCGATCCTACTCATCGGCGCCATCTGAACAGTTTTTCTTTCCGGTTCTTCTACCCCGGCGGCGTTCACGGCAGCGATCATTTTTATTCGCCGGTGCGGCTGCGGGAGCGGCGGCTGCGGATACGGCTTTTGCGTTTGTGGCGCTGGCTGGGGCTGGAGTTTCTGGTGAACCACTCGCGGGCGTTTCGCCGGTTCTGGGAGTATTATCTCTGCTTCGTCGTCCGGGGCAAGGTGATGGAATTCGAATTGGAAGTGCTGAAGTAGCGGATGAGACCGATCGCGCGAGCGATGTTCGCGCTGCTGGGCTGGAAGGCGCGAAGCGGGCTGGGCGATGCCCCCGGCCAAGGGCGGCGTCGCGGCGTTCGCGGCGAAACCTACGCCTACTGGTATTTGCGGCGCCACGGCTACCTGCTGGTGGCCCGCAATTACAGCGCCCCGGGCGCGCGCGAGGAAATCGACCTGGTCGGCTACGACGGCCCGGTGCTCGCGTTCGTCGAGGTCAAGACCCGCAGCGACCCCGAGAGCGAACCGGAACTGGCGGTCACCCCGGAAAAACAGCGATTCCTGCGCCGCGCCGCGCAGGCGTTTCTTGCCGAACGACATATCGACGATGCGCCCTGGCGCTTCGACGTGCTGGCGATTCGGGGCCGGCCCGGCCGGCCGCCGGAGGTGCATTTGCACAAAGGCGCGTTTCGCGGGCGGTAGGAGACGGGAAACCGGGTCGTGCACCGGGGACGGGCATCCCGGCGCCGGGCCGAGGCAGCGAGGGCAGCCGCCGGCAAGGACGCCCGGGGCGACGGGAGCGGTACCGCCTTTGGTATCGGGGCGACGTCTGGAGGAGCGGCGGGGGGAGTGTAGTTTTCCACAGGACTGGCAAGGGCATTCTGCCACTGGCCTCCGGGAACGATGTAGTATAGACGAGGGCAGTGACCGTCAGTGTTCCGGCAAGACCCGCCGGAAACTGAGGAGGGGAAAGAGGTTGCCACAGCTGAGGAAAGACCCGATCACCCATCGCTGGGTGATCATCTCCACCGATCGTGCCAAGCGTCCCAGCGATTTCTTCAGGTCCCGGGTGGAAATCAAGGGAATCGGCCTGTGCCCATTTTGCTCCGGCAATGAATCGAAAACGCCGCCCGAAGTGCTGGCCTACGGGCGGAATGGCACCGGCCCGAACAGCCCCGGCTGGACGGTTCGCGTGGTTCCCAACAAGTTTCCGGCGCTGGGGATCGAGGGCGCGCTCGACCGTCAGGGCATCGGGCTGTTCGACATGATGAATGGGGTGGGAGCGCACGAAGTGATCATCGAGACACCCGACCATCAAAGCACCCTGGCGACCCTGGGCGAGGGGGAAGTCGAGCAAGTGCTCTGTGCCTACCGCGACCGGATGAGCGATTTGAAGAACGACCGGCGCTTCCGCTACATGCTGGTTTTCAAGAACCACGGCGAGGCCGCGGGCGCCTCGCTCGAGCATACGCATTCCCAATTGATCGCTCTGCCGATCGTGCCGAAGCAGGTGAACGAGGAAGTCGAGAACGCCCAGCGTTACTTCGAGGAGAAGGAGCGCTGCATCTTCTGCGACATCATCCGCCAGGAAGCCGAAGACGGCGAACGAGTGATCGCCGAGAACGAGCACTGCGTCGCCCTGGCGCCCTACGCCCCGCGCTTCCCGTTCGAAACGTGGATCCTCCCGAAGAAACACAGTTCCGCGTTCGAGTTCGAGCCGCCGGGAGTCTTCTCGAGCCTGGCCTCCTTGCTGCGCAACATGCTGCGGCGCATCGATCAGGTGCTCGACCACCCCCCCTACAACTACGTCGTTCACACGTCGCCGGTGGGCGAGGAGCACAACGAGCACTACCACTGGCACATCGAGATGATGCCCACACTCACCAAAGTCGCCGGGTTCGAGTGGGGCGCCGGCTTCTACATCAATCCCACCCCGCCCGAAGAGTCCGCCAAGTTTCTCCGCGAGGCCGAGGGCTGAGCTTTCGCCCGGGCTTCGCCCTGCCGGCGCCCAGCGGTCCCACCACGCGTGTTTTCCCTCAGAATTAACAAAGAATTGCTTTGACACTCAATTGTCGTGGGAGTTACTTTACTCCAGCGATAACCGAACCTGGCTTCCCTGGTGAGATTTTGCCCGTGGCTGGCGCGGCGTGTCAGTTGTCGTCTTCGGAAGGGCTCCGGCGCCTTTTTGCCGAATTGGGTTTCGTCACCGGCTCCGAAACTCTGTTGCCGGTCCTGCGCCAGGCTTACAAGGCGGCCTCGGCCAGCGACGTTACCATCCTGCTGGAAGGGGAGACGGGCACCGGCAAGCAGGTGCTGGCGCGGGCCATTCACCAACTCGATCAGAAGCGCCGCGCGTTTCCCTTCGTCACCGTCCATTGCAGCACCATCACCGAAGCGCTGGCGGAAAGCGAGCTGTTCGGGCACCATCGCGGCGCGTTCACCGGCGCCACCGCCGACCGCGCCGGCCTGTTCTCCGCGGCGAACCACGGGACTCTATTCCTGGACGACGTGAACGACCTGCCGCTCACCGTGCAGCCCAAATTGCTCGACGTGATTCAGCGGAACGTGGTGCGGGCGGTGGGCTCGGACCGGGAAGCGCCACTCGACATCCGCATCATCGCCGCTTCGAACCAGCCGCTTCTCCCGCTGGTGCTTCGGGCCAGGTTTCGGCCCGACCTGTATCACCGCCTCAACGTGATTCGGCTTTCGCTGCCCCCGCTCCGGCAGCGCGCGCTCGACCTGCCCGAGCTGGTGCTGGCTTTGGCCCGGCGCTATCGCTCGCTCTATCACCCGATCGAGCAGGTCGATTCGGAGCTGGTGCGCTTCCTCGAATGCCACTCTTTCGCCGGCAACGTTCGCGAATTGGAAAATGCCGTCCAGCGCATGCTGTTTTCGAAGTCCCAGGGAACGACGCTCGATCTGGCTGACTGGCTGGCCCAGGGCGGGGAAGAGGAGCCGGAGAACAATCGCGATTGGCTGGGGGAGGCCGCGCAAAACCTGTGGGAAGCCATCCGCCGGCGGGGCCTGTCCTACGCCCAGGCGCTGCGGCAAATCGACAGAAGAATCCTGGAAACGGCGCTTGGTTCCGGCGTCGCCACCAGGCGCGAAGTCGCCAGGCAGCTTCAGACCAGCGAAAGAACCCTCTACCATAAAATCCGGCTGCATCATCTGGGCCAGCGCAACCTCCGCGGCGTAAAGCCCGGCTCCGGCGCGGAACGGGCCTGAGGCCGCCCGCAGACCGGTTCCCGCCTCCGCTTTCTCTGCAGGAAGCTGCAGTTGGCGCTGTCATTCCCGGCAGTCGTCGGACCGGCCTTCCCCAACCTTCGCACTTTGCCCGTTCTTTCCGTGGTTTTCGAAAGCCTGCCAGCCGCCGCGCTCACCCGGACGTCGGCCGCGCGCTGCCAGATCCTTCCGATGCCGAGCGCTTCGGCAGCCGCCGGCAGAGCGCCGGAATTCCGCGCGCCCTCGCGCAGCAATCGCTAACTTGCATTTCCGAAAGGAACTAGCAGCTCGCGATTCCTTGCGAAGAAAGCCCGGGCCGCGGCCTGGCTGTTGGTCAGGAAACTGCTGAGGCGGACGGGAGCGATTGCGGCCGGATTTTCCAGTGCTCCCACGCCACTGCGCTAGGGGAGGACTAAGACGGAGAGGGGAGACAAGGTGGTATTCAGGCTCTCCGACGTCTTCCTGCCGAGCTGGGAAGAGGCGCCGGGGAGTTTGCCGGACGCCGAGGAAATCGAGGGCACGGTGGTGGATTTTTCCGATTCCGGCAGTTTGGCGTGCGTCTTTGCGGTGGTGGAAATCGTGCGGCGGCAAACGGTGATCGTGCCGATCGAGAGATTGCGGCTTGTGGGCGAATCGTAACCCGGCCGGGCACGACGGCTGCGGCGCCGACCCCGAAGGAATCGTTGAACGAAGGAGGGAGGACTCGCCATGCCAGTAACTCCGACCTACCCGGGTGTTTACATCGAGGAGATTCCAAGCGGCGTTCATCCCATTACCGGCGTAGCCACCTCGATCGGCGCGTTCATCGATTTCTTCTCCCGCGGGCCGTGCGGCCTGGCGAGCGGGGTGGCGCGCAATTATGCGGTGCACATCCTGAGCATGGCCGACTTCGAGCGGATTTTCGGCGGACTGACCGCCAACAGCGAGGCCAGCTACGCCATCCAGCAATTCTTCCTGAACGGTGGCACCGAGGCATACGTGGTCCGGGTGACCGACTCAACGGCGGCGGCAGCAGCGATAACACTGGACGACAAGCCGGGGGGAGCCGGCATCGTGAAGGTCACCGCCGGCCAGATGGTCGGACAGGACCTCGCCAACAATCCCGGAGCCTGGGGAAAAAATCTGCGCGTCGAGGTGGATTACAACACCACCGACCCGGCGAACCTGTTCAACATGACGTTCACCGAAGTGGATCCCGAAAGCGGGCACGTGCTGCAAAGCGAGACCTATCGCAACCTCACGATGACTTCGGGCACGCCCAACTACGCGGTGGACGTGGTGAACCAGGCATCGAAGATGGTGTATCTGACCTCCGCTGGCGCCGGGCGGCCCGCCGCCACGGGGACGCTGGGAGGCTCCCTGCCTCTCGTTCCCGTGATCCCGGCCACCGCGGCGACGTTCCACGTGGATCCGGGCAGCGGAGCGAAGCTTGCGACGCTGAGCTATGGGGGTGCGGCGCCGAGCGACTACCCCAGCCTGCGGCCGTTCCTCGAGGCTGCCATTCGCGCCGCCAATCCCGCCGACCCGTTGCTGGTGGGCGCAAGCGTGCAACTGATTGGGAGCGGAACTTCCGCTTCGCACTATCAATTCCTGGCGCTGGCGGGCCGCGCGGGCGCCAATTTCGATCCGTCCACCATATTGAAATTCAGCGATGTGGGATCGGACACCGTTGCCGGCGCGGTGAAGCTCGACGCCGCGAACGCGGTAGATAACGTGCAGCAGTACTCGGTGGGAACGGGAACGGCGGGCGCGCAATCGGGGGCGGTGCCGGGGGCAGACGGAAGTGTTCCCGGGACGAACCCGGCGAACACCATCATCGGGGTGCAGGCGAACAAGACCGGCATCTACGCGCTGGAAGATGCGGATCTATTCAACATCCTGTGCATTCCGGTTGCGGCCACTCTCTCGCAAGCCAGCGACACCCAGGCGGTGTATGCCGCCGCCACCGCGTATTGCGACTACCGCCGGGCCTTTTTGATCCTGGACATTCCATCGGCGGTGAAGGACGTGGCGGGGATGCAGACCTGGATGACCCAGAACGACACCCTGCGCGACGCCAACGCCGCGGTGTATTTCCCCCGGGTAAGGATTCCCGATCCGCTGAGCAACAACCGGCTGCGCGACCTCGCGCCCAGCGGCACCATCGCGGGGCTCTACGCGCTGACCGACGTCAACCGCGGGGTGTGGAAGGCGCCGGCGGGAACCGAGACGCAACTGCGAAACGTTTCCCAGTTGGTTTACAACCTCACCGACGGCGAAAACGGCGTGCTGAATCCGCTGGGCATCAATTGCCTGCGCAACTTTCCAGTGTATGGAAACATCTGCTGGGGCGCGAGGACGCTCGACGGGGCCGACGTGCAGGCCTCGGACTGGAAATACATTCCCATCCGGCGGCTGGCGCTGTTCCTGGAGGAGAGCCTGTACCGCGGCACGAAGTGGGTGGTGTTCGAGCCCAACGACGAGCCGCTCTGGGCGCAGATCCGGCTGAACGTCGGCGCGTTCATGCAGAGCCTGTTCCGGCAGGGCGCTTTCCAGGGCAGCACGCCCCAGCAAGCCTACCTGGTGAAATGCGACTCCGAGACCACCACTCCCGATGACCAGGCGAAGGGCATCGTGAATATCGTGGTGGGGTTCGCGCCGCTCAAGCCCGCCGAGTTCGTCATCATCCAGATCCAGCAGCTTGCCGGACAGACACCCGCCTAAGGAGGGATGGCGATGCCGCAATTCTCGAAGCAGCCGTTGCGTTTCGACCCTTACAAGAATTTCAAATTCCGGGTGAAATTCGGCAGCAGCACCAACTACGTGGCCGGGGTGAGCAAGATCGGCGTGCTGAAGCGCACCACCGCGGTGGTGGAGCACCGTGAGGGCGGCGACCCCAGTACGCCGCACAAGTCTCCCGGTCTGACCAAATACGAGGCCATCACCCTGGAGCGCGGCGTCACCCACGACACCGATTTCGAAGTCTGGGCCAGCAAGGTGTGGAATTTTGCCGGCGGCCCCGGCTCGGAATCGTCACTCGCCGATTTCCGAAAAGACATCATCATCGACATCTTCAACGAAGCCGGCCAGAAGGTGAAGTCGTACCACGTGTTCCGTTGCTGGGTTTCCGAATACCAGGCCACCTCCGATTTCGATTCCAACGCCAACGCCGTCCTGATCGAACACATCAAGCTGGAAAACGAAGGGTGGGAGCGCGACTTGAGCGTGACCGAACCCACCCCCGCCCAGTTCGAGCCGGCCGTCTGAGGACCCATGGACGCCGCCGAGGTCACGCTGCCCGGAGGATGGCCCGGGAAAGGTGGCTGGCATCGGGCCGCGGTGGTACGTCCGGCCACCGGGCGGGAAGAAGCTTTCCTCGTTGAGCGGGGCGGCTCGCTTTTGCCAGCCACCCGCGCCACCGAACTCCTCTCCCGGTGCGTGCGGCGGCTGGGATCGCGACGAGCCACCCCGGAGGCGGTGCGTTCGCTGGGGGTGGGCGATCGCGAGGCGCTGATGCTTCACCTGCGCCGGTTGACCTTCGGCGACCGGATCTCCTGCACCCTCCGTTGCCCCGGCGACGAATGCGACGAACCCATGGATTTGGAGCTTGACGTGGGCGAACTGTTGCTGCCGCCCTATCCCCACCAGCGCGCGATTCACCAGGCGACGGTGGAGGCGAGCGAGGGCTCCTACCGGGTGAGGTTCCGGCTGCCCACCGGCGCGGACCTGGAAGCGGCGGCGCCGCTTGCCGGCGCGGGTGATGCGGCGGTGAACCTGCTGCTCGAGCGCTGCGTGGGGGAGGTGGTGGAGCAGAGTTCGGGCCGGCCCGTTTCTGCATTGCCTCCGGCGGTCGCGCAAGCGTTGCCGGAGAAAATGGCACAACTCGATCCGCAAGCCGAGATTCTGCTCGATCTGACGTGCCCGGCCTGCGGCGCCGCGTTCATCGTTCCTTTCGACGCCGCGGACTATTTCTACCGGGAACTGTGCGGTGACCGGTTGGGCCTCTACCGGCAGGTGCATCTGCTGGCTTTCCACTACCACTGGAGCGAAGCCGGAATTCTCCGCCTTACGCCCGGCAAGCGCCGCGTCTATCTCGAGCTGCTCGCCGACGGTCTGGGAGGGAGTGAATCCTGGTGAGCAATTTCCTGCAGAATCTGGCGAAACGAGCGGCGGGACTTCCGTTGCCGGCAAGCCCGCGTCCGGCCACTCTCACCGGGCCGTTCGCGCCGACCGGCGCCGGCGTGGCGGAGGCAGAAATCTCCTTCGCGCCGCGATCCGCCCCGCCGCCCGAGGCCGGCGCCTCTGCGGCGTCGCCGCTGCCAAACCTGGCGGAACAATCGGCAACGCCGGCGGCTGCTCCGGCGAGCATCCCGATGAAGGCAGGGGAAGCGGGACTTCCCCCAACAGCATTTGTCGAAATCTCGCCGCGGGCGATGCTGTCCCCCGCGCCTACGGATAGGCGCCAGGAGTTCCCCGAAATGCCCGTCCAGGGGTCGCCGATGGTTTCCGCGGCGAACCGGCCATCACCACCGACGAAACCTGCCGGGACGCCGGCTCCTGCTTCGGAGGCGGTGGCGCCGGCCATGGCGCAGCACCTCCCGCCCCACTTCCCGCCGCCACTCGAGCGGGAACAACCCGTGCCCGCTCGCTCGGCGGCGATCATTCCGCGCGAAGCTCCGCCGCTGCGGCTGGCGTCCACGCCGCAGGCAGCCGCAGCCCCCGCGCCCGATTCCGGCAATCGCGGCGCGCCAGTTCGGTGGGAGGCGGCTGGAGGGGCGAGCGGCAGCCGCCGTGGCGCCGCGCCCAAGCCCGGGCAGGCCGCCACCCTCGAAGGACGCAGCGTGCAAGTGAAGATAGGGCGCGTGGAAATCCACGCTGCCCGGCCATCTCCGCCGCCTGCCAAGCCGCGGGCACGCAACGAGCCGCGGGGGTTCGCCGAGCTCGGACTGAGCCGGGCGTATCTCGACCGGGATTACCGCTGAGGGACAGGGGTGAGCAGCTACAAGGCCATTGCCGGAGTGAGCTCGACGTTAGTGAACTTGCTGAAGGACCGGATGACGGAAGCTTCCGCCTTTACCGTGGCCCCGCCCGATGTCAGCGTCGACAACGTCAGCGGACGCCGCTTGAATCTTTATCTGTACCACGTGGCCGAAAACGGCATCTTGAAAAACCAGGAAATTCCCGGCGAGGGCTACCCCGGCGCTTACGGGCATCCGCCCCTCTCCTTGAACCTGCATTACATCTTCACCGCGTTCGGCAGCTCCGACACCGGCGCCGATGCCGACCTGGAAGCGCAATTGATTCTCGGCGACGCCATGCGGGTGCTGCACGATTTTGCCGTCATCACCCCCGACTTGGTTCAGGAAAAAACCCTCGGCAATCCCCGCATCCTCGATGCCAGCCTGCTGGGCGAATTCGAGCAAGTGAAAACCACCCTCCAGCCCAAGAGCCTCGAGGAAATCTCGAAAATCTGGACGGCGCTGCCGAAAGTGAATTTTCGCCGCTCGGTTACCTACGAGATTTCGGTGGTGCAGATCGAAAGCCAGGCCGCCCGCGTGCTGGCGCTGCCGGTCCGCGAGAATCGCGTCTACGCCCTGCCGATGCAAAGCCCGCAAATCCTCGAGATCTTCCGCAACCCGCCCATCGCCGGCGTCAAAATCGCCGCCGCCCAGGAAGGCGAAACGCTCCATCTGGCGGGATTCAATTTCGGGCATCCGTTCACGCGGGTGGACATGGACGGCGTCGCCGGCAACGTCGCTGCGTTGACCGACGATGCCATCGAGGTGGTGATTCCGCCGGGCCAGCTCTTCGCTGGACTCCATTCCATCCAGGTGGTTCAGGACGTCATGCTCACCGTCGTCGACAAGAAGCCCGCGGTCCAGCGCGGCGGATTCCGCTCGAATGCCGCGGGATTCCTGCTGATTCCGGCGGTTTCGAACCCGACTCCGGCTTCGGCCGGCCCCGGCCAGACCATCACCGTCACGGTGCAGCCGGCGGTGAAGCCGACCCAGGAAAAGGTCCTGCTGCTCGGCGATTACTCCGTGCCCGCCCTGCCGGTGAGTTTCGACAGTCCGCCAAGCTCGACCATCAAATTCCAGTTGCCGCAGGCCCCGGACCTGGTGATTCCGCCGGGAAACTACCTTTTGCGGGTGAGGATCGACGGAGTCGAAAGCCGCCTGAATATCGATTTGAATCCTCCAAGCCCGACCTACTTGCAATACGTCGGGCCTCTTTACACGGTCACATGAGCGCTTCAGCCACGGAAACGACCGCCGCCGGCGAGTGGACTCTCGTCAACCGCGCGTATCTGGACGCGGAGCTAGGGCGTCTCCGCCTGCTGCTACGCCGCCGGGTACTTTGGCTTCGCAAGCAATGGGGCGAGCAGCCGCCCCAGAGCCTGATGGGATGGGTGATTGGCGAGGCGCAAGCGGACGCGATGCTTGCCGGCGAGGATGCCGAAGCCGAGCTCCGTCATCGCCGTCACGACCCCGAAGCCGCCCGAATCGAATCGGCCCTCTCCGAAACGGACCGCAACACTTCCTCGCTTCGCGGCGCTATGGACGAAAGGGGAGAGCCGCCGGCGCTGGAATTACTCGCCCGCGTGTTCGAGCTGAGCGATTTCGAGTGCGACGTTCTGTTGCTCGCCCTGGCCCCCGCGCTCGATGCTTCCTTCGAGCGCCTTTACGCCTACGTTCAGGACGACGCCACTCGCCGCGGCCCCACCCCGCAACTCGCTCTCGCGCTTTTCACCTCGGGCGAGGAGCGGCGTGAGGCGGCGCGTTCCGGCTTCCTCCCAGGCGCGCCGCTACGACGATTCCGGCTGCTGGCGGGTGACAGCGCGGCGGGGGCCGGCGGGTTCTTCAACCGCTCGCTTTCGGTCGACGACCGCATTTTCGATTACCTGCTCGGCACAAACCGCCTGGACGAGCGCGCGGCGCTGGTCTTGCGGCCAGCGCCGGCTACCCTGGCGGCGCCTTCGCACCGGGATCTGGGCTCGGATCTTGCCCGCTCGTGGCAGGCGGGGTGCGCCGGAGGTTCCTGGGGCAGCTTGCATCTGGTAGGCCCGCCCGATGGCGGCGGCCTGGCGGTCGCCAGGGCCATGTGCGATGCGCTGGGAATCCACCTGCTCATCCTCGAGCCGGGGCGGTTGCCGGCGGCGGGGCTCGACCGCCGGGAGCTGCTGGCGCTGCTCGAACGGGAGGCGGCGCTGCTGCCGATGGCGGTTTTCGTCGACGGCCACTCGCTGCGGGCGGAGGAGAGCCAGGCGCTGCGGGGCGATCTGGAACATCTGCGGTTGTTCTCCATCATCGCCAGCCGCGAGCGATGGCCATGGCGGCGGGAGACCGCGGTGGTAGAGGTGACGAAACCGGATGCTGGGGCGCAGCGCGCGATGTGGCGCCAGGCGCTCGAGGCCGGCGATGGCGCGCTCGACGCGGAAATCGACGCCGTGGTCGAGCAGTTTGATTTCGGGCCGGAAGGCATCCTGCTCGCCGCCGCAGCGGCGCGGGCACGCCTGGCCCTCCGCTCGCCCGCCGATGACGCAGGGATCGCCCGGGAAGTCTGGCAAGCTTGCCGGCAGCAGGCCAGCCCGCAACTCGACGAACTCGCCCAGAAGATCGCGCCCTGCTTCCACTGGGAAGATATCGTCTTGCCCGACGACGTGTTCCTCCAGTTGAGGGAAATCGCCGCCCAGTTGGCCCACCGGCCGCTCGTTTACCGCACCTGGGGCTTCGGCGCGAAACTCAGCCGCGGCCGCGGAATCAGCGCGTTGTTTGCCGGACCGAGCGGCACGGGGAAGACGACAGCGGCCGAGGTGCTGGCGCGCCACCTGGAACTCGATCTGTACCGAATCGACCTGGCCGGGGTGGTGAGCAAGTACATCGGAGAGACGGAGAAGAACCTGCGCGGCATTTTCGATGCCGCCGAGCGCACCGGGGCGATTTTGTTCTTCGACGAAGCCGACGCGCTGTTCGGCAAGCGCTCGGAAGTGAAGGACAGCCACGATCGCTACGCCAACATCGAAGTCAGCTACTTGCTCCAGCGGATGGAAGACTATCGAGGCCTGGCGATACTGGCGACCAACCGCAAGGCTTCGCTCGACGCCGCGTTCCTGCGCCGGCTACGGTTCATCGTCGATTTCCCCTTCCCCGACGCCGCCCACCGGCTGCTCATCTGGCAGAGGACGTTTCCGCCGCAGGCCGCTCTGGACGGCGTGGATTTCGCCGCACTCGCCCGGCTGGAGCTTTCCGGCGGAAACATCCGCAACATCGCCTTGAACGCCGCATTCCTGGCGGCCGGCGAACGGTCGAAGATCGCCATGAGCCACGTGATGCGCGCGGCGCGGCGGGAATACGCCAAACTCGAAAAGCTGTTGCCGGAATCCGAATTCGGCGCGGGCCGGCGGGTGGCGCCGCGATGAGCCGGCGCGAATATACCCTGGCAAAACGCGCCGGCCCGACGGTGGTCGGAACCACATGAGCCGGCTGGCGGTGGAAATCGAATGCCTGGTGCTCGACGGGGTGGCGCTCGATCCCGCCGGCGCTCAGCGGCTGGCCCGGCGCACCGAAACTGCCCTGGCGCGGCTGCTGGGCGGTCGCGGGATTTCGCCGGAAACAACCGGCGCCGACTTGCCCGCGGTGAAGGGACCGGAGATGAAACCGCCGGCGGGGGCCAGCGAAGCGCGCTGGGCGGAGGAATTGGCACTCGCTCTGTATCGGGCAATCGATCGATGGGTGTGACATGAGGCTGGCGTTTCTCCAACGCGAAGCAATGACGGGCCGGGATTTGGCCGCTCCCGCGCGGACCCGGCGGCCCGAGCCGGTGGCGGCGCCGCATCCCGCCGCGCGAATCGCCAGCCTCCAGCATAGGCTCGGCAACCAGGCGATCCTGCGGATGCTCCAGCGCAAGCCGTTGGTGAGCGAGCCCGGCGATCCGCTCGAGCGCGAAGCCGATCGCATCGCCGAGGAAGTGAGCGCACTGCCGGCGCCGGAGAGCGCGCCCGCCGGCGTGAACGCGCTTGCATACACCGCTGGCGGACACATCCCTCATGGAACGTCGCGGTTTGGCGCAGGGCGCCGCGAAGGCGGACTCCCGTTGGCGCGCGAACTTGCCCATTCGGTTCAACCGGAAGGCCCTCGCATCCTGCGCCGAGCCGGCCCGGACAAGGACGATCCGCGCGGGCTAGGCCGAAAATTGCCCCCACGGAAGCCCGCGAGGGCGCCACGATTCACCGATCTTCCGATGGGCGTAACGCCCTGCCTGGACGGCAAGATTTGCGAACCGCCAATTCCAGGTTCGGCGTGGGATTTCGGAAAGAAGGCGGAAAAGGAATCCACGGCGCGGCCCAAGCATCCGGTGCCGGCCAAGGAGGTCAAGCAGGCGGCGGAAGCTTCCTCGCCGGGCGTTCTGAAGGAGATTTTTCAAGTGACGGTGAATCCGGGATTATCGGCGGAAGTCGCGGCCCAGGTGGACACGTGCAAGAACTTCAACGTCTCGGCGCCGAGCCCGTCTGCGTCGTGCATGGAGGTGCCCAAGGAACTCGAGCAGCAGGCGGCCAGGTTCAATCAAGGAAAGCCGTGCATGGAATTGAGCCAGAGTGCTGACGGAGGAGATTGCCTGCTTGATGGGGACTTCTGGAAGACGGAGCTTGTCGAGACCATGACCCATGAGGCTGCTCACATCGCTTTCGAGCGCAGAACGCCGGTGGGAATCTCGTCGCGAACCAAGAACGAAATCACGCTGCACGAACTGAGCGAGATGTTCGCGCAATTCAGCGAGTTTCCGATTCATTACCGCGAAGTTCAGAACACGGTGTCGCACTTCGCGGACCGGCAGGAAGCGGAACGGGCTTTCCAGACTTCCATGCGCACGTGGGTCCAGATGCACGCCGAGTCGAAGGGCGAGGGCTTTCGAGGGATGCTGACGAAACTGCGGTGCATCAACAACTGCCCCAAGGTGACCGAGCTGATCGCGAGCCTGGTCCAATCGGTCATGGCGAAATGGCCGCCGGAAATCAAGACCACGCTGCTTGGAGAGCTGCGAGATGCCCACGGATTGGACTGGCCGATGCCGGCACCGGATCTGCGCCCGCTTCCGCCGGCGCATCCGAAAATGCGGCCGCTCTACCAACCTCGCGGGTCGTTCACGCCGGAAATCGAGAAATCGGCGGAGGATTTGCCGTAATGCAACCCGCCACGAAGAGAGCGCTGCAACTCCGCCAACCGACGAGCGCAGGGGGCGTGGCGGCACAGCGCCAGTGTTCAGGCAGTCAAGACACGCCGGGCGGAGGAATCGGCGTAGCGCTTTCGGGGGCAATCGATCGATGGGTGTGACATGACGGTCGCGACCCTCCAACGCGAAGCGAGCACCGGGCAGGATTGGGTTGCCCCCGCGCCGGCCCGGCGCGGTTTCCAGCCGGCGGCGGCTCCGCATCCCGTCGCACGAATCGCCGCTCTCCAGCAGACGTTCGGCAACCAGGCGACGCAGCGATTCATGCAGCGGCAGCCGCTGGTGAGCGAGCCGGGCGATCCGCTCGAGCGCGAAGCCGATCGGGTGGCCGAGCATGTCACCGCCGGGTCGCCCCCAGGTGGCGTGGGGACAGCCTCGATTGCCGCTGGCGCGCCGGCGGCGCTCCAGCGCGCCTGTTCCTGCGGTGGCACGTGCGCCGAGTGCCAGGAAGAAGATCAGCGATCCATTCGGCGGAAAGCGGCAACGGCCTCGTCGCCGGCGGAGGCCGCGCCGCCGATCGTCGACGAGGTGCTGCGCTCGCCCGGCCAGCCGCTCGATTCGGCCACCCGCGCGTTCATGGAGTCGCGCTTCGGGCACGATTTCAGCCGGGTGCGCGTCCACGCAGATGCGCAAGCAGCGGAGTCTGCGCGGGCGGTCAGCGCCCTGGCCTACACCGTCGGCAGCGATTTGGTGTTCAACGCGGGTCAGTTTGCGCCAACGACAGGGCCCGGCCGGCGTCTGTTGGCTCACGAACTCACGCACGTTGTCCAACAGACGAATGCCGGCACGTCCATGCCCTCGCCATTCCGAGCTGCGACGGATGGAGTGCGGGAGAAGGAAGCCGGGCGGGCTTTGCAGGCCACGCCCTCAGGGGAAAAGGAGAGAGAGAACTTATCTCAGTGGGGCGCAGGCGCCGGCAATGGCCCGCTGGCCGCAAGACTCGCGCCGGCGGGCATCCTCCAACGCCAATTCTTCCTGCCGCCGGTTCAGTCGGGCGGGTTCGGCGGGGCGATGGAGCGGGACCGGGCTGCCCGATTGTCTCCCTTTGTCGTACCTCGTGCGCCAACCGCGATGCCGGCAATTCCCGTGGGTTCTCCTTACAGTGGGCTGCCGAGTCCGCTACTCGAGACACTTTGGAGGTCGTACAGCCGCCGAGCGGCCGGCATGTCCGGTTCGGCGAAGAATATCGACAACGCCTTTTGGGGGTCGCCGCCGAAGGATTTCTGGGAGGCTCTGGACCGACTCGCGCGCGGCGGCGCGCTGACGGTTATTCAGCAGATTTACGGCCGCTGGACTTCCTCGAGAATCTTCTGGGGCCATCTTGCGGAGATTTGCGCCATCTGGGGCGGCACTACGGTCGGATTTGATTTCAACGTGGTGAGCGTCCCGGGTCTTTCCGACCAACTGGCGCACAGCGCCCAATACTGTCAGGACGTGCCACTGACGGGGGGGTTGTATCACTTCAACCGAGGCGAAACGCCGTGTTGGCGCGAGAGGGTGAGTTGTGCGCCAGGTCTCCATTTCTGTCTGGGCCGGTCGCCCGCTTCGATACACATCGATCCCACGCAGGTGGTGGAGAAGCGGGAGTCGGATGGAACGTGCAACTACGACTTGGGGTGCGTATACGGGCACTTCAAGGATTTGGGCTGGGTGCCATGAGGAAGAGCCACACGCGAGGATCCGGCTCAGTCAGAGCAAGAGTTGGCGTGCGATTCCCGATGGGATGAGATGGGCTTAGCTGCTGCACAACGCGAACAGAAATCGGCGCCGCAAGCTGCGGCACGAACGCTCCGCGCGCCCGCGCCTTCGGTGGCTTCGCCAAGCCCCTGGGGAAGAATCGCCGTTCTGCAACGTACCTTCGGCAACCATGCCCTGCAGCAGGTGCTCCCAGCCGTGACAAAAATAGGTTTCCCGCACCGCTCTTACGAATTGGGGAGTAAGGCGGATTCGATGTCGAGCTCGCAGGCTAGGGGACGAGGGACCGCCCAAGTCAGTGAACAGATCGCTGCAGAAGTTGCTCAGCTAGCGACGGCGACGGTTCATCGGTTGCCTGACGGCGGCTCGCCCGATGCTGGTGCTCCCACTGCCCAGGCCTCGGGAGGCGGCGGCACCGCCCCGGGCTCGGGACATCCTGCGGCTTCCGCGACCACCTCGGCTGGTAGTCCATCGCCCGTAGCCGCGCCAACCCTGCCAGTCGCCACATTCTCTCGGTTCATGACCACGGGGGGAAAACTTGCCTGTTGCAGGGCCCCCGTCGACTGTTCGCCTCATCTGGGCGTCGCGAAGGCAGGCGATCCAGTTGCCCTCAATGGAATGAATCTGTTTTTCAAAATTTCTGGCCACCGGCCGACGGTGGAGTACGGGATCGTGCAAGCGAAGCACACCAAGCTCTGCACGCGCTCGGGAGGGACCTGGACGAAAGTCGGCGAAACCGGGCCCGGAGCGCAGGACTCACCGTCGCCCGGCGCAACGTGCCTCATACCGGACGCGCATGGCGAAATCGGCATGGCCGACGCCCCCGGGATGGCGGTTGCGATTGGGTTGCCGACGCGCTGGCCCTGGACGAGGGTCGATGAGGCCAGGTCCGCGCTGAATTTAACGGACTGGGTGATCGCCAGGGAACGGCCTGCGCCCTGGAAGGCGATTTCCCACTTCTTCTCCTGGCATTCAACTACCCGAATACTCTTCGGGGGGACGGCTGAGCTAGCTCCGACCGGAAATGCGATCGGGGGGGGCTTAATGGATATGCGAGGTTGTCCTCCATTCTGAAGCAGCGACGAGCGGATATGGTGCCTACATGCCAACACTCGGAAGAGCCGACGAGGCACCCGGTATCCGCGTGGGTGCCGGATGCGGCCTGTTCCTTTGCGCCGTTCCATCGCCATTGCAGGAGGAGTAGCGATGTCCTCTGATTTTCCCGGTCGTCCGAAACTGCTGAAAGGGGCGCTGGTGGTGTTTGGCGCGCCTATCCCCGTGCCCACCAACATCATCATCTTCCAGTACAACCCGGAGACGATGACCCGGAAAGTGGAGGCGGTCGGCGGCGGCTCGCAGCCCGGCGGCGGGGGCTCGGCCGACCCTTGCAAGACCGGCGGAGACACCCGGAACGTCACCGAGTCGCCCATCGAAACCTACCAGCTCGCCGTCGAACTCGATGCCGCCGATCAACTCGAAGACAGCGACGCTGTGACGATGGCGCTCGGGCTGAATCCGGCGCTGGCCGCGCTCGAGCTGCTGCTGTATCCCGCCTCGACGATGCAGTTGATTCAGAAAGCGCTGCTCGCTTTCGGCTCGACGTTCACCATTCCGCCGGTCACCCCGGTCGTGCTGTTCGTCTGGGGGCCGGCGCGGGTGGTGCCGGTGCAGGTGACTTCGGTCTCCATCACCGAGCAGGCTTTCGACCAACTCCTAAATCCGATTCAAGCCAAAGTGGATTTGGGACTCCGCTCGCTTACCCAATGCGAACTCGATTACGCCGGCGCGCCGTTCGACGTGCTCGGCATCGTCAACCAGGTGGCCAAAGAAGTGATGTCGCGATTCCAGGTGGGCGGACTGGTGGCTCAGGCGGCTACACAGATCAAGGGCCTGCTGCCGTTCTAGCGGAGGCAAGGATGTTCTCGAGCACAAGCCGGTATGCCGCAACGCCCGACGGGCTCTACCTCGACCCGTCCGGCCGCCAGATTCCCTACAAGCTGCTGCGGCTGACTCCCGACACCCAGACGCTGCAAACCCATACGGTGGCTCAGGGCGACCGGCTGGACCTGATCGCCTTCCAGTATTACGGCGATCCCGAACAGTACTGGCGGGTTTGCGACGGCAACACGGCGCTAAGGCCCGACGATCTGACGGCGGTTGCCGGCCGCCGGCTGAACGTTCCGCTGGCGCAGAGGTGACCATGCAGGGAGGAATCACCACCACGCTGCTGCTGGGCATGCCGCCGTTGCCCGCCCCGCCGCCGCTGATGCAGGCCTTGCAGAAGGTGGAGGTGGAATCGTCCACCGAGGTGGCCAGTGTGTTCCGGCTGCGCTTTCGCATATCGCAAACGCAGCTCAGCGACTGGGACCTGCTCCAGTTGCAATACCAGGAGAGCCTGTTCCGGCCGCTGACTCCTGTGCAAATCCGGGTGAAGGTGGGCATCAGTCTCCCGATGGCCCTCATCAACGGCTACGTCACCAGCCAGCAGGTGAATTACGACGATCAAGCCGGGGGATCGGTGCTCGAAGTGACCGGCATGGACGCGACGATGCTGATGAATCTGGAGGAGAAGGTGATGGCGTGGCCGGCGATGCCGGACAGCGTCATCGCCGCCGCCATTTTCGGGCAATACACCATCGTGCCTTCGGTTTCGCCGACGATGGCCATGCTGGTGGAGCCCGAAGGCACCACCACCCAGCGTGGCACCGATATCCGGTTCCTCCGCCGGCTGGCCCAGCGCAACGGGTTCGATTGTTACGTGCAGCCCGACCCGATCACCGGGCTGGACACCGGCCATTTCGAGCCGCCGATGAACCTTCCTGCGCCGCCCGCGGCGGTGCTGAACGTGAAGATGGGCGCGGAAACGAACGTCACCGATTTCAAAATCCGGTACGACATGGCCCGGCCAACCACCGCGCTGGGCGCCGGGCTCGACGTGAAGACCCGCGCGCCCTTTGCCTTTCCCGCGCTGGTGCCCGCGACGCCGCCGCCGGCCGGCGGCTTGTATCCGCTGGGAACCCCGATGGGCGTGGAGAACTCGGTGCTGCGGGCGGTTGCCGGAGCGCATCCGCCGCCGATGGTGCTGCCGGCGGAAACGGGGCAGTTCATGCCGCCAGGGCTGATCTCGGCGACGCAGGCGATTGTGAACCGTTCCTCCTGGGCGCTGGTGGCCGAAGGCGCCATCGGCCCGGACGTCGCGGTGCTGCATCCCGGCGGCACCGTGAACGTGCGCGGAGCGGGGATGTTTTTCAACGGCTCGTATTTCCTGAGCCGCATTTCTCACTCCATCGACAATTGCGGCTCCTACGTCCAGAAATTCGAAGCCCGGCGCAACGCGGCGCTCATGACCGGCGCCGAGCTTTACGTTCAGATTTGAGAGAGGAGGCTGTGGTGGCACTCGAACAAGCCATCGCCGGGATCGTCGAACGGCAAACCGACCGCTTCTACGGGAAGTATCGGGGCCTGGTGGCCATCAACGTCGACCCGCAAAACCAGGGCCGGCTGAAAGCAATCGTGCCCGAGGTGCTGGGAGTGATACCCAGCACCTGGGCCCTGCCGTGCACCCCCTACGCGGGAACGATGGCCGGCCTGTTCACCGTTCCGATGGTGGGCAGCGGCGTGTGGATCGAATTCGAGGCGGGCGACGTCAGCCGGCCGGTGTGGACCGGCTGCTGGTGGGGAACGGCTCAGGTGCCGCTCAACGAACTCGGCGCGCCGGCCATGTTCACCAGCAAGGTGTTTCGGACCGACACCGGCCTGATGCTCTCGTTCAACGATCAGACCCAGAAAATTACCCTGACTGACATGGCCGGCCTGAATCTGCTCTCGATGCAGGTGGGCGTGGCGCAGCTGACCAGCAAAATCGTGGTCACTATCGACGCGCCGCTGATCCAGCACGGCCAGTCCGCGGTTCATCCCGCCGTTCTGGGCGATCAACTGCTTGCCTATTTGAATCAGCTCGTGCTCATGTTCAACACCCACGTTCATCCTGGCGAGCTGGCGGCGGGAGTTCTGCCGGTGACCCCCGCGCCGCCGGTGGCGCCGTTTCCGCCAGCCACGCCGACGCTGCTTTCGATCAAGAACATGGTGGAGTGAGGAACGAGGGAGCGACCAGGGCATGGGCAGCGCACTGAAGCCGGGAGGGATGGGTGACAAGAATGCGGACCAGAACGCCATGCCCTCGGATTTCGCCGGGAGCATGGCGGCGGCGATGGAGGCCGCCCTGAACGACTTGCTGAGCGCCGACGGAATGAAAACGTTTGCCGTGGACACAAATGCCCAGGAGGCGCGCGACCGGCGAAGGCTGTTCGTCGCCATCGCGCAAGGCATCGTGCACCACCTGGACCAGAACGTGGCCGCTCTGGGCATCTTCGACAACAGCACCAATACGCAGACGAACGAGAACATCCAGATCCAGACCGATCCGGCGAATTTCTGAGGAACCGACTCGATGGCCGACCAAAGCTATCTCGATTATCCGTTTCACATCGACGGCCGCGGCCGCACCGCCGTCACCGGCCGCGACGACCACGTGCGCGACATGATCGAGCAAGTGCTTTTCACCAATCCCGGCGAGCGGGTGAATCGGCCCGATTTCGGCTGCGGGCTGAAGCGGCTGGTGTTCCTGCCGAACAGCGAGCCGTTGGCGGCAGCGACCCAGGTGCTCGTGAAAAGCGCGTTGCAGAAATGGCTGGAGAGGGAAATCCAGGTTGAGCGGGTGGACGTCACCCCGGTGGCCGAGCAACTGGTGGTGACCGTCGTCTACTTGCTGCGATCGAGCGGCGAGCGCCGGGTGGACGAATTCACCGGGCCGGCCTAGGAGAAGGCGCTTGAACGGCGAGACGAACGCATCGTGCCTGAACGAGCAGATCCGCCGGGACCTGGTGGGCAAGCGCGCCGGCGTGAATGGAATCGACTATGTCGAGGTCGACCCCGCCGACCACTCGCTTCTCTACGTCCATTTCCTCAAGCCCGTTCCCCCGCTCGACCCCGCCAATCCCAACGATCCCAACGACGGCTACGGCCTCAGCACCAACCCGGCGAACATCACCATCACCGGCGGCACGCGCGTGGTCGGGATCCAGCCGGTGAAGGCGGCGCGGGACCCCAGCGGGTTCATCACCATCACCGTCGACCCTCCGGGCGACTATTCCACCTACACGCTCACCCTCAACGTTCCCGAACTCGACCGGGTGCTGCGCCAGGTGGATTTCTCGTTCATGGCTGCTTGCGCGGTGGACTTCGATTGCCGCCAAATCCAGGTCTGTCCGCCTCCCCCGCTCGCCGGCCCCCTGCTCGATTACCAGGCCAAGGACTATGCCAGCTTCCGCCGGCTGATGCTCGACCTGCTTCCCCAGCTCAATCCCCAATTCCTCGAGCGTAATCCCGCCGACCTCGGCATCGCCCTCATCGAGTTGCTGGCCTATGCCGGCGACCGGCTGTCCTACTTCCAGGACGCGGCAGCCAACGAGGCCTACTTGGACACGGCTCGCCAGCGGATTTCCGCCCGGCGGCTGGCCAAGCTTGTCGATTACCGGATGCACGACGGCCGGAACGCGTGGACCTACGTTCACGTCGCGATCGACCCTTCGGTCGCCGGGCCGGTCAGCCTGCCCCAGGGCGCCAAGGTGCTCACCCGTATTTTCCGGCCCCTGGCCGGAGAGTCGTCCCCGCCTCAGGTGGTGGTGGACCCTTCGAAAATCACCGCCGATACCCTCGAGAGCGATCCCGCCTTGGCCTCGGTCGCCGTCTTCGAAACCACCCACCCCGCCCAGCTCGACCGCAGGAACAACCAGATCTTCATTCACACCTGGGGTGACGAGCGGTGCTGCTTGCGCCCGGGAGCCACCGATGCCTTCCTCTACATCACCGTCACCGGAGTGGCCGATTTGCCCGTTCTGAATCAAGGCGATTACCTCCTGTTCGAAGAGGTGATGGGTCCGCTGACGGGCATTGCGGCCGATGCCGACCGCGCTCACCGGCAGGTGGTGCAGATCGACCAGCCGCCTCAGCCGGACTCCGACCCGCTGTTCAGCAACACGCTGGTCAACGGTTTGCCGCAACCGTGGACGGCGGGACCCACCCTGCCCTTGCTCCACGTCCATTGGCGCCTTGCCGACCAACTCACCTATCCGTTTTGCCTTTCTGCCCAGATCACCGGCGGAGTGATTCTGCGAAACGTTTCGGTGGCGCGCGGAAACCTGGTGCTTGCCGACCACGGACTCACCACCAGCGAGTCCATTCCGCTCGGTGCCCCGGTGCCGGCGGATGCCATCTTCCGTCCCCGCCTTTCCCATGGTCCGCTCACCATCGAGTGCCGGCCTTCGCTGGTGACTTACGACTCGGCCACAGGCCTGTTGCAGACACCGCGAACGAATCTGACATGCGACGTCCGCCAGGCGCAGCCGGCGATTGCCTTGCTGGTGGGTTTCCCCGCGGGCCAGGAATTGTGGACGCCTGCGGCCGACCTGCTGGAAAGCACGCCGTTCGACGAAAACTTCGTGGCGGAAATCGACAACGACGACCTGGCGGTACTGCGCTTCGGCGACGGCGAATACGGCCGCGAAATTGCCGGGGCCACGTCGATCGAAGCCGTCTACCGGATCGGCAACGGGCTGGCGGGGAACGTGGGTGCGGAAACCATGGCCCACCTGGCCCCGCAGCCTGCCGTCAGCGGCGTCCTGTTCATTCGCAACCCGCTTGCGGCGGTCGCCGGCGTCGATCTGGAGAGCATCGAACAGGTTCGACAAGACGCTCCCGCGGCCTTCCACGCCGTCCAATACCGGGCTGTGACCGAAGCCGATTACGCCAACGCCGCTCTGTTGCTGCCGCGGGTGGCGAGCGCCGTCGCCAGCTTCCGCTGGACGGGGAGCTGGCACACGGTATTTGTGGGCGTTTTGCCCAGCGATCCCGCCGACCTGGTGAACGAGGCGAAGGGGCTCACCAGCCTCTCCCCAACGCTCGCCAGCGAGGTGGCCGCTTTTCTCACCAGCTATCGCCAAACCGGCTACGATCTGGAAATCCGCCCGCCGCAGTTCGTCGCGCTCGAGATCGACTTGCTGGTTTGCGCCGCGTGCGGCTATTTCCGCGCCGACGTCGAGCAGGCGGTGCTGGCGGCCCTCAGCAACCGGCTGCTGCCTGCAGGCGGAAAGGGGCTGTTCTATACCGGGAATTTCAAATTCGGCCAGCCGGTTTACCTGAGCCAGGTGTACGCGGCGGTCGACCGCGTGGAAGGAGTGGATTCGGTGGTGGTCACCGCGTTCCATCAATTTGGCCAGCCCGATAACGGCGAGCTCGCCAAAGGCGTGTTCCCAATCGGGCCCTGGCAAATTGCCCGGCTGGATAACGACCCGAATTTCATGGAACGCGGCGTCTTGAAAGTTACGCTGCGAGGGGGAAAGCTATGACCCAGCCCTGCGGTTGCTGCGAGCCCGGCGCGCCGCTGGTGCCGCTGCCCGAGGAGAACCGCCCGGGCCTGTCCGCCATCGCGTACCGCATCGGCACTTACGCCAGTTTCCGCGAAACGATGCTGGACGCCATCGCCGGCGCGCCGGAATTGGCGGCGCTTTCCACGAGGCAATCCGACGATTATTCCGTCACCTTCCTCGAGTTGTGGGCGGCGGTGCTCGACGTCCTCACCTTCTACCAGGAGCGCTACGCCAACGAAGTGTTCCTGCGCACCGCCCAACAGCCCGCATCGCTTCAGCGCCTGGCCCGTCTGCTGGATTATTCCCCGCGGCCGGGGGTGGCCGCGCTCGACGATTTGGCTTTCACGATCGACGCCGGCCGCGTGGTGGACATCCCGGCCGGCCTGCGGGTGCAAAGCGTTCCCCAGGCGGGCGAGCAGCCGCAAACCTTCGAAACGCTCGAGGCCATCACCGCCGATGCCCGCTTCAATCGCCTGCGCGTCTATCCCGCTCCCGCCACCCTCAATCCCCTGGCCCAGGCATCGACCGAAGCCGAGCTCGATGCCCTGAAGGGGCCGGCGCTCGCCGCCGCGCTTTCCCCCAACGACCCGGTCGTGTTGTTCAACGACGGCGGCTCCGACCCGGTGGAGGAGAAAAAAATCGCTGCGCTCGCCATTGCGGACGGGCGGGTGACGCTGCGGTGGACCACGCCGGTGCAGGGCGGCGATTGGACCGCCACCACCCAGGCCTACAAGTTCCGCCGCACGTTCCGGCTCTACGGCTACAACGCGCCCGCCAGCTTCATGCTGCCCGTTCCCACCGACAACGCGCCCGGCGGGCTGCAATGGAACCTGATGACCACCGACTTCTCCAATCCCGGCGGAAACACGCTGGCGCTGGATGGCCGCTACGGCGATCTGGCCGCGGGAACGCAATTGCTGGTGGTGGCGCCCACCAACCCGGTGATCGCTCCGGTGGACGGGCTCGCGGCGGTCGAGGCTGCGGCAGAGGCGCAAGCGGCGATGGCTTCCGCGTTCTTCGGCGCCGGTTTCGGCTCGGGAATGATCCTGAACAGACTGAGTTCGATCGACATCAACGCCGCCAACCTCGGCACGATCCTCGACTTCGCGGGGGTGCAGACCATTCTGGTGACGGTGACGCAAACCGATCAGGCGGGCGTGTCGGTCCAGGGCAAGAATCAACCGGCAAATACCACCAGCCCTATCAGCGACACGGTGACCCAGGTGACGGTGCAGCCAGTCAATTCCCAGAACACGATTGGCTCGATCGACGACATTCGCGGCGCGGTGGTGTACGAACTGGTTGGCGATCCCATCACGTTCCGGGGAGCCGTCTATCCGGATCAGCTCACCAGCGCCACCGTCTATCTGCCCGGCGTGCTGGCCGAGGACGAGCGCGGATTGGGCATCGAGGTCAACCGGACCATCCAGCAAAACGCCTTCGTGCCCGGCGTGGTGCTGCACCCGGAGGACCTGGACGTCGGCCGTGAGGTGCTGCTGCTCGACGACGCCGGCCTGCCGATTCCGGCGGCGATCCAGTCGCCCGCCGCCATCGTTGCCGCCGCCGGCGCTGGGCCCGGAGCGTTCGCTCATCTGGTGGTACCCCTCACCGCCGATAGCGTGGCGCTGGAAACCGCCAGCGCCGTGTTGCTCGGCAACGTCGCCCGCGCCAGCCACGGCGAAACGGTTCGCAATGAAGTGCTGGGAAACGGGGACGCCTCACAAACGTTCCAGCGATTCACCTTGCAGAAGCAGCCGCTCACCTACGTTCCTGGGTCCGGCCCCGGGGGCGTGACCAGCAGCTTGCAGCTGGCGGTCAACAGGGTTTCGTGGTCGGAGACGCCCGAGCTCTACGCCCAGCCGCCCACGGCCCAGGTCTATTCCACTCGCCAGACCGATGCCGGCAAGACTCTCGTCCAGTTCGGCGACGGAAACGCCGGGGCGGTGCTTCCCACCGGCTCGGGTAACGTTGTGGCGACGTACCGCATCGGGTCGGGCCTCGCCGGCCGCGTCGGCGCCAATTCCCTCACCACTTTGCTCGACCGCCTCCAGTATCTCAACGCGGTTACCAACCCGCTCGCCGCCGACGGCGGCGCCGACCCGGAATCGCCCGACGCCGTTCGTCAGAACGCTCCGCGGACGGTGAGGACGTTCGGCCGCGCCGTATCGCTGCGCGATTTCGAGGATCTGATCACGTCATCGGGCGAAGTGGCCAAGGCGCTGGCCACCTGGGTGTGGGACGGCCTGGCCCCGGCCGTTCATCTGACGGTGGCAGGGCAGGAAGGCGGAACGTTCAGCGACCTGGCCAGCCTCGGGAACACGCTCGCCAACGCCCGCGACCCCAATTTCCGCCTGCTGCTCGGCAACTACGGGCAGGTACCGATCCTTGTTGCGGCCAAGCTGTGGGTCGATCCCGCCTACGCGCAGGCCGACGTTCTCTCCGCCGCGCAGCAGGCGCTGCTGGCCGGCCTCGCGTTCGACCAACTGAGCCTGGGCCAGACGATTCACCTCAGCCAGATTTACCTGCTGTTGCAGGGCGTGGCCGGCGTCACCGGCGTCGAGGTCACTTTGTTGGGCTTCAAACGGCCCGCGGGGATGAGCGACTCCGATTTCCAGGCTTATTTGGACAGCCGCAACGTCACCCGCTTGGCCGACGGCGCCGTCGCGCCGGTGCAAACAAACCTGCGCATTTTCAGCGCGCGGCCCGACCCCGCCAACCCGGGAAGGGTGCTACCGGCGGAGATGGCGCGGATCGAGACGCCATCGCAAGACGTGACGATCACCGCCCAGAACGGATAGCGAACTCATGGACAACGACAACACCCAACTTTACGACCTGCTGCCCGCGATTTACCGCGAGCGCGATGCGCAGAACAACTATCCGCTGCGCGATCTGCTCGACATCCTCGCCCGGCAGGGCGCGCTGGTCGATCGGGACATCCAGCAGCTCTACGAGAACCTGTTCATCGAGACCTGCGCCGATTGGGTGGTTCCTTACATCGGCGACTTGGTCAGCAACAACCTGCTCTACGACGCCAGCCGCATCCCCTACGTCGATACCGCGAAATCGCTGTTTCCTGATTTGGCCGGACGCGACCTTCTGCCGCCGGTCGCCGTTCGCGTGCGCGCCGACGTCGCGAAAACGATTTATTACCGGCGGCGCAAGGCGACGCCGAGGATGTTGGAGGAGTTGGCGGCCGACGTCACCGGTTGGTCGGCGCACGTGGTGGAATTCTTCCAGTTGCTGGGCTGGACCCAACACCTCGAGCACCTCCGCTACCCGTGCCAATGGACCGATTTGCGGTCGCTCGATCGCCTGGAACGCCTCTACGGCGCGTTCGACGAAACCAGCCACACCGTCGATGTTCGCCACCCCGCCCAGCAGACCGGCTGGCATAACATCCGCAACGTCGGTATTTTCCTGTGGCGATTGGGCGCCTTCCCGCTCGAAAACGTCTCCGCTCGCCAGGCGGGCCAGCCTTGGCAATACCATTTCAGTCCGCTGGGCAATCCCGCTCCGCTCTTCACCCGGCAGCGTCGGGAGCCGGACGACGGCAGCCTGGCGATCGAGCTGAACGTGCCCGCTCCCATTCGCCGCCCGCTCTTCTACGCCGACCTCCAGGCCTACCTGGCCTTGCAGCTGCCGCGGCCGGGATTCACCGAACTCTACGGACCCTTTGGCCCGTTGGCCGGGAATCCTGACTACGTTCCGGACACCAGCCTATACGTCGTGTTGAACGGAGCGCCGGTCGATCCCTCGATGATTGTTTGCCAGCGACTCGATCCCTGGCCCGCGGCCCAGCCGCCAGGTCAGGTGATCTGGGTGGACGCCGTAAGCGGCCGCATGGCCGTCGGCGCGGGCTGGCCCGCGGCGGGTCCGGTGGATGTGTTCTTCCATTATGGGTTCAGCGCCGGTCTCGGCGGCGGTCCCTACGATCGCGAAAAATGGCTGGTGCGGCAGGATTGGTCGCCCGTGCCGCCTCCGATCCGTTACCAGGTACAACAGAAGGGCGTGGCGCCGGTGTTCACCAAGCTCATCGACGCCATCAACCAATGGCAGAACGATGGCCGGCCCAATGCGGTGATCAGCATCCTCGACAGCCGCAACTACCCGCTGCCTGGCTCGATCGCGCTGCGAAACGAAGGCTGGCTGGTGATCGAAGCGGCCAGCGGCCAGCGGCCCCTGCTCCAAACCTCCGCCGCCGGGCTCGCGCTCGATGTTTCTCCGCCGTCGCCGATCACGAATCCCGACCGCAATGGCAGCCTCACTCTCAGCGGCGTTGTCGTCGAAGGCTTCCTGCACGTCATCGGCGATCTGGGGCAGTTGCGGTTCCTCCACTCGACGCTTGTCCCCGGCCGGAATTTCAACACCAGCACCGACGGCAGTCCCGCCCACGCCGGTTCCAGCCTGATCGTGGACCAGGGCCCGGCCAATCAGCCCATCAACGAGCAACTGGAGGTGCAGGCGGCATTCAGCATTCTCGGGTCGCTGGTGATTCCCCAAACCGCCGCCGGCATCTGGCTGCTCGATTGCATTCTCGACGGCGCCGGCGCCGCCGCCCTCGCGGACTATGCCGGAGCCCATTCCGGCCCGCTGCACGCCGAGCGCTCGACGCTTTTCGGAACCGCCCAAGCGAAATCGCTCGATGCGAGCGAAGTGATTTTCACCGCCAAGATCGATGTCCTCCGTAAGCAGGATGGCTGCGTCCGTTTCAGTTACGTCGTGCCCGGCTCGCGCACGCCCCGGCGCTTCCGTTGCCAGCCGGATCTGGCCATCGACGAAGCGATCGCGCTGGCGGAGCAGACCAATCCCAACCTGACCCAGGCCCAGAAGGACGAAATCACCCATTTTGTGCAGGCGTGGCTGTCGCCATCGTTCAGTTCGAACCTGTATGGCCAGCCCGCCTACGCCCAGCTGCGCCTGGCTTGCCCGGTGGAGATTCGCACTGGCGCGGAAGACGGCTCGGAAATGGGCGCGTTCAGCCACCTGAAACAGCCGCAGCGGGAAAGCAATTTGAGGATTCGTTTGCAGGAATATCTGCCGTTCGGGCTCGATGCCGGCATCCTTTACGTGCCTCAAGAGGAGCTATGACCATGGCTGGCGACTACACGAAATTCCGCTTCAGTCCGGCGAAAGATGCCGCCGGCATTCTGATGCAACAGGGCCGGGTGATGCTCGACCAGGACTGGAACGAGCTGGTCGAGCTGCTCGATCGCCGCTGGCGCACGGAAACTCTCGACATCATCGGCCGCGCCGTCGTCCCCCGGCAGACTCCCGACGCCTTCAAGATCCGCATCACCCCCGCAAACGACCTCACCATCGGCTGCGGCCGCATTTACGTCGACGGCCTGCTGGCGGAAAACCACGGCGCCAGCCCGCTGCAGTACGATCCGGTGCTCGGGGAACAGGCCGGCACCCAGCCGATCAGCTATGAATCGCAGCCTTACTTCCGCGATTTTTCCGCGCTCCCCCTGCCCAATCCCTTTGTCCTGCCGCAGCCGCCCGACAACGGCCCGCACCTGGTCTACCTCGACGTCTGGCAGCGCGAGGTGACCTACCTGGAAGATCCGGGTTTGGTGGACCAGGCGGTTGCGGTGGACACCGGCACGCGGCTGCAAACCGCCTGGCAAGTGAAGGTGCTGAAGGACGTGGGAGCGGTCGATTGCTCCACCAAGGACGGCAGTATCACCGGCTGGGCGGCGGTGATTGCTCCTTCGGCCGGGCAGGTCACCACCGCTGCCGCCGGCGTTCCGGCCAGCACCGATCCCTGTTCGCTTCCCCCCAACACCGGCTATCGCGGGGCGGAGAACCGCCTGTATCGCGTGGAAATCCACCAGCCCGGCGCCCTGGGCACGGCGCAATTCAAATGGTCGCGGGATAACGCTTCGGTCGCCTCGCCCGTCACCGCCATCAACGCCACCGGCGACACCCTCACCGTCGTGCGCACCAAGCGCGACGCCGTACTTCGCTTCAGCCCCGGGGATTGGGTGGAAGTCACCGACGATCTCCGCGAGCTCGGCGGGCTTCCCGGCGACATGCGCAAGGTGAAATTCGTCGACGACGTGAACCTGACCATCCAACTCACCGCGCCGGTCACTCTGCCCCCCGCTCCGGCCGGCTTCAACGCGAAACTGCCGGCGCGTCACACGCGAGTGGTTCGCTGGAACCAGAAGGGCATCGTTCTCGATCCCAACGGCAACCAGATCGTCGACGTCGATGCCAACGGCGGGCTGATCCCGGTGAAGGCAAACACCACCGTGGTGCTGGGAGACGGCGTCCAGGTCTCCTTCAGCCTGGATCCGGCCATTTCGGGCGGTCAGTTCCTGCTGGCGGATTACTGGGTTTTCGCCGCGCGGGTGGTGGATGCTTCGGTGGAGTTGCTCGATCACGCTCCGCCGCGGGGCATCCACCACCACTACGCCCGGCTCGCGGTGATCACTTTTCCCGCCAGCGCTCCCGATTGCCGCGTGTTCTGGCCTCCGGAATTCGGCGGAGGATGCGATTGCGGCGCTTGCGTCACCGCCGACGAGCACAACCAGGGCCTGTTCACCATCCAAATGGCCATCGACCAGGTGAAGAGCACCGGCGGAAAAGTCTGCCTGGGCCCGGGAATCTACACCCTGCAGGACACGGTGCTCGTTGCCGGAGCCAAAGCCCTGGAAATCGCCGGCCATGGCGGTTCCACACTGGTGGTGCCCCCCGTGCCCGCCGGCGCTTCCCCCAAGCCAGCGATCCTGATCGACGGCAGCCTCAACGTTACCCTCGACGGCCTGGCCGTCACCGGCGTCACTTTCCAGCAACCCTCGACACCAGCCGGTGGAAGAGCCACGTTCGCCCCCGTCGCCGCTCCCCGCGCGGGACCGGTCTTGTTGCGTCCGGCGCCGCCGGTCGGCGTTTTTGTCCCGCCCAGCCCGCCCGTCGCTGTGGTCGGCGGCTCGACGGGCGCCCCGCCCTCCGCGCCCACCGGGACTGCCCCGCCACCCGCCACGGCTGGAGCGCCGCCGACAACCGTGGTCACCGTCCCGCCGCCGGTGCAAGGCGCGATGGTGATGGTGCAGAACAGTTCCGGGGTCACCATCGAGCGGTGCGCCTTCACCGCGCAGTCGCCGCAAATCGCCGATTACGCCGCCATCGGTTTGGGAGGCTTCCTGCTGGGCACGACGATTCGCGAAAACGTGATCACGTCGGTGCTCGGCCCGAACTTCAATTTCGGCATCGGCGTCGCCCACTTCGGCACCATCGCCGACAAGTCCAACCCGGTGCTGCTGGCTCTGGGGCTCGACATCGCCGACAACGCGGTGGCCTGCGGCTCCGACGGCATCGTCCTCAGCGTCCTTTGCTGGTTCGGAGGCGACATTCGAGTGGCCGGCAACACCATCCTCGGCTGCGCCATCGCCGGAATCGGCGTTGTCGGCATGCCGCTTTCCGCAGATCCCGTTTCCACCCGCCTGGACATCGTCGGCAACGAGGTGCTGGTGGCGGGCAACGGCATCGTCACCAGCATGGATTGGGCCCGGATCGCCGAAAACGACATTACCGGCTCGAAAACCGCGCCTGCCGGAAACGGCATCCTGATCGTTCCTCCCGGCGCGGCAGCCAGGAAGAAGCAAATCGATGGCTGCCAGATCGTGGGCAACCGGATCAGTGGTGTCGGCGCCGTGGGAATCGCGATTCAGGCAGGCCTGGGCTCGGCCATCATCAAACAGAACCTGATCGAGGCGGCCGGCGCCGGCGGCATTCTGATGCGGGGCGCCGCGTTTGCCGACCACGTGAGCGTCGCCAATAACCAACTACTCGGGCTGGCGCCGAGCGGCAGCGCCGCGGCGCTCGCCAAAACTCAACTCGCCGCCGCCATCTCGCTCCAGCTCGTCGCCAGCGCCGAAATCGAAGGCAATCTCGTCCGCGACCTCGGGCTCGATCCCGCCTCGAACATGACTCGAGTGGGCATCGCCGCCATTGCTTGCCATTCGGTGCGCATCGCCGGAAACCAGGTGGTGAACGTCGGTCCTCCGGCTGCGGCCATGAATCCCTCGGCGGGCATCGCCGTTATCACTCCGCAATTCGATCGGGTGGATGTGGCCGGGAACATCGTCCGCCGAAACCTGCAGGCGCCCGCGCCGGACACGACGGCCTGGTGCGCCCTCTACGTCGGCCCGATCGCATTCTTCACCCAAACGTTCGGTTATACGGTGGCGCCGGGCAAGGAGAATGTGGCCTACATCGTCGATGGAACCAACCTCTATCAAATCCGGGAAGGCATGCAGCGCACCAGCGTTCAGGACAATTACCTGGAGGCTTACGGCAGCGCGCCGGCGGCACAGATCGCCGTCGCCGGCCCCGGCAATCTGGGCGAAAACCAATGCTTCCTTCGTTTCATTGGCGAGGTGGGACCTGGAGTGGTGTCGGTGAGGGCGGCATCGGTCATCGCCGGCAACAATACGCTCCAGGGGGGCAGCCCCGCTCTCGCCATTTCCACCCAGCGTTACACCGTTCTCGGCAACATTACCGGCGGGGGAACGATCCTCGTGAATGGAACTGCTCTCGCCGCGCCGTGGGTGGCGCTGAACCAGTAGCCGGGCTGCCGTATCCCCGGCGGAGGATTCGCCATGCGCTTTGCGTCATTCAAAGGTGAGAAGACCATCAACGATCTGGTTTCGCGGCTGTTCAATATCAAGGGCCCCGGCAGTTCCGCGGCGCAGAAGCAGGCGGCCTCGTCCCTGATCGCCGCGAACCCGCAACTCAAGGACCTTGCCGCCGTGCCGGTCGGAACCGTCCTCAGCGTGCCCGACCTGCCCCACCCGGTGAATCTCGCGGAATTGACCCCTCCTCCGGCGGTATTGCTCTCACAGCCCGGCGCGCTCGCGCTCGACCGGCTGGGGGCGCTCCGCCAGACTGTCGCCGCCGTCGCCGCCACCGGAACGAGCGACGCCAACGCCACCATCGCGCTGGTGCAGAATCCCGATGTGCAGGCTGCCGCAGCCCAGAACCCGGCTTTGGCTCAACTCCTGCCCCAAATCGCCCAGCAAGCCCAGGCCGACCTCCAGGAAATCCAAACCGAGCAGGCGCTCTACGACCAGGCCATCGCCCAGATGCAGCAAATCCTCGCCAAATTCGGCACCTAGCTTCGTTGGGGCGGGCGGGACCGTCGCTACCAGACCCGGTGGGCAAGCGCACAGGCTGAATCCTGTCCCACTGAACGAATTCCCAGGGACGAACCGAGTCGTTTACTGCTGGTCGCTCGACTGCCTGACGGGTGTTCGCGGCGCCGTCACAGCCCGCGGAATCCCTATGCTAGGATTGAGCCGCATAAACAGGGAGGCGCAAGGGGTCCGGTGACCTTCCCGGCCTTCAAAGCCGGCGATCCGGCTCTTCGCGAGTCGGATGGTGGGTTCGACTCCCACACGCTTCCGCCAAATCGTAGTGGCGATGGCGGGCGCATCGATGGGCTTGCCCGCAAGTTTCGCGGCCAGAATCGCACGCGAACCACGGAGGGGAGAATGAGCGAAAGGCTGCGGTACCGGGCGGGCACGCGCGCCCGCGCCGGCATCATCACCGTCGCGGTGGCCGCGTGTCTCTTTGCGCCCGGCGCAACCCGCTCGAGCCGGCTTCGCGCCCAAACGCGGACCGAGGCGGGCACGTTTCAGGCGACTTCGGGGCTCGGCCGTAAGCTCTACGCCCTGCCCGACGACGACGCGGTGGCGGCTGCTCGAAAGAAGCTGGCGGCAGACCCGAAGAACGCCAGCCTGGCGCTGGCGCTTTCGCAAGCTGAAGCCGGCCGAAGGCAATATCGCGAGGCGATTGCCACCTGCACGAAGGCGCTGGGTTTCGCGCCAAATAACGCCGATCTCTACATCGAGCGAGGGCACCGGGAGGTGGGCTTGCGCGAGTTCCAGCGCGCCGAGCGCGACCTGGCGCACGCCGCCGCACTCGATCCGAAGAAACTCGACGCCTTTTACCATCTCGGCCTGGCGCACTATTTCCAGGGCCAATTCGCTGCTGCCGCGGCTGCGTTTCGAAAAGCGCTCGCCCTGGCGAAAACCGACGACAGCGTCATCGACTGCACCAATTGGCTCTACGTCTCGCTGCGCCGCGCCGGCCAGTCCGCCACAGCCGCCCAAGCCCTCACCCGCATCACCCCTGGCATGAAAAACACGGAGCCGCACCTGCTGTTCTATCTGCGGCTGCTGCGCTTTTACCAGGGTGCGGCTTCGGAAGCCTCGGTGCTGCCGCCCAAACCCGCTAGTCCCGATGACACGGAAGCCGAACTGAGCTTCGACACGGTGACTTACGGGGTAGGGAACTGGCACCTGTACAATCACGACCCGAAGCGCGCCGAGCAGCTATTCCGCGAAGTGGTTGCGGGCAATGCCTGGAACGCCTGGGGATTCGTCGGCGCCGAAACCGATCTGATGCGCTTGAGAGCGGCGAGCGCCGCACATCAGGTCTCGAGCTCGCGCCCTTTCGATAGGCGAGTTGCGTCCGGTTCTTCGGTAACTAGATATTAGCGGCCTCCGGCGCCACGGCCTGCCGCCAGCGCTGCTTCCAGGCCCGGTATCACACGGTAAACCGGCCCCTGCCAAAACGTCGCCGTCGGAGCGCGCTCCCATCGCGATTGCGGCCCGTAGACGATGGCTTCATCCCAATAATATCCCCCGCCCGAATTCGGCCGCGACTGCAACGAACCCTGTTTATCCCCCTCGCTCAGCGCGGCGGAGATGACGTGTTTCGGATCCCAGAATTGGCGCGCGCGGGCGTCAGAAACTCTCCCCAACGTGCTGCCGCTCGGCATTTCCCAGTCGGTGGCAAGGATCGGCTCCCACACGACCAGCACTCTCAGTTTCCACTCCGGATGCCGCGCCAGCAGTTGTTCGGTTGCGGAGGCCCCCCGCAGGCAAAACGGTCACGTGGGAGAGAGCAACAGAACCAGGCGCGGCACCCTCGGATCCGCGTCAAAAGCGGCTTCGAACGCGCCGGCGCCGGCGGAGGAAAGCGTGGCGAGCGGCTGCTGCCCGTGCGGTGCCGAGCCCGGCACCCAAAGATAGAACGCCGCAAACACCGCCGCCAGGGCGATCGGGACCGCGACGATCAGCTTCCTCTTCATTTCGCGCCCCGCACCAACACGTCCCCGATCAAGCCAGCGATTTGCTGGGGAAACAGGATCATTCCCGCCACGAAGGCGACGGCAGTCCAGAGAAGCACTGTGCCCGCCAGCCGCCCGCGGACCGCGCACTGGCGGGCTCGCTGCTGTTGCCAGAATCCCAAGCCAAGCGACGCCACCGACAGTCCCAGGAGCCAGGGCCGCAGCGTGGTGAAGAACGTGCTGGCGGCGCCGGCGCCAAGCGCCGCGGCGAAGCCCAGCGGGAGGCAACAGCCGATCGTCGCCAGCGAACTCACAATCGCCGCAAACGACGCCGAAATACCCGTCCCGCGGTTCACCGCAGGTCTCCCTGGCGCGCTTCGGCCACCGCTCGGCGGACCATCTCGGCCGGGGGCAGACCGGCGGGCTTCGCTCCCGCATACAGCCGGCAGCTCAGCGCGTAGCTCTCGGTTCCCGGCGGCTCGCCAGCGACGTCACGGCCGTTGATGCGGATGGTTGGCGAGCCGCAAAAACGAAGCTGCCTCGCCATGGCCGCATCGGCCACAAGTATTTGCCGGATTTCCGCCGCGACCCCTTGCGCCGCCAGCTCGTCCTTCAGCAATTGCACCGCGGCGTGGTGCGAGGGGCATTCGGCGACGTAGAGCACTTCGATTTTCATTCGGCGTCCTCGCTTTTCGTTCGAGTGCTTTTTCTCAAGATCGGGCAATGCGCGGGCGGCTTGCGCAGTTCCCGCTCGCAGCCACGCAGCGCCAGCCGGAGCTCGCGCTCGAGCTTCCGCAGGTCGCCGAGCTTTCGCCTCACGTCCGCCAGCTTTAGCCGCAGGCGGCGGTGCACCGGCGCGCAGGGCTGCAGCCGGCTTCCCCGCAGGTCGAGCAGGCCCCGGATCTCGCTCAATTGGAAGCCCAAACCCTGCACCCGGCGCATGAAGGCGAGCGTTTCGACGTCGGCTTCGCCGTACTGACGAAAGCCGCCGGCGGTCCTTGGAGGGCGTGGCAGCAGCGCCCTGCGTTCGTAAAACCGAATCGCGTCCACACTCACGCCGGTCCTCCTAGCCACCACGCCGATTTGCATGGCCTTCGCTCCTCACTGGAAGCTACACCCTGGAGCATAGTCCAGAGTCAAGACTTTGTCAGGGCAGCCTCGCCGCGGGGGTCGTCTTGCCGGCGCCGGCGGTCGGCGGGCGAGGCGGCGGTCGAGTTGGGAAGATTCCGGTTGACTCTGGAACGGGTTCCAGCCTTTATGCTTATTTCGTGAAACCGAGCACCTCGGCCCGGGAACCGCTGCGCACCGGCGAACTGGCGCGCATCGCCGGCGTCAGCCCGGACACCGTGCGGTATTACGAGCGCCGCTCGTTGTTGCCGCCGGCGCGGCGCACGGCCGCGGGTTACCGCGCGTTCCCGGCCGAAGCGGTCGCTCGCATCAAGGTAGTGCGCGGCGCGCTTGCCGCCGGCTTTTCGGTGAGCGAGCTCGAGGCCATCCTTCGCGAGCGCGACCGCGGCGGGGCGCCCTGCCGCCGCGTGCGGAGCTTAGCCGCAGAAAAACTCGTTGCCGTGGAAAGTCATCTGCGCGACCTCGAGCGGTGGCGACGCGAACTGCGCCGGACGCTGGCCCGCTGGGATCGCCTGCTTCGAAAGACAGGGCGGGGCAAGCGCGCCGGATTGCTGGATACGCTGGCCTCTTCGCCGCCCATTGGCAGGGACCCGCTTCGCTGCGCAAGGCTGGGCAGTTCGATTTCGCGCGCCACAAGCGGCAATCGCCGCCGGGAGAGAGGCTCATGAGAAAGGCCATTCTAGCGGTCGCCGTTTGCCTGGTTATCCCGTTCCCGTTGGCGCTCGCGCGCAACCCTTCGAGCCAAGCGAAAGGTTCGTCGCAAGGCGCCAACTCTCAACATCCCCCAGGTAACGCCCACGCGGCGATGAACGAGCGCGGCGAGAAGGGGATGGGCTTCTCTCAGACGGCAACGACGCACCACTTCCTCTTGAACCCCACCGGCGGCGCGATCCAGGTGGAGGCGAAGGATCCTGCTGACAGCGCCAATCGAGACATGATTCGCATGCACCTGCAACACATCGCCCACGCGTTTGCCGCCGGAGATTTCGATATCCCCATGTTCATTCACGACCGAATCCCGCCGGGTGTTCCGCAGATGAAGCGGCTCCGCGCCGACATCCATTATTCCTACCAGGAAACGCCTCGCGGAGGCCGGGTGGAAATCACGACAGCGGACAAGGAAGCCCGCGACGCCATCTGGAAATTCCTGCGGTTCCAGATTACCGAGCACAAAACCGGCGATCCCTTGCACGCTCGCTGAGCGAGGCGGTCCACCGGCCCCGCTTGCCGCGGCCGGCGCTTTCCCGCCGCTCCGCTGAGCCTCCCCGCGCCGTTCCAGGTAGACTAGGAACAGACTCGAGGAGCCCGATCGACCATGACGCCGCCGCTCGAAACGCCGCGCTTGTTTCTGCGCCCGCTCGAGCTTGCCGACGCGGCCCAGATCCAAGCGTTGTTTCCGCAATGGGAGGTTGTCCGCTACCTCGCCAGCCGCGTGCCCTGGCCCTATCCGCCCGACGGAGCTTACGCGTATCTTCGCGACCAGGCGGTGCCGGCAATGGAGCGCGGGGACGCCTGGCATTGGTCGCTGCGGTTGAAAAGCGATCCTGGACAATTGATTGGAGGCATAGGTTTGATGAAGGGCGAGCATAAGAATCGCGGGTTCTGGATTGGGGTGCCCTGGCAGGGACAAGGTTTCATGACCGAAGCCTGCGAAGCGGCGACCGAATTCTGGTTCCGGGGCCTGAGGTTTCCCGTTCTCCGCACCCGCAAGGCGGTCGCCAATACCGCGTCGCGCCGCATTTCGGAGAAGACCGGGATGCGGCTGATCGGCACCGAAGAGCGCGATTACGTGAGTGGCCGTCTACCCACCGAAATCTGGGAAATTACC
The DNA here is from genome assembly GCA_035946455.1 of Candidatus Acidiferrales bacterium. GTDB lineage: Bacteria > Acidobacteriota > Terriglobia > Acidiferrales > UBA7541 > JAKASX01. Next base: position 424,292 of record DASYZK010000018.1, on the reverse strand, counting down.
GCCGAGGAGTGGGACCGGCATCTCCCCCGGAATGCGCCGGCCGGCGATACCGGCGGAGCAATCCCGGGCTGAGCGCATTTTCCCCGCGAACGCTGCGATTTTCCTGGAGGGCCATGCGGCCCGTAGGGGCGAGGTTGGCGCCGTAACGTTTTCGCGGGCTCGGCAGTTTACCCCAGGGAGGAGCGGCCTCTTCGCGGGCGACCCGCCACGGCGGGCAGGCCCGCCGCAGAGTGGACGGAAGCAACTCATGAGCGAGCCGCACGCGCTGATTCGGCACATTTCCGACACCGCCCGCTGGGCTGCCGTGTACCGGGCGCGGGAAACCGACCGTTCGGACGCGCTCTTCCGGGATCCCTATGCCCGCCGGCTTGCCGGCGAGCGAGGCGAGCGAATCGCAAGCGCGTTGCCCTTTCACGAGAAGAATTCCTGGGCTTGGGTCACTCGCACCTGGCTGTTCGATCGATTCATCAGCGAGCAAATCGACGAGGGAGTGGACATGGTGGTGAACCTGGCGGCGGGTCTGGACGCGCGGCCTTACCGCATGGCGTTGCCGCGGTCGCTAGTGTGGATCGAAGCCGATTTGCCCGAAATCCTCGGCTACAAGGAAGAAATTCTCAAGCCGGAAAAGCCCGCCTGCACGCTCGAGCGAGTCCGTGTGGACTTGGCCGACGCGAGCGCTCGCGGCAGGTTGTTCGAGGCGTGGGGTGGGCGAGCGGCGAAGGCGCTCGTCTTGAGTGAAGGATTGCTGGGCTACCTGACCGATGACCAGGTCGGCGCACTGGCCGAAGACCTCGCCCGGACGGCATCGTTCCGGCGGTGGGCGATCGACCTCTCCTCGCCCGGCCTGCGGAAAATGGTGGAGAAGAACACCCGGGCGCAATTCGGCGACGGCGTGCCGCTGCCAAAATTCGCTCCCGAGGCTGGCCCGCAATTTTTCACGCGTTACGGCTGGAACCCGCTGGAAGTGCGCTCGGTTTTGAAGACTGCGGCGGGACTGAGGCGCCTGACGGCGTTCATGCGGCTGATGGCGCTTCTGCCCGAGAACCCCTCGAAATCCGGCTCGCGGCCCTGGTCGGGAGTCTGCCTTCTGGCAAAGGACTGAGCAGATCCCCAGTCGCCGGTCATTCTCTCGGTGGGACCACTCGATTTACGGCCTTCCCCTCGGCGTTCAGAAACTCCACCGCCGCCTGGCCATCCGGCGTCACCGAAAGCCGCAGCCGGGGACGCCCCTTCGCGTCGGAGAGCGTCAGCAGCGCTTTCTCGTCCGGCGCCTTGCCCACAAACACCCGAGACGCGCCGAGCAAACCCTCCTGCCGCAGTTTGTTCAGTGCCGCCGTCTTGGCAGGACCGTTGGGCATCTTCTCTACCGGGAGCACCCGCTGTTCCATCAATTCGGCGAGATCCTTGTTCGGCCGGTCCCAAACGTGCAACCCTGCGCTTCTTTGCCCGTTCTCGTCTTCGTATTCGATCCCGACGGTTTGGTCCTGCTTGTACTGATCGAACAGCAGCCCGCCGCCGGCCTGGTAGCCGCCCGAGGTCCTTCTCCCGCTGAACACCAGTCCGCCGTCTTCATCTCCCTCGGCGTTGTAAAAAATCAACCCCGCCCCGTCGTGGCGGCCGTGGCTGGTGAACGTCTTCCCGTCCAGGATCGCCTCGGGCATCTCCTGCCGATTGGAAATCACGAGTTGCGTCTTTCCGTCGGGGCCGACGACGTTGATCCGTTGCACGTCGATTTGAGCAAAGGTGGTCTTCCGTTCGTTTTGCGCAAACCCACCCAGGACTGCCGCCAGGAAAGCAGCGGTAAGGACGCCCGAATAGGTCACCAGGAACCGCGGATTCGAGAAGAATTTCATTTCCTTCTTCCTTTTGCTGAGGTGATGCACGTTTCGAATCGGTGCTTCCGCGAGAGAAGTTTGGCCGGGGGCGATAAGGCCAGACTTGCCTCAGTAAACGAACGGGTTGTCGGGAAAAGTGACGACCGGACGGTGCTGTCCCGAAAGGGCTGCGCTGAAATGGAGCAGCCACATGCCGATGCCCGAAGCGCCTTGCATATAGCCGGTCTGGGCGATGGCGATGTCGGGCCGCACGCGCGTTTCCACTTGAACCCAACGGTTGCCGCCGGCCTTGCTATCGGAGAGGTTTAGTAGCTGGTTGCTGGCCTGGATGGCTTCGTCCAGCCATTTGCGATCGTGGGTGACCAGATAAACGTCGTAGAAAAATTCCGCTTCGGCCGTGACTCCGCAGCAGGCGCTGACGTTGTGCCAAACGCCGGGAGTCACCACTTTCTCCGGCCCGCCATTTGCCACGATGGCGTCGGCGCATTTCTTAACCAAACCCATCCACTTCGGGTCCCTGGTGACTTGATAGAGACGATAGAAGAGTCGCGCGGTGCCCGCCGGGCCGTGACACCAGCCGAGGTAGTACAGGTCCTTGTTCTGGTTGTTGTGATAGACCATGCAGTAGCGGTTGTTGATGTCGGCGATGGAGAGCAGGTAGGTTGCTCCGGCGAGCGCGGCATCGAGATATTTTTTGTGGCCGGTGGCCTGATACAGAGTGGCCAGATAATAGGCGACGCCGGCGGTGCCGTGGGAGAAGTTGGGCATTTCGCGAGGGTACGTAGGGTCCATCATCCACTTGAGTCCGCCGTTTGATTCGTGCTGTGCAATCGCGATCAGATGCTCGCCGGCGCGGGCGGCCAGTTCCTTTGCCTCCGACGCATGCAGGTGGTCGGCAGTCCAGAGGAGGAAGAGACCCGTGCCGCTGGAGCCGCCGATGATGTCGGTGACATCGTTCCATTTGACTCCTTCGGGAGTTTTTTGGGCTTTCTCTTCGAGCCAGCGGAGACATTGGAAAGCCCCTTGGCGATAGCGGGGATCGCGCGTGATCAAGTAGGCTTCGCCGAGGGTGAAACCCGAGCCGGCGAGGCCCTCGTAGAGGCCGGCGTCGTCGTTCTTCGAAATCGAAGCAAGCAGAGCATCGGCGCCCCGGCGGCCTTCCTCGAGAAAAGTTCGGTCACCGGTGTAACGGTAGGCTTCGAGGAAAAACAAGATTGGGCCGGGAGTGCCGGCGTAGAGCGTGGTATTCACCGATTTCGGGTCTAGCGGATCGGAAGCCCAGACTACTCCCTGCGGCGTCTCCAGGCTGTTCATTTCGATCCAGCGCGCCGCTCCCAAGGCGGCGGTATGGTAAGAGCGGTTCGCCGCTTCCCCGGGAAGAGCGAATAGAACCAGCAGGGCGATCGCAAATCCGGCTTGCCGGCTCAGATGCAGCATTCTTGGGATCAAGGCCAAAGCAATTTACGGGCGCTGCGGCACGGTCTGGATCTTTCGCGAATACCAAGCCTTGCCAAACGCCTTCACGAGGCCGACAGCATCGTCATTCTCGGCGGCGATTTGGCGACCAGGCTAGCTCACTTTCTCGAATACAGCCCGAACGTGATCGGGTTGAACGCGATCAGTCTGACCGCTCCCCGCCAGGCGGCCCATTACAGGCGCCCGTTGGGCCGCGGCGTCGTCAGCGCCATCTGACGGATGGCCTCTTAGAACTCGAGCTTCAGCGCCAATTGGATTTGGCGCGGGGTGCCGGAGCCAATGAGTTGGCCCACCGTGCTCTGGGTTTGTCCGAAGGTGGGGTCGCCCAGGAATTGGTCGGGGGGGCTGAAGTTTGTGTGGTTGAAGAGGTTGAAGAACTCCGCCCGGAATTCGATGCTCCGTCCTTCCATCCAGGGGGTGTCCTTGATGAGGGAGAAGTCGGTTTGGGCAAAGCGATAGCCGCGGACAACACTGTTGGGGCAGGTTCCGAAAGTGAACGGGGTTGGATCGGTGAAGGCAGCAGGATTCCACAAGGCGTGGGGCACCGGATTGTTCCCGTAGAGGGACGAGCCGGTACCGCAGTTCGCCCGCTGGTTGTAGAAATTGCCGTCGGCGCCTGGATTGAAAGTATAGACGCTAGCCGGCAATCCGGTGTGGAAGAAGCCGAGGGTGACGAATTCCCAGCCGCTGACGATCTTTCCCAGGAACCCGCTGCTATCGCCGAGGAGGGCATGCCCACGGCCGATCGGCAAATTCCAGAGGAGGTTGTAAGAGAACTGCTGCCGAGTGTCGTTCGAGGAATCGCCCCGTTCCGGGGCTATGTTCTTGTTGTTCTCGGCATACGAGCCGAACGTGTCGGCTTGGGGCATGGAGGCAATAGCGTGGGCCCACGCGTATTCAAAGTCGTACAGGATGCCGTGGCTCATCTGACGCTTGAATGAGACCTGGAGGGCGTTGTAATTGGACTGGGCGTCCCAACCGACGATCGTATTGATCCCATCGGCGGGAATTTGGCCTAGCCAGTTTGTGAGCTGATCGCGCTCGAGGTTGACGGAGTGGTTGCCGACGTAATTGACGAGGATGCCGGTGTTCGGGCCGAGCGTACGGCCAACGCCAAAGCTCCACTGTTCGGTGTAATTATTCGGTGCGTTCTTGGTAAACCCGTAGAGCGAAGGCGGCGGCACTTTCGCCCGAGAGACGAAGGAATCGTAGGGATAGGAGAGCGGGTTGCCGGCGGTGGCGCGAAGGTCGAAGTTGCCAGGCAGGTTATTGCCCGAGGGACTGCCGAACCCCGCATCGCCGAGGGGGTACTCGACATAGTAGATTCCGTAGCCGGTGCGCATGATCCATTTGTTGGATTTGTCGGGCGCCCAGGCGATCGAGACTCGCGGCTGAAAATTCATCCAGTTTTCGTTGAAGTAGGGGGTACCCGGGGGATCGAGTACACCGGTTACCGGGTTGAAGGATTGCGTCCGGTGGAATTCGTCGTAGGGCACGCCGTCGTGGTCATAACGCAAGCCAAGAGTTGCAGTGAGTCTGGGCCGAACCTGCCAGGCGTCTTGGAGGAACAGGCCGAATTCCCGCTGGATGGTTAGGGTTCCCGGATTCCCAGCCGAATGCGTAACTCGAAACAGATTGTTGTTGATGAAGTCCTGCGGCGAGTTGTAAGTCAGCTTGACAACGGGATCGGCATTATAGGGGATGTCCTTGAGCCATACAGTTCCCCCCGCTTGGACAGTGTGATTGCCCTTGACCCAGGTGAGCGTATCGCCCATTTGCCAACTCATGGGCGTTCGGGTGTAATGGCCGAAATTGCCGGGCTGGATGCCTATCCCCTTGCGTATGATCAGTTGTGGCAAGGTTCCCAGACTTTCGTCGATCGTGGTGGCGTAGCGCTGCAAGCCGGTCAGAATGTTGTTTGTCAGGGTAGGAGAAAAGATGTGGGTCTCTCCCAGGGCCATGTTCGTGACGAAGGTCGGCACTTCCTGGCCGTCGTGCAAGCCGAACGAGCCGTTGAAGATCTGAAAGACGGCCCCAGACACGAGGGACTGATTCAGGTTGATCCGATAGAACATGCTGTCATTGTCGGTGAACCTGTTATCGATGCGAGCGCTTCCGGTGTTTTCGGCGACATGCGATGCCCCGATTGGGGTGTAGAGGGCGATCAAGCCGCCAGTGCCCGGCAAGACGTTGTTGCTGACCGGCATTTCGGCGATGAACGGCGCCAGAACCGGTGAGGTGCTCAAAACCTCCTGCCGCATGAGATTGCTGGGCACCGTGCTGCTCGAGGCGACTCCGATGGACTGGCGGACGCCCTCGTAATTGAGGAAATAAAACATATGGTTTTTCCAGATCGGCCCGCCGACATTGGCGCCGAAATCGTTATAGTGCATCGGCTGGAGGGTCGGGGAAAAGTAATTCCTGGCGTCCAGAGAGGTGTTGCGGTCAAACTCCCACACTTCGCCGTGGATGCCGTTCGTGCCGGATTTCGAGACGATGTTGATGTAGGCGCCGGCGGAGCGTGCATATTGAGCGCCATAGGTGCCCGTTTGTATCGAGAACTCACCGATCGAGGACATGCTGCCGGTGAACAACCGGGCGCCACGCTCGGAGCCGTTGCCGATGAACGAGTAGTCAAGCCGGGTGGAGTCGATGCCATCGATCGAGAACGTGTTGCTCTCGAGTTCGAGACCGTTGAAGGAGAGGTCGGCGATCTCGGCTGTGCGGAGGATCGCGCCAGGCGCTAAAAGGCTCAGCCGGGCGTAGTCGCGGCCGTTGATCGGCAGGTCGGTGATTTGCGCGCTGCCTATCGTCGAGCCGGTGCTGGCGTTGGTGGTCTCATAGACAGAAGCTTGCGCAGTCACCTGCACCAGTTGCGAAACCTCGCCGACTTGGAGAGTGAGGTTGACCGGAACAGTTGCGCCCACCCCCAGCGTCAGATTTTCCACCACTTGCTGCTGGAAACCGGAATGTTCGACGGTCAGGCGATAGGTGCCGACCGGCAACAGCGAAATATAGAAGTGTCCCTGGGCATCGGTGGTGGCCTTCCAGGTCTGACCGGTGGCCCCGTTGAGCAGGGTAATGGCGGCACCGGGAACCGCCGCCTTCGACGCATCGGTCACTTGACCGGTCACGTTGGCCTGGACTTGGCCTTGCGCGTGGAGCGGCCCGCATGGCGCCAGGATCAGGCTCACCGCCAAAAAGGCCCCTAAAGTCAAACGTCGACTCACCAGATCGCTGATGTTTCTCATGGATCCGCCCCTAGGGTGGTTCGTCTCAGGCCGAGGCCTGATCTTTCCCTTTCCGCGCATTTTCGAGGAACGAACTCAGGTCGGTGACGCCGCTATCCCTGAAACGTTCGTTCCTCTCCTGTCTACGGAATCGACACCCTGAGCAGGGTAAATCGCGCGAGAATCCCATGTCAAGCCTTAACTCCCGCAAAAAGGTTGGCTCGTCGATGTCTGAAACATCTGAAACGCTTCGTCGTTTTTCTTGCCGAAAGAGCCTTCAGTGGTTAACATCCCCTTCCGCCTGATCTCCCGATTGAGGAGCAAATGACCAACCGACGCCGGTCCGGTTGGTCATTGTCTCACCGTCGAGCGATCGCCCTGGGCAGGCCGTAATTTCGCAGCGCCCGGCGGGAACGGTCTTGACAACACCTAGCGTCTTGGTCCGGTTTCAGCTTCGAGCCGCCGGATGCCGGAATGGCAGCCGCCGGATCGACCGTTTGGGCCGTTTCGCCATACTGAGGTGAAAACGAATGCTGAACGTGAGAATGAGACTTGTCGTTGTGGACTGTCTCGGTGTGGTCTTGGCCCTGCTCGCGGGATTGTGGCCGCCGGCCGCTCTCCATGCCCAGCAGCCCAAGACTGAACCGTTCGACGCACTCAACTACCGCTACATCGGTCCCCCCGGGAATCGAGTGGTGGCGGTCGCCGGCGTTCCGGGCAATCCTGATCTCATTTATGCCGGTGCCGCCAACGGGGGAATCTGGAAATCGACCGACGGCGGCGTCCATTGGAAACCCATTTTCGACGGACAGGAGGTTCAGTCGATCGGCGCGCTGGCGGTGGCTCCGTCGGATTCCAATGTCGTCTGGGCGGGAACGGGCGAAGCCTTCATTCGGGGAAACATCTCGATCGGGAATGGGGTCGATAAATCCACCGACGGCGGCAAGACCTGGACGCACATGGGCCTGGATGGCACGGGCCGCATCGCCAGACTGGTGATCGATCCGCGCAATCCGGATGTCGTTTACGCTGCCGCGCTGGGCACCTGTTACGGGCCCCAGCAGGAGCGGGGCGTTTATCGCACAGGGGATGGCGGCAAAACGTGGCAGCGCGTGCTGTTTGTCGACGAAAACACCGGCGCCGCCGACATCGCTATGAGCCCGAGCAATCCGAGCATTCTCTTTGCCGCGATGTGGCAGGTGCTAATCCGGCCGTGGGACCTCCATAGCGGCGGCCCGGGCAGCGGGATTTACATGTCGCGCGACGGCGGAACGACCTGGAAGCATCTTACCGGCAACGGCCTGCCCGCCCCGCCCCTCGGCCGAATCGGCCTGGCCGTCGCGCCGAGCGAGCCCAGCCGCGTCTACGCGCTGATCGAAACCGCTGACCGCAAAGGCGTTTTGTGGCGCTCGGACGACGAAGGCGAAAATTGGACGGTCGTCAGCCGCGATACCACGCTGAACCTCCGGCCGCATTACTTTTCCCGCCTCGCGGTGATGCCCGACAACCCCAACGAAGTCTGGTTCGCCACCATCATGACCCCGCACGTCACCTACGATGGCGGCCGCACGGCGAAAGCGGTTCGTGCAGTCTGGCCAGACAATCACGACATCTGGATCGATCCGCTGAATCCGAATCGTCTGATGGTGAGCAACGATCGGTATGTGAACATCTCGACTGACCGCGGCCGGTCGTGGATGAGATCCGCCCTGCCAATCGCCCAGATCTATCACGTGGCTGCCGACGACCGAATTCCTTATTTTGTCTACGGCAATCGCCAGGATGGTCCTGCGTATCGCTGCCCCAGCAACAGTCAGGACGGCACGCAGATTCTGCCGGCCGACTGCACCTGGACCGGCGGAGCCGAAAGCGGGTGGACTCTTCCCGATCCCGCCGACCCCAACATGGTCTGGACGTCGGGCATGGGCGGCTTCCTCCAACATTTCGATGTGCGAACGGGCTTCGCGCGGGATGTGAATCCTTGGCCGGAAAGCGGCTGGCCTGCCGCGAATCAGAAATATCGCTTCCAATGGACGTATCCGCTGGCCCTCTCGCCTCAGCATCCTCATCGCGTCTACATGGGCAGCCAGTACGTGATGGAATCGGGTGACGACGGGCAGACGTGGAAAGAGATCAGCCCGGATCTGACTCTGAACGACAAGAGCAAGCAGCAGTCATCGGGGGGGCTGTCGCCCGACAATACCGGGGTCGAGGTTTTCGACGTGGTATTCGCGATTGCGGAATCCCCGCTTCAGGACGGGCTGATCTGGGCAGGGACCAACGATGGACTGGTGCAAGTGACGCAAAACGGCGGCGGCGCCTGGACGAATGTCACCAAAAACATTCCCAACCTGTTGCCCTATGGCAACGTCACCAGCATCGAGCCGTCGCACTTCAGTGCCGGGACGGCTTTCGTCACCATCGATCGGCACCAGATGGATGACCGAAACCCGTACGTCTACATGACCGCCGACTACGGCGCCACCTGGAAATCCATCGCCGCTGATCTGCCTCGCGGCACCTTCAGCTACGCCGCTTGCATTCGGGAGGATCCGGTGCGCAAGGGTCTGCTCTACCTGGGAACTGAAAATGCGATTTTCGCTTCCTTCGACGACGGCGACCATTGGATACCCTTGCAGCAGAACCTGCCGCACACCCGCGTGTCGTGGATCACCGTTCAGCTGCACTTCGACGACCTGGTGCTGGCTACCTACGGGCGGGGTATCTGGGTGCTTGACGATATCGGCCCTTTGCAGCAACTCACCGACGCCGTCCGCTCCTCAAAGGCTTATTTGTTCACTCTGCGGCCGGCGTACCGGTTTCTGACCAAGCCGACCCTGCCGATCTACATGGGCGAGGAGACCGATCCACCAACTCTCGCCGGCCAAAACCCAACTTACGGAGCGGACATCAACTACTATTTCGGGTCGGCGCCGAAAGACGAAGTTCAAATTCAAATCGCCGACGCTAGCGGGCACGTCATCCGGACGCTTAAGGGCACGAAGAAACAGGGGATCAATCGGGTTTGGTGGGACCTGAAATATGAGGGCTCGAGACGGCCGCATCTGGAGACGGAGAAGCCGGAAGAGGCAGCCTCTCCGAGCCAGGCGAGTCCTCCGGAGGAGAACGGACTGCTGGCCCCCCCGGTCGCACCCGGCACTTACACGGTGAAGATGAAGGTGGGCACGACCGACCTCAGCCGCCCGCTGAACGTTTTGAAGGATCCGCAGTCGTCGGGAACGCAACAGGGGATCCTCGCGCAGACAAAGATGGAACTGGATCTGCGTGACACGCTCAATGCGATGACCTCGGTCATCGACCAGATCGAGACGGTCAGGAGCCAAATTCTCGCCCTCGAGCCCGTCCTCAAAGGCGAAGCTCGCTGGAAACCACTAGAAGCCGAAGGCGAGGCGCTCGGCGGCAAGCTCCGTGCCGTCGAGGAGGCTCTCTACGGGTCGCACATCTCGAATGGCAGCGAGAGCGGCTCTTTCTACTACCCGCCGAGCCTCTATTCCAAGGTCAGCTACCTCGCGGTGATCGTCGCATCGGCGGACGACTTCGGGCCCAACCAGGTTGCTGATGATTCGGGACCGACGGCGGGAGAACAGGCTCTCTATGCGCTTTATGCCAAGCAGATGGCCGAGCAGAAGGCCACATTCGAACAACTCGTGACGAAAGACCTGGCGGAATTCAACGCGAAACTGAGGGACGCCGGCGTGGCGCACGTAAGCGTCGTGCCAGCGGAAAAGTGACCCGCCGGATCTCAGGAGGAATGCAGATGAAGAGGGCATTGCTTATTCCGGGAGTGCTCGGCCTCATTGTTCAGACTGCTGCTCCGCGAGCCCAGAGCCAGCCCGGCGCCGAAGATCAGGCATACGAAAATGCCGTCCAACACCTGAAGTTCCGCAGCCTCGGTCCGGCAAACATGGATGGCAGGATCGATGCCTTTGCCGTGCCGCGTCACCACACGAATACCATCTATGTCGCGACGGCGACCGGCGGAGTGTGGAAGAGCACGAACCGGGGAGCGACTTGGGAGCCGATTTTCGACAAGGAGCCCGTCTCGAGCATCGGCGCGATTGAGATCGCTCCTTCCGACCCTTCCATCGTGTGGGTGGGGACGGGAGAAGCGAACAACCGACAAACGTCGTCGTGGGGGGATGGCGTTTACAAGTCCACCGACGCGGGCGCCAGGTGGACCAACATGGGGCTCCGCGACAGCTTCCAGATCAGTCGCATCGTCGTCGATCCGACGAATCCGCAGATCGTCTATGTTGCCGCGCTGGGCAATTTGTGGGGCGCCGGGGGCGAGCGCGGCTTGTACAAGACGATCGATGGCGGCAAGACATGGAAGCGCGTGCTCAATATCGACGAGAACACCGGAATCGCCGATGTGGAAATGGATTCGCAGAGTCCCCAGATACTGTTTGCCGCGGCTTACGAACGGCGGCGTACAGTCTACGGGTTCAACGGCGGCGGCCCCAGCAGCGCCCTGTACAAAAGCACCGACGGCGGCGAAACCTGGAGAAAATTGTACAAAGGCCTGCCTTACGAACACGGCGGCGACACGGGCCGAATCGGCGTTTCGGTTTATCCGCGCGATCCGCGAATCGTGTATGCACGCGTCGAGTTCGGAACGGCCGGGGCTCTGGGAGGAGGGGGAGTGTTTCGAAGCGAAGACGGGGGCGAAACCTGGGAAAAGCTCAGCAGCATCGATCCTCGGCCGTCGTATTTCCCGCAGATTCTAGTCGACCCCAACAACGACCTTCGTATCTGGCTTCCCGGCGGGGGACTCGCCCATTCCAATGACGGCGGCAAGACATTTTTGCCGGATCCGAACAAGCAGGGCCTGCAAACGATCCACGCCGATTTCCACGCTGTCTGGATCGACCCCGACGATTCCAATTACATGATCACCGGCTCGGATGGCGGCGTCTACATCAGCCACGACGCCGGCGACAAGTGGGATTACATCAACACGATTCCGGTGGGGCAGGTCTACGCGGTCGCTACCGATGGCGAGAATCCTTATCACATTTGCGGCGGATTTCAGGACAACGGCTCCTGGTGCGGTCCGGTGCTCACTCGAAACCCGATCGGGATCATGAACGACGATTGGTATCGGGTGATGGACGGCGACGGATTCCATGTTGTCCCGGATCCGAAAGACTCCAATATCGTTTTCGTCGAAGCGCAAAACGGTAAGCTGATTCGGCTCAACCGGCGCACCAACGAATGGGCGTTGATTCGGCCCTTGACCCCCAAGCTCGATTCTCCGCCCTACCGCTGGCAGTGGAATTCGCCGCTGGTGGCGACGACGCAGGGCAATCTCTACTCGGCGGCCAATTACGTGTTCAAGTCGGCCGACGAGGGCAACACCTGGACGCCGATCAGCCCCGACCTGACAACCAACGTCGATCCGACCAAGCTGCCCATCCTCGGGCAAATGCCCAGCAAGACGATGATTGAGCGCGACTATGCACAGGGCAGCTATCCGTGTATTACCGCGCTCGGCGTCTCCTCCCTCGGCGAGCGCGTGATTTGGGCGGGCACGGAAGACGGGAACCTGCAAGTGACCCGGGACGGAGGCCAGACCTGGACGAACGTGGCCGACGCTGCCGGCTTGCCCAGAGGCGTTTACGTGAGCTCGGTCACACCGTCACGCTTCGATCTAGGTTCGGCGTTCGTCACTTTTGACGGCCACCGGAACGGTGACTTCGGGATTTACGTTTTCCGCACGGACGACTACGGAAGGACGTGGCAGAAAATCACCGACGGCCTTCCCGACGATCGCGGCACCGCCCAGGTGATTCGCCAGGACCCCTACAATCGCAACCTTCTTTTCCTGGGCACTGAATTCGCCCTTTTCGTTTCGTTTGACCATGGCGGCCGCTGGCTCCCGCTCAAGCTGAACTTCCCATCGGTCATCGTGGACGACATCACGATTGAGCCTCGTTCCCACGATCTGATTCTCGCGACCCATGGACGGGCATTCTGGGTGTTCGACGACATCCGGCCGCTCGAGGAGCTGACTCCCTCGGTCCTCTCCTCAAATCTCCATTTGTTCGACGTCCGCAACGGCTACGAATGGAAAATTTTCGATCACAGCAACGGATATACTGGCGACCAGTTGTTCATCGCTCCAAATCCTCCGCGCGGCGCCATCATCGACTATTGCCTGGCGAATCCGCCGGCTAAGGACCAGCACGTCGAAATCACGATCACCGACAAAGCCGGAAAACAGGTCCAACAATTCACGGGCGGCGGCGAAGCGGGCATCAACCGCGTGATCTGGGACCTGCGTTATCCCACGCCGGTACAGCCGACGTCTGACCAGCTCGAAGCCGAATACGAAGGCTTTTTTTACGACGCCGTCGAGGGGCCTTTCGTGGCTCCGGGAACTTACACCGTCCAGGTTTCCCTCGCTGACGCGAAGGCTTCGAAAACGGTCGAGGTCGAGGACGATCCCACCGTCAAGCTGAACGAGCCCGATCGGCAGGCCCGCGATCAACTTGAGATGCAGGCCTATGACCTCTACAAACAGTCGATTGACGCCAAGAAAACGGTCACTTCCTTGGAGACCTCGCTCGATCAGGCTCAGAAGACGTACTCGAAAGCGCCCGACGATGTGAAAACGTTGATGAAAGATTTCTCGCAGCAGGTCGACAAGCTGCGCGACCAGATCGCCGGCCCTCCGGAGCCCAACTTTGCCCCCCTAACCTACACGCCTCCACCACTGGCCAGCCAGACGGGCCGGCTGCTATTCAGCCTCGAAAATGTTAGTCAGCCTCCCACCTCGATGCAGCGGGAGCGGTACGCAGAGTTGAGCGTGGCCGTCCGCGATGCAGCCGCTCAGTTGAAAAAGGCCATCGAAACGGATCTGCCGAAGCTGAATTCGGCGATGAGAAAGGCAGGCATTCCGTATATTCCGACTCCTGGCGCGAAATGACGGAACGGAGGTCATTGGCAATTCAGCGATGAGAATCGGGCCAGGCGGGCGTCCGAACAGGAGGAGACATGAAAGGGGAAGGCAGCGCGGCGTCCCGGCGGTTATCTTTCTCGTGGGCTTGATTGGGCTGATCAACATGATGCAGCGGCCCAGATTCGCGGCGTTTCACGCCGTGGATGTTATCCAGCTTCTCGCCTCGGGAATGTGCTTCGGCATCGCGTTCATGGCCCTGGTCACGAGTTTCAGGCAATCCCACGCCTGATTGGCCGCACGAATTCATGCCTCTGAAGTCGGCAGGGATTCCGGCGCCACGAAATATTTCTCCGAGCCATCGATTGCGGCTTCGTTGAAGCGGGCCGTAGGGGAGACCCGTCGGGTCGCCCTCGGCATCACCGCAAAGAAAAACACCCCGAAAGCCAAGTGAGATTCTACGAAGTCCGTTGCGAAACGCCGGCCGGTCCCGGGCTGCCGACCGCGATGGCTTACTGTGCCGAGTAAATCAATTTCCCGGCCCGGATCGTGTAGCGCACGCGGGAGAAAGCCGTCGGATCCTGCGCCGGGTCTTCGCCCAGCACCACCAGATCGCCATCCATTCCCTTCGCCACCTGCCCGCTGCGGCTGGAGTAGCCGAACCGCTCGGCGGGGCTGCTGGTCAGCGACGCGAGAATCTGGCCATAGCTCAAGCCGGCCCGCGCCATCAAAGCGAATTCCTCGGTAGTGTCGAATTGTTCGATGTAGCCGACGTCGGTGCCGAACAGGATTTGCCCGTTCATTTCGGAATACGTCCGCAGTTGCTGCACCCCGGTGTCGATCCAGTGCTCGACGGCCTGAGGCGGCTCGCCGCCCTTTTTGCCTTCGACGTCCCACAGCGTGAGCGTAGGAATGAGCGCCATGTGCGCCGACTTCAGCCGCTCGGCCAGCGACGCCGTCCACGGAGCGCCCGAGGGATCGGTGTGGGCCAGGATATCCACGCCGCTCTCGAGCGCCACTTCCAGCCCGGCGTCGTTCGACGGGTGCGCGAACACCGGTTTCCGCTCCCGATGCGCCTCGGCGACGATTGCTTTGGCCAGGTCCACCGGCATGATCAAGATGCTGTGCTGTTCGATCGAGCCAGTGAAAATCTTGATGCCGTCCGCGCCGTCGTGAATCTGCCGGCGCACTCGCTCCACCGCCTGGGCGTTCGATTCCACCTCGGGAATACTGATGTGGTAGGTGGCGAGGAATCCGCGGACGTAAACCGGAGTGCCGCCCTTCGCCCAGAACGGCTCGCCGACGGTGAAGATCCTCGGCCCGGGCACTTCGCCGCTGGCGATTCGCCGGCGAATGAGATTGGTGTTGGCGAGCAGGGAAGCGACGTCGAACACCGTGGTGAAGCCCCAGCGCGTGAGCATCTGCCGGAGTTGCGAGGCGAGCTGATCGGCGCTGAGCGACTCCGCGCGGAGGAGGCCGGGAGTCAGAATGTGCACGTGGCTGTTCCAGAAGCCGGCGGTCACCACCAGGCCCTTGCAGTCGATGACCTGGGCATTCCGAGGGATTTTGATTCCGGCGCTCGGCCCAACCGCGGCAATGCGGCCGTTACGCACGAGGACGGTGCCGTTTTCGATGGCCGGCTGCGTCGCGGAGGGATAAATCTTCGCGCCAACCAGCGCGAGGTCGGCTGCGCGGCCCCGGCCGCAAGCCAGCACCGCCCCCAGCAGAAGAACAGCGTATCGGATTCGCATAGGGCAACTATACGCTTTCTGGAGGTGCTTGTTCCGCACTCGCGCGGCCAGTCTAACCCCGCGCCCGCGCGTCCCGCCGCTGAAGAAGAAACGATTTGAAAACGAAGAGAGGATCTGCAGCGATGGCACCAGGGAAGGCGCAGTGCGAGCACACAGGCTGGAAGCCTGTGCCACAGCCCAGGGGTTGGGGCGTGGGCGGAATTAGGCTACAGCTGGATCCTGGAGAACAGGTAGCTGCCGGCGGCGAGCAGGACGGCCGTCAGGGTCCCCAGCACCGCGAAATCGGTTCCCAAACCGAATTGAAATCCGTGGTTGAACGCGCCACGGATACCGTCGACTCCGTAGGTGACCGGATTCACCCGAAGCACCGCCCGCAGCGCCCGCGGGAGACCCTGCACCGGGAACAGGGCGTCGGAAAAGAAAAAAAGCGGTAACACAATGAAATTCATGATGAGCTGGAAGCCCTGCATGTCCTGGAGCACCGAAGCGATGGCGGTGCCGATCGCGGTGAACAAAACCGCGATCAGAAACATGAAAACCAGCGCGACCGGCACGAGCATCGCCCGCTCCACTCGGAATCCCGCCGCCAGGCACACCACGAAAATCATCGCCCCTTGCAGCAGCGCGACCGTCGCTCCTCCGAGCGTCCGCCCCAAGACGATTTGCAGCCGGGAAACGGGAGCCACGAGCGTTTCCTTCAGAAAACCGAATTGCCGGTCCCAGATGATTTCGATTCCGGTGAACACCGCAGTGAACAATATGGCCATCGAGATGATCCCCGGCGCCAGAAACTGGATGTAGCTGCCGCCGCCCGCCTTGGCGAACGTGGGTCCGAAACCGAATCCGAGCGCCAGCAGGAACAGCACCGGCTGGCCCAGCGAGCCGACGATGCGCGCCCGGGAACGAACGTAGCGCTTGATCTGCCTGAGCCAGAGAATGTATACGGCGCTCATCGTTTCCCCCTCCACACCCGGCCCATCATCCTCAGATAATCCACCGAAGAGGCTTCTTCCTCACGGATCGTGTGTCCGGTGACCGCGATGAAGGCGTCCTCAAGCGTGGCGCTGCCGGTTTTTCGCTTCAATTCCGCCGGCGAGTCCTGGGCGACGATCTTCCCGCGGTCGATGACGGCGACCAGGCCGGCAACGCGATCGGCTTCTTCCATGTAGTGGGTGGTGAAGAACACGGTGACTCCCTGCTCCTTGCTGAGGCTCTGGATGAAGCCCCAGATGTGGTTGCGCGTCTGCGGATCGAGACCGAGGGTCGGTTCGTCGAGAAACAGGATTTTCGGTTCGTGCAGCAGCGCCCGGGCCACTTCCAGGCGGCGCTTCATGCCGCCGGAAAACTGTTTCACGTAGTCGTTGCGGCGGTCGGCGAGCTCGACGAAAGCGAGCAAGGCGTCGATTTTCCGGCGGCGCTCGGCGGCGGGAACCCGGTAGAGCACGCCGTGCAAATCCATATTTTCGAAGGCGGTGAGTTCGTCGTCGAGGCTGGGGTCCTGGAAAACGATTCCGAACGCTCGCCGCACCTGCCGCTGCTGGTGCGTCGGATCGTAGCCATCGACGCGAATCGTGCCGCTGGTCGGCCGCAGGACGGTGGTGAGCATCTTGATGGTGGTGGTCTTGCCGGCGCCGTTCGGCCCGAGGAAGCCGAAGATGCTTCCTTGGGGCACGGCAAACGAGACGTGGTCCACGGCGCAGAAATCACCGAATTTTTTCACCAGGTCGCGGACGTCGATGATATCCCTCATCGGATGGGCCAAGGCCCACGGCCGGAAGCGCTCTGACCGCGGTCCCTCGACTCCCGCTCGAGACGGTGCGCCCGCCGCGGCGGGTCGAACCGCAAACGCTGCAGAGCTGTGGCCGGGCAGGGTCCGCGTATGCTACCACAGCCGCCGGTCCCCAGCCGCCCGCCGCTGGCATGCTTCGTTCTCAGAGGAGGATCAGACCCCGGCGCATGCCGATGGCGACGGCTTCGGCGCGGGTCGAGGCGCCGAGCTTGTTGAAAATGGAGGTGACGTGGAATTTCACCGTGTGCTCGGAAATCTGCAGGCGCGACGCAATTTCCTTGTTGCCCAGACCCGCGGCCAGCAGATTCAGGATTTCGCTCTCCCGGGGAGAGAGCGACTGGCCGGAGGCTGCGGGCGCCGCGCGTGCCGGGTTTGCGGCAGGCGCGGCGGCGTAATCGACGACTTCAGGGTGGAAAACCCGCAGGCCGTTCGCCGCCGCCTCTATAGCGGCGTGAATCTCGGCGTCGGCAGCCCAGGCGGGCAGCACCGCATGAACCCCGGATTCCATCGCCTGCGCCAGCGCCACCGCCGCGCCGAATTCCGGTTCATCGACCAGCCACACCCTCGGCACGGCGCTCACATCGGCATCGAGGGAGGCAAACTCTTTCAGGTCCTCTTCGCCGGCGTGCTCGAGCAAGACGTCAACTTGCGCTTCGGCGAGTTTGCCGCCAGCGACCGCACGCCGCGGCGGGCCCAGACTGCTCCCCGCCAGCTTCAGCGCCGGTCGCGACCTGACTACCGCCTCCAACTCGGCGAGCTCGGCAGCGGAATTTGCGCGCACGAATACTCTAATCACAGTTTGTCTCGCCTGCCTCCCGGCACCCGCCCTCCCACGCCGCCGCTCAGCCTGCTGCCGGGCGCTCGCCCACGGTAATCGCCGCTTCCGCCAATCTTCCCGCGCGGAGGACCGTCGCCTTCGCCTGCTTGCCGATCCGTTCGCTCACCAGGAACGACTGCACGTCGTCGATGTCCTCGGTGGGTTTGCCATCGAGCGCGACGATCACGTCCCCCAGCGCGATGCCGGCTTTCTCCGCCGGACCGCCCGGCTCCACTCCCACCACTATGATTCCCGTTTCGTTCGCCAGTTTCAGGGATTCGCGCACCGTCTGCGGCAGGCGGACAGTTTGTAATCCCGCGCCCATGTAGGCGCGGCCGATGTGCCCTTTCTTTTCGAGTTCCTGGGTTACCCGCTCCACCGTCGAAGCCGGTATCACCACCCCCGCGAATCGCGCCAGTCCCGCCGTCTGGATTCCCAACACCCGGCCCTCCGCGTCCACCGCCGGACCGCCGGAGAGGTTGGGATGAAGGTTGCGGTCCAGCCGCAGCGTTTGGTCCACTAAGCCGCCTCGCGGCGTTCGCCATGCCGGCCCGGCCACGCCAACCAGCGCCATTGCCGCTCGCGGCCCGCCTTCGCGCGTTCGGCCGGTGACGAGGACCCAGTGTCCCGCTTCGAGCGCGGCGGCGTCGCCAATTTCCGGCGCCGGCAAATCGGCGCCTTCAAGTTTCAAGATCGCCAAATCGGTGCCGGGATCGCGCCCGGCCAGGCTTGCCGTCGTCCGTTGGCCGTTGGGCAAAGTAATGGCGATCTGCTCGTCGCGCTCGATGGTGTGGTTCGCAGTGGCCACGATTCCCGGCCGCCAGTGCACCCCGCTCGAAGGGATGCGCCGCCGTGCGTGCACGGCCACCACCACCCCTCCCGCCTTTTCCACCGCTCTCGCCGTTTCCTTGGAAAGCGCTTGCCACGTTCCGCCTGCCGATGTTTCCTGTTGCATGGTTTCCTCCAGGAATGCGCTGCCGTTGGGGAGGCATCCTCCGCGTCAACGACTCCTACCGTAGCGTGCGCTCGGGAGCGGCGGCATCGCCCAAATGGGCAGGGAGGGGGACCGTGAGCGCTCTCCCGCCGCGGCGGGTCGCGGCTCGGATTGAACCTGCCGAGTCGCGCGCGCGGGCAACCGCACCGGATGAAGGTCGCCGCGGCGACCCACGCAGGAGTCGGTTGCGGCGGGTGCGTTCAGGAATGGCCGAGGATGGGATGAGGCTGGTAGGGTTCGGCCAACGCCTTCAGCTCTTCGGCATCGAGCTTCAGATCGAGCGCGGCGACCGCTTCTTCCAAGTGGTTCAGTTTGCTGGCGCCGATAATCGGCGCGGTGATTCCCGGTTGGTGGAGGATCCACGCCAACGCTACCTGCATGTTGCTCGCGCCGCGTTTCCGGGCAATCGCGCCGACGCGGTCGACCACGGCGAAATCGGATTCCTGGTAATAGAGTTTCTGCCCGTAGTCGTCGGTTTTTGCCCGAATCGTCTCCCCGAAATCCTCCTTCCGCCGGTTCCCGGCCAGGAATCCGCGCGCCAGCGGGCTCCAGGGGATGAGCGCGATGCCTTCTTCGCGGCAGAGCGGAATCATTTCCCGTTCTTCTTCGCGGTAGATGAGGTTGTAGTGGTTTTGCATGGCAACGAAGCGGCTGAGCCCGAGGCGGTCGGCGGTGTAGAGCATCTTCGCGAATTGCCAGGCAAACATCGACGAGGCGCCCAGGTAGCGGGCCTTGCCGGCTCGCAAGACGTCGTGCAGGGCCTGGAGGCTTTCGGCGATGGGCGTCTCGTAGTCGAACCGGTGGATTTGGTAGAGATCGACGTAGTCGGTGCCCAGCCGCTTCAGGCTGGCGTCGATGGCGTGGAAAATGTGTTTGCGGGAAAGGCCCTTCTGGTTGGGATCGTCGCCGGTGGGAAAATATACTTTGGTGGCGATCACCACTTTGTCGCGCGCCGGCGCGAAATCCCGCAGCGCCCGGCCCAGAATCTCCTCGCTCACCCCGAGCGAATAGACGTCGGCGGTATCGAAGAAGTTGATCCCCAGCTCGAGCGCGCGGCGGATGAAGGGCCGGCCTTCCTCTTCTTCAAGGACCCACTGCCGCCAGCGTTTCGACCCGTAAGTCATCGCGCCAAGACACAGCCGCGACACCTTGATTCCGGTGGCGCCCAGTCGCACGTAGTCCACTTGTGTTTACCCTCCTCTGCGAACCTGTCTCAGTTTAAACCCCGATCCCGGACTTCGGGAATTCGTTACGGGTCACGTCCTGCCCGTGCAGGGCGCGCGAACGTATTGGGCAGGATCATTCGAACTTCGGCGAAGCGCGAACTCTTGGAGGTATGCTGGTGCGCATGCTCACCCCTAGAGCAGGTTTGGGTGCACGCCGGGCCTGGGACTCCGCAGGAGTTCCGCACCGCGGGCCGGCGAGCGGCCGGTACACGGCCCGTTTGCGGCCCGTCGAAAGCAGGCATGGCGCAGGCTCATCATGCTCTCATTGCTGATCTTGATCAGTTGCTATGCGGTATTGTCGAGCCGCGGCGCCCGGCTGGCGCAGGCGCTGAGCCACCCGATTGCGTATTACTGGTTCGGAACGGGCGTCCTCCTCTGCTCCTTCGCGCTCGTCCTTCGCGAGCACTCGGACACTTGGTACTGGATCGACCACCGGCTGCTGCGGACTGGCGCGCTCGCACGTCCAGGGAGGCTAGCGCGCTCTCGCGCCTTCCCCGCCGTGCTCGGGTCGCTTGGTCTGGCCGTGATCGTAGTTGCCCTGGCCTGGCGCTGGCAGCTCATTCGGGCGTGGCAAGTCCCGCCTGCGTGGGAAGCGGATATGTTTCCGACTTTCCAGCGGGGCATCGCGACGTTCTTCGCGGGGAAGAATCCATACCAGCATGGGTATTGGTTTTCTTCCCCCGATCCCGGGATTGCTCCCTGGCAGGTCCGCATGGTCTACCTGCCAGGGCTCTGGCTTCCTTTCGCCCTGGCCAAAGCGCTTGGCCTGGGCGAGGCGTTCGTGTCGGTTTCCTCCACCGTCGCGGTGTTCGGCCTTTTCCTTCTCGCCGCGATCGACGTCTTGAAACGTTGCGGGGGCGGGGAGTGGCGGAATCAAGAAAGCATCGAGGGACGGCGCACCGCGCTATTTTCCTGCTACGCGTTGATGCTGGGCGGCCTCTTCTTTCTGAAGCATTTTTCCGCCATCATGCACACGTCGCCCCTCTGGCTCTATCTTGCTGGGTTCTGCTACCTGGCGGTTACCGGGAGAACGAATGCGGCTTCCGCCGTCCTGGGGGTGTGCTGCGCCAGCAGAGCCAGCGCGGTGGTGCTGGTTCCCGCCTGGCTTCTCTTCCTGGTTCGTGACAGAAGCGAGCGGTTCCGGCGGAGGGTCATGTTCCTGATCGCGCCGGTGGTTGTTCTGGCGGGGCCGTTTCTCTTGTGGAATGCGCGGGAGTTCGTATTCTCAACAATTTTCTGGTACGGAATCTCGAGCGCCAGGGCGTGGCGGCTGCGGCCGGATTGGGTGATCAACTCCTTCGGTCTTACCAGCGTGTTGTTCCGCGCGGGGATGGGCAGGTGGCTCCTACCCGTGCAAATCGCGGGCCAACTCGCGGTGGACCTGCTCGCCTGGAAACGCGTGCGCGCGCTCGAGGATTGCCTGCGGTACATGGCTTGGGCGCTACTGCTCTTCTACATGACGGTCCCGGTGCCGTACGCCTATATCTACAGCGAGTGTCTACTGCTGATTTCCTTCGCCGTGCTGGCGGAGCTGCCTCGCGGACTGAAGCTGGAGCCAGAGCCCGCAGCCGGCTAGCATCGCCGAGTGCGCGCCAGCCGAGCGGGCGCAAGGAGCGGCCGCGGCCGGCTAGCTCCTCCCATCTGTCTCCGGCGGAGCGAAGATTCAGGCCGTCGCCGGCCACACGGACATCAACGCTCCGCGGCACGAGCTTAGTGATTCGAGCCCGTGCGGAATCCCGCGCCCAGCGCCACTGCCGCCAGCAGCAACACCATCGGGTCGATCGGCAGCCGATACCGGGGCAGGGCGAGCGTCAGGTAGTAGGCGCAGGGAAAGACGATGGGGAAAACCGCGGCGGGAAATGCATATTCGCTGTGCCTCCGAAACAACGCCACGATTCCCGCCAGCGCGCCGATCGCCGCGAGCAGATTGAAAAGCAGGACGCCGCGAAACCACGAGGAATGGTTCAGGAAGTAATCCCGCACCGGGAACGGCGTGCCTCCAGCCCAGATGGCGAGGAATCGCCGGCACGTCAAGGAGGCTTCGCGCCGGGGATGCGCCAGCATGTATTGGACCGCTTGCCGGAACTTCGCACGCATGTAGGCGATTTCGCCCTGGCGGATGTACAGGGCGCGCTCCTCGGGATTGAAAATCGGGTGCTGCGCGCCCAGCCAAACCGCTTGCGCCCGGCTGTTGTTTCCCATCCAGAGTTGCAAGCCCAGCACCGAGCGCAAGGGAACGAAGGCGTGAAAAACGACATAGTTGCGAATCGTCCACGGCACGCACGACAGGATGACGACGGCCAGCGCAAGCGCCGGCCTCGGCGCCCAGGGACGCCCTTGGCGGCGGAACCGCCAGGCCAGCCAGCCCAGCAGAAACGGCAGCAGCAGACCCAGCGTGGCGTTGGTCATCAGCGCGAGGCCCCACAGCAGCCCGTACCCGCACCAGTCCCGCGCGCGCTCGCGCCCGGCCAGCTCGAGCGTGGCCCAAAGGATTGTCGCCGCCAGCAGCGCCGAAAGGCATCCGTCCCACATCGATTGGAACGAAAGCAGGATGGAGTTCGGGAAAATCGCCCACAACCATGCGGCGGCAGCGCCAGCGCCGCGGCCCGCGATGCGCCTCCCGGCGCAGTAAATCGGCACGCAAACCAGAGTTGAAAACAGGATATTAAGAAATACGGCCGCGACCCACGAAGCGAAGCTGTACACGCCGAAAGCGCGAAACACTCCCGCCAGCAGCAGCGGATACACCGGGGTCATCCAGGCGGTCGGGCCGGTGGGCACGCGAAAGGGCGAGCTGAAGCCGTGGCCGGTGGCGAGCGAAACGGCGATGTCGCCCGATTCGAACAGAAAGGGGATCACGCTGAGGGCCTGTTTCGGGTTCTGGCGCTGGTAATCCCATGCGCCGGCCAGCCGCAAACCCAGCGCGACGACCGAAACCAGCGCCAGGGAAGTCGCCGCGGTTCGGAGCCAGTTCTTCACCGGCAACCGTTCCGACGCCCGGGAAGGCGGCTTCGCCGGTTTCGGCAACTCGGCGGCGCGCTTCATTGGAACCGGAGCAGCACGATTTCCGGTTTCGTGCCCACGCGCAGCGGCGGTCCCCACGTGCCCGCGCCGCACGAAGTGTAGCTGGCGAGGCTGCCCAGCCTCTGGAGGCCATAAGTGAAGCGGCCGTAAATGCGCCGGGTGATCCAGGTGAAGGGAAACATTTGTCCGCCGTGGGTATGTCCGGAGAGCTGAAGGGCGATGCCTTCCTCCTCGGCAATGCGCAATCCGTGGGGGGCGTGGCTCAGCAGCACGCTGGCCTTGCCGCGGTCGAGCGCCGCTCGCCGCAAGATCGCGCGGAACCGCCGGGGATCGGCGGAATCGCGGTAGTGAACGCCGACGATTTGCAGGCCCTCGAGAACCACTTTCTCGTTGTCGAGAACGCGGATCCCGGCGCGGGTGATCGCGTCGAGATATTTCCCGCGGCCGGTGAATTCCTCGTGATTTCCGGTGACGAAATAGGCGCCGAGCGGCGGCTTGATCTCGCCCCAGGGCGCGGCCAGGCGGCCGAGATCGGCTGCGCCGCCGTCGTACACGTCCCCGCCGAGAAAGAGGATGTCCGGCTGAAACTTGGCGATGCGCCGGGCGATGCGGCGGGCGAATCGCTCGTTGCGCAGCGGGCCGAGGTGCGTGTCGGTTACCAGCGCCGCCACGCGGCCGCGCCAGCTTGCAGGCAGGTTCGGTAAATTTACTGTGACAGTTTTTACCCGCGGCTTCGCGGCGTTCACCATGCCATAGGCGCTCACCAGCAGCGCCAGGCCGAACAGGGCTTCCGCCAGCGGCTGCCGCTCCGCCCGGAAGCCTGCCAGCGCCAACGCTCCGTATACCACCCAGCAGCCGCACGCCGCCAGAAAACAGAAATTCACCGTCCCGGCCCACGCCGCCGAAATCGTGTAGAACAGCCGCACCAGCCGATGCGTCCATCGCAGCGCGGCCAGCGTCGCCGCCACGAACGAGACCGCCAGCAGAATTACAGCGAGAACGGCCAGTTTCGAATCACCGGGAGGGTCCGAGCCGGCGGAGAAATCAATCCAGGTGAGGTAGACGAACCCGTGCACCAGCAGGAGCAGCGATTGCACCACCGCGATGAAGACAATCACCCGAGTCCGCACCTTGCCCAGCCTTGCCCGAACCCATTAAACCAAACTTCATCATCTCCTGCGCAGCGAAGGGAAATGGAGGGCGGAGCGGGCCGGGGCGATTGTTAGGCGCCCGAGGTCGCCAGCCGCCAATCCATTGTGAGGAAAAGGGATAGAGGAAGGCTGGAAGGAACCGGGCTGCCAGTCAGCGCCAATCGTCAGCGTGGGGCTCGCAACAGGTTTACCAGTGGACTGTTTCGGTACGGGCGTGGTTGGTCCTGGCGCGACCTAAATCAAGCTTAGCCAGTGAGTTGCCTAATAGCTATTTAGTAAAGGGATAAGGGGACGCGATGATTTTCTTGTGGGCAGGCAGAAGCGCAGGTAGCCTTGACAAGTCGGCCCTGTACCGAAGCGGAACGGAATCTTCCCTCTTGCGAGCTTTCATGACCGCGATCAAGCGCATTCTCAGCCAGCTCTGGCGCGAAGAGGATGGACAGGACCTGGTGGAGTACGCCCTGCTGGTTGTCCTTATAGCGCTCGGCACGATTGCCGCGGCAGACCGGATGGGCGACGCGGCAGCGCGTGCATTGCGAGTAGCCGCCAACGCGATTCTGCAAAGGTGACGCAACCCCGCCAGCCGGCGCCAGCCTGATCGGGCCCGCCTGTGGTAGATTCTGACCCTGGTGCGTGGCAAGAGGAAAAAGACGTTCGGTCCGGTCGAGCGAGCGCGGTTACAGGCGCGTCATGCCGCTGGCGCGCCCCCCGCCGGGCGCGTGATTCCTCCCAAGAAGCACAAACCTCCCAAACACAAGAAAAGGATGATCGAAGAGGAATTGGCTGGACTCGAGTGAGCGGGTGCGGCAGAGGTTCCGACCGAACCTAGGCTTTCGACGATCAACCGGGCTTCAGTTCGGGCACCGGTTCGCCCGCCAGGAATACCGGCTTGACCGGCAGGCTGAGCAAGCCGCTCATCTCTTTGGCGAGCTGGATCAGGCCGGCCTTGGAGAAGCCGCTGAGGGTGAACCGGATCCTGCCATCGCTCCCGACGAGGAACAGCGAAGGGACGGTAGTGAAGCCGTAACTTCGCGAAGCCTTGTAATCGGGCCAGTCGAGCGCAGCTGGAAACGTGACGCCAAACCGGTTGCAGAAATCGTGCGTCTTCTCGCGGTCGTCCTGGGAAATTCCCCAAAAAGCGATGGCGCCGTTGCCATAAGCCCGGTACAGGCGCTCGACGAAAGGAAAGGTAAACTGGCAAGTTCCGCAACTGACTTTGAAGAAGGCGGCGAGAACCGGCGCTTTCTGCAGCGCTTCGGACAGTGTGAAGTGGCCGCCGGCGGCGCCGGGAAGCGAGAGGTCGGGTGCGCGGTCGCCGCTGGTGAGCATGGACGTTTTCTTTCCTCCTCTCAGTCTATCGAACATGAACTGAACGAACTCCAAGTCGCTTTTCTCCAACCGATTCTACCGGATGAAACGCAAACCGAAGGGCGGCAAGTTTCCGGACCGTTTCCGCAGGGGTCATCGGCGCCCCGGCGGGTCAGTGGATATGGCGCGTCTTGCGATTGACGTAATCCATCAGCAGGTATTGGCCGAGGGTATAGGGGGTGGTGAAGTAGGCTTTGCCGCGACAGATTTCGGTTACTTGTTGAACGAAGTGCACGAGACTGTAATCCCGGGCCAGCATGAAGGTATTCACCAGGATGCCCGCGCGGCGGCAGCGCGCCACTTCTTCGAGCGTCCGCGTCACCACCAGGGGATCAAGTCCGAAAGCGTTTTTGTAGATGCGGCCGTCCTCGAGGGTGAGGGCCGATGGCTTGCCGTCGGTGATCATGATGATCTGGCGCATGTCTTTGCGCTGGCGAAGCAGGATGCGGCGGGCCAGCCGCAGGCCTTCGCGGGTATTGGTGTAGAATGGGCCCACCTGCACCCGGGCGAGTTCGCCCAGCGGCACTTCCTCGGCGCTGTCGTGGAACAGGACCAGGTGCAGCGAATCGCCGGGATACTGGCTGCGAATCAAGTGGGCCAGAGCCAGGGCGACGCGCTTGGCCGGGGTGAAGCGGTCTTCGCCGTAGAGAATCATGCTGTGGCTGCAATCGAGCATCAGGGCGGTGGCGCACGAACTCTGGTATTCCGACTGGTGGACCATCAAATCGGGGTAGTCGATGGCGAGCGGGAGCCGGGCGCCCGCCCGCCGGACGGCGCGGAACAGCGTCTCGCTGACGTCCAGATTGAGCGTATCGCCGAATTCATAGGCGCGGGAGGCGCCGCCCGATTCGATTCCGGTGGCCAGGTCGTGGGTGTCGTGCCTGCCGAAGCTGCTCTTGCCGAGCGAGGCGAGCAGGTCCTTCAGCGTCTTGTAGCCCAGGAAATCGAGCGTCTTGTCGGTGATTTCGAACCGCGCCTGCGCTTCGCGCTCTTGCCCGCGGCCGACGCGGCCGGGAACGGTGCGGCCGGGCGGCGGAGTGATTTGGGGCGGCTGGGGAGAGATGTAGCCCTCCTGGGTCATGCGTTCGATAATGGCGTCGAGCAGATCGTCGAGCTCCCGATTGCGCCCGCTTTCGTCCTGGTTCGTCAGGCCCTCGAGCACTTCCGGCGGAATCAAATCGCCTTCCTGGAGCGCGCGCAACACCGCTTGCCGCAGCCGCTCCATCGTCTGCGCCGGATCCATTTCGTAGACGCCGTACTCGGGATTCTCGAAGCCGCTTTGGAGCAGGAAATCGGACAGGCGGCCGACGAGCTGCTGCATGTCGAGCCAATCCAGCGATTCGCCGGTGTAGCGGGAGTAGCGGGTGTATTTCATCGGTCAGTTGAACTGCCGCCGCGTCCGAGGCGGCTCGCCGCGCTGCTCGGCCCGGCGATCGGCGGCGAAAAAGCCGCGCTCTTCGCTCCTGTTGATCCGCTTGTGCGCCCAGAGGCCCTCGAGAATGAATTCGGCGGCGGCGGAAAGCACCGCCGGGTCGGCCTTGGGAGCAGCGCCCAGGCGCCCGGCGTGGTCGAAGAGCCCCTCGATCTTGCGGAGCGCGGTTGCGCGCTCGGCGGCGGGGGCCTGATCGGGCAATTTCAATTCGCCACCCATCTCGAACCACTGCACCACCGGCTGGAGATCGGCGTCGGAGAAATACTTGGTGAAGACCTTTCCGGTGGCCGAGCGCACCATTTCGCGGGCGATGGCTTCGGCCCCGCGCAATTCGCCTTCGTATTCCAGCTCGAATTTCCCGGTCATGGACGGGATGGCGGCGTAGATGTCGCCCGGCCGCAGCACCGCCAGCCGCTCGTGGTTGCGGGCGGCGCGCTGCTCGGCGCTGCTGACGGCGTTTTCGAGGCTGGCGATGGGCAGGCGCTGGCTCACGCCCGAGCGCTTGTCCACCTTCTTGTCCTCGCGGGCGAGGAAGGCCACTTCTTCGATCAGCTCGCGCAGGTAGTCGGGAATCTGCACTCGCCGCGCGGCGTCCCGGTCGAGCCAGGCTTCCTGGGAGGTGATGGCCATGGCCTCGGGCACGCTGGCGGGGTAGTGAGTGCGAATTTCCGAGCCGATGCGGTCCTTGAGCGGAGTGATGATTTTTCCGCGGGCGGTGTAATCCTCGGGGTTGGCGGTGAACACCAGCAGCACGTCCAGCGGCAGCCGCACTGGGTAGCCTTTGATCTGGACGTCGCCCTCCTGCATGATGTTGAACAAGCCCACCTGAATCTTTCCCGCGAGATCGGGCAGCTCGTTGATGGCGAAGATGGCCCGATTGGCGCGGGGCAGCAGCCCGTAGTGGATCGTCAGTTCGTCCGCCAGATCGCGGCCGCCGCGGGCGGCGCGGATGGGATCGACGTCGCCGATGATGTCGGCGATAGTGACGTCGGGCGTCGCCAGCTTCTCGACGAACCGGTTCTCGCGGCCCAGCCAGGCGATCGGCATGCGGTCGCCTTCAGCCGCCACCCGCTCGCGGCAAGCCCGGCAGATGGGCCGGTAGGGGTTGTCGCTGATTTCGCAGCCGGCAATCACCGGGATTTCCGGGTCGAGGAAACCCACCAGGCTCCGCAAGATGCGGCTTTTCGCCTGGCCGCGCAAGCCCAACAGAATGAAATTGTGGCAGGAAAGGATGGCGTTGACGATTTGCGGGATGACGGTGTCGTCGTAGCCGTGGATCCCCGGAAACAGCGGCTTGTTGCATTCCAGCCGCTGCAATACGTTTTCCCGCATCTCCATCCGGACGGTGCGATTGGCGGTGCGTTCCTCGGGCCAGCGGCTGCGGCGCAGCTCTCCCAGCGATTGCGGCAATTTGGTCATTGTTGCCTTCCCCGGCGGCGGGGATCTCCTCAAACCCCGAACTCATTATAGTGAATCGCAGCCGAATGCCGAAATTGCGCTTGCGGCAATGTTTCCCCGCGGTGGCGCCCGCCGCTCGGCCCGCCGCGGCGGGCTCGGGGCGAGCCACAGCGGTCCAAACCCAGTCGCGGACACGCCGTTGCCACGGGGGAGCGGCGGCTGCGCCCGGGCGGGGATTTCGCGTTACCGCAGCGCGTCGAGCGCCGCCTGCATCTCGTCGGCGGCGTGGCTCGCGCCGCGGCGGCGGGCGATAAGAACGCCGGCGGAGAAAATCCCGCGCGCTTCGTCGTTGCGAGCGAGCCGGGCCAGGAATTGGCCGTATTGGAGGTAAGCGGGAAGGTAATCGGGATGGTCGCCGAGCAGCCGCCGGAAATGCCCGAGAGCGGCGTCGTGGTCGCCTTCCCGCGCGCATTCCATCGCCAGCCCGTACCGGGCGAAAGCGTCGCCGGGATGCGCGGTGATGAATTCCTCGAGTTTCTGCCGGCGCGAAGGGGTGTTTGTCGCGGTCACGACGAAGTATTATAGCGGGCTTCGCGGCGCTGCCAATCGACGCCGGAGAAAACCAGCGGAGGGAAGCCAATCATGCCGAGCGAAAAAGCCGCAGGAACGGCGAAAGGAGCGGCCGCGGCAGCGAGGAAGGGCAAACCGGTGAGCGCGTCGCTTACCGAGCTGGTGGAAGTGGTGCTGCCGAACGACGCCAACGTGCTGGGAAACATCCTCGGCGGCCGGGTGATGCACCTGATCGACATCACCGGCGCCATCGCCGCGCATCGCCACGCCAACAGCCACGTCGTCACCGCCTCGGTCGATTACATCGATTTCCGTAACCCCATCAAGGTGGGCGAGCTGATCATCCTGAAGTCGCGGGTGAACCGCGTGTTCCGCACTTCGATCGAAGTCGGCGTGGACGTCTTCTCGGAAAACGTTCTCACCGGCCGCCGCATCCACACCAGCAGCGCGTTCGTCACCTACGTCGCTATCGACGAAGCCGGCCGGCCCACGCCGATTCGTCCGCTCATCCTTCGCACCGCCGCCGAGCGCCGGCGCTTTCGCGAGGCGGGATTCCGCCGGCGCATTCGCCTGGCCCATCGTGCCGGCCGGGGTTTGGGGGCGGAAGCCGCGCGGCTATCGCCCGGGCGGAGGTAGGCGCCGGCGCCGGTCCCCGGCGAGCCGCGAACAAGTCCGAAACCTCCCGGAGGCAACGCCATGCCGATGACATACTCCTTCGTCGCCATCCCCGATGCCGAGCTTCCTCGCGCCGCGCGCCCGGTGTTCCAACACCTGGTCGACACCTATGCCAGCGAGACGAACAAGGTGATTTCGGTTTGGCGCGCGTTCCTCCCGGGCGATCTCGATTTCCGCCCCCATCCCCGCTCGATGAGCGTGGAGGAGGTGTTCCGGCACCAACTTCTCTCCGAACGCCGATTCTTCGGCGAATTCCTCTCCCGGCCCGAGCTCCCGCCCGAGCAATTGTTGCCGGCGGCGCGTACGCCGGAGAGCTACGCGGAGCGGCTGGGGGAATTGGCGGCGGCGAGGCTGGAGTTCATCGCCGGGCGCGAGGAGGCGTGGTGGCTCGAGCGGGAGCCGTTTTTCGACGTGGTGCGCGAGCGCATCTGGATTTTCTGGCGCCGGGTGCTGCACACCGCGCATCACCGCTCGGAACTGGTGGTCTATCTGCGGCTGGCCGGCAGGGCCGTTCCTCCGGTTTACGGCCCCAGCGCCGATTTTTCCTGGAAGGGCGCCGATCCCACCACCACCCCCGAAGCCGCCGGCCGGAGTTGATCGCCCCGTTCCTTTCGATCCCTTCGCAACGGGCTCGCATAGCGAGTCCGGACGGCGCCTTAGCGGACGACGGCGGCTTCGGTGGTCTCTCCCGCCTTTTCGCCGCCCAGCTCGCCTTCCCAGCGGGCGACGACCGCCGCCGCCAGGCAGTTGCCGATGACGTTGCAGGCGGTGCGACCCATGTCCATCAACTGATCGACGCCTAGCAGCAGGATCACCGGGTCTCTGGGCAGGCCGAACTGGTCCGAAGTCGCCAGCAGAATAATGAACGCCGCCCGCGACACTCCGGCCACTCCCTTGCTCGCGAGCATCAACATCAGCATCATCACCAGTTCCCGGCTCCAGCTCAGGTGTATTCCCGCCGCCTGCGCCACGAAAATCGTGGCCATCGAAAGGTAGAGGGTGGTTCCGGTGAGGTTGAAGCTGTAGCCCAGCGGAATCACGAACGCCACCATCCCTCGCGGCACGCCGAAGGTTTCCATGTTTTCCATCGCGCTGGGCAGGGCCGCCTCCGAGCTGGTGGTGGTGAAGGCGATCGCCGTCGGCTCGGTGACGGCGCGCAGGAACCGCCGGATGGGAACGTGGGCGAGCCAGGCGACGGGCAGCAGCACGCCAAGCAGCAAGATGAACAGCGAGACGTAGAGCGTCGCGACCAGTTCGCCCAGATTGTACAGAACACCGAAGCCGGTATGAGCGACGGTGTAGGCGATCGCGCCGCCCACGCCCGCTGGCGCGAACAACATCACGATATTGGTGAACTTGAACATCACCTCCGCCAGGCTGTCGCAAAACGTCAGCATCGGCTTCCGCTTTTCCTCCGGCACCATCGCCAGCGCGATCCCGAACAGGATGCTGAACACCACCACCTGCAGCACCTGGTTTTCCGCCACCGACTTCGCGATGTTTTCCGGGAAAATGTTCAGTATGATTTCCGACGCCGCCGGGCGCGCGGCGGCCACGTGGGCCGCACCGGCCGCCGCGGTGATGTGCACGCCCGTTCCCGCCTTGCTGACGTGAATCGCCGCCAGTCCCAGAAACAGGGCGATCGTCGTCACCACCTCGAAGAAAACGATGGCTTTGACGCCCATCCGGCCCACTTGTCTCAAATTGGCGTGGCCGGCGATGCCGCCGACCAGCGTCGCGAACAACAGCGGCGCAATGATCACCCGGATGAGCCGCAGGAAGATGTCGCCCAGCACCCGCAGGTGACTGGCCATGGCCGGAAAATCGGCGCCCGCCTCCGCCCCCAGCGCCATGAACACAAGAATCCAGGCGGTGAGCGACCGGCGCAGATAAGCGTAGGCCACCAGAGCCGCCACCGCCGCCCAGCGGATGAGCAAGCCCAGAATCGGTGCGGTCGCCAGGCCGTGCCTGCCGCCGATGGCCAGCACGGCTGCAACCAGGTAGAGCAGGAGTCCGGAAATCAGGAGCTTGTTTTTCATGCCCGTGCCGCCGCGGCTTCTATATCACAGAATCGCGCTCGGGTGGCCCAGCGAGTGGGCCTGGATCACCGTTCCCGTTGGAGGTGCCTGACGACCGAGCCGCCTTCGCAGAATCGACCGGAAACCTGTGCCCGAGCCGTGCATCCAAAGCGACAACCCTCCGTATCCGGTCGGTCACCTTCGGGCGCGCGGCCGTTGACGAGTCGTCCGCCGGGAGCATACTTGCGGGGCGGGATAGCGCGCAAGCGGCGTGCTTTGGCGCCGCGGGGGGCGAAGCAACGCCGATGGGTCGCGGCAAAGCACCGGTGCTGAGGCACCAGCAGCCCGGCAACCCTTGACGGGGTTTAGTAATCACAAGGGTTGACAAGGCGAGGGCGGAGAGTGGGTTTGGCAGCCGGCGTGCTCATCGGAATCAGGCCATCAAGTGCCTGACCCGCCTGTCTCGGAGGGTTCCAGCGGCCTTCCGGCAGGCCAGAGGCCGCCGGCGCCGAGGAGATAACGATGCCAATGACCGAGAGACAACTGATCTCGACCGTCGAGGAACCGGTTTCAATCGAACTGGCCGGGCTGCTTGTGAGGGGCGAATTGGTTGTGCCCGAGGACGCTTTCGGGCTGGTGCTTTTCCCAGCCGGGGGCGGCTTGGCTCGTGCCAACTCGCGCGGTCGCCGCTTTCTCCAGGAACTCGAGGAGCAGGGATTGGCGACGCTCGCCTTCGACCTGCTGACCGGCGAAGAGGAGACGCAAGACAACCACCGGGCGGGCGGCCTTGGGGAAGATGTGGCCGTGCTGGCTTCGCGGATCGTGGAGGTCAACAAGTGGGCCAGCGCCGAGCGGGAGTTGCGACACTTGCCATTCGGTTATTTTGGCTCAGGGCCGGCCGCCGCTGCGGCGCTGGCGGCGTCAACCCGAAAAGACGGGACCGTGGCCGCGATCGTTCTTCGCAACGGCCGCACCGATCTGGCGGAGAACGTTTTGGCGGACGTGCAACCGCCTACGCTGCTGCTGGTGGGCGCGAGCGATGCGCCGATGGTGCGCCGGAACGAGACGGCGCTGCTGCGCCTGGGCTCCGCCCGCAAGGAAATGATTATGATTCCCGGATCTTCGCGCCGGTTCGAGGATTCCGCGGAACTGGCCACCGCGGCGGAATTGGCCGCCGATTGGTTCAGCCGGTACCTGATCCTGGTCAGTTAGCTCCGGCTGCCCGCAATAATTTGCGCTGAAAAAACTTGCACGGTGATGATTTGCACCGGCCAAGGCTTGTCCCGTGCCGGCGGCGGCCGCCACTGCCAGACTGAGCCACTGGTGTGGTGTAACTGAAATACCCTGATCACGGCCCCACACCTGTCATGCTGAGCGAAGCATCCCGCTGCTAGGACAGGCTTTTCTGCCGGCTCACACGCCACCCCGCCGCCGAAACTCTGTGTCACTTTCTTCAGTCACACCACACTACCCCGCAGTTTCTATTGCCCGGCGGATTGGGCCGTTTTTTCCGCGGTAGCGAAGAACTTCTGGCGCAACCAATCGATTGCCCTGGCTGCCTGCCCGCCTTGATTGCTGACCGTTTGCTGCCAGGTGTCGGGATTCGTCCACAGAACGCGCATTTCGTCCCAATAGTGCGTCCGCGTGGCTGCGTCATCCTTCAAGTCGGCGGTATCCACCTTGAATTCCGGCGGCGGATTCGGCGGCAACTCGGTATTGAAGGCGTATCGGTGCTGGAGGTCGTTCACCGCGATCATCCAGTAGGCTTGCGCGAGCTGCAGCTCGTGGGAGCGCCGCTTCGCGCTCCACGCCGCATTCACGGTCACCCATCCGTTCGGCGCCTGATTGCGCAATTGCATGCTGATGACCTTCTGCGGCGTCATTCGCACGAAAACGGCAGTAAGGGCGCCCGCCATCGCGATCACCGCGAACACAGTCAGCACCCAGCTCAGCGCCGAGGAGGCGGCAGCTTCCTGCTTCATCTCCGGCTCTTCTTCGCGCAGCAGAGTCCTCTGGAGCGGCGTGCTGTGGGTGGGCGAGGAAGGCGCCGAAGCCTTGTTGATATCCAGCCAGATCCCTTCCCGTTTCCGTTGCAGCCAGCCTTCCTGTTCGTGCTCGAGTTCCTTGACGTTCTTGACCATGAATTCGTGGAACCGGCTGCCGGCAGTGTCCATCGACGCCTGGGTCAAGTCCCCCAGTTTCTTCTGGGTATCCTCGAGGAACGCCTGACGGGTGGCCTTCGCCTTGTCGTCCAGGCCAGCCAGCGCTGCATGGATGTGCTGCTGCAGTTCGCGGGTGGAGCGAGCCGCCAGCTCGCGGGCGCAGTTGTCCAATTCGGTGGTGATGGTTTCGAGCGCTTCCTTCTGGAAACCCTGCCGGCGAATCTCTTCCGCCGCCGCTTCGCGCAATCCCTTCCGGTAGTTTTCCAGGCCGATGCGGAGCTCGTTCTCCATCTCCTTCTGCATCGTCAGCAACTGTTCCGACGCCTGGCGGGCCGACCGGGTGATGCCACCGGCGGCTTCTTCGGATTCCTTGCGCGCCGATTGGGTGCGCTCTTCCCACCACACCGAAAGCTGGCGGCGGTAATCCTCGGTCACCGCCTTGCCGGCGCCTTCCACCGAGGCTTGCGCCTGCTCGGTTATCCGAGCGAGTTCCTCGGCCATGCCCCGCCGCGACGCCTGCGCTTGGTTCTCGAGAGCGAGCCGGGAAGTCTCCACCTGCTCCCGGAGCTGTTCGTTCGAGCGCGACAGGATGTCGTTGGTATTGGTGCGCAGCGCCCCGGTCGCTTCGGTCACCACCCGATCGATCGCGCCGCTGCCACGCAGCTCTTCCATCGCCGAATCGAGCAGCCGCATCTGGTGTTCCCGGGAGCGACTCTTCAATTCCTGCTCGATTTCCTGTTGGGTCGATTTCAGTTGGGTGGCCGCTTGTTGGGCGGCGCGGGCGATGGATTCGCCGTGGGATTCGCTTTCGCGCCGGGCGGCCTGCTGGCGTTCCTCCCACCATTGCCCCAGCCGGCCGCGGTGTTGCCAGGAAATGCTCTCCAGCGACGCCTCCACCCCCTCCAGCAGTTTCCGCGCCGCTTCGTCCATGCGGGCAGCGATGGCATTCCTGGAATTCTCCGCCTGCTGCGCCAGCTTCTCGGCCGATTGCTCGAGGAACCGGGCGGCGCTCTTGTCCAGTTCGGCCAGCGTGCGGTCGACCACTTTCTGCTCGAGGCCGCTCGCGCGGGCCTTCTCGAGCGCGGTCTCGATCCATTGCCGCTGTTGCTCTTCGGCGCGGCCGCGGAAAGTCGCTTCGGTGTCCCGGGCGATGGTCTCGAGCCGCGATTTCGCTTGTACCGCCATCTGCGAAACCGTCTGGCTGGCGGCCTCCGTTTGCCGGCGGGCGATCTGCGTCTGCTCTTCCAGCCACGCGGCAAGCCGCGACCGATACTCCTCTTGCACCGTTTGGCCGGCTGACTCGAACCAGGCGCGGCTGGCGGCGTCCAGCCGGTCGCCCACTTCCTCGATGAATTTCTGGGAGGCCTGTTTCAGCGTTCCGGTGAGGCCGGCGACGGTGGCTTCCTTCTGCTTATTCAGCTCCTTCGCCGAGCGCGCCGCCGATTCCTTCGCCGCCTGCTCGATTTGGGCGGTGGTTTCTGCGATCAGTTCCTGGCGGAAACCGTCGGATTTCAATTCCGCCGCGGCCGCTTCCACCAGCCGGCGGGAGTGTTCCCTCGCCGCATTCTCGAAACCCTCTTCGGCCGCCTTTCGCGCGTCCTCGAGCTGTTTCTGCCCGGCTTCGGCTGCCTGGGCCACCGAGTCCACCGCCGCCCGGCCCTGCTCCTGCCAAAGCTTCGCCCACCGCTCGCGTTGCTCGATGAGCGCCGCTTCCAGCGACTCTCGAGCGGCGCTGCCGAGCGACTGCTCGGCGGCGGCGAGTTTCTCTCCCAGCGTGTTTACCGCCTGCGCGGTGCGTTCCTCGATCCGTTTCGCCGAACGCTCCAGAATCTGTTCGGTCGCCTGCTGCAGCTCGATCGCGGCATTCTGGAATTTCGCCTGGCTGATGCCTTTGCGTTCCAGCTCGGCCGCCGCCGATTCCACCGCCTGGCGATATTCCTCCACCTGCGCGCGGAATGTGGTCTCGAGCTTTTCTTCCACCTGGCGCAGGCGCGTAAGCGCACTTTCGGTGGCTTGGGCCAGTTCTCGAGCCGCCCTCTCGGTTTGCCGCCGCGAAGTTTCCGCCTGTTCTTTCAACCAGGCGCCGATTTGCTCCTGCTCCGCCAGCCGGGAAGCCTGGGCGGTGTTTTCGAGCGAAGCGTGCGCCAGCGACTCGATTTTCTGCCGGGCGCTCTCGAGCAACTCCTGATGGTTCTTTCTCAGCTCGCCTTCCAGCGAGTTTCGCGAAGCCTCAAGCTGGTCCCGCAGCTCACGCCGGGCCCCTTCAAACCACTCCCGCGCCTCGCTTCGGAATCGGGTAGCCGCTTCTTCCAGCGGCTTTTCCGACGCGGTCCCGCGTTCACTGATCGCCAGGGCGGCCGCTTCCAGCGTCCGCTCGTATTCGTCGACGTGCTTGCGCAATTCGGCCTCGATTTGCTGTTCGGCCGACTTGAGCTGTTCCAGGGCTTGTTCGGTGGCCCGGGCGATGGAGGAAACTGCCTTACCCGACGGAATCGAGCCGCCCGGACCGGCTGACGGCCTTGGCGGTATCGACATCGGAACGCGCCGCTGCGGCGGGGCAGGCGGGGCCGAGCGCACGGGTTCCATCGAAACCTCTTCCGTCGGCCTGGCGACCGCGGTGATCTCCGCTCCGCCACCTTCCTCGGTCGAAACGGACGCCTCAGCAAACGGGCGGTCGGGCGAGGCGGCCGCGGACGTTTCCCGATCTTCACCGGTTTCCCGACCCAGCAATTCGGCAAGGCGCTCGGTCAGCACCGATTCCGCAGGGGAGGCGGGACCTTTTCCAGGGGTGTCGTTGGGACGCCAGATGTTGCGCAAGAGACTCACAATCGCCTCCCACCCCGAGACTCAGGAGGTGTCACAGAAAATGCGATACGGCGCCTGCTGCCTACGCCGGCCGAGCGCGGGCACGAACGGATACAAAGGACATCGCCGCCACGGTCCTGCTGAGCCAGGCAGCTAATCCTACACGTACTAAGCGGTTGGCCTCCTGATAACCCTGCCATTATTGCTTAGAATGTAAACTTTCAAGGGGAAAAATTGCTCCTTGTCTCCAGTTTGACAATTACGCTTGGCGAAGTAAGTAGCAGTCAAATAACCCCCCTGCCGATGTCATCCAAGTAAAACAAGCGCTCTATCGCGCGTCAATTAGAACTGGCGGAATCCCCGGGATCCCAGGTCATGCTACTGTGCGCCGAAGGTACTGGAACCACGAAATTTTATCTTGGCGCGCCGGAGCTGAGGCGGTAAGTGAAGCCCAGCGCTTCGGGAGAGGGCAAAATCGAGCTCTGGCGATAAGTTCCGATGATTGCGTCCATGGCCTGGATCTTGGTCTGAAACAGAGCGGCCAGGTTGTTGTAGCGGACCAGCACGTTGCCGAGCCAGAAGGGCGCGTACTGGCGGCGCCAGAGACGGCTGTAGGCGTTGCCGAGCCGCGTGGTTGCGTCTCGCAGGTCTTGGAGGCGGCCGTTGACCGCGCTGATGCGGTAAAGGTCGCTGGCCGCGCGGTGGTGATCCGCCATGTGCTGGTAGGCATCCCAATAGTAGCCGCCGATCTCCGCAGTGTACTGGATCTTCATGCCCAGCGCATCCAGGCGCTGGGCGGCGAAGATGATGTCGTCAATCGTGGATGCGTGCAAACGCGCGTTTGGCTGCTCCCGATAAAGCGCGGCGAGCGCGTCCTCGGCCTCCATCCGCAAAGCGTGGGCATCGCCGATGGCGGCGCTCGCCAACCGTACCCCGGCCGGCGAGAACGGATCCACCCAAAACTCCTGGTCGGACGCGCCGCCCACTCCGTCCCGGGTCAGCCGGCCGCCGGCGCGGACGATCTCCAGGATGGCGGCGCTTATCTCGTGGCCGGGATGGCGGTAGAA
This sequence comes from Candidatus Acidiferrales bacterium, assembly GCA_035946455.1. GTDB lineage: Bacteria > Acidobacteriota > Terriglobia > Acidiferrales > UBA7541 > JAKASX01. The sequence goes on along the minus strand of DASYZK010000018.1, from coordinate 386,585 downwards.
CGCCCAATCGTAGCTCGCCCAGAATTGTTCGACGGACGATTTGCCGGGCTGCCAGGAGCAAGCCGCTCCGAAGAGCAACGCCGGCCAGGTCATCTCGACGAGTCCCTCGCCGCTGTCGTTCCAGGTGGTGTCCAGCATTCCGAGCGAATGGTATTTCTGGCCGTCGCGAACGAAATTCCGAATGTTGACGAACGCCCCGTCCAGGTCGGGGAAAATGCGATTCCAATTGCTCGCTCCGGGAGCGACGAAAGTGTCGATGTCGGCGTCGCGGAACGGTGCGAGCAGGCTGTCGAAATTCGCGCGCGGACCATAGTTCCAGGGGACCGCAATCATGTTCTTGGGCAGGCTGCCGAGAAGTTGCGGGTAACGCAGGGCGATATCGCCCCAAAAGAGCACTCGCTTGTGGTAGGGGCTCAGGATGGCGTCGATGCGCTTCAGGAAATCCAGATAGACCAAGCCCAGGCCCGCCTTCGCCGCCAGCGCTCTCGCCTGACCTTGTCCCAATTCGAGCGTTTCATCGGCTCCCACGTGGAAGAAAGGCCCGGGGAATAGCGGCGCCAGTTCCGTCAGCATCCGGCTGATGAGTTCGAAGGATTGCTCGTTGGCCGGGGACAGCACGCTGCCGTGTGGCAGCTCCGCGAGACTGCTGTAGGCTTCTTCGCGCAACAGCTTGTGCAAATGGCCGAATGACTCCTGCTCCGGCATCACGGTGACGTAATACCGGCCGGCGTAATCGACCAGTTCGCGTGCTTCGGCCGCCGTCAACGCCGCTTCCCGGGGAGCGGCCAGTGGCTCGCTCGGGTAATCGAACACGTTCTCCATGTAGAGGGCAAGAAGATTGATTTTGTAGGCCGAAAGTGTGCGAATCTGGCGTTTCAGGTAGGTCAGGGTGGGGATCGGTCCGCGGCTGAGGTCGTCCTGCACGCCGCGCCATGCCATCGCCGGCCAGTCGGTGACAGCAGCCGCCGGGCAAGTCAGCCCGCCGCCCGCGCCCGGCTCGAGCAATTGCCGCAGAGTCTGGATCCCGTAGAACACCCCTTGCCCGGTTCGGCCCGCCACGATGATCCGCCGGGGCCCGGCGTCGAGCACGTAGCCCTGGCCGCTGAATCCGGCGCCGATGGCCAGCCCATCGGCTGCCAGCGCCCGATCGAGCCGGCGGTCCTGCCCGGCCCGGCCGAGGAAGATGATTCCGCGCGACCGGGGCAGGGAACGGGCGGTGGCGATTTTCAGCTTCCAGCCGGAAAGCCGCTCGATGTCGCCGGCAAGCATTTCCGCCGCCACCCGGTCGCGCGCGGCGGCAGCGTGAGTCAAGACAATCCGCGTTTTGCGGGTGAGGACGAACCGCCCTGCCAGCAGCTTCACCTGGCGCGGCTGGGGAACGAGCGGCAGCGATTGCGCTCGCGCGGGAACCGGCGCACTACCGGCCAGCCACACCACGGCGAGCCACCCGGCCTGAATGAACCGCGTTTTGCGATGCATGGCGGCGCCCAACGAATCCTTGAGCATAGGCCCGAGCGCCCGGCTGTCAAGCCCGCCTCGAATTCTCCGCCCCTCTCTCCGTTGACTCCATCGATGGCCGCGCGTTAGCATCCCTCACCAGTTCCCGCGCCGGCCAAAAATGCCCGCCGATTCCCCAGCGCCGGTTCCCCGTTCAGCTCCCGCCGAGCCGGCGCTCGACGTCGCCGAAACCGCTTGTTGCATTGCCGGGGGCGGGCCCGCGGGAGCCATGCTCTCGCTGCTGCTCGCCCGGCGCGGGGTGCGGGTGATCCTGCTGGAGATGCACAGGGATTTCGAGCGGCAATTCCGCGGCGACACAGTTCACCCATCCACGCTCGAGATATTGGACCAGCTCGGGCTGGCCGGCCGCCTGCTCGAACTCCCGCACGCGAAGGTTAGCGGGCCGGCGGTGCTGACCCAGGAAGGTCCATTCGCCCCTGTGGATTTATCTCGCCTGAACACGAAGTTTCCTTACATTGCGATCATGCATCAGCCGTTGCTGCTCGAATTCCTGGTTCGCGAGGCGCGGCTCTATCCCCATTTCGAGTTACGGATGCGGGCGGAAGTGACGCGTCTGGTGGAGGTTGATGGCGTCGTCGCCGGTGTCCGGTATCAGAGCGAGGATGGCTGCCACGAGGTGCGAGCGGCGCTTGTGGTGGGCGCCGATGGCCGCTTTTCCATGGTGCGGCGGCTGGCGGGAATCGAGCCAGTAAAGACGTCGCCGCCGATGGACGTGCTGTGGTTCCGGCTGCCGAAGCTGCCCGAAGACCCCGAAGCTCCCGGCGGCGTGCTCGGCGGAATCGGCCGTGGCCACTTGCTGATTGCCATCGACCGGCGCGATTACTGGCAGGTGGGCTATGTGATTGCCAAGGGCGGGTATCAGGCGGCTCGAGCCACGGGCCTCCCCGCGCTGCGGGAATCCATCGCCGCCATCGAGCCGCGGTTCCGCAAGCACCTGGAATCGGTGACCGACTGGCGCCAGTTATCGCTTTTGTCGGTGGAATCGAGCCGCTGCCGCCAGTGGTACAAGCCCGGCCTGCTGCTCGTCGGCGATGCCGCCCACGTGATGTCGCCGGTGGGCGGCGTGGGAATCAACTACGCCATCCAGGACGCCGTCGAAGCCGCCAACGTGCTGGCGGAACCGCTGGCCGCGGGGAAGGTGGAAGTCGCCCAGTTGGCCGAAGTGCAGCGGCGGCGCCAGTGGCCGACGCGATTCATTCAAGGGGTGCAGGAATTCATTCAGAAGCGCCTGATTACCGGAGCGCTGCGGTCGACCGGGCCACTGCGGGTTCCCTGGTTCGTGCGTGTCTTCTTCCGCATTCCGATAGTTCGCGACCTGCCCGCGCGGGTGATCGGCTTTGGCATCTGGCGCGTCCGCGTCGAGCGCCCCCAGTGACGCCCCCGCCGATCGCCGGCGGGATCCTGCCCGGCCGCCGCCGCGCGGCTGGCGCCGGTCCGAGCCCCGAATCCTGTCGGAAGTTAGAATCGTGGGAGCGCCCAGGTGAATCGAACTGGCCGGAGGGAACCATGGCTCTGAACCAATCGTTGCTACCCGAATTCGACCACGAAATGGCCAACACCCGGAAGACGCTCGAACGCGTCCCCGACGGAAAATTTTCCTGGCAGCCCCACCAGAAATCGATGACCCTCGGCCGGCTGGCATCGCACCTGGCGGATATCCCCAGTTGGGTGGCTATAACTCTCAATGAAAACAGCGTCGACGTGAATCCTCCCGGCGGCGCGCAGCAGCGGCCACAGGCCGGCTCGCGTCAGGAACTGCTGGCGCAATTCGACAAGAACGTCGCTGCGGCCCGCTCCGCGCTGGCGGGGGCGACCGACGAACAATTCACGCAGACCTGGTCGCTGCTGAACGGCGGCAAGACCGTCTTCACCCTGCCCAAAGTCGCGGTTTACCGCGGCTTCATCATGAGCCATTCGATCCATCATCGCGCCCAGCTTGGCGTCTACCTCCGGCTGAACGACGTGCCGGTGCCGTCGATTTACGGCCCGTCTGCCGACGAGCAGACCTTTTAATCACCGGCCTGCCACCGCAAGCACGGTGCCTGGGGCTCTGGTGACGTTCGCGTAGTTTCTTCGAGTGCGTTCCCGCCAGGAGTGACCGTGCCGGTCGCCCCTGTTCGCTTGCGCTATCTCCCTGGGGGGCCGAACCGCTCGGTCTTCACTCGGACGGGGTCGTGGCCCACTTCGATAGCAGGCTTCGGTCTTGGTTTTGGGCCGATGAGAGACGGGATCGTGCTTGTTGGGGCGCGCCGGAAGAAGCAGGTATCAGGGATTTTCCGAGTAAACGTGCTTCACCAAGCCGGGCAGGCCGTTGAGATTGGGCCAATCGGGGTATTTCGTTTTGAATTCGGCGAGCAGGATTCTTCCGGCATCGTCGGCCGACTTGCCCTGGCGCTTGAGCTCGAGGGTGCGCGACTGGAGATTTGAGAGCAGCGAGTACTCCCGCTCGACCAGCGACCCGTCGCCGAGCGCGCCGTGGTCGGGCACGACGTAGCGAGGCTCGAGCGGCCTGAGCCGGTCGAGAATCTCCACCCAGCTTTTCAGCCTGGCGTTCGGGCCGTACAAGTTCGGAAGCATCCTGTTTTGCACGATATCGCCGGAAAGCAGCGTTTTGTCGGGCTCGACGTAAATCATCTCGTCTCCCAGGGTGTGCGCGGTGCCCATCCAGAACAGCCGCGCGGTGACGCCGCCGAGATCGACTCTCAGTTCCCTGTCGAACACGATGTCCGGCGCGCGAAACTTCACTCCCGCAAGCAGCGCTTTGTTTTGCGCCGACATTTGGCTGAACCGCTCGACCATCGCCCTCCCGTTTTCCGCCAGCTCTTTTTGCTGCGCTTCGTCGCGGATCAGGACCGTATTCGGAGGGAAGCCGCCCTCGCCGGCGGCATGCTCGGGATGGAAATGAGTGGTGGTGAGGTACAGCAGCGGACCCTTGGCCAGCTTACGGGCTTCGCCGGCGGCGACGGCTCCGTTGCGCGCCCCCAACCCGGTGTCGACAACCAGCGTCGCGCGGTTGCCGACAACGATGCCGATGTTGGGGAAGCCGATCAGGGCGTACACGTGATCGGAAACGCGGGTCAGGGAGTCGGGCGACAAGAGCACCGCCGGAGGTCCCTGCGGTCTCGGCGGCGCCGCTGCCGCCAGCGAAGCTGCGACGAGCAGCGCGGCCACCGTGGCAACGCGGAGCGGCGCGACAAGCTCGTCGCCCTGCGGTTTCTTCCCTGGCGGCATCGTCGGTCTCTTGATTATCGGATAGCGGCGCGCGGCACGCCGCATTCTCGCGCGACGGAAGCTTCGCTGTTGCTCAGGTTTTCAAGCCGTGGGGCGCCATCGGCATCGACCGCAGCCGAACGCCGGTAGCGTCAAAGATGGCATTGCCCACCGCCGGCGCCAGCCCGACGATCGGCGTTTCGCCCGCACCCGCCGGCGGCTGGTCGGTGCGATCGACCAGCACCACGTCGATGGCGGGCAAATCGCGGAAACGCGGCACCCGGTAGCGCGAAAACGCCGCGTTCGATATCTTGCCGTCGGCGAATTCAATGGCCTCGAACAGCGCTCCGCCCAGCCCCATCACCTGAGCGCCCGATACCTGGTTGTTCAACCCGTCGGGATTGACGATGGCGCCGCATTCGAACGCCGCCACCACGTGGACTACTCGCACACTGCCGCTCTTGCGGTCGACCGACACCTCGGCGCAGGTGGCGATTCGCCCGTTCTTCTCGATTCCCCCGGCGATGCCGAAGCCCTGCCCCGGCGCAATTTTCCGCCGCGGCCAGCCGAATTTCTTCGCTGCCGCCTGGAACACCGCCGCCAGCCGCGGGTCCGACAGATGCTTCAGCCGGAACGCCAGCGGCTCGGCACCCGCCATGCGCGCCAGCTCGTCCATCGCCGATTCGCGGGCGAAATGATTGGCGGTGGCGGCGAGCGCGCGGTAGGAACCCTGCCGCAGCGGATACTTGGTGGGATGGAATTGAACGAGCTGGTTGGGAATGTCGTAGGGGGTGGCGATGGCCGACGGGCCAGAATTGTAATTGTGGTATTCCCAAGCGGTGATTCGCCTGTCCGCCCCCAGCCCGGCGCGCACTTCCATCACACCCACCGGGCGGAAATAGGCCCAGGTGAATTCCTCTTCCCGCGTCCACACCAGTTTCACCGGCTTGCCTGCGGCGCGAGCCAGCCGCGCTGCTTCGGGCGCGGCGTCGCCGGTGTGCTTGCCGCCGTAAGCGGCGCCGGTATCGGGCATGACGACGTGCACGCTCCCCGCATCCACCTTGAACAGGCTCGCCAGATCGTCGCGCACGGCGAACGGCCGCTGCGTCCCCGTCCACACCGTCAGCTTGCCGTTTTCCCATTGGGCGACGGCGGCGCGGGGTTCGAGCGGAGCGTGGGCGATGTAGGCGACGGTGTAGGTTTGCTCCAGCCGCTGGTGCGCCGCCGCCATGCCTGCTTCGATTGAGCCGGCCGCATGCCGCAGCCGGTTTCCGCGTTCGCCGCTTTCTGCTTCCACCGCGTTTTTCCGGATATAGTCGTAAACGCCTTCCGATGAAGTTTCCGCTGGCGCCGCGTTCCATTGCGGCCGCAGCGCGCCGAGCGCGCGCTCGGCAGCTTCCGGCGTGGGAGCGACCACGCCGGCGAAATTGCCGTCGCGCACGACGATTGCGCCGTGAATCGCCTTGGCTTGGGTGTCGTCCAGCGCCCCGAGCGTGGCGCCGTAGGAGGGAGGCCGCAGCACTTTCCCGTACATCATCCCCGGCAAGCGGACGTCGGGCGTGTACTGATGCCTTCCGGTGACGAAATCCACCGCGTTTACCTTCGGCGCCGGCTTGCCCGCCACTTTCCATTCCGACGGCGGGGTCAGCGGATCTTCAGCGGCAACCGTTTTTGCCAGCGTCTCACCCTGCGCCAATGCCGCGTAGGGGATCGACCGGCCGGTTTCTTTGTCGGTGATCGTGCCGTTGGCGGCCACCAGCCGCCCGCGGTCCACCTGCCATTTCCGCGCCGCCATGTCGATCAGCATGTCGCGGGCGACCGAAGCGATCTTACGAAGCTGAGGACCCATGGTGGGCGTGGTGAGGCTGCCGAAGGTACCCATGTCGTAGGGGGTCCGCTCGGTGTCGCCCATCACCATCGAAATCGAATCGAGCGCCACGTGGAGCTCTTCGGACACCTGCTGCGCCAGCGAGGTGCGGACGTTCTGCCCCACTTCCACTTTGCCGGTGAATACCGTCACTTTGCCGTCGGGAGCGATCCGGAGCCACGCCCCGACGTTTTGCGGCAGCGCCGGCATGCGGAGTTGGCCCCGGCCGCTCTCCTGCGCCAGCGCCGGATTGCCCACTAGCAGGAAGACGCCGATTCCGCCGCCCAGCACTTTCAGGAAATCGCGCCGCTCGACGTCGAAATGGTAGGCCGGCGGTTCGAAAGCCTCGTAGCGCTCGGGCTCGAGCGCCGCAGGTTTCTCGCTCGTCCTGGCGCTCATCGCCCGCCTCCCGCCGCGGCGGCCAGACGCACCGCCTGCTGAATGCGAGGATAGGTGCCACACCGGCAGATATTGCCCTCGAGGAATTGGGCGATTTCCCTGTCGGTGGGATGGGGATTCGCGCGGAGCAGCGCCACCGTCGTCACGATCATCCCCGCGGTGCAGTAGGCGCATTGGAACGCCCCGGCCTCGATGAAGGCTTTCTGCACCGGATGCAGTTGCCCGTTCCGCTCGAGCCCCTCGATGGTCGTCACCGGTTTCGAGCCCACCCGGCCCACCTCGGTGATGCACGATCGCCGCGCGGAGCCGCCGACGAGAACCGTGCACGCGCCGCACTGCCCTTCGCCGCACCCGTATTTCGACCCCGTCAGCCCCAGATGGTCTCGCAACACCACCAGCAAGCTGGTTTGCGGGTCGGTGTCCACCGAATAGCTGCGGCCGTTGACCGATAATTCAATCGCCATGGTGCTGCTCCTTTCCCCGCGGCGCGGACGCGCGTTTTCGGCTGGAGAACCTCGATCGTGTGATTCGCTGCGCGGGCCCTCGGTTCCACAAAGATTCTAGCGCACCACGCCCCCGCCGGGTTAGCCTCTTCCCGGTGCCATTCCCTCGTCGAAGGGCCGCAGCCGCCCGGGAGCGCTCGTATGAACATTTTCGTGCTCGTCGCCGGCTTGGTCATCATCGGCGCAGTGCTGTGGGACGCCTTCGAAACCGTCGTGCTGCCTCGCCGGGTAACGCGCCCGTTCCGGCTAACGCGCCTGTTCTTTCGGTCCACCTGGCTGCCCTGGCGGCGGATTGCTCGTTGGCTGCCTTCACGGCGGCGCGAGACCTATCTCGGTTTTTATGGCCCCTTGTCGCTGCTGTTCCTGCTCGCGTTTTGGGCGGCGGGACTGGTGGGTGGATTCGCCCTGGTCCAGTGGGCGATAAACCCGCGGTGGGCCGCCCGGCCGGGCGTCATTGAGGATCTCTATTTCAGCGGGTCGACTTTCTTCACCCTCGGTTTGAGCAGTCTGGGTACGGCGACGCCCTGGGCGAAATTGTTTACGGTAATCGAAGCGGGAACAGGATTCGGCTTTCTGGCGCTGGTGATCGGCTACGCGCCGGTGATTTATCAGGCGTTTTCGCGCCGCGAGGTGGCGGTGTCCCTGCTCGACGCCCGCGCGGGCTCGCCGCCCTCCGCCGGCGAGCTGTTGCGCCGCCACGGCTACGAGGGCGGCCTGGTGGCGCTGCGGGAGCTGTTGCACGAATGGGAGCGGTGGTCGGCGGAACTGCTCGAAAGCCACCTGTCTTATCCGCTGCTGGCTTATTTTCGTTCCCAGCACAGCAACCAGTCCTGGGTGGCGGCGCTGGCCACGGTGCTCGATGCCAGCGCCGTGGTGATGGTCGGAATCGAGTGCGCCTGCCAGCGCCAAGCGGAATTGACCTTCGCCATCGCCCGGCACGCCGTGGTCGATTTGGCGCAGGTATTCAGCACGCCGCCGCGCCAGCCAGGTTTCGATCGCCTGCCTCAAGCCGAATTCGAGCGCTTGGCGCGCCATCTGGATGCTGCCGGCCTGCGCCTGCGCGATCCCGCCGGCGCCGCGCACCGGCTGGGCGAGCTGCGGCGGCTGTACGAGCCGTACGTCACCGCCCTGGCAGACTTCTTGGTCCTAGATTTGCCGCCGTGGCTGCCTCGCCAGCATCGCGCGGACAATTGGCAGATCAGCGCCTGGGACGCGAAACCCGCCGCTCGGGCGCGCCCCATCCGCGAAGACGACCATTTCTGATCCGCGTGTGGCGCCGCTTAGCAGCAGAGGGCGGAAAAACCATTCGCCGCTACGATCGGGGGTGCCCGTGTGCCCCCAACCATTTCCGGCGCGAAGGACTCGCGGGGGCAACCCGGCGGTCGCCCCGCTTGTCCTTGGGTTGTGCGGAAACTCCGGGTTCGGAAGTTCGACTGCTGTGCCGGCGGCGCCTTCCGAACCCAATCCGCCGGCGTCCTTTAAGACGACTTGCGAGACAGCCTCAGCACCAGCGACGCTGCCAGAGAAAGCAGGCCCGCCAGGCCCGCCAGCGGCAGCGGGCTCGCCGTCGCCGGCAGCTCGGTCGCGGGCTCTTCGGGAGCGGGCGTCGGGTGCTCGGTTAGCGTCCCAGCGTGATGCCGGGGCGCCGTTTCCGGTTGGGTCAGCGCTTCTTCCTTTACCGTGGTCTTGGGTGCTTTTGCCGGATTACGCACGTGAGTCTTGGTCTGGCGCTCAACCACGGTCATAGGTTCTTCGGTGATGAACGTCGCGGTGACGGTCATCCCCGGCCGCAGGTCCTGCAGCTCCATATCTTCGCCATGAATCGTGATTTTGGCCCATTCCGGTATGGTGAGGTGGACCAGCTTGTTGTCCTTGTCCTGGATGATCAAACGGTTGCCGATGACGCGAAACACCTTTCCGTCGGTGATTTCCACGGTTTTCACGATCATCGGTTTGGTGGTGTGGATGGTGGTCTCGGTGATGATCATCCCCGGCTTCAGTTCGGAGAGAGTCATCTGCTGGCCTTCGACGTCAAATCGAGTTCCCGCGGGAATCCGAATGGCTTCGAGGCTCCCGTCTTCCAAACGGGCCACCAGATGGTTGCCTTCGATGTAGGCGACGGTGCTGTGCTTCAGTTCGACGTTCACTTCGTGCGGCCCCGCAGCCCTGTGTTCGACGGTCTTCTGCTGGGCGGATGCCCCCGCCGCCAGGAAACTTCCCAGCGCGGCAAAAGCCAGCAACCCCCAGAGTCGTGTCCATCTCATTCCTGCATGTCTCATTTTCTCGCTTCTCCTTGCTTCACTTGCGAATTCGACGGAATCGAAGACTGGCGATGGTTTGCCGTCTCCTGTTGGAAGGAAGCCTCCACCACGTATCGTCTCGGCGCGCTGCCGACGTAATAAAACGGATAACAAGTCACCAGGGTCAACGAGCGCCCTCGCACCGCCCGCAACACCCGCACGTCTTTCGGACCCACGATCTCGATCCGGTCCACCACGTAGGTTTCGGTTGTTCCTCGTTTGGCCAGCTCCAGCACGTCGCCGCGGCCGACGTCCTTCAGCTCGCGGAAGAAGCCATCGCGATGGCCGGCGATGCCCACGTTTCCGTTCTCGCCCGGCGGCGCGGTGCCTCGAATCCAGCCCGCCCCGCGGTTCAGCGCTAACTCGCTCGTTTCCGCGAACACGGGAACGCTCAGGCGGAATTTCGGAATACGCAGAATGGCGATCGCCGGGCCGGGATCTTGGCTCAGGCTGCGCTCGTAGGCAGCCACCCGCGCCCGGGACCACAGCAGGAAATCGGCTTTGATCGAGCTCACCGGCGTCTCGGCGGGTTCCATTCGCGCCGGGTCCGCTGCGACGCTGGCGCCAGAAGCCGCTTCGAATTGCGCGATTGCCGCCCTCGACCCGCGATAGGCGTCCAGCCGCGCCAGTCCGTACCAGGCGAGCAGGCTGACCCCGATCACCAGCGTGGCAATTTGGGCGAAGCACAGGATTTTCGTGCGCAACCCTCGCCTCCCCGCAGCTAGACGGAAGTTTGTTGGAAGAGCCTCGATCGTGGGAAGTGCTGCATCCCCACTCTTCGCCCAGAAGGGTCTTCCCCGCCTCTGGCCCTGGCAGATGCATTTCCCCTGCCGAAAATCGGCGAGTGTTGGTTGTTCTAATTGCTTTGTTTTCAGTGCGAGAGCGCGTTCAGAAATCTCCAGGCTGGGGAACTTACGCTCGGAAGTGTGTAATTTCGCCCAGAGGCACGGCCACAAGCGTCTCCGTGCCGCGCGCGCGTGCCCGAACTCTCATCTTGTCGCTCTTGGACCTCGCTCAAAAGTCGAAGCGAAATTTCCCGCCTGTCTTACCGTCGCGCTTCCCAACTGGAATAGTGCTGACGGCGTCGAGAAGCCGGCCGCCAACGCTCGCCGCTTGCGCCTGCGGGCAGGTGCTGCGTTGACTTGCGTTCGCCCGCGGCACTAGCATACCCGCACGCTGTCGCGATGGTTGTGCTCTGGAGGCAAGCAATGAAAACGGCTTCTCTCGCGCTCGCTGGCGTGTTTTGCCTGGCGCTCGCCGCCCCTGCCCTAGCCCAAGAGAGCCCCGCGCCAACCCTCTACACCTACGTTGCCGAATGGGGCGTGCCGCGCGCCCAGTGGACCGACATGACGAAATTCATGGACGCCGAGCGGGGAGTGTTGGACAAGCTGGTGGATGACGGCACCCTCGTCGCCTACGGCACCTTCCAGAACCAGGTCCACACCCTCGAGGGCATCACCCACGGCGATTGGTTCGAAGCCACTAGCATCGCCGGCATTCTCAAAGCCCTCGCCACCCTCGGCCCCTCTTCCACCTCCAGCCCCGTTCTCGCCGCCAGCCGCCACCAGGATTTCCTGTTTCAATCCACCGTGTACGGCTCGCGAGGCGGCAGCTACCACCAGGGCTATCTCTGGGCCGCCCACTTCACCATCAAGCCCGGCCAGCTTGGCACCTGGATGCGCACGTTCACCAATTTCGTGCGGCCGGTTCTCGACCAATTGATGGCCGACGGCACCATCCTTCATTACCAGCTTCACACGGACGTGGTGCACTCGCCCGGCTCGGAGGAAACAGTCGACTACGCCTACGTTACCTCCGGACCCGACGGTATCGACAAGTTCCGCGCCGCCGTCGCTGCCGCCGAAGCCAGGAATTCAGCGATCGCTCCTTCTCTCGGACCCATCGAGATCCCCGCGGGCCATTTCGACATGCTCGCCCAAGTCGGCGTGATGCGCTTGAAATAGCCGCCAGCCGGTCCCCGACGGTAAGGGCGACCGGGCGGGTCGCCCGGCCCGCTCTTTGTGGTACAAAGTCCCTACCGGTCTGTACCCGGCCCGTTGGCCCGGCCCGCGCGCCGGTTGCGGTGCCTACCCCGGCGAAGGCTTTCGAAACCAATGACGCCGATTTCGCGTTGCATGGGATGGCGGTCTGGCGCCGCGGGCGCCAGGCGAGCGCGAGCGACGCCGGGCTGCGAACGAGCGCCGGGGAAACAGTCTGCTAGCCGGTGGCCCGGTCGAACGGCGTCCGGCACGAACGGCGGGAGGAGCGGCGGCACCGATGAATTTCGGTGAAGTGGCTCGAGTGGCGCTCCGCGCGCTGGCGGCCAACAAGCTGCGCACCGTGCTGACGATGCTCGGCATCATCATCGGCGTCGCCGCGGTGATTTGCACGGTGGCTATCGGCGAAGGCGCTTCGAAGAAAGTCCAGGACCAAATCCGCATCCTCGGCCCGAACGTCGTGTGGGTGATGTCCGGCAGCGTCAACCGCAACGGCGTCCACGTCGGCGCCGGCGGCACCAAGACGCTTACCCTCGACGACGAGAGGGCCATCGCCCAGGAAGTTCCGATGCTCCTCCAGGTGGCCGCCGAGCAGAAAACCACCGCCCAGGTGGTTTACAAGGGCCAGAACTGGTACACCACCATCCGCGGGGTCACGCCCGAATACCTCCGGGTGCGGCAGTGGGACGTCATCGCCGGCAACGCCTTCACCCCGCGCGACGTCGCGATGGAAGCCGACGTGTGCCTCGCCGGCAGCACGGTGGTGAAGAACCTGTTTCCCGGCGAGGACCCCGTCGGCAAAATCATTCGGGTGAAGGACATTCCGTTCACCATCATCGGCCTGCTGAAGAGCGTGGGCGAGATGCCCAACGGCTACGACGAAGACGACGTTCTGGTGATGCCGATTTCCACGGTGCAGAAGAAGCTGCTCGGCATCGGCTGGATTCAGGCGGTTCTGGGCACCGCCACTTCGCTCGATTCCATCCCCTCGGTCGAAGGCGAGCTCGAGCGGCTGATGCGCCTGCGGCACAAGCTGCGATCGTCGGAAGCCGACGATTTCATCGTCCGCAGTCCCACCGAGATGATGGAGGCGCAGCAGGCGGCGGGGCAGGTGATGACTACGCTTCTCGCCAGCATCGCCTCGGTTTCTTTGTTGGTGGGCGGGATCGGCATCATGAACATCATGCTGGTGTCGGTGGCCGAGCGCCGGCGCGAAATTGGCATCCGCCGCGCCGTCGGCGCCACCCGCGGCGACATCCGCTGGCAGTTCCTGAGCGAGGCGATGGCGCTCAGCCTGCTCGGCGGCGCCGTGGGCGTGATCGGTGGAATCGGAGGATCGGCAGCGGTGTCGGGCATGCTGGATTGGCCCACCCGCATCCCGCCGGAAGCGGTGGCGATCGCGGTGCTCTTTTCCGCGGGCGTGGGCGTTTTCTTCGGGTATTATCCGGCGCGATTGGCGGCGGAACTCGATCCCATCGAGTCGTTGCGCTACGAGTGAGGTGCGGGCGGCGATGAACCCCAGGGAAGTGGCGCGGGCGGCGCTGCGGGCGCTGGCGGTGAACAAGATGCGCTCGCTGCTCACCATGCTGGGCGTCATCATCGGCGTCGCCGCCGTCATCTCCACCGTCGCCATCGGCGAGGGCGCCAGCGATCAGGTCCAGGCCCAGATCCGCATGCTCGGCCCCAACATCGTCTTCGCCATGGCCGGCAGCGTCAACCGCAACGGCGTGCACACCGGCTCGGGCGCCACCAAGTCCCTCACCATCGGCGACGAGCAGGCGGTGGCCCGCGACATTCCCTCCCTCATCCACGTTACCCCCGAAGTCCGCACCAACGCCCAGGTGGTCTACCAGGGCCAGAACTGGTACACGCTGGTCCGCGGCGGCACCCCCGAATACCTGAAGATCCGCCAGTGGGACGTGGTCCGGGGTAGCGCCTTCACCGACCGCGACGTCACCATGGAAGCCGATGTGTGCCTCGCCGGCAAAACCGTGGTCGACAACCTCTTCCCCGGCGAGGACCCCGTCGGCAAAATCGTTCGGGTACACGATTTGCCGTTCACCATCATCGGCGAGCTGAAAAGCGTCGGCGAGATGTCCAACGGGTTCGACGAAGACGACGTCTTGATCATGCCCTACACCACCGTCCAGAAGAAAGTTCTCGGCATCAGTTGGATCATGGAAATCGCCGCCACCGCGGATTCGATCCAGGACATTCCCGGCGCCGAGCAGCAGATGGAAGCCTTGCTCCGCATGCGCCACAAGCTTCGCCCCACCGAGGACGACGACTTCATCGTCCACAGCTCCACCGAAATGGAAGAAGCCCAGCAGCAGGCCGGCGAGGTGATGACCACGCTTCTGGCCAGCATCGCCTCGGTTTCGCTGCTGGTGGGCGGCATTGGCATCATGAACATCATGCTGGTCTCGGTGGCCGAGCGCCGGCGCGAAATCGGCATTCGCCGCGCCGTCGGCGCCACTCGTGGCGACATCCGCTGGCAGTTCCTGAGCGAAGCGCTCGCGCTCAGCCTGCTCGGCGGCGCAGTCGGCGTCGTCGGCGGGTTCTTCGGTTCGGCGGCGGTTTCCGGAATGCTCCATTGGCCTACCCACGTTCCCCCCGAGGCGGTGGGAATCGCGGTGCTGTTCTCCGCCGGCGTGGGCATCTTCTTCGGCTACTACCCCGCCCACAAAGCCGCCGTGCTCGATCCGATAGAATCCCTGCGCTACGAGTAGCCGGAAGCCGCCTCCGGCATGCCCGAATTGGTCACTCCTGGTTGCGGGAGGCCCCCCGGATGGCCGCGGCGCCGCCGTCGTTGGCCTTGCCCTCCGCTGCGCCCTGACCGCTCCGCCCTTCGGGCTCCGCAGGGCTCCGCTCCGGGCAAGGCCGCCGACGAAACCAGGAACGGAAACCAAAAGGAAAAAGAGGACATTTCTAAAGAGCTTTGACAAGCGCCATTCCCCGCTTGACCGCGTGTGGGCGCCAGTATAAGGTATCAGGCCAAGCGCCAATTTCCCAGGGCGGTGCCCTGCTGGCGCGCTGGAGGAAATGATGATCGATGAGAAGCCAGGCGAGGAGAAGAAAAAGTCTCCCCAAACCCTGACCGACGACCAGGTGGTTACCGATCGCAAGATGCCCAGGCGGTCGTTCCTGGCCGCTACCGGCGCGCTGCTGCTCGGCGCTGCCGCAGTCGCGACCGGAACCCGCGCCGGCGTCCTTCCCCAACAGGGCAGCGATCCGGATAGCAAGAAGGGGAAGCAGGGCGATCCGGACAGCAAGAAGAAAACGGGTAAGAAGACCAGCACGAAGAAAAGCAAGAAAAAGACCGAGAAGGCGGGCGATCCGGACAGCAAGAAGAAGCCCGGATAACAGCCCATAAGAAGCCTTCACGGCCGGCTTTCGGGCTCGCCGAGGGCTTGACGCCCCAGTTGCTCGCAACGGCGAGGCCGACGCGTCCCCGCAAGGGCGTGCCGGGCAAGGGTGTCGCTACCCCCTTTATCGGCCGGTGGTAACTTGTCCGCACCCAAACAATCGACTCCCTCCCCGGTCGCCGCTCCCTCGCTCGAGTGGCTGATCGCCCCCATCGGCAAGGCGCAGTTCTTCGAAAGCTACTGGGAAAAACAGCCGCTCGTCATCCACCGCGGCGACCCCGCTTATTACCGGTTCCTGTTGTCGCTTGAGGAAGTCGACCGCGCCCTCGCCACGCTTGGCCGCCGCTATCCCGACATCATCCTGAAAAATGCCAGCCGCTCAGTCACCGCCGACGATTACACCCTCGACGGGGAAACGCTTGACGTCGGCGCCGTGTGCCGCCTGTTCGAGGAAGGGTCGACCATCACCCTCGCCTATCTCGATACCGTTCTTCCCGCTCTCACGCTGTTCTGCCGGGCGCTGGAGAACGAATTCAACTGCCCGTCCCAGACCAACATCTACCTGACCCCGCCCGCCGCCCAGGGCGCCAAACCCCATTACGACACTCACGACGTATTCGTGCTCCAAATCGCCGGATCGAAGCAGTGGACGATTTACGGCACCCCCCTCGAATTGCCGCTGCCGGGCCAGGATTTCGACGCCGAGATCCACCCGCGCGGAGCGGCGACGCTGGCATTTGAGTTGCAGGCCGGCGACATGGCTTACGTTCCCCGCGGCGTGGTCCACGATGCCCGCTCCACCGATGCCGTTTCCCTCCACGTCACCGCCGGTATCCTGCGCTTCACCTGGCTCGATCTGCTGCTCGAATTCGTCGCCGGCGCCGGCCTGAACGATCCGGCGTTTCGCAAGGCGCTGCCTGCGGGCTTTGCCCGGCCCGAGTTCGACCGCGCGGCCGCGCGCCGCACTTTGCGCGATCTGCTCGAACGCGCGTGGGCGAAGTCCGATTTCGACGCCGCGCTCGATCGCTTTGCCGACGAATTCCTTTCGTCGTGCCCGCCGGTACTCGAGGGCCAACTCGCGCAGATGGCGTCGCTCGAACGCTTGCGAATTGATGGCGTCGCCGGAACGCGCCCGGGCGCAATTGCGCTGATCCGCGAAAATGCCGATTCGCTAATCGTCGAATGCTATCGACGGAAAATATCGTTTCCGGCGTATTCTTCCCCGGCGGTCCGCCGCGCCCTCAGCGGCGACGAGTTCGTGGTTCGCGATCTCCCCGGCGACCTGGACGATGCCGGCAAGCTCACGCTGGTCCGCCGGTTGATCCGCGAGGGTCTGGTGGTAGCGCGGCTCGGCTGACCGGAACCGGCGGGTCGTGACGTCGCGAGAATGTCTTGGGCGCGGCTGCCGGCCCCTGCGCCGCCCCTCCTCGGCTGTAGAATGCCTGCATGGTCACCGCTCGCGCCCGCGATCTGCTCTGCTTACTCGCGCTCGTCGCCGTTTCCACCCGCGGTACCGTCCTGAAGAAAATCGCGACGATCGACCTTCCCGGCCCCGCGGGCCAGCATTTCGATCATCTGGCGATCGATCGCGAGGATGGCTATCTGCTTTCCGCCCACCTCGGTCCGGGCATCCTGTACGTCATCGATTTGCGCGCGAGCGCCGTCGTCAAGGCGATTCGCGGCCTTGCCGGCATCACCGCTCCGGTCTACGTTCCCGGCTTCAAAAAGGTCTACGCATGCGACTGGGGCGAGAACCGCATCGCCGTGGTCAGCCTGGCCGATCTGCGGGTCGTCAAGAAGCTGCCGGCCGGCGCAAAGCCGAATGGAGGAGCCTATGCGGCGCAGTTTGGCAAAGTCTACATTTCCGAAACGCTGGGGAAGGAAGTGGCGGTGGTGAACGTTCGCTCCGACCGGGTGGTCCGCCAACTGCGCTTCGGCGCCGAAACCGGAATGCTGCAATACGATCCGGCGGGCGGGAGGGTCTGGCTCAATCTGCGTACCGCGAACGAGATTGCCGAAATCGATCCCCGGTCCGATGTCGTCGTCGCCCGCTACCCGCTGGGCCGCTGCGATACCAATCAGGGAATGGCGCTCGATCCCCAGGGCCGGCGGGCGTTCCTGTTGTGCGTCGGGAACAACCTGTTCACGGTTTTCGATCTCGACCGGCATCGACCGGTGGCCGATTTGCCACTGCCTGGGGGCGCCGACGACGTCGGATACGATCCCGGGCTGCGCCGGATCTATGTGGCGTGCGAGAGCGGCGCAATCGCGGTGATCCAGGAAGACGATCCCAATCATTTCCGCAAGCTCGAAGACTTTCCCGTACCCCAAGGGGTGCACACGCTGGCGGTGGATCCCGAAACGCATCGCGTTTACGCTCCGGAGCAGGAGGAAAACGGGCGGCCGGTGGCCCGGATGCTCGTCTACGAGCCGGTCCGGTAGTCCTGCGCGGCGCGATCGTGCGCTTAAGGAGAGGAAAGATGCCGAAGAGAGTCTGGTTCGTCGTTTTTCTGCTGGCAGTGGGCGCGGCGCCCGGCCACGCTCAAACGGCCGAGCCGTTGCGCCTGGTACAGAGCGTGCCCTTGCCCGGCGTCCAGGGCCGGATCGACCATTTCGACGTCGACGTCGCCGGCCGGCGCCTGTTCATGTCCGCGCTGGGCAACAATACGCTTGAGGTGTTCGATCTGCGCGCCAGCAAGCTGGTGCACACGATTCGCGGATTGCGGGAACCGCAAGGAGTGACCTACGCGCCGGAATCGAATCGCATCTTCGTCGCCAACGGCGACGACGGCACTTGCCGGATGTACGACGGCAGCACGTTCCAGCTTCTCAACACCGTTCATCTTTCGAGCGACGCCGACGACACCCGGTACGACCCAGCCACCCGCCGGGTCTACGTCGGCTATGGCGACGCGCCCGATGCAGGCCTGGCGGTTCTCGATGGCACGACCGGCCGCCTGCTTGAAACCATCCGGCTCCCCGCTCACCCCGAATCGTTTCAACTGGCGGAGTCAGGGCCGCAGATTTACGTCAACATCCCCGAGGCAGGCAATCTCGTCGCCGTGGTCGACCGGAACCAGCGGAAAATCGTGGCCCGGTGGACCTTGGGTGGCGCGCAGGATAATTTCCCGATGGCGCTTGACGAGGCCGATCATCGGCTGCTCATCGGCTGCCGCTCGCCGGCCGAAGTGCTGGTGTTGGCTACCCGCTCGGGCGAAATCATCGCCCGCGTTCCCGCCGTCGCGCATGCGGACGACATGTGGTACGACGCGGCCCGCAAACGCATCTACGTTTCCGGCGGTGCGGGGTCGATCACCGTCGTCGCGCAACAGGATTTGACTCACTACCGGGCGATCGCGCAAGTCAAGACGCAGGCCGGCGGCCGCACCTCCTGCCTGGCGCCGCGGCTCGACCGCTTCTATCTGGGCGTTTCCGCCGGCATGGGCCGCCCCGCCGAACTCCGCATCTACGCGCTTCAACCCTGAGCCGGTGTTCGGCCGCTCGCCGCCGGCCGGCTTGGAGGGTAATACCTGGTGAATCCCGCAAGGATGCTTCGCCCGATGGGCGCCAGCGCCGGAATCGATCTCCGGCCCTGCGGCAAAAGCGGACACATCCGAAGCGTCGGAGGAGGAACTCGGCACAGCCAGGGAAGGGAGGATTTGCAAGCCGTCGCGCGAGTTCGTCAGGGGTAATCGGGGGAAGCTGGTGCAGGGGCCGAGCACCGCCGGTAGTGGCTGTGCTACGGGAAGGGAGGCGGGGGCGCTGCCGCTCCCGCGCTCATCAGTTCTTGCGCCAAGTCGAGGCCTTCGGCCACCACGTCCCAGACGCGCGCCAGCTCGCCGGCGGAAATCGCGTAGGGCGGCAAAACGTAAATGACGTTGCCAAGCGGCCGCAGCAGCACTCCCTTCTCGAGAAAGAACCGATAGAGCGCCGGGCGCAGCCGCGAATCGTAGCCGGGATCGCCGGCGGCGATTTCCACCGCCGCTACCGTTCCAATCGCGCGCGTGTCGCCGGCAACGGGATGGTTTCGGAGCGCCGCCAGCCGCTCCCGGTGCGTTTTCGCGATGCGCTCGATGCGCTCGAACACCGGCTCGGTGCGGAAAATCTCGAGATTGGCGTTGGCGGCGGCGCAAGCGATCGGGTTCCCGGTGAAGGAATGCCCGTGGTAGAACGTGCGGCCAGGTCCGGCGCCGACGAAGGCTTCGTAAACTTGCTCGGTTGCCGCGGTCGCGCCGAGCGGCAAAACGCCGCCGGTGATGCCTTTCGACAGGCAAATCAGGTCCGGCGCCACTCCCGCCCAGTCGCAGGCGAACATCCGCCCGGCGCGGCCGAAACCGGTGAGCACTTCGTCGGCAATCAGCAGGACGTCGTGCGCGGTGCAGAGCGCCCGTATCTTTTCCAGGAACTCGACCGGATGAACGATCATTCCTCCGGCGCCTTGCAGCAGCGGCTCGACGATTACCGCGGCGATTGCGTTTCCGCGCGCCGCCAGCAGTTGGGCGAGCTGCCCGGCGCAATCGATCGCGCAGGTTTCCCGCCGCTTGCCCACCGGGCAGCGATAGCAGTAGGCGCTGTGGACGCGGTGCACGGGAAACAGCAGGGAGCCGAAGGCGGCGGTGAAAAGCGAGTCGTCCCCCACCGACATCGCCCCGGCGGTATCGCCGTGATAGCCGTGTTCGAGCGCGACGAGTTCCCGCTTCTCCGGCCGGCCGATGTTTCGCCAGTATTGCACCGCCATCTTCAGCGCCACCTCGACCGCCGTCGAGCCGTCGTCGGAAAAGAAAATCCGCGTGAGGCCGGCGGGCAGCACCGCGCCCAAGCCCGCCGCCAACTCTTCGGCGGCGTCGTGAGTGCAGCCGGCGAGAAGCACGTGATCGAGTTTCGCGGTCTGTGCGGCGATCGCCGCCATGAGCTTCGGATGATTGTGCCCGTGGAGATTCGTCCACCAGGAGGAGACGGCGTCGATCAGCCGGCGGCCG
Source organism: Candidatus Acidiferrales bacterium (assembly GCA_035946455.1). Classification (GTDB taxonomy): domain Bacteria; phylum Acidobacteriota; class Terriglobia; order Acidiferrales; family UBA7541; genus JAKASX01. The sequence goes on along the minus strand of DASYZK010000018.1, from coordinate 366,447 downwards.
TCGTGGGTATGGAGATAAACGCCTTCGGCGCGCGCGACGCGCAGCGGCGGGGGATCGATACCCGGCTGGGTGAACGGATGCCAGATTTTCGCCGGGGTCATCGGAAAATCCCGGAATCGAAACCCGCGCGATACAAGCCGATCAGCGTTTCGCGCCGGATCTCGGCCAGCGGGGGAATGGCGCCAACCACCGGCGTGCGTCCGTAGCGCTCGATGGCTTCGCGATTGTCCTTGTTTTCCGGGCCTACCAGCACCACCCCGGCCACTGGCAAGCGGGCGGCGTCGAGCGCGGCGAGCGTCAGCAGCGTGTGGTTGATGGTGCCGAGTGTGCTTCGCGCCGCCACCAGCACCGGCAGCCCCACCCGACGCATCACGTCGGTCATAAATTCGCATTCGTTGATCGGCACCAGCGCGCCGCCGGCCCCTTCGGCCACCAGCGGCGTTCCCGCCGGCAGCCGCGGCCTGCAAATTCTTGCCAGGTCGATTCGCCCGCCCGCCCGGCGGGCGGCCAGATGCGGCGAAACCGGAGGGTCGAATCGATAGATTTCGTCGCGCGTTTGCGAAGCGGGAATGGAGGCCAGGCGCATCACCGTTTCCCGGTCGGATCCCTCACCAAGCCCGGTTTGGATCGGCTTCCAATAGACGGCATCGAGCGCGGCGACCAGCAAAGCGGCGAGCACCGTCTTGCCGACGCCGGTGTCGGTTCCGGTGACGAAGAATCCTTCAGCGGTCATGGCAGTGGGCCGCTACGTCGCACTGGCTTCCCAACGTACGGCGTCGGGACCCGCCCGAGGCGGGCGGAGGCCTGCGCCACGGGCAATGGAAATTTGTTCAGTCGCCATGATGGGCAGAGGCTCGTTCCGCCGGCGCCATGCGGCGGCGGGCGCGAACGCAGGCGTGAATCAGGCGCGCGATATCGTCGTGGCCCAGCGCAGCGGTCACCGACAGCCGTAACCGCGCCTGGCCTTCAGGCACCGTTGGCGGGCGAATGGCGCGGACGGCGAACCCGTCCTCGCGCAGCAAAGCGGCCCATGCCAGCGCCGCGTCGTTCGATCCGGCCATCAGCGGAACGATTTGCGACTCGCTCGCGCCGATATCGAATCCCTCGCCGCGCAAGCCGTCCCGCAGCGAGCGCGCCAACTCCCCCAGGTGGGCTCGCCGGTCGTTCGCCTGGCGGGCGAGCGCGGCAGCCGCGCGAATCTGGCCTGCCAGGTAGGGAGGAGAAGCGGTGCTGAAGATAAAGGTGCGAGCCCGATTCACCAGAACTTCCTTCAGCAGGGCGTCCGAGCAAACGAACGCTCCGGCGCTTGCGAGCGCTTTGCCGCAGGTGTGGACCACGGCGAGCGCTTCCCGCTCCAGGCCCAGTTCCGCTGCCAGGCCGCGTCCGTCGGGCCCGAACACGCCCACCGCGTGCGCTTCGTCGAGAATCAAGTCGGCGTCGTAGCGCCGCGCCAGTTCGGCCAGCGCCGCGAGGGGCGCGCGGTCGCCCTCCATGCTGAATACGCTCTCGGTGACGATCAGCTTCGCCTGGCTGCCGGCGCGCTCGGCCGCCAGCGCTTCTTCCAGCCGGCTCAGGTCCCGATGCGGATAAACCACCTTGCGTGCGCCGCCCAGGCGCATGCCGTCGATCAAGCTGGCGTGGTTTGCGCTGTCGGAAAACACGACGTCGCCCGGGCGCACGAGCGCTCCGAGCAGGCCCAGATTGGCGGCGTAGCCCGAGCTGAAAAAGAGCGCGGCGCCGGCGCCCGCAAACGCGGCGAAATCGAGCTCCGCCTGCTCCCAGTCGGGAGAATTGCCGGCCAGCAGCCGCGAGGCGGTCGAGCCCACTCGCCGGCTTTCCCGCACCGCGCGCTCGGTTGCCTCGCGCAGACGCGGGTCGGCGGCCAGGCCCAGATAATCGTTGGAAGAAAGATCGAGGCCCGGCGGGCAATCGAGCGAGCGGAATTCCCGCCGCCGGCGCAAGTCGTCAAGTTCGCTGGCGAGTCGGGCCCGCAGCGGGCTGGGGTCAGTGGGCGCGTGGGGCAAGGGATTCGAGACCCAAGTCGCGGAACAGGGCGTCGTCTTCGTCGGGCGCGGGGTTGGGAGTGGTCAGCAACCTTTCGCCGAGGAAAATCGAATTCGCTCCTGCGAGAAAGCAGAGCGCCGCCGCCTCGCGGGTCATCTGCTTGCGGCCGGCGGCCAGCCGAACCATCGAGCCGGGCATCAGGATGCGCGCGGTGGCGATGGTGCGGACCATCACCAGCGGATCGAGCGGCGGCTGCGCGGCAAGCGGCGTGCCCTCCACCCGCACCAGCATGTTGATGGGAACGCTTTCGGGATGCGGGCGCAGGCAGGCGAGCTGCTCGAGCAGGCCGATGCGGTCGTCGGCGGATTCGCCCATGCCGAGGATGCCGCCGCAACAGACGGTGATTCCGGCGCGGCGCACGGCGGCAAGGGTACGCAGGCGGTCTTCGTAAACGCGGGTGGTGATGATCGAGCGGTAGAACTCCGGCGAAGTGTCCAGGTTGTGGTTGTAGGCGGTCAACCCCGCCCGCTTCAGCCCGGCCGCCTGCTGGTCGGTGAGCATGCCGAGCGTGCAGCAGACTTCGAGGCCGAGCGCGGCGACGCCGCGAACCATTTCGAGTACGGCGTCGAATTGGCGCCCTTCGGGCGCTTCCCGCCACGCCGCGCCCATGCAGAACCGCGTGGCGCCGTTTGCTTTGGCCCGCTCCGCTGCGGCAATCACCTCGCCCGGATCCATCAATTCCTTGCGGCTCAGGCCGGTTTTGTAGCGGGCGCTCTGCGGGCAATAGGCGCAATCTTCGGGGCAAGCGCCGGTCTTGATGGATACCAGCCAGCAGGTTTGCACCTGGTTCGGGGGATGATGGGCGCGGTGCACCTGCTGGGCGCGAACCACCAACTCGAGCAGCGGCAGATGGTAGATGGCGCGGATTTCGGACCGCGTCCAGTCATGACGCCCGGCACCATCCGGGGATAGAGCACCTTTGGTAGGCAAGCAGCAAACCTCGCTTCGTTTCCCGCCCTTCGCTGGTTAAGATATACAGCCCGCCCACGGCAAGCCTAGCGGAATCGGCCGGGGTGGGGCAATGGCCGGCGTCGGGCGGTTCGCGATCGGCGCCGCCGGGAGCAAAGCCGCGCCTTGAGCGGCGGCAGTGGCCGGGCGGCTTCCGGCCGGAGCCGGCGGGCGCGGGGAGGTGAGTGGCGATGGTCAACCAGTCATGAGCGCAAGCCTGTTCGCGAGGAAGGATTTGCAGTCCCTGCTGCGCGAAGCCGAGGGGGAGAGCGCCGGCCTCAAGCGCGCTCTGGGACCTTTCAACCTGGTGACGCTGGGCATCGGCGCCATCATCGGCACCGGCATCTTCGTGCTGACCGGGCCGGTGGCGGCGGAAAACGCCGGACCTGCCATCGTCCTATCGTTCGTCATCGCGGCGATCGCCTGCGCGTTTGCCGGGCTCTGCTACGCCGAGTTCGCTTCGCTGATCCCGATTGCCGGCAGCGCCTACAGTTACAGTTACACGACGCTGGGCGAGATCGTCGCCTGGATCATCGGGTGGGCGCTGGTGCTGGAATACGCCTTCGGCGCGGCAACGGTGGCAGTGGGCTGGTCGGGCTACATCAACAGCTTCCTGCAGGATTTCGGCATCCACATCCCTCCCACGCTGACGGCGGCGCCGGGCACGACGATCGTGCAGATCCACGGCCGGTGGGAGCGCCTCGGCAGCCTGGCCGGGGTGAACACCGCGAATCTGCCCAGCGTCGTGTCGCATTTCGATTTGATCGCCTGCTTCGGCATCGCGCTGGTGACGGTGATTCTGGTGATCGGGATCCGGGAATCGGCCAACGTGAACACGGCGATCGTTGTGGTGAAGGTTGCGGTGCTGCTGGTTTTCGTCGGAATCGTGCTGGAATTCCTGAGCGCGAGGCACTGGGCGCCGGCGGCGGCGAACTGGCATCCGTTCCTGCCGCCCAACGCGGGGGCATTCGGGGAGTTCGGGTGGTCGGGGGTGATGCGCGGGGCGGGGATCATCTTTTTCGCTTACATCGGGTTCGACGCGGTGTCGACGGCGGCGCAGGAAGCGCGCCATCCGCAGCGGGACATGCCGATCGGCATTCTGGGGTCGCTGGTGATCTGCACGATCCTGTACATCCTGGTGGGCGCGGTGCTGACCGCGCTGGTTCCCTATCACCTTCTCAACGTACCCGACCCGCTCGCGCTCGGCGTGGACAGGACCGGCCGGGCCTGGGGCAGTTTTCTGGTGAAGGTGGGGGCGATCTGCGGCTTGAGCTCGACGATGCTGGTGATGCTGCTGGGCCAGTCGCGGATTTTCTTCACCATGTCGCACGACGGGTTGTTCTGGAAATGGGCGGGGAAGGTGCACAAGAGGTTTCACACGCCTTACCTCTCTTCAATCATCATCGGCGGCGTCGTCGCCGTGCTGGCCGCCTCGCTGCCGATCACCACGCTCGACGAGCTGGTGAGCATCGGCACCCTGTTTGCCTTCACGGTGGTGTGCGCCGGAGTCTGGATCCTGCGGGTGCGGGAACCGGACCTGGAGCGGCCATTCAAGACGCCCTGGGTGCCGGCGGTGCCGATCCTGGGGATGGCGGTGTCGCTGGTGCTGATGTTTTCGCTGCACCGGCTGACCTGGGAAGTGTTCCTGATCTGGCTGGTGTTCGGCCTGTTCATCTACACGCTGTACAGCCGGAAGCACAGCCTGGTGCAGCGCGAGGTGGAAAAAAAGCGCGCCGCCGCGGCCGAGGCCGGGAACTGACCGGCTCGAGAGGCGGAGGGGGCAGCCGGAGGATCGCGTGAGCCGGTTGATTGTGCGTTGGGTGCTGTCGGCGTTGTGCGTGCTGCTGGTGGCGCACCTGGTACCCGGATTTGCGGTGCGCGGTTTCGGCACCGCGCTGGTTGCGGCGCTGGCGATCGGCCTGGTGAACGGCACGCTGGGGCTGGTGTTCAAGCTGATTTCCCTCCCGTTCATCATTCTTACCTTCGGATTGTTGCTGCTGGTGATCAACGCGCTGCTGCTGCTGTTTGCCTCGTGGTTCGTGCCGGGCTTCGTGGTGCGCGGCTTCTGGCCGGCGTTCTGGGGCGCGCTGCTGCTGAGCATCCTGAACGTGGCGGTGAAGTGGGTGGTGAAGGAATAGGCCCCTATGGGGAACACTTTGATTCCCTTGATCCCCAAGCAAGGCGCCGAGATCGTCCTGGTGCTTTTCCTTTCCTTTCTGATCGGTCTCGAGCGCGAAGAACAAAAGGCGATATCGGAGCAGTACCGTTTTGGGGGAGTACGCACCTTTCCGCTGCTCGGCCTGCTCGGCTATGCACTCAGCCTGTTTTCGGAAGGGAATCTCCTGCTGCCTGCGGTGGGCTTCGCCGTCGTCGGAGCGTTTCTGTGGCAATCCTACCGGCACAAGCTCGAGGCAGTGGCGCCGGCGGGGATGACCACGGAGCTCTCAGGCTTGCTGACCTACGCCGTCGGAGCGCTCGTTTGGCGGGAGCAGTATTGGGTGGCCACCACGCTGACGGTGCTGGGCGTTGCCCTGCTCGAACTGAAAACGGCGCTCGAGGGGCTGGCGAAGCGGCTGCCGGGCGAGGAGATCCTGACGTTCGCGAAGTTTCTCCTGCTGACCGGGGTGATCCTTCCCATCGTGCCCAACCGGACATTCGGCGCGTTTGGGTTCAATCCTTTCAAGACGTGGCTGGTGGTGGTCGCGGTAAGCGCGATTTCTTACGGCAGCTATCTTTTGCAGGTGAGGGCGCGCGGACGCGGCGGGATTCTGGTTGCGGCTTTGCTGGGTGGAGCGTACTCCTCCACGCTCACCACGGTGGTGCTGGCGAAGCGGGCCCGCGAGCAGTCACGCCCGCATCTATACTCTGGCGCGATGCTTGCCGCCTCCGGCGTCATGTACTTGCGATTGCTCGCGCTTCTGGCCATCTTCAATCGCCAATTGCTTCACCGGCTCGGCTTGCCGTTTCTGCTGCTGGCTGCCGCCGCTCTGATCGGCGGGTGGTTTTGGACGCATCTGCTGGATCACGGCGGCAAAAAAGAGGAGCAAACGTTGCAGCCGAAAAATCCGCTCGAGCTGGGAGCGGCGTTCTTGTTCGCAGGACTGTTCGTGGGAATGCTGTTCATCACCCATCTTGCGCTGCTGCATTTAGGTCGTGCAGGACTCTTTACCCTGGCTGGAGTGATGGGAGTGAGCGACGTCGATCCCTTCATCCTGAGCCTGGCGGAATCCGCCACGTCGCTGACGCCGCTGGCGCTTGCCGGCGGCGCGATTATCATCGCCGCAGCGAGCAACAACTTCATGAAAGGCATTTATGCCTACAGTTTCGGAGACCGCCGCAGCGGCACTCAGGGGCTGGCGCTGTTGATGGCGCTGGCGGTCGCCGGATTGCTGCCACTGTTTCTGTGAACCGCACTGGCCCATCGACGCGTTGACATCAATCGCAAATCATCACTGTCGGGGCCGGTTTCCGGGCAGTTCAGCGCGGTTTCCGGCGTTTTTGCCGCTGCGCTACGCCACCACCTGAGTGCAATGGGCGCAGCGTCGCGCTTGGATGGGGATCTCGCTGGCGCATTCCGGGCACTTGCGGGTGGTGGGATCGGCCGGCGGCTCCCTGTGGGCGCGGGCCACCAGCGCGTTCATCGGCACCACGACGAAGTAGTAGACGACCGCCGCAACGATCAGGAACGAAATCAGCGCGTTGATGAAGTCGCCGTAAAGGAACTTGCCGCCGTGGATGGTGAAATAGAAGGCCGAAAAATCCGGAGCGTTCACGACCGCGGCGATGAACGGCGTGAGCAGGTCCTTTACAAAACCGCTCACCACCGTGGCAAACGCTGCGCCGATCACCACCCCGACCGCCATGTCCACCACATTGCCTCGCAGCAGAAACTGCCTGAAACCTCCCGCCATTGGGTTCCTCCTTTGCCGCCGGTCTGCGACTGCCTCGGTGCGGAGAGAGTGGCTGGAACATTAGGGACCATCGGCGGGGATGTCAAGCGGGACCGCAGCAAGGATTCGGGCGGACCCGCCACGGCGGGCAGGCTGGGCGGTGTTGGGTGCCGGGAGATTGCGTTACACCTTATGTCGGGACATCCTCTACACCCGATCGAGCAGCGCAAAAGCAGGCGGGTAAGTGATTGATTCCCAAAGACGATTCGTGTGAAGCAAACCGCCCCACCTTGCGAGCAGAATTTCGCGCAAACGCCGTGAAATGAACAACTTGATTTTTACAAGTCGAACCACTTTCGGCCTTTTTCCCGAACGGCGCGGAAGCCATGCCCTTAAGGGTTTTCAGGGGGGATCCTGAGGTTCGCTCGGGATGATGGCATGGCGCTATTGAGGGGGAGGCGAGATGCCGACTCGCCCCTGCGGGCGCAAGCAAGGTAGACCGGCTCATGAGGTGGCGCGCAAGCGCTGAAGCAGGTGGTTCAAGGCGGCAAGCAGCTGCGCGATCACGCTGTGCACGGCGGGAACGTACAAATAGCCGAGCCAGACGAGGAACACCGCCCCCGCCAGCGGGACGATTTCATTCCAGACCCCCAATCGAGGGTGGAGACGGCCGCGGCAACCGCGCCCCTACAGCGGGCTGCGGAGTGGGATCAGGCCGCGGAGGGCGGTGAAGGACCACGAGGAAATGCGAAGGACCCAACTGGTCCCGACAGAGAGCGTCGGGTCCGATCGAATTCGCCGGACTCCAAAAATCGGAGTTGCGGGCGGCACAAGACCGGCGGTACAAAAGGGGCACAGCCGGTTGCGGCGGGCCGCTCAGGCGGGCATCAGGCGGAAGTGGCGGAAGCGGCGAATGCTTGCCAGGGTGAAGCGATGGGTGAGCAGGAAGAGGGCCAAGCCGGCGACGACCGACACAGGAATCATCCACCAACCAAGCAATTCCCTGGCTCCGGCGGGAATGGGCCAGTGGGCGCCCAGATCGAACAGAATCGGATTCCGGCGCCACCATAGGCCCACATGCCCGGGGAAGAACGGTTTCAGAGCGGCGCAGAACAGGAAAGCGATGCCGGTGCCGTAGCCGGTCAATGCCAGCAGAAAGACCAGGAACCCCCCGGCGCTTAGGCAGGCCCAGCGAAAGATGGCGCGCAGAATCAGCCAGGGCGAGCGGCTGGCCACGGCCCGGGCGACAAGGTTTTCATTCAGATACATTCGGGCGAGTTCCACCGGATCGCCCAAAGCTTCGAGCGCCACCTGCACGCTCTCGCGGGTGATGGCGCCGGCTCGATCGGCGCGTTCCTGAATGTGGCTGCGCAATTCGCGGAGAATCTCGACGATTTCCCCCTCCGGCAGCCGGCCGAGGGCGCGGCGAACGCGCAGCAGATAGAGTTCCATGGTTTGGCGAGGGTCCGTGGCGTCCGGCATTTACAGTTCCTCCTTCAAGAGCGGTTCGAGCAATTCCCCCAAGCTGGCCGAAAACCGGCACCAGACGCGCGCCATCGCCCGGGCGCGGCGGCGGCCGGCGGGGGTCAACCGGTAATACTTTCGCGGATGGCCGGCGTCGGCTTCGACCCATTGCGAGTCGAGCAAGCCATCGGCCTTGAGCCGGCTCAGCAGGGGATAGACGGTGCCTTCGGCGACCAGCAAATCGGAGTCGCGTTCGAGCCGGCGGAGGATTTCGAGACCGTAGAGCTTTCCCGCCTGCAAGCTGGCGAGGATGGCAAGTTCCAGGCAGCCCTTGCGGAGCTGGACCTCCCATTTATCCATCGGGCCGGGGAGGGTGGCGTCGGGAACGGTGGTGCGGGGGGCGGCCATGCCTCATACAATGTCATACTATGTATCTTGTAGTCAAGTGCTTTTTGGCCGCGCCGCGGATTCCACCCCGAGCCTGCGGCTGCCGAGGCTGGCCCGCGGATATGGCTGCGGATGGCGGGATCCTCTTACAATGTGGCGGTCATGACGGCTGGGGGCAAGATTCACCTGGTGCAGGGCGACATCACCGAAATGAACGTTGACGCCATCGTCAACGCCGCGAACAACGATTTGCTGCTGGGCGCCGGCGTTGCGGGGGCTATCCGGCGGAAGGGCGGCGAGGCGATTCAGCAGGAATGCGACCGCATCGGGACGATACCCATCGGCACGGCGGCGATTACCGGCGGCGGCAAGCTGAAAGCGCGCTGGGTGATCCACGCGGCCAGCATGGAGCTGGGCGGCGGGACCACCGCGGCGTCGCTTCGCGGGTCAACCGCCCATTCGCTGCATCTGGCCAGGCAGAAAGGCTTGAAGAGTATCGCCTTTCCGGCCATCGGAGCGGGCATCGGGGGTTTCCCCGTACGGGAATGCGCGGAGATCATGCTGGGCGAAGTGGCGGAACATTTCCGGAAACCCAGCACACTCGAAAAAGTCTATTTCGTGCTGTTCGATGCCGCCACCTACCAGGTGTTCGTTACCGTATGGAACCACATGAAGAGCGGGCTGGGCGAGTGACCTGCCTTCGTCCCGCAAGGCGGGACTACGGCGGGCAGGCCGCGCGGCAATAGCCAGCGTGCCCCACGCGACAAACCGTCCGCTTGCTTACGCGCGCGGCTCGGACTGACGGGTAATTTGCGGCTGGCGCGGCGGGCGGCCCCCGGCAGCGGTCGGGGGAAGCTAGGCGCCGGGGCGGGCGGAAGGTTCGCCGCCATAGGGTTTCTGCATGTACTGGCGGGCTTCGGCGAGGGCCCCGTCGGTGTTGTCCTTGGTTTCGAGGGCCCGCTGATACTCGTTCATGGCGCGCTCGCGCTGGCCGATCAGGTCGTAGATTTTCCCCAGATAGATGTGGTCCCAGACCTCGACCCACTTGAAACTGGGCTGAACGATGCCGTCGAGCGAATCGCGGAAGGAATTGGCCGCCGCCTGATAATTCTTTTCGTAGAACATGGCTTCGCCCATACGGAACAGCGCCAGGGCGTTCTGGTTCTGGATGTCGAGCGCGCGCTGGTATTGTTGCACCGCGTCGAAGAACTGGCCCCGCTGGGCGAGGGCCTCGCCCTGGGCGATCATGGCGCGGACCCGCAGGTCGGCAGTGGATTTCAGCACGTCATTGCCGGGATCGAGCAGGATGCCGCCGGGCTTGGGTTCGCCGAAAGTATCGATGCTGAACTGGGTGGAATTCCCGACCACCTGGACCATTTTCGTGACCGGATTGCCCTCGGTCTCCACCCGCACCTCGACGGGCATGTTGAGGGTGGTGAGGTTTTGTTCGATTTTGCCGACCACCTTGAAGCCCTTGGCGGTGCGATAGACGGTGTAATCGAGATTGAATTGGGGCACGCCGGTCGAGTTCACCCACTGGGAGAAGAAAGCCAGCGCGTTCAGCCGCGGCGCCTCCGCCTCGACGCCGGAAGGAGCGGGCAGGGCGGCGATGGCGGGTTGGGCGAGGCTCTCGAAATCGTCGAGGGTGGCGGTGCGGCCGGAGAATTTGCGGAAATACTCGTCCAGCAGGCTCAGGAAGGGGCCGTTGCCCATCGAGCCGCGAAGCATGTGCCAGATCATCGCTCCCTTGCTTTCGACGATGGAATAATAGGCGCTGGTAAACGGCTGGAGGCGCCATGCCTGGGAGATGGGAGCGGCTTGCTCGTCCATCATCGCTCCTACGGCGAAATCATCGACCGCCCGGCGCATGCCGTTCGCGCCCTCGTCGCGCTCGACGAAGAGCGCGCCGGAATAGCGCGACAGGCCGTCCGAAAGCCACACATCGGCGGCACTGGCCGGTTCGACGACGTTGTTCCACCATTCGCCGGCCGCCAGGCGAGCCAGCAGCAGGCCGTTCGGCTGGTCCGACCACTGCCGCTGGTTCACCAGCAACAAACCGGGAGCGGCGAATCCGTCCATCGGAGCGGCGGCGGGCAGTTGGGCGATGGTGAAACTGCGCGCGGGAATGGGCCCGAAATTGCCGGAGAAGAATTCGACAATCTGGCCGAGCTTCTGGCCGTAGACGGCGGCGCTTTGCTTCTGGCCGGGCTGGGTGTAGACGGAGATGGAAAGGCCGCCGACGTTTTCCGGCGACAGCTCGAGGCTGCCGGCGACGAACGTCCCCACCGGGCCGGGCTGGCCGCAGGTGAACGTATAGCGGAGCCACTGGGCCGAACCGATGGGCTTGACGCCGGGCGGCGGTGGAACGGGATCGGGGACGGCGGCGGAGCCGGTGCCGACGACGGCGAAGTCGCCGGGCACGGTCAAGCGGAAGACGGCGGTAAAGCGCTGGCCGTAGTAGCTGGCGAGGGGAAACCAGCGAGCGGTGGAGAGCAGATACGCGCCGTCCTTGCCGACGTAAGCGAGGCGGATATTGGGCGACGGGCTGCCGTCGTCGGTGGCGAGCCGCCCGGAATAGTCGAACGCGACCGCCACCTTGTCGCCCGGGGAAACGGCGGAAGGGAGGGTGACGTCGACATCGAGGGGCTGGTTGGTTTCGCGCTGGAACTGGGCCGGCTTGCCGTCAATCTGGAGGGAATTGATCTTCAGGTTCGGGTTCAACTCGACGCGGAGGTCGTCGGTGGCTAAATCGGCGACGAACTCGGCGCGCGCCTGTGCCACCAGCATCTGACTTTCGGGAATGAGGACGGCGTCGACGTCGTAGTGGGACGCGTGGAATTGCGGTTTGGGGGGCGGCGCCTGCGCCGCGGCGATGCACGTCCACCAGGCGACGCCGAGCGCGGCGGCTGCCCGGCTAAGGCAAACCTTTCGATTGAAGCGGGTCAAGGAGACTTCCTCGCTGCACTTCTAAGATAGCAGAATCCACCCCGGAAGTTGTCCCGGGCGAGCCACCGGCTGCCCCTGCCGCCTATACGCCGCGGGAAGTTCGGGCGGCTCCTGCGGCGGCATGCCACACACGCACAGGCCAGAGCCTGTGCCCCAACGCCTCAACAGCTACAATCGCGCGGCGATGATTTCCGCCGCCCGGCCGATGGCTCCGGCAGGGCTGGGACTCGCCAGCCGCCGGCGAACCTCCGCCAGGTCGCGCTGCATGCGGATTCGCTCTTCCGGGCTCTCGAGCAGCCGGCGGGCTTCGGCGGCGACGCGCGCGGGGGTGAAATCCTGCTGCATCAGCTCGGGCACGGCGGGCCGTTCGAGCAGCAGATTCACCATGCTGTAGAACGGCGTGCGAATCAGCCGCCGCAGCACCACCGCCGAGGCTGCCGAGACGCGGTAGACCACCACCATCGGCGTTCCCATCAGCGCGGCTTCCACCGTCGCCGTTCCGCTCGCCACAATCGCGCAATCGGCCGCCGCCAGAACGTCGTAGGTGGCGCGTTCGGCCACGCTCACTTGCTCGCGGCCGCGCCAATACGGCGCGAAATCGGCGGCCCGAAGCCCGGGCGCCGCCGCCAGCACCAACTGCGGTGGCGCCGGCGATTCCGCCGCGATTCTGGCGCAAGCGTCCAGCATGGGCGGCAGATTGTGCGCCACTTCCTTCACCCGGCTGCCCGGGAGCAACGCCAGCACCGGGCGGCGGGGATCGAGCCCCTGCCGCCGGCAAAACTCCTCCCGGGCAAGAGCCGGGAGCGGCGCGTCGGCGAGCGGGTGGCCGACAAATTCCGCGGGCACGCCCGCTTCGCGGTAGAACTTCTCTTCGAACGGGAAAATCACCAGCATCCGCTCGACGAGCTTGCGAATCGCATGCAGGCGCCCCGGCCGCCACGCCCAGACCTGGGGGCTAATAAAGTAGATGATCGGGAGGCGGTGGGGTCGCAAGCGGCGCGCCAGCCGCAGATTGAAATCGGGGAAATCGACCAGGATGGCCAGCCGGGGGCGGCGGCGCGCGGTTTCGGCTTCGAGTTGATTCAGCAGGCGCCAGGCGCGCGGGAGCAACTCGAGCGCCTCGCTCAGTCCGACCACGGCGATGGAGGAAGCATCGGCGACCAAATCGACGCCGGCTTCACCCATCACCGGGGTTCCCAGGCCGAAGAGCCGGGCGCCGGCGCGGTCGGCGAGCGCCCTGGCGAGCCGCGCGGCGTGCATGGCGCCGGAGGGATCGCCGGCGGAGATGAGGATGCGGGGGGGCACCGGCCCGGGAGGAAAGGAAGAAGCGGCGGAGGCGGAATCAGTCACTGGCGGCGAGCGGGGCGCTCAAATCGGGACTGGGGGCGACGAGGGGCGTTTCCTGGTCGCGATACTGGAGCTGATAGAGCCGGCTGTAGATGCCGCCCTGAGCGAGCAATTCCTGGTGAGTGCCCTGCTCGCGCAGCCGGCTCTTGTGCATCACCAGGATGCGATCGGCGCGCTGGATGGTGCTGAGGCGGTGAGCGATGACGATCGATGTGCGGCCGCTGAACATGCGCTCGAGCGCTTCGCGGATCAGCAACTCGGTGTTGGTATCGACGCTCGAGGTGGCTTCGTCGAGGATCAAGATTTCCGGCCGATGCGCCAGGGCGCGAGCGAAGCTGATGAGCTGGCGCTGGCCCACGGAAAAGGTGGCGCCGCGCTCGGTCACCCGGGTTTCGATGCCCTGGGGAAGGGTCTCGATCCACGGCCCGACGCCAACCTCGCGCAGGGCCGATTCCACCTGGGCGGGGCCGATGGTTTCGCTGCCCAGGCGGACGTTGGATTCGATGGTGCCGGTGAAGAGGAACGGGTCCTGGAGAACGACGCCGAAGTGGCGGCGGAGCTCGACCGGGTCCATTTCGCGGACATCGCCGCCGTCGAGCAGGATCCGGCCGCGCTGAATCTCGTAGAAGCGCAGCAGGAGCTGGATGACGGTGGTTTTTCCCGCGCCGGTATGGCCGACGACGGCCACCATCCGGCCGGGCTCGATCTGGAATGAGACGTCGCGGAGTACCCAATCTTCCTCGGAGGGATTGGCGGCGTTGCGGTAGGCGAACCAGACGTTGCGGAACTCGATGTGGCCGCGAACGCGCTGGAGGCGGCGTGGCGCGGCGGGCGCGAGGACCGGGGCCGGCTCGTCCAGCAGCTTGAAGATGCGCTCCGAGGCGGCCATGGCGGCTTGCAGGATGTTGAACTTATCGCTCAAGTCCTGAATCGGGGTGAAGAACCGCTGGGCGTACTGGAAGAAAGCGACCACCAGGCCGAGTTCGACTCCCCGGAGCAGCACTTGCAGCCCGCCGTACCAGAACACCAGCGCGTAGGCGGCGGAGGAGAGCAACTCGATGGTGGGATAGAACACGGCGAAGGCGAAGATGGCCTGCTTGAAGGCCACGTTGTAGCCCCGATTCAGCCCGGCGAACTGGTCGCTTGTCTTGCGCTCGCGGTTGAACAGCTGGACGACGGCCATGCCGGTGATGTGCTCCTGGAGGAAGGCGTTGATGCGGGCGATGGTGGTGCGGATGCGGCGATTCGCCTCGCGGACGCTGTTGCGGAAAACCCAGGTGACCGCGGACATCAGCGGCAGGACGGCGAGCGCCGCCAGCGCCAGGCGCCAATCGAGCTTGAGCATGACCGCGACGAAGAAAATCAGCAGGAAGAAATCGTTAATCATCGCCACCACGCCGGCGGCGAACAAATCGTTCAACGCGTCGACGTCGGTGGTGGCGCGGGTGACCAGGCGGCCGACCGGCGTGCGGTCGTAGAAGGCCATGGGGAGCCTTTGGAGGTGGGCGAAAATCTGTTTTCTGAGGTCGTACATCGCCGCCTGGCCGACGGTCTGCATGATCCAGACCTGCAGGTACTGGAGGGTGAAGCCGAGGACCAGGGAAGCGATGAAAACGACGCTCAGCCAGGCGATCCCGCGATAGGCGGCGGCCAGGGCGATTTTATGACGGAACGCGGGATCGATGTAGGAATCGATGGCGACGTGAAACAGGTAAGGGGCGACCGCCTGAAGCGGGGTGACGAGCAAGGTGAGCGCCAGGGCGAAGTAGACGCGCCAGCGGTAGGGGCGCAGGTAGCCCAGCAGCCGGCCGGTGAGCCGGGAATCGTAGATGCGGCCGAGAGCTTCTTCTTCGTGGTGAGCGCTCATTCGCGCGCCAGCTCTTCTTCGAGCAACTGCTTCTGATACAGCTCGGCGTAGTAGCCGCCCCGGCCGATCAATTCGGCATGGCTGCCGCGCTCCTGGATGCGGCCGTCGCGAAGGACGACGATCAGGTCGGCGTCGCGGACGGTCGAGCAGCGGTGGGAGATGAGGATGGTGGTGCGCCGGCGAAAGACGTCCTCGAGTCCCTGGAGGATTTTCTCTTCGGTGTCGGTATCGACGCTGGAGAAGGCGTCGTCGAGGATGAGGATGCGGGGATCGCGAATCAGGGCTCGGGCCAGGGTGGTGCGCTGCTTCTGGCCGCCGGAGAGGGTAATCCCGCGCTCGCCGACGATGGTGTCGTAGCCGGCGGGGAATTCCGAGATGTCGCTGGAAACGCTGGCGATGCGGGCGGCGTCGTCGACGGCGCCCGAAGGCGCCTGCTCGACGCCGTAGGCGATATTCTCGCGAATCGTTTCGCTGAACAGGAACGCATCCTGGGGCACGAAGCCGATGGCGCGCCGCAATTTTTCGAGCGGCCAATCGCGGATGGACACGCCGTCGATGAACAAGGTGTCCGGCGGGGCTTCCCACAGGCGGGCGATGAGCGCGGCGAGAGTGGTTTTGCCGCTGCCGGTGGGCCCGACGATGGCGACGGTGGAACCGGCGGGGATACGGAGGCTGATGTCGCGGAGCACCGGCGCGCCGCCGGGCAGTTTCCCGGCGCCGGGAAGGGGAGACGGGCCATTCGGGCCGCGGGGCGTGGGGTAGGCGAAGGTGAGGTTTCTGAATTCGATTTCGCCGCGCACCCGGTCGCCAACCGCCGCGGGCGATTCGGCGTCGCCAATGGCGGGCACGGCGTCCAGAATGTAATTGAGCCGGGCCATCGAAGCGGCGCCGCGCTGGAAGATGTTGGTCACCCAGCCCAGGGCGATCATCGGGAAAACGAGCTGGCCGACGTAGGCGTAGAAGGCGATGAGGGCGCCGAGCGAGATGTGGCCCTGCACGACCATCCGGCTGCCCTCCCACAATACCAGCACGAAGGAGAAGCCGATGATGAATTGGAGCGCGGGGAAGAACATGCTCCAGGCGCGAATCATCTTGACGTTCTGGCCGACGTAGTCCCGATTGGCTTCGTCGAACGACTGCATCTCCGAGGCCTCTTCCGCGTAGGCGCGAACCACGCGGACTCCGGTGAGATTTTCCTGGGCTCGGGCGGAAAGCGTGGCGAGCATTTCCTGCACCCTGGTTTGCAGGTCGTGGATGATATTGCCGAAATAACGCACGGTGAGGGCGACGATCGGCACGGGGATCAGCACCTCGATGGTGAGCCGGGGGGAGATTTGCGCCATCAGCGCAATCGCCATCGCCATGTTCACGATCGTGTTTCCGCTGTACATGATTCCCGGGCCGAGCACCATCCGCACCTGGCTGAGATCGTTGGTGCAGCGGGACATGAGTTCCCCGGTGGGATTGCGAACGAAGAAGGCGGGCTCCAACTGCACCAGCCGCGCCAGGAGGTCGTTCCTCAAGTCGTACTCGATGTCGCGGGAGATGCCGATGAGGATCCAGCGGGAAGCGTAGGAGAAAACGCCCTTGATCGCGACCACCGCCACCAGGAGCAGCGCGAGAATCCCGAGGGCGTGGGCGCTCCTGGGGGAGTAGAAATGCAGCACCGGGCTCAAAGCGCCGCGCCAGAACCCGCGCAGGTTCGGCAGGGGCAGCGGCTCGCCGCGGAGCAGGTCGATCATCACGCCCATCACCAGTGGCGGCACGGCGCCGGCCAGCCCCATCACCAGCAGCGTCAGCAGGCCCTGAACCGTGGGGCGCTTGTAGGGCGCCAGATAGGGGAGCAGCCGGCCCAGTTCGCGCCACGCCGCCGGCTTGCGGCGGGGGCGAGCGGGGCTGGAAACGGATTGGGCGGCGGCGCTCATTGGTTCATCCGGAATTCAGGCGGTCCCTGGAGCGACGGCGCCTCGGGCAGGAATTTCTTGAATTCGTGGTCGAGCGATTGATAGCGGCGGGTGGCCGGATTCCAGCGGACGCCGATGGGGGAGAGGGAGCCTTCGGCGGGCTGCTCGAGGGGAGTGAGATACATCTCGAGGCCTGCGGCGCCCTGCTCGTATTGGACTCGCCAGGCGGTCACCGAGGAGGGCGGCGTGCCGCCGAGGAAGCCCTTGGGGTTCTTGAGATATTCGTCGGCCAGGAAAATTTCCCGCCAGTGGTCATCGTCCTTTTCCAGTATCGCCGCGCGCGAGACGAGCAGGCCGGGGACGACGCCCTTGGGCGTGGTCAACAAGCGCGCAGCCACGAGCAATTGGATGTGGCCGTTGCGGGCGAGGTCGCCGGAGAGAATCACTTCGGCATCCCGGCCGAGCACGCCTTCGGCCGCGGCTTGATAGCCGGCGGGGACCGCCGGCGGCGTCTTTGGCGCCCCGGCGCCGGAAGAGCCGGCTGGAGCTTCGCTGCAGGCGGCTGCGAGCGCGGCGATGCCGAAGGCGAGCAAAGCGGCCAAGCGCGCACGCCGGTATCCGGTGGCTCTCATTCGGTTCTGTGTTACCCCGTTTCCCGCGACCACGAATTGCCGTTCCAACGTTTCCGGAGCCATCCCTGTCCGCTCGTCCGGCTTCGAGGCCGCCGGAAGCCGGGCGGGTTCGCCTGGCAAGTGGGAACGGCGCCAGCATCCGGCTTCAGCCCGGCATGCCGCCCTGACGGGCGGCTCTACATGTATAAACCCATTTTCGACGCACTCCGCTTGTGTCGTGTAACTGAAATACCGTTATCACGGCCCCACACCTGTCATGCTGAGCCCGTCCCGCAGTGCGGGAGCGAAGCATCCCGCTGCTAGGACAGGCTCTTCCGCCGCCTCGCACGCCACCCGCCGCCGAAACCCTGCATCACTTTCTTCAGTTACACAACGCTAGCGCCCGGTCAGAATCGATTCCAGGCGCGCTTCGAGATTTTCCTCGCCTTCCGACCACAGCCGCCAGCGATCCACCGGCATGGCCCGATGGGCTTGCTCCGCCCAACCGATCAGCTTCCGGATATTCTGCTGCGTTTTCTGCCGATAGTCGCCCAGATTTCCAGGCCGGACCATCCGATCGAGAAACTCGGCTTCGGCAGGATGGCGGGCCGCAGTGGCGGCCGCAGCCGCCGAACTGAGCAAGCCGGCGTGGCCGGTGAAAAGATACTCGAAGCCGGCGTGAATCCAGAAATGGCCGGTATCCCGCCAAGCCTCGTCGTCGTAGGCTTCGCCCTGGCACAGGATTTCCAGCCGGTGGGGGCCCAGGCCCCAAGCGCCCGCTTCCACATCGTAGGTCCACAAATCCCAATACGCTTGCACTTCGGCGCAGCAATCGGGCTGGAGCCATTCTCCCGCCAGCCGGGCGACGTCGGCCGCCTCGAGCACCGCCGCACGCAAATCCCGTTCGAGCAGCGGCGTCTGATCGGGGCCGATGGCGCGCACGACCAGATTGGCGAAACCGGGCTGCGTCTCGGAAAGCGGCACCGTCCCGAGGAATTGCTCGAAGCGCTCGAGCATCACCGGCTCGCCGAAGTCGCGGCACCACACGCTGAAATACGCGCGGTTCGACATCCACGACATTATAGCGGAAGGGCGCCGCGGTCAGGACCAGCGACGACCGGCGGAACGCGCGGGCGGGGCCAGCAGCCAATGCTTGATATCGCGCACCACGCGCAGCGGCGCGGACATCGGGAGAGGGGAGGCCGGGAGCGACGGCTGGCGTCCGGTTTGCGCGGCGGGCGCGGGGCGGTCGGTCAGCCAGTGTTTCAATTCCCGCGCGACCCAGAGCGGGCCGACCAGGAAATACACCGGACCCTGGAAGAAAGCGGGGTGATTTCCTTCGAGGCGGTGGCCGAAGAAGAGCAGGAGCCAGCCGGCGATGAACAGAGCCAAGCCGACTTGCCAGAGCGTGAGCGCGGCCAGCGCGATTCCGGCGATAATCGCCGGGATACCGATGGCGTGGAGCAGCTTATTCGCCGGACGACGGTGTTCGAGATCGTAGCGAGAATAGTAATGAGCGAGATCGGCCACGGCTCCGTCCCCGGAAGCCGTTATACCGCGATCCACCGCGCCTGAACAGCGTTTGTTACCAGCGGGACAAGCCCTGATCGATTGGACAACCGCCCGAATCAGCAGGCAGGAGGCGGAAGCAGGCCGAGGCCGGGGGATGCGAGCGGCACCAGAAGGACGCGGGCGAGGCGAGGGTATACTCACCGGACGGCCTGTGGGGAAGCGAGCAGCGAGCTTGGCGGGCAGGGAACCGGGCGCGAGAAGGAGCAACCATGCAAGACACGATCACGAAGCTGGTGGAAGGGTACGAAGGCGGCAGGCTGACACGCCGGGAACTGATTGCGGGATTGACGGTGCTGGCGACGGCGCCGGCGCGGGCGCTGGCCTCGCCACAGCTGCCGGGCGCCGAAGCGGTCACGGTGAACCACATTGCGGTTACCGTGAGCGACATCCGGCGATCGATAGGCTGGTACAAGGAGATGTTCGGCCTGACGGCGATCGAGGAGAAGAAGGAGGTGGCTGTCCTGGTTCTGCCGCAGGCGGGAATCCGCGGGCCGCGGTTCATCTTCCGGCCCGGACCCCGACCAGGCGTCATCACCCATTTCATGCTGGGCGTCGATCAATTCAACGCCGGAGCCCTGGCCGCCGATCTGAAGCGGCATGGACTCGACCCGAGGAAGGACTTCAGCAGTTACCACGTGAAGGACCCCGACGGCTTGGACGTGCAGGTGGGCGACAAAAACATGCAGCCGGAAAAGCTGGGCTAGATTGAGCCGGGGTGGCGGGGTCAGCGGATTTTTTCGCGGGCGGGATCGGTTCTTTCGCCGCTGGTATGGAGTTCGGCTAGGGATTCCTTGAAGCTGGTGAAGCTCTTGTCGCTCTCCTTCGTCAGCTTCTCCTCGACGGCGCGGCGCAGGCTTTCGAGCCGGGATTCGTGGCTGGCCTGGAGCATGCGAAACGCTTCGACCAGCGACTGCTGGACGCCGGCAAGCGATTCGCGGGTTTCGGTGCGGGTGCGCCGAAGCTCTTCGGCAACGCTTTCGTGCAGGGCATCGAGCGAAGCGGCCAGCTGGTTTTGCACCTCGATCAGCCGCTGCTCGACGGCGGCGCGCAATTGTGCGGCGGCGGCGGGATTGGCGGCTTCGGAGCGCGAGCCGAGCCGGCTTTCGAGCCACTGAGCCAGGGAATCGAACGTGCCGCGGAGTTCGGTGGCGAAGGCGGCCAGCTTTTCGTCCACGCGGCCGCGAGCTTCCTCTTTCAGCTCGCCGACGGAGGCGGTGATGGTTTGGTTGCCGGTTTGGACGGCGGCGGCGAGCATGGCGGAGAGACTCTGCTGGAGGGTGTCGATCTTGGTGTTCATGGCGTAGAGGGGCGGGGCGAGCGAGGTGGAGAGCTGTTCGCGGGCGCCGCCGGGGCTATCCATCTGAAACACCCGTACCGCGAGCACGACGGCCGCGGCAGCCGCGATGGCCGCGAATATAAGGATGAGGGTAAGCAAAGCTGCCCTCCCGGACGGATGCGCCCCCGGAGAAAGTAACACGGGCAGGGACGTGTGGAAAGAGGCTTATCGACTCGATATTGACTCTTGCGGGGGTTTACAGGTCCCGCCTGCCTTCGATGGCCTTCACCATCGTCACCTCGTCGGCGTATTCCAGCTCGGCGCCCACCGGGATGCCGGTGGCGATGCGGGTGACGCGGACGCCGAGGGGCTTGAGGAGCTTGGAGAGGTACATGGCGGTCGCTTCGCCCTCGACGTTCGGGCTGGTGGCGACGATGATTTCCTCGACGGCGCCGTCTTTGAGGCGGGGGAGCAGGCTCTTGATGTTGAGCTGCTCGGGGCCAACGCCGGCGAGTGGCGAGAGCGCGCCGCCCAGGACGTGGTAGAGGCCGTTGTACTGGCGGGTTTTCTCGACGGCCTGGATATTGGTGGCTTGCTCCACCACGCAGATGGTGCGCCGGTCGCGGCTCGCGCTGCTGCAATAAAGGCAGGGATCGACGTCGGTGAGGTTGCGGCAGACCGAGCACTGACGGATCGATTCCTTGGCGACTCGAATGGCGTCGGCGAGCGCCAGGGCTTCGCCGGGCTCGACCCGCAGGAGATGGAAAGCGAGCCGTTGGGCCGTTTTTTGTCCGATGCCGGGCAGGCGCTTCAACTCGTCGATCAGCCGGGCGACGGGAGGGGCGAAATCAGGCATGCGCTGCCGGCGGGGAAGCCGCGCCGAACCTCAAAACAACCCCGGCACTTTCAGCAGGCTCGAGAATCCGGGCAGCCCGCCGGCCAGATTCCTCATTTGGGCGGCCAGCGCTTCATCGACGCGGCGGCTGGCCTCGTTGACGGCTGCGCGAACCAGATCCTGAAGCATGTCCTGGTCCTTGGAGGCGAAGATTTCGGGATCGATTCGCAAGTCGGTAACGGTTTTTTGCCCGTTCATTTTCACCACCACCATGCCGCCGCCGGCGGAGGCTTCGACGTTCACCAGGTCGATTTGATGCTGGAGGGTTTCCTGCATCTGGCGGAACTGGGTCAGGATCTGCTGCAATGCCTTGATTTCCATCGTCAGCTCCCGCCCGCCGGCTTGACGCCGGAGATTCGCCCGCCGAAGCGATCGAGCACCGCGCGCACGGTGGGATCCTGCTCGAACTGCGCGCGCAAATTCCCGGTGTCGGCGACCACCGAACCGGCGGCTTCCGCGGCCGCGGCGGCCGCTGCTGGCCGACTGCCCATCAGTTTAACACACACACGCAGAGCCTGCCCCAGCACGCGGCTGGAAAGCAATCGGAGTTTTTCCATCGGTTCACGGGCCTGCAACATATCGGCGAGGGCGCGCTGGGGGGCAGGGAAATAGAGGCGCAATTCGTTGCCGGCCAGTTCCCAGCGAGCGACGTGGTCGAGCAGGGAAGCGAGGAATTTCTGTTGTCCATCGGCGACGGCGGCGCGGAGCGCGCGTACCTGCTCGGCGTCGAGTCCATCGGTTTCGGGCGCGGAAGTTTCCATGCTCGCGGCAGCGGGCGCGGATTGGGGCGGGGCGGCGGCGGCGGGCGGTACCGGTGGTGCGGCGCTGGGCCGCTCGCCCGGCGTGGAGGCAACCGCCGAGGAATCAAAACCGACACTCTGAAAACCGCGGGGTGCGGCGCCGGGCGGCGTGGACGGGCCGGGAGCGGGTCCGGCCGTCGGTGGACGCGGAGGCGGCGTGGCGCCGCGCAGCTCCGCCAGCAAATCTTCGAGCGAACCAAGCCTGGCGGCGTTCACCAGGCGCAGCAAACCCAACTCCAGATGGATGCGCGGGTCGGGGTGGCGCCGCAAGTCGGCGTGGGTGGCCATCAGCACCTGGAAGAAGCGGGTCAAGTCCTCTTCGGTGAACCGGGCCGCCTGCCGGGCGAGCCGGGGCCGCTCGTCGGCAGCCGCGGCGACCAAGGGGGAATCGGCACCGGCGATGCGAACGACCAGCAAATTGCGCACGTGGCGAATCGCTTCCCGGCAAAAGGAATCGAGGTTTTCGCCGCTGGAGATCATCCGGTGCACCAGCTTCAGGGCGCCCTCGGCCGAACCCGACGCCGCCGCTTCCACCAACTCGTCCAGCGCCTCTTCGCTCACCACTCCGAGCAATTCGCGGACGCCGGCGTCGGTGATGGCGCGGTCGCAATAGGCGATGGCTTGCTCGAGCAGCGACAGCGCGTCGCGCAAGCTGCCCTCGGCCGCGCGGGCGAGGACCGCGGCCGCTCCCGGCTCGAGCGTCAGATTTTCAGCCAGCGCGACGCGGTCGAGGGCATCGACGATTTCGGCGAAGGAGAGCGCGCGGAAATGGAAATGCTGGGCGCGGGAGCGAATCGTTTCGGGCAGGTTTTCCGGGGCGGTGGTGGCGAGGATGAAGATGACCCGGTCGGGCGGCTCCTCGAGGGTTTTCAGCAGGGCGTTCGAAGCTTCCTCGGTGAGCTGGTGGGCTTCGTCGAGGATCACCACCCGGTTGCGGCCGGTGGCGGGAGCGTAGCGAACCATTTCCCGCAATTCGCGGATCTGGTCGATGCCGCGGTTGGAGGCGGCGTCGATTTCCATGACGTCCAGCGAGGAGCCAGCGGTGATTTCGCGGCAGCGGTCGCAATCGTTGCACGGCTCCGCCGCGGGGCCGTGGACGCAATTGAGCGCCTTGGCCAGCACGCGCGCGGTGGTGGTTTTGCCCACGCCGCGCACGCCGGAGAAGATGTAGGCGTGAGCGACGCGGCCGGCGCGAATCGCGTTTTGCAAGGTGCGGGTGACGTGCTGCTGGCCGACGATATCGGCAAACGTCTGCGGCCGCCACTTCCGAGCGATCACCTGGTAGGTCATTCAGCCGGGAACCGTTCCGGAGCGGAGTGGAGGAACTTCGGGACATCCACGGCACACGATCCTGGTCCGCTACCGTTGCTCCCTTCCGGGCCTGGCGGAATTTGCGGGGAAGCGTTGCGCGGAGCCCGAAGTTCCACGATCGAGAGTTTCCTTCGACCTCGACAGGCGAGTCTAGCATAGGCATCCAGCCCCACAAAGCCGGCTCGCCCGATGCGGCTCGCTCGGCGCTTTGCCAACGGGCGCGCACTGCGGAAGCGATGCACGCAAGGGCATTTCCTGAGATTACCTTGACACAAACCAGGCATAAGGGCTATTTATAAGCGCGACCCCGTTGCAGACCCCCGTCTTGCAGCAGCGGTTCCGGCCGTGCCGGCTCGCGTTTCGCCGAGAAATTTGCCGGTCACGGGTTCGTACTCTGTTCCGTGAACGCTTGTGGCGCCATCAGGGTCTAGAGCGGCGCCGTGGTGGCAGCGAGCGCTACAAGGAGGGCCCAACTGTGAGACCGAGATCCTTAGCGGCGATCGGGTATTGGTCTGGCGTAGGTGGCTTGACGTTCGCGCTTTTCCTATTGGCTGCCTTCCCCGCGCGAGCGCAATTGGGCACCGGGTCCATCCGCGGCTTGGTCACCGATCCATCCGGGGCGGCGATTCCTGGAGCCCGGGTGATTGCCACGAACCTGGCAACAAGCATCTCCATCGACCTGACAACCGACTCGACGGGACGATATTCCGCGCCCAGCCTGCCCATTGGCCAATACGACGTGCGAGTGGAGATGCAGGGATTTAAGACTGCGGAGCGGCAGAACATCACGCTCTCCGTCGGACAGATCCAGGAAGTGGACATCACCCTGGCAGTCGGCCAGGTATCGCAGCAAGTGACCGTTTCCGCCTCCGTCGCCCAGGTCAATACCACCACGGCTACCGTTTCCGGTCTCATCAACCAGACGCAGATGCGCGAGTTGCCCTTGAATGGACGGAATTTCGAGCAACTCATCGCATTAACTCCGGGCGTGGTCCCGGTGACGAACGCCGCTACCGGCGCTTATATCGGTCGCTCGCAGGTTTACTCCTTTGCCGGTTCCCGCCCGGTGGGGCAGGAGGAGATGATCGACGGGCAGGACATCCAGGACTTCTGGGACCGGGGCTCGGGTGCTGCGGTTCTCGGCACGTCGCTCGGCGTCGATTCCATCGCCGAGTTTCAAACTTACACCAGCACGGCCAGCGCCCAATTCGGGGGTGCCAACGGCGGCGTGAACGCGGTCACTCGCTCAGGAGCCAACAACTGGCATGGTTCGGCCTACGAATTCGCCCGCAACACCGTTTTCGACGCCTCTCCTTTCTTTCTGCCATCCACCGGCAAACCGGCCTTTTCCCGCAACCAGTTTGGCGGAACGGTCGGCGGACCAATCAAGAAGAACCGGGCTTTCTTTTTCGTGAACTACGAGGGATTGCGCCAGACGCTTGGCGAGTCGCCCATCGTCTTCCTGCCCAACTCAGCGGCGCTCACCGAGGCTTCCAATTACTTGGCGACGTTGACCCCTGGTTCATCCGCTTACAAGAACGAGCAGACGGTCGTCAACTCTCTCAAGGCCATACCCGCGCCGATTCCCAGCGCGATCGACCTGGGCAACGGAACGTCCCAGGAAATCCTGGGAGGCAATCAGACCGGCAATGAGAACTATCTGGTGGTTCGCGCGGATTACAAACCTACCAGCCGGGATTCCCTCTGGGCGCGCACGATCTACGACCGCGCCACCTTGTTCGAGCCCTTTGGCGGCGGCAACAGCCTCGGCCTTTATCACCAGAACGCGTTTGACCACAATCAATTCTGGGCGCTCGGCTGGACGCGAAATATCTCGAACAGCGTGATCAATCAGGCCCAGTTCAACTTCACACGGACGTACCAAGTGGGGAACGTTAACCCGAGCTTCCCTGCCTTCAACTGCAACCCCGAAAACGGCTACGACTGCTCTTTCAATGCTCCGGGCGTCTCGCTAGTTTTTGGGCTGCTCACTCCGATCGCACCCATCTTCGATTACGTCCAGAACAAATTCGAGCCTCGCGACCAGATTTTCTGGATCAAGGGCAACCACTCCATCTCCGCCGGGGCATGGCTCGACCGCGCCCAAACTTCAACGAATACTCCGGTCAACCCAGGCGGCAACTACTACTTTTCGTCCTGGGGATACAGCAAGACCGGCACGCCGACAGGCAACTCGTTCCTCACCGGCCAGCCCTATGCCTTCATCGGCGCCCTGCCGGGCAAGGCCAACAGCAACCGCGTTTTCCGCGAAATCGACGTTACCGGGTACATTCAAGACGACTGGAAACTCCGCCCTAATCTCACCGTCAATCTCGGCTTTCGGTACGACTTCGAATCGAATCCAGTGGAAATCCACAATACCCTATTCGCGTTCGTACACCCACTCCAGAGTATCGACACCGGATATACCAACGTTCCCCACCCGTTCATCACTAATCCGTCGCTGCATAACTTCGATCCCCGCATCGGGATCGCATGGGCGCCCTTCAAGGATTACAGGACCGCGGTGCGCGCGGGGTTTGGCATCGTCCACGACCCCTACCAGCCGCGGAGCTACGGCGTTGGGTACAATTTTTCGCCGCCGTTCGACCAGGTGACGGTGCCCTTTCCCGCCTTCACGGTTCCGATCGTCTTTCAGTGCATTGCCAGCCCGTCGCAATGCACCCCGCCCCTGCCCTCGATCCACGACGCCTTGGGCTATAACATCACCACCACTCCCTACGTCATTCAGTACAGCCTGACCGTCGAGCGGCAGATTCCCGGGGGCATCATTTTAAGCGTGGGCTACCTCGGTTCGCAGGGTTCCCATCTTTTGGCCCAGGTGGAATTGAATCCGCCGATCAATTCCGGCACCGCTGCGAACCCCGTTTTCGCTACCCAACAAGTTGTGAATGGAAGCACGACGCTGGTCACCAATCCCCGCATCGATCCGAACCTCGGCGACATGGGCGAGATCATGCCCTGGGCTCATGCCAGCTACAACGCCTTCCAAGTGCAGGCCAATCGCAGCATGTCCCATGGACTGCTCTTCCAAACCAACTACACCTTCTCGCACTGTTTGGCCAACAGCTCGGCCACTTATTCCGTCGACAACGGCGGCTTCCTTGCCCGGCTCTTTCCCTACCCGATGTCGGCAACCCGCGGCAACTGCAGCTTCGACCGCAAGAACAACGCTTCTTTCAACTCCGTCTACGATCTGCCCTTCCGCGGAAACCGCCTGAAGGAAGGCTGGCAAGTCTCCAACATTCTGCAAATCAACACGGGCCTGCCGTTCACCGTATTCTGCGGCTTCGATTGCGTCGGTCTGAGCGAACAGAACAGTCCCAGCCTGCCTAACGTAGTCCCCGGCACCAAGCTGGGAAGCGTGGTCACCGGAAACATCAATCACTACTTCAACACCGCCGACTTCACCTTGCCCACCCCGGGCACGATTGGGAACGAGGCCCCGTTCCAGTTCTACGGTCCTTCGCTCGTCAATGACGATTTCTCCCTTTCCAAATCCACCCGCATCCGCGAATCGATGGCGATTCAGCTGCGCGCGGAAATCTTCAACATTCTGAACCATCCAAACTTTAACAACCCCAACTCCGGTTTGTTCAACGGTCCCAACACCCGCAATCCCACCGCCGGTCGCATCCTGAGCACCATCTCGGCATCGGGTGGATTGCCGTCGTCGCGGCAGATCCAATTTGCCTTGAAATTTATTTTCTAGAGAGAGTGTTCGTTGCCGCTTTTCACCCAAGCCAGGCGGCTTGTTGGCAGGGAGAAGTTTTCGGAAAGGTGGCGACAGCCGCTGACGGGCTCGGTTGCCGCCTCCTTGGACTCGCGCAGACGTGCTCACGCTTGCGACTCGGGTCCAAACCTTCGATTCTGAGCCGGCTGAAAACCAGGTCCGAAGCCTGAACTGCCGAGGTGTCAATGAGACGCAACCCTGATATCCGCAAACTCTATCTTCTTGCCGGACTCCTGTTCTTCGCGGGTTGCGGCTTGGCGGCGCGCGCTCGCCCAATCGCTGCACGCGCAACCGGGGTCAAGGCCGCCTCCGAACCGGTCTATCAAGTTTACGCCATCCGCTACGGGACCTTGAAGGGCTTTCCCCTGCGAGGGTTGGTGCACGGGCCCGACGTTCCGGCGACACGGGAGGACATCGCCCTGATCTTTTGGCTGGCGAAGGGAGGGGGCCGCAACATCCTTTTCGATTCGGGATTTTATCGGGATCAATTCATGCAGCGCTGGAAGCCCGCCGATTACGTCAAGCCATCCGAGGCGATCGCCAAGGTGGGTTTGGAGCCCGAAGACATCACCGACGTCATCATCTCTCATGCTCACTGGGACCATCTCGACGGCGCCGATCTGTTCCCCAAGGCGCGGGTGTGGATTCAGAAGGATGAGTTCGATTATTACGAGCAGCCCGCCCACCAGCAGAGATCCGGGGTATTCCCGGCCGACATGCAGATGCTCGAGAAAATCAAGGCCGCCGGGCGCCTGGAGCTGATCGATGGCGACGATCAGACCGTCTTTCCGGGCATCGTCGCCTACACTGGCGGCCGGCACACCTACGACTCCCAGTACATCGGCGTGCATACGCGCAAGGGCACCGTCGTTCTGGCTTCCGACAACGTTTACCTCTACATGAACCTTGAAAAGCACCTGCCCATTTCCGAGGCTTTCGAGGGCGACTACGCGGCGAACCTGGCGGCGCAGGATCGGATGAGGAAACTCGCTTCCAAACCCAACCTCATCGTTCCCGGCCACGACCCCTTGGAATTCGTCAAGTTTCCGAAGCCGGGCAACGGCGTGGCCCGCATCGCCTGAGATTTCGATCCAGAGAAAAGACCGCATGGGATGGAAGCGGCGGTGCAGGTGGTCGCGCCGGCAGTTCCCCAGCGGGGCGCTTAGGACGAGGAAAACGGAAGGACCAGGAGGCGATGAACGCATGCGATCCAGCAGCAAGGTGATTCTGCAATCATGCTTGGCCATCGCGGCAATGGCCGCGGGAGGCCTATGGCTCTCGGCGTCGAGCCAAGCCCAGGGCGGAGCGGGTGCGAACCCCTTCGCGGCGCTTCACTTTCGATTTATCGGGCCAATGGGAGGACGCACCTCATGGATCACCGGGGTGCCCGGCGAGCCGGCGGTGGCCTACATTGGAAGTTCGAATGGGGGGATTTGGAAAACAACCGATGCCGGCACTACCTGGAATCCAATCTTCCAACACGAGGACGTGGGGTCGATTGGGGCGATTGCGGTGGCGCCATCGGCCCATAACATCGTTTGGGTCGGCACGGGAGAATCGTTCATCGTCCGGGCGGACATCGATCTGGGCAACGGGGTGTACAAGTCGACGGACGCAGGGCGCACCTGGCAGCATATGGGACTCGAGGATACCGGCCATATCGCCGAAGTCGTGATCGATCCCCAGGACGCCAACACCGTCTACGTGTGCTCGGAAGGGCAGATTTACCGGCCCGGGCACGAACGGGGAATTTTCAAGACGACCGACAGCGGGCGAACGTGGAAACAGGTGCTGTTCGTGAACGCCACCACCAGTTGCGGCGGCCTGGTGATGGACCCGCACGATCCGAACGCCCTGTTTGCCGGGATGTGGCAAGTGATCATCCATACCTGGGACTTGCACAGCGGGGGGACGAGCAGCGGAGTTTATGTCAGCCACGACGCGGGGGAGACTTGGAGAAAGCTCGCAGGCAATGGCCTGCCGGCGGCGGACCACCCATTGGGCCGAGTCGCGGTGAACATTGCTCCGACCAATTCGCAAACGGTGTATGCGCTGCTGGAGGATCATCCCCCGGGCTTGTACCGCTCGGACAACGGCGGGCGGACATGGCATTTGGTCGCCTACTCGTATGCCATTGGCGGCCGCTTCCCATACGACAGCCGATTTGGCATCTCTTCTTGGAATGAAGACCTGCTTTACTTCCTCGGTCAAGCCTGGTTTGTGTCCCAGGACGGAGGCAAGACTCTGGAAGCCAATCCAACCCGAGCCGGTGGCGACCTGCACAACATCTGGATGGATCCGGATGACCCGAATCACTACATGGTGAGCGACGATCAAGGCGGCGCCATCACGTGGAACGGGGGAAAGACGTACCGCCGCATCGTCTTGCCGAACAGCCAGTTGTTCCACGTGGCCACCGACAACGCCATCCCCTACCACGTCTACGCCAACAAGCAGGACGGCGGATCGCTTGGCGGCCCAAGCAATAGTTTGATGGGCAGCGGGGGTTTTGGAGGCGGCATCAGCGAGGCCGACTGGCATAGCGCCGATGGCTGCGAGAGCGGATTTCTGGTGCCCGACCCCACCGACAACAATATCCTTTGGGTGACCTGCTATTACGGGGACGTCGGCCGGCTGGACTTGCGCAACGGCGTGTCCCGGACCGTGTCCCCATGGCCGGATGCGCCTTTTGGGTGGAAGCCAGCTAACACAAAATACCGTTACAACTGGGTCATTCCGCTCACGATCTCGCCTCACGATCACAACAAGGTCTACATCGGAACGCAGTACGTGATGGAAACCACCAACGATGGGCAGTCGTGGAAAGAGATCAGCCCCGACCTGACCCTCAACGACAAGAGCCACGAGCAGGATTCCGGCGGTGTCACCCCT
Source organism: Candidatus Acidiferrales bacterium (assembly GCA_035946455.1). Classification (GTDB taxonomy): domain Bacteria; phylum Acidobacteriota; class Terriglobia; order Acidiferrales; family UBA7541; genus JAKASX01. The sequence goes on along the minus strand of DASYZK010000018.1, from coordinate 336,519 downwards.
TACAACCTGGGCACCTTCTCGGGCGAAACCATCTTTGCCATCGCCGAGTCTCCCCTCCAGGCGGGCTTGATTTGGGCCGGCACGACCGACGGCCAGATTCAACTGACCCGAGATGGCGGCGCGCATTGGACGAATGTCACCAAGAACATTCCGAACCTGCCGCCCTGGGGCACGGTGGAGAACATCGAGCCTTCGCATTTCTCCGCGGGAACGGCTTACGCTGCGGTGGATTTGTCCCAGATGGGCGACTACAGCCCCTACGTTTTCAAAACCACCGATTACGGCCAAACCTGGCAGAACATCGGCGGCGACGTTCCGAAATCGGAATTCAGTTTTCCGCAGTGCGTGATCGAGGACCCGATACGGAAGGGCATGCTCTACCTGGGCACCGGCAATGCCCTGTACGTCAGTTGGGACGATGGAGGGCGCTGGACGCGGCTCCGCAACAACCTGCCCCCCACCACGATCAAGTGGCTGACGATTCAGAATCACTATAACGATCTGGTGATCGCCACTTACGGTCGGGGTATCTGGATTCTCGACGACGTCACCCCACTGCGCCAATGGGACCAAGCCAAACAGGCCGGCGTTTACCTCTTCAAACCCCGGCCTGCTTACCGCTATCGCAGGGTCAATACGGCGCCGCAGACGGTGGGCGCTGAGGTGAGGGTCGGGGAGAATCCGCCGGACGGCGGGGACATCAATTTCTACCTGAATCAGCCTACGCGCGACGCAATGATCGCAATTAAAGACTCGAAGGGCGAAACGGTGCGGACGATGAAGGTGGAGGGCCGGGCGGGCCTGAACCGCGTGTGGTGGAATTTGCAATACGATCCGATCCAAGAGGTGAAGCTGCGCACGCCTCCCCCCGATGCGCCATGGGTGAAAAACGGGCCGGAGGGCTGGCGGCCGGTGGTGAGCCTGGTGCGTTACTTCGGAGCGCCCCGCGTGCCTCCGCGTAGCTATACGGTGGAACTCAGCGCCGACGGCAAGCAACTGTCCGAACCGATGACCGTTTTGAAAGACCCGAGCGGGCCGGCGACAGACCAGACCATTGCCCAGGAAGTGGCTTTCGCCCGCACGATGTTCGGCGAACTGAACCAAGTTTCCGAACTCATCAACCACATCGAGTGGGACCGCAAGCAACTCGAGGATCTCGAGACCCTGCTTGCCGGGCGAGGCAATCAGGCCGCCGCGCTCGACGCAGCGAAAAGCCTCGAATCGAAGTTCATCGATTTGGAGGGCAGCATCTACCAAATCCATCAAACTAGCGTAAGCATCGAGGAAGGCATCACGACTCCCATGCGGCTGTACGAGAAGCTCTCCTCTCTTCTGAGGCTTTACGCGTCGGGCGGCAGCCGAGGCAGCTCCAGCGGCACCGCCGCGGGCCTGGGTCCAACCGACCAGGAAGTGAGCGTCAACGCGCTCTATCAGCAGCAACTCGCTCAAGCGCAGAAAACGTACCGCGAGCTCATCGATCGGGACGTGCCGGCGTTCAACAACTCGCTCAAGGCAAGCCACGTGACCGCAGGCATCACTCCCTGATTCCCGCTTCGCTCCTATCGGCGAGCGCAGGCTCCGCGCCAGCCCGAAAGGCTGACGCGGGGCTTGCCAAAATTTCTCTTCAGGCTTAGAACATTCCTCGCAATGGAACTCCGGGCGGCCGCGCGAGACCTGGGCGGCTGCTCGCGGCGCCGAATCGCATGAAGGCGGGAGGATGAGCCATGTCGTATAGCGCCAAAAATATCCTGCGATCGAGTGTAGGCATGGCGGCAATCATCGCGGCTGTGATTTGGGTGGCCGGAACCGGCCGAGCGCAGGATCGGCAGGCCTCCAACCCGTTCGCGCCGCTCCATTTCCGTTTCATCGGCCCGTTGGGCGGGCGGACCTCGGCGATCGCGGGCGTGCCCGGCGACCCCGCCGTCGCTTACGTTGGCAACGCCGACGGCGGGATTTTCAAGACCAGCGATTACGCCACCACATGGCAACCGATTTTCGACGATCAGCAGGTCGCGTCGATTGGCGCGCTGGCCGTCGCGCCATCGGCGCCCAATATCGTGTGGGCGGGTACCGGAGAGCCGTGGATCATCCGCGCCGATATAGGAATGGGCGACGGAATTTACAAGTCCACCGACGCCGGCCGGAATTGGCGGCACATGGGGCTCGAGCAAACCGGACATATCACTCAGATCGTCATCGATCCGCAGAATCCGGATATTGTCTACGCCTGCGCTGTGGGCCAGACGTACCGGCCGCAGCGCGAGCGCGGCATCTTCAAAACCACCGACGGCGGCGCCACCTGGCAGCAATCGCTTTTCGTCGACGAAAACACCGGCTGCTCCGATTTGGCGATGAATCCCGGCGATCCCAATACGCTGGTGGCTGGGATGTGGCAGGTGACGATTCACACGTGGAATCTCGATAGCGGCGGACCGGGAGGCGGCGTCTATATCACTCACGACGGCGGCGCGAGCTGGAAGAGAATGGCGGGCAATGGCCTGCCGACCGCGGGCCACCCGGTGGGCAGGGTTGGCGTAGCTATCGCACCAACCAATTCCCAGCGAGTGTATGCCCTGATCGAGGACAATCCGCCGGGATTCTACAGCTCCGACGACGGCGGCAGGCATTGGCGGCTGGTCAACCGTTCCTTCGATCTGGGCGGCCGGTTCCCTTACGACGCCCGGTTTGGAGTTTCCTCGGCCAATGAGAACGTGCTCTATTTCCTGGGCAAGGGCTGGAACGTTTCCCAAGACGGCGGCGAAACCGTCGTGCCACACCCCGCGTCGGCGGGCAGCGATTTGCACAACATCTGGGTCGATCCGAAGGACCCGAACCATTTCATGGTCAGCGAAGATTCGGGTGGAACGATTACCTGGAATGGCGGAAAGACGTACCGGCAGATCATTCTGCCAAATTCGCAGATTTACCACGCATTCACCGACAACCGGGTTCCCTACCACGTCTACGGCAACAAGCAGGACGGCGGCTCGCTGACCGGGCCCAGCAACAGCTTGAGCGGCCGCGGAGGCATCGCCATCGGCGACTGGTCCACCGCGGACGATTGCGAAAGCGGCTGGCTGGTGCCCGACCCGCAGGACGACGACCTGGCGTGGGCCACCTGTTACGACGGCGACGTGGGGCGGCTGAACCTGCGCACCGGTCAATCCCGCGAGGTGGGGCCGTGGCCTGATTCGACGTTCGGCTGGACGCCGGCCGCAGCGAAATACCGGTGGAATTGGACGACGCCAATCGCCATCTCGCCCCACGATCACAACAAAATCTACGTGGGCGGCCAGTACGTGATGATGACGACCAACGGCGGCCAAACCTGGCAAACGATCAGCCCCGACCTGACGCTGGACGACAAGAGCCACGAGCAGAATGCCGGCGGCGTCACCGTCTACAACCTGTTCACGTTCGAGGGTGAAACGATCTTTGATATCGCCGAATCGCCGGTGCAGGCGGGGGTGATTTGGGCGGGAACGTCCGACGGTCAGGTGCAGTTCACCCGGGACAACGGCGCGCACTGGACCAATGTCACCAAGAATCTTCCCAATCTGCCGCCCTGGGGCACGGTGGAGAATATCGAACCTTCGCACTTCGCCGCGGGAACGGCTTACGCGGCGGTGAGCTTGCAGCAGATGGGCGACTACAGCCCCTACGTCTTCAAAACCTCCGACTTCGGCCAGACCTGGCAGAACATCGGTGGCGGCGTTCCCAAATCCGTTTTCAGCTTTCCGCTCTGCGTGATCGAAGATCCGGTGCGGAAGGGGATGCTGTATCTGGGCACCTCGAACGCCCTCTACATCAGTTGGGATGACGGAGACGACTGGACCCAATTGCGCAACAATTTGCCGCCGGGCCCGGTCAAATGGCTGAACATCCAGAAGAATTACAACGATCTGGTGATTTCCACGTACGGGCGGGGGTTCTGGATTCTCGACGACGTCACCCCATTGCGCGATTGGGACAAGGCGCAGCACGAGGACGTCCACCTCTTCAAGCCGCGCCCGGCTTACCGCTATCGGTACATCGACATGGTGCGCAGCGTGGTCCGAGGCATGGAGCGCTCGGGCGACAATCCGCCCGATGGCGCCGATATCAATTTCTATCTGCGGGCCTCCTCCGATGACGCGAAGGTCACCATTCGCGACGCGAGCGGCGAAGCGGTTCGCACTTTGAAGGTGAAGGGACGCGCGGGATTGAACCGGGCGTGGTGGAATCTCGAATACGATCCGGTCCACGTCATCCGCCTGCGCACCCCTTCGCCCAACGGGCCTTGGGTGCAAGTTGGCCCTGATGGCTGGCGACCGTACGTCAGCTCCATTCGCTACCAGGGCGGCCCGCGTGTGGCGCCGGGAACTTACACGGTGCAGCTCAGCGCGAACGGCAAGCAACTTTCCGAACCCATCACCGTGTTGCGCGATCCGAACGATATCGCCACCACCCAGATGATTCGTGCCGATGTCGCCTTCAGCCGGCAGGTGCTGGCTGCATTGAATCAGACGATCGACATGATCAACCAGCTCGAATGGGACCGGAAACAAGCCGAGGATTTGGCATCTGTGCTGGCTCAGCGACCCAATGCGAGCGCCACGCTGGCTTCCGTCAAGGAGCTCGATGCCAAGGCCATTGACATCGAGAAAGACCTGTTCGAGGTGGAATCGACCGGGACCAGCACGGTCGAAAAGAACAATCATGCCGCCAGACTCTACGAGAAACTGGTGAACATGATGGAGCTGGCGGACCATCAGTTGTGTTGCGGCGGCGGCGCGGGCAGCTCGGCCGGGCTCGAACCTACCGATGCGGAGCAGGCTGTTGTCAAGCTGTACCAGCAGCAGTTGGCGCAAGAGCAAGAACGATTCCGCGCGTTTACCAGCAAGGATGTCCCCGCACTCAACTCGGCTCTGAAAGTGGCTCATCTGCAGGCAGGCATCGATCCATAGCCGCAGCGCGACCCGGCGCAATCAGGGCGCGAACAGTGGCTCGACTTCGCCGACGAAGCCGGTGGGACGCAGGGTAACGATTCTGGAACCGGGTTTGACTTCGGCCGGCGCGCGGGCCGGCGGAGTGCGATAGTCTGTGGGCAGAGATCCTCCCGAATCCGCAGCGCCAAGCAACGGCCCCAATTGGGGACAGGAGGAAGAGATGAGGCGGAATGTGTCTATTGCCGCCGTGGCGCTGCTTTTGGGCTTGATGGCCCGGCTTCCCGCCTACGGCCAAACCACCGACAAGCTTCTCGCCGGCACTCAAATGCGCGTCGTGCTCCTGAACGGCTTGAGCACGAGCGTGAATCGCGACGGCGATCCCTTCGAGGGAATGACGGCCGACCCGGTCTTTCTAGCCAACCAGTTGATTTTGCCGGCCGGAACCCGCGTGCGGGGCATCGTTCAGCGCGTCTATCCCACCAAGCGATTCAATTTGATCCGGGGCCAGGCGGCGATGGTGCTCCAGTTCAAGTCGCTGGTGGTGGGCGATCACGAAGTTCCGGTGCAGATGAGCATCTTGTCGATCGAAAAGAGCAACCAGGATGCGAGCCGGCGCAAGGACCTGAGCACCGAGGAAGGGCAGATCGTTCAGGAGAAGCCGGACATCAAGGGCGACGTGGAAACGGTGGCGCTGGGAACGAGCGGAGGCACGCTGGCAGGGATGATCTTCAGCCACGTAGTGCGCGGGCTGGCGCTCGGCGTGGGCGGCGGCGCCGCTTACGTCCTGATTCGCAAGGGCAAGGAAGTGCAGTTGCCGGCGCAAACGGCGTTCCAGGTACGGCTCGACACGACCATCGATCTGCCGGCGCCGGGTGGCCGCGGCGCGGGAGCGGCGGCATCGGGCAACCGGTAGCCGGCGAAGAACTTTCAGGGCAACTGGGCGAAGCAGACCGACGGAGCGGGGCGCGCGCGATGGGGGAGCGCGCGCCCCGGCGACTCCGTTTGCGCTCGCGGCGCCGCGAAGTCCGCGGGCGAAGCTGCTGCGCTCTGATCCCGCCGTCGGCCTGTCTATAGCGCGCCCGGTGGTAGAATCCAGGCACCTTGGTCAAGAGCACTCCCCAACCGGAATTTCGCCTGCTCACCGAGTTCAGGCTGGTCTTTCACGGGAGGCGTTATCTTCACCGGGCATCGACGCAAGGCGACGCCGTGGCGATGCAGCTTTACGAGGACCTGGTGATCACCAACAGATCCCCCAGGTTACTGGAGGCAATTGCGCGGCGGGACCGGGTCCTGAATGTCCAAAATCGCCGGAGGGGAGTGAAAGCGCGGCGTGGGGACGGCACATTCGGGCAGATCATTCCAACTGTGACCGCAATCGTCGATCCTGGCTATCGGGTGGCGAGGGGGCCCATCGCCACCGTCGAAATCGGGGTGGAAGTGAAAATCCTGGCCAAGGCCATGATCAAGCAGATAGACCGCGTGATAAGCGACCTGCGCAACCAAGTGGCCCAGTTTCAACGGGGAGGCGGGAACCCGATCTGCGTCGGGGTTGTGGGGGTAAATCGGGCGGAGCGCTACGTGGGCTACGAAGGCGACCGCGCGTATCCGACTACCGGCCAAGGCGGTTTTCTGCATCCGCGCCAAGAGGCGGAAGAAGCTGAGAACCGCCTGCTTCAGCAGGCCAAGCCAGCCTTCGATGAGTTTTTGGTGCTCAGATTTCGGGCCACCAATCAGCCCCCCTACCCGTTCGAGTGGGTGGATTACGAGGGGACGAGGTTGGACTACGCGGCGGTTCTCGCGCGGATCAGTAGCGAGTACCAGAGCAGATTTTGAGCGAGTCAGCGCAGGACGACAGCTGGGCGCGCATCAGCAAATAGATTCGCGACGGCAGCCTCGATTCTGGCCCTGGCCCGCGCCGCGTAGGAAGGCTCAACCTCCACTCCCAGGCTGTTCCTTCCGCAGCGGGCGGCAGCCACAAGCGTGGTCCCCAGACCCATGAATGGGTCTAACACCGTATCACCCAGAAAAGAGAACATGCGGACCAGCCTGTAGGCGAGCTCTTCGGGGAAGGGTGCGGGATGGTCGCGGGTGGATTCGCCGGGCAGGGTCCACACCTGCTGGAACCAGTCGTGGTGCTCCTCTTTCGTGAGTCGCGAGGCATCGCGCTGATCCTCGGTAGGCTGGCGGTAGCCGCCTGGCTTGCGCAGCATCAGGATGAACTCCACATCGTTCTTGATGATGGCGTTGGGCTCGTAGGGTTTGCCCAGGAAGCCACCCGAGCCGTTCTCGACCTCGTATTGCGCGTTTGAAATCTTGTACCAGAATATCGGAGTCAGGTTGTCGAAGCCGATCTTGCGGCAGCGAATGACTATATCCGCGTGCATCGGCATAACCATGTGGCGGCCATGCCTGCGGCGCGAAAGGCATACGTCGCCGACCACGCATACGAGCCTGCCGCCAGGCACCAAGACGCGGAAACAGTGCCGCCAGACTTTGTCCAGTTCGTCGTGGAAAACGTCGTACTCGGCAATGAGACCGAGCTGGCCCTTGCTCGGGGGGTAGTCCTTGAGCGTCCAGTAGGGCGGCGACGTCAGTACCAGGTGAACGGATTCGTCGGGTATCCAGTCCAACTGCCGGGCGTCACCACGATGAATCACATGTGAGGCGGCGGTCTTGGCCCGGACTGCGGTGGTCTGCATAGGCCTCATCTTACCAGAGGAATGCAACACGTATCGCACGTTCAGCCGTGCGCGTTGGCAATGGTCTGCGAAGCTCTCTGTATCGGCAGAGGCGCCGCTTTCGGCAAGAGGGCCGCGCCGGCGGAAGTCCCGCTCGCGGCAGTTTCGCGTGTTGGCCGGACTCCCGGGGGCGCTCAATCCTATTTCTTGGCGGCGCGCTGGCGGGCTTCGCGTTTGAAATAGCGGTACAGGCTGGTGCGGCCGATGCCGAGGATCTGGGCGGCGCGGACGCGATTGCCGGCGCAGAATTCGAGCACGCGGGAGATGTGCTGGCGGCGGACTTCCTCGAGCGGGACCGGGCGCCAGGTGTCGTCGAGGGCGAGGCCGGCGGGCTGAGGCCGCTGGAGGTGGGGGGGCAGGTCGGCGACGTCGATGAAGCTGGCCTCGGCGGTGAGGCAGGCGCTGGAAATCACGTTTTCCAGTTCGCGGACGTTGCCCGGCCAGTGGTAGCGAACCAGCACCGCCTGGGTGCGGCGGGTGAGCCCGCGAATGTTTTTGCCGTAGGCCTGGTTGTATTTTCTCAGGAAGAATTGCACGAGCATGGGGATGTCTTCGAGGCGCTCGGCGAGGCTGGGCACGCGCACTTCGAGGGTCGAGAGGCGGTAGAAGAGGTCTTCGCGGAACCGGCCGGCCATCACTTCCGCCCGCAGGTCGCGGTTGGTGGCCGCCACCAGCCGCACTTCCACTTTTCTGATTTCGGGCGAGCCAACCCGCTGGATTTCGCGGTTTTCGATGACCCGCAGCAGTTTCGACTGCATCGCGAGCGACATTTCGCCGATTTCGTCCAGGAACACCGTGCCGCCGTTGGCGTATTCGAACAGGCCGGGGCGGGTGTCGGTGGCGCCGGTGAACGCTCCGCGGACGTGACCGAACAACTGGCTTTCGAGCAGGGTGTCGACCAGCGCCGAGCAGTTGCACACGGCAAAACGCTGGGCGGCAACCGGGCTGAGCTTGTGCAGCGCCCAAGCCACCAGTTCCTTGCCGCTGCCGGTGGGGCCGACGATGAGGACGTTGGTGAAATGTTTCGAGATTTTCTGGATGCGTTCGAAGACGTCGACGATGGCGGGGCTGCGGCCGACGATGCCGTGAAATTCCAGGTGGGAGAGCAGCCGGTCTTCCAGTTCGCGGATGTGCGAGCGGCGGCCGAATTCTTCGGCCAAGCGTTCGAGGGCGCGCTCGAGGCGTATCCAGTCGACCGGCTTGGCAAGATAGTCGTAGGCGCCGCGCTTGACCGCTTCGACCGCCGGCTCGAGCGTGCCGCTCGCGCCCACCAGAATGACGTACATGCCGGGATCGATTTCGAGCGCCCGCTCGAGAAACCCCAGGCCGCCGGGCTCGCCAATTTCCATTTCGACCAGGGCGACACGGTGATGGCCGCTACGAATGCGGTCGAGGGCCTGTTCGGCGCTATTGGTCGTGTAGACGGGATAGCCGAGACGCTCGAGGGATTCGGCAATTGATTCGGTGAATTCTGCGGCTGTGCCGACCACGCAAACCGAGAGCGTGCGCCGGGCTGCAACCAGCGCGCGATCCTCGGCAACAAGGGCCATGGGCGGGGGTGAGCAAGCAACCACTGTTCCAAATCAATCGGGATGCGTGGAGTGGAGCAGGCGGCAACACTTTCGAAACAGGTAACACCGTTCAATTCCAGACACTTACGCCATTGCGGCACAGTGCCGCAATTCTCATCAAGAGGGAGAAATCAACCCGGGGCGAAGGCGCCGCCCGCTGTTCTACTTTGGGACAAATTGTTTCAAAGGAGTCCTCGTGGTCCCCCTCCTCGGCAAGGATCGTCGGACTCTGCCTGCGGCTTGTACCAGTCGCTGCGAGTCCGTTGACGGCTCCTCGGAACGATTGGGCCCAGGCCGGCAGCTAAGGCAAGTCTGCGGTGTCGCCAGGCCCGAGCGGTTTTTCGTCGCCCGCACGACGATGATGAAGTCGCAACAAGCTCGCACGATTCACGCCTTCGGCGCCGGCGGAAGTCACCTCCTTCACCTGATAGGCAATGGGGAGCGAGGGGGAGCCGGCGCGGGAGTCGATCAGTCGCAGGAATACCATCAGTCCGGGACGGAGAGGGTGGCGCAGATGGACGAAGCGATCGCCCTCCTCGCCCAGTTCGAGGGTGGTTCTCTCGACGAAGAAAGTTTCCGAAGAATCCCAGCCGGATACTTCCACTTGGTATTCGGTATCGGCCGGCAGCGGCTCCATCAAGGCTCGTCCACCTACGAATGTGAGCAGCCGCCATGCCAAACGAACGCAGTAGACGCAGGCGAGTTGCGGAGCCCCGGTCAGCGCGCTGTCCCCCGGTGAAACAAATGTCGTGAAACGAGCCTGCGGGCGCGGAAATTCTCATCGAGAGCGGGTTCCCGCACCGGTCTCGATAAGAGCGTCCGGTTCGCTCGCGTTCCAGAAAAGTGCTATAAATTCCACATTCGGAAAAGGAATCTCCGGCAGGAGTGGATGATGACCAGCGCCATCCGGGAACAAGACTTGGACTTGCTCACCGCCAAGAAGGCTTTTGCGCACCTGGCCACGCTGATGCCCGACGGCTCGGCGCAGGTAACGCCGGTGTGGTTCGACTTTGCCGACGGCGCGATCCGCGTCAATTCCGCGCGGGGCCGCCAGAAAGACCGGAACATGCGGCGCGATCCCCGGGTTTCGCTGTGTATCACCGATCCGGACAACCCCTATCGCTATCTGGGGATTCGCGGGCGGGTGGTGGAGATCACCGAGCAGGGCGCCGACCCGCACATCAACAGCCTGGCCCACAAGTATCTGGGCGTCGACGTCTACCCGTATCGCCAGCCGGGCGAAGTGCGAGTGATGTACAAAATTCAAATCGAGCGCACGCACGTGAATCGGTAGGCAGCCGGCCTCAGGAGCCCAGACCGCCCGCCACCAGCCGTTACAAGACCTCCGGGGGATTGCCGCAGGAGCTTCCCAGCGAGCGCAGCCCCGACACAGGCAGCGTGGAAGCGGCAGGCTTTTCAGGGCTTCTGGCGGGAGCCTCCCGACACCGATGGCGATTCTGCCGGGAAGAGAGACCGGCGCCCGTTCCCGGTGGGGAGCACCGATTTCCGAGAACGTTTGAGCCGGCGATCCACGCGGGCGGGCGCGGGGCAAGGAAATCGGAAGCGAGGGGAGAGACGAGAGATGGGGAAAATGAAAGCGGTGCAAGTGCCGAAGGCGGGAGCGGACTTCGAGATCGTGGAGCGCGAGATTCCTCAGCCCGGCGCGGGACACGTGAGGATCCGCGTGCAGGCCTGTGGAGTCTGCCACAGCGACGTGGTCACCAAGGACGGCCTCTGGCCCGGCGTCAGCTACCCCCGGGTTCCGGGACACGAAGTAGCGGGCGTGATCGACGAGATCGGCCCGGGCGTCACGCAATGGAAGAAAGGTCAGCGCGTCGGAGTGGGCTGGCACGGCGGGCAGGACGGCACGTGTCTGGCGTGCCGGCGCGGTGATTTCAGCAACTGCGCCAACCTGAAGATTTGCGGCATCAGCTACGACGGCGGCTATCAGGAATACATGGTTGCTCCGGTGGAAGCGTTGGCGCAGATGCCGGAATCGCTCGACGCGGCCGAGGCGGCGCCGCTGATGTGCGCCGGGGTCACCACCTTCAACGCTCTCCGCCACAGCGGCGCGCTCCCGAGCGACCTCGTCGCAGTGCAGGGAATCGGCGGGCTTGGCCATTTGGGAATCCAGTTCGCGCGGCATTTCGGCTACCGCGTCGCGGCGGTGGGCCGCGGGCCGGGAAACGCGTCCCTTGCCAAAAAGCTCGGCGCGCATGCTTACATCGACAGCGCCGCAACCGACGCCGCCGCCGAATTGCAGAAACTGGGAGGCGCGCGCGTCATTCTGGCCACCGCGCCCAGCGCGAAAGCCATGTCGGCGCTGGTAAGCGGCCTGGGGATCAACGGCAGGATGATGGTGGTGGGAGTGGCGCCCGAGCCGATTGAGGCGCCGCCGGCTGCCCTCGTCTTGGGTCGCCGAGGCCTGCAGGGCTGGCCGTCCGGCATCCCCACGGATTCCGAGGACACGCTGCGGTTCGCTGAAATGACGGGCGTGCGCCCGATGATCGAGAAATATCCGCTCGCAAAGGCCGCCGAAGGATATGCCCGCATGTTGAGCGGGAAAGCCGAATTCCGCGTCGTCCTCACCATGTGACCAGCGGCGCCCGGACTCGTTGATAGAACGGGCTTCACTCCCGAGCCGGATCGGCGGAACGCCGTTCGGCCCAAGCCGGCAGAGGAAGAGTTGCCCTGCCGTCGACCGGCGAACCACGGGGAAGGCAGTTGAAATGGCACCGCGGTTGCCAGCCGCGCCTCCAGTTGCGAGTTCACCGACCACTGGGACAGGAACAGTGTGAAGGTGGAGCGGAGCCGTTTGCGCCGGACGATTGGCGCAGATACAGGGTCCTGAAGGCCATAGAAACACATTAAGGAAGGGGCTGGCAGCACGATAGCATCGCCCCATGCGGCTGCAACGGCGCCGCTTGCCCGCATTGCTAAATCCAAACTCGCTTCTATTCCATAACCCCGCATTCGCCCGGCGCAGAGAACGGGCTACCGGTGGGCCATCGGCGCGGAGGGCGGCTTGAGAGTGGCCACGCGGGTGAAGAAGTGGTATCAAACCGGGGTGCAGCATGGCGGGTAGCGAGCCAGTGGCCCCGCGCCGGTGGCCGGGCCGATGGATTCCCGCCAATCGGTGGGATTTGGGTGGTGAACGATCACGCGCCGGCGGGCGCAGGGATGCAGCGAAGGAGCGAGCATGTCGAGAGGCAAACGCGGGTCGGTTTGGCTTGGGTTGTGTTTCATGGCTGGGGCGTGGGTAGCGGCCGGGCCGGCGTTCGCGCAGCGGCCCAACCCGGCGGCAACGCAGGACAATTTCCGATTCCGGTTCGTCGGTCCGGCGGTGGGGAACCGGGTGGCGTCGGTGGCGGGGGTGGCGGGCGATCCGGCCGTCTATTACGCCGGCGCGGCCTCGGGCGGCGTATGGAAATCGACCGACGGAGGGAACCGCTGGGTGCCGGTTTTCGACAACGAGCCGGTGGCGGCGATCGGGGCGCTGGCGGTGGCGCCGTCGGATCCGAATGTGGTTTGGGCGGGAACCGGCGAAGCCTGGGCGATCCGCGACAGCGACGTGATGGGGAACGGCGTTTACAAGTCCACCGACGCGGGAAAGACGTGGACGCACATGGGCCTCGACGCCACCGGGCGCATCGGCCGGGTGATCGTGAATCCCGCCGATCCGGACATTGTTTACGTATGCGCTCTGGGCCGCACCACCGGCCCGCAGCCGGAACGCGGCGTTTACCGCACCGGCGACGGCGGCAAAACGTGGGCGCGCGTGCTCTTCGTCGATGAAAACACCGGCTGCTCCGGCCTGGCGATGGACGCCCACAATCCCCGCGTGCTTTTCGCCGGCGCCTGGCAGGTGGCGATGCATACCTGGGGCGAGTTCAGCGGCGGGCCCGGCAGCGGCGTCTACGTGTCGCGCGACGGCGGCAGCACGTGGACCCGAATCGAAGGCCACGGCCTGCCCAAGCCGCCGGTGGGCAAGATCGACGTTGCCATCGCGCCAACCGATCCCGAGCGCGTTTACGCGCTCATCCAAACCAGGGATCAAGGGTCGGTTTGGCGGTCGGACGATGGCGGGGAGAACTGGCGGGTGGTGAACTGGGACCGGGCGCTCATCGGCCGCGCCGGGTATTACATCCGCATCGCCGTCTCGAGCGGCAACGCCAACGAAGTGTACGTGGCCAACAGCGGCTTCCACGAATCGCTGGACGGCGGCGAGACGTTCCGGGTGGTGCCCTGGGGCGGCGACAACCACGACATCTGGATCGATGCGAAGAATCCCGACCGCTTCGCGCTTACCGACGACGCCGGGCTGATGATCACCACCGTGCACGGCCGGGGCTTCCACCGGGTGCAATTGCCGATCGGGCAGATGTATCACGTCGCCGTCGACGACCAAGTTCCCTACGAGGTCTACAGCAACATGCAGGACGACGGCAACATGCGCGGGCCGGGCAACTCGGTTCCTTCCGGTTTCGGCGCCGCCGCCGAGGCCGGCTGGGACCACGCCATGGGCGGCTGCGAATCGGGATGGACGGTTCCCGATCCCGCCGACCCGAACGTCGTCTGGGCCACTTGCTACGGCAACGAAGTGACCCGCTGGGACGCGAGAACGAAGATGGCGCGGTCGGTGAGCCCGTGGATGCACACGCTCGATTCGCCGCCCAACGAAACCAAATACCGCTGCCATTGGACACCGCCGCTCGCCATCGATCCTTTCGATCCCCACACCGTCTATTACGGCTGCCAGGTGATTTTCAAGACGTCGAACGGCGGCCAGAGCTGGTCGGTGATCAGCCCCGACCTCTCGACCAACGATCCCAGCCGGATCGTGTCGTCCGGCGGGTTGGTGGGCGACAACCTCGGCCAGTTCTACGGCGAAGTGGTTTTCGCGATCGCGCCGTCACCGGTCCGCAAGGGCTTGATCTGGGCGGGAACCAACGACGGGCAGGTGTGGTACACCGGCGACGGCGGCGGTCATTGGAACAACGTCACCAGGAACATTTCCGGCTTGCCAGCCTGGGGCACGGTCACCAGCATCGAGCCGTCGCATTTCGACCCGGGGACGGCTTACGTTTCGGTGGATTTCCACCTGATGGACGACCGCGATCCGTACATCTACAAGACCACCGATTTCGGCAGCAGCTGGACGGCCATCAGCGCGAGCCTGCCCAAGGGCGAACTGGCTTACGTCCGTGTGATTGCCGAAGACCCCGATTGCCGAGGGCTGCTCTTCGCGGGAACCGGCAACGGGCTGTACGACTCGCTTGACGACGGCGCCCATTGGACGCCGCTGCAGATGGGCCTGCCGCACTCGCCGGTTTCCTGGGCGGTGGTGCAGAAGCCGTTTCACGACCTGGTGGTGTCCACCTACGGGCGGGGAATCTACATCCTCGACGACATCAGCCCGCTTGAGCAGATGGCGAAGCAGCCCTCCGATGCCGCGGTGCGCCTGTTCGAGCCGCGGCCCGCTTACCGTTTCGCTCGCGGGGGACGCGCCCTCCTGAATTTCTCGCTGGCGTCGGCGCCGAAGAATCCGGTTCAGGTGGAAATTCTCGACTCGCACGGCGCGGTGATACGCAAGCTGCAAGCACCAGGGCGAGCGGGGATGGATCGCGCGATTTGGGATCTCCGCTACGAGCCGCCGCGGCTGGTGGCGCTCCGCACCGCCGCCCCCGACAACCCCCACATCTGGGACGAGCCGCGTTTCCGCGGCAAGGACTCGCGCCCGATCACCCATTGGGGAATCGCGCCAGCCGAGCTCGGTCCGCTGGCCGCGCCGGGTAACTACAGCGCGCGATTGACCGTCGACGGGCAAACTTTCACCCAGCCGCTCGCGATTCTTCGCGATCCGCATTCGCCCGGCACCGACGCCGAAATCGACTCGTCGGTGAAGACGCTCGTGCGCATTCGCGACGACATCAGCAAAACCGCCGACATGGTGAACCAGATCGAGTGGATGAGGAAACAGCTTGGCGACGCCGAAGCAGCGCTCGCCGGCGAGAAAAGCAAAGCCGATCTGCTGCAATCGGCCCGCCAGATGGACGACAAGATGCAGGCGGTGGAATATGCGCTGATCGCGCGAACCGAAGCCAATAGCGACGACAAGTATTACGTTTCCGCTTACAAGGTCTATCTGAATCTCATCTGGCTGAACGGCGAAGTGGGCACCGGCGCGGGCGACGTGGCCGGCGGAGCCGATTTCGCGCCCACCGATACCGAACTCGACCTGCTTGGGGGAATCGAGAAGGAGCTCGCGGCCGCTACCGCCAGCTATCGTCACCTGATGAGCCAGGAAGTGCCGGCGTTTAACCGCTCGCTCGAGCAGAACGGAATGATTCCGCTGGTGGCGACGGCAGGCCCTTGAAGGACCGCCTGCGCTGAGCGGCGGGCGCTTGGTTGCGGCCGCGTGGAGCGCAAACAGGCACAGGCTTCCCGACGTAGGGCGTCAGGACGCAAGACCCGCAGAGCGGGATGGAGTCCTGTGCTGCGGCGGGCAAGCCGGCGACTTGCCCCTGCAAACCGGGTCACGTCCAGAGGGCAGGGCGGGGCGAAGCCGAGGCAGTTTGCGGCGGCGGCTATTCGACCAGCAGATGAGTGACGGCTGCCCGGGTCGTCCTCAGCGCGGGAAGAACGCCCGCCGCCAGGCTCACCGAAGCCAAAACGGCCACTGCGGCAGCCATCGACGGGACATCGGTTCCGCGCAGGCCGTAGAGCCAATGGGCGTAGCCGCGAGCCAGGCCGATCGAGAGAGCCGCACCCAGGCATTCACCCAGAAGGACCGAGCGCAGCTCGTCCCGCGTCAGAAGCAGCATCACGTTTCCGCGTACGGCGCCGAGCGCGATCCGGATGCCGATTTCGCGCCGTCGCTCGGCGACGGAGTCGGCGACCATGCCGTAGACGCCCACCGCCGCCAGCACCCCGGCAAAGGCAGCGAACAGAGCGAAGAGCAGCATCACGAAGCGGGGACCGACCCCGGCCCCGGCGACCAGGTCATCGAGGGTGCGGACCTTGGAGACGGCCAGTGCGGGGTCCAGCGCGGCGACGTCGGCGCTGAGCACCGGCGCGAACGATGCGGGATCGATTCGGGTGCGAACGGCGAGGTAGCGGATTGGAATGTTGGTTTGCAGGTAGGGAAGGAAAAGATCGCCCTGGGTGACGCCGAAGGAGCGGTACTGCGCGTCGGCGACGACGCCGGCGATCGATAGCCAGTCGCTCGCACGGTCCGGGGCGTCGGCGGGACCGAGCGCGAGCTCGCTGCCGACGGCTCGCCGGGCATCGCCGAACGCTCTTCGCGCCAGGGATTCACTCACAATCACGACTCTTCGATTCGCGCTGTTGTCGCCGGCGGTGAAGGATCGGCCGGTGACGAGCGGCGTGCCTACCGCCTGAAAATAGCCGGGGGTGACAACTTCGAGATTCGCGACCGGATTCCGCCTGGCCTGGTCCACGTCTTGGCCGCGGATGCGATAGGGCGCGTCCCAGCCTACGGTTCCTTCGAAGGGCCGCAGCAAAACGGCGCCAGCCGCGCTCACCTGCGGATGCGACTGAAGCCGGTCGAGCAGTTGGGCAAAGAACGCGTCTCTGCGAGCGGCATCGGCGCCCGGAAGCCTGATTTGCGCGGTTAGTACGTTGCCGGGAACGAATCCAAGCCGCACTTGCCGGAGATTGTGGAAGTTGTGAACCACGGTTCCGGCGGCGATCAGGAGCAGGGTGGTGACGGTGGCCTCGGCGACCAACAAGCTTCGCCGAAGCAACCCGCCGTGGCGGCTCCCGGCGGTTCGGGCGCCGCCCTCGTCCAAGGAATCGCGAACATCCCGCCGGAGGGTAGCCAGAGTCGGCGTGAATCCGAAAACCAGGGCGGCGGCAACCCCAAGCAGGCAGGCGAAGGCGAGCGAGAGGACGCTCAGATGGACCGAAGCGAGCCGGGGAATCCCCGCCACCGCGGGCAGGCCGGGCGGAGCCAGCGCGATCATCAAGGCGATAAGCATCCGCGCGGTGACGCAGCCCGCGGCGGCGCCGGCAAGTGACAAGACCAGCCCCTCGGCGACGAATTGACGGAAGAGGATTGCGCGAGTGGCTCCGAGCGCCAGTCGTATCGCCACCTCTCGTTCCTTGCGCACTGCCCGGGCCACCAGCACGGCGGTGACGTTGATGCAAGCGATGGCCAGCAGCAACAGCGACGCCGCCCAGAGAAGAACGATGGCAGGTTTACCGGCGCCGAAGACGTAATCGGCCAGCGGGGTGAGGACGGGGAATTCGCCGGGCTCGGAATACTGCGGGTACCGGCGGGCAACCTGCGCGATCGCGCCGGCTACGTCGCTCTTCGCCTGCTGGACCGTCACCCCCGGCTCCAGCCTCCCGACGACCTCGAGAAAAGAGGCCTTCCGGCGCAGCCACCGGGCCTCCTCTCCGAGCGGGGTCCAGATCTGGGCGCCGGCGGGAAAATCGAAATCCGGCGGCATAACGCCAATCACCGTGTATCCCCGCCCGCCCAGACTGACAACCCTGCCAATTGCCGAGCGATCGCCGTGGAGCAGATTCTTCCAGACGGAATAGGCTAGAACGACGGTCGGCTCCGCGCCGGGATGATTGTCCGACTCTTCGAAGCCGCGGCCGAGCACGGGGCGCATGCCGAGCACGGAAAAGAAGGCGGCGGTTACCGGCGTTCTTACGAGCTCGATCGGAGCGCCGTAGCCGGAAAACGTAAGTTCGTACCCATAGACCGTAGTTGGCAGCGCCGCCATCGCCGCAAAAGCCCTGGACTGCCGCCGCCAGTCTTCGAATTCGGGATACGACAGCTCCCCGACGTGCGCGGCATCCTTGCCGCCGCCCTTCCAGACGACCACCAGGCGGTCCTGGCGCTCGACCGGGAGCGGCCTGAGCAGCACCGAGTCCATGACGCTGAAAAGCGCGGTGCTCATCCCGATACCCAGCGCGAGCAGGAGCATCACGATGAGGAACAAGCGCGGGCCGCGAGCCGCCCCGCGCATGGCGCGCAACAATTCCTGGGCGAATTTGGTAATGGCGCGTTGCCTTCCTGCCCCGCTTGGCTCCAGGGCGCGGGGGTCGAGCCTGGAAGCTACTCGCCCCAGTCATGGCCAGGTCGGTTCCAGCGTGAATGGGGAAGGACGGCCGGTCAAGGGAAACTCCTTGGCTGCTCCAGGGCGAAGGTCGCGGACTCGTGCGCCGAGAGAGTGGGAGCGGGGAATCGACTGCTTGCGCAGGCCGGCGAGGGCATCGGCCGCTCGAAACGCGCCCGGCCATTGCACTACGCAATCGTAAGGGCTATGTTTGCGGTGCAGAGCAGATTCGGGATCGAAGTTCGGAAGAGTGCGCGGCGGGAGCAGCCTGCCGCCTCACCGATCAGCCGAAAGGGAGAATCCGAGTTCATGCCCGAGCCGGGCCAGACAATTTCGCACTACCGGGTGCTGGAGAGGCTGGGGGGCGGGGGCATGGGCGTCGTCTACAAGGCCGAGGACACCAAGCTCGGCCGGTTCGTCGCCCTCAAGTTCCTGCCTGAGGGCCTGGCTCCCGAACGCGAGGCGCTCGAGCGGTTCCAGCGCGAAGCGCGCGCCGCCTCGGCCTTGAACCATCCGAACATCTGCACGATTCACGACGTCGACGAGCACAACGGCCAGCCCTTCATCGCCATGGAGTACCTCGAGGGGCAAACCCTCAGGCACAGGATCGGGACCGAGCCCTTGAAGATCGAGGAGCTGCTCGATATCGCCATCCAAATCGCCGATGCCCTGGATGCCGCCCACGCCAAGGGGATCATCCACCGCGACATCAAGCCGGCGAATATTTTCCTCGCCACCCGGGGCCAGGCGAAAATCCTGGATTTCGGCCTGGCAAAACTGCAAAACCCGGCGCGCGGGGTCGAGAGGCCGGGACAGGCGCCGCCGGCAGCGGCGAATCGCCCGTCGGCAACCGACTGGGACCGGCCCACCGCCTCCTTCGACCCCGGATACCTGACGAGCCCGGGGGCGGCGGTGGGAACGGTGGCCTACATGTCGCCCGAGCAGGCGCTGGGCGGGGAAGTGGATACGCGGACGGACCTGTTCAGCTTCGGCGCCGTGCTGTACGAGATGGCGACGGGGAAGCAGGCGTTTGGCGGCACGAGCGCAGCGGCGGTGTTTGCGGCGATTCTGCGCGACGAGCCGCCCCAGCCCACCGCGGCGAATCCAGACCTGCCGGCGGAGCTGGAACCAATCATCAGCAAAGCGCTGGAGAAGAGCCGCGAGTTGCGCTACCAGACGGCCGCGGAGCTTCGCGGCGATCTGAAAAGGCTGAAGCAGGCGAGCGATTCGGGACGCATTTCCGGCTCTGCCGCGCGCTCGCCGGCGCCGTTCATCGATTCCATCGCCGTCCTGCCGTTCGAGAACATCAGTCACGACCCGGAAGCGGAATATCTGGGCGACGGCATCGCCGAGACGCTGATCAATAATCTATCGAAAATCCGCGAACTGCGAGTGATGGCGCGCAGCACGGTGGTGCGATACAAGGGGCGGGATGCCGACCCTCAGAAAGTGGGGCGCGAGCTGCAGGTTCGCGCGGTCCTTACCGGCAGGGTGCTGCAGCGCGGCGACACGCTGAGGATCGGAACCGAGCTGGTGGACGTCGCCAAGGGATGGCGGCTCTGGGGCGAGCGGTACGATCGCCGGCTGGCGCAAATTTTCGAAGTCGAGGAGGAAATCGCCCGGGAAATCACCGAGAAATTGCGGATCGAACTCACCGGGGAGCAGAAAGAGCAACTGGCCAAGCGATACACCGAGAACGCCGAGGCTTACCAGCTCTATCTGAAGGGCCGCTACCACTGGAACCGGAGAACGGCGGCGGCGTTCGAAAAGGCGATCGCCTGTTTCCAGCAGGCGGTGGCCATCGCGCCGGATTATGCGCTGGCGCACGCCGGTTTGGCCGACTGTTACGATCTCTGCAGCTACCTTGGCGTTCTTCCACCACGGGAGGCGGCGCCGAAGGCCAAGCAGGCGGCGAGCAAGGCTTTGGAAATCGACGACACCCTCGCCGAAGCGCACACCTCGCTGGGGATGGCGGGATTCTGGTTCGATTGGAACTGGCCGGAGGCGGAAAAGGAATTCAAGCGCGCCATCGAACTCAATCCCAACTACGGCGTGGGCCACTACTGGTACGGCGTGTGCCTGGGGGCGCTCGGGCGGCTGACCGAGGCCATCGCCGAGAACCAAAAGGCGCGTGAACTCGAACCGTTCTCGATCGTCATCAACGCCTACCTGGGGTTGTTGGAGTACCGGGCCGGGCGGCAGGACCGGGCGATCGAAGTGATCCGGCAGGCCATCGAACTCGACCCCAACTTCGCTCAGGCGCACTACTTCCTGGGAATGGATTACTCGGCGAAGGCGATGTATCCGCAGGCTACCGCCGAGTACGAGCGCGCCCTCGAGCTCTCCGGCGTGCTCGGAGGCCAAATCCAGTCGCTGGTGGCGCTGGGATGGGTGTATGGGATCACGGGCAGGAGAGCGGCGGCGGAGAAGGTGCTCGGTGAATTGCAGGAACTGGCCGGCCGGCGCTACGTCTCGGCGTGCCGCATTGCGCAGGTCTATGCCGGCCTGGGGGAGAAAGACCAGGCTTTCGCCTGGCTGGGGAAAGCCTGCGAGGAACGCAGCGAGGAACTCGTCTTCCTCAAGGTACTGCACTTCTGGGATCCCCTTCGCGCGGATCCGCGCTTTCGAGAGGTGCTGGGCCGCGTTGGTTTGCCGGCGTAGTCCATCCCGGAGCCGGACTTGCGGCCGCGAGTCCAAGCTTGGAAGGTTCGCTGCGGCCTCACAACGCTGAAGACAAGGCTCAAGGCGGAGCCTTCAAGAAATGCCACGGCCCCACACCTGTCCTGCTGAGCCCGTCCCGCAGTGCCGGAGCGAAGCATCCCGCTGCTAGGACGGGCTTTTCTGCCCGCTCACACGCCACCCCGCCGCCGAAGCCCTGTGTCACTTTCTTCGGTTACACAACGCGAAACACATCCCCAGGCGCGGCGCGGGCGCTTCGCTCGACGCTACCGATTCACTTCGATTCCGTACGACCACAGCCGGGAGTGGGCGAACCCATTCGCGTCATTCGCGCCGGCGGAATACTTCACTCGAATGCGGGCCTTGTTCGGATCACCGCCGGCCAAAAAGTTGAGCCCCCGGCCCAGGAAACTCAACTTCGACAGTGGAATGAGCAACGACACGTCATAGTTCCGGCCGATGCTCGGGCCTGGACGTCTCGAAGGGTAAGACCTGACCCAAATGAGTCAGGTTTTGGCCCCCTTCTGATCGCCCCGACGGTGAGGGGTGCCGCACCCTGCGGCTTCCAGGGTGCGGGTTTTGAACCTTCGGCGGGCACGCTAGTCGGGCTGGGGCGACGCCCCGTTAGTGTCGTGTAACTGACATACCCTTATCACGACCCCACGCCTGTCATGCTGAGCCCGTCCCGCAGTGCGGGAGCGAAGCATCCCGCTGCTAGGACGGGCTTTTCTGCCCGCTCACACGCCACCCGCCGCCGAAGCCCTGTGTCACTTTCTTCGGTTACACAACTCTAGCCGCACGAGGGTTCGCCGTCTGGATTCTGCTGCATCCAGCTAATCGGCTTCAAGGGCCGGCACGAATGCCGGCGCTGGGAAATACTTCGGCCGACCATGGGCTGCGGTCACAAGGAGGCGATCCAGGCTCAGCCTTCCCCACCTACAGCGCCGGGACGGAAACGACCCGAAATCCTCTGCCACGCCGGCCAGGCCGGTGTGGAGGAATTGAGGTTGGTACCGTTCCCCCTCTGGGCGGGGTTGCGGGTCGGAGCGGTGCATCACGGCTGGGGTTAGAGGCCAGAGGGGGCGAGGGCGCCGAACCCGGCGAGCGAAGGGAAGCCACGTTATGGGTCAAGGAGCGGAAGCGCGACTGGCGCCGATCCTGACGCGGTTACGGTCGGGATCGTAAACAACGAATTCGCGGCTGTGCCATTCGGTGTCGGCAGGCTCGGAATCCGGTTTGACGCCGCGGCTGGTGATTTCGCGGTAGTAGGCGTCGACATCGTCGACGAACAGGTACACAGCGCCGCCAGTCGCTCCCTCTCCGGAGTGCTCGGTCAGGAACAGCGCCAATCCGCCGCGACTCACCTGCATGAACACCGGGAATCCCGGCTCGAACCGGTGCTCCCAATCGATTGTGAACCCTAGCCCGTCAATCCAAAACGCGCAGCTTCGTTCGTAATTGGTGATGCGCAACTGCGGCACCGCTCGTTGCATGGAAGCATCCCCCGTGTGACGCTTGCCGGTCACCGGCTCGGCTGCGTCGCAGCCGGGCGTTCGCGCCCGGAGCCTCCAGAGTGAATGGCGGCGGTAAAGGGGTCAAGGAAAGCCGCCTGCCTCGCGCCCTCGCAAGAGGACACGCTGGTTGCGGTATCGAGCCCGAGAACCGGGGGCCGCCCCGGCGCTGGCTACTGCCCGGCACGCGCCATCCGAACCAAACTTCCCACGTTGACTCCAACGCCCCAGGTCAATTCGTTGAGGCTGAGCTGGACGCTGCGGGCGTAGCCGATTCGAGATAGACGGGGCTGGCCCTTCGCTTGACAGACCCAGTTGCCCCGAGCGAATATATGGCGATCACATATATGGAAACGCAACCGGCAAACCTCGAATGGAAGAAAGGCAGCGCCGAGCTGCTGATCCTCTCCCTGGTGGAGCACCGGCCCCGGCACGGCTACGAAATCAGCAAGCTGATCGAGCAGCGTTCGGGGGGCGCGGTGCGCTTCCACGTGGCTTCGCTCTATCCGCTGCTCTATCGCCTCGAGCGGCGCGGCTGGCTGCAGGGCCGCTGGGTGGAGAAGGACGGGCAGCGCCGCCGGCGCTACTACCGGCTGACGCCGGCGGGCCGCAAGGTGCTCGCTGCCCAGCGGCGCGATTGGCGGCTGTTCGTTGAAGCCATCGGCCGCGTCGCCGAGCTCGACCATGCCTGACTGGAAGGAAGAAATCGCTCGCCGGCTGGCCCCGCTCGGGCTCGGACCCGAGCGCGAAGCCGAAATCGCCGAGGAACTGGCGCAGCACCTCGAAGGCCGCTTCGAGGACGCGCTCGCCGCCGGGGCGCCGGAAGCCGCTGCCCGGAGCGCGGCGATGGCGGAACTGAGCGACGAGAGCCTGCTTGCCCGGGGCCTGCGCCGGGTGGAGCGCAGCGGCACCGAGAATCTCGATGCGCCGGTAAAAGCGGGGCGGCTCGGCTTCCTCTCGGGCGCGTGGCGGGACTTTCGCTACGGTGTCCGGAAGCTGGCGCGGTCGCCCGGCTTCGCGGCGGCGGCGATTCTCACTCTGGCGCTGGGCATCGGCGCATCCACCGCGATTTTCTCCGTTGTGGACGCGGTACTCCTGCGGCCGCTTCCGTACCCGAATCCGCAGCAGCTCGTGCGCGTGTGGGAGCAGGCCCCCAACGGTCGTCGAATGAATCTGGCCGATCCCAACTTCGACGATTTTCGCGCGCAGAACCGGACGCTCGCCGCGCTGGCCGGGTACAGCGGCGTTTGGCCGGTTTCGGTGGCCGGCGGCAGCGAACCGGTGCGCGCCAACGTGGCGGCGGTTTCCAGGGATTTCTTCCGAGTGCTTGGCAGGCAGCCGTTTCTGGGGCGCTCGTTCGCGGCAGACGAACTGCGTGTGAACGGGGTGCGAGCGACGATAGCGAGCTACGGCTACTGGCGCGAGTATCTGGGAGCGGCAAGGGATCTCTCGCGCGTTCGCCTGGCGATGAACGGCAACTTGTACTCGGTTGTGGGGGTGATGCCGCCGGGATTCGATTTCCCGCCCGGCGCGGCGCTGTGGATTGCCCGCGAAGCCGATCCGGAAATCCCCGGCCGCACTGCGCACAACTGGCGCGGGTTGGGGCGGCTTCGCGACGGCGCGACGCTGGAGCAGGCGCGCGCGGATCTGGACACCATCGCCCGTCGGATTCGCGCGGAGTACGGCAAACAAGCGGACCTGGCGGGCGCGGCGGTGGTACCGCTGGCGGAGGCGACGGTCGGAGACGTCCGCGCCGCTTTGCTCGCGCTGTTTGGCGCGGTGCTCCTGTTGTTTCTGGTGGCCTGCGCCAACGTGGCGGGGCTGCTGTTGGCGCGCACGTCGGCGCGGCGCAAGGAATTGGCGGTGCGCGCGGCGCTGGGCGCGGGTCGCGGGCGGCTGGTGCGGCAACTGCTGGCCGAATCGCTGGAGTTGGCTGTTGCCGGCGGCGTGCTGGGAATCGCGATCGCCATGGGAATTACGCATTTGCTGCCCGCCGTGCTTCCCGCCGATTTGCCGGGGCAGAAGGGCATCGCCATCAACGCCACCGTGCTCTTGTTCACGCTGGCGGCGACGCTCGCGGTTGCGGCGGGGCTGGGGCTCGTCGCCGCATGGCGCGCCGGAGGCGCCGATGTAAGCGACGCGCTCGGCGCTGGCTCGCGAAGCTACACTAGCGGCAGCCAGTGGGCGCGCCGGACGCTGGTGGCCGGCGAAATTGCCGCCACGCTGGTCATCCTGGCCGGCGCCGGGGTTCTGGGCCGCAGCTTTCTCAATCTGCTTTCGGTCAGCCCGGGTTTCCGGGGACAGGATTTGATGATTCTGAAGTTTTCGCCGCCTCCCTCGGCGTCGTCGCTGCGCTTTGCGGAAAAGAGTCCGCGGCAAATCGCGCGGGAAGTTCAGTTTCTGGACGAGGCGCTGGCGCGGCTGCGGGCGATTCCCGGGGCTCAGTCGGCCGCGCTCACCGGCGGACTTGCGGTAGCCGATGCGGAGGGTTTCCCCGACGGGACGTTCTTGATTCTCCAGGGCCAGTCAGTTCCGGCGAATTACGACCAGTGGATCCGCATGGCGCAAAACCCCAAGAACACCGGACACGCGGACTACTGCGTCGCCAGCGGCGAATACTTCCGCACGCTGGGAATTTCCCTGATTCGCGGACGGATATTCGACGCGCAGGACGGCCTTGACGCGCCAAACGTCGCCTTGATCAGCGAAACGCTGGCGCGCCAGAGGTGGCCCCATGAGGATCCTATCGGGCAGACGATCTACTTCGGCAACATGGACAGCAACTCGAAGCCGCTGACAATTGTCGGAATCGTCGGCGATACCCGCGCCGAGGGGCTTGACCAGCCGCCAAGCCCGATCGTTTACGTGGATTTCCGCCAGCGGGGACTCAGCGTAAACGTTTCCCCGGCGTTCGTCCTGCGCACCTCGCTGCCGGCGAGCGCAATCGTTCCCGCGGCGCGGGCCGTTTTCCACGCGCTCGATCCGAATATCCCGGTGCAAATTTCGACGTATGCCGAGGCGCTGGGCGGATGGCTCGCCGAGCGGCGTGCACTGGCGCTTCTGGCGAGCGTGTTCGCCGGCGCCGCGCTCGTGCTCGCGGCCGTCGGCCTGTACGGGCTTGTGGCGCATTCGGTGGCGCGGCGCACGCAGGAAATCGGCATCCGCATGGCGCTGGGCGCGCAGCGAGGCGACGTGCTGCTCGCGGTCGTAGGTGAAGGCGCGCGGCTGGCGGCGATCGGGGTAGCGATTGGCCTCGCGGCCTCCCTGGCGGCGACCCGATTGCTCTCGAGCATGCTCTTTGAAGTGAAGGCGGCGGACCGGCTGACGCTTTCGGTTGTCGCCGCGCTCTTATCGGCGGTGGCGCTGCTGGCCTCCTACATTCCCGCGCGCCGCGCCTTGCGCATCGACCCCATCGTTGCGCTGAGGCAGGAATAAGGAAGGATCGCCGCCGCCGGCGTGCCGGTGGGCGGCCGTTCGCCCCAGCCATCGGCGGCATCGCCGGGATTGGCAATGCCTCTCCTCGGCTTCAGCGCGCCGCGCCGGGCTTCGGCGCTTCGGAAGCGGAAGTCGCTGGTTTGTCCCGCCGCCATGAGGCCGGCGTCCGTTCCCTGGACTTTTCCGGCAAAGCTACCCTCCTCGCAGGCACCGGCCCCGTCGGAACATCGCTAGAACAGGGCAACCTGGGCCACGTTCAGGTTGTCATTGCCGGAGCCCTTCCAGCCAAGGACCATCTGGGTGCCGTTTGCGGCCAGTGCCGGAGCGACATCGCTCGTTTCGGGAGAGACGTATTTGCCCGAGAACGTGGCGCCGCCGTCGGGCGAGAACATAACGTTCAGATTGTCGTTGCCCGATCCCTTCCAGGCCAGGAACAAACGGCCGTCGTTCGAGGCCAGCGCCGGGCTGCCGTCGGCCGTGTCGCCGAGGACAACCTTGCTCGTGAAGCCCTCGATTCCGAACCCACCCTGGCTGTCGGCGAAGAAGCCGACCTCGGCCACGTTGAGATTGTCGTTCCCCGAGCCCTTCCAGGCGATCATCAGCCGCCCGTTATGAGAAGCGAGCGCCGGAGCGGCATCGCTTGTCTCGGGCGAGACGTATTTGCCCGAGAACGTGGCGCCGCCGTCGGACGAGAACATAACGTTCAGGTTGTCGTTGCCCGATCCCTTCCAGGCC
The DNA here is from genome assembly GCA_035946455.1 of Candidatus Acidiferrales bacterium. Lineage (GTDB taxonomy): Bacteria > Acidobacteriota > Terriglobia > Acidiferrales > UBA7541 > JAKASX01. The sequence continues at coordinate 309,830 of DASYZK010000018.1, read as the reverse complement.
AGGAACAAACGGCCGTCATGCGAGGCGAGCGCCGGGCTGCCGTCGGCGGTATCGCCGAGAACAATCTTGTTCGCGAGGCCCTCGATTCCGAATTTACCTTGGCTATCGGCGAAGAAACCCACCTCGGCTACGTTGAGATTGTCGTTTCCCGAACCTTTCCAGGCGATCATGAGACGGTCGTTATGGGCAGCCAGCGCCGGACCTGCGGCGCTGCTCTCCGCGGAACGGTACGTGCCGCCGAACTTCCCGCCGTTGTCGGTTGAGAACATGATTTCCAAAGCATCAGCTTCCGATCTCCTGCACGCGAGGAAAATCTTGTCCTCGAGGAACGAGAGCCCCGGCGAGCTAGGGCTGGTTGCCTTGAGGACCGATTTGTTCGCGAGCGATCGGATGCCAAAGGGTATCGCATCGATGAGGGCAGGAACGTTTTGCGGGACAAGGAGGCCGTCCGAGGACGGGGCATCGGCGCTGAGCTCCCACAACATGAGCCCGCCGAGCTGGCGTTGATTGACGTAGGCCGCCTTTGCCGCCAGCGACTCGACACTGTCGTAAGAGATCCAGGCTTGGTCGGCTGGATTGTAGAGGTAAGCCGAGCGGGTCGCGTCGTCCCAGTGGGACTCGTACCCGGGCAGGTAATTCACCATCAAGTCCTTGTATTCGAGCACCCCTTGCTTGCCGAGAGACCCGGGACCGGGTCCCGCATACGGCTGATATACGCCATGGTTCGCGTTACTCACTCCGCCGTAGGTGCGTGCATACGCCGAGACGCCCAGGACGAGCTTGGCGGCGGGGAATCCGGTCGCGAGAAAGGCGTTCGCAACCGTATCAATGTTCCAGGTCACGTTCGAAGCAGGCTCTGCCGGGGAGCCATAAATCGGCGAGTTGAAATCGGTGAACTGGTTCTGCTGGCTGCTGGTGTTCGGCTCGTGAGCGATGTAGGCCATGACGTTGACCCAGTCCAGGGTTGAGCCGAGCAAGCCGAGTTCGAGCTCTTGGGAATCCACCCCGGTACTTGCGGAAAGAGTGAGCTGACGGCCCCCGGCGCGTCCTTCGGCGTCAAGCTGCTTGCGGAATTCCTGGAAGAGGAGCGTCAGGTTGTGGCGGTCGGCGGGCGCGGGAAACTCCCAGTCGATGTCGATACCTCCGAACAGCGGGCCCAGGCGGGGATAAGCCGGTTTGATGAAGAGGTCGATGCAAGAACTCACAAACGTCTGGCGAGCTTGCGGTGTTGCCGCGATGGCGGAAAAGACCGGCGTGGTCTTGAAGTTCGGATCTCCCTGATGGGAATGGTTCCAGCCTCCAATGCTGACGCAGACGTTGAGCGCAGGCCATTTCTTCTTGAGCGCAATCAGCTTCGCCAGATTACTCTTGCCGTGCGGGCTGCTGTCGTCGGGTTCGGGATAGCCGACCACCCAGGCATTTCCCTGCTGCGTGAAGCCGGCGAAACAGTAGATCAGGTCGGTCATTCGAGCGCCGGGAATCGTGTCGATATCGAACTGATGTGTCTTGCTGGTTGCATAACCGGGAAGGAAGGCAACCACGCGGCTAAACATGTTGGCCACCTCAACCGGGATTTGACTTTACTCTTTGGTTACGGTACCACGTTCGCGGCTGCCCGGAAAGGACCGCGAGGCTTGATCGCAGGGTGGCGCCTGCTACCATGGCAGCCCGCGGCAGGCGAGGAGGCGGACGATGGAAACGAAAATCGATTCCCTGCTGGGGGATTACGAATCGGGGAAAGTGAGCCGCCGGGAATTCGTCGAGCGGCTGACGGTGATGGCTGGGATCGCGGCGGGCTTTGGGGCAGCGATGCCGCCGCCAGCAGCCGCGGCGTCGGGTTCACGGATTACGCCGGTGAGCGTCAACCATATCGCGATCACCGTGAGCGATCTCGGGCGCGCCAAGGATTGGTACACCGGCCTGCTGAATCTCAAAGTAGTTCAGGAAACGCCGCGGCTGGCGCTGCTGCGCTTCAAGGACACCGAATTCGTGCTGCGGCCGGGGCCGCACCCGGGCACCATCACCCATTTCATGCTCGGAGTCGAGCCGTATGACGAAGTCGCCCTGAAAGCCCAGTTGCTGGCGCACGGGCTCGAGCCGCGGAAGGACCTCGAGAGCTTCCTGGTGAAGGCTCCCGACGATTTGACATTGCAGATTGGGGATCGCCAGATGGGGCTCAAGTCGGGCTACCCGGCGGCGAACAGTTAGCGATGGCGGTTCGCGCCAAGGGAACTACTTGTGGGCATTTACGCCAAGTACGTCTTGCCGCCGCTCATCGATCTCGCGATGAGCAACAAGAAAATCGCCGGGCTGCGAGCGGGGTGGATTCCCCAGGCGCGCGGGGACGTGCTCGAGGTGGGCATCGGCTCGGGGCGGAATCTGCCTTATTATTCGGCGGAGGTGCGGCGAGTGTGGGGCGTCGATCCCTCGGCGGAGTTGCGGGAGATGGCGCGAGGGCGAATCGCCGCCAGCCGCTTCCCCGTCGAATACCTGCTGCAATCGGCTGAGCGGCGGCTGCCGCTGCCCGACGCGAGCATCGACACGGTGGTGGTGACGGCGACGCTGTGCTCGATTCCCGACGTTGCTTCGGCGCTCGAGCAAATGCGCCGGGTGCTCAAGCCCGGCGGCCGGCTCATGTTCCTGGAACACGGCCGCGCCGTCGATCCCCGCGTCGTCGCGTGGCAGGACCGGCTGACACCGCTCTGGAAGCGATTCACCGGCGGCTGCCACTTGAATCGCCCGATGGACGCGCTCATCTCGGCAGCCGGGTTTCGTATCACCGAGCTGAGCGCCGGCTACGTGCCCGGCCCCCGCCCGATGACCTACATGTACCAGGGCTTCGCCGAGCCGGTGTAGCCCGGCTGGGGCGGGGCAACGACATTCCCATTTTTCCGTCAAGCCGGGCTCGCTGTTTCCGGCGCTGCACCGGATGGAAGACGAGGGCTGGATTTCCGCGTTTTGGGGCGATTCGGAAAACAACCGCCGCGCGAAATACTACCGGCTGACGAAGGCCGGCAGGAAGCAGCTCGACGCGGAAACCGAGAGATGGAGCCGGATTTCGTGGGCTATCGCTCAGGCGTTGGAGACCTAAGGCAAGAGGGGCGCCGATGCCGCTGCTGACCCGGGCCAGGAGCTTGCTGCGCAATCTGTTTTCCGGTGGCCGGACGGAAATCGATCTGGACCGGGAAATCCGCGCCCACCTCGAAATGCTGATCGACGAAAAGATCCGCGCCGGGATGAAGCCGGAGGAAGCGCGACGGGCGGAGCGCGGAACCTGCCACTTATCTCGGTAACCGAGGGGATGACACCGCCGCTGGCCTCGGTAAGCAAGGGGGAACCGGGCGGATGGCCCGCGGGAGGCGAGGAAGGGAAGGGAATGAATTCGCTGGGGTGAGCGATGGGATTTGAACCCACGACCCTCGGAGCCACAGTCCGATGCTCTACCGCTGAGCTACGCTCACCGCCGGGTACTTAACATCTTACCCGAAAACGCGTTACTGGACGTAGGCAGCCTCGGGCGCCGCCTTGCTCGCTACTCCAGTCGATGCGGCAATGCCCCGATAGGCCATCGGGGCCGCTGGCGTTACATCAGCTCCTCAATGAATGCGCGGGCCATATCGAGGGGCACACTCGGGTCGCGATGGACCAGAGGTCCTTCGTCGAGCACCGGCTCGGCTCCATGGAGGGTGGGCACATCGGTGCGTTCGAAGAATTTTCCGATGGGGATTTCATCGCCCCAGAGCAGCGATTTTTCCATGGCGGCCGTCCAGTCGGACGGATCGAAAGCAGGGTCGTCCTCGAGCTTCTTCACCCGCGGCCGGAACCACTGGTAGGTATTATCGTGATTGTACGTAACGCAAGGGCTGAATACGTCCAGGAACGAGAAGCCTCGATGCTCGATGCCTTGCTTGATGAGCTCGGTGAGGTGCTTCTGCTCGCTGCTGATGCCGCGAGCGACGAAGGTGGCCCCGGCAGCCAGGGCCAGCGAAATGGGGTTGATCGGCGCTTCGACGTTGCCAAACGGCATGCTTTTCGTCTTCATTCCGAGGCGGCTGGTGGGCGAGGTCTGGCCGGTGGTGAGGCCGTAGATCTGGTTGTCCATGACGATGTAGAGCAAGTCGACGTTCCGGCGCATGGTGTGGACGAAATGGTTGCCGCCGATCCCAAAACCATCGCCGTCGCCGCCGGTCACGAGCACCGTCAGCCCGTGATTGGCGAGCTTCACCCCCGTGGCCACAGCCAGCGCCCGGCCGTGCAGGGTGTGCATGCCATAGGTATTCACGTAGCCAGGCAGGTTGGAGGAACAGCCGATGCCGCTGATGGTCACCACCGTGTGGTTTGGAATCTGCAGCTCGACCAGCGCCTTCTGAACCGCTGCGAGCACGCCGAAATCGCCACAGCCAGGGCACCAATCGGGGTCGGCCTTGCCTTTCAAATCGGCAATCGTCAGCGGCTTCGCAGGCTCAAAGGTTGTCGCCATCTCGATCGTCTCCTCACACCATGATTCCGTGGGCCGGAACGGAGAGTTTCGTCTTGCCGGCAAGCTGTTCCTTCACCGCCTCCACCACGTGATGGGGCATGAACGGCTCCCCGTCGTACTTGCGAATGTAGCCGTTCGGGACGTAGCTGGTTTCGCTGCGCAGGTAGCGGGCAAACTGCCCGCTGTAGTTGTTTTCGACGATGATGGAGTGCCGCGAGCCTTTCAGAATGTCGAGAATGGCCTCGCCGTGGAGGGGGACCAGCCAGCGGATTGGAAGCCGATTGGCCGAGATTCCTTGCTCGCTTAGAATCTCGCAGGCCTCTTCGATCACCCCCTTGGTCGAGCCCCAGCCGATCAAGGTTACATCGGCATTGCGCGGACCCAGCAGCACGGGCGGGGGAACGGCGGCCTCAATTCCGATAACCTTGCGCATGCGCTTTTCCATCATGGCGCGGCGCTTGACCGGGCTGGTGAACTCGTCGCTGATCAACACGCCGTCCTCATCGTGTTCGTCGGTAGCGGCGGTGTGGATGCAGCCGGGAACGCCGGGGACGGCGCGGGGCGAGACGCCGCTCTCGGTGATGCGGTAACGCTTGTAAGCCCCGTTCCCGGCGAGGCCCGATGGGGACCCGTCGGCGGTGGTGATGAGTTCGCCGCGATCGATTGGGAGAGTGAAATCCAGCTCCCTCGGATCTACGCTGAGCCTGCCTTCCGATAACAAGAGATCGCAGAGTACGATGCCGGGACACTGGAAGCGGTCGACGATGTTGAACATCTCGGGGATGATCTTGAAGCAATCGCCTATATCCAGCGGGGCGGCGATCACTCGGGGGTAATCGCCAAAAGCGGCGCCGAGCATCTGCCAGAGGTCGCCCTGCTCGGTCTTGGTGGGAACGCCCGTGGACGGCCCGGCCCGCTGGCAGTCGATCACCACCACCGGTGTTTCCATCATGGCGGCCATGCCGAGGCCTTCGCTCATCAGGGCAAACCCGCCGCCCGACGTGGCGCACATAGCGCGGACGCCAGCGTGAGCGGCGCCAATCGCCATATTGATCACTCCGATCTCATCTTCCACCTGTCGAACCATGATGCCGGCTTTGCGTGCATGGGCCGCCATCCAGTGCAGAACCCCGGTCGAGGGGCTCATTGGATAAGCGCAGTAAAATTTCACGCCCGCCGCTGCTCCGCCCATGGCCATCGCGACGTTGCCGCTCAAGACCGCGAAGCGATTCCCGGTCGCCGGGAGCGGGTTGGGGAAGGGGTTGAAGTTGGACGTGGCGTAATCATAGCCGGCTCGCGCAACCCCGACGTTTTCGGCCACCACAACCCCGCCCTTCTTCCCGAACTGTTCCTCGAGGACGCTCTCCAGAGCCTGGAAGGCGACCCCCGCCATGCTGAGGCCGGCGCCCAGGGCGAGCGTATTCTGGGCTACTTTATTTCGGGTGATATCGGCGAGTTTTGAAACCGGTAGCGGGCAGAGCTGCACGCCCTCACCGGCAGCGCCCGGCTCGATCGTGTCTGCGTTATAGATACAGGCGGCGCCAGCGGACAGCAGTTGCAGGTGCCGATCCATGGAGTCCTGGTTCAGCGGAATCAGCAAGTCGATCCGGTCACCCATATTGGTGACCTTCTCGATTCCTGCACGAATGGTTAGGAAAGTGTGTCCGCCGCGGATGATCGATTGATAGGCGTTGTAGGCATTCAAGTGCAGGCCCCGGCGGCTGAGGACCTTTGCGAAAATGTCTCCCGGCGTGGCGACGCCCTGACCGGCCGCACCTCCGATACCGATAGCGAAGGTCCGCTTCATCGCAGCTTCCCCTCCCCCGGTCCAAAACCGACCACGCTCCCACCCCCGAGCGCCTTGGACAGGTTCCAAAGGGTTCTTGGGAGAATCCCCATGCGAGACTCCAGTCGCTTGTCCGCGAAGCCGAAGTATACACCGAAGCGTTTGCTCGAGCCGCTACTGAGTGCCGATTCCCCGGCGCTCGTGGCGTCGGGCTGACGGGCGTCAGGCGACAGACGCCAGGCGAAACCTTGCATTGGCCATGGACAAGGCGTAGCATGCCAGCAGTCGACAGGTCGAAGCTCCGGACCAGTGATCGACTGGGGGCGCAGGGTGTCCCCCCTGATGAACCTCGCCGAGCAATTGAAGATTCCCATCGACCTGCGTCCGGGGTCAGGTGATGCGGCCTGCCCGGCGCTCCCCGGTCGCGGCATAAACTTCCTGGCGTTTCAATCGATCCCTGCTGGAAAACTTCGCTCGCGCACGTCATCGTCAACAACCCGGCAGCAGCTCGGGCGGTCCTGGATAGGGAAGGAACAGGTTAAGCGGAAAGGGGAAATAGCCCAGGTCAAATTTCCGGACGGGCTGGGCGAGGCAGCGCGCCGCGTCCCGGCTCGGCCAAACCAACGTCAAGTTGGACGTCCAGGTTCGGGCGGAGGAGGCGATCCATGCGAATAGCAGCCTCAAATGGTAACGAAGCCCACGGGACGGCGCTCGATCGATCTCCCACAGCAGCGGCAATCGGCGCCTTCGCCAGGAATCTCAGAAGCCTGACCAATTACGAAGTCTGGGAACGCACGGAGTCGGCGATTCGGCAGCTTCCGCCGGAACCGGACTCTGCGGCTCAAGACTGGTGGCGCGTCCAGGCGCTGCTGGACGAATTGCAGTGGCGGCTGTCTGGCCTGGAAGGCTCAGGCCCGTCGACAGCGCAGTTGCCGGCGCCGGTCACAAGGCGCCGGGCGGAGTAGTCAAGTCCGACTGGCGATCGGGCGCTTCGCCTCCGTGCGAATCCCAGCCTGAACCTCGGCAGATGGCGCCGCCGGCTTCCTTACCGTAACTCCCCCCCTCGCCTCGGGTCGCCCTCCAGGTTACACTCTTGCCATGCCGCCGCTCGCCGCCGTGCCCTCTCGAGCCCGCGCCTCCCGCTCCTCTCGCTTGCGGAGTTCGGAGAAGTTCAATCGGAGACCGCTCTCTTTCTCGCGACACCGCCTGCTACGCCCGTTGTTCGCCAAAATAGCGATTTTGAGAACTCGTTGTTTTGTTGCGATCAGAAAAATGGAATTACTTCGGAAGACAGGACTTACAGCTTCGTTTGATCGCGGGTTGTTGCCGTCAAAAGCTGAAAATGTGCTCCCATAAGTCTAGCGTAATCAATCAGATACCATTTTGAAATTCGCCCCTGCCTAAACCCGCACGTAACCCCTTGTTCCCCAATGCTATACAGCCCGCAACTGCCGCCCTATCAACAACCCGCCCGCCTGGTCCGGCGGTAGCACTCGAACACTGGCGCTATCAATTGCCTGATTGGCTCGCTTGGGCTCTGCCTTTCTCCTGTCCCGCGACGTCCCACGACCAGGTCCGCCCGCTCCACGCCTCACCGTGCTGCCTGAGGCGCGGCGGGAAGGCAGAAGGTTCCCTCGACCACCTCGACGAAATTCCTTTCCTCGCGGAGAATGAACCGCTTCGCTTGCGCCAGGGCGAAGTTCGCGCGGCCTTCGGGATCCGCTCTCAGGCGTTTTTGGTAGGCTTCGTAGGAAGCGAGGCTGTCAAGCGCGATCAACGCCCAGGCCACGTCGTTCGTTCCCACGTAAGGAAGAAAATAGCCGATCAGGCGGCCGCCGCACCGGGGAATGATGCGGCCCCAATTCTCGGCGTACTTCCGGAATTCTTCGCGCTGGAAGGGATCGATCTGGTAGCGGATGAGGCAGGCTATTGTCATGGGCTTCCCCTTCGTGGCCGGCCAAGCCGGCGCTTCGCCGCCGGCCCCCAGCGCCGCGACGGCCGCCGCGATGCGGACAAGGGCCTGGCGGCGGCCGATCGGCGCTGCGGTATGCTCGAGCGGATGCATCGGCGGCAGTATGGCGGTTGCCCGGCAAGAACAATTCGTCTAGTATCAAAATATGAATGTCGAAGACCCTGCCGACGGCGCCGCTGCCGCCATTGCCGCCGCCATCGGCGAGCGGGCGCGCGCCCGGATGCTCTACGGCCTGCTGGACGGCCAGGCGCGAACGAGCACCGAGCTGGCGGTGATTGCCGGTGTGTCCCCGTCAACTGCCAGCGCGCACCTGCGGCGGCTGCTCGCCGAGCGACTGGTGAAGCTACTCGCCCAGGGCAAGCATCGCTACTACAGCCTGGCAGGGGCGAATGTCGCCGGCGCGCTGGAAGCTTTGAGCGTGCTCGCCGGCCGGTCCCGCCGCGCATTCGTGCCGCCCGCGCCCAGCCCTCTTCTCGCGGCACGCACCTGCTACGACCACATCGCCGGCCGCCTGGGCGTCGCGCTGCACGACCGATTCCAAACACTCGGATGGCTCTCGGGCGGCTGGGGCGGCGGCAAGTCTTACCATCTCACGCCCGCGGGGGCGAAGGCGCTGGAAGGGCTGGGGATCGACATCGAGGCAACCCAGAAGCTGCGACGCCGTTTCGCGTACAGGTGCGTGGACTGGAGCGAGCGGCGACCGCATGTCGGCGGCGCGCTCGGCGCGGCGCTGCTGGGCGTTGCGCTGAAACGGAATTGGGTGGTCCAGGAACTCGACAGCCGCGCTTTGGCCCTCACCAGCGCCGGCCGGCGGGAAATGCGGGCCCGGTTCGGCCTCGAGGTTTGAAGTATCGAACCCGCCGGCGGGGCCCGGATTCACCGGATGTGATAGGCTCCGGCGCGTTCAGATGGAACCTCCTGGGGGATCAGCGCTCATGGCGGTGGGAAAACCTGGAGCATTGTCGTCCCGCGGGCTCGCGGGCGAGCCGGGTGCCCAGGCTTCGCGCGGCGTTCCGGCCGATCTCCCCACGCTGGTTGCCATCGCCGCGGTGGCGTGCATTCTGGCCAACGTTTTGCATGAAGCGGTTGGCCACGGAGGAGCGTGCCTGCTCGAAGGCGGCCATCCCGTCTTGCTGACTACCGTCAATCTTGACTGCACGCTCGCGTCTCGATTCGTCTCCGCCGCGGGCACGTTGGTGAATCTGATCGCCGGCGGCGCTTTCTGGATGCTGCTTGGCGGCGCGCCGGCCCGGGCGGCTCGGCTGCGCTATTTCCTATGGCTGGGCATGGCGGTGAATCTGATGGAGGGAACAGGCTATTTTCTTTATTCCGGCGTGAGCGGAATCGGGGATTGGGCGGATTTCATCACCGGGTTTCCGGCGCCGTGGGTGTGGCGGGCGGGGCTGGCGATTCTGGGCGGCGTGTCGTACTTCTTGGTAGCACGGCTGGCGGCGCACGAGCTGCGGCCATTTCTTGCCGGCCAGACGGATCGTTCCGCCAGGATGCGCCGCGCCCGGCGGCTTACCTTTACGCCGTATATCGCCGGCTCGGCTCTGGCTTGTTTTGCCGGCGCATTCAATCCCGGCGGCGTCTACCTGGAGATCATCTCCGCAGCGGCGGCTTCGCTCGGCGGCATGTCGGGACTGCTGTGGATGCGCTCGTTTCTGCGCGGCGGTCCCGCGGAGGGGGCGGCGCCGGGCGCCGCGGCGGGGCTGGCGCGGAGCTGGGGCTGGATGGCCGGCGCGGCGGCGCTGGTGGGCTTGTATGTTGCGATACTGGGCCCGGGAATCCATTTCGCCGCCGGCGCTGCCCGATGATCGTGCCGGTGCCGGCGCCGCTCACCGGCGGTGTTTGCCGCAAGCGCCGCAGCCGGAAGAATTGTTGAAGGGAAAAGGACGCGAATCTCGTTCTTATTATTAGGGGGATTTTGCCCCCGAGAGGAGCGATACCGTCTATGCAGCCACGCAACGCTTCGCGTTCCGCTCCCCGCCGGTGGGTGGACGCGGACGATTTGGTGAAGAAGCTGGGCCGCAAGCGAAGCGAAATCATCCGCCCGGCGATCGAGCATCCCAAGGAGTTCGTGCTGCTGAGCGTCAGGGACATGGCGCGGCGGCTGGGAACGGACCCGGCAACGGCGGTGCGCATTTTCCAGGGGCTGGGTTTTTCGAGCTACCGCGAGTTCCAGCGGTACTTGCACGAGCTGTCGATCGCGCACGCGACGTTGCTGGACACGATGCAGGCAAAAGATGCCAGGGAATCGAGCGTTTCCGCCACCGTTCGCACGTCGTTGGTGCAGGAACTGAAGAACATCCACGCCCTGCAGAACACGCTCGACGCCGAGCGAATCGCCACGCTGGTGCGGCGAATCTACAAGGCGCGGCAAATCTTGTTGATCGGCGGGGACCTCGCGGCTACGCTGGCGCAATATCTGGAATATTACCTGACGGTGCTGGGCTTGCCGGCGATCAGCGCAACCACCCCGGGCCGCACCGTACACCTGGCCCGCTCGACGACCCGCAAGGACCTGGTGATAGCGATGAGCTTTCGCCGGGGCCTGCGGCAAACGGTGGAAGGAGTGGAGCGGGCGCGGAAGAACGGCGCGCATTGCGTGGGCATCACCGACACGTTTGTTTCGCCGCTGATACGGTTTTGCGACGAATGCCTGCTGGCCTCGGTGGAGACGCCGGCCTTCGGCCAGTCGTACGTTGCTCCGATCGCCCTGATGAACGCGATTCTGGCGGCTTGCGGCAACTTCAAGCGCGCGCGAACGCTGGCGCTGTTGCGGGAAGCGGACCTGGAGCAGCGGTCGGGATTCCGCTGGTACGAAGCCTGAGCGGACGCGGGGACGGAGGGACCGTGCCGGCCGCCCCCACACGAGTTGGCCGGATTGCGCGCCGGTTGAAGCCGGTGCCACCGGCGCGGCCGACTGCGCCGCCAACAGACCACGGGGGGAGGGCAAGCAATGAAGAGGGGAAGCGAGGGATGGATTGCGCGCCTCGCGGGACCGTTGCTGTGCGCACTGCTCGCGACGGGGCTCGTTCCCGGGGCTGCGGCGCAATCGGCTTCGCTGGCCGAGAAGATACAGCAGGTGGTTGGCCGGCCCGATTACGCTCATGCGATTTTCGGTATCGAGGTGTATTCGCTGGCCGACGGGCGGGTGATCTACCAGTTGAATCCCCAGTTGCTCTGCGAATCGGCTTCGACGACGAAGCTGGTGACCGAAGGAACCGCGCTCGAGTTGATGGGCGCCGACTATCGTTTCCACACTCGGGTCTATCGCACCGGGCCGGTGGGGGCGGACGGCACGGTTGACGGCGACCTGGTGCTGGTGGCGAGCGGCGATCCCAACCTCTCCGGCCGCATCCAGCCCGACGGCACACTCGCTTACGAGAACGTCGACCATTCCTACGCTGGCAGCCCGGACACGAAAGCGGTGCCCGGCGACCCGCTGCTGGCCATCAAGGAACTGGCGAGCCAGGTGGCAGCGCACGGCGTTCACGGCGTCAGCGGGCGCGTTCTGGTGGATTCGACGCTGTTTCCCGAAGGCGAGCGGGAGCTGGGAACGCGAGTGACGCTCGCGCCGATCGTCGTCAACGACAACGTCGTTGACGTCACCGCGACCCCGGGGGCAACCGCGGGCGCGCCGGTGCGCCTGGCGATTTCGCCGCAAACCGCTTACGTGCAATTCGTGAACGAAGCGACTACCGGCGCCGCGGATGCGCCGCGCACGGTGGAATTCGCCAGGGACACCGCCAACGCCGACGGCTCCCACGCCGTGACCGTGACAGGCGCGCTGCCGCTGGGAGGGCCGAGCATCGTGTACGCCTATCGCGTGCCCGACCCGAACCGCTTCGCCGAGATGGCGTTCGTCGAAGCGTTGCGGACCGCGGGAGTGAAGGCCGATTTCGCTTCCTCGCCGAAACTGGTGGATTGGAAAGCGCTCGCCGCCAGCTACCAGCCGGCCAATCTGGTGGCCGAACACGTATCCCCGCCCTACTCCGAAGACGTGAAAGTGACCTTGAAAGTGAGCCAGAACCTTCACGCGAGCACGACGCCGTACGTGCTGGGAGCGGTGAAGGGGGGAGGGACGGGCGACGGGGCTCTGGAGGCGGGGTTTGCGCTCGAGCGCAAGTTTCTGGCGGAGGCGGGCCTGGACCCGGCGGGCGCGGTGCAATCGGACGGCGCGGGGGGTGCGGCGATGTTCACGCCGGATTTCATGGTGCATTACCTGGCGTACATGGCGAGGGAAAAGGATTTTTCCCTGTTTTACAACGCGCTGCCGATCCTTGGCCGCGACGGCACGCTGTACAACATCCAGGTGGATTCGCCGGCCGCCGGCCACGTCCATGCGAAGACGGGGACGCTCACCCAGTTCGACCTGCTGAATCACGATTTGCTGGTCAAGTCCAAGGCGCTGGCCGGTTACATGACCACCGCCGGCGGCCGCCGGGTAGCTTTCGCGATATTCGTCAATCGCGTGGCGATACCGATCAACGAAAAGCTCGGCGGTTTGGCCCAGATCGAGGAAACCATCGGGCAGGCGCTGGGGGAAATCGCCGCCGACATCTACAGCACGGCGGCGCGTTGAGTAGCTCCTCGCCGATGAAGCCTCCCTGCCGCGGGTAGTCTGCTTCCATCGCGGTTCGCGCGAGCGCTCGGAACCGGCGGCGGTGGCGTCGGCGATGCCGGGCCGCCCCGCTTTGGGTGCCGTGGCGGTGCCGGTGGCGCCGCGCTTGCCGCCACGGTTCGTTTCGTTGACACGCTCCCAGAGCCGCCGTATGCTTCGCCCGAGTTTTTTTCATCGCCATTCTCTTTAGGGAGGCTCCATGCAAAGAAAGCGGGGGCTGGTTTTGGCGGCGCTGCTCGCCGGCTTGACGCCGCTCGCGACGGCGGCCCCGGCGAGGCCGGGGCGCCCCGATTCGGGTGTGGTGGCCGCGCAGGCGCAGACGCCGGCGCAGGCTTCGAAGACGCTCTACGTGCGATGCGGCAGGCTGGTGTACGACACCGAAAAGCCGCCGAGGGTGAACGTCGATCTTGTCATCACCGGCGACAAAATCACCGCCATTGGTAGCGATTTGCCGGTGCCGGCCGGGGCCGAGCAGGTGGATCTTTCGAAAGACACCGTTCTGCCCGGCTTCCTGGACGCCCATATCCATCTCTTTACAGGTACCGAGCTGGGGGTCGCCGGGCCTACGCCTTCGGCGCCGCTCGCCGCGCTGCGAGCGCAGAAGGACATGGCTTACGCCTTGTCGCTCGGCATCGTCGCGGTGCGAGTGGTGGGTTCGGCGGATTTCATCGACGTCGCGCTCGGCAACGCCATCGACCAGGGCGCCATTCCCGGCCCGCACGTCGTTCCCGCAGGTCACGCGATCTCAATTCCCGCCGGCCACGGCGACCACTTCACGTTTCCCGAGTCGATTCCGCTCGAGCAGTATTACACGCCGCTCAACGGCTTCATCAATTCCCCCGCCGACGCCGAACGGGCCGTCCACCTCCAGATCAAGTACGGGGCCAAGGTGATCAAGGTGCTGGCCTCGGGCGGAGTGGGCTCGCCGCTCGATTCCCCCTCCGCCGAGCAGGTTTCGCAGGAAGAGCTGAACGTGATCTGCGAAGAAGCGCACATGGACGGCATCAAGGTGGCGGCGCACGCGGAGAACATCCGCAGCATCCTGGCGGCGCTGCACGCGGGGGTGGATTCGATCGAGCACGGGTCGCAGCTCAATCAGGAGGCCATCGATTATTTCAAATCGCATCCCGGCGTTTATCTGGATCCGACGCTCTACGTGGTGGAAAACATCCTCCAGAACGGCCAGCGGCTGCACATGGCTGATTATGTGCTGAGGAAGGCCCGGGCGCTCTCGGTGCTGCATTTCGCCAGCTTCACGATGGCGCTCCAGGCAGGGGTGGCGATGGCCGCCGGCTCCGACCAGTCGTACCGGCCGGGTACCGGGACCGTGCTCGACGAGATGATCGCGCTGGTGGGCCACGGGATGACCGCCGAGCAGGCGCTTACCGCGGCCACCAAGCACAACGCCGCGCTGCTCGGCCTCGATCAACTGGGGATGATCGCCGTGGGCAAGGAAGCCAGCCTGGTGGCGGTCGCGGGCAATCCGCTGGCGGACATTCACGCGGTGAAGAGCACGCGAGCGGTTATTTTCGAAGGGCGAGTAGTGCCGCTGGCGACCTTGAAGGCGTCCTTCGCGCCGTAGGGAACAAGCGCCGGGAGCAGGCGTGGAGCGATCGGGCGCGGGGTGCTGCCAGCCGGAGCGTTTGCAGGCACGGGGTGCGGCGGGCGGTGGTGTGAAATCCCCGGTGTGCTTCCCAAACACATAAGAGGAAACCGGTTAAGGGAGAGGGTTTACCCTCGCGCAGCAGTGTCGAAGAAGATACCTTCGCCGCGGGGCGGCGTGGGCTAGAGTAACTAGGTGGTTATGGCGAAAGCGAAAGCTACTTCCAATATCCGGGTGGTGATTGCCGACGATCACGCGATCTTTCGCGAGGGCCTGCGGAAGCTGCTGGATGCCGCGGGAGACATCACCGTTGTCGGCGAAGCGGGTACCGGCGAGGAAACCATCCGGATGCTCGGCAAGGTGAAACCTGACGTGTTGCTGCTCGATTTGCGCATGCCGGGTAAGGACGGCCTGGGCGTGCTCGAAGAAATGAACGGCGAATCGGCGCAGACGCGGGTGATCCTGGTGACCGAGGGCGAAAACCAGCACGACGTGGTTCGCGCGGTGCGGCTGGGGGCGCGCGGCGTGGTGTGGAAGCAGTCGGCCAGCTCGCTGCTGCTGAAGAGCATCCGCAAGGTGCATTCGGGCGAGGTGTGGCTCGACAACCGGATGACCGCCGAGGTGATCGATGCGTTCAAGAAAACCTCCGATTCCGGCGTCCGGCGGGAGAAGCCGCTGCTGAGCCCGCGCGAGCGGGAAATCGTCCAACTGGTGGCCCAGGGCTATCGCAATCGGGAAATCGCGGAGAAGCTGTTCATCAGCGAGCAGACAGTGAAGAACCACCTGCACAACATCTTCGACAAGCTCGGCGTTTCCGACCGGCTGGAGCTGGCGCTCTACGCCATCCATCACCGGCTGACTGATATTCCTTAGTTTTCCCGCAGCGCGCTCGCCCCACGCGATTCGACTCGCTTCCCTTTCGATAGCTCTGGAACCGGAACCGCCAGGGGCGTGGATGCCAGTCCCTCGACCCGCCGCGGCGGGCTTGGTACAAGCCGCGGGGGATGCCGCTGCCAGACCGGTCCGCCAACTTCTTTTTTCTTTCGTTGGCTCGGCATCGCAGGCTTGCGCTAGAGTTCTGAAAAGAATGGATCAACAGGCAAAGAGCTTGCAGTGGAGGTTGCGGCAGTGGTCCCGGGGGGCGGTGCTGCTGCTCGCGCTGGCGGTGTTGGCCGCCCTTTTCATCCTCACCGGCCTGGCGGCGGGCTATTACAGGGACAAGCGCGCGGAGCTGGCGCAGCAATGGTTTGCGCGCGGGGATCGCGCGTTGAAGGGGGGGCGCCCGCGCGAAGCTATCGATGACCTGCGCAACGCGTTGAGCTACGCCCCCGATGATGCCGCCTACCAGTTGCGTTTGGCCCAGGCGCTGGCCGCGGCTAACCAGTTGGATGAGGCCGAAACCTACCTGTCGGATTTGTGGGCGCGGCAACCGGGGAGCGGCGAAATCAATTTGGAGCTGGCCCGGCTGGAAGCGCGCAAGGGCGGTGGCGACGCCGCCCGCTATTATGACAACGCGATTTACGGAGTTTGGGAAACCGATCCCGTCGAGCGCCGCTGGCAAACGCGATTGGAGCTGTTTGCCTACTGGAGGGCGCACGGCAACCTCGGCCAGGCGCAAGCGGAGCTGCTGGCCATGGCTGCCGCCACTCCCGAAGACGATTACCGCCGCCACAGCCTCATCGGCCAGCTGCAACTGGCCAGCGGCAATCCCCGCCAGGCGCTTACGCAGTTTCAGGCGGCTCTGCGGGCCAACAGGCGCTGGCCGCCGGCGCTCGAGGGGGCGGGCGAAGCGGAATTCGCCATCGGCGACTTCCGGGGCGCCATTCGGTATCTGGATGCGGCAGTCCGAGCCGACCGCGGCGACAAGGACGTCGCAGAAAAGCTTCTAGTGGCGCGGCTGGTTCTATCCGACGATCCCTTCGCGATCGGGCTCGACGAAAAACAGCGGATGGCGCTCGCCGCCGCCGCGTTCGACCAGGCCCAGGCCGAACTAAGAGCCTGCGCCTACCAGCGCGGCGTGGATGTGGAAGCGGCGAGCGGCGAAAATGATTTCGTGCGCGCCTGGACGCAGGGGAAGCAGCTCGGGCCGCTCCTGCGCCGCCTGCGGCACAAGCCGGAGAACATTGTGCAGGTGATGGATTTCGTTTTTTCCGCGGAGAATTTGGCCGCCGCTCGCTGCGGCCCGCTCGAAGGAAAGGACCAGGCGCTGTGGCTGATCGGCAAGCAACACCATCTGGCGGAGGCCAGCGCGGGGGCGGGTCGCTAGACGCGCTGGCCGCCAAGGCGGCGCCGCTGTTAGCGCGTCTCGGCCGGCTGGCCGAGGCGCTGACGCTCCGCGAATCG
Source organism: Candidatus Acidiferrales bacterium (assembly GCA_035946455.1). Lineage (GTDB taxonomy): Bacteria > Acidobacteriota > Terriglobia > Acidiferrales > UBA7541 > JAKASX01. Next base: position 293,019 of record DASYZK010000018.1, on the reverse strand, counting down.
CAACTGGTCCTGTTGCTTGCGGTGCTGGTGGGCTTGCTGGCGGGGCTGGCGGTGGTCTGTTTCCGCGTCCTGATCGAGCTGACGCGGCTGTGGCTGCTCGGCTCGGCGCTGGCGCCGTCGCCGCTGCGAACGGTGCTGGTGCCCGCCGTAGCGGGACTAGCGGTGGCGGTGCTGGTGCTCCTGGTGTTTCCGCTGGCGCGGGGCAGCGGAGTGAACCAGACCAAAGCGGCGGTTTACATCTTCGACGGCTACATCCCGTTCCGAACCGTCATCGGGAAATTCATCACCTGCGGGTTGGCCATCGGCGCGGGGTTCTCGCTCGGTCCCGAGGACCCTTCGCTGCAGATGGGGGCGGGCATCGCCTCGGCGCTGGGCCGGCGCATGCGGTTTTCGCGCGACAAATTGCGGCTGCTGGCGCCGGTGGGGGCGGCGGCGGGCCTTGCCGCCGCATTCAACGCGCCTATCGCTTCGGTGCTTTTCGTGATCGAGGAAGTCATCGGCACGTGGAGCGCCGGCGGGCTGGGGGCCATCGTACTGGCGGCGGTATCGAGCGTGGTGGTAATGCGGCTGTTTCTCGGCGCCCAACCGCTGTTCCGCGTGCCTCCCTATCGCCTGGCCAGCCCGCAGGAGCTGCTGGGTTACGTGGTGCTGGGCGTGGCCGGCGGAATTGCTTCGCTGGTGATGCTGAAGTTCCTGGCCTATTTTCGGCCGCGGCTGCGCCGGCTGCCGCGCTGGACGCTTTACGCGCAGCCGGCGGCCGCCGGCTTGCTGATCGGACTGGTCGGCTTGAAATATCCGCAGGTGATGGGCGCCGGCTACGTTTACGTCGACCAGGCCCTGCACGGGCAGTACGTGTGGCAGGTCCTCGGGATTCTCGGCGGGCTGAAGATTCTCGCCACCAGCCTCTCGTTCGTCAGCGGCACGCCCGGCGGGATGTTCGCTCCCACGCTGTTCATCGGCGCGATGCTGGGCGGCGCGGTGGGCGGATTCGAGCAGACCTACTTTCATCCGCTCGGCGGATCGGTAGGCGCATTCGCGCTGGTGGGCATGGGCACGCTGTTCGCCGGATTCCTGCGGGTGCCGATCACCTCGGTGTTCATCGGCGTCGAGGTGAGCGGGAACTATTCCATCATCATCCCGGTGATGATATCCAACACGATAGCTTACCTGATTTCCCGGCGGTATCAGAAGCTGCCGCTGTTCGATCTGCTTTCGCTGCAGGATGGCATCGAGCTGCCTTCCCTCGAGGAGCAGCGCGAGCATCCCTCGCTGCGGATCGAGCAGGCGATGCGCCCGCCCGAGCTCCCGGTGCTGGGGGCGGAAAAGCAGGTGGAAGAAGCGCTGGCGGCGATGACCGCAGCGAACGCGACGGCGGTGCTGGTGCGGTTTCCCGCAGGCCGCTGGGTTGTGGCCGACCGGGACCAACTCGAACGCCGTGCCCAAGGCGACGGCCGGGGCAGGAGGCTGGCGGACGTGCTCCCCCGCGATTGGGTGCCACACTTGCATCCGGACCAGCCGCTCGACGCGGCGCTGGGGCCGGCGCAAGCGCGGCCACTGCTCCCGATCGTGAGCCGAGCCGATACGGGCAAGCTGGAAGGCGTGCTCACGCTCGACGACGTGCTGGGGGCGTATCGCCGGCAGAGCGCTCGCGGCGACAGCGGTTCTAGCCTGTTGGTACGTTGAACGCGCCGGACTTTCCGGCTATTGAGCCGTCACCCTGCCGCTGTTACCCTGAGCGCATCAGAGGAGGAGACAGACAGTGACAGTGGGAGAGCGTCGTTCTGCGCGCCGTTTTCGTATGCGGTTGCCCCTATCCATCCGCTGGACCGACGGATCGGCTGCGGGAGAGGCCCTGAGCGTTTCCAAGGATGTCAGCTCGCGCGGCCTGTCGTTCCTGTTGTCGAAGCCGATCGAATCGGGTTCCCTGGTCGAGATCGTGATGACCCTTCCCCATGAAGTCACGCTTGCCGGGCCGGTTCGCGTGCGTTGCCTTGGGCGTATCCTGCGCAATCAGACGCACGAGGGCGCCAGCTTCCAGGTGGCTGCGGCCATCGACCGCTACGAATTTCTGCGCGCCGACCAGTAAGATTTAGCACCAATATTCCTATTTCGGTACTTCAAGCTGATTTCGTCATCCGGTTTACTATCAGAAAGCACTTTGAGAGGCTCGAATTCCGACACCATGCGGTCCCACAACTCCTCAGATCGCTTTCCTCATTTCACTCCTCCTCACGAGTGTGTTGCCGAGACTCCAAAATCACCGCGCCCACTGCCATTCACATGCGTGCTGCCGCCGAGGCGGCCGGCTCCTTCCGCTGCTGCTAGTCCGGCACAGCCGTGCCGATCTCGAAGCAACTTTGCCCTTCAGCGCGTATCTGTACGTCATCCCCTTTCGTTACAGTTTCGAGCAGATTTCCAGGGCAAGCTCCCTCTCCTTGGCCTTGGTTAGATCGTCCGAAAAGCCGAAGACGGTGAGAGTAAAGGCGTCGTCACCCTTTTTTACAGTCAGAGTCGTGGGCGCGCCATGGGTGCTCACGTAAACCGCGTCATCGCCTATACCTTTGACTTCGGTCTTGGCGACCCCGTTGCCCACGGGTGTCTTTGCGTAGACAAACCTCTGCGTGCCGATGAGATTGAGCGTAGCTCTTTTCCCTGGGGCGCCCCGCCAGATACACACTTTCGCCGTGAACGCCTTGCCTGCTTCCACACTGCCCCCGAGGACGGCGCCGACCTGCGCGGGAGTCAGCAGCGAACACGCCGGCTTTGGCGGCGCGGCGTAAGCGGCGCCGGCATGGCCTATCGCAAGAGCCCCAAAAGTTACTGCGACCAGCACGAGTTTCAATTTCATGTTCTTGTCCTCCGGAAGATTTCCGCCTTATTGCGCCAAGGAAACTTCCACGCACCTCGGCCGAAGGTAGCGACTCATTTTGACTTTGACCGGAATTTCCGTTATCGATCTTCAACCGACGGTCAGGATACGCCTGAGCGCCTCCGGCCGCAACCGTCGGTATCGCGCCATCTAGGATGTAACCCAACTCAATCGCGATCGGGGAGGGTTACGTGGGGCATGAAGTGAGGTGGGAGTATTTGCGCGCGATTTACGAGCGTTACCGCGGTGCGGGGCGTCGAGCCAAGGGCGCCGTTCTCGATGAGTTCTGCCGGAGCACCGACTACAACCGCAAGTACGCGATTCGGTTGTTGAGCGGTCCTCCGCCCGACCACGAGCCGGTGCGCCGGGTGCGCCGGCGGGAGCGACGCTACGGCCAACAGACCGTCTCGATCCTGGCAGCGGTTTGGGAGGCGGCGGGCTATCCGTGGTCGGCGCGGCTTCGGGCGCTGTCGCCGCTCTGGATGCCGTGGATTCGCCGACGGTTCCGGCCGAGCCGGGCGACCGAGCGGCAGCTACTCTCGATCAGCCCGTGCCAGATGGACCGGCGGCTCCGGGATCGCAAGAGCCATCTGCGGCGACGCATCTACGGTCGCACCAAGCCCGGCACGTTGCTTAAGCGCCAGGTCCCGATCAAGACGGACAGTTGGGACGTGAAGACTCCCGGTTTCGCCGAGATCGATCTGGTTTCACATTCGGGCAACCCCGCTGACAGGGAGTTTGCTCACTCGGTGGATCTGACCGACATTCACACGACCCGGACCGAGTCGCCAACCGCGCTCGGGCACGGTCAAGCGGGCGTGCAGGCCGCTCTGGAGGAGACGGAAAGAGGTCTTCCGTTTGCCCTGCGCGGGCTGGACTCCGACAACGGTTCCGAGTTCATCAACTGGCACCTGATGGTCTGGCGCGAGCGGAGGCGGATTCAACTGACCCGCGGACGTGCCTACAGGAAGGATGACGACGCGCACATCGAGCAGCAGAACTGGACGCATGTGCGCAAGCTCCTGGGATGGAGCGGTACGACTCGCCCGAGGCGGTCGAGGCGATCAATGACCTCTACCGGAACGAGCTGCGCCTGTGGCTGAACCTGTTCCTGCCTTCGGTGAAGCCGGCGTGGAAGCAGCGCGTGGGGTCGAAGTTGCGCCGCGTGTACGGCCGGCCGCAGACCCCGCTGGAGCGGGCGGTGGCCTCGCCCGAAGCCAACCCCGAGCGGGTCGCGGCGCTGGCGGCGTTGCGGAAGTCGCTGGACCCGTTTTGCCTGGGGGAGACGATCGATCACATGCTGGATCGCATCTACGAGCTGGCCAATCGACGGCTGAGCTCGAAACCGCCCAGGCCATCCGCTGAGGCTCGGCCGATCTCGGCGAGCGGGGAAAGCGGCCGAGGAAAAGCCGCACCGTGGAAAAGTCAGAAAAGCGACTTTTCCACTCCGCTTGGAAATCCCGCCAACACCGCGGGATCCCCACTTTCCCACAGTCGCGGCGGCGGGCCCTCGGTTACATTTCCAATGGCTCGACGATCCCGCCGAAAATTACATTTTCGAATGGCTCGACAGCCATGCGCTGCTCGCAAACGAATCCCGGGCGCCGCCAACGCTCACCGCTGCAGGAGTGCGACTCCCCGCGGCAAGGCCTCTCCACATGGTCGTCGCATTTTCACGACCCATGGCATGCCTAGAATTCACGGTCTTGCAATTTCGAGCCTTTGGGCTTAGTGTTTCGCGCCGGCAAGGTTCGGTGATTCTGCCGCCGGGAGGTGTGTGGGATGGCTCGCCGGGAAGCTCGTTTCGTTCATGTCGCCGCGCTGCTGGCGGCGGGGGCGCTGGTCGCCGCCGGGTCGATCGCCGCGCCGGCCAGGGCGCAGGAATCGGCGGCGGCGTCGACCATCGAATCGGCGGCGGGAACCCTGAAGATGCGGGCCATCGGCCCGGCGGTGATGAGCGGCCGGATCGACGACGTTGCCGCGGTCGAAGGCGATCCCCAGATCATCTACCTGGGCGCTGCCGCTGGCGGCGTGTGGAAGTCCAGCGACGGGGGCATGACGTGGGTGCCGGTATTCGACAGCGAGCCCAACCCGTCGATCGGCGCAATCGCGATTGCTCCGTCGAATCCGTCCATCGTCTGGGTGGGCACCGGCGAAGCCAACAACCGGCAAAGCGCGTCGTGGGGCGACGGCGTCTACAAGTCGACCGACGCGGGCAAGACCTGGACCCATCTGGGCCTTGAGGACACGCAGGCGATCGGCCGGATCGCGATCGATCCGGGCAATCCCGACGTCGTCTACGTTGCCGCCGTGGGCCACCAGTGGGGGGCGAACGCCGAGCGCGGCCTGTTCAAGACGACCGACGGCGGCAAGAGCTGGCAGAAGGCGCTGTTTATCGACAACGACACCGGCGTCACCGACGTCGCCTTCGATCCGGCCAGCCCCAATATCGTTTATGCCGCCGCCTACGAGCGGCGGCGCACCCCGTGGGGATTCGACGGCGGCGGACCGGGCAGCGGGATCTACAAGACGATCGACGGCGGGACGACGTGGAAGAAACTGACCACCGGCTTGCCCAACAACGGCAATACCGGCCGGATCGGGTTGTCGGTTTATCGCCGGGATCCGGACATCGTTTACGCGCTGGTGCAGAACGCCGAAGGCGGCGTGTTCCGCAGCGAGGACAAGGGCGCCACCTGGACCCGGATGAGCGCCACCAATCCGCGGCCGTCGTATTTCAGCCAGATTCGCGTCGATCCCACGAACGATCTGCGCCTGTGGTTGGGCGGCGTTAATCTCTATTATTCCGAAGACGGCGGCAAGACGTTCAGCACCCAGCGGGTGCAGGCGGTGCACAGCGATTTCCACGCCATCTGGATCGATCCCCGCGATTCCGCTCACCTGCTGGTGGGCTGCGACGGCGGCGTTTACGTCACCCGGGACCAGGGCAAGGATTGGGACCATCTGAACGTCATGCCGCTCGGCCAAGCCTATGAAGTGGGCTACGACAACCGGCAGCCGTATCACGTCTGCGCCGGCTATCAGGACAACGCCGAATGGTGCGGCCCCAGCCGCACGCTCTACACCCGCGGCATCGTGAATAGCGACTGGCTGATGGTAGGCGGCGGCGACGGCTTCTACGTGAAGCCCGATCCCGAGGATCCCCAGACGATTTACACCGAGTCGCAGGACGGGAATCTGAGCCGGCGGGATTTGCGGACCGGCGAGGCGCTCAACATTCGTCCGGTGCCGCCGAAAGCCGGCGACCCTCCCTACCGGTTCAATTGGAATTCGCCGCTGCTGGTTTCCGCCTACGACCACAACACGCTGTATTACGGCGGGAATTTTCTGTTCAAGTCCACCGACCGCGGCGACAACTGGACCCCGCTTGGGAGCGATTTGACCACCGGCGTCGACCGCAACACGCTGCCGATGCTGGGCAAGCCGCCCTCGAAGGATACGCTGTCGCTTTACGACGGCGTCGAGCAATATCCCACCATCACCGCCGTCGCCGAGTCGCCGGTCGGCCGCAGCGTGCTGTGGGCGGGCACCGACGACGGGAACCTGCAAGTGACCCGGGACGGCGGCCACACGTGGACCAACGTCGCCGGGCGAGTGCCCGGCGTTCCCAAGGGCACCTACGTCAGCCGTATCGTCGCCTCGAAGTACGCCGAGGGAGCGGCTTTCGTGGCGTTCGACGGCCATCGCTCGGACGATTTCCACGTCTACCTCTTCAAAACCACCGATTACGGCCAGACTTGGGCTTCGATCGCCGCGGGACTGCCTGAGAGCGGCGGCACCATCCACGTGATTCGGGAGCATCCCAGCGACCGGAACCTGCTCTTCGCCGGCGCCGAATTCGGCGGCTATTTCTCGCTTGATGGCGGCCAGCACTGGAACAAACTGACCTCCGGCTTGCCGACCGTGCCGGTGGACGACATCCAGATCCAGCCGCGGGAGAACGACCTGATTCTCGCCACCCACGGCCGGTCGATTTACATCCTCGACGACCTCACCCCGATCGAGCAGCTCAGCGGCCAGGTGCTCGGCGAGGACCTTCATCTGTTTCCGGTGCGCGCCGCCATCGAGTGGCGGCTCTACAACAATTCCTGGTTCACCGGCCAGCAGATTTTCGCCGCGCCGAACCCGCCCTACGGCGCGCTGATCGATTTCACTCTGAAGGCGAAGCCGGCGAATGACCAGAAGGTGAAGATCACCGTCGCCGACGCCGCCGGGAAGACCGTCCGCGAAATCGATGTCGCCAACCCGGTGGCGGGAATCAATCGCGTCAACTGGGATTTGCGTTACGATCCGCCGGTGAAGCCCACGCCGGAACAGCTCGCGGCGCAAACGCAGGGTTTTTTTGCCGGAGGACCGCAAGGGCCGATGGTCGAGCCCGGCGACTACACGGTGAAAGTGGCGCTCGGCGACAATACCCAGACGCAAACCGTGAAGGTGGAAGAGGACTCCCGCATTCGTATCGCCGCGGCCGATCGCGCGGCGCGGCATGCGGCGCTGATGCTGCTTTACGACATGTTCAAGACCGCCGACCAGAACCGGAGAACCGTGGTCGGATTACGCCAGTCGCTCGACGGCGCGCTGGCGGCTTGGAAGCGGCCCGACGCGCCCAAGATTCCCGATGGCGCGCGCCAGCAGGCCGAAGCCCTGTCGAAGAAAGTCGGCGACATCGCCGGAAAGTTCGTTTCCGCGGGCGGGTTCGGCGCCGGCCAGCTGCATTACACCCCGCCGCCGCTGCCGATGCAGATCGGCCGGCTGATGTTCCAGCTCGAAGGCTACACCGCGGCGCCCACCGCGACCGAGAAGCAACAGATCGCCGAAGTTTCCCGGCAACTGACGGAAGCCTCCGGCGCCGTCAACGAGATGGTTCGCACCGACCTCGCCCGGCTGAACAAGGCGCTCAACGACGCCGGCGTTCCTCATGTCCTGGCGACACCGTCGAACCAGCCGGAGCGCGCGCCGGGCGAAAACGACCGGCGGTAGATCTCCCGCTCGGCGCACCGGCGCTGCCCGGCCACCAGCTTACAACCGGGGTGTGCTTCGAGGATCAGGCATGCCTTCCGGAGAGGTCCTCGCTCCTTCCTCGGTCTGAAGTCGCCGCCGCGGTCATCCCGGAAATGTAACAATTGTGGAAATCGGGCGGCGAGAAACCGATGCTCGGCAGGCGGGGGCAGGCAGCCGCTCCGGGGTGCATTTCATCGTCTAGCGATTGCATCGTGAGACGACCTGGCGTAGGATAGCGCGCGCTTCAGGAGTCACGGGAAAATCCCGTCTCGAAGGAGGCAGCGAAATGGGATCGAGCCGTCTGTCGAACGCATTCCTTTTAGTTGTTTTCGCGTTTCTCTCCGCCACGCCGCGCCTTTCCGGCCAGGCTGTCTCCGCGAGGCTCGAGGGTCTCGTTCAAGATCAGTCGAAAGCGGTGGTTCCCGGCGTGACGGTGGTGGCGATGAATCAGGGAATCGGGCTCCGTGTAACGTCCGTTTCAAACCAGTCCGGCCGCTACATTTTTCCGAATCTACCTCCGGGAACCTACACCGTCTCGGCCGACCATCCCGGCTTCAAGAGGGTGGTTTTGCAGGGAATCCTGCTGCAGATCGGAGACCACAAGACGGTGGACGTGACGCTCTCGGTGGGCGAAGCCACCCAGAGCGTGACGGTGAGCGCCCAGGCCTCGCCAGTCAACACAACCACGGTGGGCGTAGGCGCGGTGGTGCAGAACCTTCAGGCGGTGGACCTGCCGCTGAACGGCCGCGACCCGATGATGCTGTTTTATCTTCAGGCGGGGACGAATCCGCTGGATCGCGTCGGTGGCAACCAGCAGCAAAACGGCGTGGTGAATGGCCTGGACCCGAATGCCAGCGAGGTGAAGGTGGAAGGCATCTTGTCCAGCAATCCCGGGTACGACTATTCACCGGCCCACCCGTCCTCCCCGGTGCCCGACGAGGCGGTGGGGGAGTATCGAGTGAGCACGTCCACCGATCAGTCGAACGCCGGAAACGGTTCCGGGGCCCAGGTGAACGTGATGATCAAGTCGGGCACGAACCGATTTCATGGGGCGGTGTACGAGTTCAACCGGAATACCGACTATGACGCCAACGATTTTTTCAGCAACAAGAACGGCCTTTCGCGCGCGATCCTCAAGCGGAATCAGTTCGGCTTCGCGCTGGGCGGCCCGATCCGGAGGAACCACACGTTTTTCTTCGGTACCGCCGAATGGCAGCGCCAGGTTTCGGATTCCATCGAGAACCGATTCGTCTACACGCCGCTGTTGCGGACGGGGATATACCGGTATCTCATCGGGGGGACAAACTCGACCTCGATCGTAAATTCGCAGGGTGTTCCCACCGTGCCCGCCGGCAACATCGGCACGATCAACCTGGCCGCCGTGGATCCGACCCGGCAGGGGCTCGACACCGCGTACCTGCCCAAATTGCTCGCCCTCATGCCGCAACCGAACAATTACGACATCGGCGACGGGCTGAATCTGGCTGGATACGCCTACGACTCGTCCAATCCTGACAATTACTATCAATGGCTGGCGAAGATCGATCACCAGCTTACCAGCAAGCATCAACTCAGCCTGACGTTGTCGCAGGACAACGAGACCGCACCGCAGCCCAGGCTGGTGGACGGCATTTCCCCCGAGGGCTTCCAGGAGAAGCGGCGCGCGATCGCGCTGCGGCTCGTCTCCGTGCTGGGTTCCCACATGACCAACGAGCTGAGCGTGGGCGCAAACGAGCGCACCGCCATCCGCCCCATCACCAATACGGTCAACTTCCCCGGGATCGATGGCGCCGGCCAGCAGACGCCCGCCGGAAACATCCAGTACGTCGGCTTGGGCAATGGCAGCCTTGGGAGCCCCGACGGCAACCTTCACGTACTCCGCTCCCCGCAAGTGAACCCGGCGGTGAACAAAGGTTTCTCCGACCAGGCGACCTGGGTTGTTGGCAACCACACGGTGAGCTTCGGGGGAGAACTGTGGCGGGAAACGCTGAATCGAGACATCGCCAACAACCCTCCATTCCCGGTCCTCAGCACGTCGAACGCCAGTAATCCCGCAAACATCCCGGCCTTGGCGGGGCTGAGCGGGCCCGACCGAGCACGAGCGGCCCAGTTGACGAACGATCTGACGGGCACGATTGGCTCCATCGCGCAGAGCTTCTACCTCAACAACAAACAGGGGTTCACCGCCTTCCAGGAAGCCCACGAGCCGCTTCGGAAGGTGGAAACGTCCCTCTTTGTGCAGGACATCTGGAAAGCCCGCAGGAACCTCAGCCTCAACGGCGGCGTCCGCTGGGAATATCTCCCGCCCGTGACACTGGCGGATGGCGTGTACGTGTATCCGATCGGCGGGGTTGCCGGCGCGCTGGGGATTCAAGGCCCTACCGGGCAGCCCACGCAGTGGGGATTTGCCCCGAACGACGGGGGCAGCATCTTCAACGCGCAGAAAAACAACTTCGGGCCGGCGGTCGGCGTTTCCTGGGACCCATTCGGCGACGGCAAGACCGCCGTCAGCGCCGCCTATCGCATCGCGTTCGACCGGTTCCAGATGGTTGCGGGCGATTTCTCCAAGGACAATTACGGCGGTGAAACCAGCATCACTTTGACGCCTTTCACCCGTTTTTCGAATCCGGCGCTCAACAACGGCATCCTCCCCATTCCCACGCCGGCCTTGTTCGCGCCGCTGGGCAACATCAGGCAGGGAACCGGCTATGTTGCCGATTCGCATTTGAAAACTCCCTACGTGAGCCTGTGGAACTTCAGCATCGAGCGGCAGGTCGGGTCGAACTGGAAGGTCAGCGCCTCCTACGTTGGCAACCACGAGGTGGGGTTGTGGCGCGGGCTGAACCTGAACCAGGTGCAGATGCTCGGCAACGGGTTTCTGAGCGCGTTCGAAATCGCCCAACAGAACTTGGCGCAGAACGGGAGTCCCACCAAGGGGCAAAGCCTGGGCAGCCTGCAACCGCTATTCGCGCTGGTTCCGAGTTCGCAGTACATTCTGATCAATCAGGGGCAGGCGGCCGCGTTGGCCGACTTCCTCGACACAACGACGCTGAAGACCGGGGCGCGGGGCGGGTTGATCGCCCTAGCGGGTTTGCCGGCGACGTTCTTCCGCTACAATCCCCAGGTGCAGAACCTCTACATCGTGGGCAACCGCAGCCACTCCACTTGGGACGGGTTGCAATTGGAGCTCTCCCGGTCGTTTCAACGCGGACTCTATTTCCAGGCGAACTACACGCTGAGCAAAGGATCCACCGACTCGGTGCCCGATCCCCAGTCCTTCACCTCGGATTATCGCGATGCCAGCCATCCCGGGCTGGACAAGAGCCTTTCGCCGCTTGATTCCACCCACGTGATTCTGGTCAACGGGATCTGGGCGCTGCCGATCGGCCGGGGGCGGAGGCTGCTCTCGAACGCGTCCGGATGGCTCGACGGGGCGATTGGCGGCTGGCAGTTCAACGGCATCTACAACTTCTCGACCGGCCGGCCGCTGCTGATTACCACCGGCCGCTTCAACGTCAACCAGACCGTCGCCAGCAATCCGAACTTCTCCGGCGGTTTCGCCAACCTCAGCGGCGTCCACAAGGGTGCGAGTCAGGTGACGTTCGTAACCCCGCAGCAAACCGCCGCATTTTCGAATCCGGGCGCCGGCTCGGCGGGGACGCTGGCGAATTACCCGTTTCACGGGCCGGGCTTCTCGGCCTTGGATATGAGCTTGTTCAAGGAGTTCCGTCTAAAGTTTCTGGGCGAGGCAGGGCAGCTCCAGTTCCGCGCCGAAGCATTCAATATTCTCAACCACACTTCTTTCCAGGATCCGAGCGGCCGTTCGCCGGCGCTGAACATCAATTCCGGCAGTTTCGGGGTGCTGACCAGCGCCTACCCTGCACGAATCGGCCAGTTCGGCTTGAAATTGAGTTTCTGAGGGGCCCGAAATGCGAAGACGTTTCCTTCCAGCAAGCTTTCGCCCGCTCTGCTTCAGCCTGCTGCTGGCGCTGTTGTTGGCCGCGCTTCCGGCGGCTTCGCAGCGGCCCAGCCCGGCGGCGCCGGTCCGCATCAAGACGGCGGCGGAACTGCAAGCGGGCATCGCCCGAGTCGACCAGTTGTTCGCCGCCGAATACGCCAAGGACAAGCTCGCGAGCGTCACCGTGGGCGTCGTTTCCGGGCCGAGCCTCGTCTGGACGAAGAGCTACGGGCTGGCGAACATGGAGAAGAAAATCCCGGCTGACAAGGACTCCACTTACCGCATCGGCTCGATCACCAAGCAATTCACCGCCGTCATGCTGCTGCAACTGGTGGGCGCGGGGAAGGTGCGGCTATCGGACCCAGTCGAGAAGTATTATCCGGAAATCAGGAACATTCCCAATGCCTATCCCTCCGCCCCGCCCGTCACCCTGCTCCAGCTCGCCACCCACACTTCCGGGCTGGCTCGCGAGCCGGGAGACAAGCAAACTCCCACGGAGACTTTTCTCACCGGCCAGGTGGCGGATTGGGAGAAGACGCTGCTGGCGGCGCTGCCGCACACCCACTACGCCTACGAGCCGGGGACGCGCTATTCCTACTCGAACATCGGCTACGCCATTCTCGGAGCGGCGCTGGGCCGGGCCGCCGGCGAGCCCTACACACGCTACGTCGACGAGCACATTCTCGCTCCGCTCGGAATGACTCACACGGCATTTGAACAAAATCCCGCCATCCTGCAGAGCCTCACCCAGGGCTACGACATCCGCAACGGCGTGGCCGACCCCGGACCCACGTCGACCGATTTGCGCACTGGGCGAGGTTACAAGGTCCCCAACGGCGCGCTCTTCACCACCGTCGGCGACCTGGCTCGTTTCCTCTCCTTCGAGATGGGCAACGGCCCGGAAACAGTGTTGAAAAGATCGAGCCTCAACGAGCTGCACGCCCGCGTCTATTCCGCCAACGGCGATCTGTCGTTCGGCTACGGGATGGGATTCATGCTGCTGCGGCAGGGCGACGTCCTCGCGCTGGGACACAGCGGATCGGTGGCCGGCTTCCTGGCGGGCTGCTATTACAATCCTCCCTCTCATACCGGCGTCATTTTCCTGCGAAACGCCGGCGGCGGCAGCGGATTCCGGGGGGAACGAGTGGTTCTCGACGCGCTGGCGGCGCTCAATCAATGACGGGGATCAACTGACGCAGCCGGTCTTCGATTGAAATCCATCCATCGGCCGCTGGCCGGCGAGCTTGCGTGCCCCGGGGGCTTGGCGCTTAGAATGGGGCGGCTCTCGCCCGAGAGACCGAACCCATCGGCCTGGTGCTCGTGGCGGCGTTCTTCCTTCTGGCCGTTTGGGCCTGGCGACGTCTGGGACGCCACTCGAGCGGGGCGGTTTCAATCACCGCCGGCCATGAACTGGTCCGCTCGGGCCCCTACCGGCTGATTCGCCATCCCATCTGCAGGGCGACGTTCGGCATGTTCATTGGAACGGGGATGGTGGACGGCGGGCTGCGCTCGCCGATCGCGGTGGTGATGCTGGCATTGGCGGACTGCCGCAAAAACCGGCTTGAGGAGCAGGTGTTGGGCCAAGCCTTTGGCACGGCGTACGATTCCTACCGCGGGGAAACTTGGGTGTTGATTCCGGGCATTTTCTAAAAGCTATTGGGCTCCGTTGACATCCTCACCGCGCCCTACGTCGAGAAGAGATTCCCCGTAGACGCTTCCGGGGTGCAAAAGGCGCACTTCGACTGTGCGTCCCGAAGCCTCGGGACCAGGAGGTTGACCAATAGCTTCCAATCACATTTCGATAGGGGAGCGGCGTAGGGATAGGGGGTGGTTCTCCATCCGTTTTGAAACACCCGGTTCCGTTCCTGCACACCGGAAGCAAATTCTGAACTCCGCCAATCAGCCAGGGCATTGGTGGTGAGGGACTTACCCCAAGTCCCATTGGACCCTCTGCTGCAGGGGGAGGGCGGAACATCATGTACTACACCTATCGAAGCACGCTACGGGTCTGGCGCCTGAGCCGAGGTGTACAAATCGCGCTGGAGTTGGCAGTGGGATTCAGCACGGCGCTATGCGTGAGTTACCTGATCCTGCACGGGATGATTTAGGGGCAGGGGGCTCGGGCAGACATTCGGCGAGACGGGACGAAACGGTGAGGTCTGCGAGGACGAGGGCGGATGATGACTCCGAGTCAGTTGATGACGCACTCCGAGCGGTCTTCGAGGTCAGCGAGAGCGCGCTAGTCACCTACGACCACTCGGGGAGGATTCGCGCCGCCAATGCGCGGCTGCGGCAGTTGCTCGAGCTGGGGGATGCCGAATGGGCCAGTTTGAGCGATTTCCCATCTTTCTCGAAAGTGTTCGCTTCGCGGCTGGCGACGGGCCAGCCCAGCCTTCGTCCACCGTGGCTGCTCTGCGAGCGGGGCAACGGCGCGGTGCGGGAACAGTGGCGATTGGCCGGTGGCACCCGGGTGATCGAGCGGCTGGCTCGGCCATTGGGAGGGGATTCCGAAGCCTCTCTGGGCTGGGTGGAGCGGTATCGAGACCTGACCGCCGAGCGCGAATTGCCGGCGCGGCTGCTCCAGACCTACAAGCTTGCCGCGCTGGGCCAAATGACCGCCGGAATCACCCACGAGCTCAATAACCCGCTTACCACAATCACCGGTTACGGCCAACTGCTGCTCGAGCAGCCGCTCGGGCCGAAGGCGCTGGCCGACGTCCGGCGAATCTGTCAGGAGGGCGAACGCGCGGGGAGGATTGTGCGCAGTCTACTGATGATGGCGCGCGAGGCCAAAGTGGAGCGATCCCCAGTGAACTTGAATGAGCTGGTTGAGCGAATCCTGCGGCTTTGCGGCTACGATTTGAAACATACGGGGATCAGCGTCGTCACCGATCTGGATCCGGAGCTTCCCGGCACGCTCGCCAATCCGGTACAACTTCAGCAGGTAGTGCTCAATCTGGTGCTCAACAGCCAGCAAGCCATCGCCGAGGGCGGCCGCCCCGGGCGCCTCAGCTTGCGCACCCGCCACACTCCGGCGAGCGTTTTGCTGGAGGTGGAGGACGACGGGCCGGGCATTCCCGTCGAACTGCACAGCCGCATTTTCGAGCCGTTCTTCACCACCAAGCCTGTCGGAGTCGGCACGGGATTGGGGTTGTCCATTGCCAGCGGCATTCTGCAGCAACACGGTGGCGAGATACGGGTGTCGAGCGAGCCCGGCGCTGGGGCCACGTTCGTCGTGGAATTGCCGCTGGTGCGGGAACAGCCGAGCGAGCCGGCGCGGCGGGAAGTGGACGGCTCCCGGCAGGCCATTCCCGGCAGCCGCATCCTGGTGATCGAGGAAGAAGGGGGAGTGGGCCAATTGATCGCCGATGCGCTTGGGGGCGAAGGGCATCGGGTGCAGCTAGTGACCGAGCCAGCCGATGCGCTTGCCCACCTGGAGTCGGGTTCGTTCGATCTGCTCATCAGCGACTTGAAATTTTCCGCTCCCGGGTTCATGGCGCTGCACCGCGCCCTTGCTACCTCCGAGGCGGTGCGCAGCGGACGCCTGCTCCTGCTCGGCTCCGATCCAATCGGCTCCGGCGCATTCGATTTCCGGCCCGAAGGCCACTACCAGTCCCTGGCGAAGCCCTTCCTCCTTGCTGAATTGAAAGCGGCGGTCGCCTGCCTGTTGGCCGCAAACGAGCAGCCAGCGGGACAGCGGTGAGCCCGGCCGATGCCCTGGCTGCTGGCGATTTCGCGCGACACCGAGCTGGCGGAGGGCCTCCGCCGGGTGCTGCTGCGAGCCCGCGAAGGCTACCAGCTTTGGGCAGAGGAAGATATCGAGCGGGCCCGGCGCCGGCTCGGCGGGTGCAGCAGCCTGCCCGCGGCGATCGTTTTGGATGAGTTGTTTCTGCGAGGCGAATCCCTGGGCGGCGTGGCGGAAGAACTTTGCCCGATAGCTCCGCTCATCGTCATTGCGCGGCCCGACCGGCAGGCTCGGTTGGCCGGGCTGGTGGCGGCGGGCAAAGCCGATTTCGTTTCCCGCGAGGACAATTACCTGCCGCTGGCGCTCGCCCTGGCGGAGCGAACTCTGCGCTGGGAGAAGGGCGCCAACGAGCAGGCCCACCTCGCCCAACAGGAACTTCCCCTCGCCGCGCCCGACCCCGACGGGCTCGCCCAGCAAGCGCTACGGTTGATTGACAGCCTCCTTGATCATCTCGATGTCGCGCTTGCAGGACGCTGCCAGTTACCGCCTCGGCTGGCCAAGCGGCTGGATCGCGCAGCCGACATCGCCTTCGAACTCAAGCGCGATTTGCGCTGCCTCGCCGGCCAGCCGGAGCCGGAGCCGGAATCCGAGTCAGCGCCCCAGCGCTGACCGCAACCTGCCGTTCCTGGCGTCCCGCCGGCCATTCCTCTACGACCGGTTTACATCGAATCCCGATTTGCTTTACGACCCGGCCGGACGCCGAAGGAAGGCGCGCGGCGCGCGGCACGCCCCCGCAGCAGCTTCGGGAGTGACCCTCAATCCGGGCCTTGCATTCGGGTGCGGCGTGGAATATGGTACCGGGCCATCAGGAGATGGGCAGGGGAATTCCGATTTCTCAGCGGAGAGCTCCATGAGTACCGGATTTTCTTATCGCCGCGTCGTTTCCAGCCGGAGGCGGCACCGCGGAATTTCCGTGCCGGGCATTTTCGCGGTCGCCGCGGGTCTCGCGCTCGTGCTGGCCCCGTCGCCGGCTTTCGCGCACGAGGAGCAGGGCACGACTTTCCAAGCTGCGGGTGCGACGATTTATTACGAAGTGTTCGGTTCCGGCGCCGCGACGCCGCTATTCGTCGCCAATGGCGGCCCCGGCTTCGACCATCAATACCTCCACGTTTCCGAAGCCTGGGATACGCTCGCTCGGAACCGCAAGATCGTGATGTGGGACCAGCGAGGCACGGGGCGTTCGGGCCCGCTGAAGCCGGGCGAGACGTGCACGCTGGCCGATCAAATCAACGACCTGGACGCGCTCCGCGCCCATCTCGGTTTTCCGAAGGTCGACCTGCTCGGGCACTCGTGGGGAGGATTTCTCGCGATGGCCTACGCCGCGCGGCATCCGGAACATATCGAGCGGCTGATCATCCTTGACTCCGCGGCGCCGCGGTGGCGCGACACCCTGTTCCTCTTCCACGATGTTTTCCCCGACGTCACCGCCAAGGAAGATGGCTTCGCTTTTGCGGTGAATCTGAGGGAGAAGGATTCCGACGCGGCGGCCGACGCCTCCACCCGTCTCTATCTGAGCATGCTGTGCTATTCCCCCGAGCATCGCGACGAATTTCTGGCCAAGATGGCCAATGACAAGGAATATCGGGAAGTGAATCGGCTGGTCAACGAAGACGTTGCGCGATTCGATTTGAATGCCGAGATCGCCAAATTCCGTTTCCCGGTGTTGGTCGGCACGGGCCGATTCGATATGAACGTCGCTGCGCTGACCGCTTATAACATTCATCAGGCGATTCCGGGATCGGAGTTTGTCGCCTTCGAAAAGAGCGGGCATTTGCCGTTCTTCGAGGAACCGGAGAAATTCGTCTCCGTGGTGAATGCGTTTCTTTCCGGTGGCTCGCCGTCTTCCTGAGCGGTCAAGAAGGCATCAACATGGCTCACTACGGCATGAGGCGGTTCACCATCTTCGAGCCCGAGGGCTATTTGCTCTGTTTCCAGGGGGCCGGCGACGCGGTAGGAAGCAATCACCAATTCGGGTGGTAGGCTGCGGGTTTACAGCGCTGCCGCTCTTCCTCTAAGATTGTTACCCGCGGCGTTCCCCACGGCCGCGCAAGGGGTAGATCCTACGCCAGTGACGCGCAATCCTCGACTTGTCGTGATGGAACCGGGCGGCGTGCGCCGCAACCTCGACTTGACCGCCAACCCTTTCCGTATCGGCAGGCAGGCGGACTGCGATCTGGTGCTGCGCGACGGCCGCATCAGCCGCCAGCACGCCCAAATCGTCTTCGAAAACGGCAAACACGTTCTCGAGGACCTCGGCAGCCGCCACGGCACCTTCGTCAATCAGGAGAAGGTAACACGGCGCGAGCTGCACCCGAACGACACCATCGAATTCGGCGCGGGCAATTCCTTCCAGGTGATTTTCTCGGGCGAGGAGAAGAGCATCGAGGATCTGCTCGAGCGGGTGGATTCCGCGCCGCCATCGTCCTCCAGTTCGCGGGAACTGTACCACCTGGGCGTGCTGCTCGAAGCCGCCGGCGCCATCTACGGTCATTTGCTGCTCGAAGACATGCTGGCGGCGGTGGTCGACGCCGCCATCCGGGTGACCGGGGCCGATCGCGGCGTCTTGCTGCTGGAAGGGACGGGAAACGAGCTGCAGCCCAGCGTGGCGCGGGAATCTGGCCAGCGAACGCTGCCGCTGAACGAGGTGCGGGTATCGACTTCGGTGTTGCGGCAAGTGGCGGAAACGCGGCGGGAACTGGTGGTGGCGGACATCGGCGAGGAGCACCCGTTGCGCGAGCAGGCCAGCATCGTAATCGAGGCCCTGCGCACGCTGATCGCGATTCCGCTCGAGCGCCAGCCCACCATCCGCTCGGTAGATTCCACCGTGGTCGCCACGCGGGCGGGCCTGCTGGGAGTGCTCTACCTGGACAGCCGGCGGCCGCTCGCCGCCTTCTCCGAACTCGATCGCCAGGTGCTGCGCTCGCTGGCCGCCGAAGCGGCTACGGTGGTGGAGAACGCCCGGCTGTTTGCCGACGCCCGCGAGCGGGAGCGGCTGCAGCGGGAACTGGAAATCGCCAGCGAAATTCAGATGCAGCTTCTGCCCAAGACGCTGCCTCGGGAAAGCCACCTGGTCACCGCCGGCCGCACGCTCGCCTGCCGGTCGGTGGGGGGCGACTGCTACGACGTGGTCGAGCTGCCCGAGGGGATGCTCGGCTTCGTGGTTGCCGACGTTGCCGGCAAGGGCATGCCGGCGGCGCTGCTCGCTTCGATGCTGATGGGATCGTTCTGCGCGACGGCGTCGAACGGGGTGGCGCTTTCGGAGCTGGCCCACCGGGTGAACAAGCGGGTCTGCGACCGTACCGACGAGCAGAGCTACGCCACGCTGTTCTACGGGGTGGTGTCGCCGGGCGGGCTGACGGAATACTTCAACGCCGGCCACGTTCCCCCACTCGTGCGCCGGCACACGGGCGAACTGATCGCGCTCGATTCGGACAGTTTCCCCATCGGCATGTTCGACTTCGCCGAGTACGCCTCGCGGACGGTCCAGCTCGAGCCGGGCGACTTTCTGGTGATGTATTCGGACGGGGTGACCGAAGCGGTCAACCCCGAGAGCGAGATGTTCGGGGACGCGCGGCTGCGCGAGGCGGTGAAAAAATTCAAGGGCAGCACGGCCGAGGAGCTTCTGGACGCTGTTTTCCAGGCGGTGCGCGTCTTCACCGCCGGCTTCGCCCAGGCCGACGACGTGACCGTGGTCGTGGTGCAATACCACGGCGCCCAGCCTGCCTGAGCAGGCCCCCATCGTATGTTCCCCATCCTTGCAATGCGCGGGAACCATGGCGCGCGGGCCAGCGGATTGATCTGGCGTGCGGGTCCCGCTCCCCCGCTCCGCGGGGTCGCGGCTCGGACCGTGGCGCGGGAAACGAGCCGCGCGCGTGAGCAAGCGGATTGGCGCCAGCTTGCGCGAAGGACTACTGGTATCGCAGCGCCACCATCGGATCGACGCGCATCGCCCGCCGCGCAGGGATGTAGCAGGCCAGCAGCCCGACGCCCGACAGGAAAAGCGCCGTCGCGGCAAGGGTGGCCAGGTCGTTCGGACGCACTCCGAAAAGCAGCGCGGCAAGCAACGGGGTGAGGGCAACGGAAAGAGCGATACCCACGAGGCAGCCAAACACTACCGGCGCCATGCCATTGCGCAAAACCATCCTTCGCACATCGGCGGGAATCGCGCCCAAAGCCATTCGCAGACCGATCTCGCCCGTTCGCAAGGTCACCAGGCAGGAGACCACCCCGTAGATGCCGATGGACGTCATGAACAGGGCAATCGCCGCCAGCGACGCGGAAAGAAAAGCGACGAAGCGGCTTTGCGAGCGCGCCTGAGCCACAAGGTCGGAGAGAGGGATGAATTTTGTAGCGGCCACGGTCCCGTTCAGCCTTGACACCTGCTGCCGGATCGAGCCGGGGAGCGTGGAAAATGGCACCGATGCGCGCAGCACAAACGAAACGGGACGAGGCGCAAGCGGAAACGGAACGTAGACCTGGGGGCGGACGGCCCTGGTAAGGGAGTGGCATTGCACGTGGCGTACCACGCCGACGACGGCCACCCAATCTCTTTGGAACTGGTACGGACCCGCAGGCGAATCGGAAATATTCAATTTCTTTCCCAGAGGGTTCTGTCCCGGCCAGACGAGCCGAGCGAGGTCGTCGTCAACGATCGCCACGTGCTGATGGGCGGGGTCGTCGGCGTCGGTGAAGTCGCGGCCCTCGATCAAACTGGCGCCGATGACTTTGAAGTAGCCGGGCAACACCGACCGAAAATCGGCCATGACGGTGGACTGCTGGTCCGGGGGAGCGCCTTCGGGCCAATAGTAGTCGTACCAATTGGCGACGCTCTCGTCGAGCGGCAGATGGCTGACCGCAGAGACGGATTGCACGCCGGGCAGGGAGCCGAGGCTTTGCTGCAACTGGTGAAGGAAGCGATAGTTGCCGCCCAAGGGCGTGAAGCTGAGCACGTTCGCGGGCTGAAATCCCGGATCTACGCGCAGGACGCGGAGGAACGTGCGGACCAGCAAGCCGGTGCCGGCCAGGAGCGCGAAGCTGAGCGACACTTCGACGAGAACGAGAGCCATTCTTGACCGGCGATGGCCCGAGGCGAGATTGCGTCCGCCGGTCCTGAAGGCGGTGGCGAGGTCGAATCGCGCTGCGGCCAGAGCGGGAAAGAGGCCGAAGATGAATCCGGTGAGCAGCGCGATGGCGAAGGTGAACTCGAACGCCGCAGCGTCCAGCCGAATCGCCCCCAAGTGCAGCAGCGGTTCCGGCCGAAGGAGCAGGATCACCTTGAGCGTCGCCCAGGCCAGCACCAGCGCGGCAGCCCCTCCCAGGAGTCCGAGCACGATGCTTTCGGTGAGGAACTGGCGAATGATGCGAAGGCGCGAGGCGCCCAAGGCGGAGCGCACGGCGGTTTCGCCATGGCGACTGCCGGCGCGGGCGAGAAGGAGATTGGCAACATTGACGCAGGCAACAAGGAGCACGAGGCCGACGCCGCCAAGGAGGATGGTCAGCACGCCGCGGACGCCGTGGACGTCATCGTCATGCAGGGGAATAACGCTCAGCCGGTAATTCTGATCTCCGTAACCCTTGATCGCCGTCCGCAGTTGCCGGGCGATAGCGGCGGCTTCGGATTGGGCCTCGGCAAAGGTTGCACCGGGGCGAAGGCGGCCAACCACGCGGAGAAACTCGGGTCCCTCGGGGTTGGTGAACCGGCCTGGGAGAAGCACATAAACATCGGGGCTTTCGGGGATGCTCGAATCCCCGGGAAAGATCAGACGAAAATCCTCGGGCAAGACACCCAGGATGGTAGGCGCTATCGGACCCAGGCGCAGTGTCTTGCCGACGATGCGAGGGTCCGAACCGAACTTGCGCCGCCACAGTCCATTCGAAACGATCACGGCCACGGGAGCGTTGGGCGCCACGTCCTGCGGGACGAAGAGCCGCCCGAGAGCCGGGCGATCGCAGAACAACGAAAGCAGGCCGCTGGTGACTTCGGCCAGCTTGACTGGCTCCGGCTGGGGGTCATCGGCGCCGGTGACGGCGGCATTCGTAACCCATATCCCGCCGATCTGTTCGAACAGGCGGGAGCGCTCGCGGATTTGCTCGAAGGCGAAACCCGAGGAAGGAGCGCGATCGGCGTCGCCCACGCCGGACCAGACGATCGCCAAGCGGCTGGAAGCAGGATAGGGAAGCGGCTTGAGCAAAATTGCGTGCACCACGCTGAAGATGGCGGTATTGGCGCCAATGCCCAAGGCAAGGGTAAGGATGGCGATGGCGGCGAAGCCGGGGGACTTGCCGAGCATCCGCAAGCCGTAACGCACATCCTGCACGAACTGCTCGAGCCAGAGGAAACCCCACGTCGCGCGGGCGTCTTCCTTGGCCCGCATCACGTTTCCGAACTTGCGCAGCGCGGCGAAGCGCGCGTCCTCCGGCGCCATCCCGCGGTCGATGTTGTCCCTGGTCTCCCGTTCGATATGGTCGCGAATGTCCCGGTCGAGATCCTCCATCATGCGTTTGCGGCGGCTCATGACTTTCCCTCCTGTTCCGCTGGCCGCACGATCCGCGCAATCGCTGCCGCGAGCCGGTCCCATTTGCCGGTCTCAACCGCGAGTTGCCGCCGGCCTCTGCCCGTCAGCCGGTAGAACTTGGCCCGGCGATTGTTTTCCGAGGGGCCTTCCTCCGCCGATATCCACCCACGCCTGATCAGCCGATGCAGCGCCGGATAGAGCGATCCCTCCTCGACCTGCAACACATCGTCGGAGCGGAAGGCAATCGCCTTGGCAATGGCGTGGCCGTGCGCCGGGCCCAACAGCAGTGTGCGCAGAATCAGCAGGTCCAGGGTGCCCTGGAGCAGCTCGAGGCGTTGCTTGCGGTCAGGGGCAGGCATTGCACGGGAGGATACGGCCGTTCCCCTAGAATGTCAAGGTGAAGGCGGGCGGAGCGCGAGCCCCGGGTGCAAGCCGGCGGGTCGCGTTGGCCCCCGCTGGCGAAGGCGGCGTCGGCCGCTACAATTGGCGCTTGAACAGAAGCGTGGATGCCGCCAGCAGCCCCGCCGACATTCCCAGCAGCACCAGCAGGTCCTTGTAGATGCCGGCCATGCCGACGCTCTTGAGCAAAAGGTTGCGCAAGGCGTGCACGGTGTAATAGAAGGGATCGACCACCGCAATCCACTTAAGCCATTTCGGGAATCCCTGGATCGGATAAATGGCGCCCGAGGGGAAGAACAGCAGCGTGTTCAGCACGCCGAAAATGGCCCGCGGCACGAGCGGGTCGTCCACCCTCACCATCGTAAGGAACATGAACGCGATCATCGTCAGCGCCGCCGCGCCGCAGACCAGCGCCAGGTAACCCAGGCGCACCGGATCCCACAGCCGGGGAATGCCGGCAATCAGCCCGCCGATCCCGGTGATCACCATGCCCGCCATCAGGCCCTTGATCGCCCCGGAAAGGTTCAGGCCAAGCACCAGTTCCGATCGCGCGATCGGCGTCACCAGGTAGCCCTCGTGCAGGCCACGCGCCTTGTCGTCGATGAAGGTGATGCCTCCGCCGATCATCGCCACCACGAAAATCGCCATCGCGATCGAGCCGGGCAGCAGGTACTTGATGTAATCGATGTAGGGATACACCTCGACCACGTTCAGATTCACCTGCTGCGCCAGGCGAGGCTGGATCGCCGGGGTGTCGATCTGCTGCACGGTGAGCTGCATCTCGCCCAGCAGCGACGAGGACAGGAACTGGTCGGTATTGTCCTCGATGAACACCAGCCGGGGATTGTCGTCGTGCTGCACCCGGCGAGAATAGCCAAGCGGAATGAGCACCACCCCGCGCACGATTCCGGTCCGCAGGTCGCTGACCGCCCGGGGCAGGGAATCGTAATCGACCAGGCTCACCGTTCGGGGTCCGGCGGCAATCGCCTGGAGCTTCTCGATCACCTGCCGGGAATAGGCCTGGTGGTCGTCGTCCACCACCGCCAGCCTCACTCCCTTGATTTTGCCGCCAAAGGCGTAGCCCAGCACGATCAACTGGACCAGCGGGAAAATCATCGAGGCGACCATGAGCGCGGGGCTGCGGAAGAATTTCCGCATGTCGCGCTCGATGAAAGCGGAGATGCGATAGAGCTTCATCGGCGGCGCTCGCGCTCAGTGCCGGTACAGGTGGCTGACGTCATAGCGCCTTCCTCCCACTTCGTCGCGGAGGCCGCGGCCGGTGTAATAGAGGAACACGTCGTCCAGGGTGGTGTTCTCGACGCTCATCCGGCGAACCACCACTCCGCTTTCGCGCGCCAGCTCCATCAGCGCGGCGATGGTGCGCGGGCCGTTGTGCGACGACAGCCGGAACACCCCGTCGTGCGCTTTCACGTCGGCGACTTCGGCAAGCCCGCGCAGCGCTTCGGCCCAGCCGCTCGGGGCGTTCTCGAACTCGGCGTCGACCGCGTCGTGGCCGGGAATCGATTGCTTCAGCCGGGCGGGCGAATCGAGCGCCTTCAGATCGCCGTGATCGACGATGGCGACCCGGTCGCAGAGCTTGTCGGCTTCGTCCATGTAGTGGGTGGTGAGCAGAATCGTCAGTTTCTGCTGATCGCGCAGCCGCTCGATCATCTCCCACACGTTAGTCCGCGAAACGGGATCGAGGCCGGTGGTGGGCTCGTCCAGGAACAGGATTTTCGGCGAATGCATCAGTCCGCGGGCGATCTCGAGCCGCCGGCGCATCCCCCCGGAGAAAGTTCTCACCAGCTCGTGCCGGAATTTCTCGAGGCCCACCGAAGCCAGCAGCCGCTCCATCAGCTCCTGACGCACCGGCGCCGGCACGCCGTAGAGCTTCGCGTGAATCACCATGTTTTCCTCGGCGGTCAGCTCGGGATCGGACGTCTGGGCTTGCGGGATCACTCCCATCGACTTCCGCACTCCGTCGGCGTCTTGCACGATGTCGTGGCCGGCGACCGAGGCGGTGCCGGCGGTCGGCGGAGTGAGCGTGGTGAGCATGCGGATCAGGGTGGTTTTCCCCGCGCCGTTGGGGCCCAGCAAGCCGAAAATCTCCCCGTCCTCGACGGTGAAGCTCACGCCGTTCACCGCGGTGAACGCGCCGAACATCTTCTTCAGCTCGTGTACTTCGATCGCGCTCATCGGCCCGGCCGCATCCTCGATTCGATCAGCCCCAGCCAGCCGGACCGCGAGGCCCGGGCAGGCGGCGGAAGCAGCACCGTCGCGGTCATGCCGGTGAACAGCCGGCGCCCGGGGTTGGGAACCGCGATCTTGATGGCAAAGGTCTTGATGTCGCGCTTGGTGCGGCTGACGTCGCGCTGGGTGGCGAAATCGCCCTCGACACCCTTGAAGAACACCGTGCCTTCCAGCCGGTCCCCGGAAGGCAATTCCACCGCGAGCCGCTCGCCGAACCGCACCGAATCGATGTAGGTTTCCTCGACATCGGCACGCACCCACAGGTGATCGACGTCCACGACGATCGCGATGGGCGACCCGGCGGACACCACCTCGCCCTGCTTCGCCACCCGCACCGAGACGATGCCGTCGATGGGCGCGTAGATGCGGGTGTAGCCGAGCTGGGTGGCAGCCTGGTCGCGCAGCGCCCGGGCCTGAGCCCATTGCGCTTTCATGTCGGCAATCTGGCTCTGGATCACGTCGAGCTGCTTCCGGTTGGCCCTGGCGAGGGCCAGCGCCGCCCGCTGCGCCTTCACCTGGTCTTCGAGCGCTTTCACCGCCGCCTGGTCGGCGCGGACGGCAGCGTCGGCGTGGTCGCGGTCCTGGGCGGTGCCGATCCCGCCCTGGTAGAGCGCGACGGCCCGCTGGTCGTCGAGCTGGTCCCGCCAGAGGGTCGCCTGGGCCTGCTGCAATTGCGACTGGGTGGCGGTGACGGTGGCCTGCGCCTGGTCGATTTGCGCCGCCGTCTGATCGTTGGTGACGGCGAGCGACTTCTGGTTCGCGGCCACGCGCGAAGCGATGGCGTTGATGTTGGCGGTTTGCGCGGCCACCGTTGCCTCGAGTTCCGACGGATCGAGCTCGGCGATCCACTCTCCTTTCTTCACCACCGAGCCTTCGTCGACGTTCAACCGGATCAGCCGGCCGGTAATCATCGGGCTCACCACGACGTCGTTGCCGTCGATGATGCCCACCAACGGGATCTGGTTTCCGCGTGGAGTCGTGAACAGGTAAATGGCGAGCGATACAGCGAACACGACCACCAGCAGCGCGATGAATTTGCGCCCGCTCACGACGACCTCCACTGGCGGCGGCTCATGTGCGACCGGGCCCCCGCCCGGCCGGCGCCTTTGGTGAGGGAACGATCGCGCCGGCTCATGCGGAACCGCCTCCTGTCGGGCCGGCGCGTTTGGCCGGAGAACGAACGCGCCGGAACAGGCCGTAACCGAGGAAATCGAGCAGGGCGCGGCGGCGCTCTTCGAGCGCGGCCGGTTCGAGCAGATTGCGGCCGAGGAAGCGGCTCCAAATCGGTCCGGCGGCGAAGTAGGCGGTGGTCGCTCCGAGCAGGCTGAACGCCGCTTGCTGGGGATCCACCGGCCGAAATTCGCCCCGGCGCACTCCCTGTTCCACCAGATTCACCAGGCCGCGCATCAGCGGCCCGAGGTAGTCGCGCTTCAGCCAGTCCGCCTCGCCCTTCGAATCCAGGAATTCCCGCTGCACCAGGCGGGGATAATTCGGGTGGGTAGCGAGGAAGCGGAAATAGCCCTCGACGAAGACGGTCACCTGCTCGCGCGCCGGCTGGGCGGTCCGCGCCTCGGAGCTTACCGAGCTGCGGAGCTCGTCGAGCAGGTGGCGAAGCACGGCGCGGTAGAGGTTGCGTTTGTTGCGGAAGTAGTAATGGAGCAGGGCCTTGTTGACCCCGGCGCGGGCGGCGATTTGCTCGGTACGGGCGCCGGCCAGTCCGCGGGCGGCGAAGCTTTCCTCGGCGGCGGCAAGAATGCGTCCGGCGGCGTCCGACCGGGGCCCAGCTGCATGGCGCGCCATGCGTCCTCCTTAACTAACCGGTTAATTATTTTACCCAGATGGATAAATTTGTCAAGCGAGGGACCGGGTAGCGGGACGAGCCTGCTGCGGCCGGCGGCCGGGCTCGTGGCTACCCAGCGCCGCGCCGCGCGTGCCGAACGCCGCGTTGCTTGACAGCGCTGGAAGGCTCCCGTAAGGTCGTCGGCGAACCCCAAGGACCCGCCGGTGGAGACCAAACCCACGGTGCGGGAGGCGACGCTCGCGCTGCTGCGCTCGCTCCGCATCACCACCGTCTTCGGCAATCCCGGCTCGACCGAGCTGGGGCTGCTTCGCGACTGGCCCGAGGATTTCCGCTACATTCTGGCCTTGAACGAAGCGTCGGCGGTGGCGATGGCCGACGGCTACGCCCAGGCCTCGGGCCGCCCGGCGCTGGCGAGCCTGCACAGCGCCGGCGGACTCGGCCACGCGCTCGGCAGCGTGATGACCGCGTGGTGGAACCAAACGCCGGTGGTGATCATCGCCGGCCAGCAAACCCGGGCGCTGCTGCCGCTCATGCCTTACTTGCACGACCTGGAAGCCGCGCAATTTCCGCGCCCGTACGTGAAGTGGAGCGCCGAGCCCGCCCGCGCCGAAGATGTGCCCGCGGCCATCGCCCGTGCCTGCTATACGGCCATCCAGCGGCCTTGCGGTCCCACGTTCGTTTCGGTGCCCGCCGACGATTGGGAGGCGCCAACCGATCCCCTCGAGCCGCGGGAAGTGGCCACCGAATTCGCGCCCGATCCCGACGCGCTCGCCCGGGTCGCCGCCGCGCTTGATGCCAGCCGCCGGCCGGCGCTGGTGGTGGGGCCGGGAGTCGACCGCGACGGCGCCTGGGACCTCGCGATCGAGCTGGCATGCCGGACGCGAGCGGCGGTCTGGGTGAGCCCGTATTCCAGCCGCTGCAGTTTTCCCGAAGACCATCCTTTGTTTGCCGGCTTCTTGCCCGCCGCCCGCCAGCCGCTTTGCCGGAAACTGGACGGCCACGACGTCATCGTGGTGCTCGGCGCGCCGGTTTTCACCTTTCACATCCACACCGAGGGCCCGGTGATTCCGCCCGGAGCGCGATTGTTTCAATTGGTGGACGATCCGGCGGCGGCAGCCTGGGCGCCGGCAGGCGCGAGCGTGCTCTGCACGATGCGGCTGGGGCTGGCGCACCTGGTCGAACGCGTCGCCGCTTCCGCGCGCCCGACGCCGCCCGGACTGCGCCGGCCGCCGGCACCCGCCGCCGCCGATCCCATCACCGCCGCCTTCGTGCTCCACGCGGTCGGCGCGGCGATGCCCGGCGACGCCATCATCGTGGACGAAGTGCCGTCGCATCGTCCCCTGCTGCACGACTATTTGCCGATACGGTCGAGCGGCGGGTTTTACGCCGGCGCCAGCGGCTCGCTCGGCTGGGGCTTGCCAGCGGCGGCGGGGATCTCGCTGGCGCAGCCTGGGCGGCGCGTGATTTGCGTGGTGGGAGACGGCTCGGCCCAGTATGCGATTCAGGGGTTGTGGACGGCGGCGCAGCACCACATGCCGATCACGTTCGTGATTTTCAACAACGGCGGCTACGCCGCGCTCGATGCTTTCAGCGCCCTCACCGGCGCCAAATCGCATCCGAGTTTTCAGCTTCCGGGTATCGATGTCGGCGTCATCGCCGCCGGCTACGGCTGCGCCGCGCGGCGAGTGGAATGGGCGGCGGAACTGGGGCCGGCGCTCGAGGCATCGTTTCAGGCAGCCGGACCCACTCTACTGGATATTCCGATCAAGGATTCGGCGCCGTCGCTCTTTTGATTGCAACACGGCGGGTTGCGGCGCGGATGATCGCGGAAGGGATCGAGGGATTGGCGGCCGCGATCAGCTGCCAGCCGGCGGAGAGTGTGGTCTGGCGGCTTCGATCCGGCGATCCTGCTCCCCCACTCCGCGGGGTCGCGGCTCGGATGCAGCGGAAAAAGGCGAACTGCGGCGGCACTCAGCCGCCGAGCACGCCGGCGCCGCCGGGGGGCGGCTCGAAGGAAAACTTGGTGCGCTGCTTTTCCCGATGCTGCTCGAGCGCCAGCTCGATCAGCCGGTCGATGAGTTCGCGATAGCTGAGCCCGCTGGCTTCCCACATGCGGGGATACATGCTGATCGAGGTGAATCCGGGAATCGTATTGATTTCGTTCAGGTAGATGCGCCCGGTGTGGCGTTCGAGGAAGAAATCCATTCGCGCCATGCCCCGGCCTTCGATCACCTGGAAGGCGCGGACGGCGTACTCCTGCACTTTCGCGGTCTGCCGGGGATTGAGCGGGGCGGGTATCACCAGTTGGGTGCCTTCCTCGGTGTATTTGGCGGCGTAATCGTAGAACTCGTGGTGGGGAATCACTTCGCCGGGCACCGACGCTCGCGGCTCTTCGTTGCCGAGCACCGCCACCTCGATTTCGCGGGCGTCGACCCCGCGCTCGATCAGGATCTTCTGGGCGAATTCCGCCGCCAAATCGAGCGCCGCCGGCAGTTCCTCAGCCCCGTGCGCCTTCGTCATCCCGACCGAGGAACCGAGCGTTGCCGGCTTCACGAACACCGGGAACTGGAACCGGCTCGCCACTTGTTCGAGCACTTCCTGGCGGTGATTCTCCCAGCGGGATCGGGGCAAGGCGATCCAGGGCACCACCGGCAGCCCCGCCTGCTCGAACAGGCGTTTTTGCACGTCCTTGTCCATACCCACCGCCGAGGCGAGCACGCCCGCGCCGACGTACGGCAGATTCGCCAGCTCGAGCAAGCCTTGCAGCGTGCCGTCTTCCCCGTAGGTTCCGTGCAGCACCGGGAAAACGACGTCGATCCCGACCGCCGGTGCCGAGCCTTCGTCGCTGTATCGCACCAGCGCCGAGGCGCCGGGCTCCGGCGGCAGGAAAACGCGCTCGCCTTGTTTCAGGGTATCGCTCAGCATTTTCTGGGCGTGGCGGCCCACCAGCCAGCGGCCGTCCTTGCTGATCCCGATGGGCACGGCGTCGTATTTCGCCGGATCGAGCGCGCGAATCACCGAAGACGCCGAGGCGATCGACACCTCGTGCTCGGCCGAGCGGCCTCCGAACAGCACCGCGATTCGCAACCGCTTTCGCGGCGGCGGCGGAGGCGAGTCTTTTTTCGTGGAAGCGGCCATCACAGGATCTTCTTTCCCAGCCCGGAGAGCACGAGCTCGACGCCCAGGTTGGCGGTCTTGTTGTGCAAATCGATCACCGGATTGATTTCCACAACTTCCAGCAACACCAGGGCGCGGGTGTCGGCGATCATCTCCATCGCCAGGTGCGCTTCGCGGTAGGTGACGCCGCCGCGAACCGCCGTACCCACGCCCGGCGCCTCGGCGGGATCGACAAAATCCATATCCAGGCTGACGGCGATGCCGGCGGTGTCGTCGGTGACGAAGCGGAGCGCTTCGGTCATCACCTCGCGCATGCCCCGCTCGTCGATATCGCGCATCGTGAAGGGGTGCACTCCCGATTGCTTCATCAGCCGCTGTTCGCGGGAATCGAGCTCGCGCACGCCGACCAGCGCCACTTGGCGGGCGTCGAGGATGGGGGTGAAGCCGGCGAGGCCGGTCAGCTCCGGCGCGCCGGCGCCGACCAGCGCCGCCAGGGGCATCCCGTGCACGTTTCCCGAAGGCGTCGTTTCCGGCGTGTTCATGTCGCCGTGGGCGTCCAGCCAGAGCAGGCCGATGCGCCGGCCCTGCTTGCGATGACTGGCAGCGGCGCCGCCAATCGACCCTACCGCCAGCGAATGGTCGCCGCCCAGCACCAGCGGCAGGCAGCCGTCGCCCGCCGCCCGCTTGACGATTCCCGCCAGGCCGGTGCACGTTTCCGCGATTTCCTTCAGGTACTTCGCCCGCTTGTCGCCGTAATGCTGCTCCTCGGCCTGCTTCACCGGAACGTTGCCGAAGTCCTCAACCGCATGACCCAACTGCTTGATTCGCGCCTGGAGTCCGGCGACACGCATCGCGGAGGGACCCATATCCACGCCGCGGCGGCTCGCTCCCAGGTCCATGGGAACGCCGATGATCCGGACTTTGTGGGCCATGATCTAAAGTAGGGGCGAAAAATCTTTCGCTCCGGCGCCGCCCCAGCCCCCCCCTCGCTAAGGATATATACGGTAAATCATGCGAGGGAAGGGAATGACTTCGCGAATGTGTTCGGCGCGGGTAATCCAGGCGAGAACGCGCTCGATGCCGAGCCCGAAACCCGCATGGGGCACGCTGCCGTACCGGCGCAGGTCCAGATACCAGCCAAGCGGCTCCTCGGGCAAATCGTGTTCGCGGATGCGGTCTTTGAGTGTCTGGTAATCGGCCAATCGCTCGCCGCCGCCGACGATTTCCCCGTAACCCTCCGGGGCGAGCACGTCGAAACCAAGCGCCAGGTCCGGCCGGTCCGGGTCGCGGGCCATGTAAAACGCCTTGATGGCGGAGGGGAAGCGGTGAACGATCACCGGGCGATCGAACTCGCTCGAAAGCAGGGTTTCCTCGTCGCCGCCGAAATCGTCGCCCCACGTGGTGGGATTGCCGCGGCGATGCAAAATCTCGATGGCTTCATCGTAGGTGATGCGCGGGAAGGGAGGCGCGATGGCTTCGAGCGGCGCGGGATCGCGCTCGATGGCTGCCAGCTCGCGGCCGCGATGCTCGACCACGCTGCGCACCATCCGGCAGATCAGCCCCTCGGCCAGCGCCATCATGTCGTCGATCCGGGCGAAAGCGGCTTCCGGCTCGAGCATCCAGAATTCGGTGAGGTGGCGGCGGGTTTTCGACCGCTCGGCGCGGAACGCCGGCCCCAGGCAATACACCTTGCCGAGCGCGGCGGCGGTTGCTTCCATGTAAAGCTGGCCCGATTGGGTGAGGTACGCCTTGCGATCGTCCAGGTAGTTGACTTCGAACAGGGTGGTGGTGCCCTCGCAGGACGACGGCGTGAAAATCGGCGCGTCGGTGAGAGTGTAGCCCTGCTCGTGCATGTATTGGCGCGCCGCCAGGATCGCCTGGTCGCGAATCCGCAGGATCGCCGCCTGGCGCGGCGTCCGCAGCCACAGATGCCGGTTCTCGAGCAGGAAATCGACGCCGTGCTCTTTCAACTGAATCGGGTAGGGATCGCCCGGGGGCACTTTCTGAATGACGCGCACTGCCGTCACCTGAAGCTCGTGGCCGCCGGGTGCGCGAGCATCGGCGCGCACCAGCCCGGTGACTTCGAGGCTCGACTCCTGGGTCAGCTCCCGCAGGGTCTCGAACGCCGCGGGATTCTCCTTCAGCGCCACCACGCCCTGGATGACGCCGGTGCCGTCGCGGAATTGCGGAAACAGCAGCTTGCCCGATTCGCGCAGGTTGTACAGCCAGCCGCGCAGGGTCACTTCCCGGCCGGCGTGGCGGGCAGCGTCTTCGATGGCGACGACCGGCATGGCTTCGCTCAATTCCTCCCCGCGGGCCGGGGCTGGCCGCCGGCGATGGTTTCCATCCGCTCGAGCGCCGCCGCCGCCCGTTCGAGCGCCGGCGCCCAGCCGCCGGCCGCGGGCTCCTTCAGCTCGAGCACCAAAGGCAGCTCCGCGGGCGCGTTAGCTAGCAGCCGCAGCGCCGCTTCCCAATCGATCGAGCCTTCGAACGGGACCAGGTGCTCGTCAAGCTCGCCGTGGTTGTCGTGGATGTGGGTGGTGACCACCCGGTCGCGCATCCGCTCGAAACTCGGTTCCACTCCCTCGCCCAGCCGCGCGTGCCCGGTGTCGAAACAGAGCCCCAGATCCGCCAGCCGCGTTTGCCGCAGGAAATCCATCAGGGCGTCCGGCGAAGACAAGTCGCCCGGCGTGTTTTCCAGCGCGATTTTCACTCCCCGCTGGCGGGCAAACACCACCAGGATTTCCAGGGAGTTGAACGCGGCTTCCTGGTGGCGGTCGTCGAGCGGCTCGTGGCCGCTGCCCACGTGCTGCACCAGGCAGCGAAACGGAATTTGTTCGGCAATCTCGAGCGCGCGCTTGATTTCATCCACCGCGTCGATTCGGCGCAGTCTCTCCGGCTCGGCAATCGAAATCGGCGCTCCGCCCTCGCGGCCCTGCCTTCCGCCGCGGTCCATGGGGGAATGCACCGAATGCAGCGCGAGGCGGTTCCCCTCGAGCCACCGGCCCAACTCGCGAACCTGTTCCGGGGAGCGGTAATTCACATGGCCCGGAGCCGAATACAGCTCGACGGCACCGATTCCGGCGCGAGCCACCGCCGCCAGCGCCTCCGATCCGAGCGGCTCTCTCGAAAACAGGTAAGTGGAAAGAACGTGTTCCATCGCGGCGGCGGGGTCAATTGCCGGCGGCGGCGCCGCCGCGGCGGGGATCGCCGGCGCCCAGGCGATCGCCGGTGCGGGGATCGATGCCGATGGCGTTCACCTGGCCGATCCAGCCGCGGGCATCGACGTGGTAGCCGCGCTGCTCGAGCTGGCGAATCGTGTCGGAAGAAAGCGTCGGCTCGACGAAGAGCACGTCGGGCATCCACTGGTGATGGAAGCGCGGGGCGTTAATCGCCTGCTGCGCGTCCATGCCCATGCGCATCCAGTTCAACACGCTTAGCAGCGTCGCCGAAATGATTCTCGGCCCGCCCGGCGAACCGGTCACCAGACTCAGCTTTCCGTCGCGCAGCACCATCGTCGGCACCATCGAACTGAGCGGCCGCTTGCCGGGAGCGATTTCATTGCCCGCCGACTGGTACAGGTGGAACAGGACGTTCGGCTTGCCGGGGGCGGTGGTGAAATCATCCATTTCGTCGTTCAGCAGGAACCCGGCGGTGGTGGTGACGCCCGAGCCGAAGAAATCGTTGATCGTATAGGTGTTGGAAACGGCGTTGCCGGCCGCATCGACCACCGAGAAATGGGTGGTATGGCCCGGCCGCGAAGCCGTCCACTCCGACCACGCGGCCGCGCTGCGGGCGTCGAGCCTGGCCACGCGGGCGGCGCCCGCCGGCGTTCCCTCGTGGCCCTTCGGCAGGCTCAGGGCCGCGAGCCCGCCGCGGCGGGTCGAAAGGCGGCGGGCCGCGCGATCGTACGGCGCCGGATTGCCGGCGTGGACGTCGGCGCTGGGCGTCGCGCGAGTGGCGTCGATCGAAGCGCGCAATCCGCTGGCGTACGCCGGGCTGATCAAGCCGCGCACCGGCACGTGATTGAAATCGGGATCGGCGAGGTAGGCGGCGCGGTCGGCGAAAACCCGCCGCATCGCCTCGGCGACGTAATGCACGTTTTCGGCGTTGCTCCAGGCGCTGGCGGCCTGGCCGGGAACCGGCTTGAGCGGGAGCGCCTGGAGGATGTTCAGCGCTTCGATGATGGCCACGCCTCCGGAACTGGGCGGCGGCGACGTAATCACTTCCCAGGTGTGCCCGTCGTAGGGATAGCCGGCTTCCAGCGGAGCGCGGATTTTCGCCCGGTAAGCGGCCAGATCCTCGAGCCCAATCAAGCCGCCGTTCTTCGCCATGTCCGCCGCCAGCATGCGCGCCGTTTCGCCGCGATAGAACCCGGCGGAACCGTGCCGGGCGATGCGGCGCAGCGTGGCCGCAAGCTCCGGCTGCTTGAAAATCTCGCCCGGCTTGTAAAGCTCGCCGTTATGCAAGAAGATGCGCTCGCTCACCGCAAAGGCCTGCATGCGCTTCCGGCCGGCTGCCAGGTCCTTCGCCAGCCGGTCGCTCACCGGGAAGCCTTGTTCGGCCAGGCGAATGGCGGGGGCCATCACCCGGGCCAGTTTCATGCTGCCGTAGTTGCGCAGCGCCAGCTCCATGCCGGCAACCGTGCCGGGCACGCCCACGGCGCGATAGCCGGTGGTGGCGCCGTTAGGTATCAGCGAGCCGTCGGGGTTGAGATACATCTTCGCCGTCGCCCGCTTGGGCGCTTCTTCGCGGTAATCGATGAGCGCCGCCTTCCCGCTCGCTTGCCGCACCAGCATGAATCCGCCGCCGCCGAGGTTTCCCGCTTCCGGATAAACCACCGCCAGCGCGAAAGCCACGGCGACGCCGGCATCGACCGCGTTCCCGCCGGCTTTCAGGATTTCTTCGCCGGCAGCCGAGGCGAGCGGGTCGTCGCTCACCACCATCCCATGCGCCGCCCGCACCGCTTGTCCGGGCCAGTTGGCTTGGGCGGCTCGAGCGGCTTTGGCGTATTGGGAATACTCAATGCTGGGCTGCTGCCCGCCTTGGGCGGGCCCGGCGGCGCCGGCGGAGCCGGCGGCCAGCGCGAGAGCGGCGAGCAAGCCGAGGGAGGGAAGATGTCGCGCGAGGTTTCTTCCGGTTCGCATCGGGAAATCTGACTCTAAGCAAAGCGGCGGCAGGCGTCAAGGCGGCAGGGAACGCGGCGCGGCCAGCCCCAACCCATTCCGCCTACAAGGCAGCCTTGTCATCCTGAGCGGAGCGAAGGACCCCGCCAATGCTAAAGGAGCTCACGACACGATCGCCGCCTTTCGGTCCTCCAGCGCCGCCCTGCCAGCACCGCAGCCGGACAAGCGGCGGGCCATCGTCCAGCGATCAACAGGCCGCAACCAAATCCTCGCGGCGTGCCAACAAACCTCGCGATACCGCTGCAGAACACGTTCAGGGGATGGGGACAAAAGGGGCGCGATCAGTTACGGAAGGATCGCGCCGCCTCGACGCACAGCCGGAGCTTGCCGATGGCTTCATCCACAGTGCGCGTTTTCAGCCCGCAATCGGGATCCACCCAGACGCGCTCTTTAGGCAGAATCGTCAGCGCCTGCTCCACCCGGCGCCGCACGGTAGGCGCGTCTTCAAGCACGTGGGTGTGCACGTCGACAACGCCGAAACTGATGTCCTTGGTGAACGGATGCCGGCGGAACAGCTCGAGCAGATCCAGCCCGCTATTCGACATCTCGAGATCGAAATTATCCACCGGCAATTCGAGCATGCCGGGATAGATCAACTCGAACGCGCCGTAGCAGGCGTGGGAAATGAAATAGGCGTTCAAGCCGTCGGTCACCCGGTGCATTGCCTCGACGGCAATCGCCAGTTCCTCCGGCCGCACCGAAAGCGCCGGCTCGTCCACCTGGACGATCCGGCAGCCGGCTTCGAGCAGGGCTTCCACTTCCCGGCGAATCACTCCCGCCAGCGCCATGCAGGTGGCTTTGCGGTCGGCGTAATGTTCGTTGAAACTCCAATCCATCATCGTATAGGGGCCGGTGAGCATGCCCTTCACCGGCTTGGTGGTCAGGCCCTGCGCGTAGCGCCACCAGTCCACCGTCAGCGGACCCGGCCAGCTCACTTCGCCGGTGACAATCGGTTTGTGGTAATAGCGGTTGCCGTAGCTCCTGACCAGCCCGCCCTCGGTGAACCCCGGCAGCCGCTCGGCGAAGTAGGCTACCATGTCGCCGCGATACTGCTCGCCGTCGACAAGCACGTCGATGCCCAGCTCTTCCTGCTTTTGCATCCAGAAGGCGGTGGCCCGCCGTTCCGCCTCGGTGAGTTTCTCGGCGCCAATCTTCCCGCGCCGGAATTCGTTCCGGGCTTCGACCACCGAGTCCAGCTTGGGAAAGCTGCCCACCGAAGTCACCGGAAACAGCGGCAGGTGCAAACCCAGCTTTTCGAGTTTTTCACGGCCCATGAGTTTGCTTTCGCCTTTCCGGTTTCGTCAGCGGCCTGCGAGCGCGGCGCGAATTTTTCCCAGCAGCTCCAGTTTCGCTCGGGCGCGGTCCCGGGGCAAGTATTCGAGCCCGCATGATGGCCCGAGCCACGCCCGGGCGCGCGCGATCCGGGGAAGCATTCGCGCCACCTGGCGGGCGACGTCCTCGGGCCGCTCGAGTTTCGTGTTGCGGCCGTCGACGACGCCCAGGCCCAGCGGCACCGGCGAGCCGGCTTGAGCCACCAAGTCGGCGAGCCGCGGGTTGTAGATGAAATCGAGTCCCACGCCATCGACCGGCAAGCCAATCAGCTTTTCGTACAGCGGCGCGCAATCGTGGAAATACACCTGGAGGATCAAATCGATTGTGTGCCTGCGGCGCCGCGCTTCATCCCGGGCCCGAAGCAGTTGGCCCATCGCCTGGGCGAATAGCGGCCAATCGCCTGGGAAAAGCAGGATCGATGGCTCGTCGATTTGCACTTCGGCGGCGCCCGCGTCCGCCAGCGCTCCCACTTCCGCCGCCAGCGCCTCAGCGTAGGCCGCAACTCGCGGCTCGAGCGCGCGCATTTCCGCCGATTCCGCCAGCGACAGCCGCGCCAGCGTGTAGGGCCCGGTGAGCACCGGCTTCAGGCGCCGGCCGTTCCCGCCCGCCGCCTTGAGCGCCTCGCTGGCGACGGCGAAGTCGCCGACCACCAATTCGCGAGTTCGCGCCGGGCGCCGTGCCAGCACCGGCTGGCGGAAGTAGAAATTCGTGTCGAACAGCCGCAGCAGCCCGTTCACCCGCACGCCATCGAGCTTGCCGGCGAGATAGGATACGGGATCGTTCCAGCGAATCTGGCCGTCGGTCACGACGTCCAGGCCCGCGGCCAGCTGCTCGTCGATCGCCCGGCGGGTCATTTGGCTTTCGGCTTCGGCCAAATCACCGGCGTCGCGATCGCCGCGGTCCACTCCGGCAATCGTGCGGCGGAGCAATTGGAGTTCGGGGGAATCGCCGATACGAGGATAACTTCCGGTATGTGCCAGAACCAGGGTCATGCGTCCTCTTCTTCAGGGAGAAACTCAGGTTCCACCGGTCCGGGGATCAGCCCGGCGGCGGCTCCGCGCCGAAGCAACTCTCGCACGGCTCGCCGGCCGGCTTCGCCGTAACCGAGCGTCCATTTGTTGACGTACATGCCGACGAAACGCTCAGCGAGTTCGGGATCCATGTCGCGGGCGAACTCGAGGGCGTAATTCAGCGCTTCTTCCCGGTGCTCGAGGGCGTAAGCGATACTGTTGCGGATGGCTCGAGCGGCTTGGCGGGCGACTGCCGGGCCCAGGCTGCGCCGAATCACGTTGCCGCCAAGCGGCAGCGGCAGGCCGGTCTGCTTCTGCCACCACACGCCCAGGTCGATTACCCGGTGCAAGCCCAGCCGGCCATAAGTCAATTGCCCTTCGTGAATGATCAAGCCGGCGTCGGCGGCGTCGTCCTTCACCGCGTCGAGTATCTTGTCGAAAGGCATGGCGATCGTTTCCACCGCCGGCGCGAAAAGCTTCAGCACCAGATAGGACGTGGTGAGCGTTCCGGGCACGGCAACGCGCTTGCGCGCCAGCTCCGCCGGCCTCAGCGGATGAGAGGCGACCACCAGCGGGCCGTAGCCGTCGCCGAAACTCGCGCCGCAATCGAGCAGCAGGTATTCGCCGGCTACCAGCGGATAGGCGGAGAAACTCAACGCCGTCACGTCGTAGATCCCCTGCCGCGCCTGCTGGTTGAGCGTTTCGATGTCCGACAGGACGTGAGTGAAGCGCAGCCCGGGCGCGTTCACCTTGCGCGTGGCCAGGGCGTAAAACATGAAGGCGTCGTCGGCGTCAGGCGAGTGCGCCAGCCGAATTTCCACAGCTTCCTTCGCTGCAGGTTTCGCAACCATCTCAGATTCGGCGCTTGGATTCCTCTACCGGAGGGGCGCCAGGCGGTTCCGGCGTCATCGCGAAAGCCTAGCACAGCCACCCTCACGCTCAAAACAGCGTAGCATAGCCGCCGCCCGCTTTCGGACCCCGGAGGAAACGGCCGGTGCGAGTGTTCGCGTCACGAACGCTCCCGGGCTTGCAGCGCGGGCGAACCTGCCTCGGCGGAGGGGCGAAGGGGAGATGGGCCCGCCCGTAGGCTGCCAGGCGGCTCAGCGATGCGCCGCCAGCCAAATCGCCGCCAGCGGCCCCAGCAGCAACGCCACAAGCACCGCCCATCCCGCCGGCCGCGCGAAGTTCACCGTGTACCCCAGGCCGGAAGGCTTCGACACGAAGAGCGCCGGATCTTTCGGATTGGCGTAGAACATCCCCGCCTTCCAGTAGCGCTCGTCGGTGCGGTCGTCCGGCGCGGCGGATATCTTCAGACGGAGAACGTAATCCAGCAGCGCGAGCGCCAGCAACAGCGCTATCCCCAGCCCTAGCAGGAGTCCGGGAGATGGAGTTGCGGCGGCGATTGGCCCTGGTGGTGGAAGAATCATCATCGCCCCGGCTGAGCCTTCACCCACGCCGCGATGGCCTCGATTGCGCCGGCATCGACGTGACTCGGCCGCAAGTATTCAGCCGGGGTCGAAGGCCGGGCGCCGGCTTCGAACAGGTGGTTCAGCGCCGGAAGCAATAGGAAAGTGGCGTTCTTGCGGTTGCCGAGCGCTTTTTTCCAGAGGTCGAGTTCGCTGGGGGGCACCTGGTAGTCGCGGCCCCCCTGCAACACGAGGATGGGGATGCGCAGGGTCGCTGCAACGCGACCGGGCTGGTAGCCGCGCAGGTCGAGCCAGTAGGAAGCCGGGGTCGACGCGCCGAGGAAATTCACGTTGGCGCCGATCTTCAGTTCGGGGCTTTCGATCTGTTTCACGCCTTGCTCGGTGGCCTCGAGCTGCTTTCGCGCCGATTCCTCCGGCGGGTTTTCGCCGCCCGCCAGAAACCGCACTTGATCCAGCGCCAGCCGCTCGATGGGCGTCACCGCGCCGGCCATCAGGATGATTCCGGTGACGGCGGAATCCCCGGCGGCGATGCGCGGCGCCAGCGTTCCGCCGAGGCTGTGTCCGAGCAGGAAGATCCGCTTCGAATCGATTTCCGGGCGCGCCGCCAGCAGCGCCGCGGCCGACCGCGCGTCGTCGATGGTTTCGTCGTTGACGGTGAAGTGGGCCGGATCGTCGCTGCTATCGGCGCCGTATTTGTGCGTCCGCTTCTCGTAGCGCAGCACCGCGATGCCGCGGCTGCCCAGCCCCCAGGCCAGGTCCTTGAATGGTTTGTTCGCTCCGACGGTTTCGTCAGCGTCGTTCGGACCGGAGCCGTGCACCAGGACCAGGGCGGGGAACGGGCCTTTGCCCTTGGGCAGGGCCAGCGTTCCCGGCAATTGCCACCGGCCGGTGGTCACCGTCACAGCCGTTTCCTCGAAGGCGTTGGGTTGGGCGTAGATGGGCGGCGCCCACGGGGTTTGCTGCGCGGGACGGAAGTGCAGGCCGCCCAGCCGCCCGTTTTCATCGAAAGTCAGCAGCGCGTCAAGATCGGCCCGTTCGAAATGGCAGACCAGCGTCACCGTCCGGCTCCCCGGGCCAGCCACCACCACGCCCCGGATTTCGGCAAAGGGTCCTACCTGCCCCTCGAGCTGGTTCCACACTTGCGCCAGGCGCCCAGCGGGAAGCGCGGCGCGCATCTGGTCGTCGAACCAAGCCTCCACCTTCTCGAACTGCTTGGCGGCAAGCTCCCCCAGGATCGTGCGGGCCGTCTCCACCGATAGTTGCGGAGACCTCTGGCGGGCGGCGAGCGGCAGCGCCAAGCCCGCCAGCAACAACGCAACCAGAAAGCGAATCATGATTTTCTTCCTTTCCACAACCTGAGCATAAGCGGGTGGAATGCGCGGGCGATGGAACCCCGGCCCATGCCATCGGATGCCGCCTTGGCCACCAGCCGCGCGCCGAGCCGAAGTCCATCGGCAAAAACGCGGCAGCCACTCGCGCAATTGTATGGTGCCCACGCACAACGGGAAAGGGGCACACACCCCATCGCCACCGCCCCCACTGTCCGTTTCCGTACAGGCGCGTTCCACATTCGGGCGGCGGCGGCAACGCCGCCACTCCCCTCGGCGCGGGCAACTCGTTTTTCGCCAAGCGGGTGCCGCCGGGCGGCGATTGGCCGCCGGCTTGCCAGGGGGGGCCGGGCAGGGATGTAGACAATCTACAGCCAAGGCAGTAGAATCTCTACGTCCCGAGCCGCCGGTGAAAAGCCGCTACCAGAACCGCATCGAATTGCTCCAAGGCACGCTCGACCTGCTCGTCCTTCAAACGCTGCAATGGGGGCCGCGGCACGGCTACGGCATCAGCCAGGCGATCCGCGCCGGCTCCGGCGACGTGTTGCAGGTGGATACCGGGTCGCTGTACCCGGCGCTGCACCGCCTGGAACGCCGGCGATGGATCGCCGCTGAATGGAAGGTGTCTGAAAACAAGCAGCGGACGCGGGTGTACCGGCTGACGGCGGCGGGCAAAAAACAACTGGCTTCCGAGCGCTCCCGCTGGGAGCAGCTTTCCGAAGCGATGGGTGGAATCCTCTACCGGGCGGGGAAGGAGAGCGAGGCATGACGCTGCCAGGGTGGCGGCGCCGGCAGCGGGACGCCGAACTGGAGGAGGAAATCCGCAGCCATCTGGAGATGGCGGCGCGCGAGCGGATCGACCGGGGCGAGCCGGAAGGGCGGGCGCGCGAGGCGGCGCGGCGTGAATTCGGCAACGCCGGTTTGGTGAAGGAAATCACTCGGGAGATGTGGGGCTGGGGCTCGCTCGAGCGGCTGGGGCACGACCTGCGTTACGGCGCGCGGCTGCTGGCGAAGGCACCGGGGTTCGCCGCCATCGCCGTATTCACCCTGGCGCTGGGCATCGGCGCAAACACCGCGCTGTTTTCGATCGTCAACGGCGTGCTGTTGCGTCCGCTGCCGTTTCCCCAGCCCAGCCAACTGGTGGCCCTCGACGAAAGCAAGCCGAATTTCGAGCGCGGAGCGATTTCCTACGCGAATTTCCTCGATTGGCAGCGAAACAATCATACCTTTTCCTCGATGGCCGTCTATCGCGGCTTCTCCATGACTTTCACCGGCGGCGGCGAAGCCGAACAGGTGCGAACGGTATTCATCACGTCGGACTTTTTCCGGATGCTCGGCGTGGAGCCGGCGATCGGACGCACATTTCTCCCCGGCGAGGACCGGATTGGAGCGGCGCCGGTGGCGCTGATCAGCGGCGGGTTTTGGGCAAGACGCTTCGGCTCCTCACCGGCGGTTTTGGGCCAGGCGATCGCCTTGAACGGCCGGGACTACACCGTCGTCGGAGTGGTTCCCGCCGGTTTCCGCATCTCCCTGTTCGGACCGTCCGGCCGGGACGTTTACGTGCCGCTGGGCCAGTGGCAAAACAACCTGCTTGCCCACCGCGATTCCGCGCTGGGGATTCACGGCGTCGGCCGGTTGAAGCCCGGCGTCACCATCGATCGGGCGAGAGCGGACATGAGCGCGGTGACCCGCGCGCTGGCCGCCGAATATCCCGAGGCCGACAAAGGCACCGGCGCGACGCTGACTCCGCTGAAGCAAGCGATCGTCCGCAACGTCCGGCCGTATCTGCTGGTGCTGCTCGCCGCGGTCGGATTTGTCCTCCTGATCGCTTGCGCGAACGTAGCCAATCTGCTGCTCGCCCGCTCCACCGGCCGCGCCCGCGAATTCGCCCTCCGCGCCGCCCTGGGAGCGTCGCAGGGACGGGTGATTCGCCAGCTTCTCACCGAGAGTTTCCTGCTGGCGATTCTCGGGGGCGGGCTGGGCCTGCTGCTCGCCTGGTGGGGGACGGGGGCGGCGCTCGCGGTGCTGCCCACGGCGCTGCCGCGCGCCGAGGCCATCGGCATCGACGGCCGGGTGCTGCTCGCGACCGCCGCGGTTTCGCTGCTGGGGGGAATCCTGTTCGGCCTGGCGCCGGCGCTCAAGTCCTCGAACCCGGATCTGCATGAAGCGCTCAAGGAATCCGGCCGCGGGTCGAGCGGCGCGCGTCACCGGACCCAGAGTATTTTCGTGGTGGCGGAAATGGCAATGGCGATCGTGCTTCTGGTAGCGGCCGGGCTGATGATCCGCAGCCTCGCGGCGCTTTGGAGCGTGAACCCCGGCTTTCGTCCGGACAACGTTCTGACTTTCGATCTGTCTCTTCCTCCGTCGATGGCGGCGGCCAGCCCGGCGGCGATCCGCGCGTGGCTGCGCCAGGTGGATCGCACGCTCCTGTCAACTCCCGGGGTTCAGGCGGTTTCGCTGTCGTGGGGAGCCTTCCCGATGGCCGGCGACGATGAAGAGCTGTTTTGGCTCGAGGGCCAGCCGAAGCCGGCGAGCGAAAACGAGATGGACTGGGCGCTGCGCTACGTTGTCGAGCCCGGCTACCTTCAAGCAATGGGCATTCGGCTCGAGCGCGGCCGCTTCCTTCGTGAAACCGACGACGAGCACGCCGCCCCGGTCATCGTGGTTGACGACGTGTTCGCCCGGAAATTTTTCCCGAACCGCGATGCCATCGGACAGCGGATCCATTTGACTGGCGAGGGCCAGGACCGGCTGGCGGAAATCGTCGGCGTCGTGGGCCATGTGAAGCAGTGGGGGCTCGACACGGACGACACCAACAGCCTCCGCGCCCAGATGTACGCTCCATTCATGCAGTTGCGCGATGCGTCGATGGCGCTGGTGGCGTCGGACTCGAGCGTCGTGCTTCGCTCGGCGGGCCAGGGGCCCGACTTGCTGACCGCGGCAAGGGCGGCGCTCGCGCGGATGAGCGGCGAGCAAACAGTTTACAGACCCGAAACCCTGCATCAGATCCTCTCCGATTCGCTCGCCGCCCGGCGCTACTCGATGACGCTGCTCGCGGCATTCGCCGCGCTGGCGCTGCTGCTGGCGAGCATCGGCATTTACGGGGTGGTTTCCTACGCGGTTGGCCGGCGCACCCGGGAAATCGGCATTCGCGTCGCGCTCGGCGCCCACCCCGCCATCGTGCTCAGGCTGGTGCTGGGCCAGGGCGCCAAGGTGGCGGTGGCCGGCGTGGCCATCGGCCTGGCGGCCGCTCTCGGGCTGACCCACGCGATGACGCGGCTGCTCTACGGCGTCAGCGCCACCGATCCATTGACGTACGCGGGCGTCGCGATCCTTCTGACGCTGGTCGCCCTCGCCGCCTGCTACCTGCCCGCGCGCCGGGCGGCGCGGGTGGATCCGGTAGTCGCCTTGCGCTGGGAATGAGCCGGCGGCAAGCCGCCGCTGCCCCCCCGCCGCGGCCAAGCCGCACGCCACAGTGGACATCCAGCCCCTGCTCTGCTATCCACCTGTCATCGCGGCCTTAGGATGCGAGCAGGAGGATCGGATGCCCAGACCGAAGCCAAGATGGCTGAAACTCGACAAACTCTCCACCGTGCGGGTGCGCGCCGGCAGCACCGGAATCGAGCTGCGCATCATCTTTCCTGCGCGACGCCTTCGCCGGCAACTCGAGATGCTAAAGCCCGGCAACGATTGAGCGCGGCTGCGGCGAGGGAGGGATGAACGCGGCGCTGGGGCGGTGCCGCGCTGAAGGCCGCGGCGCTACATTGAACCCTTGACACGTGCGGCGAATGGGCGCGGCAGGAGAGAGCTGTCGCGCCCGGCCAGCACAGGGACGCTCTACAGCCGGGCGGAACTGTTGAGCGGCGCTCCGACTATTCATACCGGAGTGCGTCGATCGGATGGAGCGCGGCGGCGCGGCGGGCGGGATAGTAGCCGAAGAAGATTCCGGTGGCGATGGAGACGGCCACAGCCACCAAAACCGCGGCGAAGGAAAACGTCGCCGGCCATTCGAGCGCCCGGGTGAGAGCTTCGGTGACGACGATGCCGGCGCCGACCCCCGCGCCGCCGCCGATCATGCTGAGCACCACCGCCTCGATCAGAAACTGCTGCTGCACGTCCCACTTCGTCGCCCCCACCGCCATCCTCACGCCGATTTCGCGGGTGCGCTCGGTGACGCTGACCAGCATGATGTTCATGATGCCGATGCCGCCCACCAGCAGCGACACCGCCGCAATCGATGCCAGCATCACCGCAAACGTCTTGTTGGAGGCGGCGAGGGCCTGAAGCGCTTCCTCGGGGTGGCGAACGTTGAAATCGTCCGGTTCGTCGGGG
The DNA here is from genome assembly GCA_035946455.1 of Candidatus Acidiferrales bacterium. GTDB lineage: Bacteria > Acidobacteriota > Terriglobia > Acidiferrales > UBA7541 > JAKASX01. The sequence goes on along the minus strand of DASYZK010000018.1, from coordinate 248,728 downwards.
CGAAGGCGGTGCTGCAGCCGGAGCAGCCGGCCGATCTGGTCCTCGGCGGGGAGGATCGCGCCGGGGCCGACCGCCGAGCACATGATATCGTCGAGCCAGTTGTGCCCTTTCACCTCGTGCATCGCAACGGAGTAGGGCATCATCAGGACGTCGTCCTGGTCCCAGCCGTAGGTCGACACCCCCTTCGGCGCAAAGACGCCGATCACGACAAAAGGCAGATTGCCCACGCGGATGGTTTTGCCGACGGGATCGTCGTGAGGAAACATTTGCTCGGCGATGGTGCGGCCGATTACACATACTTTCGCCATTTTCCGGTCGTCCTGGTCGGTAAACGGGGCGCCCTTCGCCACAACCCAGTGCTCGATCTGAAGGAACGCGGGCGAAACGCCGCGGTAATGCGTCCACCAGTTCTGGTTCTGGTAGGCGAGTTGGACGTGGGAATCGACGTGGGGCGAGCAGGCCTTGATTAGCGGCAGCCGGCCGATCGCCTGCTCGTCGTCAAGCATCAGCGAATTGGTGCCGTAGGCGCCGGTGCGAACGCCGTTCAGGTTGCGGCCGCCCGCTTCGATCCAGATGAGGTTGTCGCCGATATTCTGCAGTTGCTCGTTGATCTGCGTCTGGCCGCCCTGGCCGATCGCCACGGTGCAAATCACCGCGCCGATGCCAATCATGATGCCGAGCATCGTAAGCGCCGAACGCAGACGGTTCTGCCCGAGCGAGCCCAGCGCATCCTGCACTGCCGAGCGAAACTCCACCGCTCCTGCCTCCTCGCGAGGACCCGTGTGCCGGCCGGGCACACCCACCTCGCGCCTCTCCTTATAAGACGCACGCGGCGGTCGCCAGGTTCTACCCGGCCGCGGCGGCGCCGCATCGGGGGCCCGGTCCTGCTTGCCCGAGCGAGGCAAACGTTACGCCGGGCTTCGGAAACAAGTGCATGCCGCCGCCCCGCCGGCCACACTGCGGCACGCTCACATCGCATTCACCAGCCGGGCGATTGCCGTTGCGGAATCGGTTTTCCCGTCCAAGTAGGGCTGCCAATAGCGCTCGAGCAGACGCTGGAAATCCTGCCTGCCGCCCGCCGCCCCGGCTGGGGTCGCCTCCGCGCCCGCGCCGGCCGGCTGCCCGGCAAACACGCGCGACACCGCCACTCTTGCTGTGTAGGACACCAGCGCCGGCCACAGATCGCGAGGGATGGGCTTCGTCCGGCTGTGGAATTGATCGATGATGGCTTGCTCGACTCCGGTGGCCAGGGCCTGGGAAGCTTCCTGGAAAATCACTTCCAGCGCCGCCGGCCCCTGGTTGCGCGGGTCGGCCCCGGCGAGGATCACGTGGACGGGGTCCAGAGTGGTGTAGGCGCCGTACTGTCCCACGGAATTAACGACGTCGATGGGAATGGGATCGGCGGGCCAGCCGACGCCGTAAATCCGCGCCAGCATCTCCGCCAATTTGCCGCCGTAGTCGCGCACCAGCGGCTGGGCCTGCGCGATCCAGGCCTGGTTGGAGCGGTCGTGGGCGGGCCACCAGTGCGCCCGATATACCGGCGCCGCCTCCTCGAGCACCGCCGTCAAATCCGGCGCAAGTCCCGCGTCGCAACGCGGAGCGCTTCGCCCGCTCAAGTCGGGGCAGTCCGCCATCCGGCCCAACTGGTCGTCCACCCGCACCAGGAAACTGTCGAACTTCATGTCGTAGCCGGCGAAATGCGTGGCGTAGTAATCGACGGCGTCCTGCCACGCGGCTCGTTCGCCCGTCGCCAGCTTCGATAAGTCGGCTGCCGGCGATGCCGTGGCGCCCTGCGCTCCGCCGCCGGTGGTCGGCAATCCCTGCTGGAGGCGCGCCTGGAGATAGAGGAAGTGGTGCAGGTTCACCCAGAACCCGCTGCGGATGGCGAAGACTGGCAGCCACACCCGCCGGCTATCGGCCAATTGCTGTGCCGGCGTGCGCGACGTTCCGGTTACCGGTTTCGGCGTTTGCGCCCGCGCCGGAATCCCGCCGAGTGCGCTCGCAAAGGCGGCAAACACCGGAATCCATCGCCGCGTCCTTCGCCGCTTGAGCATGTCGCTGCTGCGATTTTACCGCAGCCGCGCCGCAGAGCGTGGTGCGCCCCCAGGGCGCCGGCCCAGCGCGTCGAGGGTCCGTTTACCCATCAGCACCGCGTCTTGGAAGGCGGCGGCCTGCCTGCCGGCAGGCAGGCTGCCGCCTTCCGCTCGTGAGCGTGCCTGCGGCCTCAGCGCGGCATGCCAGCACCTTCCGGAGCACAAGACCTGGCAGCCGGCAAGCCGGACGCTGCAAAGCGGCAGGCCGCCACCGCGGGCCGCACTCCAAGGCTTCCGCATCAGTAATGAACCGATGGACGCGCGAGATCAGTCCTGTCGCACGCGGACCGCGGAGGCGACGAGTATGGGTTCGTTCGCGTTGTTGGGGTCTTGCAGCAGAAGGCCGCCGGCCGAAACCGGCTGGTTGGCGCCGAGCCGGCCGAGACCGGCCACGTCTTCGAACTCCGTAAAGCTGCCAGTCTCGACGAGGATCTGCGTGATTCCCTGCACGGTGAACAGGCTCGGCAGATTCGTGAGGGTCAAGGTGCTTTGGCTGGTATCGACCGAGGCGACCGTCCCCGAAACGTCCGACCGCTCCAGCGTCACCCGATTTGTATCCAGCGTGGTTGCCGATCCGGACGTTTGGAGGCCGGCTAACGAGATTGAGACTTCCTGCCCGGCCATGAAATTTGCAGGGCTGCTGAAACTCAGTCCGCCGCTCAAGGAGAGCCCGCCGGCATCCACATCGAACGCGGAGCTTGATTGTACGGAAACCATCACCGGCAGGCCGAGCGCGAGCGTGGGGAACCGATCGCCGCCCTCCAAGTCGTGGAGCACGAGCTGAAACTGGCTTTGTGCGGGATCCACTGAGACAATCGTCCCCAGCGCCTCATCCGCAGGGGGCACCTCACTAGAGAACGTCAGCACGTTCTGCGCGATGCCGTCGACCTCGTCGGCCGTTAGCGTTCCGTTGTTCACCTCCGCCTCAACCCGCACGAGCCCGACGCCGTCGAGGCAGGTGAAGTTCTCCGCGCTGCAGTTCTGATTCTCAAAATGGAATTGGGTGGCCGCGCTGGTCGCGAGCGTGGCAGGGCGGCTGCCGCTTCCCACCCGCAGGGTGAAGCTCTGATACGACGGGTAGATCGAGTCCACGAGACCGAAAAACTCGAGTTCATCTTCGTTCTGGTTCACCCCCGTTTGCCCGTTGTTTTGCGCACTCACGCTAACGGCGGGGCTGATGGAGAGGTCGCCTTGCACTGAGGAGCTGATGTTGAAGTCGAGCGCGATTGTTATGCCGGCACTTGCCGAAAGGCTGAGCGGGAAGGGCGGGTTCGAGTTCACGGTGACACTGGTTTGGTTGAGCGGCGGCTGGAGTTGGCAGACTTGACCGGCCGCGCAACTCGTCCCGCCAGCCGTGAGGGTCGCCCCGCTGTCGTTGAGAATGCTCATCGTCGGATCGGCGAAGGTGACGGTCAAGCTGTCGTAGATGTCCGGGGCAATGCCCATAGAGCCGAGGTATCCAGACTTGGTTTGTAGATGCTCGAGTTCGATTCCCCCGGCGGTAGTGGTCAGCGGAACCGTGCCCGAGCCTGACGACGCCTGGAGGGAGGCGCCGGCGATTTCGATCTCGAAGCTAAGGATCGACACGCCGCTTGGGGGGGTGTCGTGGACTACGAGGCTGACGGGAGCCACCTGAGCCGGAAAGCCCGTCCCCGTGCCGTTTAGCGGCACCGCCGCCGGTGGTGTCGATGAATTGCCGAGGACGGTGAGTTGACCAGTAAAGGATTGCGGCGCGTCTGGCGTGAAAATCAACTGAATGGTGGCGGCAGTCCCCGGGTTGAGGGTGAGCGGCAGAGTGGGCGGAGCCTGTAACTGGAACTCGAGAGGATTGACGAAGATCTGTGTGATTGGAAGCGGGGCGCTTCCGGTGTTGGTTATCGTGACCTGTTGAACTGCACCGGTCGTACCCATCTGCACGTCGCCAAAGGCTATTGAGCTAGGGGAAGCTACAAATGGCGAGGACGGCGAAGGCGGTGGCATGAAAACGCCGGAGCTCGTCATCGCGCCGGAGCCGCCGCAGCCTTCCAGAAAAAGGACAAGGACAATGGGGAGAAAATTGGCGGAAACGCAAGCGAGCCTCAGGTGCCTCACCGAACCGCGTCTGGCGATTGGAGCGCCCGTCACCGCCCCCACGCCTCCCTATCCGTCAAACCCCTACCCCGCCGATCTCGTTAGGTTAACCCAAAGGAGGTTCTCCGGCGAGAAATTCTCACCAACTGGATCGCCTTCTCTCCTCTCTTCGGATTCCGATGCCCCAAGCAGAGGGGATGGGGTGCGGACGCGGCCGTGGGCCGCGGTGGCCGCGCCCACCGTCGATGGGACATCACCGCCAGCGCCTACGGCTCTATGGCGATCGGATCGTTCCACTTCGAGTAGTCGATGGTCGTGGTGACCTTTTTATCTTGCGTCGCCGACGACCAAAATTTCGGGGAGTCCAGCAGCCGGACAACTCCTCGACAAAGCTCAATTCCAGGCGGCGGGAATGAAGAATTACGGATGGTTCGACGAATCCTGTTGTGAAGGGGCGAAGACCGGGTCCTGTTCCGTTGCCGGGGCGCCTTGCTTGTCGGCGACATGCAGCTTGCCGTTCTGGTCGAGGAAGAACGATTTCCTGCCGGTCTTGCCGTAGTGGTCGGGAACGGCGCCCAGCTCGAAAGCGTCCGGGGCGCCGCGCTGGCCGGCGACGATCCGGTAGCGGAACCTGTAGCCGTCGGTCAACCCCGACGCCAATTCCTCGGGCACGAGTTGGGCGCGATCGGGCGACACCTGACCGGGCGGGGCGGGGCCGAGTTGGCCGAGTTTCTCCGGCAGCATCCCGAAAGCGCCGTTATAGGTCTTGATGGCCTGTTCGAGGCCCACCAGGTCGGCGGCGGCGGTTTGCTCGTTGGCTGTGAGTTCCGCCTGTTCCCACTGCTCGATCAGCGCCGGCACATCGATCACCAGCAATCCCAGCGAGAACAGTCGCCAGCCGTCCGGCTGCCGCACCAGCCCGAAATTGACCTTCTCTCCCTGGCCGCCCTCCACCGATACCGAATCGAAGGCGACGTTGTTGTCGACTTGCGGCGGGCCCAAGTGAAAGGTGACCGTTTCGGCGGGCGTGTCACAGCGGACGACGGTCTGGCCCTGGGCGTCGAGCAGCGCGCGCGAACGGCCGGCAATCGTCGTAAGAGAGAACCGTTCGAGAAATGTCTTCTGCCGTTCCGCGGGCAGGGCGACGAGGCTGCGGGCGCTCCTCCCGGACAGGTACCGTGAGAAGTCCTGGGCGTTCTGCTGGCAAGCGGCTTCGAGCGCGGCTACCAGCGCTCGTTGAGGACCGGCCTCCCCGGCGGATTGACCCGCGGAGGATGGCGCCGGCGACGATTGTTCGGGGCGCGCCGCCGGCGGCGACGCCTGGGCGAATGCAGGCGCCAGGACGAAAGCCAGAGCCAGCTTCGAAGAAATCCGGCGGATTCGCAGCCCGATGCGAGGCTTCATGGGTTGGCTGGCGACGTTTTCCCTCTCGCCCGTGCCAGAATCATCGGCAATTCCTGGGTGAATTTTCCCTGCGCCATCACTTGCCCGCATCCGGCGGCGGTGGCTTCCTGCGCCAGTTCGGTTTGCGTGTGGGCCATGTAGCCGATGATGAGCGCGGGGGTGCCGGCGGCGCGGAGCTGGCGGATGGTTTCGAGCGCGCCAGAGCGCGCATTCAAATCCACGATCAGCAACGTTGGCGGATTGGCCGCCGCTTCCTCCACCAGCTTTTCTCCGGTTGCCACCACCTTGACTTCCACCCCGATCTGTTTCGCCACCGCTTGGATACGCGCCTGGAAAAACAGGTTGTCCACCAGGGCCAGTACGTAGCTCATGTTCCCGCCCCCTTCCCTGGGCTTGTTGGTATCATGGCTGGGGCCGGCAAACAAGCAGATTGCGTCGCTCCACCCGCCCGCTCAAGAGGCGCTCCGATGGAAGAAACAACCTTGCCTGCAGCGGTGCTCGCCCAACTGCGGCAAACGCCGGAAATCCTGGCCAAAATGCTCGAAGCCGCCACCGAGGACCAGATGGCCTGGAAACCGTCGGCCGATCGCTGGTCGATCGGCGAAGTCCTGGGGCATTTGCGCCACGTCGAGCAGGAAATCTATCTCCGCCGCATCCGCCAATTCCTCGAGGACGAAGATGAGCCGCGGCTCGAGGCGTACGACCAGAACGCCTGCTACGAAGCGGGGGAATACGCCGGAGCGGGCCGCGACCTGCTGAAGGGCTTCACCGATCGGCGCTGGCATTCGCTCGCCCTGCTCTATCAGCTTCCGCCGGGCTCCCAGGAGCGTCCCGCGCGGCACTCGCGGTTCGGCCGGTTGCGGCTGGACGCGATGCTGCATGAATGGGCGTATCACGACCTGGGACATATCCGCCAGATTGCCGAACTCTACCGCACCCGGGCGTTCTATCCCGCGATGGGACCTTATCGCGATTACTACACCCCACGGCCCTGACCCGCAGCGCTCATGGCGGGCAAGGGAATCATTCCCGATTTATCCCCCGACGGGCCCGACCGCCTGCTGCTCGAGGCGTTTGACCGGCTGGAAACCGCTCGGCTCCGGCCCACCGATCTGGCAACCGCGGCGCAAGCCAGCCCCGAAGCGACGCAGGCGGCACTCGCGCGGCTGGCAGCCGGCGGCTGCCTGAGGGAAACCGCCGGCCAGTTCGAGCGCACCGAGCTGGGCCGCCTGGAAGTCGCCGGCCCCCGGGACCTCACCCTGCTCAGCCGCCCGGGCTGCCATCTTTGTGAGGAAGCTCGGCGCGCAATCCATCCGCTGCTGGCCGAATCCGGGGCCAGGCTCCGGGTGGTGGACGTCGATTCCGATCGCATGCTGCGCGAACTGTTTGGCAACGAGATACCCGTCCTCTTCCTAGGTCGCAGGGAAATCGCTCGCCACCGGATAAGTGCCAGGCAACTAAGAGAGGATCTGCGGCGCGAAGCCTGGACCTGAAACTGTTCCGAATACCCTAGTGCCATTAGGGTGATTCTGGTAAACTCTTTTGCAAGTGGAGACAAGCTGAACCTCGGCACCACTTGGCGGCATCTACCAGCCAGCCGGCCGGCGATGAATCTCCGCTGAGCGTGCTGTGGGATCCAGTCGAGCTCGCCGAGTGAGCGGCCCTGGCGGGCCGGGTTGTTTCGGGATCAGTCAGGAGCAGAGGCATTGAACCCAACGCGGGGCGAAGCATTTGCAGCCGGTATTGCCCGCTCGCCGGAATCGGCGGGTTCGCCGCTCGAGCGGGTGGGCTGGACGCCGCTTGTCCGGCTCGGGCGGCTGGCGAGCGAGTTCCCGCACGTCGAGATTTTCGCCAAGTGCGAATGGTTCAATCCCGGCGGCTCGGTGAAGGACCGCGCGGCGCTGGCAATGATCCTAGAAGGGGAGCGAACCGGCCAACTCACCGCTGGCAAGACGATTCTCGACGCCACCAGTGGGAACACCGGCATCGCTTACGCGATGATTGGCGCGGTGAAGGGTTACCCGGTGAAGCTCTGCGTGCCCGAGAGCGCATCGGAGGAACGCAAGCGCATTCTGCGGGTTTACGGGGCGGACGTGATTTGGACGCCGGCCGGCGACGGCTCCGACGGCGCCATTTGCCGAGCCCGCGAAATCCAGGCAGCCGATCCTGGCCGCTATTTCTATCCCGACCAGTACAACAACCCGGCGAACTGGCGCGCCCATTATTGCACCACCGCGATGGAGATCTGGCAGCAGACCAGCGGCCGCCTGACCCATTTCGTGGCCGGGTTGGGCACCACCGGCACCTTCGTTGGCGCGGCGCGGCGGCTGCGGGAGTTCGACCCCTCGATTCGCATGGTCAGCTTCCAGCCGGATTCCGCTTTCCATGGCCTGGAAGGGCTGAAGCACCTGCCCTCGGCCATCGTGCCCGGCATCTACGATCCGGCGCTGGCGGACCGGAACCTGTGGATTCGCACCGAGCGGGCGTACCATTGGGTGCGCCGGCTGGCGCGCGAGGAAGGCTTGTTGGCGGGGCTGAGCAGCGGAGCGGCTCTGGCGGCCTGTATCGAGCTGGCTCGGGAGATTCCCGCCGGCGAGCCGGCGCGGATCGTCACCGTTTTTCCCGACTCCGCCGACCGGTATCTGGGCGACCGGTTCTGGGAAGAGATTTCCAGATGCTGAGATTCGGGGAAGAATTGCTGGAACGGATTCGGGCCCACGCGGTGCAGAGTTATCCTTACGAATGCTGCGGCGCGCTGCTGGGCGCGGACGAATCCGGGGGGCGCCAGATCCGCGACTTGGTGCCGCTCGACAATCAGCGGCACGATTCAGCTCGCAACCGCTTCCTGGTGAATCCCGGCGACGTCCGGCGGGTGGAGGCGGCGGCGCGCGAACGCGGGCTGGAGGTGGTGGGCTGGTATCATTCCCATCCCGACGCCCCGGAGCGGCCGAGCGATTTCGATCGCGAACATGCCTGGCCGTGGTACAGCTACGTGATCGTGAGCGTCGAGGCGGCTGAGCCGAGACGAATGGCGGCCTGGCGGCTGGCGGAAGACCGCGCGCGGTTCGAGCCGGAGGAGATTGTGACCGAGTGGAGCGCGAGCGGGTGAGCGCGGGACGGTCCGGCGGATCGGGCATTTTCTGGAGGAGAAGGCATCCATGGCAGTGACCGTGCTGATACCCACCGCGTTACGGCAGTATGCCGGCCGCGAGTCGCGCATCGACGTGCAGGCGGGCACCGTGGGCGAAGCGCTCGAGGCGCTTGCCGCCCGCTACGAGGAGTTGCGCCGGCACCTCTACGCCGATTCCGGGCGGCTGCGGAGCTTCGTCAACGTCTACGTCAATCAGGAAGACATCCGCAACCTGGCCAAGGAAGAAACCCCGCTCAGCGACGGGGACACCGTAACCATCGTTCCGTCGATCGCGGGGGGCGCGGATCGCCGGCAACCGGGATCCGCCGGAGCCCGTTAGGAGGACGCACCCATGGCAAGCCGGACAGAAGCATCGCACACCGCGCCGGCGAGCGGCGCCGCCGCCCCCTCGCTCTCGAAGCAGGAAGTGCTTCGCTACAGCCGCCACCTCATCATGCCCGAAGTCGGTATGGAGGGTCAGTTGAAGATCAAGGCCGCCAAGGTGCTGCTGGTCGGTTCCGGCGGCTTGGGCGCCCCGCTCGCGCTCTACTTGGCGGCGGCAGGAGTAGGCCGGCTCGGCCTGGTGGATTTCGATCGCGTGGATTTCACCAACTTGCAACGGCAAGTGCTGTTCGGCACCGGGGACGTGGGGAGGCCGAAACTCGAGGCGGCGAGCCAGCGGCTGCGCGATTTGAATCCCGAGATCCAGATCGACACCTACGAGACCCAGCTCACCAGCGAAAACGCGCTCGAAATCATCCGCCCCTACGACATCGTTGCCGACGGCACCGATAATTTCCCCACCCGCTACCTGGTGAACGACGCCTGCGTGCTGCTGGGCAAGCCCAACGTTTACGGCTCCATTTTCCGATTCGAAGGCCAGGCGAGCGTGTTCGGAGTTCCCGGCGGGCCCTGCTACCGCTGCCTCTATCCCGAGCCGCCTCCGCCGGGATTGGTGCCCTCCTGCGCCGAAGGCGGCGTGCTGGGCGTTCTGCCCGGAATCGTCGGCTCGCTGCAGGCGATGGAAGTGCTGAAGCTGATTACCGGGAAGGGCACGCCGCTGGCCGGCCGCCTGCTGCTCTTCGACGCGCTCGGCATGAGTTTCCGGGAAGTCAAACTGCGCCGGGACCGCGATTGCCCCATCTGCGGCGAGCATCCCACGCAGACCGGGCTGATCGATTATTTCGAGTTCTGCGGCGTGCGCGGCGAGGAAGCTCCCGGGCCGAGCGTCGAGGTGCCGGAAATGACTCCTCGCGAGCTGCACGAGCGGCTGGGCCGGGGCGAGAGGATTTTCGTGCTCGACGTGCGCGAGCCGCACGAATACCAAATCTGCCATCTGGGCGGCTACCTGATTCCGCTGGGAGAACTGCCGCGCCGGGTGCAGGAACTCGATAGCAGCGGCGCGATCGTCGCCCACTGCCGCAGCGGGAAGCGGTCGGCGGAAGCGGTGGATTTCCTGCGCAAGGCGGGCTTCCGGCGCGTCTGGAACCTGAAGGGTGGTATTCTGGCGTGGTCCGACGAAGTCGATCCGTCCATGCCCAAATACTGAGCCGGGCCGCACGGCGGCGCCCGGGCGCGGCTGCCCGCCCCGCGGGAACGCCGGTGGCGCCCGGCGGCGCAAAATGAATGAAGGAGCGAAGCATGGCAGCCACCCGCATCACCGTTCGCCCCAACGGCTCCTACCGCGTCGAGGGTGATTTCGAAATCGTCGACGCCGACGGCCGCCCCTTCGGATTAGGCGGACGCACCTCGATTTCGCTTTGCCGCTGCGGCCATTCCCACAACAAGCCGTTCTGCGACGGCACCCACCGCACCGTGGATTTCAAGAGCGTGGAAGCTGCTCGCGACCTGCCCGCCCCAGCGCCTGCGCCCGTACCGGAAACCAAGTAGCCGCAGGTCAGCCCCCCGGCTTTCATCGCCGAAGTGTAGGGGCGGTTCGCCTTTCGTCTACTGCACGAAACCCACGGTGGGCGCCGGCGCCGGCGCTTCGGGGATCGGCCCGAATTCCGATTCGTATCGGCCGATGTTGTCGGTCAAGGCGTGCATCAGCCGCTTGGCGTGCGCCGGGCTGACAATCATGCTGGCCACCAGCTTTCCTTGCGGCACGTTGGGAAACAAATAGATGAAATTCAGGGTGAATTCCTCGCCGGTGTGATGGATCAGAACGAGATTGGAATACTGCCCGAGCAACTCCCTTTCGTCCGCTTTGATCTGGACTTGAGGCTGCGCCTGCTGCTCGCTCATCGTTTCCTCCGCCCGCCTCAGGCGGGATGCCGCTGTAACGGCTGAGTCTAAGCGCGGGGTCGCCCGGTTGCCAAGCGGGGCCGGCGTCTCGAGGCGGGGTGGAGGCGACCCACGCTTGAACTCGGTCACGCTGTGTTAAATTTGTCCCTTTCTTTGCCGTCAGCCATGATTCCTTGCGCCGTCTTTACGCTCGCCTCCGCCGGAGTCGTTCCCCCGCATCAGCCGATGATGCGCCGAGAGGTATTGGCGTGAGCCGCGCGCCAGACGAGGCTCCGAGCCTTTCGCCCGCCACGGCGGGCAGGCCCGCGACGGCGGCACCGCCCGCTCCCGGCGAGCTGACCCACGAGGACATCGATCGCGCCGCCGATCGCCTGGCGGTAGTGCGCGCCCGCACCGCACGCCGGTTCCGGCCGGTGTGGCTGCTCTGGCTGTTCGTCGGGCCCGGCGTTCTGGTCTTCCTCGGCGAGAACGACGCGCCGAGCATGCTCTCCTACGCCGCGACCGGCGCCCGGTTCGGTATCGGTTTTTTCCTGCCGTTCGTCGCGCTCACCTTCTTGATGGCCTACGTGGTGCAGGAGATGACGGTCCGGCTGGGCGCGGTAACCCACCGCGGCCACGCCGAGCTGATTTTCGACCGCTTCGGCACCTTTTGGGGCGCCTTCGCGATGATCGATTTGGTAATCGGCAATTTCCTGACGCTGGTCACGGAATTCGTCGGCGTGCGGGCGGGGCTGGGGTTTTTCGGCGTACCGCCGGCGGCGGCGGTGGGCCTGGGGCTGGCGCTGGTGCTGGCGGCGATGGCCACCGGCCGCTACTGGACCTGGGAGAGGATCGCGCTCGGGCTGGCGGCATTCAATTTGCTGTTCATTCCCGCGGCGCTTCTGGCCCATCCCGCCTGGCGCTCGGTGGGCCACTCGCTGCTGTTCTGGTCGCCGCTGCCGCGGGGGCAGTCGATGGAAATTCTGCTGTTGATCATGGCGGATATCGGGGCCACGGTGACGCCGTGGATGATTTTCTTTCAACAAAGCGCCCTGGTGGACAAGGGCGCCCAGCCGCGGGACATCACCGCCGCCCGCGCGGAAACGATGCTCGGCACCGGCTTGGCCGCCTTGTGCGCCATCGCTGCCATCATCGCCACCACGCCCCTGTTTCGCCACGGCATCAACGCCGCCGATTTCCAGGCAGCCCAATTCGCCGGCGCGCTGCGGCCCTGGATCGGCAGCGTGGGCGCGACGCTGTTCGCGCTGGGCTTGTTCGAAGCGGGATTGCTGGCTGCCATCACCATTTCCACTTCCTCGGCGTACGCTTTCGGCGAGGTGCTGCGCGTGGGCCACAGCCTGAACTGGCCTTTGCAGAACGCCCGGCCCTTTTACATCGTACTGATGGGCTCGGCGGCACTGGCGGCGGGCGTGGTGCTGCTTCCTCACGTTCCGCTGGAATCGATTGCGCTGATCGTCAACGTGCTCGCCACGCTCGAAATGCCGCCGGCGCTGCTGTTCCTGCTGCTGCTGGTGAACGATCGCGAGGTGATGGGCGACCAGGCGAACGGTTCCTGGAGCAACGCAGCGGCGATTGCGGTGGTGGTGCTGCTGGTGGTTGCCGGCCTGACTTACGGGACGATGATCCTTCGCTCGCCATGACCGCGGCCCGGCCGGTCGAGCATCCGGGATCCTCGTAGGAGCACGTAGCCCGCCGCGGCGGGTGCCCCTACCCGGGCGAGTTTGGCCCGGCGAGCCCGGGAAAGGAAGATGCGATGACGGAAGAATCGAAGCAACCGCACGCTGGAGAGCCGAGACGCTCCCTGCCGCCGCTTGCCGCTCCCGATCGCGCCGAGATCGAGCGCCACCCGGAACTGGTGATGGAGCTGCTCGAGCCCGACCAGGTAGTGGTTGCCAAGCGGCGGACGCGATTTGGCCGGCGGCGGCTGGGCGGCGGGGAACGGGCGCTGCTGTGGGTGTTGCGCGTCTACGTCATCGCGATGCAGCTACTGGTGCTGTTCACCGTGCTTCGCGCCTTCCGCGCCGCGCACTGACCCGGCAGCCGGCGCATCTCCGCTGTCCCGGCGCATTCGAGGAAGCCGTTAAGGTGTAAGCGTAGCGCCGCGCCTGCCAGAGCTTTGGCGAAGGCAGACCTTCCCCGTCTTGTTCGCCCCGACGTCTTTGGTCGGGGAGCGCGGCGCCGCCCGAGCCCGTGAACCGGGGAAAGGGCGCGGCGAGCAATTTCTGTCATCCTGAGCCCGCCGCGGCGGGCGAAGGATCCCGTCCCGTGGACGCGCGCGCCTTGCTTGTGGAAAGTCGTCCTACGCCAGCTTCTCCAGCACGGCGGCCACTTCGCCGAGCTCGGGCACCTGCGGGATCTCGTATTGCTTGAACCAGGCCAGATTTCCCCGGCGGTCGACGACAGCGATGGCGCGGCCGGTGATGCCCTTATCGGCCAGATAGACCCCGAATTTGTCGGCTACGGCTCCGCGGGGCTGGAAGTCGGCCAACAGTGGGTAGCGGATGCCCATCTTCTCCGCCCAGGCCTTGTGCGACCAGACGCTGTCGACGCTCAAGCCCAGCACCTGGGCGTTCAGCTTTTCGAACCGGCTCATCTCGTTGACAAAGCAGGCGTGCTCGTTTGTGCACACCGGGCTCCAATCGAGCGGGTAGAACACGATCACCGCGTTCTTCCCGCGGAAATCGCTCAACCGCACCTCCTTCTGATTCTGGTCCTTCAGAACGAAATCCGGCGCGGGCTCGCCTACGGCAAGGGCCATGAAGCTCCTCCTTGGGAACGGTTTCTGCTGGTTCCGGCAACTGCTGTGGCGCCCGGTATCATAGTGCAGCCGGCGCCGCCCACCAAGGAGCAGGACGTTTCCGCCGCTGCACGGAGCGTGGTTGGGTGCCCCATCCTTTCCGGCATTACCGGAAAGGGTGGGGCTTTATCCCCTGCTCGAAGGGTGCGTCTCTAAGCAGGATCGATTCGCACTAGCCCAGCGTCGCCCCGAGCGTAAAAGCCGTAGCTGCTCCACGGCCAGTCTTTGGGATCGGCAACCAAGCCCCGACTCACTGGATTCATATGCATGTAGTCGAGTTTCTCGCTAATTTTCCCCTGACTCCACACGTTGAAGTCGTAAAACCGCCGCTGCCAGAATTGTGGCAGCGCGTGGCCGGGACCGATACGGTGCCCCATCCTTTCCGGAAGTTTCGGAAAGGGTGGGGTCTCTTCCCCCTGCATCCTCCGCGAGGTACGCTGCTTGAGGACTTGCAAGACTGTCGAGGGTGTTCCCTTCTCGGGCTCGGTCATGAGCAGATGGAAGTGCTCGGGCATAACCACGTATCCCACCAGCCCGAAGGAGTAAAGGACCCGAACCTCATTCAGGGTTGCGGCGAAGCCGTCCCTTGCGCTCGAAGTGGCCAGGAGCGGCAGCCGGTGGTAGCAACTGCAGGTGATGAAGTGCAGATCCTGGTGGCCGTAAAAGCGCCGCAGTCCTTTGGTCATGGGAGGTTTCAAACAGCCCCACCCTTTCCCAGGCTCCGGGAAAGGATGGGGCACCCACGATACGACGAGGAAGCAGAACCCACAATATCGTGTCGCAGCGGCGATGCGGAGCGACCGCCAGCAGCAGCTCGCTCAACTGTTAAGGGGGTGCGGTCGGGTGCCCCATCCCTTCCCGCAGCCCGCCGAGGCGGAGAAAGGGTGGGCACCCAAGGCAGGACATCGAAGCAGATCCCACAATACCGCGCAGCTCCGCTGCGGTCCTATCCGGTTGTCCGGAAGTGCCTAACCCTAATTGGCACAAGCAGTCCGGTGCCGGGGATGGGAACGCTTTGGCCAAATTCCCCGCAAATTCTCCTTGACGGCCTGGCCGGGCTTGCAGCAGCATTACTAGCTATTACGGTTGGACTGTATCCCGGTAACTGGTCTTGATTGGGGCAGTGCTTAGACACACCCCGCAGGGGCGAGGGGAGGTATCTAGCATGCGCATTCTTGTAGTCCATTCCACTCGAAATTTGAAAATTTGGTGCCTTTGGCTTGGAATCCTTGCGTTTGCTTGCTGTTTCTTGCTGCCTGGCAGCACTGCTGCGCAGGCGACGATTTCGACAGGCAGCATCGCGGGTCTGATCACCGATCCCACCGGCGCGGTCGTTCCGGGGGCGCAGGTTACCATTGTGAACAAGGGCACGGGTCAGGCGTTCAAAGTTCAAACAACCTCGACCGGCAATTTCAGCTCTGGGGCGCTGATACCGGGCGATTACATGGTGCAAGTAGCGGCGAAAGGCTTCAAGACCGGCCAGACCACGCTAGCGGTGCAGGTGGGTACGACCTCAACCGCTAACTTCAAGCTCGAAATTGGCTCGACGGCGACAGTGGTGGAGGTGGTTGGGGGAACGGTGGCGGTGAACACCGAGCAGGCGGCGGTGCAGGACGTGTTGACCCGCCAGGATATTGAGAACCTTCCGGTGAATGGCCGGAACTTCCTCGACCTGGCCACTATCGAGCCCGGGGTTCAGATCCAGGACGGCGCGACTTTCGATCCCACCAAGAACGGCTACTCCTCGCTTTCCTTTGGCGGGCGCGCCGGCCGCACCGCCCGAATCGAGGTGGATGGTCTGGACATCAGCGACGAAACCGTCGGCACAACGACGCAGAACATCCCCCAGAGTTCGATCCAGGAATTCCAGGTGAGCCAATCCACTTTGGATCTCTCGACCGAGCTGACTTCTTCGGGCACCGTGAGCGCCGTCACTCGCGCCGGGTCCAATGCCTTCCATGGAGACGGCTACTATTTCGGCCGCAGCGATCAGATGTCGGCGCGCATCGCTCCGACGCCTCTGGCTTTCGGCCGCAAACAATATGGCGCCGACCTCGGCGGGCCGCTGGTAAAGAACAAGCTCTTCTTTTTCGGCGATTTCGAGCGGACCGATCAAAGCTTGCAGTCTCCGGTCGTCGAGGCGCCTCCGTTCGATTCGCTCACCGGCAGCTTCAATTCGCCGTTCCACGAGAGGGAATACCTGGGGCGGCTGGACTATAACATCAAGACCGGCTGGAAGTTTTTCGCTCGTTTCAATTACGACCAGAACCTGAGCGTGCGCGGGTTCAATCCCGGCGTATACGAGCCGTTCGCCAACGTCGATCACGTGCGGACCTTCGCTCTTGGAACCGACTTCAATACCGGCCGGTTCACCCACAGCATCCGCTGGGGATATCTGAAGTTCCACAACAGCATTGCCGACGCGGCATCTCCCGGCGCCGGCGCGGTTTCGCCGATTGACAATCCGGCTCCGAACCTCACGCTCATCATCGCCAACACCCTCGACTTTACGTGCTTGGCGGGCGGGGAAAACTTCTGTTCCGGGCCCAACATCCTGGCCCCGCAGGGGACGTTCCAGAGCGATAAACAACTCAAGTACGACGGATCGGTTGTATTCCGCTCTCACGTGCTGCGGTATGGAGTGGGCTACAACAAGATTCTCGGCGGTGGCTTCGCCAGTTTCTTCGGCATTGGCCCCGCGGTAGGGTCCATCCTGGACTCGAGTTCCGAGGCCTTCGCCGCCGGCGGCACCTTCACCTGTCCCAATGGCTCAACCGGGGCCGGCTGCCCGCTGAATTATCCCGTCCAGAACGTGTTGATGGGCAACGGGCAGGGATTCTTCACCGAGATACCGCAGTTTGGATTGCCGGCCGGCGGCCAGTTCGACTCGCGCGTCGAATTCTATATCGGCGATAGCTGGCGGCCGGTGAGTCGTCTGACCATCACCTACGGCATGCGCTACAACCGCGACACCGGCCGCGCCGATAGCGATCTGGCCGGCATTCCCGACCTGGCTCAGTTCAACAACCAGTTCTACCACGGGCTCCAGAGCCGCATAAATCAGCCAAACCACAATTTCGGCCCGCAGTTGGGCATCGCCTGGGACCCGACCGGGAGCGGCAAGACCGTGATTCGCGCCGGGGCCGGCATCTATTACGAGAACGCCATCTTCAACAACGTTCTCTTCGACCGTCCCGCCCGCCTCCAGAAGGGCTTGTTCTTCGGCACCGGCCTGGCCTGCATTTTCGGCTCGGCCGTGCCGGTCCCGGTTCCCGGCGGCGGATCGCTGACGCCGAATTTCTGTGGCCAGTCCATCGGCGCCGCCGCCAACCAGATCGCCGCGTTCCAGAAGGCCTTCCAGAAAGCGGTGGTTGCCGCCGGGCCGCAGGCCAATGGCGCGTTCGTCGGCAACACCCTTGCCGAGGGCGTGGATGCCACCGGAGACCAGTTGATCGGGCCCGATTATCGTTCGCCGTATTCGGTCCAGATCAACGCCGGCATCCAGCACCAATTCGGCCGGGGCACGGTACTCACCGTCGATTACCTGCGCAACGTCAGCACGCACTATCTTCTGGGGATCGATACCAATCGCGTCGGTGACGCCCGCTTCCTCGACAAGGCCGCGGCCATCGGCGCCATCGACGCCACCAACGCTTCGTTCGGTTGCGGGCCTGGCGGCCCCGGTATTGACTGCGCCATTGCCGCCGGCGCCTCGATCAGCGATTTTGCCGGCAACGGTTTGGAATCGGGCAAGCAATTCGCCGCCGGTTTCCCCTGTGCCGGAACCTGCGCGTTCCCGGGCATCAATACCAACGTCGGGGAAAACGAAATGCTGTTTCCCATCGGCCGCTCGGTTTACAACGGCATGGATGTTTCTTTGAAATCCAGATTGGATCATCCGCTGCCCGGCATGCGCAGCCTCAGTCTCATCGCCTCCTATTCCCTGTCCCGGTTCGACAGCCAGGCAGGCGACCAGGACTTCATCAACAACGCCGTTGACTTCAACAACCCGGGCAAATTCTTCGGACCCGCCGCCCTCGACCGCACCCATCAGCTCGGCGTCGGCGGCGTTATGACCTTGCCGCTGGGCACCCAGCTTTCGGTCGAATCGCACTGGGCCACCGCCGGCGCCGCCACTCTGGTTCTTCCCAATTCCGGCAACCCGGGTGAAATCTTCCGCACCGACGTTACCGGCGACGGAACCGTAGGCGACGTTCTGCCGGGAACCAACATCGGCTCTTTCGGCCGAACGGTGAAAGTGTCCGACCTGAACAAGGTGATTAGCCAGTGGAACAGCACCGGAGCGGGGAAACTCACTCCCGCCGGCCAGGCGTTGGTATCTGCCGGCCTCTTCACCCAAGCCCAACTGGTTCAACTGGGGGCGGTCACTCCCACCCTCCAACTTGCGCCTGCAGGGCAAGTCGGCCTGTCTCCGGGGTTCTCGACCGACGCGCACCTTCGCTGGCTGATCCGGCCCAGCAAGCTCTGGCCAAACGTGTCTGAGTCGTTCCTGATCGAGCCGGAAATCGCCCTGTTCAACGTCTTCAACTTCCAGAACTTCGATCCGGGCGGTAACACCCTGAGCGGCGTGCTGAGCGGGACTCCAGGCACCGCCAATGGCACCACTCGGGGGCTCCGCACCAACCTGGTTTCGCCCGGCTCGTCCTCGGGCGTGAACTGGTACGGCGTTCCCCGTCAGTTCGAGCTGGGACTCAAATTTACCTTCTAACCCGATCCCAGCAGACAGGTTCGATTCGGCCGCGGCGGGGGATTTCCCCGCCGCGGCCTTTTTTCTGCCCGCTTGCTTCCGGGCTTACCGCTGCGCGCAATCGGGCCAAGGAACCCGCGGCCAACGTACCCCGAACGCCCCCGGACCTGCGAGCTCCTTGTCCGGAACTGTCTATCCCATACCGGCACAATAGCCTGTACTGGCCAGGGTGATGCTGCCAAGGTGAAATCCGGGAGAAAATCCCCTTGACGGCTCCCGCCTGCGGGAGCAACATGATTGGCAGCGCATTAGAGCGGGTTTCTCATAAAACAGGGGCAGCGTATTAGACACACCCCCCCCAAGGGGGGCGAGGGGAGGTATCTAGTATGCGCAAGAGGTGGTTGTGGTCTGTTCTTGTGTTTCTGCCTGCTGTTTTCCTCGGATTACTCATCTCGCGTCCCGCGGCTGCTCAGCAAATCACGGCCAGCATTCGCGGAACCGCGACTGACCCGTCGGGAGCGATCATCCCGGGCGTCCAGCTCACCGCAACGAATATCGGCACGAACATCAACTACACGGCTACCAGCGGCGACGATGGCATTTTCGAGTTCCTGAACTTGCCCATCGGCAGCTACCGGGTGTCAGCCGATAAGACCGGGTTCAAGACTTTTCAGGCGGCGGGCATCACGCTGACAATCGGCCAGACTTACGTGCTCAATGTTCAGATGCAGATTGGCGAGGTGTCGCAAACCGTCACCGTCGAGGCGGCTCCGGTGCAGGTGGAAACCACCAGCATGCAGCACAGCGAGACGCTCACTGGCCAGCAGATCCAAGACGCGCCGCTCAACGGCCGCAACTTCGTGCAGTTGCAACAGTTGGACCCGGGCGTCGTGGGCTCGAGCGACCGGTTCACCAGCAACTACTCGACCAATGGCAGCGAAAGCCAGCAGAACAGCTACCTGGTCAATGGCGTGGATTCGTCGGATATCGCCCTGAACACGCCGCTGGTTCAGCCCAGTCCCGATGCTTTGTCCGAGTTGACCATAGTGACAAGCACGATCAACCCCGAATACGGACGCAACTCGGGCGCGATACTGAACGCCGGGATCAAGTCCGGTACGAACAGCTTCCACGGCGACGCGTTCGACTTCTTCCGCGATACCAGCCTGAACAGCCGGAACTTCTTCCAGGCCACGCCGTCGGTCTTCCACCGCAACCAGTTTGGCGCCACCATCGGCGGGCCCGTCTGGAAGGATCACACCTTCTTCTTCTTTTCCTATCAGGGCAGCCGGTTTGCCCAGCCGCAGGGTTTTACGCTCCCGACGGTACCCAGTTCCGCGGAAGCGGGCGGCGATTTCAGCGCCTCCACTGTTCCCCTGGCGTCATCGGGTGGCAGCTCGCCGATTCCCCTGTTTGGCGACAACTCCTCGCCCTGTCCGGTGGCGGGCGGCACGCGATGCCCGGCGGGGACCGCGTACGCTTCGCTCTTTTCGACCAACGTGATTCCGTCGGCGGATTTCAACTCCGTCGCCGCGAAGCTGGTGAAAACCTACGTTCCGGCTCCGAATTTCGGCGGCAGCAAGTTCACCTTCAATCCAAGCTCTGCCGGATTGCAGGACCAGGAACTGTACCGGATCGACCATCGGTTCAATTCCCGCGATTCGATTTGGGAATACTCCTTGTTCCAGCGGGATAACTCCACCAACACTCTGCCTTTCTTCGGAGGCACGCTGCCTGGTTTCGGCGAACTGAACAGCGACCACATCCAGCAACACTCGTTCGCCTGGCAGCACACATTCGGGCCCGATATGCTCAACGAGTTGAGGGGCGGCTATACGCGGCTGAATTTCGTTGCCGTCTTGCCGCAAAACCCGGTCCTGCCAAGCTCCGTGGGCTTCACCGGAATCAATCCGCAAAACACGGCCGGGGCGGGCATCACCGCGGTCACCGTCGCTGGCGCCGATGTCAATTTCGAACTCGGGTCCAGCATCTTCGGCCCGCAGCCGCGCATCGACCAGACCTACCAGGTGGGGGACACCCTTTCCTACATTCACGGCGCCCACACGCTGAAATTCGGGTTTGAAGGGCGCCGGTTCGAGGTGGCTAACCCGTTCTTCTCGAACAACAATGGCTCCTTCACGTATGGCGGAACGGGCATGTTCAGCACCGGCAACCCGATGGCCGACTTCCTCATGGGTTTTCCCGACAGCTATGTCCAGAGCAGCGGCAACGTCACCACCGCGCGGGCGTACGAGGATTACACCTTCGCCCAAGACGAATGGAAGATGAAGCCGAATTTCACCTGGACGTACGGCTTGGGCTGGGATATCGAAACCCCACTCACCAATTTCACCAACAACACCCTGTCGATCAATTGCTTCGTCCCGGGCCAGCAATCGACGATCTTCGCCTCGGCTCCGGCCGGACTGACCTTCCCTGGGGACAAGGGCTGCACCGGCTCGGGGTATAAAACCCATTACAGTGATTTCGCTCCCCGCCTCGGCTTTGCCTGGGCCCCGAACCTGGGCTGGCTCTCCGGCGGAGCCTCGAACAAGCTGTCCATCCGCGCCGGCTTCGGCCTCTATTACAACCGCGGGGAAGAGGAGCTGACGCTCCAGTTCCTCACCGATCCCCCGTTTGCAATCACCGACGGCGGCATTTCCGACGTGGGCGGAGTGCCCAGCTTTGCCGCGCCATTCACCGACGTCCGCTGCATCAATGGAGGCGGCCAGGCGATCAGCAGCACGCTGATCAACTGTTCGACGCCGGGCGTTGGCAGCATCCCGAACAAGTATCCGTTCATCCCACCCAAAGCGGGAAGCAACCCGAACTTCGGCATCTTCGAGCCGTTCGGTCTCGCCACCATCGATCCCAACTTCCGCGCTCCCTACTCGGAGAATTACAACCTGACCATCGAGCGCCAGCTTCCCGGCGAAACCATCCTGACCCTGGCCTACGTCGGCTCCGAAGGGCACCGCGAGGAAATGTGGTACGAGCGGAACCCGGCGCTGCCGAACACCTGCGCGAAGGATCCCAATTGCGCCGGCAGCCCGTTCTTCACCTGGACGTTCCCGCAGTACCACAAGTACGATTCGACCATCTTCGGCTCGATCGGCACCATGGCTTCGATGGGCAACTCGAACTACAACTCGATGCAGGTGTCGGTGGAAAAGCACGTGTCCCACGGACTCTACGCGTTGGTTTCCTATACCTACTCCCACTCGCTCGACTGGTCCTCGAGCTTCGAAAACGAAGCCTTCGGCCCGCTGGGCACCGATCCCTTCAACTTCAAGCGCTTCTACGGCAATTCCGCCTTCGACGCGCGGCAACGGCTAAGCATCAACATTGGCTACACGTTGCCGAAAGTCCCCGGCACCGCCAACCACGCCTTCATCGACCGGATCGTGAACGGCTGGCACATCGCCGGGATCGGCACGCTCCAGTCCGGCTTGCCGGTTCAGATCGCCAACAACCTGTTTGGCCTGCTGGGGACGTCCTCGGACACCTGCCCGGGGACTCCGATGCTCGTGGTTTTCGTATCCTGCTGGGATGCTCCCAACGTCAGCGGGGCGGTAACCACC
This sequence comes from Candidatus Acidiferrales bacterium, assembly GCA_035946455.1. Taxonomy (GTDB): domain Bacteria; phylum Acidobacteriota; class Terriglobia; order Acidiferrales; family UBA7541; genus JAKASX01. Next base: position 226,701 of record DASYZK010000018.1, on the reverse strand, counting down.
ATGAATCCCCGCAGCACTGCCAACAATCTGTACTTCAATCCCGGGCTGTTCTCGGCCGCGGTGTCTCCCGGGGCCGGCGGCGGCACGCCGTTCAACCCCGAAACCGGCGGGAACGCCGGCCGCCAGTTCTTCCACGGTCCGGGGCTCAACAACTGGGACATCCAGCTCACCAAGCAGTTCCCGATTTACGAGCAGGCCCGGATCGAGCTTCGCGCTGAGATGTTCAACGCGTTCAACCACGCAAACTTCGCCCTTCCCGATGGCAACCTCGCCGACGGTTCCGCCTTCGGAACGGTTGGCGGCATCAACGGTCTGCCGCGGGTCGTCCAACTCGCCGCGAAGATCTATTTCTAGGCTTCCCGGCGAACCGAACAGAACCCAGGGGGCGTGCGCCGCGGCGCACGCCCCCTTTTTTGTCTTCCCCCCTGTTCCTCTGCGGCAGCGGCGGCCGTCGTCGCTCCCGGGCTTGGCCCGAGCGGGCAGGCTCCAGCGGCTTGCGAAGCTGTGCCACACGCGTTATGCTCAAGCCGCCAAGGGGGAAAAACTCATGAAGAAAAGCCAGTTCGCATTTGTCGCCGCCCTCGCGCTCGCTTTTATACCGTGGACGGCCAGCGCCCAGCAGAACCCGGTTAGCTCTTCCATCAGGACCACGGTGAGCCGCCAGGCACAAAACCTCGTCGGCGCCGCCGAGGAAATGCCACCGGGCGATTACGGTTTCAAGCCGACGCCGGAGCAGATGAGTTTCGGCCAGCTCATGCTTCATGTGGCCAAATCCAACTCCTTCCTCTGCTCGAAAATCTCCGGGCAAACGGGCCCGGACTTCAGCAAGCTCACCGAGACGAGCCCGAAAGACGACCTGGTGGCGGCGGTGAAGTCGTCTGCCAGCTTCTGCAATACGGCGCTGGCCAGCGTTGACGACAGCGGCCTGGGCCAGCAAGTGACCGTCTTCGGCAATCGGCAGATGCCGAAGGCGGCGGCGATGATTGCGCTGACCAACGATTTGGCCGACCACTACTCGCAATCGGCGATTTACCTGCGGCTGAAGGGCCACTTGCCGCCAACCGCGCGGCGCCGCGAGATGTAGCCACGTCGCCCGCATTCCCGCCGCCCGCGTGGTCCTTTCCTCGCGTGGAGGTATCTTCGCGTCCGCTTCGCGAAGGCCAATCTCCGTTTGTGTCCCTATCCCCTATCCCCCATCCCCTGCCTTAAAGCCTTGCTCAGCCGGTACACCGGATAGCTGATCGCCAGCATCGCCAGCGCCCACAGGCTGTTGCGAGTGTCCCCGGCCACCGCAGCCACCAGAAACCCGAACGAGCCGGCGAGCGCTAGCCCGGTGGTCCACGGGTAACCCCAGGCGCGGTAGGGCCGCGGCGTGGCCGGCTGGCGCCAGCGGAGGACGAATACCGAGAGAAAAGACAGCAGGTAATTCGCGACGAAGAAAAACGCCGCCACCGCAATCACCCGGGCGAAACTGCCGGTGGCGATGAAGGCGACAGCTACCGCCGCGCTCAGGAACAGCGCCACCGTCGGCGTGCCGCCCGGATTCACCTGCGCGGTGCGCCGGGAAAAGAAACCGTCGCGTCCCATCGCGAACAGCACCCGGCTTGCCATCAGTTGGTTCGCGCTCATGCCGCTCACCAGCGAAATCGCCATCACACCCATCACCACCTGGACGCCCCGCGGCCCGAAAATGCGCTGGGCCGCCAGCCCCAGCGCGAAATCGCTTCCCGCGAACGACGCCGGGGGAATCAGATGGATCAGCCCGATATTGAGCAATACGTAGATGGCCATGATCGATAGCACGCTGCCGAACATCGCCCGCGGCACTTCGCGGCCCGGGTCCCGCACTTCTTCCAGGAAATAGACGATGCCGTCCCAACCGTCGTAGGTGTAAATGACCGCCTGCGTCGCCACCACCATCGCTACCAGCAGCGACAGGCCCCGAGGGACCCCCGCGGAAGCCGCTGCCGGTGGCCGCCCGGGCCCGCCGACGATGAAGCACATCACCACCACCCCTAGAAACAGCAGAGCTTTTACCGCCGACGTGAGGTTTTGCGTACGGCTGCTCGAGCGCACCCCGCGCCATTGCAGCAGTGTGATCGCCAGCACCAAAGCCAGCGCCGCTTCGATCGCGCGGCCTGCCAGAAAGGGAATCAGCCGGCTGCTGTATTCGCCGAATACAATCGAAATTGCAGCCGTCGCGCCGCAGGTGGAAACCCAGTCGCCCCAGCCCACGACGAACCCCGCATAGTCTCCCAGCGCCCGGCGCGAGAAAACGAACTGGCCGCCTTCCCGCGGAATCATCGCGCCCAGCTCCGCCAGGGAAAACGAGCTGACGAGCGCGTAGAGGCCGCCCCCAATCCAAACGGTGATGAACAGCCAGGGAACCGTCAGCCGCGTGGCAATTTCGCCGGGGGTGCGGAGGATACCCGCTGAAATCGCGTCGCCAACTCCCACCGCAATCCCGAAGCCCACGCCCAGCACCTTCAACAGGCGCCCGATCGCGACCGGCGGGGGCGAGACAGATGTCTGGGAGGTTGATTCGTTCACGAGCGGGTTCGGCACTCCGGAACCGACCGCCATGATAGGAGAAGCGGGCGATGGATTCCAATTCCGGCGTATCGGGGACGCGAATTCCGACCGGCGCATTCCGTGCCCACAGCAAATCGGTCATCCTACGCGCGCCGATAGCCGCGTGTAGCGCTGGGCTTCAGCCCAGCAGGGTTCGCTTGCCAAACTGACGCCACCACCGCTCCTTCGGGCACCGGGCGCTGCTTTGCCAACTGTTGACATTCAACAGGAACGCGGCTATTCTCCTGTTGATTGCCAAATGGAGAGCGCCCCATGCCCCCATCGAAAGCCGACGTCCTGCAGGGAACGCTCGACCTGATGGTGTTGAAAACCCTCGACACCATCGGCCCGATGCACGGTTACGGCATCGCCCGCCGCATCGAACAGGTTTCCGAAAACCTTCTCGCCTTGAACCAGGGAACCCTTTACCCCGCCTTGCTCCGGCTCGAACAGCGCCGCTGGATTGCCTCCCACTGGGGCGTATCGGAAGCCAATCGCCGCGCGAAATTCTACAGAATCACCGCCGCCGGCCGGAAACAGCTCGCCGCCGAGCAAAAGAGCTGGGAACGCATGGCGGCGGTCATCGCCCGGCTGCTGGCGGGCGCCGAGGAGGCGTGACGTGCCTCGTATCCGGGAACTTCTGGCTCGATTCGGCGGGCTGTTCCGCCGTGCGGAGCGCGAGCGCGAGATGGAGGATGAGTTGCGTTCGCACCTAGAGCTCGCGGTTGCCGAAAACCTTCGCCGCGGCATGACAGCCGGCGAGGCGCGCCGGGCGGCGCTGGTGAGCCTGGGCGGAATGGAGCAGGCAAGGGAGGTTTGGCGCGAGCAGCGGGGGCTGCCCTGGCTCGAGGTCCTGGCGCGCGATCTGCGATACGGCTTGCGCCTGCTGGCCCGCAGTCCCGGCTTCACCGCCATCGCCATTGCCACTCTCGCCCTCGGCATCGGCGCCAATACCGCCATCTTCGCCGTCACCGAAAGCGTGCTTCTGCGCCCGCTGCCGTATCCCAGCCCCAATCGCCTCGCCTTCGTGCGCGAGTTCTTTACCGGCGGCGGTCCGATGAGCTTCTCGATGCCCGATTTCGAGGATCTCCTCCATCAAAACCACACCTTCGAGCAAATTGCCGTGTTCCAGGGCTATCACGGCGTTCTAACCGGCAATGGCGAACCGGCGCTGGTTCGCGGCGCGCTGGTTTCCGCTCCGCTCTTGTCCCTGCTCGGCGCGAAGACCGCGCTCGGCCGAGGCTTCACCGCCGGCGACGATCATCCCGGCGCGCCCGCCTCCGTGGTGCTCGGCTACGGCTTCTGGCGGAGCCGGCTTGGCGGCGGTACGATCGTTGGTCGCGCACTGGTTTTGGACGGCAAGCCGTACACCGTAATCGGAGTTCTCGCGCCTGATTTCCCGTATCTCCTCTGGTCGCCCGACCTTTATCTGCCCATCGGCCTCTGGGCTGCAACTCCCGCCTTGACCAGCCGCGGCAACCACGGCAGCCTCTCGGCAGTCGGCCGGCTGCGGCCCGGCGTCTCCTTCGCCGCCGCGCGGGACGACCTCGACTCCATCATGGCGCGGCTGGCAAGCCAGTATCCGGCCACCAACCATGACCATCGCGCATTCGTCGAGCCGCTCTCCCTGCAGCTTCTGGGCGACAACGCTCGGGCGCTGTGGATCCTGCTGGTTGCCACCGGCCTCGTTCTTCTGATCGCCTGCGCCAACCTGGCCAATCTCGAGTTGGTGCGCGGCTCCGCTCGCCCTCGCGAATTCGCCATCCGCGCAGCGCTCGGCGCCGGGCGGCGGCGCATCTTTGCTCAACTCCTGACTGAGAGCCTCATTCTGGCCCTTGCCGGCGGCGCTATGGGTTTAGTGCTCGCCGCTGTGGCCATCGGCCCGCTGCTGCATCTGGCGCCCCAGGACGTTCGCGGGTTCGGCTCGGGCGAAATCCCCCGCTTAATGGCCACGGGGATCGACCGCGGGGTTCTCTTCTTCAATTTCCTCATCGCGATTGTCGCCGGAATCCTCTGCTGCCTGGCGCCCGCCCTGCAATCGTCGAAGCTCGGCCTGGCGCACACGTTGCAGGAATCCGGCCGCGCCACTTCCAGCCGCTCGCGGGAACGACTGCGCTCCGCGCTGCTGGTCGGCGAGATGGCCGTGGCCGCGATGCTGGCGGTTGCGACCGGATTGATGCTGCGCAGCCTCGTGCGGGCAGAGACTGCCGATCCCGGTTTCGATCCCAACCGTTTGCTCGCGCTCGACGTGGTAATGGTCGGCCCCCGATACCATTCCGGCTCGGCGGCGCTGGTTTCGGCGGCCGAAGCGCGCCTGGTGGACGAAAGTCTCGCCCGGCTGCGAGCGCTGCCGGGGGTGGTATCCGCCGGCGCAACGCTATGCCCGCCTCTGGTTGGCGACTGCTGGGACTATTTCTATTCCATTCCCGGCCGCCCCGCCTCGGCCATCCGGGCGGAGGACGCCGAATTCAATCTCGCCGATCCCGGCTATTTCCGCGCGCTGCGCGCTCCGCTTGTCGCCGGGCGCGAATTCACCGACGCCGATACCGCCGCCTCCGAGCCAGTCGCCATCATCAACCAGGCGATGGCCCGGATGTGGTGGCCGCAATCGAGCCCGATCGGCGAGCAGCTTCGCTACGGCGAGCCTGGCGGCAAGGGGAAGCTGTTCCGCATCGTCGGCGTGGTTGCCGATGTGCGCCAGGACGGCCTGGACGTCCCACAAACGCCGGAGGCGTTTTTCCCCCTCGCCCAGATGACGCAAGGCGCGGTGGTCTTCGTCGCCCGCACCGAGGGCGATCCGAGCGCGCTCGCCACCGCCGCCACTGGCGCCATCCATGCCGGCGATCCCGAGCTGCCCGTTCGCGTACATCCGATGACCGATTACGTTGCCGCGTCGCTGGCGCGGCGGAAATTCATCACGCTGCTGCTGGGACTGTTCGGCGCGCTGGCGGTGGGGCTGGCGATGCTGGGGGTTTACGGGGTGGTGAGCTTCGGCGTGGCGCAGCGGACTCAGGAAATCGGCGTGCGGCTGGCGCTGGGGGCGGCGCCCGGCGACGTGCTCCTCGAGGTGGTGCAGGGGGGCGCCCGCCTGGCGGTTGTTGGCGTGGCGATAGGATTCGCCGGGGCGCTGGCTTCGACAAGGGCAATCGCGGGCTTGCTTTACGGCGTAGGCGCCAGCGATCCGGCGACGTTCGCGGCGGCGGGCCTTGGCTTGCTTGCGGTGGCGCTGGGGGCCTGCTGGATTCCAGCCCGCCGCGCGGCGCGGGTGGATCCCCTGCGCGCGCTGCGATTCGAGTGACCGGGCATCCAGGCGCGCCTCCGCGCGCACAAGAGGCGAGACATGCCACATCTCCGGGAATTTCTGGCTCGATTCGGCGGGCTGTTCCGCAGCGCGGGCCGCGAGCGGGAATTGGCGGACGAGTTGCAATCGCACCTCGATCTGGCGATCGCTGATAACGTGCACCGCGGCATGAAGCCCGGCGAGGCGCGCCGGTCGGCGCTGCTAAGCCTGGGCGGAGTCGAGCAGGCCAAGGCTGCCTGGCGCGAGCAGCGCGGCGTGCCCTGGCTGGAAAATCTTCTCGGCGATTTCCGCTACGCTTTGCGCCTCGCGGCTCGCAGCCCGGGATTTGCGCTGGCCGCCGTGCTGGCCCTGGCGCTGGGCATCGGCGCCAATGGCGCCATTTTCAGCGTGCTCGACCAGGCCCTCCTCCGGCCCCTCCCGTATCCCCATGCCGATCGCCTGGTGTTCTTCGGCATGCTCATTCCGTCGGCTGATTCGCGTCCCTTTCTGTTCGCGTCCTCCTATGTCGAGTTGCGCGGCCAGCAAACGCCCTTCGAATCGATGGCGTCCTGGAGGCCCGGAACCGGCGCCTGCGACCTTACCGAATCGCAGCCGGTGCGGCTCGCCTGCGCTCGCGTCGAGTCCACATTCCTTCCGACGTTCGGCGCGAGCCCGGTGCTCGGACGAAACTTCACCGCAGACGAAGACCGCGCCGGCGGGCCCAATGTCTGCCTCATTTCTTACGGCTTGTGGGAAAGCCACTTCGGCGGCAAGGCGACGGCCCTCGGCCGGAGGCTTTCGCTCGATGGCACTCCAACCACGATCATCGGCATCCTGCCCCGCGAATTCGAATGGCCGACGCTGGCAAGGGTGGACGTCGTATTGCCCGAGGTGCTGTCGCCTGCGGAATTGAGCGCGCCGCTGGCGGGCGTGGTCCGCGCCTACGCGCGCCTGAAGCCCCGCGTCAGCCTCGACCAGGCGCGCGCCGAGCTCGAGCCGGCGACCAACACATGGCGGCGGGCGCTCCCGCCGATGTTCCGCAGAGACATGCGCCTGGCTTTGCTTTCGGTCCGCGACGACCAGGTGGGCGACACGCGTCAGGCGCTGCTGGTGCTTTTGGGCGCCGCTCTGGCCCTGCTGTTGCTCGGTTGCGCCAACGTCGCCAACATGCTGCTGGCGCGATCCGCGTCGCGCCAGCGGGAATTGGCGGTGCGCGCCGCGCTGGGGGCGAGCCGGTGGCGGGTGGCGCGGCTGCAACTGATCGAAAGCTCGCTGCTCGGTGTGGAAGGCGGAATCCTTGGCGCAGGCCTGGCGTATCTCCTGCTGCGGCTTTTTGTCGCCTTGGCGCCGGCGGGGATTCCGCGCATTCGCCAGGCGGGGCTGGACGCGCCGGTGCTGCTGTTTGTTGTGGCGGCATCGCTTCTGGCGGGTTTGTTGTGCAGTCTGGCTCCGGCGCTGGCCGCGCGATCGTCTCGCGCGCTGTTTGCCGGTCGGGCGCTTGGTCCGCCGCGCGGACGCTTGGGAGCGGCGCTGGTTGCCGCGCAGGTGGCGACCTCGCTCGTGCTGGTCGCCGGCGCGGGCTTGTTCCTGGACACGCTTCGCCATCTCGAGAGCGTCCCGCTGGGGATGGACGCCAGCAAGGTCATCACCGCCGAAATCACCCTCGGCCCAGTCGCCTACCGCCAGCCGGGCGCGGCAAGCCAGTTTTTCGATCGCTTGGAGACGAAGCTCCGGGAGTTGCCCGGCGTCGCCGGCGTTGCGATGAGCGACTCGCTGCCGCCAACCGGCGGCGAGCACGCCCACCCCTTCTACGCCATTCGGGTTGAAGGCCGGCTGCCATTCGAAAAGGGAACGGGCGGCTTGGTGGGCTGGCGAATCGTTACACCCGGCTATTTCCAGATGCTCGGCATTCCCATTGTCGAGGGCCGCGGGTTTGTCGCCAGTGACCAGGAACCCGAAAGCAACTCCATTGTATTGAACCAGAAGCTGGCCGCGCGGCTTTTCCCCGATCGGCAACCCATCGGCGGGCATCTGCAGCTTTCGCCGCCATCAGGGCCGTGGTACGACGTCGTGGGCGTGGCCGGCGACGTGAAGTACGTCGAGAATTCGGGTTTCGTCGCTCCGGCATCGCCCGAGTACTACCTGCCGGTCAACAACGCGCCCGCTCCGGGACCGGGCGGAGCGGACGCGACAAGCGAGTTGCGGCACGCCTTCGTTCTGGTGCGCAGCCCGCTCGCGGCAGGCGGCATCGAGCGTTTGGTTCGCGGCGAAATCGCTTCACTCGATCCGACGCTCCCGGCGAGCATCTCGATGCTCGAAACGCGGGTCGATCTCCTGCGGATTCAGCCGCGATTCAACGCCGCGCTGATCAGCCTGTTCGCGGCGCTCGGGTTGTTGCTCGCGGCGCTTGGCATCTACGGCGTGCTTTCGTTTCTAGTGGCCGGCAGAACGCGGGAACTCGGCGTACGGATGGCGCTCGGGGCGATGCCGCAGGGTTTGGTGAGGATGGTGCTGTGGGGCGGCTTGCGGCTGGTTCTGGCCGGGCTGGTGGCGGGAGTGGCGCTGGGCCTGGCGGCTGCGCGCCTGCTCAAGGGCCTGCTCTATGGCGTCAGCGCGGGCGATCCCAAAATCTTCGCGGCGGCTGCCTTGGTGCTGCTGGCGGCGGCGCTCGCCGCCTGCGCGATTCCCGCGCGCCGCGCCGCCCGCATCGATCCCGTCGCCGCGCTTCGCAACGAATAGCCCGCCGGCGCGGCGGGTGGGCGCGGGGCTCGGGCGGTGCCGCGCTGAAGGCCGCGGCGCTACTTTTAAACCTCAACACTTGCGCCGGCAGCGGTCACTTCGGGGAGATTTGCACCGACGCTCGCGTGGTTTCCCAATCCATCCGCAGCGTGCACGCCCCGCCCTCGTGCCCGAAGGAAATGGTGAAATCCTCGACCGGAGCCGGCAGCTTCGACACCTGCATCGGCGCCCGGGTCAAATCGAAGCTCTCGCCAGGGTAGGGAATGCCCCATTCGGCGGTTTTCTTACTGACGATCAACGTCCATTTGTCGGGATTGGGAAGGGTGAACAACGTGTAGCTGCCGGCGGGCACGCTTGCGCCGCCGACGCTCACATCGGTATCCACCACGAATGTGGTGGCTTCATTCGCACCCGCGCGCCATACCTCGCCGAAAGGCACGAGTCCGCCGTAAATCTTGCGGCCCCGCATTCGCGGGCTGGAATAATCCACGTGAATGGTTTTCCCGTTGCTGAATTGGCAGTCGGCCTTCGCCGGCGGGCTGGGCCGCTTGCTCTTGTCCTGCTGGGCCCGCCCGGGGGCGCTCAGGACGCCCAGGGTGAATAGGATCGCCGCGCAAACCGGAATCACGTTTTTCCGCATGGCTCTTCCTCCTTGGCAAAGCCCATTGTAAACCTTCCGCACCGGCGCTTTCACCAAGGTGCTCGGCGCGGCTGCCGCGTGCGGCGCGCCGCTATCGGTGCGGCAACTGGAACCGAATCCCTGCCCGGGCGGTGAACGGAGCGCCCAAGTTGGCCACCGGGGTGGCGGCAATGTCGTAGCGGGCATTGAACAGGTTTTCTCCCGCCGCGAACACTTCGATGCCGCGACCCAGGGCCCGCGATGCCGTCATCCCCAGGACGAAGAACCGGCCAAGCGGAAACAGGTTCTGATCGTCGTCGAACTGATTGCCCACGAACCTCCCGTCGGCGGCAATCGTGAACCGCTCGGAGCGCACGTAGCTGGTTCGGATAGTGAATACGTGCCGCGGTACCTGAGGCGCCCAGAGGCCTTCGAGCGCGCGGGAGGCGGGGAAGCTCACCACAACGGCATCCGCGTATTGATAGCCGGCGGCGAGTTCCCAGCGGCTGGTGAGCCGCGCCACACCTTCCAGCTCCACGCCCGCCGAGCGAGTTCGGCCCAGGTTCTGCCGCTGGCGGGTAATCAGCGCGGGCTGGACGCTCAAGGTAACGTTGGCGATGGGATTGACGATGTCGTTCCAGAAAAAGCTGCCCCGCAGGTCGACCCGGCCGCCGGCCGCGTGCCAGCCGGCGCCCGCTTCGCCCCCGGTGAGCCGCTCGGCGCGGAGCGAGCCGTTATCGAGTGTGAGCACGTTGCCCACGCGAAACGACCGGTAAAGCTCATTCAAGGTGGGCGCGCGAAACGCCCGATAGAGAGAAGCGCTCAGCGAAATGCCTGCCGCCAGCGGATGCACCACGGCCAGCCGCGGGCTGAAGGCGTTTTCCGACCGGCTGGCGAATGGCGCGAGCGACGGCGGGCCCGGCGGCGCGATGGGCGTGCGGAAGGCCCGTGCATCGAAATTGCGCCAATGATCCTCCCGCACGCTCGCCGCCACCAGCCAGTTCGGCCCCAGTCGCACCAGGTCCTCGCCGAACACTCCCACGGTCCGCTGCCGCCCGCCGGAGGCGAGTCTGGCGGATGGGGCACCCGAAGCGAACATCAGCTCGTCGCTCGCTCCCATCACTTCCTCGGAATCGACGCCGGCCACCAGGGTCTGCCGCTTGCCCGCCGACCCGGTCCACTCGGCGCTCCCGCCCACCGCCTGCTCCGGCACCACCTGGCTGTCGGTGAGCCGCTCGCTCATGCGGTTCAACGCGACCGCGGAAAAGGTCTGTTCGTAGTGCTGCGCTTGACCGTAAAAACGCAGGGTGAGAAATCCGAACCCGCCCAGCGGGCTGTCCGCCCCGAGCGCTCCCTCGCCGAACAGCGTGCTGTTGGTTTGTAGCGGCGTGCCGTTGTGGCGCGATTCCTGGTAGAACCAGCCGCGCCCGAAAACGCGTCCCTGGCTGCCGAACCGCCGGCCGATGGTCCAATCGGCGGTGCGGTGCTCCGAACTGGCCCGCGTATCCACGCTGCCGCGTTGGGATGTGGGCACCGGAATGTAGCCGTCAGTCGAAAACAGCTCGGCGGCAGCCATCGTTTCCCACCTGCCCGCACGCCCGCCGGTCCAAAGCGATAAATCGGGTGTGTTTTCGCTTCCGTAAGAGGTTTCCACTGAAAGGCCCGCCCGCTCCGATGGCCGGGTGAGCAATTGGACGACGCCACCAAGCGCATCGCTGCCGTAGAGGCTGGAAGCGCCTCCTTGCGACACTTCAACGCTCTCGACCGCCGCTCTCGGGATGCGCCCCCAGAACACCCAGCCGCCGAAGGGATCGTTTAGCGGAAAGCCGTCTTCGAGTACCAGCGCCCGGCTGGCGCCGCTCGCGCCCAGTCCTCGAAGCGAGACTCCTTGCGTCGTTGGGTTCGCCGTCTCGCTTCCCGAGCGGCGGAACAGGCTGAATCCGGGCACTTGGCGGAGAGAGTCGTCCACCGCCAGCGCCGACCCGTTCCGCAGCTCTTTGGCGGTGACCTGCATGTCGCTGAGCGGTGTGTCGCCGAGCGGGGTTTGGGTGCGAGCCGCAGTGACGTTTACCTGCTGCGCCTGGACCGCCGGGGAAAGAATCAGCACCACGCGAAGCGTCTGGTTTGCTGCGGCCGTGACTGCTTTCCGCGCCTGCTCGAAGCCCGCGGCGTGCACCGAAAGGGTGCACCGCGCTGCCGGAGCAGACTCGAAGGAGAATTGCCCGGTCCGGCTGGTGACTGCGGAAGCGACCAGCGCGCCGCAGCGGAGTTGCACAGTGGCTCCGGGCACTGCACCGCCGCTGCCGTCGAGTACGGTGCCCTCGATGCGAGCGGTCTGCGCCGCCGCGTCAGGCGCGAAACCCATTGCCAGCAGCAGGCCCAGTACCAGAACGGCCGTGGTTGGCCCTGAGCGTGGGCAGCCGCAACCCAACAGTCCGGGAGATCGGCATCCGGGAATCATCAATCTAAGGGATTCTAGGGATTCAGCAGCAAATCGTCCACGGACTCGTGGGCCGGCAACCCGCCGTTTCCGACTGTTCGAGGCCGTTACGAACAGGCGCCGTCCCGCTCGCCTGCGGCGTTGGCGCCGGCACTACCGGCGCAAGCGCCAAGCTCACCACTCCGATGGTGGCCAATGGAAATGTCTAAACCGGCACGCAAGGGGGAGATGGACGTCTTCGGTTTGTTGCCTTAAGGCGCGTCCTCGTTCCGGGAGGATCGCGGAGGGCGGAATCGAGGGCGGCCCTTCAGCCCGCGCTCAAAGTACGCCGGAGGCAAACGAGGCAAAATCCAGCGCCGATTCGTTCGATTGGGTGGTAACCACGAGGGCCGTCAGCCGGCTGGTGTTGAATCCGGCGACGTGTTCCCGGCCCATGTGGGCGGTGAAAAGAGGCAGGCCGTTGGCGACCGCGCGCGGGCGGCCCGGCAGCGGCGATGGATTCCGCTGGCGCAGGAACACCGAAATTTGGTTTGCGCCGTTGTCATAAACCAGATGCAGATAGAGCTGGCCGTCCAGCCGGCAAATTTTGCCGCGCTGGAGCCGGTAACCATGGGCAGCAAGCGCGAGGACGTCGGCGGGAGGTACCAGTTCCCGCACCGCCAGCGCCTCGATGGCGGGCAAATCGAAGCGCCATTTCCGCGGCTGATGGTCGACCACTTCGTCCTGGTGGTCTTGCACCGCGTCGGCGTAAACCGGAGCGGGACGCCGGGCGAGCAGACCGAGATAGCCGACAGCCGCCAGCAGCACAGCCGCGGCAGCCATTCCGGCGAGCGCCCAGCGCTGGAAGAGGGCGGGGCGCGCCGCCGCTTGCGGCGCCGCGGCGGCTGCGATGCGGTCCAGTACGCGCCGCTCGATGGCGTCGGTAGGGAGGTCTTCGGCCAAGAGGGCTTTGCGCAATTGGGAGTCGAGCAGGGACTGGCGCTGGATCTCGCGGGCGCAAGCGGGGCAGGCTTGAAGGTGCGCGGTGAACGTGGCGGCGTTACGCGCGTCGAGTTCACCCGAGTGGTAGAGCGGCGACAGCGCGGTTGTTTCCCTGCAGTTCATGCGGATTCCTCTTGCGTGCATTGGGTGGCCGGCCGCGAGTTCGACAAATTGGGCGGCGGGGCTTGCCCCAGCCGGGCGCTCAGGGCCTGCCGGGCCCGGTTCAAACGCGAGGCCACGGTGCCGATCGGCACTTCCAAAATCTCCGCCATTTCCCGGCAAGTGAATCCTTCCACCACGCCGAGCAGCAGCACCGCGCGATGCTCGACGCTCAATTGCTCGAGCGCGCGGGAGAGCGCGGCGGCATCGAGCAGCGAGGCCTGCGCCTGCGATGCCGAAGCCGCTTCCTCGCTCTCGCTATCGAGGGGGACCGTTACCGGCGCCGCGCGCATTTTCCTTCCTCGCGAGTAAAACGCGTTGAACAGGATCCGAAACAGCCACGCTCGCGCATTGGTCCCGGCGCGAAAGCGGTCGAAACCGCGCCAGGCCAGCAACAGCGACTCCTGCACCAAGTCCTCGGCCAGGGCGGGATCCGCCGCCAGCCGGCGCGCCACGCGAAGCATGCTTCGCGCGTGGGGCATGGCGATGCGTTCAAATTCGTCCTGCCGCTTGGCCACCGTCGCTGGTTCCGCTTCCCTGAGCGGGGCAGGCGAAGTCCAGGTTTCGTCTGCCCCTCCCAGAGATACTACACCGGAGCGTCTGGTGACGCTCCAGCATTCCGTCGACCCCTGGCTTGCTACCCTTACTCTGCGGCGGTGGATGCGTCCCAGCTCGAATGCGCCCAGCCACCGCAAATCGTCAAGGTCCCGCTCGCTTCCCGGCGGCTCGTTCCCTGGATCTCGCGGGCAAGGCGGCGGCGAGGCCGGTCACCGCAAGACTTCCGGGATTCCTGGCAGGAGCCGAAAAGGCGGGGGGGCGGTCCCGCCTTGCCGACTCATGCCAGGAACTCCCGAAACTCGATCGATCGCCGCCTGACGACGGCGATGATTCCATTCGATACGCTCGCCAGCGCGCCGCACCATCAATTTCCTTCGCCTTTCTGGAGTTCAGCCAGGGCGGCGAGCACCTCTTCGCTGTGCGGCGTCGGATTCACCTTCACGAACACTCTCCGGATAATCCCCTTGGGATCGATCAGAAACGTGTTCCGGGCGGCCAGGGTCATCGGGCCGTAATGGGCCAGGGAGCCATACCTGGACGCCACTTCGTGAGTGGTGTCGGAGAGCAAGGTGAAGTGCAAAGCGTCCTTGGCGCAGAACTCTTTGTGCGAATCCACCGAATCGACGCTCACGCCCAGTACCTGCACCTTCCTCTGCTCGTACTTCGCCAAATCGCGCTGGAAGCCATGGGCCTCGATCGTGCAGCCGGTGGTCATGTCTTTGGGATAGAAGTACAGCACCACCCATCGCCCGCGAAACTGATGCAAGCTGACCGGCATGCCTTCCTGCGATTGCAACGTGAAATCGGGTGCTGCCGTGCCCGCAGCCGGAATCCGGCTGGGTTCGTCGGTGGCGCCGGCGGGCGGCAGGGCGGCGAGCAGGAGGCTCAACCCGAGCAGGGAACCCAAAACGAGCGCGCGCACGCCGGGCGGTCGGGAGATCATTGTTCGGCCCTCCTTGTGGTGCGCATGCTTTGCCACTGGCGGCGGACGCTGGCGAGCCCACTGACCAGAGCGAAATCAGGGGTGAGCGCACCGATCACGGTAGGCACTGCGGCCTGGCTCGTTCCGCCAGCCAACCCCAGGGCCACCAGCAACAGCACCAGGCTTAGCAGGCGGTACACCAGCTTCCGCAAGTTGTGCGCCTGCCAACCCGCCATGCCCGGCTTCTCCCCTCGCCCTGTGATGAGTCCGCCCACAGTTCCCTTCACTCACTAGAACGCTCGCCGGGCAGGAATTTATCCATCGGCCGTTGGCGCCCTCCTGGGTATCGGGGCGCGACTGGGCCGGGCACCCAGGCGGGGAGTTGACAGCGGGCCGGCCTCAGCCTGTCGATCGGGCAGGCTAGGCCTGCTGATCGGGCGGGAGAAGCTCGAAGGCGGGATAATCGGCGGTCAGGGGGGCAAAAGCCTCCACCGGCGAGCCGGCGCGGACGGGGAAATACCGCTGCACGGTTAACGCGAAGCGGTCGAGGTAAGCTTTCAGAATTTGGGGTTTCTGGGCATCGGGAATCGAGCGCAAGCGGTACCGCCGGTGCGACCACGCTTTTATCAGCCGGATTTCCCCCGCTGCCTGGGCATTCCGCACCCACTGCGTTTGCCCGCGCGGCGCCACCAAATAACGGTTTCCGCGGAACTTCAGAACGTCGACCGGGGTGGAGTAAGTCCGGCCGGTCTTGCGGCCGCGAACCTGAAGCAGATAGTTGTGGGGCAGGCCGAGGCCGAGACGGACGAGGAGGCCGAAGACGCGGCTGAACAGCCGCTCGACCAGGGCCGGCCTGCGGTAGGTTTGGTTGGGCTTCCCAGGCACGTGAACCCCCTCAACGCAGTGGCTGCGCCGGCCCGGGCGCCGCGGACAGGCTTCAACGGCCGGGCCAGGTTCAGCGGAGCGGAGCTGGCGCCCTACCTCGGCCAGAGCCAGCCGAACGTCCCGGCGGTCAGCAAGCCGTAAATCAGGCCGTCGATCACTTCCTTGATCACCATGCCCCAGGGCAGGCCTTTCCAAATCCCGTTGCTCAGCACGCCCAGGCCGTAGGCGAGGAATGCAGCCGTGCCGGCTACGCGAAACACGGCCAGATACGGCGTGCCTGGAGCGACGGTGCGGCCGGTGAGATAGGCGACGAAGTACCCGATGACGAGGCAATAGCCGAACCAGAGCGCCAGGAATTTCGGCATGAAGGGCGGGCCGCTGGGAAACACGGTCATCATCCCCACCGGTCCCTGCTTGTATTTCTCCACCACTGCCGGCGACTTCATTTCCTTGTGGGTGGTGAACGGGAAAATATACAAGCCGCGCTTCACGCCGGCGGCCCGCAGCGAGGCGAGCACCTTGTCTTCCTGGGGAATCTGGGCGTAGTCGCTGTGGTGGTAGGGCAGCAACATGTGCATGATCGAGCTGGCGATGAACACGATGACTGCCGCGAGCACGATCGGCAGCCATAGGGCGGTGAGAGGAACCATGGGCGGCCTCCTTGGGATCGAGCGATGGATGCCGGAATGATTCGCGAGAGGCTACGCCCGGAAGGCAGCGCCGGTCAACAGGAATCCGTCGCGATCCGGTTCTTGCCCTTCCGAGCAGGGCTTGGGAAGGTTTCCGGGAAGATGACCGCCCGCACCGGGTCACAAACCCGTCAGTAGCTTGATCCGTGCAATTTTGCTTTCTTGAAGACCAGCCAACTCAGCCTCTGTCAGCCAGCCGTGCCTGATCAATCCTGCAAACACCGTGAACAGAACCGAATACCGGTAATCGTACGTTTTGTCCGTGATTTCTCTCTGTTCGGAAAGGTAATCGTGAACTTCCCAAAGTTCCGACGGTGTGCGGCCGGTTCCTTGGTCGGCAGCGCGATGTAAGCCGCGAGCCCCCAGGGCTTAAACCTGTTCGTGTGGATCGACTTTCCGGCGTTGTACTGGGCCAGACGTGTTTTCAAGTCACGCGTGGCGCCGATGTAGACTTGCTTGGGGTGAGAGACGCTGCGAAGAAGGTAGACGTAGTGCATTTTGGCCCGCCTTCGCTTGCAGAATTTCTCAGTCGGTTTGCTAACACGAGCTGTGCGGAGCCGAGTTTGATTAACCTGGCTTGGTGCTGCCGCGGGCACCAGCCGTCGCGCCGTCGCGCCACCGCGCGGCGAAAGAGTGTTGGTCAGGGATGGCGGGCTCGCCAGCCGTAGCGCCGGTTTTGCGCGAAGGCTGGTGGAGGCGGGGGGAGTCGCAGAGCGCGCTCTAGGCGCTCTGTCCCGAGCGAAGCCGAGGGGGACCCCCAATCAAGGCTGCCTTTTTCGCGTGGCCCCAGCGCTTTAGTTGATTCTCTCGTGTACGAGCCGAGGAAAGCGATTCGTGCGGTTCCGTCCAGACCAATTCGACCGGCAGGCGTCGTGCGGTCCAATCCGCTCCCCTTCCGTCGTTGTGTTCTTGGCAGCGGCGCCGGGGGTCTTCCGCAACCCCGACGTAGAGCGACCGATCGGCACAACGGAGGATGTAGCAGAAGAAGGTCATTGCCCCTCGGCTCGCCCCAGGCGTTCGCTCGGGACAAAATTTTCACTTCGCGAAAATTTTGGAGGCGGGGGGAGTCGCAGAGCGCGCTCTAGGCGCTCTGTCCCGAGCGAAGCCGAGGGGAACCCCCAATCAAGGCTGCCTTTTTCGCGTGGCCCCAGCGCTTTAGTTGATTCTCTCGTGTACGAGCCGAGGAAAGCGATTCGTGCGGTTCCGCCCAGACCAATTCGACCGGCAGGCGTCGTGCGGTCCAATCCGCTCCCCTTCCATCGTTGTGTTCTTGGCAGCGACGCCGGGGGTCTTCCGCAACCCCGACGTAGAGCGACCCATCGGCACAACGGAGGATGTAGCAGAAGACGGTCAGTGCCCCTCGGCTCGCCCCAGGCGCTCGCTCGGGACAAAATTTTCGCTTCGCGAAAATTTTGGAGGCGGGGGGAGTCGAACCCCCGTCCGAAAAACCTTGCCGTCAGAAGCCTACATGCTTATCCGGTTCGATTGGGTTCGCCGGCATCGCTTGGAATCGGCAAGAAACGCCGCCGGCTAGTCCGATTCATCTCGCCGCCGCATCACGGACCGAGACGCGTCAGCCAGCCCGCTGTGTGACGCCTGGTCTCAGGCCCGCGGGCGAAGCCTGAGGAGACGGGCTACCCTTTAATTAGGCAGCCAAAGCCAATGGTTGGTTGGCAGTTTTCTGTTTTCCACTCGATAACGGACAAGTGGAGGCCGGCATGCCTTCTGACAGTTCGAGTTTCCGTCGAAACCGTTTCGCCCCCTTTCAAGATATGCTAACGCGCCCCGGCGATAGGGTCAACCGATTGGGCGCGCCGGAGTTCCACGGCGCTTGCTCTCCAGGCGAAAACGTCGAACACTACAGGAGGGAGTCACCCTCAGGGAGGATGGGCACATAAGAGCCAGATTCTGCGGCTGGCGGAACCTGCGGCAGCGGCATTTCGTGCCCGCGGTTCTTCTCGTCCTGTGGGCTGCGTTCTCGTGCGGCGCGGCTGCGGCGGGCGTCCCGCCGCAGCACACCCGGTCTCGTACTCGCGCGAAACCTGCGACTCGGCCAGCCCTTGCGCCGAATCCGGCTGCCAGCGGCGCCGCTGCCACCCGGCTCGAAACGCTCGCGCGCCAGATGCGCGACAAGAATCCGCGCATTGGTGCTCGCGCCTACGCGCAGCTTGCTGCCCTCGCTCGGCACTGGACGGGTGTCGAGCGCAGCCGGGCGGCGCTGGTGCTCGGCCATTACGAATACACCAAAGGCGGCTACGCCTCAGCGCGCGAATGGTTTCTCCAGGCGCGGCACGATCCCCTGCTCGGCAGCTACTCGCTCTATTGGGAGGGGCTGGCGGCGGGCGCCGCCGGCCAGGATGCCGATGCCATCGCCTTGCTCGGCCAGTTCCGCCAGGAGAACCCCGATTCGGTGATGACCGAGCCGGCCCTGGCGGCTTACGCCGACGCCGCGATCAATGCGAACCAGCCCGAGCGCGCCTTCGCCGCTCTCAGCTCCTACCCGGCAATCCAAAACTCGCCCCGCCTGCTGAACCGCCTGGCGACGGCCGAGGAGAAAGCGGGTACTCTGCTGGCGGCGGGGCGGGATTTCGAGCGCGTCTACAACCAGTATCCGCTGAACGAAGCCGCCGCCGATGCGGAGAAGGGAATCGATCGCCTGCGCCAGCGGATGGGCGGCGGATTTACCGAGGCGCCGCTTGCCGACCGGCTCTCTCGCGCCGAAACGCTTTATAAGAACAGCCGCTGGAAAGACGCTCGCAGCGCCTACGAGCGCCTGGTCGATTCCCTGGCGGCGCCCGAGCGCGACCAGGCGGCCTTGCGCATCGCGGAATGCGACGCCCGAATCACCCGGAATTCCGATGCACTCGAAACCATCGCGCTGGCCGCGCCGCAACTCGACGCCGAACGCTGGGTGGCGCTGGCGGGGGCCTATCGTTCGCGCGAGGAAGAGGACCGGATGGTTGCCGCAGTCGAGCAGGCGGCGAAGCTGGACGGGTCCGGGCCGTGGGGCGAACAGGCCCTGTTCCTGGCGGGCAATTACTACTGGGCGCATTTGAAGCGGGATCGCGCGGTGGAATTTTATCGGCGGCTGCTGGCGACGAGCGCGAGCGGAGCGGACGTCGCGAACGCCGACTGGCGCATTGCCTGGACCGCCTATCTCGAAGGCGGCGCCGCCGCACAGGCATTGTTGGAAAAGCACGTCGAGCGCTTCCCGAATTCGCCGCAGGCACCCGACGCGCTCTACTGGCTCGGCCGCCTCGCCGAGCGCGCCGGCGATCTCCCCGACGCCCGAGCCTACTACGGCAAAGTCTCTGAGCGATTTGCCGAAACCTACTTCGCCCGGGCCGCTCGCGATCGGCTGCGAAATATCGGCCAGGGGCCGCCTCCGGCGGCGGAGCCGCCGGCCATTGCCGCGGTTCCGCCGCTTGCGCCGGCGACTGTCCTGGCCGACGACGTCCCCGCCGGCGCGCGGCCGGCCTTCGAGCGGGCCGAGGCGCTCAGCTCGATCGCGTTCGACGAATCGGCTCTCGAGGAATTGCGCGCCGCCTATCGTTCGTTCGGGGCGCCCGAGCTGCTCATCGCCGCCGCTCGCGCGGCGCAGGCGGCGGAGCATTATTTGACCGGGGCGGCGCTGGTGCGGCAACTGGTTCCCGACCTGGAGTCGCGGCCGATGGCGAGCGTTCCCGAGGCGATCTGGCGCATCGTATATCCGCTGCCGTTCGCCCCGCTGATTCGCGAAAGCGCCCGGCGGAACGAGATCGATCCGATGCTGCTCGCTTCGCTCGTCCGGCAGGAATCGGGCTTCCAAGCCGATGCCGTAAGCTCGGCCGGGGCGGTGGGCCTGTCGCAGCTCGAACCGCGCACCGCGCGGAAATGGAGCCGGATTCTGCGCCTGCGGTATTCCCGCAAGCGGCTGGACGATTCGGGTTACAATCTCCGCGTGGGCGCCGCCTATTTCCAGAATCTGATCGAGAGCTTCGGCAGTCCCGAAGCGGCGCTGGCGGCCTACAACGCCGGTGAAGACCGGGTGGCGGTCTGGCGGGCGGATGCTCACGGGGACGACCCGGCCGAGTTCGTCGAATCGATACCGTTCAGCGAAACCAGGCATTACGTCGAGGTGGTCATGGACGGCGCCGCCATTTACCGCCGGCTTTATCCGGAGGGCCGATGAGCGCTTCCTGGCCCGCCAGCCGGGTAGCGCGGCGGCCGCTGTCACGCAAAGCGGAGCGATTCACCGAGTCGGTGATTCGGGAAATGACGCGCCTGGCGCTGGCGCACCAGGCGATCAATCTGGCGCAGGGCTTCCCGAATTTCGCTGCGCCCGGGGAAGTGAAGCGCGCCGCCCAGGACGCCATCGCCCGCGACGTGAATCAGTACGCCATCACCTGGGGCGCGAAATCGCTGCGGGACGCCATCGCCGGGCGGGTGGCGCGCACCCAGGGCCTGGCCATCGATCCCGAGCGCGAGATCACCGTTTGCTGCGGCGCTACCGAGGCGATGATGTCGGCGATGATGGCGATCACCAATCCCGGCGACGAGGTGGTGATCTTCGAGCCGTTCTACGAGAATTACGGTCCCGACGCGATTCTTTCGGGCGCGTCGCCCCGCTTCGTCAAGCTTCATCCACCGGATTGGACTTTCGATCCTGCCGAGCTGGCCGCCGCCTTCGGGCCCGCCACCAAAGCCATCATCCTCAACACGCCGAACAACCCCACCGGCAAGGTGTTCAGCCGGGAAGAATTGGAAACGATTCGCGACCTCTGCGTGCGCCACGACGCAATCGCCATCACCGACGAAATCTACGAGCACATCCTGTACGACGGCGCCCGGCACGTCTCCCTCGCCACGCTCGAAGGCATGCGCGAGCGCACCATCACCATCAACGGCTTGTCGAAAACCTACGCGGTTACCGGCTGGCGCGTGGGCTGGTGCCTAGCCCCGCCCGAAGTTACCGACGCCATTCGCAAGGTGCACGATTTCCTTACCGTCGGCGCCGCCGCTCCCTTGCAGGAAGCGGGCGCCCTGGCCTTGCGCCTGCCCGAAAGCTATTACGAGAAGCTGGCCGCCGATTATCGCGCCCGGCGCGACCTGCTGCTCGCGTTGCTCGAACGCGCCGGATTCCGCTGCTTCCGGCCCCGAGGCACCTACTACATCATGACCGACATCTCCGCTTTCGGTTTCCCCGACGACGTCAGCTTCGCCCGCTACCTGGTGGAGGAAATCGGCGTCGCGGCGGTGCCCGGGTCGAGTTTCTACAACGATCCTGCCGACGGCGGCCGCCAATTGCGTTTCGCCTTCTGCAAGACCGACGAGACGCTGCACGCCGCCGGCGAGCGTCTGGCCAAGCTGGCGCGCCGTTAAAACGAAATCGGGGTGGAGGGTCGCAGCGCCGGACTTCCCTCATCCGCCCAACCTTCTCCTGGTCAAGAACTCGACTGGCAGCCCGAGTGACGCCACGCGCGGCGCGCCGTGAAACCGGGCGTCCCTCGGCTTACCCTAAAGGATTAAGGGCTCGGAGGATGGGGCACGGACTAAAAGGCATGCGCGACCTAACCATACCTTGGCGGCCTCGCCGCTGGTTGCGCGGAATCGCAGAGCCCTCGGAAGCGCTCCGGGTCGAGCGCCTGCTGGCCATCGCCCGCCTCGTCTTCGCCGTCGTCGCGTTTCTGGCGATTTGGCTCGACCCGACCGAGCCGACCCGGTACATCGGTGTAGCCTACGGCTTGCTGGTATTTTTCGTGATG
This sequence comes from Candidatus Acidiferrales bacterium, assembly GCA_035946455.1. Taxonomy (GTDB): domain Bacteria; phylum Acidobacteriota; class Terriglobia; order Acidiferrales; family UBA7541; genus JAKASX01. The sequence goes on along the minus strand of DASYZK010000018.1, from coordinate 205,114 downwards.
TACAGCCTGGTGGTGCTTCTGTGGTTGCGCATTGTGCCTGCCGTGCCCGCATGGTTCAGCTTCACGGCGCATGGCATCGACGTGGAGTGGGTGGCTGGGATTCTGAGCTGCACCGAAGGTCCGAACAGTCCGTTTTTCACTTTCCTCATGTTCATTTTGCTCGAGGCGGCCTACCGCTGGGGGCTGCCCGAGACCTTGTGGACCGTATTCGCGACGGAGGCATTATTGGTGGGCGAGGCGCTCGTGCTGGCGCCGGCGCCGCGCGGCCCGGCCTACCTCTTCAGCCCCGGGTTCGATCTGAACCGATTCATCCTCCGGGCATCCTACCTCATCCTCGCCGGTTTCCTTCTGGGCTACCTGGCGGAAGGGGAAAAGCAGTTGCGCGCCGAAGTTTCGGTGATCGAGCGGCTCGTGCGGAAGGCTCAGGTGCGATCCGGCCTGCGGGGAACGATCCGCGCCATTCTCGAGGAACTGTTGCGGATATTCCAGGCCCGAGCGGCGCTGCTAGTCGCGCGCGAAGGGGACGGCGAGGGAGCCTATCTGTGGGAAGCACGGCGCGACGACCCGCGCGGCGAGTTCTGGCTCGCGGTGCGCGACATAGAGCCATCGGAGCTCGGCGCGTATTCCTTCCCGCCCTCGGCGCGGAGCTTCTGGATGAGGAACAGCCGGGCAGGCGGGACTCCCAGCCAGATGGTGCTCGGTCCGGAGGGGCGGCGGGGCCCGCCGCTTGCTCCGGAGGCGTTCGAGGCAATTTCCGCCGCCGAGCCGTTCGAATCACTGGCCAGCGTATCGTTTTCCTTGCCCGAGGAATTGTCAGGACGCCTGTTCTTGCTCGACCCGCGCCCGGGCGCCGGCCGTGAAAGCGAACTGCAATTCTTGCAGCGCGTGGCCGATGAGGTGAGTCCGGCCATTCACAACGTGATGCTGCTCCGCCGGCTGCGCTCGCGCGCCGGAGCGCTCGAGCGCGGTCGGATTGCCCGCGAATTGCACGACGGCGCCATCCAATCGCTTCTGGCCGCCGAGATCGAGGTGAACCAGATGCGCCAGCACGACGAGCCGGCCCGGGCGGATTCTCTCGAACAGGTCGAGCGATTGCTGCACCAGCAGGCGCTGAACCTGCGAGAGATGATGGAAATGACCAAGCCGCTCGATTTCCACCCTCGGGAACTGGACGGCGTTCTGGCGGATCTGGTGGAGAAATTCCGCCGCGAGACAGGGATCGAGGCCCGGTTTGTCGCCGGGGGCGACGACCTAAAGCTGTCGCCTCCCGTTTGCCGCGAAGTCGTCCGCATCGTGCAGGAGGGGCTGGTCAACGTGCGGAAACACAGCGCCGCCCGCCGCGTCGAGGTGCTGCTGGAAGCGCGAGACGGCCGGTGCCGGCTGGTGATCGAAGACGATGGCCGCGGCTTTGGGTTTTCCGGAATTCTCGGCTACGACGAACTCGAGCGCACCCGGCAGGGCCCGCGAGTGGTGAAGGAGCGGGTGCGATTCCTCGGCGGCGAACTCACCCTGGAGTCGAATCCCGGCCACGGCGCCCGGCTGGAAATCGTGTTCCCTCAGGAGAGAGCAATTGAGCGGTAAACCGAGGGTACACATTCTGATCGTTGACGACCATCCGGTGTTCCGCCACGGCTTGCGCCTGCTTTTGGAACGCACGCCCGATTTCGAAGTGGTTGGCGAGGCCACCGATGCCGAGACCGCGGTGGGCCTGGCGCGCACGCTCAAACCGGACGTCCTCCTGCTCGACCTGGCGCTGCCGGGCGGGCGGAGCGGGCTGGACGTGCTTCGCGAGCTGGCCCAATCCAGCCACCTGCCGAAAACGATCCTGCTGACGGTCGCCATCGAGAAGGCGCAGATCGTCGCGGCGCTCGAGTTGGGCGCGCGGGGCGTGGTGCTGAAAGACGCGGCGCTCGAGCTCATCATCAAGAGCATCCGCGCCGTCCTGGCCGGGGAGTGCTGGATCGGACGCGAGAGGGTTCCCAACCTGGAGCAGTATCAGCGGCGGCTCGCGAGCGATGCCGCCGCGTCAGCCCGGCCCAAGAATTTCGGCCTCACCCCCCGCGAGCTCGAAATCGTGGTCGCCGTCGTCGCCGGATACGCCAACCGCGACATCAGCGAGAAGTTCGCCATCAGCGAGGACACCGTCAAGCACCACCTCACCAGTGTTTTCAACAAGCTCGGGGTTTCCCACCGGCTCGAGCTGGCCGTCTTCGCGATCAGTCAAGGCCTGGTACCCAAGGGGTGAATTTCCTCCGCCGGCGTGCCTGCCACCGAGTTCCGGATCGTCCCTCGGCGATTAATCAATCGATGAAGCAGCAGCACCCGCAGGCTATCTAGCTCGACAACACACCGAAGTGCCATCCGCACCGCCCTGCCGTGCCATTCCGCAAGCCCCCCGCTGGCCTCATGCTTGAGCCCAGTTTAGCGGTGTGTACTTCGAGCGTGGAGTTGAAACCGCTTCCCAGGCAAGCTGCTCGCGCGCAGGAACCAAACACCCACCGGCCTCGCGCCGAGCGCTTTGCGATTAGTCAGCCGCTGCAACACCGCCCAGGCGGCGAGCCCGGCCGGCGGGCCACACTTCCGGCTTCTTCGGGCCGAGCCATGACTGCAACCCTACCGAACGCGCGCGGCGGGCCGGGCGCCAGCTCGTGCCGTGAAGCGCACAAATTGGTGTGAGCGGGCTTCGACTACGGGATGAGCTCGACCGGGTGTCAGGCGAAAGGGGGTTCGTGGACAAACACCCGCTCACCATCACCGGATCTTGCGATACTTGTGCAGAAGACGGTCGATCGTGGCGGTCCGGATGGCAGGCACCACGACGTCGATTTGCATCCGGGAACTCCTCGCGGGCATTTGGCCCGATTGCTGTTCGGCAGCTTGCTATTCGCTGTGCCCGCGCCGATAATGGCGCCATTCCATCGCGGCAACTGCGCCGAAGGGGTACCGGTGCCAAGAAAACTCCCAAGACGAAGGGCTCGACCGGCGCGCTCCCGCAAGCGCCCGGCTCACAAGCGAGGCAAACTCCTCTCAGGCCGGGCCTCCCTTGCCGGCGAGGGCGGTGAGAAGCTGGCATTCAACCACGCCATGGTTTACGTGAAGGACGTCGAGCGCGCGCTGGGATTCTATCGGGATTTGCTCGGATTCAAGCTGCTCGACGATTTCCGGTACGAGAATCGGCTGGTGTATGCGCGCCTGCGGGCGCCGGGAGGCGAGGGAACGATTGCCTTGCACCAGGCTGGTCCGGGAAGTTCCACGGCGAGCGAGGGCGTGCGCCTGTATTTCGAAATTCGCGGACTCGACGAGTTTTGCAGCAAACTGCGGGAAAAAAAATTCTATATCACCAAGCTGCCGACGATGATGCCCTGGGGCTGGCGACACGCCTACATCAACGATCCCGATGGCCACGAGATCAGCTTGTACTGGGCGGGCGCGAATCGCATGAAGAGAACGATGCGCAAGGCGGCGCGGGCGACACGCGCGCGGTAGCTGCCGGCACGTTTCGGGGAGCGCGCGGGTTCCTCGCCGCCAGCCAATCTTGTCCGCCCTTCACACAGGCAAGATGCCTGTGCCACAGCCAGGCCGACGCATTCCCGTTCAATCAGGGGCGTTCAAGCAGGGACTTTGACGGCGGCGGGAGCTGATGCTATAAAGACTTCATCCGCGTCGGTGGGGCCGTGGCGCAGTTGGGAGCGCGCCTCGATGGCATCGAGGAGGTCGTGGGTTCGAATCCCATCGGCTCCACCAAGTCTTCCCCGGACTGCTGCGAACCTTCCCGGCGTGCTCGGCGATCGCGGTGGCCGCTCGCCAGTGAAACGTCCATCGGCGCTAATTCTGCGCCAGCCGCTTGGTCTGGGGCGCCAGCACCGGTTCGTGGGCCAGCGGCGCTGCGGCTTCCGCCGATACCTTGCGTTTCCCGCGACTCCACCAAGATTGGAAGGAATCCATGTAGGTGTAGAAGACCGGAGTCAGGTACAGGGTAACGACTTGGGCGAATACCAGCCCGCCGACGACGCACAGTCCCAGGGGCCGGCGCGCATCGGCGCCGGCGCCGACGCCCAGCGCGATGGGCAGCGTGCCGAAAATCGCCGCGGCGGTCGTCATCATGATCGGCCGGAACCGGATCATCGAGCCTTGGTAAATGGATTCGGCGGCGCTGTGCCCTTCGCCGGCGCGCTCGAGCTGAAGCGCGAAATCCACCATCATGATGGCGTTTTTCTTCACGATGCCGATCAGCATGATCACGCCCACAAATCCGTAGATATCGAGCGGCATGTGGAAAATCGAAAGCGTCGACAGCCCGCCGTAGGCCGCCGCCGGCAACCCCGATAAAATGGTGATGGGGTGAATAAAACTCTCGTACAGGATGCCAAGCACCAGGTAGATGACCAGCACCGCCATCACCAGCAAAATGCCCAGCCCGGTGAGGGATTGCTGGAAGGCCTGCGCGTTGCCCTGAAAGCTCGTCGTGATGGTGATGGGCAGAAGTGAATTCGCCAATCGCTGGACGTCATTGACTGCCTGGCCGATCGCCACCCCGCGCGGCAGGTCGAACGAGATGGTGACCGAAGGCATCTGGCCGGTGTGGTTCACGGTCAGCGGGCCGAGATTGGTGGTGATCTTCGAAACCGTGCTCAGGGGAACGAGACGGCCGGTGGTGGAGCGGATATATAGATCGGAGAGCATTTCCGGATCGCTCTGAAAGCGGTCCTGCACCTGCATGATCACCCAGTATTCGTTGTTCGGAGCGTAGATGGTGGACACCTGGCGCTGGCCGTAGGCGGTGTAGAGCGCGTTTTCGATCTGCTGCGGGCTGACGCCGAGCGCCGATGCCTTGTCTCGGTCCACCACCACGTTCGCCTGGGGATTCTTGATTTGCAGGTCGGTGGTGACGTCGGTCACGGTCGCCAGGCTCCTCATTTTGGTCTCGAGCTCCTCGGCATACTTATAGAGCTGATCGGTGCCCGGGCTGGACAGGGTGAACTGATACAGGCTCTTGGTGCCGTGGCCGCCTAGGCGAATCGCTGGAGGATTCTGCAGGTAGACGCGAACGCCGGGGACCGCGTTCAGCTTGGGCTGCAAATCCTCGATGATGTCCTGAATGCTCATGTGGTGCTCGAAGGCCGGACGAATGGCGCGCAGGATGGGCCGCAGTACGGCGCTGCCGCCGTATTTCCCCACCAGCCGCTCGTAGGTGGGGCTCGAGGTCCAGGGACGGTCTGAAGGATCCTTCAAATGGAGGTACATGCTGCCGACGTTCATGCCGCTGCTGTTGGTGTCGCTGATGGTCGAGAAAAATTCCAGGGTGTTCGGCTCGTGAACGACGATGGCGTTCAGCGCCTCCTGATGCTTTTCCATCGCTTGGTAGGAAATCCCCTGGTTCGCCTGGGAGTTAACAATCACTTCGTTCATGTCCTCCGTGGGCAGGAAGCCCTTCGGAATCACCCAGAATTCCCAGGCGGTCGCGGCCAGAATCAGCAGCCCGATCGCCATCACCGTCACCCGGTGTCGCAGGCACCATTGCAGGCTCGCTCCGTACCACCGGAGCGACGTCTGCATCATGTTCTCGAGTTTGTTGTACGCCCAGCCGTGCTTTTTGTCGTGCCCGGGCCGGAGGTAACGGCTGCAAAGCATCGGCGTGAGGGTCAGGGAAACCAGGCCGGAGACCAGCACGGCGGAGATAATCACCACCGCGAATTCGTGCAGCAAGCGGCCCAGAATGCCGCCCATGAAGAAGACGGGGATGAACACGGCGGCGAGCGCCAGCGTCATCGAAACGATGGTGAACCCGATTTCCCGCGAGCCGGCCAGCGCCGCCTCCATCACTCCCTCGCCCGATTCCATGTGGCGCACGATGTTCTCGAGCATCACGATCGCGTCGTCCACCACGAAGCCGACCGATAGCGTCAGCCCCAGCATCGACAGGTTGTCGATCGAATAGCCCAGCAGGTACATCACCGCGAAGGTGCCGAAAATGGACATTGGCAAGGCGAGACTGGGGATGGTTGTCGCCGAGGCGTTCCGCAGAAACAGGAAGATGACCAGAATCACCAGGACGACGGCCAGGAATAACGTGAACTTCACCTCCTGCACCGATTGCCGAATCGATTGCGATTTGTCGTATTCGACTTCCAGTTGCATCGCCGGCGGCATCAGCGCCCGGAATCGTGGCAGCAGCTTCCGCACCGCGTCGGCGATTTCGATGGTGTTCGTGCCCGGCTGAGGCTGGACGGCAAGAATGATGCCGGGCACGCCGTTGATCCAGTTGATTTGATGGTTGTCCTGGATGCTGTCGAGCACGGTTCCGAGCTGATCGAGGCGGACCGGGGCGCCGTTGCGATAGGCGACGATGAGTGAGCGGTAGAGAGCGGCGTCGGTGAGCTGGCCGTTGGATTGGACGTTGAAAGCCTTGTTTGCTCCGTAGAGAGTGCCCATCGGCATGTTGACGTTGGCGTCTTGCACCGCCTGGCTGACTTCATCGATGCCGATTTGCCGGCTGGCCATCTCCTTCGGGTCCAGTTGGATCCGCACCGCATATTTCATCGAGCCGTGGACGTCCACTTCCGCCACGCCGGGGATCATGGAAATTTGCTCGCCGAGCAGCGTCTCCGCGTATTCATCCACCTGGGAGACCGGCAAGGTGGAGGAGGTGAGGGCGAGGTTCATCACCGAATCCTGAGCAGGGTTTACCTTGCGGAAAGTGGGCGGGGCGGGCATGTTCGGCGGCAACTGGTGGGCGGCGGCGGTGATCTGGGACTGGACGTCGAGCGCGGCCGAATCGATGTTCCGGCTCAGGTCGAATTGCAGGGTGATCTGGGAGTTGCCCAGCGAACTCACCGAGGTCATCGAATTCAGGCCGGGAATCGTGGTGAACTGCTTCTCCAGCGGAGTCGCCACCGCCGACCCCATCGTCTCCGGGCTCGCGCCGGGCAGGCTGGCGGAGACGGTGATCGTGGGCATATCGACGTTGGGCAGATCGGCGACCGGCAGGTCGCGGTAGCCCAGCACGCCAAACGTCAAAATGCCCAGCATCACCAGGCAGGTCATCACCGGCCGGCGGATAAACATCTCGGTTGGACTCATCGCCATCGGCCCGCCTCACAACCCTTTCGCGAAATAGACTTTCGTGCCCGGCACCAGTCGAACCTGGCCATCGGTCACCACCGTATCGCCCGGCGTCAGTCCCTGCGTGATTTCGGTCAAGCCGTTGACGGTTCGTCCCGTTTTCACCTGGCGGACATCGGCGGTCATGTCCGGCTTCACCACGAACACGAAATTGCCTACCTGGCTCGTCTGCACCGCCGCTGAAGGCACCACCAGCGCGTTCTGCTGCTCCGCCAGCCGCAGTACCACATTGGCGAACTGGCCGGGCCAGAGTCTGCGGTCGGCATTGGCGAAAGTCGCCATCAATTGAATCGTGCCGGTGGCGGGATCGACGGTGTTGTTCACGAACGAGAGGTAGCCGCTTTCCTGGAACGACTGATCGGGCGAGGATGCCTGCACCGACAGGCGCGAGCCGGCCATGTACCGCTTGACTTCGTTCAAATACTGCTGGGGTACGGAGAAGGCAATGTAAATGGGCGAAATCTGATTGACCACTACGAGAACGGGCAGGTCGTTCGCCTTCACCACCGTTCCCGGGAACACCAGTTGCGCCCCGGCCACTCCGTCGATCGTCGCGTAGATCGAGCAATAGGACAATTGAATTTTGGTCGTCTGGATCGCCGCTTCGTCCGCCAGGATCGTGGCCTTCGCCGCCGCTTCAGTGGCTTGCGCCTGATCGTATTGCTGCTGGGGCACGATGCCCGATTGATAGAGCTTTTGGTAGCGCTGGGCCTGGACTTCGTCGAGCCCCTCCTGCGCTTTGTCTCTGGCCAGGTTCGCTTCCGCCTGCTGCAGCGCCGCCTGGAACGGCCGGCTATCGAGCGTCACGAGCAAGTCGCCCGAATGCACGAGTTGCCCCTGGGTGTAATGCACCGCTTGAACGATGCCCGCCACTTGCGATTCGATGGAAACAGTCTTGTAGGCTTGGCCGGTTCCGATCGCCCGCAATTCCACCGGAATCGAAGTCCGCGCCACCTTGGCGACCACCACCGGCACCGCGGGGTTGCCGGGGGGCGGCGCCGCCCTCTCGGTGCAGCCGGCGAGCGCCAGGCACAATAACGGCGCAGCAAGTGAAATGCCTTTGAACGATGGAGTCATTTTCCCGTTTGCCGAATCGACGGTTTCCTCCCTGTTTCTGCGGGGCGCCCGAAACGTTTCCGCCACCGGTCCCCGCCAGGCGGTGGGTTTGGCGGGCGGCACCGCGTGAGAGCCTGTGGCAGACAATCACCCTACGCCGGGTTCGGTATTCGCCCGGCGGTCAGCAGGCCGGCGAAGCGTGGCGGCCGCGAAACCATTGTAAAGCCATTGCTTAACCTCGTTGCATCGCCGGCGGCGGTATTCCGTTGGGGGGCGTCACCCACAACTAAAAAGACGCGCGCGGCTGCCGTTCCGTTCCATACACCTGGGCAATCCAGCTCAAGGAGCAGCCGAGGGGTTGGGTTGCGGGCGCTCGCGCAAGCGCCGAAACACGATTTCCGCCCGCCCGCGGGGCACGATTGCCGCCATCTCTTCCAGGCTGGCCTGGCGCAGGTTCCGGATGCTGCCGAAGCGGCGGAGCAGCGCCTGCACGGTTTTTCTGCCCACGCCCGGAATGTCCTCGAGTTCGCTGTGGAGGGTGCGGCGGGCACGGCGATGGCGGTGGAAGGTAACGGCGAAGCGGTGTGTTTCGTCGCGAATCTGCTGGAGCAGGTGGAGGATGGGGGAGTGGTGGTCGAGGGCGATGGGCTGGTGCTCGCGCCCGTGGACGGTGATGATTTCCTCCCTTTTCGCGATGCAGGCAAGCGGCGGCAGCGGTGCCTTCAGGTCGGCCAGGGCCAGCGCCGCAGCGTGCAATTGGCCGATTCCGCCGTCGATCAAGATCAGGCCGGGCATCGCCCCAGCCTCCCGCAGCAGGCGCCCGTAGCGCCGGGCGACGGCTTCGCGCATTGAGGCGAAATCGTCGTTGCCGGGGACGCCGCGAATGATGAATTTCCTGTAATCGGATTTCTTCATCCGGCCGTCTTCACAGACGACCATCGACGCCACCGTATCCGATCCCTGGATGTGGGAAACGTCGAAGCTCTCGATGCGCCGCGGCGGCTGGTTCAGCCCCAGCGCCGCCTGGAGCGCGGCGGCGATCGCTTTCGAGTCCGGCCGCAACACCCGGAACCGCTGCCAAAAGGAATGCCGTGCGTTCTTCTCCACTAAATCGAGAAACTGGCGTTTCGCGCCCCGCTGGGGAACGTGAATCTCCACCCGCCGCCCCGCCCGCTCGCTGAGAATATCCTCGAGCAGCGCCCGGTCATCGATTTCCACCGGGATGTGGATGAAGAGCGGCAGGTAGCCGCTGTCCAGATAGAGCTGCTTGAGCAGCGAGCTGACGAATTCCCCGGCATGGAATTCCTCGAGGTCTTCCCAGTAGAAGTCGCGCCGGTCCACCACCTGCCCTCCGCGCAGGTGGAAGAGGTTGGCGGCCACTTGCGGCGGCTCGGCGTGGAATGCCAGCACGTCGGTGTCGTCGCCGCGGGCGGAAGCGATTTTTTGTTTCTCTTCCATTTCTTCGAGGGTGCGCAGCAGATCGCGATAGCTCGCCGCCATCTCGAATCGTTGCTCCTCGGCGGCTGCTTGCATCCGCTCCCGCAGGCTCCGCAGCAGGTCGTGCCGGCGCCCTTCGAGAAACATCCGGGTATCGCGCGCCGCCTCGGCGTAACGCTCGTCGGTCACCGCATTCGGCATGCACGGGCCGAGGCAACGGCGGATGGGGAATCCGGGGCAGGGCCGGCTGTGGCTCTTGGTGAGGTCGCAGTGGCAGGAAGGAACCTGGAAGTATTTGTTGATGAATTTCACTACCCGGTAGGCGAGGCGGTGGGGGAAATAAGGCCCGAAATAGAGCGAGCCGTCCTGTACCAGCCGCCGGGTGACGTACACCCGCGGGTATTTTTCGCCGGCGGTGAAGCGGACGTAGGGATAGGTCTTGTCGTCGCGCAACAGGATGTTGAATTTCGGCCGGTGCTGCTTGATCAGGCTGTTTTCGAGCGCCAGCGCCTCCTTCTCGTTGTCCACGACGATGGTTTCCAGATCGCCGATTTCGCGCACCAGCGAGCCGGTTTTGGCGTCCGGCGGCTCCGAACCAGCGAAATAGGAGCGCACCCGATGGCGCAGTGATTGCGCCTTTCCCACGTAGATGATCGCCCCGGCGGCGTCCTTGAACAGGTAAACGCCCGGCTGGCCGGGCACGGCGGAGACTTTTTGGTCGAGATCCATGGAAACAGCCTACAATTGAGGTCGAGACGACGCGCCTTGGGCCATCATAACAAACGCGCTTTCCGGCCTTCCACACACCGCTGGAGGATGCTGGCGATGGCGCTCGCGGCAGCAGGCGTCGTCGCGGCTGCCGGGGTGGCCAAGGCGCAATCGACGTCGCCGGCGGCAGCGCAGCGCCCCTCCTCCCCACCCGCTTACAGCCCCTATCAGGCCGAAAAGGAAGTCGAAGTCGGCAAGTTCTATCTCAAAAAGGGAAAGTACGATGCCGCCATCATCCGCTTCCAGAACGCGCGGAAATACAAACCCGATTGGGCCCTGCCGCATCTCTATCTGGGCGAAGCTTACGACAAGCAGGGCGACCCGAAACGGGCGGTCGTCGAATACCGGGAATACCTGAAGATCACTCCCTACGCCAAAGACGCCGGGAAAATCAGCAAACGGATCGACAAGCTCGCCGAAGGAATCAAGCGCGCGACCGAGCGCACCGGCGGCGCTTGATCCGGCGCCATCGCCGCCCGGCGTCGGCTGTCGTATCGCGCGTTGGGCGACGACGGCGGCATTGCCGGCAGGAGCGACACGGCGGGGTCGCCCGGGCGGTTCGCTTCTATCGCAGCCGCTCGAGCCAGCGCCGCGCCTCGGCGTAATGACGAAACGTTGTTTCTTCCTCGCGAAACGCCCTCGAATGCACTTGCAGGCCGCAGCGTGCCATGCGGCCGGGGTGCTTCACGTGCAGCATCTCATGGAACAAAACGTACTCGACCGCGAACCGAGGCACCCCGGCGCGGTCCAGCCGCCGATTCAACACGATCCGGTCGAGCGTGGCGTCGAACGAACCCATCTGCACCCGCCAGAGGCGCCGGCTCCAGCCCAGTTGCGGCCGATGAAGCCGCGAGGCGAAATAGCGCCGATTGAGTCTCTCGAACAGGACGTCGAGGTCGTACCGAGCAGCCGAGCGGACGAGCGGCGGGCACCGGCGGCGGCGGAGCCGGCAGAGCTGGCGCCGGATGCGCGGCGTGTGGCAATAGCGGCGATAGCGCTCGATCCATTCGCGGGGAGGAGCGATGCGGTAGGCGCGGGCCAGCAGCAGCGCCGCAGCCGCCTCCAGAATCGGCAGCGGCGCCTCGCTCAGCAGGTCCGACAGCCGCACCAGCGCCGCTTCGCCCCGGAACCGAAGCGTATGGCCCAGATTTGCGTACGGGTAGAATTCCGCCACGAAACGCGGTGGCCGGCCCTGGCAGCCCAGCCGGGTGAACATTCGCTGGAGCAGCCGGGCGCCACCCGGCACCGGCGCCGCAGCGGCTTTCGCCGGCCTCACCGATGCCCTCCGGGATGGGCTTTCGTTTTCACGCTGCCGGAGGGAATCTGTTTGGCGGCCTTCTCGGCGTCGGCGATGGCGTCCTGAAGCCCTTGGACGGCGTCGTCGAGCGAATCCTGGTAAAGCTTCAATTCGATCCCTTCAGCCTTGATCTTTTTCAACTCGGCGGCGAATTCCGCTCCGCGCTTGCGCAGCAGCTTGATGCCTTCGCGCACGTCTTCGCCGCCGCTCATGGCGTCTTTGATCCGGCCGTCGGCATCGTCGATGCACGCCGAAAAAGCGTCCATCAGGTCATTCAGGTAATCGGCCTGGCGCGCTCCCGGCTTGCTGATGTGCAGCTCGTACTGGAAACGGCGCAGCCGGTCGGCGCCGAAATCGAGAAACAGTTTCACTCGTTCGTTGGCCGATTCCGCGTCGCGGATCTGCTCGGCTTCGGTTTGGGTCAGGTAATCCTGGCCGGTCTGCGCCGGCGCCGCGGCAGGAGCCGCCAGCGCCGCTCCCAGCAGGAAGGCCATCCAGAGTTTCGTTGGCACGATGTCCCTCCTTGCCCGGCACCCGGCCCATCGCCCCGCAGATTTGGCGCGGATGGGCATGCCCACAGCAACGATGGGCCACTTTTCCTGGAAAGGCAAGCGCAGGTGGCCGCGCCGCTGCGGGAAAGGCAGGCGGCAGCAGCACACGGCCGCCGCCCGGTCCCGTCCTCACGACGGCGCGCGCGGGGCGAGAGATCGAGGGAGCCGGGCGTGCCTCTTTCTTCTGGGCTTGGGCGGTGGCGGGGGCGGGAAGAGGTCTTGCAGCAATTGGTTGTTGATCTGGTCGAGGTCCTGCTGAGCGGTTACGAAGCCGCCGCGGCGCTCGAGGGAAAGGCCGAAGATAATGTCGCGCAGCCTGCGCACGCTCTCTCGAAGCGCGATTTGCAATTCCTGGAAGCCGGCCGGCCGCTTCACCGCGTTGATTCCGCTGGCTTGGAGCGCCTGATACACTTCGCGGGCGTCGTCGCGAAACCGGTCGAGCCGGCCGAGCGCCTGGTCGGTCTGGCCCGCCCGGATTTCCTCTTGCGCGGCGCGAATCTCGCCTGAGGCGAGTTTGGCCAGGGCCTTGGCGCGGTGAACGGGGTCGGTTTGTTCCCGAAATTTTTGTTCGAGCTGAAGCAGCTTCGCCGGGTCCTGGCCTTGCCGCACGAGCGCGAGGAGGGCCACGGCCGCCGCCAGTTTAGCGAGGCCGATCACGTCATCTCTTCTGATGCTTCAACAGGTCCTCGAGCACCGGCAGGCGCCGTCGCGACTCTTCCTCTTCGGTGAGAAACCTGCCATCGTCCACTTGGAGGAACTTCCGGTAGGCGGCGATGGCGTCCGCCAGGCGGTTCAGATGATCGTTGCAGGAGGCGCGCAGGAACCAGGAAATGGGGCTGAGCGGCTCGATCTGTTCGAGGTGGTCGAGCGCGTCGAGCGCCCCCGCCCAGTTCCCGCTCATATCCTGGGCCACCACCAGGTCGTTCCACGCTTGCGTGTCCTTGGGATCCAGCTGCACGGCTCGAATCAGCTCCGGTGTGGCCGGCGTGAACTTTTGCAGCTTCACCAGCGCGTGGCCGAGTTGCGCGTGCACCGCGGGATCGTTCGGAGCAAGCTGGGCAGTTTTCATCAGCGGAGCGACGGCATCGGCGAATTGGTTCCGGCCAAGCAGGATTTGCGCCCGCAAGCGGTACGCGGCCAGCTCGTTTGGCCCGGGCACTTGGATGCGATCGAGCTGGGCGAGAGCGTCGTCGAATTTGCCCGACTCGGCCAGCGCCGAAATCAGGCGCAATCGCGCCTTTTCGTCAGCTGGCCGCGTTTGCAGGTAGGTTTCGAGCGCCTGGGCGCCTTCGTCGTTTTTCTTCTGCTCGAGCAGGCTTTCCGCCAAGCCGGCTTGGGCGTCGGCTGCGGCCGGTTGCAGCTCGAGGGCGCGGCGAAATTCGGGCTCGGCCTGGCCAGCCTCGCCCAGGGCCAGCAGCGCCCGCGCCAACTCGTAGTGGGCGTCGAAATTCTTGTCGTCCAGACGGGCCGCGGCGCGGTATTCGGCCACCGCGTCCCCCGGTTTTCCGGCACGCTCGAGCGCCAGCGCCAGCAGCATGTGCGGCCGGGGCTGGTCGGGAGTGAGCTGGGCGGCTTGACGCAGGGGACCCGCGGCGGCGGCGGGATCCCGGCGCAGCAGCACCAGCCCGAGATTGAGTTGCGCCGGCGCAAGTTTCGGATCGAGTTGGGCCGCTCTCCGGTATTCGGTTTCCGCGTCCGTCCAGCGCTCGAGCGCGGTATCGGCGTAGCCGAGCTGGAAATGGGCGATAGCGTCGCCGGGTGCACCCTCCAGGTAGCGCGCAAGCAGCGGCGCCGCCGCGACGTAATCTTTCTTGTCAAGCGCGGCTTGGATTTGGGCCCGGAGTTCCCCCTGGGGGTTGGGGATGCGCTCGACGGTCTGGTTGACGGTTTGGCCCGCGCCCCTCTTTTGGGCGCGCGCCGCGGGCGGCGCCGCGCCCCGAAGCTTCGGGGCGGCGGCGATGCCCGCCGCCAAGGCGAGGATGGCGCCGGCGCGGATCATCGCGCCGCGCCCGTGCGGCCGTGGCCGGCGAGCAAAGGCGCCAGGAACCGGCCGGTGTGGGATTGCGGGTTGCGGGCAATCAGCTCCGGGGGTCCGGCGGCAACCAGATAGCCGCCGCGTTCGCCGCCCTCCGGACCCAGATCGATCACCCAATCCGCCGATTTAATCACGTCGAGATTGTGTTCGATCACCACCAGCGAGGCCCCGGCATCGAGTAGCCGGCGGAACGAGCCGAGCAGTTTCTGGATATCGTCGAAGTGCAGGCCGGTGGTGGGTTCATCCAGGATGTAGAGCACTGATTCGTTGGCCGAGCGGGTCAAATGGGCGGCGAGCTTCAGCCGCTGCGCTTCGCCGCCGGAAAGCGTGGTGGCCGACTGGCCCAGCCGCAGATAGCCGAGGCCCACCTCGTCGAGGATTTTCAGCCCGGCGACGACTCTGGGCGCTCCGGCGAAGAAGGCGAGCGCTTCCCGCGCGGTCATTTGGAGCACGTCCTGGATGTTCTTGCCGCGGTAGGCGACTTCGAGGACTTTGGGACTGTAGCGCGCGCCCTTGCATTCCTCGCACACCAGCTCGACGTCGGCCAGGAACTGCATCTCCACCGTCACCGTGCCGTCGCCGTGACACGTCTCGCAGCGTCCGCCGGGAATATTGAACGAGAAGGAGCCGGCGGTGAGCCCGCGGCGGCGGGCTTCGGCGGTGGCGGCGAACACCTCCCGAATGGCGTCGAACGCTTTCAGGTAAGTGGCCGGGTTCGATCGCGGGGTGCGGCCGATGGGCGATTGATCCACCAGCACGATTTCGTTGACGAACTGATCCCCGGCGATCCGGTCGCAGCAATCGGCGAACCCGCCGCCCAGTTGCTTCGCTTTGAACGCGCGATAGAGCACGTCGTGGACGAGGCTGGATTTGCCCGAGCCGCTGACGCCGGTGACCGCCACCATCATGCCCAGCGGCAGCGCGACGTCGATGCGCTTCAGGTTATGGGCGCGGGCGCCGGTGATGCCGAGAGACTTGCGCGCCGGCTTCCGCCGCTCGCGCGGCACCGGGATTTGCAGCTCGCCCGCGAGGTAGCGCCCGGTGAGCGAGGATTTCTCCTGCGCCAAGCCGGCGCGCGGACCGGCGTAGAGCAGCCGGCCGCCCTGCTCCCCCGCTCCCGGCCCTAAATCGAGCACCGAATCGGCGGCGGCGATGGTTTCGGGATCGTGCTCGACCACCAGGATGGTATTCCCCAGGTCGCGCAGGCCCTTCAAGATGCCGATCAGCCGCTTCGTATCGCGGGGATGAAGACCGATGGAGGGTTCATCGAGCACGTAGAGCGCGCCCACCAGTTGCGAGCCGAGGGAAGTGGCCAGTTGGATGCGCTGGGCTTCGCCGCCGGAAAGCGTCGAGGTGAGCCGGTCAAGCGTCAGATACTCGAGCCCGACTTCATCCAGGAAGCGCAGCCGCTGGCGGATTTCCTCGAGCACCGGCTGGGCGATGGCCGCCTGGGTGGGGTCGAGCGTCAGCGAAGCGAAGAACGCGCGCGCTCGTTCCACGCTCATCCGGCAGACGTCGGCGAGCGATTGGCCCGCGATTTTCACCGCGCGGGCTTCGGGCCGCAGCCGGGCGCCCAGGCATTCGGGGCACAGCGCGTAGCCGCGGTAGCGGCTGAGGAACACTCGCACGTGCAGCTTGTATTTCTTGCGCTCCAGCCAGCGGAAAAAGCCCTGCACGCCGTGGAAGCCGGCGGCGCGGTCGCCCCGGAAAATCGCTTCGCGGTGCTCGGGGGAGAGCTGGGCGAAGGGCACGTCGAGGGGAATGCCGGTGGCGCGGGCGTACCGGCGGAGCTCGGCGGCGAGAAACCGGCCTCGGGGCTTGGTCCACGGCTCGATAGCGCCGTCCTCGAGGGTGCGGCTCTTGTCCGGGACCACCAGGTCGGGATCGTAGTCGATAGTATTGCCGAAGCCCTGGCAGCGGGGGCAGGCGCCGTAGGGGCTGTTGAAGGAAAACAGGCGCGGCTCGGGATCCTGATACACCACCTGGCAGCGACGGCACTCGAACCGCTCGCTGAACGGTAAGCGCTCCAGATCGCCGTCGGCGAATTGCACTACCGCTTCGCCGTGGCCTTCTCGGAAAGCCAATTCGATAGAATCGACGAGGCGTGACCTTGATTCCGGGGCGACTGCCAGGCGATCCACCAGCGCGTAAACCGGCGCGGCGAAATCGAGTCCCGCGGGAATTTCCTGCTGGGCAAATTCGAAAACGGCGCCCGCCTGCCACAAGCGGCTAAACCCGCGCTTGCGCAGCTCCGCCAGAACCGCGCGAATGGTTTCTTCCTTCGGAGCGGCGGGCCTGCGGCGGGCGCGGCCGCGGGTGGGTTCGGCGGGCAGATGCAGCCGGTAAAGCACCAGGAAGCGGCGGCCGCGGCCGCGTTCGAGAACTCGGTCGGCGATCTGGTCGATGGTGTCGCGGGTGACCGGCTCGCCGCACTGGAGGCAGTGGGTGCGGCCGACGCGGGCGAAGAGCAGCCGGAGGTAATCGTAGATTTCTGTGCCGGTGGCCACGGTCGAGCGGGGATTGCGGCTGGTATTTTTCTGCCGGATCGCGATGGCCGGAGCGATACCGGTGACTTCATCGACGTCGGGTCGCTCGATTCGTTCGAGAAACTGGCGGGCGTAGGCGGAAAGCGATTCGATGTAGCGCCGCTGCCCTTCGGCGTACAGCAGATCGAAAGCCAGACTCGATTTCCCCGATCCGCTCACTCCGGTCACGACTGTCAGGGCGTTGCCGGGGACCTCGAAGTCGATGTTCTTCAGGTTGTGGACCCGGGCGCCGCGAACGGTGATGGCGTCGCCAGCTTGCTGGGGCGGGGTAAACGGAGACTCGGTGAGGGTAGCCATCTACGATGAGCTTTCGAGAGACGCCGCGAACAAGCCATTATACGGCGCGCCTCCGCGCCCCTGCCACCGCCCGCTCTGCGACGTGATTTCATGGCGTGGTGACGCCGCGAGTCGCCGGGCGTAGAATGCGGCCTGCGAAGGAGCGCTCGATGAGCTTGCATTCGCTTTCGGCAGCGCTGGCGCTGGCGTTGCTGGTCCCGGCGCTGGCGGCGCAAACGCGGCCCGGCGCCGGCGAAAACCAGCGGCCGCGCGCGCGCGATCTGGGAATTCATCCGGGCGTGTATCAGTCCGGCCCGCTCAATGCGATTACCGACGTTGCCGGCGTCGAAGTCGGCCAGGTGACCATCGTTCAAGGCGATTCGGTGCGCACCGGCGTTACCGCCATCCTGCCGCACGCCGGAAACATGTTTCAGGACAAGGTGGCGGCGTCGATTTACGTCTCGAACGCTTTCGGCAAGCTGGTGGGCTCGACCCAGGTGAACGAACTGGGCCAGCTCGAAACGCCCATCGTTCTCACCAACACGCTGAGCGTGTGGGATGCCGCCGCGGCGCTGATGGATTGGATGCTGGCGCTCCCTGGCAATCAGGACGTTCGCTCGATCAATCCGGTGGTGGGAGAAACCAACGACGGCTACCTGAACGACATTCGCGGCCGGCACGTCACCACCTCCGAGGTGCGCGAGGCGCTTGCCGCCGCCCGCGGCGGGCCCGTGGAGGAAGGCTCGGTGGGAGCGGGTGAGGGAACCATCGCCTTCGGCTGGAAAGGCGGCATCGGCACCAGCTCGCGCCTCCTGCCTGCCGACGCCGGCGGCTACACCGTCGGCGTGCTGGTCCAAACGAATTTCGGCGGCCGGCTGACCATCGCCGGCGTACCGTTATGGCGCGAGCTGCAGCCGGGGGGCGGCATGGGCGGCGTTGCCGACGGCTCCTGCATGATCGTTGTCGCCACCGACGCGCCGCTCGATGCGCGCCAACTGCATCGGCTGGCCAAGCGAGCGATATTCGGCATGGTGCGCGCCGGGGCCACCGGCAGCAACGGCAGCGGCGATTTCGCGATTGCGTTTTCGGCTACGAACCGCGTTCCCGCCGCCGCGCGAATCCTGCCGCCGGTCCGGCTCCCGAGCGAAGAAGCGCTGTCGCCGCTTTTCGAAGCCGCCATCGACGCCACCGAGGAAGCCATCGACAATTCGCTCCTCCGTGCCACCACCGTTCGCGGCCGCGACGGCCACGTCGCCTACGCCATCCCCATCGACCGCCTGCGCCGGCTGCTCGCCACGCCCCGCTAACCGCTCGGCATCGCGCGCGGCAGTGGCAGGGACGACCCGCCACGGCGGACAGGCCCAGAGCGGCTCGCCCGCACGAGGGCAAACCCCGCGGCTGTGCTACTGTTTTCCTGATGAGCCGGTTCGAACGAGTGGTTTGGATCGTGCTGGACAGCGTCGGCATCGGCGCGATGCCCGATGCGGGCGAGTACGGCGACATCGGCCGCGACACGTTCGGCCACATCGCCCGGTCGCGCCCCCTGCATCTGCCGAATCTGATCCGGCTGGGCCTCGCGAATATCAAGCCGCTCGATCATCTCGCGCCCGCCGCCGCGCCCACCGGCGCGTACGGCAAAGCCGCCACTCGTTCGCGCGGCAAAGACACCACCACCGGGCACTGGGAAATGGCCGGCATATGGCTCGAGCGCGCGTTCCCTGTTTATCCCGGCGGATTCCCGCCGGAAGTCATGGAACCGTTCGAGCGCGCCATCGGGCGCAAAACCCTGGGCAACAAGCCCGCGTCGGGCACTGAGATCCTGAAAGAACTCGGCGAAGAGCACCTGCGCACCGGCCGGCCAATCGTCTACACGTCCGGTGACAGCGTTTTCCAGATTGCCGCTCATGAAGACGTGATACCCGTCGCCGAGTTGTACCGGATGTGCGAAATCGCTCGCGCGATTCTCGTCGGCCCGCACCAGGTGGGGCGGGTGATTGCGAGGCCGTTTGCCGGCGCGCCGGGAAATTTCGTCCGCACCGAGCGCCGGCACGACTACGCCGTCCAGCCGCCGCGGCCGATGCTACTCGACGTGCTGGGGGATTTGCGCGTGCCGGTGCTCGGCGTCGGCAAGATTCACGACATTTACGACGGCCGCGGCGTCGACGATTACGTGCGCACCAGGACCAACGCCGACGGCATGGAAAGGCTGATGGCGGGGCTCGCGTCGCATCCTGGCGGATTGATCTTCGCGAACTTGGTGGATTTCGACATGTTTTACGGCCATCGCAAGGACGTCGAGGGTTTCGCGCGGTCGCTCGAGGAATTCGACGCGTTGCTCGGCCCCCTGCTCGACCGGCTGAAAGCTTCCGATCTGTTGCTGATCACCGCCGACCACGGGTGCGATCCCGACCCGTGCTCGCCGTCGACCGATCATTCGCGGGAATATGTGCCGGTGCTCGCCTACGGCCCCGGGGCGCGGCCTGGCGTGGCGCTGGGCACCCGAGACACGCTCAGCGATTTGGGCCAGACGGTAGCCGAGAATTTCGGCGGCAGGATCCCTCACGGCGCAAGTTTCCTGGCATCGGTCGTCCCCTGAATTCAGCTTCTCTGTCCATCGAGCGTCGTTATGGCCGCGAGCAGTGGCGCGGGCGCTCCTGCCCCTGTGTTTTTTGGCGAATGACGTCTACGCACCCATTTTGCCTCTTGGTGCGGCGTCCTCCGTACAAGAGGACTCAGCGCCGACCGCTCCGTCCCATCGCCAAGTGTCTCTCTGATGTCCAGCCATAACTCCTGTACCATGTGGCGTTTAGACGTTGAGAAATTCTTTACATTTAGTTCAGGTGCTCGAGGGCAATCCGGCTGCTCTAAAATCGAGGGCAGCCAATATCTACAATAGGAGCAAGGCATGAGATTCAAACTGCGTTTTCTTCGCCAGGGGCTGCTGGTCGCGGCAGCGACGCTGGCCATGGGATTCGTTCCCGGGTTTCTGGGTTCGGCTTTCGCGCAATACGCGGCGACCACCCTGGTCTCCAACCAGAGCGGCGCCGCGCCAACCACCGACGCGAACCTGGTGAACGCCTGGGGCATTATTTCCGGACCGACCAGCCCGTTCTGGGTCAGCGACAACGTCACCGGCAAATCCACGCTCTATCTGGGCAGCGGCGCCATCGTGCCGCTGGTGGTGACGATACCGACGGCGAGCGGCACGGGCACGGGCACGCCTACCGGCGTCGTTTTCAATTTCGATCCGTCGGCTACCGATTTCCTGCTTACCGATCCGAACACCAGCAAGACCAAGAAACCGATTTTTCTGTTTGCGACGGTCGACGGCACGATCAGCGGGTGGAATCCGGGGCTGAATGCCGGCAACGTGGCGGTGATTGGATTTACCGCCACGAACGGCGCCAGCTACACCGGCCTGACGATGGCTGAAAACGGCGGCGCATTCTTTCTGTACGCCGCCGATAACAGCGCGAACCGCGAAGTGGACGTCTTCAACTCCAGCTTCACGCGGGTGAACACGATCAGCGATCCGGCGATTCCGCGGGACTTCGCCCCCTACAACGTCCGGGCGATCGACGGCCAGTTGTGGGTCACCTACACCGCGCTCGACAAGGCCCAGGGCGGCTTCGTCGACGTGTTCGCGCTCGACGGCACCCTGGTGCACCACGACTTTCTCCTCGGCCCGCTGCATTCGCCCTGGGGACTCGCGCTCGCGCCGTCGAATTTCGGCGAGTTCAGCAACGACATCCTCGTCGGCAACAACGTTCGCGACGGGCGCATCAACGCCTTCGATCCGTCAACCGGACAATTCCAAGGCACGCTTACCGAATCCAATGGCCAGCCCATCGTCATCGATCAGCTTTGGGGGCTGGAATTCGGCAAGGGAGCCGGGGCCAATGGCAAGACCTTCCAGCTCTTTTTCACCGCCGGCACTAATTTCTACGGCGACGGCGCGTTCGGCGTGGTCGAGCCGGTGCAGCCCTGAGAAGGGCGAAGCTTGAGCGCGATGCCGTCACTGGTCGGTCGCCACGGATTTCGGCGGCCGAGCCGGACTGGAGTGCGTCGGTCGAATGCGCGCCGGCACGGGGTTGGAGCGCGAAGCGGCGGCGAAGGTAGCGGCGAGGGCGCGTGCGGCGGCGCGGTACCCGTCTTGGCGAACGAGGTTGCGGGTTTCGGCGGGGTCGCTCGGCCAATCGTAAAGGAGCGGGCCCAGGCGGGGATCGACGATGTACTGGAATGCCCGCGTAACTACCGACTCGAGTGGGCCGTAATAATTGGGGAAATCGCGGGCAAAGTGCGCTTGCGCCAACTCGGAAATCGGCGCCGGCCACCGCTCCGGGCGCGTCCCGCCCGTCCATAACGGCTCGAGGGACCGGCCGGGCAAGCCCGTTTGCCGCAAGCCGAGCAGCGCGAGCGCGGTGGCGCCGATGTCTTTGGTGGAAACCGGCTGGGCGACGCGAACGCCGGGGGGGATGTGGCCGGGCCAGCGGAAGACCAGCGGGACGTGAATCAGGGGGAAATAGAGGGCGTTGGCGTGGTCGACCAGACCGTGTTCGCCGAAAGCTTCGCCGTGGTCGGAGGTAACGATCAGCAGGGTGTTGCGGAGCAGGCAGCGGCGCGAGAGCTCTTCCAGTAAGTTGCCGAGTTGGGCGTCGGCATAGCGAATCGCGCCGTCGTAGGCGTTGCTCTCATTCGCGATTTCCGCGGGAGTAAGTTGGGGAAAGATATTCTCGCCGATATTGAGGACCGGGCCGGGCAGGTCGCGGTGGGAGAACATATCGCGATAGGGTTGCGGCGGCAGGTAGGGATCGTGGACGTCGAAGTAGTTCAAAACGAGGAAGAACGGGCGGCGATCGGACGCGATCCAGGCCAGCGCCGCGCGGTTGATCCCCGCGGCGCTCTCGCGGCCGAGCAGGTTCCGTTCCCAGCCGAGCTGGCTGAGCAGATTGCTCGCCGCTGAAACGTAATAGATCTGGGCGATGGCGTCGGCGGGAGTGAAGAAGAAATCACCGAATCGCATGAAGCCCTGACCCAGTCCGACGCGGCGATTGAAAAGAAACATGTTGGCGGAAAAAGCGGCGGTGCGGTATCCGCCTTCGCGCATCGCCCAGGGCAGGGTGAGAGTGCGGGGGCGAAGCTGGTCGCTCACCGTTTCGACGCCGTCCGCGTCGGGATAGACGCCGGTCATCATCGAAGCGTGCGAGGGCAGGGTCCAGGAAGACACCGCAATCGCCGCGTCGAAAGCAACGCCCTCGCGTGCCAGCCGATCGATATTCGGACTGGTGGAGCGGCCGTAACCGTAGCCGGAGAGGCGGTCGGCGCGCAGGGTATCGACAATCACAAGCAAGACGTTGGGCGCAGCCGGGGAAATCGCGGGCAGCGCCGCTCGCGCCTGCCGCTCGGCCCACGCGCCGTACACCGGTATCCCGATCAGGCAGGCGGCCGCGACGGCAGCCGTCCACGGCAGCGCCTTCCGCGCGAAACCAGCCGTCTGCCGTGGCCAGACGATGCCCGCCAACAGGGCGATGACCGCCGCGGAGCCAGCGGGAATCAGCGCCTCCCACTCAGGCTCGCGCGGGGCCGCGGTTCGCGCCCAGCCGTACACCAAAATTCCAGAAAGCAGCGGCAACAGCACGCTGGCGGGCAGGCGCCGGCGCAGAGTTCGCGCCACCACCCAAGCCAAGCCACCGAGCGCGACGAAAAGGCACAAATCGAACAGCACGCTCACGCCTAAAATGGCCGGCGCGTGGAAATGGTTGACGGTGAGATCGAGAATGCCCTCGACCAGCCCGGCCATCAGCCCGAACCACGCGGAAACGCAGACGGTTTGCCACGCATCGCCCGATCCGGCGCGCGGCGCCGATATACCTCTCCCAACTCCTGTTTTCACGATGACCTCCAGCGCCGCTTGGCAGCCTGCCTGTCGGTACGGGGCGCTGGAGGCCGGAAAAGGCCGGCCTGAAGAAGAGGAGCCCGGTAGCGTGTCCGCGAGCGCTATGGCCCCTGCTGGAATCCTCGACGCCGTATCCCCGCCTGCGGTTTCGAATACTTTCAGTCGAGCAGGCGCGGGGTGCAACTGAGGGGGAGCCGCGGCCGCATGTTTGGCGGGTCACCCTTAGAGGGAGAATCCGGGAGGCAGGGGGCGGCTACTGCCGCTGGGCGCTTTCGGTTTCCAGCAATCGGTGCAGCTCGCCGCGGTAGCTCGGAGCGAGCGACTGAAGGACTTGGAGCTGCCGCTGGGCGGCTTCGCGGTTTTCCGCCTTGAGGTAGGCCACTCCCAGGCGATCGTGGACTTCGGGCATCCTCGGCCGAAGTTCGGAAGCGCGCAGCAGAGCAGGCAGGGCCTCCTGAATCCGCTCCAGTTCGAGGAAGGCGCGGCCTAGGCCCTGGAATGCTTCGAAATAGTCCGGCTTCAATTTCAGCGCCTTCTTGAACTCGGCAATCGCGTTCTGGTGGTCTTCCAGGCCTGCCAGGGCGAGACCGCAGAGCAAGCGCAGCTCGGCGGTGTCCTGGCCCGCGATCTCGGCATCGTGCGCGCATTGAAGCGCCTTCTCGAATTCCAGGGTGGCTTGGGCGTGGCCATCGAGGCGCTCGATGGCGATGGCGGCGAGCAGGTGGAACCAGGGAGAAGCAGGATTGAGGCGCAGGGCCTCGCGGGCGCATTCGAGCGCCTCGGCATCCTGCCCGAGGAAGAAATACAACCGGCCGAGACTGTGGATGGCGCCGGCGTCGTTCGGCGACAGGCGAGCCACATGCCTGCAAGCCTCGAGGGCCTCGGCGAATTGGCCGGCATGCTCGTAGCAGGCGCTAAGGCCCCGCCAGGCGTTGACATCGCCGGGATCGTGCTCGACCGCCTTCATGTACGCGGCAATCGCCTGGCTGGCGTTGCCCATTTCTCCCCACGCGCCGCCCAGGCTGCAGTAGGCGTCGGCATAGTCGGGTCGGAGCGCGATGGCTTGGTGATAAGCCTCGACGGCCCGATCGAACAGCCGGGCCTGGGCGAAGCTTACCCCCAAGGCGTAGTGCGCTTCCGCATCGAGCGGATGCAGCTCGATGGCCCGCCGCAATTCGTTGATGGCCTCGGAATGGCGCTGCAACTGGGCATAGGTGAGGCCGAGATTATAGTGGGCGCCGGCGTCGTTGGGATTGAGCTCGAGGGCGTGTTCGAGCGCGACCACCGCTTCGGGATATCGTTTCAGCCCGCAGTAGGCAAGGCCGGCGCCGAGATACGCCATCGAGTCGTCGGGAGCGAGAAGCGAGGCCTGGCGGTAGGCTTCGTGGGCTTCGGCGTAGCGTTCGAGTTGGTAGAGGGCGGCGCCGAGATTGCAATAGACGCCGACGTTCCGCCGCGCCTTGAGCGACCGGCCGAAGGCTTCGGTCGCTTCCTGCCATTGGCCCAATTGCGCCAACCAGGTTCCCAGCCGTTCTTCCCAGACGCCGACGTCCCTGAGGTTCGGCTGAATCCGCAGGGCCGAGCGCAACTCGTCAACGGCTTCGGCCTGGCGTCCGATGGAGGCGTACGCGAGGGCCAGATGGGCGTGGGCCTCGCCGCTCGACGGCTGAAGCCGGAGCGCGCGCTGGTGGGCGGCGATGGCTTCTTCATAGCGCTGGGCCCGCTGGTGGCACTGGCCCATCCCAATGAACCCTTCGGGGTTGCCGGGATCGGCTTCGGCGGCCCCCTGAAAGTTGGCGAGAGCCTGCTCCACACGATTTCGCTTCAGCTCCCGCGAGCCGAGGAAGAGCCGCCATCGCGAATGGACCGAGCCGCTCAAGGGAAGCCGTTCCCCAGAGACTACCAATCGGAGGGGAATCTGGAAAGAGGCTTTCGCCGATAGTTTGCCTGCCGGGGCAGCAGGCAATGCGGCGGCTCAGGTGGTTTTGGGCGGGCACAAGGCCTGAAGCTTGCTGGGGAAGGGCAGATCGAGCGCTTGCAGGGCGCGCAGTTCCCGCAAGGCAGCTTCCTGGTCGCCGAGCTTGAGGTAGGCCAGCCCCAATTGATCGTGCACCACCGGATTGCCGGGCCTGATCTTGGCGGCGCGGTTCAGAACGTCGAGAGCATCCATGTTGCGGCCCGTTCTTACGTAGGCGGTGCCAAGGGCGGTGAGGGCTTCGAAGTAGTTGTCGCGCAGGACCAGCGCCCGCTTGAATTCAGGAATGGCATTCTGAGGAGCGTCGAGACCGGCCAGAGCGAGCCCGGCGATCAGATGCGGCTCGGGCGCATCACGGCCGGTGAATCCGGAATCGTGGGCGCATTGCAGCGCCAGCTCGAATTCGAGGCTGGCGCCGGCGCGATTGCCGAGGCCTTCGAGCGCCATCCCGGCGGCGAGATGAGGCGCGGGGGAATCCGGGGCGAGGAGCAAGGCTTCGCGAGCGCGTTCGAGCGCCGGCTGGTACCGCCCGAGCAGGCAATAGAGTCGGGCGAGATTGTTGTAGCCCGTGGGTTCGTCTGGCGCCAGCCGCACCACATGTTCGCAGGCTTCGAGCGCTTCCCGATAACGCCCCAGATGTTCACAGCCCGCCGCCAGACCTTTCCAGCCCGCTGCGCTATCCGGTTGCCGATCGACCGCTTTGCGGTACCAAACGATGGCCTGTTGGCTGTCGCCATGCTCGGCATAGGCGGTTCCGAGGCTGCAATAGTACACGGGATCATCGGGGCGCAGCTCGATGGCGCGGCGATGGGCTTCGACCGCACGGTCGAACTGCCCCAGCCGGGCGAGCTCGCGGCCAAAGGACAGGTGCGCCTCGGGATCATTGGCCCGCAGCTTGACGAATTCCTCCAATTCGCGAATCGCGTCCGCGGCGCGCAGCAGCTTGGCGCAGGCCAGTCCCAGGTGGTAACGGGCGTCGGCGTCGGCGGGATCCAGTTTCACCGCGTGGCGCAGCGCCTCGAGGGCCTGCAGGTTCCGCTCGAGGCCGGCAAGAGCCAGCCCGATTCCCACCTGCACCGAGGAGTCCTTCGGCTGGAGTTCGGCCGCGTTGCGATAGGCGAGCAGGGAATCCTGGAACCGATTCATCCGGCGGTACGCCGCGCCCATGCCGCAATAGGCCGCCGCGGTAGGCCGTGCGCGAAGGGAGCGCTCGAAAGCCTCGAGCGCTTCTTCCCCGGCGCCCAGCGCCTCCAGCCACGTTCCCATCCGCTCTTCCCACCGGGCCAGTCCGGCCAGCTTCGGCTGGATGCGTAGCGCCTCGCGCAGGTGCTCGACGGCTTCGGCGTGGCGCTGCAATCCGGCCTGGGCCAGCGCCAGTTGCGCATGCGCCTGCACATTCTCAGGTTGAACCGCGAGCGCGCGGCTGGCTGAGGCTGCGGCTTCCTCGTAGCCCCGGGCGAGATTCTGACAGCGGGCAACCTGGACGAGCGCCAGCGCATTTCCGGGATCGAGTTCGGCGGCCGCACCGAAGGCGGCGAGCGCTTTTTCGAGGTCGCCTCGGCGCAACCGCACGGACCCGAGGAACGCATACCACCAAGCGGGGAGTGAATGAGCCATGAGTTTCCCTTCCGCCTCAGACTACCAATCGCGACCGGGCATGCCAACCGTCACCTTCTCGAGAGTTGATTCGATAGGCAAGTGGAAGAGGAAACAGGCCGGATTTTGTTTCAGAAGGAAACACTCCCGCGAATCTTTTTGCCGTCACGCAACACGGCAAGCGATGGGCGGCTGCGTCGCAAACTCGCCGGAGGGCGAGAGGCGACACATGCGGACAGGGCGCCTGGATCGCCGGGCGAGAGGGGATCGTCGCGCACCAGCAGGCGTCAGAGGGGTTGTGGGCGGGGCGAGCACAGGCTGAAGCCTGCGCCACCGGCAGGACACGGGCGAAATGCCCGGGTCGCTGGCATCGCTCAGTTATCAGCGACGGTGGAGGCGGTCTGGGGATAGTAACCGGTGCGGGTGCGGACGAAAAGCTTGCCAAGTCCGGAGGGGACGTTGTCGAGCTTGATCTCGACGCGGCGGAACCCGCCGTTGGATTGGGGGTTGGTGGGGTAGTAGCCGAGCAGATACTGATTGCGGATATCGCGGGCGATTTGTAAGCAGATGGAGTGGACCTGGGTGGTGCTCCTGGGGAAGAAGGCAAGGCCGCCGGTGGATTCGGACAACGCGGTGAGGGCGCGCTGAGCGCGTTTGGCGGCGCGGTGGTCTTCCTGGCTGAGCAGGCCGATGGTGTAGAGAACGGCGTTGGATTTCTGCGCCTGACGAACGGTGTCCTCGAGGGAATGGCGGCTGGCATTGTCTTCGCCGTCGGTGACGACGAGGAGCACTTTCTTGTCGCGATGGCCTTTCTCGAGGTGGTCGAGGGAGGCGAGGACGGCGTCGTAGAGCGCGGTCGAGCCGCGGGAATCGATGCGTTCGAGCGCTTCTTTGAGGACGTCCATGTCGTCGGTGAAATCGGATTGCTGGTCGAGGTAGTAGTCCTCGTTGAAGTTGACGACGAAGACTTCATCGTCGTGGTTGGAAGTCTGGACCAGGGTGAGAGCGGCTTCGTTGACGTTGGAACGCTTGTCGCGCATGCTGCCGCTGTTGTCGATCACCAGGCCCATCGTCACCGGGATGTCCTCCCGCTTGAAAACGGCGATTTTCTGCTCTACCCCGTCTTCGTAAACGCGGAAGTTCTGCTGTTGAAGGATGTCGACGAACTTCCCGTCCTTGTCCACCACCGACACTGGCAGCGCCACCAGATTCACGGTCTTGACGATTTGGGCGCTTTTGGGCGGGGGCGGCGGGGGCGGCTGTTTCTGGGCCCATGCCCCGGCCGGGAGCAAGGCGAGCGCAGCGAGAATCGGCAGAATCCTTTTCATCCTAACTCTCAACATGCCTTTGCAAGGTTCTTCCTGGAGCACCGGCCACGATCGGCGGTCACCGGCCGGCGGCTCATCTGGCGGCCGGGCGGGGAGTACTCCGGGGAGGCCGAGTGCCCGCTGCATCCATGATATGCGGAAGCAGTGGCAAGCGGACGGGCAGCTTGTGCGCGCGTCGTCGACGTGACACTCTCCCGGGCGGCCCGGGGGCCGCGTTCAAGGGCCGGGGGAGTAGTAGCCGCGCTTGTAGTAGTCGGTGAGCGGAGGCAAACCGCGGGGCGGGCGCAGGGTGATTTTGATTTTTCTCCACTTCCCATCCTTGACGCGGTTGCCCGGCCGGTAGCCCAGCACGTATTGGTTGCGAAGCTCCATGCTGATCTTGGTGGCGATGTCGGGCAGCTCGTTGAGATTCTGAACCGGAAACACCCGGCCCCCGGACATCTCCGCCAGTTCGTCGAGCAAGGCGGGGCCTTCGCCCTCCTCGGGAGTGCGGAACCGGTCGGCCAGCGGTTCGTAAATGCCAATGGCATAAATTTGGACGTCGGCTTCCTTCAGGTACTCCCGCAAGTCGCGTTCGGAGTACCGGCTGTGATTTTCACCGCCATCCGATATGATGAGCAATGCCTTCCTGCTGTTGTGCGCCCCCCGCATTTCGCTTAGCCCCAGATAGATGGCGTCAAACAGGGCGGTGCGGCCGGTGCCCCGGGTGAACATGAGCCGGTCGCGCAGGACATCGACGTCGGAAGTGAACGAGGACACCAGCTGGGCCCGGTCGCTGAAATCCACCAGGAAGAATTCATCCTGGGGGTTGGCGGTCTTGAAGAACTGCAGCGCGGCCATTTTCGATTTGTCGATTTTGTCGGACATGCTTCCGCTCATGTCGAATACCACTCCGATGGAGATGGGAACGTCCTCCTCGTCGAAATGGATCACTTCCTGCTCGATGTTGTTTTCGAAAACGCGGAAATTGTCCTGCTCGAGGCCGGTGACCAGCCGGTCGTAGGGATCGACCACGGTGACCGGCACCAGCACCATATCCACGTCCAGCCGCAAGGGCTTGCCGGTCGCGTTGGGAGCGGGAGCGGTTTTGGAGGGGCCGGGCGGCGGCATCGGGCCGCGCTGTTGGGCCAGCAGGCCGAGCGCCAGGGCAGCACACAGCGGAACGAACAACACGTACCGTTGAAGCGCCTCCACCCGGTTTCTCAAGCGCTCCCCCTGCTGGAAGAAGGCGGCATTCACTGCCGTAAAGCGATTCTATCACCGGGGCATCGCAAAGCAAATTGAGGGGGTCCGGTGGTAATCAGCGCCGGGCAACCCCGCCGCGCCGAATGGATTCCTTCAGGATTTCCGGCGTAAGCGGGCGGGAATTCGAAGCCATCGCCCCATCCCGGCCCCGTCTGTTATATAAAAGAGGGTTGCGGCGCCAGCCGCGGCGAGGAGCAGAGCCTTGATTGAAGTGGAAAATCTGACGAAAGTCTTCGGACAAACGACGGCCGTCGACCACGTGAGCTTCACCGTCCAGAAGGGCGAAATCCTCGGTTTCCTCGGCCCGAACGGAGCGGGGAAGACGACGACGATGAGGATGCTCACCGGCTACCTGCCGGCGACCGGGGGCATAGCGAAAGTCTGCGGATTCGACGTGGCGGAGCAATCGATGGAAGTGCGCAAGCGCATCGGCTACCTGCCGGAGGTGCCGCCGCTCTACTCTCACATGACGGTGGAGGCGTACCTGGATTTCGTGGCCCGCATCAAGGGGATACCGGCCGCCCGGCGCGCCGAACGAGTGAACAAGGCGCTCGAAATGGCCCACGTGGACGATCGCCGCCGGGAGCTGATTCACCGGCTGTCGCGCGGGTACCGCCAGCGAGTGGGGC
Source organism: Candidatus Acidiferrales bacterium (assembly GCA_035946455.1). Lineage (GTDB taxonomy): Bacteria > Acidobacteriota > Terriglobia > Acidiferrales > UBA7541 > JAKASX01. Next base: position 175,357 of record DASYZK010000018.1, on the reverse strand, counting down.
TGGCGCAGGCGGTGGTGCACGATCCGGACGTGCTGATCCTGGACGAGCCGACGGTCGGGCTCGATCCCAAACAAATCATCGAAGTGCGCCGGCTGATCAAGAGCCTGGCGGGCGCCCACACCATCATCCTTTCCACCCACATCCTGCCCGAGGTGGGGATGACCTGCGACCGCGTGCTGATCATCAACCGCGGGAAGATCGTCGCCGAGGACACGCCGGAGAACCTGACCACTCAGTTGCGCGGGGGGGACCGCGTGCGGCTGCTGGCGCGGGCGCCGGAGAACGGGCTGCGGGAATCGTTGCAGACTCTGGAGGGGGTGAGGCAGGTGACGATCGCTCCGGTGCGGGACAGCGGCCGGGTGTCGGCGGTGGTGGAGCTGGCGCCGGGGCAGGACGTGCGGAGCCGGATCGCGGCGGCGGTGGTGCAGGGCGGCTACGAGCTGTACGAGCTGCGCAGCGACCGGATGAGCCTGGAGGAGATCTTCCTGCAATTGACCACCGAGGAAACCGAGGAAGCAGCGAGGAGGGAAGCGTGAGGAGTTTCTGGGCTATCTACCGCAATGAGATGTCCCACTATTTCGTTTCGCCGATCGCCTACGTGTTCGGCGGGGTGTTCCTGGGAGTGGCGGGCTTCTTCTTCAACGGCATCCTGACGGTGATGGTGCAGCGGGCGATGCAGATGGGGATGGAGGCGGCGCAATACGGCGGGCCGATGAATTTCGACGTGCCCAGTCTGGTGGTGCAGAACTTCTTCGGGGTGCTGGGTTCGCTGACGCTGTTTCTGGTGCCGATGCTGACGATGGGAGTGTACGCCGAGGAAAAAAAGCGGGGGACGATCGAGCTGCTGATGACGTCGCCCCTGCGGGACTGGGAAATCGTCCTGGGGAAATTCCTGGCGACCCTCTCGGTGTACGGGCTGCTGCTGGTGCCGACGCTGTGCTACCAGGTGTTCCTGTTTCATTACAGCGAGCCGAGTCCTTCGGTGAAGATCCTGGTGGCGGGCTACGCCGGGGTGCTGCTGCTGGCGGGCGCGCTGATCTCGCTGGGGAGCTTCTTGTCGTCGCTGACGGAAAACCAGATCGTCGCGGCGGTGCTCACCTTCGGCGTGTTCCTGATCTTCTGGGTGCTTGACTTGGCGGCGCAAGGGGCGACTTCGGGGCTGGGCGGGCTGCTGCACCAGATCTCGCTGGTGCAGCGGTTCAACGATTTCACCACCGGAGTGATCGACATGGCCAGCGTGGTGTTTTTCCTCAGTTTCGCGGCGTTCATGGTGTTCTTGACGCTGCGCTCGCTCGATTCGATGCGCTGGCGGAAGGCGTGAGGGGACGGCGATGAAGATCAACCGGAAGGAGCTGTTCAAGAGCATCAGCTACGCCGGCCTGGCGATGGCGGTGGCCGGTTACCTGCGCTCGTCGATCGAGGAAACCCTGTCGCCGCTGGACATGGGGCTGCTGATCGCCGGCGGCGCGCTGCTGGTGCTGGCGGCGGCGTTCAACCTGGGCGCCCTCAAGGCGTTTTTCACCAAGCGGTCGTCGCGGCTGGGCGCCAACACGATCGTGGGGTCAGTGGCGGTGCTGGCGATCCTGTCGGCCGCCAACGTGCTCGCGTTCCGGCACGACAAGCGGTTGGACATGACGACCGAGAAGCTCTATTCGCTTTCCGACCAAAGCAAGCGCATCGCCGCCGGCCTGAACCGGGACGTCGATTTCCTGTACTTCAGCAAGGATGCCAGCACCCGGCTCGACGAGCTGATGGCCGAGTACCGCACCATCAACCGGCGCATTCGCTTCCAGCGGGTGGACCCGGTGGCGCAACTGCCGCTGGCCAGGCAATACAACGTCCGGCAGATGGGCGAGATGGTCGCCACCAGCAACAACCACACCGTGCACTTGCAGGACACCCAGGAACAGGACATCACCAACGCCCTGCTCCAGCTCACTCACGACACGGTGAAGACCGTCTGCTTCGTCACCGGGCACGGGGAGAAATCCATCGACGATTCCGGCAACGACGGCTACAGCGCCGTCAAGGACGCGCTCACCAAGGAAACCTATCAGACGAAAGCGGTGAACCTGGTGACCGCCGACGGCGTGCCGCCCGAATGCACCGTGCTGGTGATTCCCGGACCCACCAAGGCGCTTTTCCCGCAGGAAGCGGCGATGGTGGGCAAGTACCTGGCGAACGGCGGGAAGCTGTTCGCCCTGGTCGATCCCGACACCGATTCCGGCCTCGATTCGGTGTTCCAGGCGTGGAACGTGAAAGTGGGTGACAACACCGTGATCGACGCCAGCGGCGTGGGCCGGCTGTTCGGGACCGGCCCGGCGGTGCCGCTGGTGCACGACTACGGGGACTCGCCCATCACCCAGGGCCTGCAGGGAACGATGACGTTTTATCCGCTGGCGAGGACGGTGGAGGTTGCCGACAAGTCGAAGACCGATCCGGTGGACATCGAGCTGCTGAAAACGCTTTCGGCGAGCTGGGCGACGCCGAAAATCACCGGAACGACGGTCAGCTTCGATCCGAAGAAGGACACCCGCGGGCCGCTCTCGCTGGGGGTGTCGGCGGACCGCAAGGAAGGAAGCAAGGATGCGCGGCTGGTGGCGATCGGGAATTCGCTGTTTGCCACGAACCACTGGGAACGCCTGCAAGGCAACGGCGACCTTTTCCTCAACGCGATCAGCTGGCTGGCGCAGGACCAGGACCTGATTTCGATCCGGCCGAAGAATCCGACGAGCCGGCAGGTGACGATGACCGAGAGCCAGCAGCGGATGCTGACGTGGCTGAGCCTGGGGATCCTGCCCGGGCTGGTGGTGATCGCCGGGATCGGGATCTGGTGGAGGAGGCGATAGGGAGGGATGAAGAAGAGCACGCTGGTTCTGGTGGTGATTGCCGCGGCGGTGGTGGGGTTCGTCTACTGGCACGAATTCAAGCGGCCGCCGAAACAGCAGGCGGAAACCAACCCGACGGTGTTTCATTTCCAGCCGGAGGATGTGACTGCGGTGACCTACGCGCGGCCGGGGCAGGACCTCCTAGCCGAGCGCAACGGAACCGGCTGGGAAATCCTCCAGCCGGTCAAGACGCGGGCCGACCAGAACGCGGTCAACGGCCTGCTGGACGAAGTGACCCTGGCGCGGGCGTCGCGCACGCTCGCGCCGACCGCCGAGCAGTTGAAGACTTTCGGGCTGGCGCCGCCGGCCGTCACCATCGAATTGAAGCTGAAAAACGGCCAGACGCACCAGTTGAAAATCGGCGCAAACGACTATTCCGGCGACAACGTCTACGCAATGGCTGACGGATCACCCCAGGTGCTGCTGCTTTCCGGCTCGGTGGCGGCGCAGGCCAAGAAAGGCCTGAACGACTTGCGCGACAGTTCGGTACTGGGGATTTCCGATTTCGACGTGAAATCGTTCGATTTGAAGACGGCCGGAGGCGAGATCGCCGCCGAACGCGCGGGCGGAACCGGCGGAAGCTGGTCGATCGAGAAGCCGCGGCCGATGGCCGGCGACGACACCGCCATCGGCCAACTGCTCACCAACGTGGCCAGCGCGAAGCTCGCCAGCGTGGTGTCGGAGCAGGGGGGCGGCCTGGCGCGCTACGGCCTCGACCATCCGCAACTTTCGTTGACGGTGCGCTTGAACGCCGGAGGCGAGCGCGCGTTGGAGATCGGCAAGAAGCAGGGCGACCAGTACTACGCGCGGGACACCTCCCGCGACGCGGTGTTTCTGGTGCCGGCGAGCGTCGAAAAGCAGCTCGACGTGAAACTGTTCGACTTGCGGGACAAGAAGCTGATGCACTCGTTGCCGGAGGACTTCAGCCAGCTCTCCTACCAGGCCGGCTCGCTGCGATTCACCTGCGGCGTCGACAAGGACGGGAACTGGGTGATCTCCGCGCCCGCGGCGGAGAAGGGGAAAGCGGTGGCGAACTGGAAGCTCTTCGACCCGCTCTCGAGCAACAACGCCACCGGGATCCTCGATCCCGCACCGCCGGGGCTGGCGGCCAAGCTGAATCACCCGGCGGTGGAAATCGCGCTGACCCGGAAGGGCGGCGGAACGAAAACGTACCGCATCTCCGCGGCCGAAGGCGACAGCGTCTACGTCGAATCGAGCGGGGAACCGGGCCTGTACCGGGTGCCGAAACAGATGCTCGATTCGCTCACCTTCAAGAGCGTGACCGACGTGCTGCGGTGAGCTCGGCCGGCAACGCCGCCGGCGCGATCGGGGCGGCAAGCGCCCACCCCGCCGCGGAACGGGGAGGCAAAGTTTCCCGACAGGAACATTCGGGACCGAAGCGAAGGCGAACGGCACCCTTTTGGATTCGCCCCCGCGGGCTAAGCCGGTCGCACGGTACTAGCCATCCGGTCTGTTTCTGCGTCCGATAACTTCACGGAAAGTGCACCATCTTACTGAGTAGGTACTTGTGTCGCTTCGGCTTGGTTGGGCAGAATGGCGCGGACCTGTGGCTCGCAAGAAAAACATCCGAAGGAAGAAGCAACACAAGCCGGTGCTCGAGACCGCTGCCGTGCCCGCCAACGGACGCCGAAAACATCGCCATTGGGAAGTCACGATTTTTTATCAGGACGGCAAGAAGTTCGCTCGCGTTTACATCGACCGCGCCCGCGCGGAACGGTTTGCCGAACGACAAAAGAAGTCGCCGGTGGTCCGTACAGCGCGGGTCCGCGAGGTTGGCTGAGCTCCGAGGTAGTCGCCCCGGTGAGCGGACTTCCCCCTGAGGAAAGCGCTGCAAGGCGCCAGCGGGGAGGCTCACCGCCCCCCCGACGGTGATGACTGCTCCGGCGGCAATCTGCTAGACTGATTTCCGCGCGACCGTAGTTTAGGGGTAGAACGGCAGCTTGCCAAGCTGCAGGCGGGAGTTCGAGTCTCCTCGGTCGCTCCAGCCTCTTCCTTCCTTCGACCTCCGCCTCTCCCCGCCACATCTCCCGGCGACGCCACCCGCCGAACGCGCGTTCCTCTCGGCGGGCCGACCCAACGCCCCCGGACCGCCCCTACCCGCCTGCGCCGGGAAAGTGCTACGCTTCGGCTGGCCCGGTCTGGTGACGGCGAAAATCTACGTGGCAGCGGGCACCACCCGGCTGCCGAAACTGAACGCGGTGTGGGAAGCGCTGGCGGTTTTCGGTCCGACGCTCGACCCCGACGCGCAATTCGAGTTGGTTAGCGTGGACGTGCCGAGCACGGTGCGTCGCACGCCGCTCACCCGCGCCGAAACGATGGCTGGGGCGCAGGGGCGCGTACGCGCCCTCGAAGCGCTGGCGCGCGAGCAGAAACAGCGATGGCGTTATTTCGTCGGGCTCGAAGGCGGGCTGGACGTTATCGACGACGGGGGCGGCCGCCGCGTTTTCCTCGAGAGCTGGGCTTGCGTGGCCGACGACGCCGGGCGGTCGGCTTGGGGGCAATCGGGGGCGATCCTGCTGCCCGATACGCTGGCCGAGGCAGTGGTGGACCGCGGAGTCGATCTGGCCGAGGCGATCGACGCGCTCGCCGGCAGCCGGGGCATTCGCGATGCTCAAGGGACCTGGGGGGTGCTGTCGCGGAACCTGATCACCCGGCAGGATGCATTTCGCGTGGCGGTGATCAACGCATTTGCGCCGTTCTATAACCCCGGATTGTACGGCGGCTGAGCCGCGATCGGCCGGTTGTGCGGCGGCATGAGACGGGCCGCAGCCGGAGCCAGGGAAGGCGCGGAGGCAAACGGTGGATATCGTCAAAGGGAACATGGGCTGGATCGAGGTGATCGTCGGGCCGATGTTTTCCGGCAAGAGCGAGGAGCTGATCCGGCGGCTGCGCCGGGCGGAAATCGCCCGCCAGCGGGTGCAGATTTTCAAGCCGGCAATCGATCAGCGCTATGCGGTGGCGGAAATCGTTTCCCATTCGGGGCTGGAAATCGGCTCGAACCCGGTGGGCGACGCCGCCGAAATCCTCTCCCGCGTGGACCCGCGCACCGAAGTGGTGGGGATCGACGAGGCGCAGTTTCTGGGCGAATCGCTGCTCGAGGCCTGTGCCAAGCTCGCGAACTTGGGCAAACGGGTGATCGTCGCCGGCCTGGACACCGATTTTCTGGGCCGGCCGTTCGAGCCGATGCCGCGGCTGTTGGCGATGGCCGAGGAAATCACCAAGCTGCTGGCGATCTGCGTTCGCTGCGGCAATCCCGCGGTGCACACGCAGCGGCTGGTGGTGAGCGAGGAGCTGATCGTCGTCGGCGCCTCGGGAACGTACGAGGCGCGCTGCCGACGCTGCTTCGAGCCGCAATTAGCGCCGGAGAAACCGTCGGGGGCGGAGGAACCGCGGCCGCGCGGCGAGAGAGAGGAACCGGCCCGTTTTCCAGCCGCCAAGGACGCCCGGGGATGAGGATCGAAGCGGCCGCCCCCACGCGAGTGGACCTGGCGGGAGGCACGCTGGACATCTGGCCGCTCTATCTTTTTCATCCCGGCGCGGTGACCGTGAATTGCGCGATCACGCGGCTGGCGAGTTGCGCAATCGAAACGCGGCCGGGCGCCGCCATCGCATTCGTTTCGCGAGACACCGGTCGGCGGGAGCGGTTCGCGTCGTGGGACGCGCTGGCGCGGCAGAGGCGGTATCGCCTGCCGCTGCTGGCGCATTTGGTGCGCTTCTTTCGCCCGCGGCAGGGTTTCCGCCTGGTGACCGACTCCCAGGCGCCGGCGGGGGCGGGGATTGGGGGATCGAGCGCGATGGCAATTGCACTGTGCGCCGCGCTCGATCGGCTGACCGGGGCGGGGCTCGAGCGCGTGAAGTGGATCCACCTGAGCAGGGACGCGGAAGCGGCGGTCATCGGCGCTCCAACCGGCTGCCAAGACCACTACCCGGCGGCATACGGCGGCGTCGCCGCGCTGCATCTGGAAGCCGGGGACGAATGGCGCGAAGCCTTGCCCGTGGATCCCTTGGCTTTGGAGCGGCGGCTGGCGCTCTGCTACACCGGCAAGCCCCGCCAGTCGGCCATCAACAACTGGCGAGTTTTCACCGCGCATTTGGATGGCGATCGCCGGGTGCGTCGCAACCTGGAACAAATTGCTGCCATCGCCCGCGCGATGCGGGCGGCACTCGCCGCCGGTAACTGGCGCGAAGTGGCGCGGCTGATGCGCCAGGAGTGGGGATTCCGGCGGCGTAATTTGCCCACGATCTCGACGCCGGTGATCGACCGTATCCTGGCGATGGCGCGGCGCCAGGGGGCGCTGGCAGGGAAGGTGTGCGGGGCGGGAGGCGGCGGCTGCGTCGCGCTCCTGATCGAACCCGACGCTCGCGAGCGCGTGGAAGCCGCGGTGCGCAAGGCGGGAGGAACGGTGCTGGCGGCTGGGATCGCCCGGCGCGGGGCCCGGGTGCGGACCCTGCGGTAGCGGTGGCGCAGTTCGTCGCTCCGCCACGGGAAATAGGGCCTGTTCTGTTCGCCGCCGGCGGGGTACAATACCATCCCAAGGACGAGCATGCGGCGCGCCGGCATCCTCGCGGGTGTTCTGGGGTTGGCGGCTCCGCTGTGCGTCACGGGAGCGGCCACGCCCGCGGGCGCAGAGAAGCCGGTTCAGCATCTCTCGGCAAACATCGACACCGGCCACATCAGCGAGCAAAACAAGCTCGCCATCATCCGCTACGTGGATGGTGAATTCGCCAAAGTGGTGCGCCCGCTGCCGTCGGTGAAGCCCGGGTTCCGCATCAAGCCCGACGCCGTGCTCGACCAGCACGCGCTCGAGCAGGCCCTGGTGGTGAGTTTACCGGCAGCCAGTCCTGGCGAAACCGTTCAAATCACCGGAGTGGAATTCAAGCCCAAAGAAATCCTGGTGAATATCAATGGCGGCAGCCATCCCCGGAAGAGCTTGCGCGACCGGGTGCACGTCGACCTGGGCATGCCGTGGCCCAGAACGCAGGTGATGGACAACCAACCGGTGGGGTTGGTGAAGCTGGGATCGACGCTGATCGTCGATTTCGGCGGCCCGGTCCCCGACGTCAGTCCCGACCAGTTGAAGGGTTTTCTCGCTCCGTTCCTCAATTTCGCCCAGCAGAGGTCGGCGGCGTTGAACTGGGTGGATTCGTTGCCCGCGAAATTCCGCGACGCCATCGGGAAACACCTGGCGATTGCGGGGATGACGCGAGAGATGGTGATCGCCGCGCTGGGCCGCGCCGACCACAAGGTGCGCGAATGGCAACTGGACGGCACCGAAACCGAAGATTGGATTTATGGAAGCCCGCCGGGGAAAACGATTTTCGTCACCTTCACCGGCGCCGCCGTCATTCGCGTGGAACAATTCCCCTGAAACCTCTCCCGGTTTCATTGACATGGTCGCAATCGATTGCGTAGCATTCTCGCGCAAGCGGCGCGGGACTAGGGCGGGAAAGCCTGTGGAGAGGACGCCATGCCAATCCGTGTAGGGGTTAACGGCTTCGGCCGAATCGGCCGGAACGTCCTGCGGGCGTCTCTGGAGACACCGGAGCTGGAATTCGTCGCCGCTAACGACGTCACCGACGCGAAAACCCTCGCGCACCTGCTGAAATACGACTCGGTGCTGGGAAATCTGCCGAACCAGGTGACCTGGGGCGACAACTGGATCGCGGTGGACGGCCGCCGGTTCCAGACGTTTCAGACCCGCGACCCCGCTGCCGTCGACTGGGCGGCGGTGGGCGCCGAATACGTGCTCGAGGCCACCGGTTTGTTCACGAAGGGCCCCGAAGCGCGCAAACATCTGCGCGGTCCGGTGAAGAAAGTGATCATCACCGCTCCGGCAACCGACCCTGACGTGACGCTGGTGCTTGGGGTGAACCAGGCGGCTTACGATCCCGCCAAACATGCGGTGGTTTCCAACGCATCGTGCACCACCAATTGCCTGGCGCCGGTGGCCAAGGTGCTCCACCAGTGCTTCGGCGTCGCCCACGGCATGATGACCACGGTCCATTCCTACACCAACGACCAGCGGCTGCTCGATCTGCCTCACAAGGACCTGCGCCGGGCGCGGGCCGCGGCGCTTTCGATGATCCCGACGACCACCGGGGCGGCAAAGGCGCTCCATCAGGTGATTCCCGAATTGAAGGGGAAGCTGGACGGCTACGCCCTGCGCGTCCCCACCCCCAACGTCAGCGTGGTGGATTTGACGGTGACCACCGAGCGGCCGGCGACGGTGGAATCGGTGAATGCGGCGCTGCGGGCGGCGGCGGAAGGCCCGATGCGGGGGATCCTGGGCTACAGCGAGGACGAACTGGTCTCCGTCGATTTTCGCGGCGACAGCCGGTCGTCGATCGTCGATGCCGGTTACACGAAAATGGTGGGCGCGAATTGCGTGAAGGTGCTGGCGTGGTACGACAACGAGTGGGGCTACGCGTGCCGGTGCCGCGATTTAATCCAGTACATGGCCAGCCGGCAGCCGTAGCCGCCGGGCGTTCCGCCACGCCGGCCGCGGGTTGCGCCGCGGGCGGGGCAGGCGGCTTGCCGGCCCGGATTGGCTCGTGAGCAAACTGTCGATCCGCGATTTGGATTTGGCGGAGAAGCGGGTATTCATTCGCGTCGATTTCAACGTGCCTATCAAAGCGGGCGTGGTTCGCAGCGATATCCGCATCCAGCAAACGCTTGAAACGCTCCGCTACGGCATCGAGAGGGGCGCCCGGCTGGTCCTGGGCTCGCACCTGGGCCGGCCGAAAGGTAAGCGCGAGCCGGAACAGAGCCTGGCGCCGGTGGCGGTGCTGCTCGCCGAGCTGCTGGGCAGGCCGGTGAATTTCGTCACCGATTGCATCGGGCCGGGACCGGAGCAGGCGTCGCTGGGGCTCGGGCCAGGCGGGGTGCTCCTGCTCGAGAATCTGCGGTTCCATAGCGGCGAGGAAGACAACGACCCGGAATTCGCCCGCCAACTTGCCCGGCTCGCCGACGGGCTCTACGTCAATGACGCCTTCGGCACCGCCCATCGCGCCCATGCCTCGGTGGTGGGGATCACCCATTTCGTGCGCCAGGCCGCCGCCGGCCTGCTCATGGAGCGCGAACTCACCTTTCTCGGCAAGGCGCTCGGCGATCCCGAACGGCCGTTCGTCGCCGTGCTTGGCGGGGCCAAGGTCTCCGACAAGATCGAGGTGATGGAGAACATGATGAAGGTGGCGGACGTGCTGTTGGTGGGCGGGGCGATGGCGTACACATTCTTGAAGGCCTCGGGAATCGAAACCGGCCGGTCGCTCGTGGAAGACGACAAACTCGACCTGGCGCGGCGCCTGCTGGCCGAGGCGCGGACGCGCGGCTTCCGCCTGCTGCTGCCGATCGATCAGGTGGTAGCGCCGTCGATGCAGGAGCCAGGCGCGGCGAAGCTCAGCGACATCGCCGCAACCCCCGACGGGTGGATGGGGCTGGACATTGGGCCGGAAACCGTCGCCGCGTTCAGCCAGGAAATCGCCCGGGCGCGGACGGTGCTGTGGAACGGGCCGATGGGCGTGTTCGAAGTGGAGCCGTTCTCGCGCGGCACCATCGGTATCGCTCAGGCAGTGGCCGGCGTCACCGGGAGCGGCGCGACGTCGATCGTCGGCGGCGGTGATTCGATGGCGGCGCTGCGCAAAGCCGGGCTCGCCGACCGCGTCACCCACCTCTCGACCGGGGGCGGGGCATCGCTGGAATTCCTCGCCGGCCGCACCCTGCCTGGCGTGGCCGCGCTCACTGACCGGTCCGGGTGTTGAGGGCCGGCACCTGCCTTGCGCCGTCCGGTCATCGCCGGCAATTGGAAGATGTACAAGACGCAGGCGGACGCCCGGACGTTCTTCGGCGAATTTCTGCCGCTGGTGGCCGGCGTCCAGCATTGCGAGATCGTGGTCGCGCCGCCATTTACCGCGCTGGCGGCCGCGGCGGAGGCCACTCGCGGCTCGCCAGTGCGCATCGCTGCGCAGGATTTGTATTGGGAGCGGGAAGGGGCCTACACCGGCGAGATTTCCGGGGCCATGCTGGTGGAAGCGGGTTGCGGGGCGGTGATCGTGGGGCATTCGGAGCGCCGCCAGCATTTCGGCGACAGCGACGCGGTGGTGGCGCGGAAGCTGGAAGGGGCCTTGATCGCCGGCCTCCAACCCATCGTTTGCCTGGGCGAAACGCTCGGCGAGCGGGAACAGGACCGCACTGAAGAAACGCTCGAGCGGCAATTCCAGGGCGCCTTCGGCGCGTTGACCGCGGCCCAGTTCTCCCCTATCCTAGTAGCGTACGAGCCCGTCTGGGCCATCGGCACCGGTCGCACTGCCACTCCTCAGCTTGCCGCCGAAGCACACCGGTTCCTGCGCGCGCTTGCCGGCCGGCGGTTCGGCCGCGAGGCGGCCGACGGGCTGAGAATTCTGTATGGGGGCAGCGTGAAGCCTGACAATATCCGCGGGTTGATGGCCGAAGAATCGATTGATGGAGCGCTGGTGGGCGGTGCGAGCTTGAGCGCGGCGCAATTCAGCGCCATCGTGAAGTACCCGGAGAGCTGAATGAGGAATTCGTCATGACTCCCGCGAAAGTGAAATGGGTGATCGCGTTTGCCATCGGAGCGGGGCTGCTGTGGCTCGGGTGGGTGGTTCCGGTGTTCCTCTCGACCTTCCACATCCTGCTCTCCATCGTGCTGGTGCTGATCATTCTGATGCAGAGCGGCTCGGCGGCCGATCTGGCCGGAGCGTTCGGCGGGGCGGGCAGCCAAACGGCTTTCGGGCCGCGCACTGCGGCGACCTTTCTCACCCGGGCCACGGTCTGGTGCGCGACGATGTTCATGCTGACGTCCTTGACGCTCAGCCTGCACCAGACGGGAGGCGGACCCACCATCAACTCGGTGCTTTCGAAATCGGCGGCGCCGAAGAGCCAGCCGGCTCCGGCCGCGCCCAAACCCGTGGTGCCGGTGCACCTGCCGCCGGCTTCCCCGCCAACCATGCCGGCGAATCCGGCGAAGCCTCCAGCCAAGCACTGATTCGCCTGGCGATTCCCGTCCGCCCCGAAGGTTGCGGTGCGCGCCAAAGCTGCGGCCCCGGGCGACGTTCACCCCGTTTCCCCTCTCGCCGCCGGGCCAAGGATGGCCGCCCCCGCCAGCAGCATCAAGATGGGATCGATGGGATGGCGGTAGCGGAGCGAGGCGTGCGTGGCGTAATAGACGCAAGGGTAGACCACCGGGAAAACGCTCACCGGAAACGCGTAGCGGCTGCCACTCGACCACAACAGCAAGGTTCCCCCCGCGGCCGCAAGCGCGGCCAGGACGTTGCAGAGATACAGGAAGCGAACGAAATTCGACTGGGCGTCGCGGAACGCCAGCACCGGGTTCGGCGATCCCGTCCACAGCCCAAGAAACCGCCGCCCGGTGAGCCACAGCTCGAGCCGCGGGTGAGCCCGGATAAACCCGCCGGCGACCCGCCACTTCTCCCGCAGGAACGCGGTTTCGCCGAGCTCGGCGTACCGGCGCGTTTGCTCGTAACCGGTGACGCGAGCCATCACGTCGCGCCCGTTCGGATCGAGCACTTCGTTGTTCCCGATCCACAGTTCGAACGCGAAATTCGAGCGCAAGGGAATGAAGCGATGGAACCGGGCGTAGTTGCGCGCAATCCACGGCGCCAGGCAAATGACCAGCACTCCGGCGGCGAGCGCCGGCCGCAGAATCCACGGCTGGCCGCGCCGGCGGAGGCGCCATAGCAGCCACCCAAAGAGGAAGGGCATCAGGGAGGCGAGCGCGGCATCCGTCATCAGCGCGAAGCCCCACAACAGCCCGTACGCGGCCCAGGGCAGCCTTCGCTCCGATTCGGAGTCGGCCAGAGCCAGCGTCGCACACAGGATGGTTGCGGCCAGCAGCGCCGAAAGCGATGTGTCCCAAATCCATTGGAACGGAATAATGACGCCATTGGGGAATGCCGCCCATAGCCAGGCGGCGCCCGCCGCCAGCGGAATCCCACCCAGCCGCTTCGCGGCGAAGAAGAGCGGGACGCATGCGCCCGCAGAACACAAAATGTTGAGCAGAACGGCGGCGTAAAAGGCGCCGAGGGTGAACGTGCCGAAGACGCGGAAGATGCCGGCGAGCAGCAGGGGGTAAACCGGACTCAGCCAGGCGGTGGGCCCGGTCGGCCGGCGGAAGGGCGAACTGAATCCGTGTCCGGCGGCGAGCGACTGGGCGATGTTGCCTGCTTCCTGGGCGAAGGGCACGGTCGCCAGAACGGCGGGAGAGTATTGGCGCTGCTGCTGCCACAGGTAGAGCAGCCGCACGCCCAGCGCCACCGCCAGAATCAGCCAAAGCGAAGTCGCCGCATGGAGGATTCGCTTAGCCCGTGTCCTGTCTCGTCGTCCGTTCTTCAAGCAATCTCCCCGGCCGCTAAGACTACGAAAGCAGTCTGCCCTCTTCCGAGGGAAATGCCAATTGGCGGATGCGGGCGGCGGCCAACACCCCTTGGCAAGCCGGGAAGGAATCGGTGCTTGCGCCCGCTACCGTGCCACGGCAGGTAACCGGCTCTTGCGCCACTTCCGACGGGAGGCTAGAATTCCTAACGAATCACCCTCCCCATGCGGAAGTGGCGGAACTGGCAGACGCACCATCTTGAGGGGGTGGCGCCGTAAGGCGTGTGGGTTCGAATCCCACCTTCCGCACCATAAACCCCGCTGACTCTACTGCACCTACTGACTGGAATCCACCGAATTAGGCGCATAAAGGCCGGGTTTTGCGCCCAAGTTGCGCCCAAATTTCATCGCGTCCCGCAGCCAAAGTCTCAGGGCAAGACGTGAATCGCGCACGTAACTTTCTCGCACCGCAGTCCATTGCCGGAGAAGGAGAAATTAGATAGGGTGAACGAGACGTTTGCTTTCTCAAATGCCTTAATTCGGAAGCCGTTGACGATGATTGCACAATTCTTCTGCGACGAGGGGGGAAAATACCAGAGCGGCAAACTGGTTTCCTTTGTTGGCCTGATAGCCTCGCCTCCCAGACTTAAGGATTTCGACGAGGAGTGGAAAGCGACCCTACACTCCTACGAGCTTCCAGCGTTTCACATGATGGAGCTTGCGGACGTGCACTCCGCGCATGGGCCGAAGTTTCCAAGGGACAGGACCGGGCCTCAAACAATCGAGGCCCTCGAACCGTTCGCAGATTGCATCAACAAGCATCTCGAAGTCGGCTTAATTCAGGTTTGGAGTGTAAATGCGTACGTCTCCATGCCAACAGAGGCCAAAGCCCGCCTAGGCGGCTCTTGTAATGATCCGCATTATCTAGCCTTCATTCGCGGAGTGCTGGAGGCGGTGAACTGGATAGAGGCAGTGGACCGCCTCAGCGTTGTCTGCGACGATGATAAGGCCAAGGCTTGGGATTTCTATTTGCACTATCGGGCGATATGCGACGCCGTGCCGGAGCTGCGAAAAAAGCTTGTCGCGCTGACCTTCGCTCAGGATGAGAATTTCCCCGCATTGCAAGCGGCTGATATGGTTGCCTTCCTGTCGAGAAAGGAAGCACTGGCAGAGTTTCAGAGCAAAACGAGCGATTGGACTCCCTTGTTTAGTTACCTGACGACGGACCCAGAGCCGAGCAAGGGATTCATGAGTTGGTATCGCATCTTCGCAGGTGAGAAGGAATTGCTGGCCCTTGCCAACAGCTTAGACAAGCCCCTTGCCGGGGAGAAGCCATCCCAAAGGCAGAAAGAGAAAAGGGCGTCACCCGATTCGAGCAACGCCCGGTGAGGATTTCAATGAACAGTTGTGCGAGCCTATCACATGCCGCGCAAGTGGTCGAGCAACACCGCAACCGTGCCGGCGATGCCCAGAGCGGCCCAGAGGTGACCGCGCCAAGGAATCGCCACGGCGGCCGGCACGAGAGCCACGACGAGGGAAAACAGCCTCTCTTCGCGTAAAAATTCTCTTCGCATCGCGGTATCCTAACAGTTTAGGCCGCCAAATGGTGCTTGAAACCCATCGCCGTTATGCGGCCCATTTCCCTCCTCAGTTCCAGCACGCCTCAGCGGTCGATGTGACATTCGGAGACCATATCCGGGATGGTGGCTGTTGCCGACAAACTGCCGTGCCGGGGCGTGCTCGTTCTTGCTTAGAAACAGCTCCAGTCGATTGTTTTCTGCCAACCCCAATTCTCCACCGTTCCGGTACAGAAGCGCGGACCGTTCTCGATCCGAATGGTTCCGGCCGACGGGGAGCCGAGCGTCCTTAAGATGGATAGGGTTTGCCTTGTGGATATAAGGCGCATGGTGGCTGTGACCAGACCCTCGTCCGAGAGCAGCCTCCAGGCCGCTCCGACGTACCCAGCGTTGTAGGCTTGTGCCGCGCAGGTAGCCAAACCCGCTCCAGGAGACGGGTCTGCTTCGTCGGATAGGTTAGACACGCCAGAATCAGGGGGAGTCGAATTAGGTGGGGCGAGTAGTTTCTCAATCCTTTGGGGAAGATGCGATGCCAAGATGGGGCCGCATGCGGGAGCCACGGTCGCCAGGTCGGATGGAAAAGCATCACCATCCGGTGGCGTCCAGTTGTACATATTTCCAAACTCAGTGATGTCGGACAAGGCGGTCGCGAAGGTAGAGAACTCATCAGCGAGTTCGGAGGCATTCTTATCCTGCTTTTGGCCCTCTACGATGGAGCAGGCAAGCAGCCGGTCGCTAAGGTGACGCGCGGAATCAGCGTCGGATTTCAGATTCGAAGCGAAAACGGAGACTACACCAGCGTCGCCCAGCGTGCGGAACTCATTAACATTGAGAAATCCGACCTCGAAAGTCGTTATCAGCTTATGCGCCTGGGATAGCGCCGCGTTGCAGGTTTGTGACGACAGCCGAGCACTGGTACCGGATTGGTCTACATGCACCTGTGGGGCTGCGGGCTCTTGGCCGTGGGCTGTTGCTGCTGCGATGACGACGAAGAATACCAGCGTGAGCATCTTTCGCATAAAATGCCTCCTTTCCCCCTGCTTCGACCAATTTTTCGGGTAGCTGCCACACCCGCCTCCGTCAGAAAATCGCCATAGTTACCTTCTGCGCTTCTGCCGCTGCGTCCCCATCGGATACGTGGACATAAGCCATCGCGCTCGAAAGCGACTTGTGGCCGAGCGATTGGCGCACTAAGGCAATGTCCATTTTGCCGGCAAGATGGGATGCCCGGCTGTGCTCCAAGATATGGACAAACCGCTTTTCTTCCGGCAGCCCCGCACGCTCGGCTGCGGCCTTGAAAATGCGGTGAATCTGTTCGCGACAGAGCCGGCCGCCCTCGCGGGAAAGGAAAAGGAAGGCAGAGCCGTCATTCGGCCGCTCGGCCAGTCACGTCCGGAGCGCCTTGATTTCGTCAAGCAACGCCTCGCCCTTGTGCGGGAAAGGAGGCTGCACCGTTTCCAGCGAACCTTTCAGGCGGCGAATCACAATTGAGCCCGATTGAAACTTCGCGTCGGCCCTCACGTCCGCGAGTGCCAGATTCGACGCTTCGTTAGCGCGGAGCCCGTGCAGGTAGGCGGTGAGGATCAGAGCAAAATCCCGTGTGGTGCGTTCCCTGGCGGCCCGGAGAACGGCCAGCAACTCTTTGGGAGTCAGGAACACGGGCTTGCCATTCCGCGCCTGCTTGCAAGCTGAGCGGCGCTTCGATTGGATGGAAACGATATTGCAGAGCGGGCTGGCTTGAGCGGCCATTACTTGTCTCCTTCGCGGGCGATGTAGTCGGCAAGGCCGACGCGGACCATTGTGGCGAGCTTCACACCGCCTTTTTGCTTGCCGATCCGACGGAGCGCCTTGACGATTTTCGGATCTAGCGTAAGGTGTGTGTCCATTTTCCGGACGGTAGTTTTCTTTTTCATGGCCCTACAATGCTCTTCCAGCGAGGGAATGTGAAGAGAAAGTTTAGTCCATTTTCTGGACAAGTTACTTCGCCGCTTTAAGCAAGGCTTCCGCACGGGCGGCGAGCGCCCAAATGCGCCCAATTCCAATCAGTCGGCTCAATTGATACAATAACTTGCGGGATGGGAAGGATGGGTTCGAATCCCACCTTCCGCACCAACTTTTCCGCCAGGAAAAGTTGTCCCGAGCGCGGCCCGATGAAACCGGGCCAGGGCGAGGGACCTTGCGCCCCACCGCTTCGGCTAAGTCATTGCGCCCGCCGCGAGGCATCGCTGCAATCCGAGCCGCGACCGTGAGGGAGGGAGCCAATTCCCATCCCACCACCTTAGCCCGCGTTCTGCCGAGGCGCCGCTTGGCTGCTGAGCCGACTGCTGGCAGAGGTTTGCCGTGCGTTACAATCAGAATAATGTCGGCGCTGGCGGCGAAGACCGCGCTTTCGCAGGCGCTCGCAGAGACGGCAGGGGAACCGAGGTCCCATGAGGAAGGCAAGGTTCAATCGTTCCGCGAGTTGTGCGCGCTGGGGCGGCCGCCGGGCGGCGGCTCTGGTGCCGCTGGCGGGCTTGTTGTTGGCCTCGCCGCTTCTCGGCCAGCACACCGGTCCGATCGCGCCGCCTCCGTCGGCGCAACCGCCAGCCGGTCCCGCGGCGGCGCCGAAGGCTACTGCTGCGAGCCAGACGCCGGCCCCGATCGTCCCCGAGCCGCCCTCGCTGCCGGTCGATCAGATCATTCAGCAATTTGCGGCGCATGAAGCCGAATTCAAGGTGGAGCGCGACAACTTCACTTACACGCAGACGTTCGTCGTGCAAACCATCGACGACTCCGGCCAGGTGGATGGCGAATACCGGATGGCGAGCGACATCACCTTCACCGCTTCCGGCGAGCGGTACGAAAAAATCACCGACGCCCCGGTTCCGACCCTCGAGCGCGTATCGCTCACCGAGCAGGACCTCGACGATCTGAGGAACATTCAGCCGTTCGTGCTCACCACCGAGGACCTGCCGAAGTACAACGTCACCTACGTCGGCCGCCAGAGAGTGGACGAGCTGCACACCTACGTTTTCGACGTCGGGCCGAAGAAAATCGAAAAGAATCAACGCTACTTTCAGGGGCGGGTTTGGGTGGACGACGGCGACCTGGAGATCGTCAAGACCGACGGCAAGGCGGTGCCGGACATCGGCAAGGGCGACAATCAGAACCTGTTTCCCCCGTTCAAGACGTATCGCGAGAACATCGAAGGCCATTACTGGTTTCCCACCTACACCCACGCCGACGACGTTCTGCACTTCCGTTCCGGCAACGTTCACATCCGGATGACGGTGCGGTATACGAACTACAAGCGGTTCCGGGTATCGGTCAAGCTGATCTATCCGTCAGCCCAGCCGCCGCAAAAGCATCCATAGCCGAGCCGCCGCCTCCGCTTGCGGTGCGACCGGCGTCCCGCTTGGCTGCCGCCCGCAGGCAAGCCCGGCTCTCAGTTCGATCCGGCGCGGGTGGCGACGACGGACGCGGCGCTGCGGACGGCTCCCAGTGGCACCGACACATGCACCGCCTCGCCCGGATCGTTCACGTCCACAACCAGCGACCTGTCGCTCTTGACTACGCTGACCCGCTCGCCCGGCTCGGCGACTTCGACCAGCGGGCCGTCGGGAACATCCACCAGGCCGGAGGCGGCGGCTTCGATGGCGGGAAGCCAGGGCCGGAGGTCGGATGCGGCTTGGCGCAGATGTTTCCTCGGCACGCACTCGAGGACGACAGGCAGGGCAACGGCGGGCAGCAGCAGCCGCAGATGCGTTCCGTCGGGCCGCTTCTCGTCGATGCGAACGTGGAGGAAGCCCTGGCTGGAAGCGAGCCCGCCGACAACCAGCGCCCCGCCCAGCAACCCGGCTCCGATCTTGCCCAGTAGGATCACGGTTATTGGTAGTCGCCGGACGGCGCCGGGGCGCTTTGCGAATCGATCCAGACACGGACGGTTTGCCGGCTGCCGGTAACCGTCACCAACGTCGTGTCACTCGCCTTCTCGAGGGCCTGGATGGCCGCTTCGAGGTTCAGCTCGTGCTTGTCGGTCGACGAAGCCAGTGCCTCGGCCACCGTCCAGGGCAGAGTGACGGACACGTTTTGGTCTTCGTGCTTGCGATCGGTTACGCGGACGATCAGCTGGCCGTTTCGCTTCGCCACACGGACGTGCTGCTTCGGCTGGTCCACAGTGACGAATTCGCCGTCGGGGGCGGTTTGCAGGGCGTCGAGTATCTGCCTGATGTCGACCCCATCGGACTCGAATCGGCCGATCCTCACCCGGCCGTCGTGCAGGCGGCCGTTGTCGATTGCCGGAATCACCTTGGCGGCAAGCGAGAGGGGAATGTTGACGCTGATTTTCTGGGCGCCGGCGGCGTCGTCGACTTTGACGTGCAAGTAGCGTTCCGCAGGGGCGGCCCAGGCCGATGCGGCCAGCAGCGGCAGAGCCGCCAGGATCGCAAGAAGCTTTTTCATTGCCAGGCACCTCCTTAGACGTTCTCGTCGAAATACGCACCGGCGCCGGGAAAAGTTCCCCGTGGGCGCGCTGGTACGCCGGGAAGTCCCGGTAGCGTGCCGTAGCGGTGACGGCCTGGCTCCTCCGAGGGCTTCCGCCGGGCTTCGAAACGGCGGAAAATTTCGTTGCCTCGCAAACGGCGGTCTCCCCCTAACCCCCCTCATTCCATCGAGAACGTTGCAGTCCCGGACTTGATTGCCGGTTCCCGGCGTTTCGAGCGAGGCAACTGCTGGAATACCCCGGCCCAGGTGACGCTAGCGGGTCCGCGGCAGTAGAATGGCGCGTGGGGAAGGGGTAAAAGAGCTTTCGGAGGAACCTGCCATGGGGGAATGGCGCGCGGCGCTACTGGTCATCACGTTTCTGGCGCTTGGCGGAACGGCCGGCGCCAAACCTGGCGCACCGGCGACGGCGGCTACCCACTGGGAAATCGCCGGAACCCTGACCGAGGCTTGCACCTGCGCGGTGCCATGCACCTGTAATTTCGGCGAGGGTCCCTCTCCCCACCATTATTGCTGGACCGTTTTCTCCCTGCGGATCGACAAGGGGCGCTACGGCGACCTCAAGCTCGATTCGCTCCACCTCGCCGTCGGCCACGCGCAGAAAATGTGGGTTGCCTACATCGACGACCGCGCCAGCCCCGCCCAATCCGCCGCCCTCAGGGTGATTGCGACGCGCGTGCTCAAGGACACCCCGTTCCGGGGACAGTTCGAAACCGCGCATATCACCCAGGAAATCGGCGACCGCAGCGCCCGGGTGCAGATCGGCAAGTACGGCGGCTTCGAAACCAACTACATCATCGGCCTGGACAGGAAGACGCCGGTCGTTGTCGAGAACAACACCACGTTCAACATTCCGCGCTCCACCAAGACGAAGACATCGAGCTTCCGCTACCAGGACGCCCACGGAAACGATATCGACACCGCAGCAACAAACGGAAACCAGGGCAAGTTCGACTGGACGGACCGGACGCCCGCGTACTTGAAATAGGACCGGCAGGCCCGGATGAAAGCCGCCCGCGGCGGTTCGAGTCCTTGAAATTCGGGCATGGATGTATATGATTGTCTGTTTGGTTGCGGGACCCAGTCGCGTTCGGGCGCCCAACCGTTTGAAAATCAGCGGAGTCCAAAGCATGAGTTCAGAGAAAGCAGTACGCGGGTCGGCGGCGACGCCTGTATGTCTGTCATTGGCGCTGCTGGCGCTGGTGGTTGTGACGGTTTACATCTTCGCCGCGGGCATTTGGCCGATGCCCCCCTCGATCACCACCGTCGGCAACTGGATCGATAGCCAATACAATCTCACGCTGTGGATCATGGGCATCATTTTCATCCTGGCCCAACTGGCGCTGGGGTGGCTGGTGTTTCGCTACCGGGATCGCGGGCAGCGGGCG
The DNA here is from genome assembly GCA_035946455.1 of Candidatus Acidiferrales bacterium. GTDB lineage: Bacteria > Acidobacteriota > Terriglobia > Acidiferrales > UBA7541 > JAKASX01. The sequence goes on along the minus strand of DASYZK010000018.1, from coordinate 154,656 downwards.
CGCTTCGTTCGCGGCAGCCACACGCTCGAGGTGATCTGGACCACGGCGACGCTGGTGTTGTTCGTGGCGCTGGGAGTGACGGCGGTGCGTTCCTGGGCGCGGGTGCACTTCGTCGCCGCCGCCCCGGACGCCCTCCCGATCGACGTTCTGGCCGAGCAATTCACCTGGAATTTCCGCTACCCCGGTCCTGACGGCAGGTTCGCGGCCACTTCGCCCAGCGCCTACTCCGATTCGAACGGCAACCCCTTCGGGATCCTTTCGAGCAGCGCGGACAAGGACGATATCGTGTCGCCGGTGCTGGTGATCCCCGTGGGGCGCGAGGTGGAGCTGCGGATGGAGTCGAAAGACGTGATCCACGACTTCGACGTGCGCGAGTTGCGCATCAAGCAGGACATCGTTCCCGGCATGATCATCCCCATCCACTTCACCGCCAACAAAATCGGCAAATACGAGTTGATGTGCGCCCAACTCTGCGGCCTGGGGCACAACCGGATGCACAGCTACTTGCAGGTGATGAGCGAAGCTGATTTCCAGGCCTGGCTGAAACAGCAGGAAGCGGAGAATCAACAATGAAACCGTTCCCCGGCACAGGAGTGGCCCGATGAGCGCCCCAGCGCACGCCGTCCCGCATCACACCGAGGCGCCGCGGAGTTTCATTCGGCGGTGGGTTTTCGCGACCGACCACAAGGTGATCGGCCTCCAATACTGGTTTCTTTCCCTGGCGGCGGTATCGGTGGGGATGGTGCTGTCGTGGCTGTTCCGCACCCACCTCGCCTGGCCGAACGCCGCCATCCCCGGCTTCGGCGGGGTGATGAAGCCGGAGCAGTATCTGGCGCTGGTGACCATGCACGGCACGCTGATGATTTTCTTCGTGCTGACGGTGGCGCCGCAAAGCGGGTTCGGCAACTACTTCCTGCCGATTCAGATCGGCGCCGACGACATGGCCTTTCCCCGCATCAACATGCTCTCGTTCTGGACCACCTTCGTCGGGTTCCTGGTGATGATGGCGGCCTTCGTGGTGTCCGGCGGCGCGCCCATCAACGGGTGGACCAGCTATCCGCCCCTCTCGGCGGTGGGCCAGGTATCCGGGCCGGGGCAGGGGATGGGCGAGACGCTCTGGGTGGTGAGCATCGCGCTGTTCTGCGGGGCGTCGCTGATGACCGCGCTGAATTTCATCGCCACCACCATCGAGCTGCGCGCTCGCGGAATGTCGCTCATGCGGATGCCGCTCACCGTCTGGGGCTGGTTCGTCACCGCGGTGCTGGGCCTGCTGGCCTTCGGCGTGCTGCTGGCCGCGTGCATCCTGCTGCTGCTCGACCGGCTGGCCTACACCAGCTTTTTCATTCCCTCCGCGCTGGTCTTCAGCGACACCCAGCCGGCGCTCGGACACGCCGGCGGCTCCCCGCTGCTGTGGCAGCACCTGTTCTGGTTTTTCGGCCACCCCGAGGTGTACATCGCGATTCTGCCGGGGATGGGGATCACCTCGCACGTGCTGTCCACCTTTTCGCGGAAACCCATTTTCGGCTACAAGGCGATGGCCTACTCGCTCTGCGCCATCGCCTTCCTCAGCTTCACCGTCTGGGGCCACCACATGTTCATCAGCGGCATGAGCCCCTATTCGGCGCTGGCATTCTCGTTTCTCACCTTGATCATCGGCGTGCCGTCGGCGATCAAGACGTTCAACTGGCTGGGCACGCTGTGGGGGGCGAAAATCCAGTTCACCACCGCGATGCTGTTCGCCATCGGATTCGTTTCGATGTTCGTGACCGGGGGAGTGACCGGGCTGTTCCTGGCGCAGCCGGCGGTGGATTTGCCGCTGCACGACACCCTGTTCGTCGTCGCCCACTTCCATCTGGTGATGGGCGTGGCGGCCATCTTCGGAATTTTCGCCGGCACCTACTACTGGTTCCCGAAGATGTTCGGCCGGAAAATGAATGAGACGCTGGGCAAGGCGCATTTCTGGTTCACCTTCGTCGGCGCCTACTTGATCTTCATGCCCATGCACTGGTTGGGAATCGTCGGGTCGCTGCGCCGCTACGCCGACGCCAGCGCCGCCCCCTTCCTTCAGCCACTCGAGCCGGTCCAGCACTTCATCACCATCGCCGCGTTCATCACCGGCGCGGGTCAACTGCTGTTCTACTGGAACTTCTTCTGGAGCATCGGCCACGGCGAAAAGGTCGACCGCAATCCCTGGCATGCCACCACCCTCGAGTGGACGGTGCCCTCGCCGCCGCCGCACGGCAATTTCGCTGAATATCCGCAAATCTATCGCGGCCCGTATGAATACGCCGTTCCGGGCTACCGCGACGATTACATTCCCCAGGACTTGGCTCCCGACCAGGTGGCCAAGGCCTGAGGCCGGCCAAACCAAGCGAGCGCGATGGCGCCTACGCCCACTATCGCCGAAGAGACCTCGACCGTTCCGGCAGAGGTGCGGGAATCGGGTGGCGGTCCCGGCGCGGCTCCTCCAGGCACGGAAGGCCCGGGCGGAGGCGGTGGCGGCGGCCGCGGCGGCTTGCCGCCGGGAGCTGTGCCCCAGCGCGCCTACATCACCGGCCTGACGATGGGGCTGGCCGCCATCCTGATGTTTTTCATGGCACTGACCAGCGCCTTCATCGTTCGCAAGGGGCTCTCGAACGACTGGCGCGCGTTTCCCCTGCCGGCGGTGCTCTGGTTGAACACCGCCATTCTGCTGGCGAGCAGCTTCACCATCCAGGCTGCTCGGAGCCGGCTGGGCCGGAAGGACGTGCCCGGATTCCGGCACTGGTGGGGAGTGACGACGGCGCTGGGGTTGCTGTTCCTTGCCGGGCAACTGGTGGCGTGGCGGCAATTGGTTTCCGAAGGCGTGTATCTGGCGACGAACCCGTCGAGCAGTTTTTTCTACGTGCTGACGGCGGCTCACGGCCTTCATTTGCTGGGCGGGATCTTGGCGCTCGCAGCGATCGCCGTGTGGAACTGGGGCAAGGCGCGAATCACCCGGGCGACGGCCACCGAGATGGCGGCGATTTACTGGCATTTCCTGGACGGTTTGTGGGTATTCCTGTTCCTACTTCTGAAGCTGGGGCAATGACGTGAACCACACTCGAGCAGAGACACTTCCCGGTTCGGCATGGGCCGGCGGCCAATCGCCGCTGGCGATCGACAAGAAGAAGCTGGGAATGTGGCTTTTCCTGTTGTCCGATTCGCTGACGTTTTCCTGCCTGCTGATCGGCTATTCCTACGTCCGGCTGGGCAGCCCGAACTGGCCGCGGCCGTTTGAATTTTACCCGGCGATCATCAAGGCGACGCTGATGACGGTGATCCTGCTCTCGAGCAGCTTGACGATGGTGCTCGGGGTGCACGAGGCGCACAAGGGGCGGCGCGGGGCGACGGTGAAGTACATTCTGCTGACGATGCTGGGCGGGGTGCTGTTCGACGTGATCCACATCAGCGAGTGGATCCACCTGATCACCGTCGAGCACGTCACTCCGTTTTCCAACCCCTGGGGCAGCCCGCTGCTGGGGGGAAGCTTCTTCGGCCTCACCGGGCTGCACATGCTGCACGTGACCATCGGCGTGATTTACCTGGGGATCGTCGCCTGGGCCTTCGGCCGCCGGAAGATTTCCTCGATGGACGTGGAGGTGAGCGGGCTCTACTGGCACTTCGTCGACCTGGTGTGGATGTTCATTTTCCCGTTGATCTATCTGATCAACGTGGCGCCGAAATAGGACGGGTGGAAACCGATCATGAGCGCACACGAAGACGCGGTGGCCGAGCAACACATACCGGGCAGCACCCGGCTGTTCGTTTGGGTGTGGGTGGCGCTGCTGGTGATGACCGGCATCGAAACCTTCCTGGCTTACGAGAATCTGGCGTTGTTGCTGATGCTGACGATCCTGATGGGGCTCTCGCTCGTCAAAAGCGCCTACATCCTGTCGTACTTCATGCACCTGCGTTTCGAGAAGCTGGGGATGTTTCTGCTGATCGTCCCGACGGTGGTTTTCATCATCTGCATGATCCTGATTTTCCTCTATCCGGACACCGTGCGGATGCTACACATGAGGGCGTGACGCCGGAACGAAGCGGAAGATGAGGCTTGGGCGAAAGGCGATCTGGGCGGCAGCGGTGGCGCTGCTGCCGGCAGCGGCGTCGTCCGCGTGGGCGCAGGGCTGCGCGCTGTGCTACACCACCGCCTCGGCGCTCGACAAGCGCGGCATCCACTCGCTCGACGCCGGCATCATCGTCTTGTTCTTTCCACCGGTCTTTATCTTCAGCGGCATCCTGTACTTCCTGCATCGCCGTCGCCGCGCCTGGGCGGCGCATTCTCGCGAGGATTCCCCGCCGGATTTGAGCGCCGGCGGAAGCCTTCCCGCATTTCCTTCCAGCCGTTCGCGCGGCTAGCGGCGGCGCGGCTCCGGCGCCCGCTTCGCCGTACCAGAACCCGGCGAGACGTTTCCTCCGCCTAGTAGCGACGCTTTCAATCTTAGCCATGGGCAACCTGAGCGCCGGCCGGGCGCATCGCATTCCGATGTGTGCCAAACCCGATTGCGGGAGGGATTCTCGATGAGGCTGAAACCCATCTCGACTGTAGTGTTGGTTGCCGCCTTCGGTTCCTTCGCGTGGGCGGGCCCCGCGGGCTTGCAAGCGCAAGCCAGCGGTTCCAGCCGCTCCAGCAGCCAGGGTTCCGGGCAGGCGGGCCTGGCCGGACAACAGGGCTCGGCGGCGGTTGCCTCAGGTACGCAAATTTCCGCGGAGCTGCTGACTTCGCTCAACGCCAAGAAAACGAAGCCCGGCCAGCAGGTGGTGGCGAAAGTCACCAAAGACGTGAAGCAAAACGGCCAAACCGTCATCCACAAGGGCTCGCGCCTGGTGGGTCACGTCGTCTCGGTGCAGCCGAGCAGCAGCGTCAACGCCGGCTCGCAAATGAACGTCGCTTTCGACCAGTTGGTCCAGGGCAATTCCACAACCGCGCTCAACGCCGTCGTGAACTCGATTGTCTCCGTGCCGTCGCTCGCGCCGGCCGCGATGGGTGATATGCAGCCCATGCCCGGCCCGATGATGGGCGGCGGTGGCGGCGCGATGGGCGGCGGCGGTGCGCGCGGTGGCGGCGGCTTGGTGGGCGGAGCTGTCGGCGGAACGGTTGGCGCAGCCGGCTCGGCGGTGGGCACGGTAGGCTCGACCGCGGGCGCGGTGGGCTCGACCGTCGGCACGACTGCCGGCGCAGCCGCGCAGTCCGCCAATCAGGTGACCGTCGGCGCGTCCCGCGCCGCCGGCGGAGCGCTCGGCGCCTCCTCCAATACGAATGCATCGGCAAGCCATTCCGCCGGGCTGGGAACCGGTCTGGGCGGCATCCAGCTTGGGTCGATGGCCGGCGCCTCCAATCAAACCAACGCTAACTCCGTGTTCAGCGCTCGGAAAGGCAACTTGCAACTGCAATCCGGCACTCAGCTCCAGTTGCAGGTTGTCGGCAGCGCTCAAGCTCACTCTCCGGCCCGCCAATAAGCCCGCAGGGTCGGTTGAGGGGTTGGACTCGCGGCTTGCCGTGTGTCCAACCCGGAGCGAGAGGCCCCCGCTTCGCCGTGGCGGGGGCCTTCTCGTTTCTGGAGGATCCCTTGGCGATTACTTGTGGGGCTTGCTCAGTTCCAGACAGATGGCGACGGCGTTATTGGGATTGATGGCGGTGGAATCCTGCTCGATGTGGCGGATCACACCTTCCTTGTCCACCACGAACGAGGTCCGCCGGGCCCACTCGAACTGCTGGCCCTTCAGATCGGCCTTCTGCAGGATGCCGTAATCCTTCATGACCGTGCCATTCATGTCGCTCAGCAGGGGGAACGTGACGCCGATTTGCTCGGCGAAGGCGTTGTTGGCGGGTGGACTGTCTTTGCTGATCCCGAGGACGACGGTGTCGCTTGCCTCGAGCTTGGGCATATCAGCCTGATATGCCTGTAATTCCTTTTTTCAACCGCCGGTGAAGGCCAGCACGTAGAACGCCAGCACCACGGTCTTCTTGCCCCGAAAATCGTTCAATTTCACCAAATTCATGTGGTTATCGAGCAGGGTGAAATCGGGAGCCGTGTCGCCCACTTTTAAATTCGTCTGGGCAATGGTCGGCTCCTGGGCATGCGCCGCCAGCGGTAACAAACCAAGCGCTCCCGCCAACAAGACAGCCAGTTGAGATTTCATTCGTTGCCCTCCCCTCCCGAGAGTGGCCGAATTATAGCCGGAAACGGCGGAACCGCCTACAGCGGCGTGCTAGGAAGCGGTGCGGCGGGAAAGCGCCGGGCGGGCCGCGCCGGGCGGAGAACGAAGTGTCAATCGGTCGCGTCTGGCGCGCGGGGATCCGCGACGGATGAGGCCATGGCCGCGTTCGGAGCGGGAGGGGAAACGCCCGGACCGGCCGGCACCGTCGCAGCCAATTCCGCCATGCGGAATGCCCCGCCGGGCATGTCCCGGTACTTGAGCCAGGTTTCCTCGGGAAACGCCAGAAACGCCTCGACCACCGCCGGATCGAACTGCGTGCCGGCGCAACGCCGGATTTCGTCGCGAGCGGCGGCCAGCGGCATCGCCTTGCGATAGGGCCGGTCGGAAATCATCGCGTCCAGGGCATCGGCGACGGCGAAGATCCGCGCTCCGAGAGGGATTTCTTCCCCCCGCAAGCCGGCAGGATAGCCGCTGCCGTCATAGTGCTCCTGATGGGTGAGCACGATTTCCGCCGCCGGCCGCAGGAAGGGGATGTCTTCGAGAACGCTGAATCCGATTTCACAATGGCGACGCATGATCTTGCGCTCGGCGTCGGAAAGCGGGGCGGGTTTGCGAAGGATGCCGTCGGGAATCCCCATTTTGCCGATATCGTGGAGGAAAGCGCCCCGGGCGATCTGGTGCAAGGTTTGCTGGTCCGTTCCCAGGGCGCGGGCGATAAGAATGGTGTAGGCGGTGACGCGCTCGCAATGGCCTTCGGTTTCTGCGTCCTTCAAGTCAAGGGCGCCACCGAGGGCTTCGAGGGTGTAATCGTAGGACTGCTCGAGCTCGCGCAGGGCGGCGGAGAGTTGGCTGGTGCGCTGCGCCACCAGCCGTTCCAGCCCCTCCTGATAGTTGCGATTCTCCACCACCAGGCGGCGGTGCTCGAGGGCGCGGCGGACGCTGAAGTAGAGTTGGTCTTTCTCGAAGGGCTTCAACAGGTAATCGTAGGCGCCTGTGCGGATGGAGCCGATGGCCGCCGAGATATCGTGCATGGCGGTTACCATGACCACCGGCAGATCGGGCTTTTCCTCGCGCACGTGATGCAGCAGCGCCAGCCCGTCCATGCCCGGCATCAGGATATCGCTCAACACCAGGTCGAACGACCCGGCACGCAGCAGCGCGAGGGCTTCGGCCCCGCCGGTGGCCGCGGTGCATTGATAGCCGCCCGCCTCGAGCAGGCTGGAAAGCACCTCGCGGATGGGTTCTTCGTCGTCGACGATTAGGATGTTGCCGGCAGCCACAACCTCACCAGGTACTAGAACCATCATAGCGGCAGGAGACCCGGGGACGAAGCAATCCGGCGCGGCTTGTGACCGGTATGGCAACGCCGCCCGAGCCCAGCCCGGCTCGCCCGCCGCGGCTCCCCCTGCTATTCTACGAACGGACATGAGCAAATACTCTTCGCGACTCTTCCTTTTCGCCTGGCTGCTGGCCTCGGCGCTCGCCTTCGCCCAGAGGCCGGCCACGGCTCCTCCGCCCGGTTCGGCAGCCGCGCCCGCCAGCCCGGCGCAGGCGGAGTTCCTGCGGGCGGCCGACGACGTGCTGGCCCAAATGAGCGAGATCCTCGGCTTGCCGGTGCTGCATCCCCTGAAGAAAAGCATCGAGTCGAAAGCGGAGATCCGGGCCTACCTGGTGAAGGAGCAGCAGGAGGACAAGGAGCCGGCCAAGCGTTACGCGGACAAGAAGGCGCTCGAAGCCCTTGGGCTGATCCCGCCGAATTTCGATCTGGACGGTTTCCTGCTGGACCTGCTGACCCAGCAAATCGCCGGACTGTACGACCCGAAAGCTCAGGAATTTTACATCGCCGATTGGATTCCGGTTTCCGAGCAGCGCATCGTGATGGCCCACGAGCTGACGCACGCGCTCGACGACCAGCACTTCCACATCGATGCGTGGAGCAAAGCCGCCCGGCCCGACGACGACGCCGAAGCCGCGCGCGAGGCGGTGCTGGAAGGCTCGGCGGTGGTGGCGATGCTCGATTACGAGCTGCACGGGATGGGCCGCAGCGTGCGCGACATGCCCGATATCGCCCCGCTCACCCAGGCGGTGATCGGCGACGCCTCCAGTTCGCCCGATTTCGCCAAGGCCCCTCCTTACCTCCGCGATTCCCTGCTGTTTCCTTATCTCGACGGCGCCGTCTTCACCCAGCAGGTGCTCAAAGCCGGCGCCGGCTGGACGGATTTCCAGAAGGTATTTGAGCGGCCGCCCGCTTCCACCCAGCAATTGATGCAGCCGCAGCTTTATCTCGAGGACAAAAGCCCGCCACCGGTCGCCCTGCCCGATCTCAAGCGGCTTCTCGGCAGCCGCTGGCGCCTGCTCGACCAGAACGTCGCCGGGGAATTCGGGTTGAAAGAAGCCCTGAAGCAGTATCTGGGCCAGACGCGGGCTGCGGCGCTGGCGCCGGAATGGTGGGGCGACCGCTACGCCATCCTCGAAGATAAGAAAACGAAATCCTCGTTGCTCCTGTTTCTGCTTCGGCTCGATAGCCAGGCGGACGCCGCCAGGTATTTCGAGGCGTACGCCACCCTGCTCGACAAGAAGCACGCAGGCCATCAGCCGGCGTTTACCGCGGGCGAGTTCCTCCGGTTTCAATCGGCCGAGGGCGGCGTCTACTTCGAGTGCCACGACGCGGAATGTTTCTCGATGGAAGGGGCCGACCGCGCGGCGTTCGACCGGGTGACCGAAGCGATGGGCTGGCCGCCGGCGCCGCACGCCTCCGGCGGGCAGGCCCGCGGTAGCCCGGCGCGGCAAGGCGCAGGCCGTCCATCCCGTGTGGCGCTCCGGCCGCGCTAGAGGGGAATATCCGAGCGGCCCCTTTCTAGTGTCGCCCCCCAGCTCATTCAGTGGCCGCCCCTCCAAGTGGCTGCGGCAACTAGGAACGCGACCCGCGAGCCGGCCAGTGTTCTTGTCCGCCCGGCCAGATTCGGGTAAGATGTTCCTACCATGCAAACCAGGCTCTCCACAAAAGGCCAAGTGGTCCTTCCCAGCCCCATTCGCCGCAGACTCGGGCTTCGCCCCGGCGACCCTCTGGACGCTGCCATAAGTGACGGTCGCATCGTCTTGACACCCCGGAGAACGCGCTCGCGAAAGGCGGGGCTGGTGATTGACCCCGTTACCGGCCTGCCCGTGCTGAGCGCCGGTCCCGGTGCGCCGCCTTTGACCAGCAAGCAGGTCGAGGATATCCTCTCCACCTTCCCATGAAGTTTCTGTTGGACGTAAACGCCCTGGTGGCTCTCAGCTTCTTACAGCATGAGTTTCACTACCGGGTTGCCACCTGGGTGCAGGCGCTCGCTTCGAGAGGGGCCTTGGAAGTGGTGACGTGCTCGATTACCGAACTTGGGTTCGTGCGCGTCCTCGCCCAGGCTTCGGAGTACGGGCTAACCGTCTCCCAGGCGCGCTCCGTGCTCGCCCGGCTGAAGGCAGAAGGCGATTTGAAATTCAGCTTTATCGCCGACGATCATGATGCTTCCCGCCTTCCTGGCTGGGCGAAGACTCCGAGGCAAACCACCGACGGTCACTTGGCGGAACTCGCGAGGGCGCACGGCGCGACCCTCGCGACGCTCGACCGCAGGATTCCCGGCGCGCACTTGATTCCTCCGGGCAAGTGATTCCACGCCGGCGTCAGCCGCACCGAGCGGGCCAGCGCGAACGGCAGACCGCAGGCTAGTTCTGTTGCGCCAGCACGGTTTGGGGCAGCGGATTGCCGCTGCCGTCCTTGGTCAGCGTGTCGTCAGTGTAGACGATGGCAGCCTTTCCATTTTTCGAGTCGATGGCGACCTGGAAGAGATCCAGCAGGTTGCGCGTGCCCGCGGCGCAGGCAGTTCCCTGAGTGCAGATCACGCCGGTGTGATTCGACGTGTTGCTGACGAGGCTTTGACTGGAAGTCGAGCCGTTATCCGTCGTCTGCCACATATAGACGTTCCAGACAGCGCTGGAATTGTTCGCCGTACTGGTGCCGTAAAAGACGACATCGACAGTGCCATTGTTGGCGGCGACCCACGGGAAAATTGCGGTGTTGGCTGGAGAGGCGTTGATAACGGCCGGCGTGGACCACGTCGCGCCCGCATCGGAGGAAAAGGAGAAGTAGACGTTGGTGCCGCCGGCGCTGGCGTTCGACCAGGTGGCATAGACGTCTCCGGTCACGGGATCGACGGCCACCGAGGGGAAAACGTTCGCGTTGGTGCTGATGACCGGGCCGGCGTAGACGAGGACCGGCGTCCAATGCATGCCGGCGTCAGTGCTGCGGGAGACGTAGACGTCGTCCAAAAACCCCGTCTTGGCTTTCAGAATGCCGGTTTGGCCGGCGGCGAAGGTCAGGTAAACATTGTGGCTCACCGGATCGGCGGCGACGGGGCCGGAGATGTTATTGAAGGTGGAATCCGCGGTGGCGCCGCCGGCGCCGGTGATGGCATCGCCCACTCTCTTCCACGTCAAGCCATCATCCTCGGAGCGCTGCACCCGGATCAGGCCGGAAGCGTTAGCATCGTGATAGGCGATGTAGACGCGCTGGCCGTCGGAGGCGATCCAGGGACGGTCGTTGCCGGCAAAATCTATGATCTGCGCGGCGCAATCGCTGGTGGAGAAATCGTCGGCTGTGGCGTCCGGGCATCGGATCGCCGCGACCGAGATTTCAGCGCTCCGGAACGGCTTGTTAATCGGAATCACGAGCGTGGCGGCGAGGAGCGTGCCGGAGGAGTCGAGCGCGATGCTGGCGTCGCCGCCGCCGATCACCACGACGAAGCCGGCCTTGGAGAGCGCGCTGTCGATCGCCCCTTGCAAGCTCGGCGTCGAGCCGAAATCGCCGGTCCACAACTGGGTGCCGTCGGGCAAGAGCCAGGAAAGGGAAGCCACCGCCATGTCCTCGCCATCGAATGCGATTTCCGGCTCGCTGCTGCCGAAGGAAAGCAACAAAGGTGTGTTCGTGAACGTCGGATCGTTTTCTGCGTGCACGGCGACAACCCAGCCCGCCGTCGCGACAATCACCAGCGCTGCGATGGCCTTCACGAGATTGCGCATCATTCCCTCCTAGTACTTGAAGGCAGTGCCACTGCCCCCATTATGGACCCTGCGGGCGAAGGATGTCGCGCGCCCGGAAAGTCGCTACCTCCGAACCCTCAGGGCCATCGGTGGCTTCACTTAGGAACGCCGAAACGCCACTCGACCTGCGTCACTTTGTTGCGCTTGTCCAGCTCGACGGCGAGCGAGGGATTCAGCCAGAAGCGGCCCGACCGGTCGTACCGCAAATCGCGAAACGACACTTCGTGGCCGGTGTCGGTGCGTTCGAGATCGGCAACGGGGAACCGGGCGAAGTTGCGCCACGAGCGGACGCCGGGCGCGGCCTCGGCCGCTCGGAGTTCCGGGGAATCCTCGAGTTTGAAGTGGGTGAGCGCCATATCGGGATCGAAATAGGAGCGGCTGCCAAGCTGGACTTGAACGATATCGATGGAATCGTAGGTGTCAATGACGCCGCGCCAGTTGTAAGGCGACATCGGCAACGGAAACGCCTCGACGTTCAGCGCCAGCGCCCCGTGGTAAGTGCTCGAATACAACTCTTTCACCGCGTCCGCGTGCAGCTTCGCGCGCCAGCCGCAGTAGCCAACCACGAGCCCCAGCGCCACAACGCCCGATAGCGAGGCGCCGCGCCGAGGCCGCGCCCCCATCTCCTCGCTCACCACCGCCAGCAGCCACGGCACGCCCAGCACCAGCACCAGAATCAGCAGCAGCCACGGATCGAGCTGCGGCCACAGGTTCCACGCATACCATTTCGACTGAAACGGCCAAAACAGTTTTTCCCCGTAGTTGTCGCCCAGATCGAGCAGCAAATGGCCGGCGGCGCCGCACGCGGCGGCGATCAGCAGGCCGCCGAACCGCGCTGGCTCCGGCTCGCGGCTGCGCCCCACCCTCCAGAGCACCCAAGCTACCAGCACCGCTATCGCCGCGGCGCCGACCAGGGAATGGGTGACGGTGCGATGGAAAGCGAGGTAGCCGCGGGGTCCGCCGACGATTCCGGCCACGTCGGCATCCGGCAACACGCCGACGAGCACCACCGCGGTGGCTGCCAACGGGGAAGCGCGCTTGAGACCCGCTCGCGCCATCGTTGCGGAAACAGCGAGGTGGGTGATCGGTTCCACGCGTACCATCCTACTGGACGCGCCGGCGGCCGGCTTGCGTTTCGTCTTCCGGCGCCACCAGCGTCAGCGCGTCGGGGACGATCCGGAATTCCACCGGCAGGATGCCGGCGGGCTCGCCGTCCGTCTCGACGTAGATCCTGGTTCCCGGCTCGGCCTCGCAGCGCACCTGGGCCGCATCGACGAATTCGACGTCGCGCCGAAGCTCGAGGCGGTCGAGCCACACCGCCAGCAAGTTCGCCGGATAGCGGAAGCGGCTGGTGGCGGTGAACGCGGCCACCTGGAACCGGTCGCTTAACAAATCGGCGCCGGGGGTGAGCCGGAACGGGCCGCCGAAATTCCTGGTGCGGCCGACGATCACTTGGGTTGCCTGGAACGCGCGACCGGCGGCGGCTACGGCAAACGGCTGCAGGGGATAGCGGAAGAAATGGCGCGCTGCCTCGAGCCAATAGGCGAATTGGCCGGCGACGGCTTTCAGTTTGGGGTTGCAGCGATACACCATCGAGCCGTCGATTCCGGCGCCGGCGATGCAAACGAAATACCGGCAAGCGCCGTTTGGCGGGTTTTGCTGGGCCAGGCCGAGGGCGATGCGCGCCAGCCGCCCCGCAGGAATCCGGCGAGCCGCCGCGGGTATATTCCAGGGAAGTCCGAGTTCCTTGGCCAGCACGTTCGCGGTGCCGGCGGGCAAGACCGCCAGGGGAACCCGGCTGAGCGCAAGGCCGTTGGCGATTTCGTGAATGGTGCCGTCGCCGCCGCAGGCGATCACCAGGCCGCGGCCGTCGCGCGCGGCCTGGCGGGCGAGCGCGCTGGCCCCGCCAGGGTCGGAGGTTTCAGCCAGAGCGGCGTCGATGCCCGCTTCGGCGAGGATATGGCGGGCGCGAGCCAGATCGCGCGCGCGGCGGCGGCGACGCCGTCCGGCGGCGGGATTGTGGATGATGAGCGCGTCTCGAATTCCGCTGAGCATGCCGGGAGGCCCGCGACCGGGCATTGTATAATACCCGCTTCGTTCGAATTCGAATCTGCTGGGCAGGTAGCGGGTCAGTTTGGCGATACTTGGGCCCGCAGTGCTTGGGTACTGCGACGAGGAGCAGGAATTTGAATGGTTTGGCTCGGCGCACAGGCAGGAGTGCCTGTGCCACTGCCAAACTGACCCACTACCGTCCGGCGAGGTTTCCTCCCATGGCTGTGCCCCGATCGGTGGTCCAGGAAGCGGAGCGGTTGCGCCGCGAAATACGCGAGCACGAATACCGCTACTACGTTCTGGACGAACCCGCCATCTCCGACCGGCAATTCGACCGGCTGATGGACCGGCTGAAGGAACTCGAGGCCGCTCATCCCGGTCTGGCGACGCCCGATTCGCCCACCGAGCGCGTCGGCGGCCAGCCGCGCGAAGGATTCCAGCCGGTGCGCCACCCGTCGCCGATGCTCAGCCTGGACAACACGTACAGCTATGACGAGCTGCGCGATTTCGATCGCCGGGTGAGGGATCTGGCGGGCCGAGCCGCGATGGATTACGTCGCCGAGAACAAATTCGACGGCTTGAGCCTTTCGCTCGTTTACGAAGACGGCGTACTGGCGCGGGGAGTTACCCGCGGCGACGGGACGACCGGCGAGGACGTCACCCAGAACATCCGCACGATTCGCTCGATCCCGCTGCGGCTTGAGCCGGCATCACTGAAAAAGCACCGCCTGCCCGCCAGTCTAGAGGTGCGCGGCGAGGCGGTGATGACGCGGAAGGCCTTCGAGGATCTGAATCGCCAGCAGGAGCAGGTCGGCGGCAAGCGATTCGCCAATCCCCGCAACGCCGCCGCCGGTTCGGTCCGGGTGCTCGATCCCGGCATCACCGCCTCGCGCAAACTCGATTTCTTCGCTTATTTCCTCTACGTCGGCGGGCGGGTGCCGCTGGCGACGCACTGGGAGGCGCTGGAGGCGCTGGCCGGGCTGCGTTTCCTGAGTTCGCGCAGCCACGCCGAGCGCTGCGCCGCCATCGACGACGTGATTGCCTACTGCGCCCGCTGGGAAGCCAAGCGGGAGAAGCTGCCTTACGAAATCGACGGCATCGTCGTCAAGGTGAATTCCATCGCGCTCGAACGCGAGCTGGGCTTCACCGCCAAGGCCCCGCGCTGGGCGGTGGCTTACAAGTATCCGGCGCGGCAGGAAACCACCGTGGTCAAGGACGTCATCTGGCAAGTGGGCCGCACCGGAGCTCTGACGCCGGTGGCGCTGCTCGAGCCGGTGGAAGTGGGCGGCGTCACCGTCAGCCGGTCTACGCTGCACAACATGGACGAAATCGAGCGGCTGGGGCTGCGAGTGGGCGACACGATCGTCATCGAGCGGGCGGGCGAAGTGATTCCCCACGTGGTGAAGGTCACCAGGCACGGCCACGGCGAGAAACCGAAGCCGCCCGCGGATTGCCCCGAGTGCGGCCGGCCGGTGCACAAATCGCCCGACGAAGTCGCCTACCGCTGCGTCAACGCCGCTTGCCCCGCCAAGCGCAAGGAGTCGCTCCTCCATTTCGCCTCGCGCCATGCCATGGATATCGACGGCTTGGGCGACAAGCTGGTCGATCAGCTCGTCGATACCGGCATGGTGAAAGATATGGCCGATCTCTATAGCCTCGAATTCGACCCGCTCGAAAACCTCGAGCGCATGGGGCGCAAATCGGCGGAAAACCTGCTCCGGGAAATCGAGGCCAGCAAGCAGGCGAGCCTGGCCCGGCTGATTTACGCGCTCGGCATCCGGTTCGTCGGCGAACGCACCGGCGAACTGCTCGCCGAGCATTTCGGCTCGCTTGACGACCTGGCCAAGGCCTCCGTCGACGAGATGACCGAGGTGGCCGAAGTCGGCCCGAAAGTCGCCGAGAGCATCGCGGAGTTCTTCGCGGAGCGAGCGAACCAGGAGCTGGTGCGGAAATTGAAGAAAGCGGGATTGCGGTTCCGCGAGGAGCGGAAAGCCCCGCGGGACACGCGGCTGGCAGGAAAAACTTTCGTCTTCACCGGCACGCTCGAACGGCACACGCGCGAGGAGGCGGAGGCCCTGGTCGCCAGCCACGGCGGCAAGATCGGCTCGTCGGTCAGCAAGAAAACCGATTACGTAGTTGTCGGGGCGGAGCCGGGCTCGAAATACGACAAGGCGAAGCAGTTGGGCGTCCCGATCCTGGATGAAAAGCAGTTCGAGAAGCTAGTCGCGGAATAAACCTTGCGACCCGTGGCCGGCGCCGCGTTTGCCGCCGGAGTTCTCGAGCACGGTGATTGGCGAGGCTGGGGAGTTACCGGCGATGCAAAGCCCCGCGGGCCGGCGGTACGACGTCCTGGCGTTCGGCGCGCATCCTGACGATCTCGAGGCGGTCCTGGGAGGTACGGCCGCCAAGCTCGCGCGGAAAAGCGCCTCGGTGCTTTTCGTCGATTTGTGCGAGGGCGAACCGGCCCGGCATGCTGCGCCCGGAGAGCGGCGCCAGCAGGCGCTCAAGGCTGCCGGGATCCTCGGCGTCGAGCGAACCACTCTTCCGCTGCAGGACCGGCTGATTAGCGACACGGTGCAGGCCAGGTTGCAGGTTGCGCGGCTGCTGCGAGAATATCGGCCTCGCATGGTTTTTGCCGCCGCGGGGGCGGGCGTGCATCCTGACCACAAGGCCGCAACCGACATCGTCACCCACGGCGTCTTTTACGCCAGGCTGCCGAAATGGGACGAAATCACCGGGGGAGAATGCTTGCGGGGCACCGGCCCGCATGAGATCGAGCGGCTTTTCTTTGGGCACTGCCGGATGGAGCCAGCGTGGGATCGTTTCGATTTCGCCGTTGATGTCAGCGACGTGTACGACCTGAAAGCGGCCGCCCTGCGAGCGTATGCGTCTGTGTTCAGCGGGAATCAGGCCGCCTTGCTCGATAAGTACGAAGCTGAGGACCGATACGTCGGCAGCCTGGTCGGCGTCCGGTACGCCGAGCCTTTCCAGTCGCGAAGCCCCTTGCTTGTGGCCGACCCCGAAGTCTTTCTCCCCGCGCGGTTCGGTTGAATCGCCGGCGCCGTGCCGCCGACGCGGCTCTCGGGAGGGAGGAGCGAGATGCCAAGTTACTTGTACGTCGTCGAAAGCAGCAAGCCTTTTGATGAAACCGTCGAGGCGGTGGAGCGAAAGACCGCGGAAAAAGGATTTCGGGTTCTGCACACTCACGATGTGGCCGCCACGCTTGCCGAGAAGGGCTTCCCCCGCGAGCCGATGAAGATCATCGAAGTTTGCAACGCCCGGTACGCCAGCGAGGCGCTGAACAAGGACATCCGTTTGGCGGTGATGCTTCCCTGTCCCATCTGCGTGTACGCGGAGCGAGGCAAAACCCTCATCAGCACGTTTCGCCCCTCGGCCATCCCCAGTCTTTTTCCTGAATCTGACGTCGCGACCCTTGCTGCCAAGGTGGATCGAATCGTCCTGGCTATTGTCGATGAAGCGAAAGAATAGCCTGGGTCGAGGCCACCAACGAGCTATCCCGCTTCACCCCGAAGCGGGCGGTGGTTGCGCTGCTGGCCGCATCCTGCGCGTCCGTGCCGAACTAAGATCGAGGAAATTCATTCCTCGGTTTCGGGTGCCGGTGATCGGGCGAGCGTTCCGCGCCGCAGTTGGAAAACTAACGCGGCCAGGTCCAGCCAACCCCTCGTGGCGGAGCCCAATTGCGGGGAGACGCGCAAAGCTGCGGGCTTTGACGCACAGGACTGCCCTTGAGCCTGGTTCCCCAAACGTACTAATAGCTTGAAAGCAAGAAGGATATATCGGTGCCGTCGCTACGATTCCTGGCATCGCAAATGCTTTCCGGGACATAGGCGGATCGGGGAGGGGATGTGATCTGGCGGTACCGAGCCTTAGTGGTTTTGGTGGCTTCACTGGCGGTGTCGGCATATACGGCCTCCTACCGCCCGCCTACTGGCTGCGGGCAGACATCCGCATCTCCGGCTCGGCGGGTGCCTGGCTTCAAGACTCCCGCGCTGGCCCAAGGCAGTTGCCCATGTTGTTCCGCCACTGAGCCAGTGTTCTCCTTTATCCCGAATGACCCCCTGATTAGCCACCCCGGCGTGCAGGCTGTTTCGGCACGACCGGCGCCATCCCGTTTTTCGCCACGGCCCGCGACAAATGCGGCGGGGATGCGTGCACCCGCCCGTCCCTCCTCAAGTCTACTGGCGCTCCACTGCACCCTTCTGCTCTAAGCCTGTCCTTCCCGCCCAAGCGCGGGCTCGCGCGTTAAGCCCACAAACCTATCGAAACACAGGTATTCGGGCGCGATTGGGCGCCCCACGGGTGAATGCGAAGGGAGGCGCACATGAAAGAGATCACGGCCTACATCCAGCGGTGCTGCGTGAACAACACAGTCGATGCGCTGCAGAGAAATGGCGTCCCTGGCGTCACTATCGTTGATATCCATCCCGTTGGCTATGGGTACGAGCCAAACAATTTCGAAGTCCAGTATCAGGACGCGTTCAAACGTTACGGCTACCTGAGAATCGTCAAGCTGGAAGTCGTCTGCGCCGACCAGGACGTCGATCGGCTTGTGGGTGTTATCCGAAAGGAATGCCGCACGGGAGGCAAGGGGGACGGAATGATTTTCGTTGCCGACGTTTCCAGAGCCGTTCGCATCCGCGACGGCGCTATCGGGGAGGCGGCCCTGTGAGAGAAACGACGGAAAGGAGCGTTAGCCGCTTCACGAAAGGAGGAAATCCAGAGGCCGCCTTCCCGCCCAGTTGCCAAGTCCGGTTCTTAGGGGGTGCGTCGCTGAGGAACCACCGAGAAGAAAGGAGGCTTCAAAATGAAAAACAGAACGCCTATCGGTTCATTTTCTTTGGCAATTTTGTCCCTGTTCGCCGTCGGCGCTCAGGCGCAGCATGCCCAACATCATCCTTCCGAGCAAAGTTCGTGCGCCGGAATGATGGGGGGCACGATGGGGCAGGGCGCAATGGCCAAAGGGATGATGGGCCAGCAAATGATGGGCAAGAGCATGATGGCTTGTCATCAGCAGATGCAAAAGCAGATGGACCACCTCATGCAGAACATGACCGCGATGGAAAACGAAAAGGATCCGGCCGCGCGAAACAAATTGATGTCCGAGCAGCGCGTTCTTCTCGAACAAATGCGCGGCGAGATGATGCAGCAGGGCAAGGCGATGTCGGGCTTCATGAAGAACTGTCCGATGATGCGCACAAGCCCGAAGCCAACAGCAAAGTAACGGCCAAGACGAAGGGCTGACCTGGCGTGGAACGAACGATGGACGCACGGGGAGAAACAAAGAAAGGGCCGAAGGTCGGTCCGAATGTGAGCGGCGGCAGCCGAGGGCGCCAGGCTCGCCCTTCCGAGAGATTCTTTCAGGCTCTTGGCGCCATCGCTCGGCGTCCGGCAAGAACTCTGTTCAGAAAGGAGAAGAAACAATGCCAGGCTGGGTATGGTTGTTAGTGTGGGCTGGCTTTTTCTACTTCATGATGCGCTTCGGCTGCGGCGCGCACATGGTCCATGGAGGCCATGGCGGCCACGGCGAGGGAGAGCATGAAGGACACGAACAACACGGGGTGGCTACAGGGGCCGCGAAGGATCCCGTCTGCGGAATGGCGGTCGAGCCCGGCCAGGGCTATTCGGAGATCCGCGACGGCCGGGAGTACCGTTTTTGCTCGAGAAAATGCTTGGACAAGTTCGACGCTGAACCACAGCGCTACGTCTCGTAGAGAGGAGAAAACAGCCATGCCACGAGAGATTTCACTCACCGCGGTTGGTCACGCCAGCAGCTTGTTCCTGGCGATCACGTTCATCCTGTGCGTTTGCTTCGATCTGCTCTTCCCGTCCCATGCCATGTTCCGGGCGTGGCAGGCGTTGCTTCCAGGCTTCCACTGGTTCTCGTGGGGGAGCTTCTTGCTAGGAGCGGTGGAGAGCTATGGGTACGGGTGGTATTTCGCGTTGATCTGGGTGCCGCTTTACAACGTGGTTGTTCTGGGCAGGAAGGGACGGACGGCCTGAGCGCTTCGGAACGGCCCGGCTGGCGGCGTTGATGACGCTCGAGAAAAGGAGGAATCATGAGCGACATAAAACGTTCTGTGGCGATCGGCGCTCTGTGGATAACCATCGTTTGGGCGGTTTGCTTTTCCGCTGTGGCTCTCTTTCCTTCGCTTACAACGCGATCCATCGAGGTCGCTCTGCACATGCAAGTGAATTCTCCGCTGCAGAATACCCTTACGGTTCGGAGCTTTATTGCAGGGTTGATTTGGTGGAACGTTACCGCGTTCTTCGGGGTGGGCCTGTTCAAGCTGTTGGATGCGTCGATCAAGGCGCAGCGACCGAAAGTTGCCGATACGGCTGGTACGCGACGTTGATCTGGGTCCCGCTTTACAACGCGGCGGCGCAGGGCGGACCGCGGCAGGCTGGCCGAGCGCCGGCTGCGCGGGCCGGCGTCGACAAAGTGGGTGAGGGAGCGCCTCTCGAAAGCAGAGACGGGGAGACTTGCCATGAATCATGACGCTTCGGGGTACGCATACGGTCTTTGGAGTCTGGTGATCATCAACTCGGCGATTTTCATTATTTTCGCATTCAGCTTTACCCACCCGCGGACGAAGCGCGACCGGCGCTCGTTCGGCGCCTTTTCCGCGTTTCTGGTGGCGCTCTTTACCGAGATGTACGGCTTCCCGCTGACAATCTATCTGCTTTCAGGCTGGCTGAGCCGCCACTATCCCGGCATCAATCTCTACTCGCACAACACGGGGCATCTCTGGCACACGCTACTCGGTCTGAAGGGCGACTCCATGTTCGACCCCATCCACATCCTTAGCGAGTTGGTGATTCTGGGAGGGTTTATCCTGCTGGCCTCGGCGTGGCGCGTCCTTTACAAGGCGCAGAAGGAGCACTCGCTGGCGACGACCGGCGCCTATGCCCGCTTGCGTCATCCCCAGTACGCCGGCTTCATCCTGATCATGATCGGGTTCCTGCTCCAATGGCCTACTCTGCTCACGCTCGCGATGTTCCCGATCCTGGTGGTGATGTACGTGAGGCTGGCCCATCGCGAGGAGCGGGATGCGATCAAGGAATTCGGCGAAGCCTACATCCACTACGCGGCGGCGACACCCGGTTTCATCCCCCGGCGGAAGTCGCTCACTCACCATGCCGCCCATTAAAGTGCTTGCCCGGCGACGGCGAGACCAATGAGATTTGACGGGGGGAAAGGAGACGGAACATGCTTCGACTGAAACGGTATGGATGGCTCTGCGTGTTAGGGGGAGAAGTTGCTTATGCCATCTGCCTTGCGGGCGGATACCTGCCACTCCGCACGGCGAGGGGAACTGAATTGCACCATACGCTGTTTGAGACATTGCCGGGTTTTGCGTGGGGAAATGTAGCCAGTATCTTCCTTGGCGCGGCTTATGTGTTCGCGTTTGCTTGGATTTTCGCCGCATACATCGTATGGATGCACAACACCAGCCTGATTGGAAGTGGCAACCCCACGAACGCCAGAGTGACAGAACAGTCTCCACAAACGGCGAGATCAGGAGCGGCCTGAATTCAGGAGGCAGGCTTGCAGACACCGATTCACATTTCGGGTGCAGGGCCCTCGGGCTTGGCCGCAGCCATCACCATCGCCAAGCGCGGAGGCCGGGCCATCGTTCATGAACACAATGCGAACGTGGGAATGCGGTTCCACGGAGATTTTCAGGGGATTGAGAATTGGACGACCCACGGCGACGTCTTAGAGGAACTGAGCCAAATCGGAATCGAGAGCAGCTACAAGCATACGCCTTTTCGAGAATTGGTGATTTACGACCCGGAGGGGCGCGAGCACATCTATCGGTCTCCGGAACCGTTTTTCTATCTGGTGCGACGCGGTCCTGATCCGGGCATGCTCGATGCGAGCCTCAAGGATCAGGCCATCGCCAGCGGAATTGAGATTCGTTTTCGGGAACCGTGGCATCACTTGCCGGAAGGCGGGGTCGTGGCCCAGGGGCCTCGCGGTTCTGATGCCATTGCAGTCGGCTACGTTTTCGAGACAGATATGGCCGACGGTGCTTTTGGGGCCATCTCTGACCGACTGGCGCCCAAGGGATATTCCTATATGCTGGTGCGCAATGGTTTCGGGACAATCGCTTCGGCAATCTTCGAAGACTATCACAACGAAAAGAAGTACCTCGACGCGACGGTTCAGTTCTTCCGCAAGCAGACCGGGGTAATAATGACAAACGAACGGCACTTCGGAGGCACGGGAAACTTTCTCGTGCCAGGGACGGCTCGAAGAGGAAACATCCTGTGGGCCGGGGAGGCAGCCGGCTTCCAGGATGCCCTGTGGGGATTCGGCATGCGCTACGCCATGCTCTCCGGCCACCTCGCTGGCCGGGCTCTCATAGAGGGAGCGACGGACCAATACGACCGGCTGTGGAAGAGTCGATTTGGAAGCACGCTGCGAGGGGGAATCGTCAACCGATATACTTACGAGAAGCTGGGGAACTCCGGTTATAACAGGCTGCTCGGCCTGGTTGACGGCAGCGGAAATGCGCGGGAGTGGCTCCGCGTCCAATATGGCATGACCTTTTGGAAAAAGCTCGCCTATCCGGTGGCCCATCGGGCCGTGCGAACCAGCAGGGAGGCGGCGGCTTGTGTGATGGAAGGCTGCGATTGCACCTGGTGCCGCTGCCAACATCAGAATTCGCCAGAAGCCAATTACCAGGAGGCGGTACCATGACACCCGAAAGGTCCGCTCGCGGTAGTCAACCACCGGCTTCCACGTGAGAGTGGCCCCCGGACCCGCCGGCGCCCAGGGAAAAGGGGTTCGTGCCGGAGGGCTGGGCGGTTTCGTTCGCGCGAATGCGTGGGACGAAGCTTGGCGCTGGCAAGGGAGGAACCATGGCGGCCGCAAGAATTGCCTATTTCTCCATGGAAATTGCCTTCGAGTCCTCGATTCCCACCTATAGTGGCGGCCTGGGAGTGCTGGCCGGCGACACGCTTCGATCCGCGGCCGACCTCGGCCTGCCGATGGTCGCGGTGACTCTGGTGCATCGAAAGGGGTATTTTCGGCAGCGGCTGGATGAAAAAGGCAACCAGACGGAGGATGAAGCGCCGTGGCAGCCCGAAAAAGTGTTGGAGCCGGCCGATCCGATTGTTTCCGTTCCCATCGAGGGGCGGTCTGTGCAGGTCCGCGCCTGGCGATTTGCGATTGAGGGTGTCTCCGGGCACGTGGTCCCGGTCCATCTCCTGGACACCAACTTGCCCGACAACAGCCCTTGGGACCAGGCCCTCACCGACCACCTCTACGGGGGTGACGAACATTACCGCCTTTGTCAGGAGGTGGTGCTGGGCATCGGCGGGGTGCGAATGCTTCAGGCACTGGGATACGGCGAACTCCAAAGCTACCACATGAACGAGGGTCACTCCGGATTGCTGGCGCTCGGCCTGCTCGAGCAACGGCTCGGGAAGCCGGATCTGCGAACCGCGACCGAAGCCGATATCGAAGCGGTTCGAGAACGCTGCGTATTCACCACGCACACGCCCGTACCCGCCGGCCACGACCAATTCCCGAGGAGCCTGATGCGCCAGGTGCTTGGCGACCAGAGAGCGGACGTTTTGGAAGTAACTCGTTGCTGTCCCGATAACGCCTTGAACATGACCTATCTTGCGTTGCGATTCTCCCGTTACATCAATGGCGTGGCCATGCACCACGGGGAGATTTCGCACGACATGTACCCAAACTATCCCGTCAGGGCGATCACGAACGGCGTCCATGCCGTCACCTGGACCTCGGCTGCTTTTTGCGCGCTTTACGATCGCCACATTCCCGAGTGGCGGCGCGACAATCACTACCTCCGATACGCGGTCGGCATTCCGCTGGGGGAAATTGCGGAGGCCCATCGCCAAGCAAAATGGGTCCTGCTCGAGGAGGTGAGGAAGGCCGCGGGAACGCGGCTGGATGCGCGCGCTATCACACTGGGCTTTGCCCGGCGTGCGGCCAGCTACAAGCGAGCCGACCTGTTGTTTTCGAATCTCGATCGTTTGAAGTGGATCGCTACTCGGGCCGGCCCCCTCCAGATGGTCTTTGCCGGGAAGGCTCATCCACGCGATGAGGAAGGCAAGAGGCTGATCCGCCGCGTGTTCGAGGCGGCCCAGGGGCTCAGAGGCAGTATCGAGATCGTCTACGTGCAGGACTACGACATGCGCTGGGGACAATTGATCACCAGCGGAGTGGACGTCTGGCTTAACACGCCGCATCGGCCTTACGAGGCCTCGGGAACGAGCGGGATGAAGGCCGCCTTGAACGGCGTCCCAAGCCTGAGCGTTCCGGACGGCTGGTGGTATGAAGGCCACTTCGAAGGAGTAACGGGGTGGGACATCGGCCATGAGGAGCTAGTCGACGACCCTGCAGCCGAGGCGGCCTCGCTCTACGACAAGTTGGAGCTGGTGATCTTGCCCATGTTCTACACGCGCCCAAATGCGTTCGTCGAGGTGATGCGCTCCACCATCGCGCTGAACGGCGCATTCTTCAACGCCCAACGCATGCTCTCGCAATACGCGCTGAACGCCTATTCGCCTGAAGCCACCAAGACGCCGCATTTGGCGGGAGCGAAAGCGTCCGATTCGTGAAGAATGCCGGGCGGGCGGCCGAAAGCACAACGCCCGGCTCGCATGCTTCCTCGGTTCACCCCGCTCGGGGCAGTTTTTCGAGTGCCGCGCGGAACAGGTCCCGGTGCTCGATTTCGTCCTGCCGCACTTCTTCGAACCGCTCGGCAGCTTCCCGGTCGCCGGCTTCGAATGCCAGTTGCGCGAACTCCTTATACATGGTTTCGATTTCGTAGGATTCGCCGGCGAGCGCATCGAGCAGGTTTTCCCCGTCGGTTCCTACCAATCCGGCGAGCTGTGCTTCCTCGGCGAAATGCTCGAACCGTTCCGTCTTCGCGGCGCGCTCGAACGCTGCGGCGATGTCCGGCCGCCCGTTGTTGCGGGCGTGCTCGGCAAAGAGCATGTACTTCACGTAGGCAAACGCCTCGCCCTTCATCGCGGTCATTAAGCTGTCGAGAGTCGATTGGCTGAGGCGGCTCCTGGTTACTGCTGGCGTGCTCATCGGAGTTACCTCCTCGGCAGCATATATCGCAAGCCGCTTGCCACCGTTCCGGCGCTGGCGCAGCCCCGCCAGTTTGGGGAAACAACGGCCAATTCGCTGATCCACCGCGATTTGCAGGATAGAGGTGTGGACGTGTCCTTGGTCTGCCGGATGCTGCGGTACGCAAAATTGGGGCATTTTCCGCACTCGATGGGCTTTCACCGCCCCTGCGCCTATAATGGTTACCGGTGGGCAGGTCGGGCGATCGCGGGCCAGGCTCTTTCGGGAGCCTTGGCGCGAGGAAAGTCCGGACTCCACAGGGCAGCGCGCCTGGTAACGCCAGGGAGCCGGTTTCGCGAGAATCCGGCTACGGAAAGTGCCACAGAAACCAGACCGCCAGCGCATCTCCGGCCTCGATGGCAAGCCGGGAGGGAAACCTTCGGTTCGCCGACTCTGGCCGGGCATGCGCCGGCAAGGGTGAAACGGTGGGGTAAGAGCCCACCGCGCCTCGAGCAATCGAGGCGGCAGGGAAAACCCCGCGCGGAGCAAGGCCAAATAGGAGGGGAGGGCTGGCCCGGCCCGTCGAACCCTCGGGTAGGCCGCTCGAGCCCGGCAGCGATGCCGGGCCTAGAGGAATGATCGCCGTGGCGCGCGTGTTCGGCAAGGCAGGGACGTGCGCCGCACAGAATCCGGCTTACAGACTTGCCCACCAAATGATTCGCGCGCTACGCCGCCGCGCTTAAACGGCTGCCCCCAACTTCCACACTCGCGACCTCGTCTTCAGTGCCAACCACCCGCTTCCGGTCCGTCAGGTCGGGGTTGCGGGCGCCCATCCCTTCCGGCCTCATTAGAAAGGGCGGGTCTCTTCCTGCATTCGCAGACGGTAATCGCCTTTCCGACTGACCCTTGATGTGATTGACAATCCCCTATTAGCCTTGAACGGCCCCCTTCCAGCTCGAGTTCGACAGCGGTTTGCGCGGCGGTTTTTTAGGCGCAACCCGCGCGACAGCCTTTCGCTCCATCCGGAACCGTTGCCAGTAGAGTAGTTTAATCGGTACTAGAAACGAGTCGTCCGCTTGCGCCCCACGGTAGGGCACCCACGTCAGAGAAGCCCGCGATTTACTGCACTGTTATATCGTCCTTGATAGTAGATAGACTTTTATTTATCACAGGGCGACTTCCGCTCGGCTCCCGCTCTCCCTAGCATGGTGGTACGAAGTCCAGCCGGTGTCCCGAGGAGGCAAAGTGAAGCATTCTCTGCGTGGCTTGTGGAAGGAGAGCGCGGGTGGAAGCCTGATCGAGTACGCGCTGCTGGGGGGGCTGATCGTGATTGGCTTAGCTCTCGGTGTCAGGGCTCTCACGCACTCGGTAGGAGACTCACTTTCGCATGCCGCTGCCGGAATGACCGCCGCATCGAAATCCAGTCTTTCCGCTGGAGAAAGGATCGTAACGCTCCCCTCCGATCACCAGCGGCCATTGCCGGGCGCCTCGGTACCATCGACGGGGGCTACCGAGCTTGCGCGGCTGTATCGTGCCGGCGCGATCGTGGAGACCACCGCCTCACGGTCGTGGCGTTACGCGACGTCCTGGTGGTCCCTTTCAACCAGGGGCGACATACTCAGCGCCGAACGGGCCATCGTCGCAGCATGGAGTTCGGCAGAACCCAGGCGCTGATCGTCCAGGTCCTCCTCCACGAAGCACATTCATGACCCGGCGCAAAACCTGCCGTGGGCGCCATTCCTGACGACATTGGCACTTTCCGGGGATTGATTCTCCATAACTTGCGGGCTCGCGACACCGCCCGGAGAATCCGGCTCAGAGCTTTGCCCACCGACTCCTCTTTTTCAGTTGCCGCGCGGCACCGCCGCTTCCACTGGCCGCACATCCCGCGCGATCCGCTTCGTCTCCCGGCTGTCCTCGGCGACTTCCAGTTCGTAGCGCATCTGGAGGTTCAGCCAGAACGCCGGCGAATTCCGGAAGTAGCGCGCCAGGCGCAGCGCCGTGTCGACCGTGATTCCTCGCCGCTCGCCGGCGATCTCGGCGATCCGGGTCACCGGCACGCGCAGGTCGAGCGCCAGCCTGTTCATGCTCAGGCCAAGCGGCTTCATGAATTCCTCGCGCAGGATCTCGCCCGGATGCACCGGCCGGAGTTTCTTTGTCATTGCGACCTCCCTCAGTGATAATCCACGATCTCGACGTGGTGGCTGTTGCCGCCGCGCCACTCGAAGCAGATGCGCCATTGGTCGTTGACGCGGATGCTGAATTGGCCCTCGCGGTCCCCGCGCAGGCGTTCCAGCCGGTTTCCCGGGAGTGTGGCCAGCGTAGCGAGATCGGGTGCGGCGTCGAGCATGTCGGGCCCGCGGTGAAAACCAAGTCATTCGGGTGCTGCCCCTTGCGGGTGCGTCAAGCTAGAATGGGGGCAATCGAGGTGTACGATGACCCATCGCTACACGGTGATATTTGAAAAGGAACAGGAAGGCGGCTATCACGTCTTTTGCCCCACGCTGCCCGGCTGCCACACCCAGAGCGAAAGTATCGAAGAAGGCATCCGAAACATTCGCGAGGCCATTGAGCTTTATCTCCAGAGCCTCGCAGAGGACGGCCTGCCCGTCCCAGAAGAGGATATTCTTATCAAGCCAATTGAGGTCTCGGCTTGAGCGCCGAGCTCCCGGCGGTGACGGCGAAGCAGGTCGCGCGGATTGCCGAAAGGATTGGTTTCGAGCTTCGCCGGCAACGTGGGAGCCACGCGATTTATGTGCGGACGAGCGACAAAGCGCGCGTGGTGATTCCTTTGCACTCTGGCGACCTGAAACGCAAAACGCTGCGGGGAATCATCGCAGACTTGAAGCTTAGCGTCGAGGAATTTCAGCGGCTGCTATGACCCTCGCGGCTGACAACCCATTCGTAAACAGCCCATTCAAAGAGCCGTCCTACCGGTGGGACCACAGCGAGGGCCAGCCCGTTCTGCGTGATCGGCGGCGGCCGGAGTGAGACCCGGCGCACTTTGTCGGGAAGCATCTCGTTGCTGTGGCAGGCTGTCCCTCGTTCAGGTCGCACGCCCGACCTGCCTTTCCGTGTCACCTCCCTGAGCCGGCCGATACTGGTCAATTGTGCCGATTGCCCGGTCGGGCTGAACCACTGCCCTGCGACCTGCGCGCCGCCAATGGCCCAGCAGGGGCAAGACGCCGGCTCGCCCGGGTCTCGCCGGTTGGAGGCGAAGCATGGCCGGGCGCCCTGGAGGTGCCGCCTCCCGTCCCGGACGGGCAAAGACGCGTGAACGAAATTTCATGTTGAGTTAAGAATAGGTTCAGCTTTCGGGCGCTCAATCTGAGGGCCGGCGGGGAAGCCAGGGCCGCCCGGCTCGGCATTCCATGGCGAGGGAAATCATGAAGCGGTGTTTGGCACTCGTGCTGATCCTGGGAATGGCAGCGGGCGCGGCGCGGGCCCAGCACGCGCGGCCCAATCCCGAAGAGACGCTCCGCGCGAGCGTCGATCCGCGGATACCCGCCTACAAGCCGATAGCCGGTCTCAAAGGCGAGCTCCGCGGCGTCGAATCCGACACCATGTATTACGTGGCGAAACTCTGGATTGATGATTTCACGAAACTCTACCCCAGCGTCTCGATCCACGTGGTTCCCTCGGGATCACACACCGCCGGGCCGGGCTTGGCCGACGGCTCGGCGGATTTCGGGCTGGTGGCGCGGGAGATGCTGCCGAAGGAAGAAGCGGCATTCACCGGCAAATTCCGTTACAAGCCGCTCGGAATCGCGATTTCCGGCGGGAGCTGGCGGATCAAGGCGTACACCGACGCGAATGCGTTCTTCGTCAACGGCCGGAACCCGCTGAAGCAAATCACGATGGCGCAGCTCGACGCCATCTATTCGAAAACGCGCCGCCGGGGATACCCGCGCGACATCGCCACCTGGGGCCAGCTCGGCTTGAAAGGGGCTTGGGCTGACAAGCCCATCCATCTCTGGGGCGTGAAGGTACCCAATGGGTTCGAGCACTTCCTTCAGGAACGCGTGCTCGAAGGCGGCGAGTGGCGAGACGACATCCAAACGCGCGACACCGTGATTCCGCTGCCGGCGATGGTGGCCGCCGACCCCTACGCCATCGGCTATTCGGGCTATAGCTGGCTGACCCCCGGGGTGCGGCCGCTGGCCGTCGCCGATACTCCCGCCGGACCCTACTACGCCTGCACGTTCGCCAACGTCGCGTCCCAAAAATATCCCCTCAGCCGCGTGCTGTACGTATTCGTGAACAAGCGGCCGGGGAAACCGCTCGATCCGGTTTTGCGCGAGTTCATTCGGTTCCTTTTGAGCCGGCAGGGGCAGCAGGACGTCGTCAAGGACGGCATCTTCACGCCCCTTCCGCTTTCGTTCATCGCGAAAGCCGAGGCGAAATTACGATAAGGCCTGGGAAATCGCGCCAGGCCGTAAACCGGCGCTACACTTCTGTTGCCGTCAGAGGCGTGGTGCGGCGCCGATGAAATCGAGGCTGAAATGAAAAGAGCATGGCTGGTCTCTCTGTTGCTGGTGCTGGCCTCAGCCGCACCGGCGCGGGCCCAGGTGGAAGGTGGAACCATCGGCGGAACGGTCACCGACGCCTCGGGCGGGGTTGTGCCGGGGGCCGAGGTGACCATCCAGAATACCGCGACCGGAGTGGCCCGCGTCGCCACAACCAACCAGGCGGGCGCCTACCTCGTGCCCAACCTGGTTCCCGGGCCGTATCAACTGACCGCCGCCGCCGTGGGTTTCCAAAGCCGGGTAGTTCCCAACCTGGTGTTGACGGTGGGCAGCCAGCAGACGGTGGATTTCGTTTTGACGGTGGGGAGCCAATCCCAGAAGGTGGTGGTCACCGGCGCGGTGCCGGCGATCCAGACGGCGAACGCGACGATGAGCGGCGTGGTGCAATCGGGCACCATCGTCAATTTGCCGCTGAACGGGCGCGATTGGACGTCGCTGGCGACGCTCGAGCCGGGCGTTTCGCGCATCCTCACCCAGCCGAGCAGCGAGGTGACCAACTCCACCCGGCTGAACCGCGGGCTGGGCGCGCAGATGACCATCGGCGGGAACCGGCCGCAGCAGAACAATTACCTGGTGGACGGAATCAGCATCAACGATTACGCGAACGCGGCGCCGGGCAGCGTTTTGGGCGTGGACCTCGGAGTCGATTCGATTCAGGAGTTTTCGGTCATCACCAGTAACGCTCCCGCCGCCTACGGGAAAAGTTCCGGAGGCATCATCAACGCCGAAACGCGCTCGGGCTCGAACGCCCTGCACGGCGCCGCCTACGAATACCTGCGCAACAGCGCGCTCGATACGCGGAGTTTCTCCGATGGTCCGGAGGTTCCACCCTTCCGCCGGAATCAATTCGGCGGCGCGGCGGGCGGGCCGGTAGTGAAGAACCACACGTTTGTTTTCGGCGACTACGAGGGCGTGCGGCAGGCGCTGGGAGTGACTACCACGATTTTCACTCCTTCGGCGGCGGCGCGCGCTGGCACCCTCACCTGCACCGTCAGCCCCACCTGCCCGGCGGGAACGACGAAGGTGAAAGTGGATCCCCGGGTGGCGCCCTACCTGCCGCTTTGGCCGCTGCCGAACGGGCCGGTGAACGGCGATACCGGCCAGTTCTCGTTCGTGAGCAACCAGGTGACCAACGAAGACTACTTCACCTCACGGGTGGACGAGGATCTGTCGGCGAAAGACCTGCTCCACGGCACCTACCTGTTCGACACCGGTTCCGGCAAAGGGCCGGACAACACCGACAACCTGGTGATCGGCACGACGTCGCGACGCCAACTGGCGACGATCGAGGAAAGCCACATTTTCAGTTCCAGCTTCCTCAATTCCGTGCGGCTGGGCTACAGCCGCGCCGTCGCCGACGCGCCGAAAACGTTTTCGGTGATCAACCCGCTCGCCACCAATACCTCCCTCGGTTTTCTCCCCGGTGCGTTCCCCGGCCAGATCGCGGTGACCGGGATCGAGACCTTTCAGGGCGGACCCACCGGGCTGGGCGAATTCATCTATCACTACAATTCCTACCAGCTCTACGACGACGCCTACTACACCCGCGGAAACCACGCTTTCCAGTTGGGGGCTTACTTCGAGCGCATCCAGTCGAACGAGTTGGGCAGCTCCCACGCGCTGGGCCAGTTCAAGTTCGGCTCGCTGGGAAATTTTCTTACCGACGCCCCGACGAATTTCGATTCGGCGCTCTCGACGTCGATTTCCCCGCGCAGCATCCGCCAGAGCATCGTCGGGGTTTATGGCGAGGACAATTGGCGCCTGCGGCCGAACCTGACCCTGAACCTGGGCCTGCGCTACGAGATGTCCACCGTCCCGGCCGAAGCGCAAAACAAGCTCTCCACCCTTCCCACGCCCACCTCTCCCGCGCCCCGTACCGGATCGCCCTATTTCTCGAACCCAACGCTGCTGAATTTCGAGCCGCGGATCGGCTTGGCCTGGGATCCCACCCGCGACGGCAAGACCGCGGTGCGGGCGGCATTCGGCATCTACGACGTGCTGCCGCTGCCGTATCTGTTCGAGCTGCCGACGATGCTATCGGCGCCCTTTTATCAGGAAGGCCTGGCGACCAAGCTCCCGAAGGGGTCGTTTCCCACCGGAGCGGTGGCGTTGCTCGCTGGATTGCGCGAGGCCTTCATCCAGCCCAACCCGTCCCGGAATTACGTGATGCAAT
This sequence comes from Candidatus Acidiferrales bacterium, assembly GCA_035946455.1. GTDB lineage: Bacteria > Acidobacteriota > Terriglobia > Acidiferrales > UBA7541 > JAKASX01. The sequence goes on along the minus strand of DASYZK010000018.1, from coordinate 123,572 downwards.
GGAACCTCGACGCGCAGCGGCAACTCGCGCCAACGGTGTCGCTCGACATCGGCTACATCGGCTCGGAAGCGGTTCATCAGCCGTTCCAGGCGCCGGACATGAACCTGGTGCTGCCGGCGCTGACCTCGCAGGGTTACTTGTGGCCCACGCCCGCAGGCACCGGGCACGTTATAAATCCCCCCGTTGGCGCCATTGCCGGCCTGCTGTGGCAGGGGACGTCGTCCTACAACGCGCTCGAAGCCAAGCTGACCAAACAAGTGTCGCGCGGGCTCCAGCTGCAGGGATCGTACACTTACGCCAAGAACCTGGACACGAGTTCCTCGGCGGTGGCGGGCTCGACCTTCGACAACTCCCAAACCGAGCTGCCCTATTTCAATCCCAAACTGTCGAGGGCGGCATCGGATTTCGACGTGCGCCAGAACCTGGTGGTGAACTATCTGTGGCGGATTCCCAACGCGCCGGCTTCTTTCGGGATGGCGGCGTGGCCGCTGCGCGGCTGGACCTGGGGCGGCATCCTGCAGGCCAGGACCGGCGTTCCGTTCACGCCGCTCATCGGCGGCGACCCGCTGGGACTGAACAGCTCGCTTTCGTTCGATTATCCCGACCGGCTGAGCGGGCCGGGCTGCGGCTCGGCGGTGAATCCCGGCAGCGTGCATTACATCAAGACGCAATGTTTCGCCTTTCCCAGCCCCGCCACCCGGCTGGGGAACGCGGGGCGGAACTCGCTGGTGGGGCCGGGCCTGGTGAACGTGGACACCACCCTGATCAAAGACAACCCGGTACGGCGCGTTTCGGAGAATTTCGAAGTGCAGTTCCAGGCGGAATTCTTCAACGTTTTCAATCACACGAATTTCGCCCCGCCGGAGGGCGCCCAGACCGATCTGTTCAATCAATCGGGGAAGGCGCTCGCGAGCGCGGGCACGATCACGTCGATCGTGTCGTCTTCGCGGCAAATCCAGTTTGGATTGAAGCTGATTTGGTAGCGCAAGCATGGCGAATGCTTGCGGGTGCCAGGAAACCGAGAGTGAGGCGGCGATGAGAATCACAATGGGTGCGGTCGGCACCGGCAGAGCAAGCGGCAGATCGATTCCGACACTGGCCTTGGCACTCGTGCTGGGCTGGGGAGTGTGCGCCGCCGGCCCCGCGGCGCAGCGCGCGCGCGGAGCGCAAGAATCGCCGCGGGCGACGGTGGACCCGCGGCTGCCGGAGTACAAGCCGGCCGCGGTGCTTTCCGGCGAACTGACCGCGGTGGGCGCCGATACTATGGAAACCCTGATGAAGCTCTGGATTCAGGATTTCGCGCACTACGAGCCAGGGATTCACATCGAAAACGTTTCCAAGGTATCGGGCGCGGCGGCGCCGGCGCTGATTGCGGGAACCGCGGAACTGGGACCGGTGGCTCGCGAAATGCTGCCTCGCGAGACGGAGGATTTCGAAAAGCGGTTCGGCTATCCGCCCGTGGGAATCGCGGTTGCCGGCGGCAGCCAGCGAACCAAGGGCAAAACCCACGCGATCGCCATCTACGTGAACAAAGCGAATCCCCTGTCGCGGCTTACGCTGGCGCAACTGGACGCGATTCTCTCGACCACGCGCAACCGCGGCTACCGCGACCTCACCCGCTGGGGCCAGCTCGGGCTCGGCGGAAAATGGAAAAACGCGCCCATCCATATCTACGGAGTCAAGCAGCCCAATGGCATCGCCCACTTCATGCAAATGCGCGTTCTGGAGGGCGGCCGGTGGAGCGACGGCATCACCTCGCTCACCACCGTCGGCAGCCTGAACGCTCTCGACGCGATCACCCTGGCCATCGGCAAGGATCCCGACGGCATCGGCTATGCCGGCTTCCAGGATGCCAATCCCGACGTAAAAACCGTGGCGCTGGCGGAGAAGAAGGGCGGGCCGTACTACCGCGGCACGTTCGAAGAAGTGCTCTCGCACGACTACCCGCTCAGCCGGGTGATTTATATCTACGTGAACCGACAGCCGGGGCGGGCGCTCGATCCCCGGATCGACGCCTTCCTCCAGTACATCCTGAGCCGGCAGGGACAGGACCAGGTGGTGAAGGAAGGCATCTTCCTTCCGCTGCCCTACCGCATCCTGGAACAGGAACGGGCGAAACTGGGCGGAGCGAAGTAATGCCACAGACCGCGGCCACGGCCGAGGAGGGCGCTCGCGCCGGCTCGACCGCTCGCCCCACCTGGGTCCACTGGCGCATCATGGGCTGCATCACCCTGGTGGTGATGCTCACCTACCTCGATCGGCTCAATATCGGTATCGCCGGAAAATACATCCAAGACGAGTTCAGCCTGAGCGCGCAAACCCTCGGCTGGGTCTTCAGCGCCTTCCTGCTGGGTTATGCGCTGTTCCAGATTCCCGGCGGCTGGTTGGGCGACCGCTGGGGAGGAAGGAACACGCTCACCCTCTCCATTCTTTGGTGGTCGGTTTTTACCGCGCTGACGGCGTTCGCGCCCCGGCTGCCGCTGGCGGCATGGGTGGGGGTGACGGGGTCACTGGTGACGGTGCGCTTCCTGGTGGGTGTGGGCGAAGCGGCCAGCTCGCCCGGCGCGAACAAGGTGGTTTCCGGCTGGATGGGATCGGGGCACCGGGCGATCGGCAGCAGCTTCACCATACTGGGCATCGGCCTGGGCGGCGCGATCACGCCGCCGGCCATCGCCTGGATGATGCAACGCTGGGGCTGGCGTTCTTCGTTCGTCGCCTGCGGGGCTCTGGGCATCTTGATTGCGATTTTCTGGCATTGGTACGTGCGGAACCGGCCGGAGGAGCATCGCGGAGTGAATCCAGCGGAGCTCGAACGGATACGAGCCTCGGCCCCGGCGCATTCCGCGCTTGGGGAAGGGAAGCGCGCGAATCCTCCCTGGGGGAAAATGCTATCGAGCGTGTCGGTGTGGGCGCTGGTGCTCGGCTATTTCTGCCAGGGCTATCCCATCTACATCTACCACACCTGGTTTTTCATCTACCTAGTGAAGGTGCGCCACCTAACCATCACCCAGGGCGGATTCTGGGACGCCACCCCTTACATCGCCATCGCCATCCTCGCGCCGCTCGGCGGCTGGTTTTCCGATCGGGCTTCGCGGAAATGGGGGAAGAAGCGCGGGCGCCAATCGGCGGTGTGGCTGGGAATGTTCAGCTCGGCGGCGCTGATCTGGATCGGAAGCGGCATCGGCAGCCGGGCCTTGGCGATACCGCTGCTGGCGCTGGGCGGCGGGCTGAACATGTTCGCGGCAACGACTTTCTGGGCGGCGTGCATCGACCTGACCCAGGAATTCACCGCCTCGCTTTCGGGCCTGATGAATACCTTTGGAAATCTTGGCGGATGGCTCTCCCCGATTCTCACCGCTTATCTCGCCACGCGATTCGGCTGGCGCACGGCGCTCGACTTCGCCGCCGTCGTTACCGTCGCCTCGGGCCTCTTCTGGTTTCTGGTCGACGCCTCGCAAAGCCTGGATGCGCGCGATGTTCGTGCGGCCGTCCCCGCCGCCGGCTCGCCAGGCACCCGCTCCACGCGAAGCTCTGAATAGCGCCCGGCCCGGAATCGCCGCTGAGAGCATGCGTCCGCGCCACACTCAGGCCGCCGACCGCGGCGGACGGCGGAATCGACGAATGCAGGTCCCGATTCTGGCGTTGGTGCGTGGCGGCGTACCGACGCAGGCCCGGGCGCGCGGACACACGACTGGTTGCACGGCAGGCTCACGGAGACTTTATCATCCGTGGGGTGCTGTAGAACTGCTGGCGTCCGTAGAACGGCGCCTTCCAGCCGTTTACGTCGTAGTAGATGCCGTAGAGCCACTCCCAATGTCCCGGGTATTTGGGGTCGGTTTCGAGCGACACAACAGCGAACGTCTGAGGGTACTTGTCCCCCTGCCCGAGGAAGCAGTCGCGGGGTGCGGGAAAATCCGCTCGACGAAATTGGAGCAGCAGAAAGAACTCGGTCGGCACCGCGAACCCATCGCGCACCGCCGGATAGAACCGCCATCTCTTGACCGCGCCGATCGCGGAGGCGACAAGGGGGCCCGGGGAAGCACTCCCGGGAGCGGGGTCCACACCTCTGACGGTGCCCCTCGCATCGACATCCAACTTCAGGAGGAAATCCTCGGGCAGGTTATCGGCCGAGCCCCCGAGCTCGCCAAAACCTGCCGGGGCTTCGTAGAGGATGGGGTCTGACGAGGTCCCGGTCCCCCAGGGAGTGACGGTGTTCTCGGTGGACAACTGCAGGTACATGAAGCTCACGCCGGCCTTTGAAGGAATCGTCGTTGTGGCGAGAAGGTTCGTTCCCTCCAGGTCGAAGGTTTCCCCCGGGCGGACCGGGCCGGTGAGGACGCCACGAAGGAATGCTCCGCTGCTCGGCATGGGCAGACCGCTGCCCTTGACCTGGGCCTCGTACTTCACCGTAAAAATGCGGTGGCCGCGCGCGCCGTCATAGTTCACAAACATCTCGATGCCGTAGATCGAACGCCCGGTTTCGTTGCGCAACTGGACCGTGCCATCCACGTAGGGAATAAACTTCAGCCGGTGGCTCACGACTTCGAGCTCCCGATGTGAATTGAGGCCCAAAGGAATGCGGTATTCGCGGGCGCACGGGTCCGCTGGCGCGCCCTTCGGTGGCCATGCGCCCACCAGGAAAACGAGCGCAAGTAGGAGCGGCGCCGACCGTGGCGCGCTCATGTCTGCGACACGTGCTGGCAGTGCATAACGAACGGCCGCGTGTAGACATGGGCGGTCCGTCCGTTGCACATGTATGTTATTCCCCACCACATCGCGGCAGCTGTGTAGATCGTGCTCCCGACCATGGCCGCCACGGTGAACTTGACGGTATCCCCGGACGGAGTCGCCACGGGAAGAATATTCACGTTGCGCGAGGCGTGGAGGGTAGCTTGCACGTCGGTGACTGGTTCAGAAAAGCCAAGCGTTACGGAGGTAGAATAGACTTGCTTGCCATCGCAATCCACCGCGCCGGGCCGCCAGTCGGGGATGGCGTAGGCTCCGCAGGGGCCGGTGGGAGCGTTCGCCGAAGCGAGGAAGGCGGTCTCCCCCGGCAACAGCAGCAACAAATCCGGCGGGCAGCCGTTTTCGGGGTCGCACTGGCATTCGGGGAGGAGAGCGTCGAGGAAGCAGTCCTCCGACACGATGAAATTGCCGGAGGGGTCCGCGGCGGTTGCGGGGCTATCCACTACGTAAGCGTAGCGGTTGAGTGATTCCGGCCGCGCGAGAGGGCGAGTCATCGCATCCTTCGGCGGGGCACCGGGTAGACTGCCCAGAGATCCGGGGAGGCACAAAAACTCGCAACTCCGATCAGTCGTCCGACCACCCGTGGCCGCCCACGCGAAGCTGGAGAGGCGCTCAAAGCCTGCCTCGCTTCTCCGCCTCTTCCAGACGATCACGGACCCGTAGGACCGCTTGGCAACCCCAGCACCCGGCCCGCCAGGGAGATCCCCTCCCTACCCAGCCGTGCCGCTAGCTCGGCGTCGAGCGCTAGCGCGCCCGCAATGTGCCGCAAGGAGACACTCCTGTCTCGCATAGCGCCGGCGAGCCCTGCACTCTTTACCAACAGCAACAGCAGCTCCGGCTCCGCGGCCAAGAAAACGGCATCGCCTCCTCCGTCCAGGTGCGGGCGCGGGCCTTTTCTGGCGCCCTCGGGGCAGTGCTTGACAACCAGCCGGGCGAGCGCCGCCTCGTCCTCGAAAAATTTGAGCACTCCCCTACGATAGCGAACAAACAGGGCGCAGAAGAAGACTTCGAGCGCTACGGGGACCGGCTGTGCCCGATGGAGACAGAGCGTCGTCGCCAACTGAAGCGTGCGGCTCAGCTTCCTGTCAAGCCTCCTGTACAGGGTCCGGCACGTCTCGGTCGGGACCATGGTCTGCATCCTAGTTGCACAGGCTTGGAAAGCTGCCCGTGATGTTCGCCCAGGTAATGTCCGCGCCCACTGGCTTGACCACGGTAAGGTACACGGGGCAGATGCGGAAAAGACACTTGGGCTTAAGCCTAGGCGGTACCAACAGAAAACCCGCCTCACCGTCGTCGCATGTGCAGATATACGGCCCGCAGCCGAACAACTGTGTATCGGGGAAGTCGAGCGAAATGAGACCGCACTGGCAGGCAGAGAAATTGCTCACCCCGCCGCTTGCACCCCCGAGGATCGACGCGAGGACGCAGAATACGTGCGTGGGATCGCAATAGAACCCCCCCACCCCACTATCGGGCAGCGGACCGGCTGGTTGCTGCTCGAGGCCGCCGGATGGATCTGTCGACGTGGTGGTCCTGTTAGACACGTAAGCGTAGCGGTTGAGCGACTCCGGCCGGGCGAGCGTGCCGGTCATCTCATCCTTCGGCGGGCCGCCAAGCGAGCACGTTGCCTGTTTCTCGGGCGGCGTGCCGAACGGATCGGGCGTCATGAACCGGCCGAGCGAGGGCGAGTAATAGCGGGCGGGAGCGTGGGCGAGGCCGTACTCCTGGTCCGTATCATAGCCCTCGAAGCGGGCCGGCACGTTGCTCGTGCAGGAATGATTGTCGCCCCTTCGGCTGCGCTCAGGGCAGGCTCCCGGCAGGCTGGTGCAGGTCTCTATAACCGCGCGCGCCGAGCCGGTGACCACGCGGTCGGTGCCAAGCTGATCGGAGTGGTAAAAGTACGTCGTACCGCCAAAGGGCCCCGGAGTGTGCGCCGCAACCAGCCCCGAGCCGGCGTAAACTTCATGGACGTTGTCGGATCCCGTCGTCGTCACCGAGCTGATTCTGCGGCCGGCCAGGTCGTAGAGGTAGACCAGGCCGGCGCCTGTGTCTTCGATTCGCCAAACGCGTTCTGCACGGAGGACGCAGTACTCTCGCTGTTGCGCGGAAGCCAGCCACCTACCGCGATTGGACTTGAATGTTACCCAGAAGAGGCCGAGCTCTACCTCAGGAGCCATGCCACCAACCCGCGTCGAAATCCCGGAGCCACGCGCAGTAGCTATGGAAACTCCTCACATTCTTCCGGTTCACGGGTACTGGCTCTCGAAATCCAGCAGCAGCGGCAGTGATGTGGAACTTAAGCGTTCGACCCAGGGCCCATCCGTCCAGGCGATAACAATTTCTGGCTTGGCGCCGCGGCCATGGCTGAAAGACAATTCCACCCGCCTGCCAGTGATGCGTCCCTTTCCATCCTTCTTCGTGCCTTGCTTGACGACACGAGTGGCACTCTTTATCAGATTGTCCAGGCCCCTGCTTGCCGCGCTAGCCGACTTGTACTCGTCACCGGAGTCGTATATCGCAGTCCCGTCCTCGGCCTCATATCTGTGGCTATTGGCGCTCAAGGCTCCCTTCATCGGCACCGTCTTCGCCATTAGAACCAGTCTAAAAATGTTATGAGCCGGGTGTGCCTGGGATGACGAGATGCCCTGTCCCTGCGTGCCCGAACAGATGAGAAGCGGGCAGAGGAGCGCCAAGACTAAGACTGCCAGTTTCGCCTTGCGGGAATCACTTCGGGAACGGATTCGTCGTTTCATACCTCCCTCGAGCCTTGAAAAGTTACTTAATTTTGATCCCATTATTCCTTCTCACGCAGTTCTCGAAGATTCTTCCTGGCTCTTTCGTTCGAGGCGGCCAGGGAATGAGGGGAGAGCCCGCTTGAATCCTCCAGAGAGAGTTGCCGAGCTCCCATACCTGCGTATCAACCGTCCCAAACGCGCTGTTGTTGTTAGTATAGCTCGTGTATGGATCCCTCGCGTCTGTGAAACCAACGGCATACGTGTGGGCTACGACGCTTATTCGGCGCGACTTTCGAAGTCAGGTTGCCGTTGGCGTCATAGGCGTAGGTGACGGTGCCGCCCTCGGGCGTGCCGGTAACGGCCCGGGTCGAATGGGCCATCGTGCGGCGCCCCCGTCCCCGGGCCCTGGTCTCCGGGCTTCGTCCTAAGGGCAGAGCTGCCCCTTGGTCTTGACCTTATGGTACTCGGCGTCCGAGAGGCCGATGCGCGCTCGGATCCTTGCCTGGAGCTTCCGGAGTGCAGGCGTGCTCAGCTCGTAACATCCCACCGTGCCGCTAAAGACGTCACCGGTGGCCGAGTCGACGTCGTAGTTCCCGATTACGGCGCTGCCGTGCGGCTCACCCTCCCAGATCGCGCTGTAAGAGTAAAATCGGGGCCGGTCGTTTTGCTTTGAGGGGAGCAGCTCAAACTTGGGTAGGTGCACTGTTTTCCTCGGCAGAGCTGCTCTCACGAGGGCCTCCGCTTCCTTCGCGGAAACGCGGCGACGGCGTGGCGCTTGGGCCAGCACGCCCGACGCAACGACCGAGAAAACTACGATGGCGACCCAGAGACCTTTCCCGTTCATCTTTTCCCCCTCAGTGCTTCTGCGACGTGCAGGCGCCAACCAGCCAATAAACCCCGCGCCGGCCCGGCTTAAGAGCGATCATGTCGGAGACGTACTCCGGGTCGCCAGTCCCATAGCCGTGGGCGTGGATGGTCTGGAAGAATGTAAGCGGATTCGAGGCATCCACACCCCTCAGAAACGGCGCCTCAACGCTCACGAATCCCTCGCCCGACAGAAGGAATCCGTTCGACAGCGGGAATTCAGGGGTAACTATCCCGTTAGGCGTGGTGTGCGTACCTGTCTGCCCGGCGAAACCGGTCCCGTGCAGCCCGAAGTAGTTTCCATAGGGAACGAACCCCGTGGTCCCGTATTCCGTCTCTTGCGCGGAGACCGCAAGGACTTCCTGGGCGGTCGCCCCGTCCCCGAGCTTGGCTGCAAGGGTTTGGGCCGCGGCCAGGTGCGCGTTCACAAAACTGGCGACCTTTGGGAGACACGGGACAAAAGTCCTTGCAGGCGCGGCCGCGCCTGAGCCGCAGCCGCCGCCGTTCGGCCCGGGCACAGCCGCGAGTACGGCCGCATCCGGGTCAAAGTAGTAATAGAAGCTGCCGCTGTCACCGTTTCCGCCGCCCTCAACACCAGAATTGAATACGTAGTCCAAATCGTTCCCACCGGCGGTTGGGGCAACCTGCTGGCAGAACAGGCCGGACACATCCGTTTGGCAAGCCGGGCTCCCGTGAACGTACGTGTACTTGTCGAGTGACTGCGGGTTCGAAACGCCTCCGCCGACTGGGTCGGGACTTATGAAGCGCCCCAGCAAGGGCGAGTAAGAGCGCGCCGAGGCGTAGTCGAGGCCGGATGCGGCCTCGGGGAAGTAGCCGGCGAAGCGGGCGGGTGGGTTACCGAATCCCTGCGTCGTGCAGGACTGGCCATCCCCATACGGAAGGCTGGTACAAGTTTCCGCTACGCTGCCCGAGTAAGTGATGAGGCGGTCGGTACCAAGCTGATCGGAATGGTAAACCCAGGTCACCTTGCCGAACGAGCCGGCGTAGCCGTGCACCGCCAGCAGCCGCGAGCCGGCGTAAACTTCATGGGCGTCGTCGGCACCCGACGTCGTCACCGAGCTGATTCTACGCCCGGCCTGATCGTAGAGGTAAACCAAGCCGGCGCCGGTGTCTTCGATTCGCCGGCCGAACGCGTCGTAGACATACGTCGCGGAGGCGCCGCCGTTGACCGAAAGGATGTGTCCGGCGGCGTCGTAGCTGTAGCCGTTCAGCCCATCATTGGTCATGTTGCCGGCGGCGTCATATGCGTAGGACCCGCCGGTTAGCTGGTTGCTCGAATTCACCGACGCGCTGAAGGTCGGGCACGACCCGCTGGTAACTGACTGCGCGGTGCGGTTGCCGACCGAGTCGTAGGTCCAGGACAGGCCGTAGCAGCCGGAGGGGTTCCTGGGCGAGGACATGGTGGCCAGCCGGTTCAGATTGTCATACGTAAAACTGAAGCCGCCGTTCACGCTGTCGTCGGCCGCGGTGACGCTGCCGTTGCCCGCATAGCTGAGCGAGAGTGTATATACGTAATTGAAGAGGCTCCCCGCTTGGATCGAGGCCAGCCACATGCGCGAATTATACGCGAAGGTCTCGGGGCAATCGCCTAGCGAGTCCCCCGTGAGCTTCCGCGCGCGACTCGGATGGGCTTTTTGTGCACTCCCGGTGCCTGGCCGCACGCTTCCATCCGCGGCGCCTTGCTCCTCGACGCCCTCGCCATCATGACCGCGCCTTCAAGAAATCGTGGTTCCCAACCCCAACCTCACGGCGTAGCGGAGTTGAAACGCGGTTTGTGCGCTCCTGGCGGGATTACGGAACCTGCCTCGTCCGCCGCCGGCTCGCCGCTTCTTCCCTGAACGAACTTTCATGTGCGCTTCATGTTCGCTTCATCGGGGCGTACCCTAATACGGGGGTGTTTCCATGCGGATCCTGCTCATCGAGGATGAGGTCAAGGTCGTCGGCTTTGTCGAGCGCGGATTGACCGCGGAGCGCTACGCGGTCGACGTCGCTCGCGACGGCAGAACGGGCCTGGAACTGGCCCTCACCTATCAGTACGACCTGATCGTTCTGGACCTGATGCTTCCGGAGATGGACGGAAGCGAAGTGCTCAAGAGGATTCGCCGCGATAATTCCCACGTGCCGGTGCTGATCCTCACCGCCCGGGACACCCTGCGGGACAAAGTGAGCCATTTCGAGCGCGGCGCCGACGACTACCTGACGAAGCCCTTTGCCTTCGCCGAGCTGCTGGTGAGGGTGAAAGCGCTGCTGCGGCGCGGGCCGGTGAGCCGGGCGAGCGCGATCCGGCTGGCCGACCTGGAGCTGGACCGGCTGTCCCAGCAAGTGAAGCGCGGCGGGCGCCGGATCGACTTGACCGCCAAGGAATACGCCCTGCTCGAATACCTGATGGTGAACGCCGGGCGCGTGCTCAGCCGCAACATGATTATCGAACACGTCTGGGACCAGAGCTTCGACGGCATCACCAACATCGTCGACGTCTACGTCCGCCACCTGCGCAACAAGGTGGACGATGGCCACGAGAAGAAACTGATCCGGACGGTGCGCGGCGTCGGCTACACCATCCGCGACGGAGACGAACCATGACTCTCCGTTCGCTACGCTTTCGGATCACCGCGTGGTACGCCGGGCTGCTGGCGGGATCGCTCATCTTGTTCGGCACCGCTCTCTACCTCGGATTGCGAAGCTATCTGTATCGCACCCTCGCCAATTCCCTCACCGCCGAGGCCCGCTCGATCGGCGCCGGCCTGCTCGAAGACGTCGGAACGAAGGGGCCGGCCTACGTGACCGGGGAAATCGGCGAGCAGTACGATCCGGAAACCAACGCCCGGTTCATCCGGGTGACCCGCGGCGACGGCCGCATTTTTTACCAATCGGGGGCGCCGAAGAACGGCAGCTTCGATCCGGCGAAGATTTCCCCGGCACCCGGCCGGCCGGCCGGCGAAACGACGCGAATCGTTACCGGGGCCGGGCGGTCGCCGGTGCTGATCGCCGATGTTCCCTACGTCTCTCCCGCAGGCCAGCGGTACTGGACGGAATTCGGGGCCTCGATGGAGCCGACCAGCGCGGTTTTGCACGGGCTGCTGCTGGTCCTCGTGCTGGGAATGCCGGTAGTGGTTGCCGCCGCGATTGGCGGCGGCTACGTGCTGATGAGGCGCGCGCTGAGCCCGGTGGACGAAATCACCCGGCAAGCCGAGCGCATCAGCTCGCAAAACCTCGGCGAGCGATTGCAGGTGGCGAAGACGGGGGACGAACTCGAGCGTCTGGCGACGGCGCTCAACCGGATGCTCGCCCGCTTGGAGGACTCCTTCCAGCACATCAACCGCTTCTCCGCCGACGCTTCTCACGAATTGCGCACTCCGCTTACCATTTTGCGCGGCGAGCTGGAAGCGGTCGCGCGACAGCCGGGAATTCCCGCCGACTTGCTCGAGCCGGTGGGAAGCGCGCTCGAGGAAACCGAGCGGCTGGCGAAAATCGTGGACAACTTGCTGGCGATTTCCCGGCTCGACGCCGGCGACGTTCAGATGGAAGTGGCGCGGCTGGACCTGGGCGAGTTGGTGGTATCGACCGCCGAGCAATTGCACCTGCTGGCCGAGGAAAAAGGGATCGCCATCCGCTACCGGGTGACCCCTTCGGTGGAGGTGCAAGCCGACGCTTCCCGGTTGAAGCAGGTGGTGGTGAACCTGTTCGACAATGCCATCAAGTACACCGGCGACGGGGGCAGGGTGGATATCACCGTGACGGCGCAGGAGGGGAAAGGCCTGCTCGAAGTGGCCGACAACGGCGTCGGCATCTCGCCGGCGGCGCTGCCGCACGTGTTCGAGCGTTTCTACCGCGCCGACCGCGCGCGTTCGCGAGCTTCGGGCGGGGCGGGCCTGGGGCTGGCCATCGTGAAGGCGATTTGCGCCGCGCTGAACGGAGAGGTGCGGATCGTGAGCGCCGAAGGCCAGGGAACCTGCGTTCGGGTGGAATTGCCGCTGGCGGAAGTGGCAGGCGGCGCGGACCGGACGCCGCGGGACAAGGGGCGCGCAGACGGCGCTCCCAATCGCGTTCATCAATACACCGGAGAACCGGGGCCAGAGAAGCGTGAAGGATGAGGCGAGTGCGGGGCCGGGGCGGCAGCCGCGCCCCCGCCCGGCCGAACCCCACGGAGGAAACCTCGATGACCAGCTACTCTCGAAATTCCAGGCGCATTTCTCTCGCCGCGTGGGCGGCGGGTGCGATGCTTGCTTGTTTCCCGCTGGCGATCGCCGGTTGGGGGCAAGTGGCCGGAGGCACCATCCAGGGAACCATCACCGATTCCTCGGGCGCGGTGGTTCCCGGCGCGAAGGTGAGCATCGCCGATCAGGCGACGGGCGTCATGCGGGGAACGACGTCGAACGAGTCGGGCCTCTACGCCGCTCCCAACCTCACGCCGGGCCATTACCGGATCAGCGTTTCGGCCCCGGGCTTCGCCCAGGCGGAGGTGAGCGACCAGACGCTGGCGGTGGGCGCTCAACTCGAGGTGAACTTCCGTCTCCAACTGGGCAACGTCTCGCAGACGGTGCAGGTGAACGCGGCGGCGCCGGCGATCGAGCTGGCCAGCTCGACGCTCAGCCAGCAGGTGAATTCGCGAACGGTGGTGGAACTGCCGCTCAACGGCCGTGACTGGACTTCGCTGGCAACGCTGCAGCCGGGGGTGGCGAACGTTTTCACGCAGCCGGCGGTCAACATCAGCAACCAGCGCGCCAACCGGGGCAACGGCGTGCAACTGACCATCAGCGGCAACCGGCCGCAGCAGAACAACTACCGGGTGGATGGCATCAGCATCAACGATTATTCGAACGGCACGCCGGGCAGCGTGCTGGGCGGAACGCTGGGAGTGGACGCGGTGGAGGAATTCTCGGTGATCACCAGCAACGCCCCGGCGGAATACGGCCGCAGCTCCGGCGGAATCATCAACGCGGTGACCCGCTCGGGCAGCAACGCGTTTCACGGCGACGCCTACGAGTTCCTGCGAAACAGCGCGTTCGACGCGCGGAGCCCGTTCGACGCGACTCCCGGCCCGCCGCCCTTCAAGCGCAATCAATTCGGCGCTTCCGCCGGCGGACCCATCTGGAAAGACCATACGTTCGTGTTCGGTGACTACGAAGGGCTGCGGCAGGGGCTGGGGTTCACCCAAGTGAGCACCGTGCCGTCCGCCGCCCTGCATAACGGGCCGGTCGACCCGGCGATCAAGCCGTTTCTCGCGCTCTATCCCCTGCCCAACACCGGCAGCTCCGGCGCGCAGGTGGGCACCTTCTCCCTGGTGTCGCAACAGGTCACCAACGAGAACTTTTTCACCAGCCGCGTCGATCACCACATCTCGAACGCCGACACCCTCGCCGGAACCTACTTGATCGATCGGGCTGATTCCCAGGAACCGGACAATTTCAATCTGAAGCTGATCGGGTCGCTTACCCGGCGCCAACTCGCCACGCTCGAGGAAACGCACATCTTCAGTCCGAGCTTCGTGAACGCCATCCGGTTCGGGTACAGCCGCTACGTCTCGGACGCGCCGAGGACGCTCAACGCCATCAATCCGGCAGCGGCGGACCCGTCGCTGGGTTTCGTTCCCGGCCTGCCGGTGGGCCTGATCAATATCTCCGGGATTGCGAATTTCCAGGGCGGGCTGGGGGCGGTAGGCGAATACATCTTTCATTACAATTCCTATCAGGTGTACGACGACGCGTTTCTGACCCGCGGAATCCACTCGCTGAAATTCGGCTTCTCGGTCGAGCGGATGCAAGACAATCAACTGGGCACCGCGAATCCGAACGGGCAGTTCATCTTCGGCGGCTTGGCGCAATTCCTGGCGAACCAGCCCACCTCGTTCAACGCGCCGATCTCCACCGCCCTGACGCCGCGGGACCTGCGCCAGACGGTGTTCGGCGCTTACGCTCAGGACGACCTCCAGTGGCGGCCGAACCTGACCCTGAACCTGGGATTGCGGTACGAGATGACGACGGTGCCCGGCGAGGTGCACAACGAGCTGGCGGCCCTCGCCAACCTCACCGACCCCGGGCCGAGGACCGGCACGCCCTATTTCTCGAACCCAACGCTCCGCAATTTCGACCCCCGCCTGGGCTTTTCCTGGGATCCGTTCCGCACCGGGAAGACGGCGGTGCGCGGCGCGTTTGGGATGTACGACGTGTTGCCGCTCCCCTATCAATTCGAGCTGATTTCGCTGCTCTCGGCGCCGTTTTTCGAGGCGGGCAACATCGCCACCTTGGCAGCGGGCTCGTTTCCCAAGGGGGCGTATCCGCTGCTGACGCCCAACAAGCTGCGCCAGGGCTACGTGCAGCCGAATCCGAAGCGGAACTACGTAATGCAGTGGAACCTCAACGTGCAGCGGCAGGTGGCCAAAGACGTTACCGTGGCCGCCGGCTACGTCGGCTCGCACGGCGTGCACCAGCCCTTCCACGCCGACGACGTGAATTACGTATTGCCGGTGCCGACTTCGCAGGGCTACCAGTGGCCCATCCCGTACCGGAGCGGGACGCTGATGAACCCGAACGTGGGCCAGATCAGCGCGGTGTTCTACAACGGCTCCTCCAGCTACAACGGGCTGAACCTCCAGGTGACGAAAGCCTTGAGCCACGGTCTGCAATTGCAGGCTTCCTACACCTGGTCGAAGAGCATCGATCTCGGCTCCTCCTCGATCGCCGGCGACACCTTCGGGAATTCGGTTTCCAGCCTGCCGTTTTTCGATCCCCGGTTGCGGCGCGGGCTTTCCGATTTCGACGTTCGCCACAACCTGGTACTGAATTACATCTGGCAGATTCCCGGGCCGCAATCGCTCGAATCTTTTCCCCGGTGGCTGCTCGACGGCTGGCAATACGGGGGCATCTACGAGGTGAGCAGCGGCCTCCCCTTCACTCCCATCATCGGCGGCGATCCTCTGGGGCTCAAGAGCGCGGACACCTTCGCCTTCCCCAACCGGTCGTACGGGCCGGGATGCAGCACCGCGGTGAATCCCCAAAACGCCGCTCAATATCTGAAGGTTTCTTGTTTCAGCCTGCCGGCAAACCAGGAGCTGCTCGGCAATTCCGGACGCAACTCGGTGATCGGGCCCGGGCTGGAGAACTTCGACATGTCGCTCTTCAAGAACAACCCCATCCGGAGGATTTCGGAGAATTTCAACATCCAGTTCCGCTTCGAGGTGTTCAACATTTTCAACCGGCCCAATTTCGAGCCGCCCGGCAATCCCCAGCGGCAGATCTTCAACGCCAGCTTGCTAGCGAATCCGGCGGCCGGGCGGCTGACGACGCTGTCGACGCCGTCGAGGCAAATGCAGTTTGGCTTGAAATTCATTTGGTGAGAGAGGGAGCGAAATGAGCGCGAAGACGGCAAGAGTGGTTGCGGCGTTCGGGATGCTGGCTATCGGGGCGATGCTCGCCCGGGCCCAGGCGCCGGGGAAGATTTACGCCCAGAAGCTGGTGGACGACGTGGTCGCGAGCCACCCGGACGTGCTGGTGTTCGCGATGCACGTCACCGCGCCGGGAGCGGCCGATAACACCATCATCGCCGCGAACGTGCCGGCCATCATCGGCAAGAAATCCGACGCCGACGATTTGAAGGCGGTCGCGTCGGCGCAGCCGGTGAGCGAGGTCGCGAAGGACAAAGCGCGGTTCGAGGTGCTGATGCAGTTGAAGGACCGGCAGGGCAAGACGATTGGTGCGCTGGCGACGGTATTTGCTTACAGGCCCGGCGACGATCAGGCCAGGCTGGTGCGCCGCGCCGTCCTCCTGCGGAATCAATTGCGGAAAAGCATTCCGTCTCTGGCCAGCTTGTTCAAGGTATCGAACGAATGAGCTGGGCGGGGAGCCGAACCTCCGGCGGCGCGTCCCTGCACGCCTCAGGATGGCTTGACGGCGACGCCGAGGATTTCGAAGTGAGCGCCGTTCACCAGCGAGCCGGCGCCAAGGAAGGCCCGGGCGGGGAGCGGCGGCTGAAAATAGCCGACGTAAATGGCGTTGAAGCGGTCGTAAAGCGACATGTCGCTCGCGAAAATCTGCACCGAAACCAGCTCGTTCATCGTCATTCCGGCGCGGGCCAGCGTGTCGCGGAATCCGTCCATCATGAAACGGATTTCCTGGTCGATATCTGCCGGCACGCTCCTGGTTCCCGGCAGGAAGCCGATGTG
Source organism: Candidatus Acidiferrales bacterium (assembly GCA_035946455.1). Taxonomy (GTDB): domain Bacteria; phylum Acidobacteriota; class Terriglobia; order Acidiferrales; family UBA7541; genus JAKASX01. Next base: position 107,045 of record DASYZK010000018.1, on the reverse strand, counting down.
TCCGGAGATGTAGAAGGTATCCTTGACGAGGACCCCGCCGCTGTAGGGCCGGGTGCCGGCTCCCGCCGCCGGCGGCACATGCTCTCGAAGTGGGGAAGCGGACATCGAATTTCCTCCTCGTGAAACTGAAGTTGAGCGACGCGACGCGCAGCGCATTCTAACTCCATCCCGGGGGAATCCCGCACGGCCGGCGCTCGCGGGAATCAGTCCCACCCAGGTTCACCCGCGGAATGGGCTTGAGCCCGGGCGCCTGATTGGCTTGTAATGGTGCCGGTCGCCGAGCGCCCGCCGATGGCCAACCGGCTGGCGCGGGACGGCAACGCCGCCCCGACCGAGGGAGATGCCAGGTGAGCGCGGAAACGCCGAAGGCTTCGCCGATGGCTGACGAGCCGATTCGCGAGTGGAACTCCGAGGCCTACCACCGCCTTTCGGAGCCGCAAGCCGAGTGGGGCCGAAAGGTGCTCGCGCGACTCAAGCTCGCCGGCACGGAGACCGCCATGGATGCGGGTTGCGGCTCCGGCCGGCTGACAGCCGAGCTGGCGGCGCGGCTCGATCGCGGCCGGGTGGTTGGCGTGGATCTCTCGGAAAACATGTTGCGCACCGCGCGGGAAAGATTACCGGCTGCGCTCCAGCCGCGAGTGGCCTTCGTGCGCGCCGAACTCGAACGCCTGCCTTTCGACTCCTGTTTCGACCTCATCTTCAGCACCGCAACGTTTCACTGGCTGACCGATCATGACCGCTTGTTTCGCGGCCTGTACCACGCGCTTACGCCCGGCGGTTGGCTGGCGGCGCAATGCGGCGGTGGGCCCAACCTCACCCGGCTGTTGCGCCGGGTGGAGGAATTAATGCAGCGACCCGAATACCGGCCGGCCTTCGCCGGCTGGCCAACTCCGTGGCTGTTTGCCGACGAACGCACGACTGCCGCCCGGCTCGCCGCCGCAGGATTCACCAGGATTGAAACGCAACTCGAGCAGGCCCCCTATACGCCCGGTTCGATTGCCGATTACCGCGAGTTCTTGGCCAATATCGTCCTTCGGCTCCATTTGCCGCGGATTGCGGACTCAGGCCTGCGGGAGCGGTTCCTGGACGCACTGGTCCAACAGGCGGAATCGAGCGGCGATTTCGAGCTGGATTACTGGCGAATGAACTTCCGCGCCCGGCGGCCCGCCGGCTGAGCCATCCGCCAGGCTCCGGCCTCGAGGATGGGCGAGGACAATCATCGTGAGGTCCGGTCCCGGCCGGATGAAACTCGGATGGCGCGCCGGGGCGGTTTGCTGTTACCCGAAGGCTGGCGACGACCGCCAGGTTGAGCTTCGCGCCGGGCCCGACCTGCCCCCTCCATCAATCGCGGTACCGGTTCGACGGTCCGGGGCTCCGAGAGCAACCGGACCAGCAGATTGTCCAGGGCATGCCGAAAGTACTCGTGCAGACCGCCCGGGCACCGGCCGCCTGCGCGAAGCCCGGGAAGGGAGGCGGCTCCCCCAGTCCGGCTCGAATTGGCCTGTTGCCACCCCGGGAATGAGGAAAGATGTCTTCGTCCTTCGTGTAGCTCGCGGCCGGAGCGATTAGACATGGCCGAGGCCTCGGGAGGGCCGGCTTGGGACGGCGAAGCTTCTGCCGCAGCGGCACCCGTTCCGGGGCCGGGGGCCGGTTGTCAGCCATTCGCCACAGCGGGGACAGCGGGGAAGGCAACGGAATGGTCCGACGAGCCAGCCAGGGATGGGAACAAGGGGGCAGAGGATCCTCCGAAGAGCCCGCAAGGGGCGAGTTCGGACAAGCCGAATTCGTGAAACCTCTCCATTCCCCTTAAGGGGATGCATCCCCGATCGCCCCTGCCAGCCAGTGCGAGAGAGTAGTTGCAAGAGCAAGGCGGCGCAATCTGGAGAATGGGTAACTGGTTCATATATCGTAGGTTCAGGGCGAACAACAAGCGAATATATGATTAGAATGGGCGCCTCCTGCGGCCACCCAGGCATGTTTGGGGTCGCCCGTCCCGAGCTCTTCGAATGGCCTCGGCAGGTCTACTGCTCGAGCCGTACGATCCCCAGGCGAAAGGCCATTGCCGTCGCTTCCGTCCGCCCGCGCACGTTGAACTTTTTCAGGATATGGTCGACGTGGACTTTCACGGTTCCTTCGGTGATTCGAAGCGCGACGGCGATTTCCTTGTTGCTCTTTCCCGCCGTCAACAGTCCGAGCACATCGCGCTCTCGCGGCGACAGTTCGTGGCGGCTGAGGCGAGCTGCGAGTTTCGAAGCGACGCCTGGAGGCACCCAGGCTTTGCCCTGGGCTACGGCGCGGATGCTGGCGAAAAGCTCCTCCAGAGTCGAATCTTTCAGCACGTAGCCTCGGGCGCCGGCGGCAAGCGCGTGGTACACCTCTTCCTCGTCGCCGAACCCGCTGAGCATGAGAATCCGCGCCGCAGGATCCAGGCGGCGGATGGCGGTCAATGCCTGGATGCCGTCGGTGCCGGGCATGCGCAAATCCAGCAAGACTAAGTCGGGATGCAAAGCCACGAAATTCGCGACCGCCTCCCGGCCGTTCGTGGCCACGCCAATCACCTGCATACCCTTTTGCTGGCGGATGAGCGAAACCAGGCCTTCGCGAACTACCGGATGGTCATTGGCCAGTAAGATGCGAACCTGCTCGCGTTTCTTCATCGGTCCGCAGTACCCCCGGCGAGTTGCAGTTTCGCGGCGGACGCAGCGGCAATGCCGCAGGCCATGCCGCTTGCCAGCAAATACGAGAACCAGGAATCGCCGCGCTCTCCCCTGCACGGGCGAGGGCGGTTCAGGCTGGAGGAACCGGGAAGGCCGCGGGGGCCGTCAGTGAAGGCTGGGCAAGACGGGCCTCGGGAGGAAATACGTCCGGCAACAAGGGGCAGGCTGAAGGCGCCGACAGCGCGCGAGAATGCTGGCTTTGGGCTGAAAGGGACCGCCGAAGAGGTTTTTCCGCGGCAGCAACCAGCGTCGGAGCGGCGCTCGTCACCGCCTTCGTCGCGCCAGCCGGACGACTGGCCCCGGACTGGGTTCGAGGCTTGGCCGTCGGCTCGTTGGTGGTCTTTGGACGAACTCTCTTTGTTTTCCTGGTCCCGGGAAGACACTCAGCGTCCCACCGGGCGCCTCCCCAACGTTTTGCGAGCGCCGCAGCTCCGCACGGCCATATTATAGCTTCAGTAAAAATAGATCGGCGGGCAGCATACATCATCGGTAAACATTCTTGCTATTGACTCTCTCCCGACCGAAGTGAAATTTTCCACCCAATGGCGAAAGGGAAATGGGCGCCAAAATCGTTGACACCGGCCGGGCCAGGCGAGGTAAGATACGAACCGGAGTTGCGATGATCATCCACCCAACCGTCGCCGCAGTCCTCCCGCTTCGAAAGCAGTTCAAGAAGGCGGCTTAGCCGCCGACACGTCCGCGTTTTTCCGCTCATTCCCGCTTTCTCCGCCCGGCAGCCAGCGCCGCTTTGCGCGCACACGGCAACTGCCGGCGGCTTTGCCGCTGCAGGCCGCGGCGCAAGAGGAGCAAGATTGCAAGAGCTGTTTGAACTGACGCGCCAGCTTATCGACATCGACTCGGTCACCGGCAACGAAGCCGCGGTGGCCGGCATCGTGGCGGAGTGGCTTCGCCGGAGGGGTTTCCAGGTGAAAAGCCAGCCTGTTACCGAGGGCCGAGCCAACCTGATTGCGGCGATGGGACGGCCGGAAGTGGTCCTTTCGACGCACCTGGACACGGTGGGGCCGTTCTACCCTTCCAGCGAAGACGACCGATGGATTCAAGGGCGCGGCGCCTGCGACGCCAAGGGCTGCCTGGCTTCCCAAATGATTGCCGCCGCTCGATTGGCCGCCGAAGGAGTTAGCGACTTTGGCCTGCTGTTTCTGGTGGGCGAAGAGCTGGAAAGCGACGGCGCTCGCGCGGCGAATCAGGCGCCCCGGGACGCGCGGTACCTGATCATGGGCGAGCCGACCGGCAACCGGCTGGTGGCAGGCACCAAAGGAGCGATGCAGCTGCGCATCACCACCCGCGGGCGAACGGCCCATTCCGCCTACCCCCAGTTGGGTGAATCGGCCATCGACAAGCTGCTCGAACTGCTGGCCGAGTTGCGTTCGATGCCGCTGCCCTCCGACCCGGAGTTGGGGCCGACGACCATGAACATCGGCCTGCTATCCGGCGGGCACGCCGCCAACGTGGTGGCCGGCCATGCCGCGGCGGTCGTCTTCTATCGCACTGTCGATGCCGGCGATGGGTTGCGCCGCAGAATCGAAGCGAGACTGGCGGGCCGCGCCGAATACGAGTTTCGGCGGCAAGTGGCGCCAATGCGGATGGAGCGGCTGCCGGGGTTCGAAACCGATGTCGTCGCCTTCACCACCGACCTGCCGAATCTCGATCGCTGGGGCCGGCCGCTGCTGGTGGGACCGGGGTCGATTCTGGTGGCGCACACCGACCACGAACGGGTGGCGAAGGCGGAGCTGGCGCAAGCAGCGGAACTGTACCGCCGGCTGGTGCGGGAATTGAAGGCGCGGGCGAGCGAAGGAGGAACCGGATGAGCGGCTCGGGTGAGGCAGGCCAAGCGGCCCCGATGCGACTGCTGGTGGTGGGTGATGGGCGGATGGGCCGGGCCATCGAGCTGCTGGCGCCATCGCGCGGTTTCGTGGTGAGCGGTGTCCTGGGCCTGGAAGCGAACCGCGGCGGTGCGGGTCTCACGCCCCAGGCGCTGGCGGGCGCGGACGTCGTCGTGGAATTCACCCGGCCCGAAGCGGTGCTGGCGAACATCCGCCGGGTGGCGGGGGCGAGCGGGCGAATCGTGGTGGGGACCACCGGCTGGTACCAGCATCTGGGCGAAGCGCGTGCGGCGATCGAAGCGAACGGGGCGGGCCTGGTGTACGGAGCGAATTTCTCCCTTGGCGTGCAGCTTTTCTATCGGATGGCGCGGGAGGCGGCGCGGCTGTGCGCCGGCTGGCAGCAATACGAGCCGTACATCGTCGAAACCCACCACCGCTTCAAACGGGATGCGCCGTCGGGCACCGCGCAGGAGCTTGCCCGGCAGGTGGCGCCGGCGCTCGGCGGCCGCCTGCCCCCGATTCAGAGCGTGCGCGCCGGCTGGGTTCCGGGCACGCACGAGCTGGGATTCGACGCCGAAGGCGAGACGCTTCTCGTCCGCCACTCGTCGCGAACCCGCCAGGCGTACGCCGAAGGTGCGCTCGTGGCGGCGCGCCGGCTGGCGGGGAAAGCAGGGTTTTGGAGTTTCTCGGAAATTTTGGAGAGGGAGGAAGGAACATGACGAGGGAACTGGCAGGCTGTGGAACTGCGCTGGTCACTCCGTTCCGCCGGGATGGCTCGGTGGACCGGGAGGCGCTCGAGCGGCTGGTCGATTTTCAATTGCAGGCCGGAGTGGATTTTCTGGTTCCCTGCGGAACGACGGGGGAAACGCCCACACTCGAACCCGGGGAATACGCGGCGGTGATCCGGACGGTGGTCGAGCGGACCGCCGGCAGGGCGCCGGTGGTGGCCGGGGCGGGCGGGAACAACACCCAACACGTCATCGAGCAAGCGCGCCGCGCGCGCGAACTGGGCGCCGACGCGATTCTCTCGGTGGCGCCGTATTACAACCGGCCCACGCAGGAAGGGCTTTACCAGCACTTTCGCGCCATCGCCGAAGCGGCGGAACTGCCGGTGGTGCTCTATAACGTCCCCAGCCGCACCGGCTCGAATCTCGAGCCGGGGACGGTGGCCCGGCTGGCGGAAGTGCCCCGCATCGCCGGCATCAAGGAAGCATCGGGAAACCTCGAGCAGCAGATGGAGCTGCTGCGGGTGGCGCCGCGCGGTTTCCGGGTGCTCTCCGGGGACGATTCCTGGACCTTCGCGCTGATGTCGCTCGGCGCCGTTGGCGTGATTTCGGTGGTTTCCAACGAAGCGCCCGCCCGCGTCGCCCGGCTCGCGCACTTGCTGCTCGAGGGCCGCAACGACGAAGCACGCAAGCTCCACTTCGAGCTGTTGCCGCTGTTCCGGGCGAATTTCTACGAAACGAATCCGATACCGGTGAAAGCGGCGATGGCGATGATGGGTTTGATCGAGGAGGTGTACCGGTTGCCGATGGTTCCGATGCGCCCGGAGAACCGCGCGCGGCTCGAACAGGTGCTGCTGGCGCAAGGCCTGCTGGCGGGCGCGGCGCAGGCGGGCCGGGCGCAATGAGCGATCTGAAAGAGCGCATCGAGCGGCTGTTCGCCGCTGCCGGCCCCGCCGGCGACGAGCACTTCGCCGCGTTCGAGGAGCTGCGCCGAGCGCTCGATGAAGGGCGCGTCCGTGCCGCCGAGCCCGGCGGCGACGGCGCCTGGCGCACGAACGCCTGGGTGAAGAAGGGTATCCTGCTGGGATTCCGAATTGGGCGAATCGTGCATTCGGAAGCCGGCGCGCTTCGCTTTGCCGACAAGCACACGCTTCCCCTGCGCGCGGCGCCGCCGGGCGCGCGGCTGGTGCCCGGTGGCAGCTCGCTTCGCGACGGGTGCTACATCGGCAAGGGCGTCATCGCCATGCCGCCTTGCTTCGTCAATATCGGTGCTTACGTCGACGACGATACCCTGATCGATTCCCACGCCCTGGTCGGATCGTGCGCCCAAATCGGCAAGCGGGTGCACCTGAGCGCCGGCGCGCAAATCGGCGGCGTGCTCGAGCCGGTGGGCAGCCTGCCAGTCATCGTCGAGGACGACGCGCTCGTCGGCGGCAACAGCGGCGTGTACGAAGGGGCAATCGTCGGCCGCCGGGCGGTGCTGGGGGCAGGGACGATCCTGACTGGAAGCACTCCAGTGTACGACCTGGTACTTGGCGCCGTCTATCGCCGCGAGGGTGACCGCCCGTTGCGCATTCCCCCGGGAGCGGTGGTGGTGCCCGGAGCGCGAGCGGTGGTCGAAGGCAAGGGCCGGGAATGGAATCTATCCCTCTACACGCCGGTCATTGTGAAATACCGCGACGAGAAAACCAGTGAGTCGATTCAGTTGGAGCACCTGCTGCGGCCGCCGGAAGAATGAGCGATTGGGCGCCCGCCATCCGGCCGCTACGCCTCCCTTGGGCCATCGGCCTCTCCGAAAGCGTGCACGCTCCGTACTTGCGCTTACCCAATCAGCCGGCAAGCGGGTTCGGCTGGTCCGGCTGAACCCGTACGACGACGCGGGCGCGAAAGGCGATCGCTGCCGCAAGCCGGAGACCCAGCAGAAGCGCCATGCGAATGGGGTGGGTCCGCCAGTAGGCGCGATAGACTCGCCACACCTCGCGCTGGTCGGAGAGGATTTCCGCCGCGCCCGAAATCGCCGGGCCGTTCGGCCGGCCAACGAAGCAAATCACCTTGGGATTGCGTCGCGCCCGTTTCACTTTGTAGGAATTCGCCCCGGTGATGAATTCGATCGAGCCGCGGTTCAGCACCAGCCAGACCTGTACTTTGGCGAGTTCGCCCGATCGCTTGTAGGAGCCGAACCACTGGACGTGGCGGCGCAAGGCCCGTTGCAGTTCCGGCGTCAGCTTGGATATCCCCCTGCGGAACCCGCGGACGCCATTAAGATGCCAGACGAGATCAGCTTGCCGCATTGACGGAGCGGCGCTGGGGAACGGGGGCTGCAACCCGCTTGCCTTCGCCCCGCTCCGCGCCGGACAATGGCGGCATGGCACACGAATTCACCACCTCGTACCTTCGCGATTCCCTCGCGGTTTTCCGGCTCTACAAGCGGCTGGCGGAGCGCGCCCTCGAGCAAATCCCCGATGATGCCCTCTTCGTCACGCTCGATCCCGAATCCAATTCCATCGCCATTATCGTGAAACACATGGCGGGAAACATGCGCTCCCGGTGGACCGATTTCCTCACCAGCGACGGCGAGAAGCCCGATCGCAACCGGGACAGCGAATTCGAAGCGCCGCCGGCCACCCGGGCGGAGCTGATGGCGATGTGGGAAGCTGGCTGGCGCCGCGTGTTCGATGCTCTCGAGCCCCTCGCCGACGCCGACCTCGCCCGCACCGTGCGGATTCGCACCGAGCCCCACTCGGTGATGCAGGCGATCAACCGCCAGATCGCCCATTACTCCTACCACGTGGGCCAGATCGTTTACCTTGCGAAGCATTTCGGCTCGGCCAACTGGAAAGCCCTCACCGTGCCGCGACGTAAATCGGCGGAATTCAATCGGCGAGTGGCGGCCGGGGAAGCGTCGCAGCGCTGAACCGCCCGAGCCGCGGTTGGCGAACGTTGGCCGCCGAGTCCGAACCGTCAGTGCCCGCCGGTGATCACCACTCCGAAGGCGATGTCAACGATGACGCTGGTTCGGCGATCGATGATCACCGCGTCGGCGCCGATGAACCCCCGGCGATACTCCGGCGGACAGGGCGGCAGTTCCCGCTCGAGTTCGGGGGGAAACGGCACGAACCGCTTCTCGAGTCCAGGCGGCAGGTGGCCGTTGCGCACCAACTGCTTCTCGAGTCCGGGCGGCAGATTTCCCCCGCGCTTGGCCAGTCCCGGCGGCAGATTCCCGTAGCCGCCGGCGAAGTACCGGGAAATAATCTCGCGATCGCGTGATTGGAACCTGCGGCCTTGATCCTGGCCGTTCTCTCCCTGGTTGCCGTGCGCTTCGCGATCTTTGCCGTGACCGCGGCCATGGCCGCGACCCTGCGCCAGGGCGGGAGCGACGGCAAACGCCAGCGCGCCCAGCAGCAGGAACCAAGAGTGCCGAAGCCGATTTCGCATGGCCTGCCTCCTTGAGTGGTTCGATGCAGTATAGCCGGGGCGGGCAGCCCGCGGGGGTTGCGAGGTTGCGCCAGGTGTCAACCGGCATCAGCCGCGAGCGACGGCGGGAGGCTCCAACAACGTCGGCTCGAGCGTTTCGGCGGTGAGCCGATGGCGATAGTCGAACAGGCGCTCCAGCTTGCGCCGCACAAACCTGCCGGCGAGCAACCGGCCCAGCCAGCCGAGCGGGAACTCGTACACGATTTCGTCTTCCAGGCAACAGGCATCGGCGCCGTCGGGAATGAACCGGTGGGTGTGCTCCCAGCGGCGAAACGGCCCGCGCACCTGAACGTCGCGGAACCCGCGGCCGGGGATGACGTCGCGGTGCTCGGCAACCCACAGCAGCCCGAGCGGGCCGACGCGGAACGCGACCCGGGCGCCGTCTTCGAGCCCGCCGCTGCGCGAGACGATGCGCAGGGGCTCCCACGGCGGCGTCAGCCGCTCCAGCGCGCCCGGCTCGGCATGCCACCGGAAAACGGCTTCCGCCGAAGCGCGAATCCGGGATCGCTTCCTGAAGGTCAGAACGCTCACTGGCGCTGGGGATGATACTACGGTGGCGTCCCGCCACGCGGGCGCCGGGCGCGCTGCGGCGGGGGTACAATGGGCAGCGCACGCAAGAGGGAGGCGACGATGAAGCGCACAGCGACAGCGGTATGGACCGGAGGGTTGAAGGACGGCAAAGGCAAGCTCACCACCCAGAGCGGCGCCCTGAAAGACACCCAGTATTCCTTCACCACCCGGTTCGAAAATGGCCCGGGCACGAACCCCGAGGAACTGATTGCCGCAGCCCATGCCGGCTGCTTCGCCATGGCTTTCTCCGCCCAGTTGGGCGGCGCGGGGATCACCCCGGAGAGCATCGAGGCCGCCGCCGAAGTCGCGCTCGAAAAACTCGACGCTGGCTGGACCATCACCGGCAGCCACCTGCGGGTAAAAGCGAAAATTCCCGGCGCCGACCGCGCCGCCTGCGAGCAGGCCGCCGGCCAGGCCAAAGCCAATTGCCCGGTTTCCAAATTGCTCAACGCAAAAATCACGATGGATTTGAAAATCGAAACGTAGGGGGGGTAGCCGGGGCTCGCCGGAACCCATCGCGACCGAGGCCTCGGGAAGGTGCGTAAAGCCAGGGCCTGCCAATGGGCGCCTCCCGGCATATGATTCTCCTAGGACAATCCGATGCCTGCGCTATATGTCGAAAACATCCCCGAAGATCTGTATGAGGCCCTCCGCGGGCGGGCGCGAGCCCGCCGGAGCTCCATCGCAGCAGTGGTCTTGGCCCTGCTCGAGGAGTCCATCCCAACGGAAAAGGAACTGAAGGCCCGGCAGGGATTTCTTCGCAGGCTCGAGCGGGTGCGTTCGGAAAAGCCACCTGCCGGTGGCCCATTTCGACACGCCGAAGAAATGCAGCGCGAGGACCGGGCCCGGTGAGCCGTATCGTGGTGGATGCGAGCGTCGCCGCGAAGTGGTTTCTTCCGGCGAGCGGCGAGACGCTCATCGAGGAAGCCTTTGTCTTGCTCCGGCGGTACGCAAAGGGAGAAATTCGTCTTCTGGTACCGGACCTGTTCTGGGCCGAATTTGGAGACCTGCCCTGGAAGGCGGCGCGCCAAGGACGATGCACGAGAACCACGGCGCAATCGGCGCTCACCTCTTTGGGAGATCGCAAGCTGCCCACGGTGTCAACGCTCGCCCTGCTCGACACTGCCTTTGCCATCGCACTGGCGTTTGACAGGACGGTGTGCGACAGCCTGTGCGTCGCCCTTGCGGTGCATTCAAAGGCGGTTCTGGTCACCGCCGATGAGCGGCTGGCGAACGCTTTGGCCGCGCAATTGCCGGTCAAGTGGCTTGGCGCAAGCTAGCGGTCCTCCAACCTCATTCTTCGTGGGCTGTACAGCGCCTTCTAGGGATTCGAGGCGCGCAGCAGGACGACGTCGGAATCGGTGTGGCTGCGGCCGACGGCGAGGGTTTTGCCGTCGGGCGACCAGCCAAACGGGCCGATTTGCTCGGAGCTGAAATTGGTGATTTGGCGGCCTTTCGAGCCGTCGAGAGGCTGAACCCACAGGTTATCCACGCCGTTCACGCGAACGGCGTATACCACCGCTTTTCCGTCGAGAGTGAACGCCGGGCTGCCGGAAATGCCTAGGTCGGGCTCGAGCAGCCGGGCCGGGCCGGCGGAATCGAGGTCGAGCAGGGCGAGTCGCTGGCGGGCGACCATCGTCTTGGGATCGGTTTGGGAGGCGAGAAAGACGAGCCGCTTGCCATCGGTCGCGCGACCGGCAATGGGCTCGCCCAGGATGGCGTTGGGAAGAACGGTGCCGGGGACAAGTTCCTCCTTTCCGCCCTCCAGGGGCACTTTCCAAATCTGGTCTTCGATGGGTCTGGTGTAGTAGACCCACTTCCCATCGGGTGAACAGACGGGACTGACGTCAACTTGTCCCGTGGTCAATTGCACCGCGCCGGAGCCGTCGGCATTGGCGCGCCAGATGTTGATCAAATTCGTGCCGCCGTGGCCGGCCCATGCGAAGACGAAGGAGCGGCCGCCGGGGCAGGCCGAGGGAAAAACGACCGCGGCGCCCGGCTCGCTGATGAGGGTGGCTCGCGTTTTGCCGTCCAGGGAAACTCGCACCAGTTTGTCCTGCTCCGCCAGGTAAAAGTCCTGGTTGTCCGCCCATTCGAAGAAATCAGCGTTTCGCTCTTGAGGAAGCGCCGGAGCGGGAGCCGGAGCCGCAGCCGCGGCTCCCGCGCCGGGGAGAAGGTACAGATTGTTGAGGGTCTTCTGCTGAACGGTGGCGATGGTGTTGCCGTCGGCGGATACGGTGAGCGTGAGGTAGCTGTTCGTATCCTGGGTGATCGCGCGGAACACGCCCGCGGGATAGGAAACGAATCCGATCTGCGTCCTGCCGGTGGGGCCGAGCTGGTAGGCCACCAGCAGGCCGCTGCCGTTCGGGAGCCAAGCGACTTTTTGAACCTGCTTGTCGGTGAAGGTAGCCAACCGGTCGATCTTGCCGGAGCCAAGCTCGTACAGATCGACTGCGCTGGCAGTCAGGCCGACCGGGTAGGCCACTCGCCGGCCATCGGGAGACCAGGCGAGGGACGAGATGTTACTGGCGATGGGAGCGATGCGAAGCACCTGCTCGTCGCTGCCATCGGCGCTGGCGCTGAGCAGGCGATAGTTGCCGACTTCGGGATCGTTGAAGCGGAAAAAGACGAAGCGCTTGCCGTTCGGGGCGAAGCTGATGTTGCTGTCGATATCCTTGACGAGGATTTGGGGCGTGCCGCCCAGCACCGGAGCGCGGTAAAGATTGAAGGCGACGGTGACGTTCGATTGCGCCTGGCGGAAATAGATGTAATTGGCGTCCGGGGAAAACGCGAGGTCCCGGTAAAGCACCGCCGCCGGCGCGACTACCTGGGTATCGCTCGAGGTGGCGATATTGCGCAGCCACAGGCTCTGGAGGCCGTTGTTGTCCATCACGCTGAGAACGTATTTCCCGTCGGGCGAAATCGCCGCCTCGACTTCCTTCGTAGTCTCGGTCAACTGGCTGATCGTGAAATTCTGGAAAGGCGGCGCCGCCGGCCGCGAAACCAGCGAATAGACTCCCCATCCCGCTGCGGCCAGAATCACCAGCGCGGCGATCGCGCCCGCAGCCAGGACGAATTTGTGCCGGCCGGCGACGGCGGCGACGGCGGAGCTGTCGGAAGGGCGCTCGGCGGCCGCAACGGGAGCCGCGGGCAGCGGCTCGCGAATGGCGCCCGGTGAACCCGCCGCTGCTGGCGCGGCAACCGGCGCCGCCGAAAGAGTTGCCGTCGAGCGGCCCGAATCGGTGTCGCGTTTGAGCCGCTCGAGGTCGGAGCGGAGATCGGCGGCATGCTGGTAGCGGAGCTTGGGGTCCTTCTCGAGCGACTTGTTGATGAGCCGCTCGAGTTCGGCGGGGATTTCGGGATTCAAGCGGACCGGGGCCGCCGGAGCGCGATTCAGGATGGCGTCGAAAATTTCGGCGGAAGTGGCGCCGGCGAACGCCTGGCGGCCGGTGGCCATTTCGTAGAGAACGACGCCGAAAGAGAAAATGTCGCTGCGGGCGTCCACCGGCCGGCCGCGCGCTTGCTCGGGAGACATGTAGGCGACGGTGCCCAGCGCGACGCCGGGGCTGGTGAGATTGGCTTCGGCGATGGTTTCGGCGGCGCCCGATTCGCCGGGGGCGGGCGAAACCACCTTTGCCAGGCCGAAATCGAGCACCTTGGCTTGGCCGCGGTCGGTGACGAAGATGTTCGCGGGCTTGATGTCGCGGTGGATGATGCCTTGGGAGTGGGCGGCGTCAAGCGCGTCGGCCACGCCGATGGCAAGATCGAGCAGGGTATCGAGCTGTAGTGCGCCGCCGGCGATGCGGTGCTTCAGGGTGACTCCCTTCAGCAACTCCATCGCGATGAACGGCTGGCCGTCCTGATCGTCGATATCGAAGATGGTGCAGATATTGGGATGGTTCAGCGAGGAAGCGGCTTGGGCTTCGCGCCGGAACCGCTCGAGCGTGCCGGCGTCGCGAGCGACGCTTTCGGGCAGGAATTTCAGCGCCACCAGCCGGCGCAGCTTGGTGTCTTCCGCCTTGTAAACCACCCCCATCCCGCCCCCTCCCAATCGTTCGAGGATGCGGTAGTGGGAAATCGCCCGGCCCAGGTATGCGTCGGCTTCCGGCATCGAACTGGCATGTTAGGCGGCGCGGCAACGCAAGTCAACGAGTGGTAGTGTCCTAATTTCAACTTCTCATCCCGTGTGTCCCACTGCGGCACCTAGCGTGCTGCGAATCCATTCGGAAATCGTCCGTTTCGTCGCCTTAGCTGACGCCTCGATAGCCTGTAATTCAGCGGGCGTCACACGGACGCGCAGCGTTCCAGCCTTCGCCTGTCCCTTGGGCAGCGGTGGCCTGCCCGCCTTCCTACGCTTCGGCTTCTGGTTCACTTTGCCTAGACTCCTGAACGACTGCCGCCCGCACGGCCAGAACCGCCGATGTGACGGGCGCGATGTGCAGCACGGTTACATGGCGTCTCGGACTCTTCGGGTCGTCGGTTTCGTGCGCCCAAGCGTAGACCTTTGGCGCTTTCGGATGCCCGATCAACTCAAAAACCTCCACGATTCCCTCCCATACCGTCTTACCCTGAAAGGCTTCTTTGACCGGAACGCTTGCCACGTGGCGTGATTCGACGCCGTGCAGTCGTCGAATGGCGTCCTGAAGGTCCGTGATGTGCTTGGAAGTCATTGCCCCCCGGTTCCTGGCGGGGATATAATGGGCCACAATATTTCGTTCTGGAGGCAATCAAATGGCGAGAGTAGCCGCGTTCCATTCAGTAAACGAGCAGAGGAAGCCGCAAGGGCACCGCGTATACCACAACAATAGCTCCTGTCCGTCAGGGCGGGATATTCCCAAGGGCGAGAGGAGATGGGGCGACGGTGGCTACCGCCTCTGCAAGCACTGTAGAAACCTATAGGTTTCTCCCAAAGGAGAGCACGAGGATGCCAGCAACTCCAGCGTTTTACTCGATCAACGAAGCGTATAAGCCGGACAGCCAGCGGGTCTATCACGACAACAGCGCCTGCCCTCCGGGACGAGATATACCTGCGCACGAAAGAAGAAACGGCACGAACGGCTACAGGCTTTGCGACGATTGCGTTAGGCTGAACGGGCAAGGCAGATAGTCGCATCAAGCGTCAGCTTTCTCCCAAAAAGTTATCCGCCACTGGGGGCCGACGGCAACGGTGGGGCTTTCGGGATAGACGAACCAGCTTTGCTCAATAGATCGCACGGGAAAACCACTTTTCAGCGCGAACCCCAAAGCAAGAAAGGCGTCTGCTGTCGTCCCGTCGATGGTTACATATGGCCAATCACCATGATGAGGACCGTCCCTTTTGGGATGATAGCCAGGATTCTTGCGGCCTTCGCACGAGGAAAGCGTCCGTACGCCGCCACTGGACAGTGCCCGGACCACTTCTCGAATGCCGTGGTCCAACTGATTCCAAGGGATACGTGTGCGCTTTGCCATTTAGGCGGCCCGCAGCAAGCCCTGAACGGTCCAAAAGTCCCGCTCGATTCCTGCCGCCATCACAGGGGTCATTCTCAGCGTGTTGTGCCGCTTAACAAAATTGTAATAGGCGAAATGCAGCGCAACCGCCGCCTCGAAATTCTCTCGCTTCTTGCTGAAGGCGTAGGTGAGCCTGGTCAATCGCCGCATGTGCAGGCGGGTTGTGCCGTTCAGCCTCTGGACATAGCTGGTAGAGGCAAGCGCCGTATCGGGACGCCCGGAGACGGGGCGCTTGTCGGTTATGACGATCTCGGGCGGACTGTAGCGCCGCTCCGGGGTTTCAATGTCCGCGACCGTGTAGGTCTTGATGATCTGCGCGAAATCCACGTCCTCCCCGAAGTCTTGCTCAACCGCCTCCACATAGGCTCTCAGCGCATCGCTGGAAATTTGCACGCGATTCTTGAGGCGTCCTGCCACGTCCGAAGCAAAGGCATTAGCGGTTGCGGCATCTCGCCTGCCCACCTTGAAAGAAGGCACTAGCTTCGTATCGGCGTCAATCGCGCAGAATGTCCACACGTCGCCAAGCTCCGGACTATCGTCCGCAGTGCCACGCCGCCCTTTTTTGCCGATGAATCCCCAAATCTCATCGAACTGCAGATGGCGGCAGCAAAGGTTTCGCATCTTGGCGTCCATTAGAACGGCGCATCCCTGTCCAACGCGAACACCGAGCCGCATGATCGTGTCCCGGTGAACTCCCGTCATGCGCTCGATCTGGCGAATGCCAGAACCCTCGGCGAGCGCCGCGATGATTGCAGCTTGCCTCTCTCTTGGTAGGATGTTGGCCATTGCCGCTTCCTCTCTGACAATTACCGTACCCCAATAAGTGTTAGTTGTCAAGGATATTTTCGTGGTACAATATTGGTACCGAGGAACGGGAGGAGCCATTGAGCAAAAAACAGGATGAAGACCCCCAAGACGAGCGTGCTTCCCGCCACAGTCAGCAACCAGCCGGCAAACCAAAGGGGGGTGCTGACATGGTCTACACCGTAAAACATGATCCGAATACCGAAGATGAGCAGAGGAATGCCGAGGAGCGCGAGTACTGGAAAAAACAGCTGTTCCAAGCGAAGATACTTAACGTCATTACGGGACTCGGGGCTACAGTCGCTGGTCTGGCGTTGGCCGGATTGGTCTGGAACGCCATCCTCGTCCACGACCAGGTCGTCGAGATGCAGACGGCCAACAGGATCAGCATGGGAGCGTTCGAGGCCACTGAGCGCCCTTGGCTCTCGGTTCAGGTCAGCCCGGGGGGAAACGGCCTGTATTTTGTCAATGGCCAGCAAGCGGCCCTGACAATCAACATACTGATTAGAAACGTCGGCAGGTCTATCGCGAAGAACATTCAGGTCAATGCCGGTCTTTTCCCGAGTCCTCCGGGCCTTCCGATCGCCACGAATGCCAGCGAAAATCAGCGGAAACTTTGCGATCACCCCCAACTCACGGCTGTCGGCGCGTTCAGCCTCTTTCCGACAGACCCCCCCGCAGATTGGTCTACGACTGTTAGTGCCATACCGAAGGTGATTGATACCCAAGCGGTTACCCTTCCGGGTGCCAAACCCCGCAGATTCGTTGGCTTGTATGTCGTCGGATGCGTTACGTACCTTTCCAGCTTTGGACCAAACATCTATCAGAGCCGTTTTGCCTATCACCTGACTGGACCGCCGATCGTAGCTCCCGACCGCAGGTTCCTGTTCCTGCCCAACGGGATGCCGATTGTGATGGCCTTCGAGATGGGTAGGGATATTCCGAAAGGGAAAATCCAGCTGGCGTGGGAACTTTTTGCCAGCAACGACTCCTATTGAGACAGCCAACAGGCAAATTAGGACACTACCCAACGAGTCGGGCCGACACGGGCGCGGGCGAGCACGGGTAGGGCTGACCCAGACTGCTGCCCAATGACCAGCCTTGCTTCGTTGCCGTCGTTTCCGCGGGGTCCTGCAGGTCGCGAAGCGAAGCAGATCCCTCACCGCCATTCCCGCTGAGCGGGACTGGGTTCGGGATGACAGCGCGCGGAGGGTGCGGGGTGTCCAGAGGAGGGATCGGCGCCTGGTTGCGGCGTGCCGCAGCGGCAGGTGCCACGGGTCGGCGCGGGATGGCGGTTTCGGTGCGGCGGCAGTCATGACACGGTTTCGTCGTCGCCCGCCGCGAGCGGGGCGGCGGCGTCCTCGCCGACGGCTTCCCGGAACCACGCGGGGAGGTGGCCGGTGCCGGCGTAGGCGCCGAGTTCTTCAGGCGTCATCCGGTTGAATAGCGCCTTGAGATAGACGCGGTCGCCGGGCTCGACCCGTTCGCCCTCGGAATTGATCTCGGCGGCGAGGCGAATCGCGGAGACGATGGCGGCGGCATTAGGCTTGACCTGGTGGACGTGTTCGATGATTGCGCCGAGGGCGAAGTGGAGGTTTTTGATTCGCTTGTGGAGCAGTCCCATGGCGCGGGCGTGGCGGGAGACGGTGGCATGGCCGGGGAGCTTATAAAGGCGGCTAATATCACGGGCGCTGAACCAATCGAGGAAGTCGTCTTCGATCTGGCGCAATTGCGGGTGGCGGCAGATCGAACACATGCCTCGGTGCTTAACGAGATCCGGCAGGGGGCCGGATTGGGATGCTGGCGAGGCGGCGGGGCCTGCCGTCGGCAGTTTTCTCGGGACGCTCATCTGGATCGATTCTTACCTGGGCAGCTTTCCCGGTACGAGGGCGGGTTTTTGCGTAAACAGGGCCAAAGCCGCGGGGCACGTGCAACGTGCCCCTACCAGCACCTCAGTGGGCGCGGGCAGTGGAGAAAGGGAGCCGGGCGGTGAAGGTAGGGGCCCGAGATGTGAACAAGTCGATCCACCCCGCGAGCAGAATTTCGCCTAAATGCTTATTTTTGAGGGACTTGATTTTTACAAGTCGATCCATTTGCGGCAATCATCCGAGCTAATAGGCGAAGAAAAAGAGAAGATAGGCAGCTTCCGCGCGGCTGATGGGTCTATGGGGATCCCGACGTCCCATTTCGCACCTCTTTGGCTGCTGAGCCAGCCGGCAACATTCCACTACCTGCGCGGGAAGGCTGTGCTTCGGGCCTGGCGGCTCTGTTTGGTTGTGGCATCCCGCCATGCGGGACCAGTGCGTCGCCCCAGCCCGAACAAATTCCGTCCCATCCCACTACGCCGCAACCCGCGGGCGCGCAAATCCCGGCAGACGGACCGGTGACCCGTTCTTGCTCTTGGTCGCTCAGAGCCTTAGAATCTTGTCATCCCACTTATCCCGCGGGGCTGAAGCCAGGCAGAATGCCTGCGAAGCCGGGAAACGAAGAAAGCGATGTCGCGCGGCTTTCCCCTCGTTGCCATCCTCATTACATTCTGCGGGCCGGCCTTGTGCCCTGCCTCTGCGCTGGCGCAGGCTGCCGCGGCAGATGAATTCCAGCTTCGCGGCAAAGTCGTCAATTCAGCGACCGGCCAACCGATAAGCGGCGCACTGGTGCAGGTGGCGGACGAGTGGTCGCAATTCAGCGGACCTGACGGTGGATTCGAATTTAACGGCCTGCCCCGGGGGCAGTATTCGGTTGCCGCCAGAAAGCCGGGATTCTTCAACGACCAACAGCTCGGGCGGTGGAACGCTGGCGCGAATCCTTTGCTGACAGTTCCGACGGAAGGCGACGTGGTCCTGAAGCTCACGCCGGAAGGTATCATCTACGGTGAACTGAAGAAGCAGGATGGCGAGCCGGCGGAGAGTTTCCAGGTAAGGGCGTTGCGATGGCGAATTGAAGATGGCGTGAAACGCCTCGAGATGGCCGCCGCGACGACCACCGACGACCGGGGGAGCTTCCGCATCGCGGATCTGACGCCCGGAAGCTATTACCTGATGTTCCCGCCGGAACGCAGCGGCAGTTGGAACATCTACGACGCATTGGCCCCGAACCGAAAGGAGGTGGGATACGGCCGGCAATACTATCCCGGTGTCTCCGATCGGGCATCCGCGAGTGCCATCGAAATCCGGCCCGGCGACCAGGTTCACATCGCCCAGGCGCTCCGCCCCCAGCCCCTGTTCCAGATCCGGGGAATCGTACGCGGCGCGAGCTCGGATCAGGGTTTCGGCCTCGATCTGACGAATCAGGACGGGGACACCGTGCAGAGGGTCGTCCGGATCGACAAAGTAACGGGAGATTTTCAAATCGAGGGTGTTCCCGCGGGAACCTACCTGCTCTCGGCAATGGCTTTGATGCAAATCGGAGGCGGGGGCGCGTCCGCTACCCAGCCTCCCAGCGCCTTTCTGCCAGTCCACGTCCAGGGCGACGTTTCCGGGCTGGTCATTACGCTGGGCCCCGGAATTACCGTGGGAGTCCAGGTGCATGACGAGACGGTGCCCGACGCGAACTCGAACTCTGGCTCGAGCTCGAACAACGTGCTCCAGGTTGGGCTAACGATGACCCCCGAGGAATACCCGCGGTTCTCTCGAACCATCAGTGCAGCCTCGACCGCCGGTGTGCCAGGGGCGATGACGGGATTTCATGGGCTGGTGCCGGGGACGTATCGCGTGAAGGGGCAGCCTTACGGGGCGGCCTACGTCTCCGCTTTGCGATGTGGCGATGTGGATCTGCTCCGCGATGACTTGGCGGTTTCGCCCGGAGCGGCGCTGCCGCCACTCGAGGTGACATTGCGGAACGACGGCGCGCAACTGAACGTAGCGGTCACCGAGGACGGGCGGCCCATGGTTACGGGCGTGGTGGTTTACCCCGAGGAATACCCCAGGCAGGCGGTGCTCGTGCCAACCAACAACTCGGGATCGGCTACCGTGTGGAACCTCGCTCCGGGGACGTATCAAGTGGTTGCCGTGAGAGATGCCGGCGATCTGGATTTCCGCAACCCGGCAGTGATGGGAGCCTACCTTGATAAAGCCAGCGTTGTGACGCTCCCTCCCCTAGGCAAGGCTACTGTACGCGTAGAGGTGCAGCCGGCGGACGAACGGCAATGAGCGCGCTGCTTCTGATTCTGACATTGATGCTTGGAACGGGAGGGCGGCGCGGGCAGCAACGGCCTACTCAAACGTATCAAATCAGCGGGATTGTCGTGGATGCCGCCAGCGGAGCGGTGGTCGGCGGCGCGGATGTCTCCATCACGATTGCCGGCGAGGAAACGCAGGCCCCCACCGGGGGCGACGGGCGGTTCGTTTTCCGAGGATTGGCCCCTGGGAAATATCCTCTCTACGCGTCGGCGCCGGGCTACGTCCGCCAGGGCTACCTCCAGCACGGCGCTTACCTAACGGCGATAGTCGTGGGCAGCGAGCTGGACTCCCAGCACATCGTCTTTCGTCTCGAGCCGCAAGCCGTCATCTTCGGCTTGGTGACGGACGATCGCGCGGAAGCAGTGAGAGGGGCGGAGGTGATGCTCATTCGCGCCGAGAACGGAGACAGAACCAGCGCCCCCTCTCTTCGGTCGACAACGGTCACAAACGACCTCGGCAAGTATCGCTTCGCATACCTGCTGCCCGGGAATTACTTCGTGGTGGTGAATGCGCGGCCGTGGTACGCCGAGTCGCGGCTCGAGTATTTGCCTGCCCCCCGGCAGGCGGGGCGTTATGGCGTCCTGAGCAATGCGAATAGGAAACCGGATCCCGCGCTGGACGTCGTTTATCCGATTACCTACTATCCCGGCGTAACGGACGAGTCGGCGGCGGAGGCATTAAGTCTGGCCGCGGGCGAGCAGGAGGAGGCGGATATCCAACTGCAGGCGGTCCCTGCCGTGCACGTCCGCGTCGCCAATCTGCCTGCCGACAACAAGAATGGGATTTATTTCCAGGCGAGTCAGAAGATATTTGGATCGCTGGTGCAGCAGTTGCAGTATTCATCACAGGGCCAAGTATCGCCGGGGGAGTACGAAATCGCCGGCCTGCCGCCGGGGCGCGTGACGTTGGTGGTGCGCGCGGGGTCTGGCACCGAGCAGTCAACACAAACGCTCGATGCGAACCTCGGGACAGGGGACATCCTCGACGCGGCCGTGACCGAGGCGGGGGCGAAGGTGTCCGGGACGGTGATTTTCCCGGGCGGCACCGTCCCGGCACAAGGGCAGGTGACGCTGATTGACACGCAGAACGGGAACTTTTCCGCTTCGTTGCGGAA
This sequence comes from Candidatus Acidiferrales bacterium, assembly GCA_035946455.1. Taxonomy (GTDB): domain Bacteria; phylum Acidobacteriota; class Terriglobia; order Acidiferrales; family UBA7541; genus JAKASX01. The sequence goes on along the minus strand of DASYZK010000018.1, from coordinate 86,129 downwards.
GGACGCTTCGTTTTCCTTCGATACGATCCCGGCAGGAACCTACCGAGTGATGCTGGGCCTGCCCGTGAGCGATGCCTACGTGCGGGAAGTTTCCGCGTCGGGCGCGAGAATTTCGGGACGCAGAGTCACACTCGGAAGCGCAAGCGACGTTCGCCTGAGCATCACGATGGCGCGCGGCGTGGGGCAGGTAACCGGTGTGGCGAAACTGGACGGCAAGCCGACGGCGGGATTGATGGTCCTGGCGGTGCCGGAGTCCGGAATGAATCTGGAGCAAGATTCCCGAATGGATCAGAGCGACAGCGACGGTACGTTTAGCCTGGGCAATATCGTCCCGGGAAAGTACATCTTGATGGCGATTAAAGACGGCTGGTCGCTGCAATGGAGGCGGCCCGGCGCCTTGAAGCCCTACCTCGCGAAGGGGCTGCAGATTTCCATTGCGCCGGGCGAAGCCGCCAAGGTAAGTGTGGACGCCCAGCGCCCAGCCCATTGAATCCGCTATTGCAGGGATGCTTGGCTTGCGTCGGACGCCCGCGGACAGGGTCCAAGGGTTGGATGTAGCGTAGCGGCCTTAAGCGCGGCATCGCCGGGAGCCAGCCGCCACGGCGGGGATTGGCAGGGAAATTAGGGCTGGCGGAGTCGGGGGCGGATCCGCCTCCGCCAGCCTATTCGTGTCGCAGCGCGATGACGGGATTCACTTGCATCGCGCGGCGCGCCGGCAGCCAGCAAGCCGCCAACGCAGCCGTCGCGAGCACCGCGACCGCAACGACGAAACTCGGGAAATCCATCGGGCCGACTTCGAAGAGCTGGCTGGCGAGCAGGCGGGCCAGGCCGAAAGACGCCGCCGCGCCGAGGACCGCGCCAATCCCCGCCAGCGCCATCCCTTCGCCCAGAACCAGACGCAGTATCTCCGGCCGCCGGGCGCCCAGGGCGATGCGAATGCCAATTTCCCGCGTCCGCCCGGCCACCAGATAAGCGAGCACGCCGTAAAGGCCCGCGGCCGCGAGCAGGACCGCGACGCCGGCGAAGACGCTGAGCAACAGGGTGGTAAAACGCTGCTGGGCGGTGTTGGCGGCCAGAAGCTGCGGCATCGTCCGGAACTCGGAGACGGCTTCTTCCGGGTCGGTAGCCGAAACCGCCGCCCTCACTTCCGAGGCGATGGCGCCCGGCGCCGCCGCGCCTCGGACCACCAGATTCATCCGGCCGCGGGGAAGTTGCGCGTAAGGCATATAGAACTCGGGCGCGGCGGCGCTGGAAAGATCGTAGTCGCGGACACCGCCCACGACGCCCACCACCCGCACGTCGGTGGGCCGGCCGTCGAGCGTGAGCACGAGGAACTGGCTGAAAGGGTCGAGCCCCTGAAAATAGCGTCGAACGAATTGCTGATCGACGATCGCAACCAGCGGGCTGCGGGAGTCGTCCTGATCGGAGAAAGAGCGGCCGGCGAGCAGGGGAATCTGCATGGCGGAGAAATAGCCGGGCGTGACGACGCGGTTTCGCGCGTCATTCTTGTCGGCGGTGTCAATCGCCGGCCGGCCTTTCACCGTGAACCAGTTGTCGTTGTACTGGCCCGAGAGGGGGAGTTCGGAAATGGCGCCCGCGGCCCCGATACCGGGCTGGCCACGAAGCCTTCCCAGCAACGAAATGAAGAACCGGGACTTTCCGATTTCCGTGGGATAACTCGCATCGGCAAGAACGATCTCGGTGGTGACGACGTGGGAAGCCGCAAATCCCGGATTCACCCGCAAGAGTCGCCGCAGGCTGTGAATCAGCAACCCCGAGCCAACCAGCAGCACCAGCGACAAGCTCACCTCGACCACCACCAGCCCCCGGCGCAGGCTGCGGCGCGAGATGCTGGTTCCCGCTCGCTCGCCTTCCTTCAGTGTTGGCGCCGCGTCGCCGCGCCCCGCTTCTGAAGCGGGCGCCAGGCCGAACAGCAGCCCGACCAGAATGGAAATCGCCAGCGTTGCGAGAAGTGCGCGCGTATCAAGTTGCACGGGGCCGAGCCGCGAAACCGTCGCCGCCGGAGCCATGCTCCGCAGAGCCTGCAGACCCCAACTTCCCAGCAGCATGCCCAGTCCGCCTCCGGCAACGGCCAGAATCACGCTCTCCGTCATCAACTGCCGCACCAGGCGGAACCGGGTTGCGCCAAGCGCCTGGCGAATCGCGATTTCGCGCCGCCGGCCCGCCGCGCGCACCACCAGCAGGCTCGCCACGTTGGAACACGCGATCAGCAGCACCAGCCCCACTGCCCCGAGCAGCACCAGCAGCGCGGGCCTCAGGTCGCCCACGAGCGCCTGCTGCAGCTGCTCGAGGAGCAATGTCCAGCTCTTGTTCGTTGCCGGGTATTCTGCGGCGAGGCGCCCGGCGATGGTATTTATCCCCGCTTGCGCGGCCCGGAGGCTCACGCTGGGCTTCAGCAGCCCCACCACTCTCAGCCAGTGTCCTGTCCGCGATTGCGCGCCCGGGTTCAGCAGCGGGATCGGAAGCCACAGATCAGTTTGCGCGGGGAAATCGAAACTGGCGGGCATCACCCCGGCGACGGTGATTCCCTTGCCGCCCAGGGAAACGGTTTTTCCGACCAAGCCCGGATCCGCGCCGAAGCGGCGCCGCCACAGTCCTTCGCTCAACACCACCACCTGCGGCTGGGCCACCTGCTCGTCGGCGGGGTTGAACGTGCGGCCCAGAAGCGGCTGCGCGCCGAAGGCCTCGAAGAAACCCTCGGAAACCACGGCGTCGGTCACCTGAACAGGCTGGTCGCCCCCGGCGAGGTTCTCGAGGCCATCCTCGACTGAGAAGGCCGCCAGGCGATCGAAGCTTCGGTTTTGCGCGCGATATTCGAGGAAGTCCGGCGCGGACACACCGGCGTCGTTGCCGAGTTGAAATGAGCCCCAGCCCCAAACCAGACGGCTGGCGTGGGGATAGGGAAGCGGGCGCAGCAGAACGCCATCCACCACGCTGAAAATCGCCGTATTCGCGCCGATTCCCAGCGCCAGAATCGCCAGCGCAATCACGGCGAAGCTGGGGTTCCGTGCCAGCCCCCGCAGCGCGTAACGGATATCGTTCCCCATGGTCGGTGTGCCTGGCTCCGCACCTCCTCCTGCTTCGCGCGGAAGCCGGAGCCATGCGCCGGTTTCTCAAGGCAATTCGCTTGCCGTCGCCAAAACTTTCAGAATTCGCCTACCGTGAATCACTTAGGCAGGTACGAAGCGCCATCGCCGGAAGTTCCGTGTTCGTTCCCGGAATCGAGTGTCCGGAACCGGACGCAACCGCCAAGTGCTCCAGGTTATTGATATCGCAAAGCCACGGTGGGATCGACGCGCATCGCGCGGTGCGCCGGCACGTAGCAGGCGGCGAGCGCCACCACCAGCAGAACGGCGCCGACGGCGATGAATGTGGCCGGATCGACGGTGCTGGTGCGGTACAGCAGGCTCTTCATGAGCTGGACCAGTGCGAGCGCAACAACGGCGCCAACCGCCAGACCCGCTCCGACGAGGCTGGCGCCGTGGCCGAGCACGAGGCGCAGCACGTCGCCGGGCCGCGCGCCGAGCGCCATCCGGATGCCAATCTCGTGCGAGCGCCGCGCCACCGAATACGCCATCACTCCGAAAATGCCGACTGCCGCCAGCGCCAGCGCCACCGCCGCGAACAGTCCCACCAAAACCAGCGAAAGCCTCCGGCTGGCCATCCAATCGGATTTCAATTGCTCGATGGTCCGAATCTGGTAGACCGGCTGGTCGGGATCGACGGCGTGGATCGCGCCTTCCACCGCGCCCGCCATCCCCAGCGGATCGCTGCCTGTGCGGATGGCCAGGCTCATCGTCGCCCGCGGCTGTTGCGCCTCGGGCCAATAGAGTTGCGGCCGGGACGGATCCTCGAGAGCGCGATAGCGCAGATGGCCGACGACGCCAACAACCGTCTTCCACGGCGCGGTGGAAGTCAATCCGCCGAGCCTGAGCCGCTTGCCGATGGGGTTCTCGTTGGGCCAGTAGGTTCGGGCGAGCGCGTCGTCGACGATGGCCACCGGCGCTGCTGTGGCGATGTCGCTCTCGGTGAAGTCGCGTCCGCGCAACACCGGAATTCCCATCGCCTGGAAATAGCCCGGAGTCACCGGCCGCCAATCGGTTTCCGGAGTGGCCTGGTCTGGCGGAACGGCGGTGGTGTCGATGGTGGTGGTGCCGGAGCCGCCGAGGCCGGAAAGGGGCAACGCGGCGGTGGCGCCGGCGGCGATGACGCCGGGAAGCCGGTCGATCCCCCGGAGGATATCCTGGTAGAAGGCGCTGACCTGCTCCGGCTTGTTGTACTTGGTGGCAGGAAGCGAGACGCGCATCGTGAGTACGCTCGCCGCGCGGAAGCCTTGATCGAGCGACAACACGCGGAGAAAACTGCGCAGCAGCAGGCCGGCGCCGACCAGCAACCCCACCGCGATCGCGGTTTCCGCAGCCACCAAAACGGCTCGCATGCGGCTGGAAGCCGCTCCGCCGCCGCCGCCGCGGCCGCCTTCCTTCAGTTCTTCCGAAGGCGCCGAGCGCCGCGCCTGCCAGGCGGGCGCCAGGCCGAAGAGGATTCCCGTCGCCACCGAGATCAAGGCGGTGAAGGCGAGCACCGGCGCGTCGATGCGCGCGCCGGAAATGCGTGGCAGCGCCACCGAGCCCATTCGGGTGATTTCGAACAGAATCAGCGGCGCGAGAAAAATTCCCGCCACGCCGCCCAGCGCCGCCAGAGTGACGCTTTCGGTGAGCAGTTGCCGGGTGATCCGGCCAGGTCCCGCGCCGAGCGCCACCCGAATCGCCATTTCCTTCTGGCGTGCAGAGGCGCGGGCGAGCAGCAGGCTGGCGACGTTCACGCAGCCGATCAGGAGCACGAATCCCACCGCGGCGACGAGCACCCAGAGCGCCGTTTGCACGTCGCCAACCGTGTCTTCGAGCAGCGGCACCAGCAGAACGGCGAAATTGAATTTCCGGTAGGGATAAGCGGGATTTTCCTTGACGATGGCGCTGGTGACCGCCGCCATGTCGTCGCCCGCCTGCGCCGGCGTCATCCCCGGCTTGATGCGGCCCAGCACTTCGAGGCCGTGGGCGCCGCGATAGTTCGGACCGAGTTGGTCGGCGGTGAACGCCAGCGGCTGCCAGAGCTCGGCCTGGAACGGATAATCGAATCCCTTCGGCAACACCCCGACGACGAGCATCGGCGCGCCATTGGCCTCGAGGGTGCGCCCGACGATGCCGGGGTCGCCGCCAAATCGCCGCTGCCAGAGCCCGTAACCGAGCAGCAATTCCCGGTCGCGTCCCGGCTGCGCTTCTTCGGGAAGAAAGGCGCGGCCCAGCACCGGGCTCACGCCGAGCATGGGAAACAGGCTGGGAGAAACAGCGGCACCTTCGACGCGCTCCGGTGAACCGGCGGCAGTGACATTGAAGCTGGCAGTGTTCAGGGCGGCAAGCGAGGAGAAGCTGCGATTGAGCGTCTGAAGATCGCGGAATTCCGGCGGCGAAACCCAGTTGCGATCTTTCGGCAAGCCGATTCCGGTGAAACGCATCCAAAGCTTGAGGAGCTGCTGCGGCTGAGGATAGGGCAGCGGCCGCAGCAGCACGGCATCGACCAGGGAAAAAATCGCGGTATTGGCGCCGATCCCCAGCCCCAGGGTCAGGATGGCGACGGCGGTGAACCCCGGGGTTCGGGCAAGCATGCGGAGCCCGTAGCGGAGATCCTGTCCGAGATTACCCATCGTTTCCTCCTGGTTGCAACGGCGCATCACCATCCCGGAGCACCGGTACGACCCGCACAGGCGAGGGCGCCTGTGTTACGCAGACCCGTGGTCCCCGACCGAGCGTCGGGGGTGAGGCTTTTACCGCGCAATCGGCTTGCCGCCAGCACGATTTCCGGAATTGGTTCTCGGCAAATCACTTGCCCACATACGCTTTCAGAGAGCCGCAGGTTCCATCGTCCGGTAGTGGAATCAGCCGTGCGATAGCGGACGGTGGCTGCCCGCGCCCGTGCCGTGATTTGCGGCGCTCGGGTCTGGCGCACATGGGCCACATTTGCCGCACCCTGGCAACGCTCGCCGCCCCGCCAACCCCGAGCGCACGAGCGACGCGAGCGGTACGGCAAACCAAGACTATTGGTGACGGAGCGCGACGATGGGGCTCACCCGCGTGGCGCGATGCGCGGGAAACAAACAGGCAAGCAGGGCGATGAAGACAGCTACCGTAATGGCGACCAGGTAAGTAAGCGGGTCGGTGGATTTCACGCCGTAGAGGCGGTGAGACATGAGACGGGCAACGGCACCGGCGGCGAGGAAACCGATGGCCGCTCCCCAGCCCGCCAGCCGAATTCCTTGCCCCAACGCCAGGCGAAGGATGTTGACTGGTCCCGCGCCGAGCGCCATGCGAATGCCGATTTCGCGTGTACGCCGCTGGACGAGCCAGGCAACAACGCCGTAAAGACCAACGGCGGCCAAAAACATTCCCAAGAGGCCAAGGCTGCCCAGAAACTGTGCTGAAGCCCGTTCCTCGGCGAGGAAGGCGGCCAGGTACCGCCTCAGCGTTGTGGCGTCGACGATGGGCAGGTTCTTGTCGGCGCCCCGCGCCGCCGCGAGGACAGCCGGAACTAGAGACTGGGCGCTGCCGGAAGTCTGGACGAAAAACCAGGTTTCGGCGGAGAAGTGCTGGGAATACGGGAGGAACACGTAGGGCTCCGCCGGCTCGTGGATATCGACGTAGCGGCCGGTTTCGACCACCCCGATGACGAGGTTGTCCTCGCCGTCAACCAGAATGCGTCGTCCTACGGCGCTTTGATTCGGCCAGAATTCGCGCGCCAGTTCGTGGTTGATAACGACCACGAGAGGAGCGGTGGGCGTATCGAACCGATTGAAATCGCGGCCCAGAAGCAGGCGGGCGCCGATGGCGGCGAAGAAATCCTGCGAGATGACGTTGTAGCGGATGCGGGAAGGCCCGTTGCGCGCGGAAGTCTGCCTTCCCGGAATCGCGACGGTCACCGTCTCTCCTGTTTCCGATCCGGAGATCGGCGGCCGGCGAGCGTAGGCGGCGCTCGCGACGCCAGGCAGGGCGGCAAAGCGAGCGGCAAGCGTGGGATAGAGAGAGGCGGCCTGCGCTTGCGTGTACCCGTACAGGACCGGCGGGGCCAAGGTGAGCAGAAGAACGTTTTTGTGAGGGTCGAATCCAGGCCGAATGCGCTGGCTGAAAAGCAAGCTGCGGAGTAACAACCCCGAGCTGGCCAGCAGAACCACCGACAGGGCGATTTCGGCGGCGACGAGGAGGCTGCGAAGGGGAAGGCGGCCTCGGGCGCCCAGACGCGGCTCCTCGCCCTTGAGCAGTGGGAGCAGATCGACGCGGAAGGAGGTGAGACCGGGAGCGAGGCCAAAGAGAATGGCGGTGAGCAGTGCGAGGCCGATGGCGAAAAGCAGAACGCGGAAATCGATGCGGATGCCGGTCGCAGCGGGAATCGCGGAAAGCGAAGCCAGCAGAGGTAGCAGGTCAAGCAGCCATGCCGCCAGGAGCAGCCCGAGCGCTCCGCCGGCCAGGGCTAACAGAAGGCTTTCGGCCAGGAGTTGGGAGAGCAGAGGCATGCGACTGGCCCCCAGAGCAAGTCTGACGGCCACTTCCTTGCGCCGGCGCTCGGTCTGGGCGAGAAGGAGACTGGCGACGTTGGCGCAGGCGATCAGTAGAACCAGTCCCGCCATCGCCATCAGGAAGAGGCCCGTGCCCAGGCCCTGGTGCATTTTCTCCGCGGCGCGAATCGCGCGAAAGGAAATCCCCTTGTCGTCTGCGGGATGCGACACGGCGAGGCGTTCGGCGAGTGTGCGCAACTGCGTCTGTGCCCCCGCAAGCGTGGCCGCGGGCCCCAGGCGCGCCATCAGGGAAAACCTGCGATTGCGGCGGATCTGGTATTCGCGCTCCGCGCCGGGAACCATCGTGTTCCAGCCGCCGGGAGTGACCCAGAGATCGGTGGGCGATTCCTTTTCAAGGCCGCGGAAATCGGGAGGAGCAACGCCGAGAATAGTGAAGTCCCGACCATCGAGCAGAATCGACTTGCCGGGCAGAGCAGGATCGGAAGCGTAACGTTTCCGCCACAGAGCATCGCTGAGGACTACGCCATCGCCCTGGGCCGACGATTCCGCGGGACTCGAAGAAAACAGCCGGCCAAGGGCTGCCCGAACGCCGAGAACGTCGAAATAGTTTTCCGAAACGACATCAACCGAGACCAACTGGCCCTGGCCTTCCCCGCTGATGAAGGCGCCGCGCTGGTCCCAAGCAGCGACGCCGGAAAAAGCGGGAATCTCGCCACTAAGCTCGAGATAATCCGGAAACGAGGACGCATCGTAGCCGCCGCTGCGTTCGGTTGTGGTGGATATCCAGACGAGCCGGCCGGGGTGACGCACCGGCCACGGCCGCAGGTACATGCCGTCGACGAGGCTGAACACAGCGGTGTTGGCGCCTATGCCCAGGGCCAGGGTGAGAATGGCGACCGCGGTGAAGCCCGGCGTCCGCGCGAGCATGCGGAGCCCGTAGCGGAGGTCGTGAACCAGATCGTTCATCGTTTCACCCCCCCCGCCGGGAATGCACACCACGACTGCCGATTATCCGCCCGGTATTCATCGGAACCAAACGGGTGTTTTCCGGGTCCAGGGGCTGTGCGGGTATCGCGAGTGCAGCAGAGTGAACGCCCGGCGCGAATACTTTGGGGAATCTGCATCGGCGCAGCCATAGCGGGTGGCGCGCACCACGAGGTGCAGGGCCTCGGGAACCCCTGGATCGCCGGGATGCGCCTGGGCCCAGGCGATTGCTTGCATTGCCATCCAATCGGGCGCGGCGGGGAGAGCTTGAAGGGCGGCCCATTGCTTGGTGGCGGCCGTTCGTTCTCTGTTGCCGAGGAAGGCGGGATAGGGCAGCATTCCGCCGGGATAGATTTCCGCGAGGGGAGAACTCAGTTTTGCGTACATGGTGTAATAGTTGAACTGCCAAGCTGAACCTTGAACCGGCCCCATCGCGCACCACCAGTTGTCCCGGAATGAGTCGATTTGGGCGAGCGGCTCGGGGCCATGGAACAGGCCCCAGCGCGGCAGGCCGGCCGGGACAAAAGGCCGCAAGCCCGGGAAACGGAGAAGGAGAATGACCGCGGCGAAATTCCGCTCGGGCCCGCTGGCGGCGGCGTAGGCGGCCAGCGAGGTTCGGAGTTCGGGAGCCAGTGAGGCGAGAAGCGGCGTGATGCTGCCCGCGACGCCGGAGTCGTCCAGCAGGATCGCGCGGGTCCAGGCGGCGAGCGCGACTTGCTCGCGCGCGGAAGATGGCAACTCGTCGGACAGGGCCGCGTGGGCGAGCAAGGGCAGTGGAAGTTTTTCCGTGAGCACGTCGGAAGCATCGCTATCCAGAATTGGCGGCATCGCTTGCCGGGGAGTTCCTGCCGGCGGCCCGTAGGAGAAGCCTCCCAGATCCACTGGCTGACGGACGGCGTAGCGCAGCCAATCCTCCAAGCTGCCGGCCAGACTCATCCGGAGCGCGAGGAACTGGTTTCGAGCGGCGGGAGCAAGGTCGGGCGGGGCGCTGGAGAGGAAGCTTTCGATGCCGCTGCGGGCGGTAATGCGCCGGCCGGCTTCGGAGAGCAGGCGCAGGCGGTGGAATGTCGCCGTGATGTAGCCCGGGGAACCTGCCGGCACCAGGCTTGCGGCAGCCTCGAGACCCTCCGCTGCGGGATCGGTTCCTCGCTCTTTCGAGATGGCCGCGATCAGCCACGGGAGGGAAGAGGTTTTCCTCCAGCGTGCGAGGGCATGCTGAAACGCCGCTGGCCCGCCTGCCTGAAACGTGCCGATCCAGTCGGTCATGTCCCCTGCTTCGAGCGGGGCTCCAGATTCGGCAGCGGCTTCCGGCGCCGAGCCAGCGACTTGCGCCGGTCTCTGCGACGGTTGGTCGAGAAGCCAGAGGTAGTCGATGAGATTCTGGCGGAACTCCGGATCTGCCTGAGTGGAGAGAAGGGCGCTCTGCAATTCCTGCCCTCGCTGGCGGGGATACAGGCGGATGCGAACGAAGCCCAGCAGGCGTTGGGCGGCAGGGTGAATCTCGGCGAGATTCTCATCGGCGAGGATCGATTCCAGCCGGCGTTCGGCCTCGGCGAGCTTCCGGGCATCGAGCCGGCCGGGACCGGCAGTCAGGGTCGCTTGGCGCACAAGGACGCGGGCGACGAGGTACGCGGAGATGCGGCGGTAGGGCGAGGTGGCGTCGCCGGCAATCGCCTCGAAGCCGGCCTTGGCCTCGTCGAATTCTCCGGCGTAAAAGTGTGCTGCGGCAATCTGGTAGGCGCGGTCGTCGTGAATCGATGGAGGGTCGGCCGGGGAAGCCACGGCGGGGATCGACCTAACGGGCTGCCGCGGTGGATAGCCACCTTCGCCCCCGCAGTTTTCAAACACTTGGTCCTGCGCGTTCAGCCATTGCTTCACGTAGAGGCTTTGGGCCCCGAACTGCGCGATGCGCCGGCCGAGAATGAGCGCCGCGTTTTGAAAGGAATCCTGCAGGCAATTGTAATATTCCAGGTACACACCGTTTTCCCGCGTCTGGCGGAGGACGCCCCAGTCGGTGTAAAAGCCGAAATTGCCCGTGGCGGAGTTTCCGAGGACCTTCTTGCGCTGGGCGATCCAGACGTCGATCCAGTTGGTGGGCGGCTGGGCGGGGCTGGTCTGCGGTTGGACAGTCAGGGAAGCGGCAAGGCCATGCGCTCCCGGAAGGGCCGCGATTTGGGCACGGCTCAGGGGCTTGCCGGCAAGAATGCGGTAGGCAACGTAAAGAAAGGCGTGGTGGTAGCCGGGCTCGATCAGGCCGAGCTGGCCGCCGGCGTAGGCATCGAGCGGCGCATCGGGTTCGTTGTAACCGGTGAAGGTGGGCGGGGAAAGATCCGGGCCGCAGGCCTCGACGAGGAATGGCAGGAAGGCGAGCGTCGCGACAGCAACCACTCCTATCGAGATTCGGAGGACTGGTCGTCCCATCGATCCACCTCCGTGAGGATCTGATCCACGGCCGCTTTCGTCCAGGGGCCGCTGGAAAAGACGTAGACTCGGCCGAGAACGCGCCCCGCGCCGGAGGCCAGAGCGCCGCCGAGGACCGCTTGTGAAAATGCTTCGTCCGTCGAGACGCCCAGGCTCCCGCCGCATGCCGGGGCGGGAAACGGCGCTCCCGATTCGAGAAACGAGGCGACACCCGGCCCGCCGGGGCCCATGCGAAAGAGCATGGGAACCGCTTCGTCGATGGCGCCGTGGGGCAGCGAATTGAGCCAGGGTTCGCCGCCCAGGCACCAGGAAGCCAGCGCCGTAATGGAAAGGGGCATGTCCGGCGGAAGGCGCCGGCGAACGCCTTCGAGCAACCGACGATAGAACGGGAGCTCGCTCTCGGTTGCATCGTAATCCACCTGGACCGCGCGGACGCCCGGAATACGGACCATCGAAGCAATCATGCCGGCCACGCGCAAACGCTGAGCTCCGGAATAAACGGAGTCCTGCGGGGTGACGCCGGGGCCCTCTCGCGAGAAACCACGCCGGCGCCACAGGTCCTTGGGCGTCTCGATTCGGACGACAGCCATGACCGCCGTTCCCTGCGGAACGGCCAGCGAATCGAGCCGCGGGCGCAGCACCACCGCACGATCGGGAGAAATCGAGGTCCCCTCGCCAAATTCCCCTATCTCGATCGTTCCCGCCAGAAAAGCGACGCCCACCCGGCGAGGGTCAAGAAAGCGCAGGTCTTCCGGCCGTTCCCACGCCCAGAGCATGACCCGAGGCAAGCGCATCCCGCCATGCGCCTTGGCTGCCGAGCGCGGCGGGCTCGCTGGCCCGAATCCAGGACGAGTCCAGCGTGCGCTTGCTACCCCGCGACTCGAACCGGCGGAGACCAGGAGCAAAGCCGAGGCCGAGAGAAGAAGCAGGAAACCGATTACCCGGCGCCGTCGCATGCCTCTATCTTCGGCCAGTTGAGGTCCACCGCTTGCGACAGGAAAAGCAGGCATTTTTACTGCCCGCATTCTACGCCAGCGCTTCTGTCGCAGGCCAACTGCCGCTCCGCGGGGCAGTTCATGCCATCGCACCTCGGTCCACCGCCGGAGTTGAGCTGGCGCGCAAGTGGCGATACCTTGAAGCCCGAGACGGCCGCCCAGCCGGGGCGGCGAGAGCGAATGCGAGAATGAAAACCATCAGCAATCGCAAATGGACGATCTCCGACGCGGCGCTGGCCGGCCGGATCAAGGCATGGCTGGTGGGGCAGGGCGGCAAAGCGGAAAACACGACCGGGCGACACGAGACGTGGCGGGTGCGGCAATCGGACGCGCAATGGACGTATTACAGCACTGGCACGCTCTACGTCACTGATTCCGACGACCCGGCCCTGCTCGAAGCCCAAAGACACGTCGATTCGCTGGCGGGCGGGCGATTCGTTCAGCCAAGCGGCGAATTCCTGGTGGGGCTCGATGAGACGGGCAAGGGCGAGGTTTTCGGACCCATCGTGCTGGCTGCTGTGGCGTTTCCCCAAGGCTTGTTTCGCCAACTCGAGGAAATCATCGGGGTTGCCGACACCAAGGTGAGCCACCAGCCGCGCTACTGGGAGGAGTTGTTCGCCAAGATCCAGTGCTACCGGGCCCGGGGACTCGATTGGGCGATCGAGGAAATCACGCCCGCCGACGCCGATCGATTCTCGACGAACCGCCTGCTGGACCGCGGCTATCGGCGGCTGCTTGCCCAACTCGCCGAGCGAATCGAAATCGGCCGCGCGCGGGTGGTGCTGGATGACTATGGCGCGGGGCCCGCGCTGCGGGAATCGCTCGCCGCCCTCGGCGCCGCCGGCGCCGAGCTGGTGCGTACCACCCATGCCGACGACCGCTACCTCGAGTGCCGCCTGGCTTCGCTGGTCGCCAAGCGCGAGCAGCAGCGGGCGCTCGAAGCCATCCGCAAGGACAAACGATACGAACTCCCTGGCCAGGAACTGGGCAGCGGGAATCCCGGCGACCGGCGAACCCTGGCTTGGCTCGAGGCCTGGCACCGGACGGGGAAGCCGTGGCCGTCGTTTGTGAAGCAATCGTTTCGAACGGTGGAGCAGATCGCCGGCAGGAAAGCGCCGGCGAAGCGGCACGCGCCGGAATGAACGGCGTCGGGTAGCGGATCAGCAAGAGCCCACGGTCAGAAAGGCGCTGACCGTGGCTACCGAGCGTTGCGAGGGGCCGCGACGGGTTTGTGGCGTACCTTCCCTCAGCATTGACGGGGTCCTTCGCCGCGCTCAGGATGACAAGACCGCTTCGTAAGCAGAGCGGGTTGCGGGAGGCAAGCGTATGCGCCGAGAATGAGAGGACCATGCCCGAGGGCGAGGTGACAGCGGCGCTGCTGCCGGCAGCGGAACCGAAAACCGGCTGGAGCATGCCGCCGATGTTCCGGTCGCTCGCGTTCCGCAATTTCCGCCTGTTCTTCGCCGGCCAGTTGATCTCGCTGGTGGGCACCTGGATGCAGACGATCGCCCAGTCGTGGCTGGTCTACCGGCTGACCGGCTCGTCGCTGCTGCTGGGCACGGTGGCCTTCGCCAGCCAGATTCCGGTGTTCGTGCTCGCGCCGGCGGGCGGCATTTTCGCCGACCGGTTCAGCAGGCACCGGATCGTCATCACCACCCAGACGGCGATGATGCTGCAGGCGGGAGCGTTCGCGTGGCTCACGCTCTCCGGCCGCATCCGCGTGTGGGAGATCGTGGTGCTGTCGGTGCTGCTGGGCGTGGCAAACGCGTTCGATATTCCGGCGCGGCAAGCGTTCCTGATCGAGATGGTGGACCGGGAAACGCTGATGAACGCGATCGCGTTGAATTCGTCGATGTTCAACGCGGCGCGGGTGGCGGGCCCGGCGGTGGCGGGGATCCTGGTGGCGGCGATCGGGGAAGGGTGGTGCTTTTTCGCCAACGCGATCAGCTACATCGCGGTGATCGTCGGCCTGCTGCTCATGCGGCTCGAGAAACGGTACGAGCGGCAGCAAACCGGCTCGCCGGTGGAAAACGTGGTCGAGGGTTTCCGGTTCGCGCGAAGCACCGCGCCGGTGTGGGCGCTGTTGCTGCTGGTGGGACTGGTGAGCCTGGTGGCGATGCCCTACACCGTGCTGATGCCGATTTTCGCCGACCGCGTTCTGCACGGCGGGGCGCGCGGCCTGGGGCTGCTGATGGGGGCCACCGGCATCGGCGCGCTGGCGGGGGCGCTGGCGCTTGCCGCGCGCACCGGCGTCTACGGGCTGGGGCGCTGGGTGGCGATATCGGCAGTGGGCTTCGGGGTGAGCCTGGCGATGTTCGCGTTTTCGCCCTGGTTTTGGGTTTCGTTTGGCATTCTGGTGCCGGTGGGCTTCACGATGATGCTGGAAATGGCTTGCACCAACACGCTGCTGCAAGCGATGTCGCCCGACCGGCTCCGCGGCCGGGTGATGGCGCTCTATTCCATGATGTTCATGGGGCTGGCCCCGCTCGGCTCGCTTTTCGCCGGCGGGGTCGCCGACCGCATCGGAGCGCCGTGGACGGTGGCCGTCGGCGGAATCGCCTGCATCGCCGGAGCACTGGCTTTCGCGAAACGGATCCCGACGCTGCGCGGGGAAGCGCGACGCCTGATCGTTGCCCAGGGACTGGCGGGCGGCGAGCCTGCCGACGGCATCTCCACCACCCGCAGCGTGGGGTGAATCCCGCGGCGGGCCCGGGGTGCGGCTCGTCCGCGCCCGGAGGTCAGTGGGCCGGCGGCGCCGTCTCAGCGGGGTAAGTGATCCGGCTTCCTTTCAATTTGGCGAACGGCGTGAGCGAGTGCGGAGCGGCGCGCTTGCCGCTCAGGATGTGTTCGACCGGAATGCCGCGAACGACCAGCGCGTCGGCGACCAGCGAACGGTGGCAGCGCCAGGGCACCGCCTCGGCGCACAGGATGGCGCTGCGCTTTTCCGCCGCCAATTCGATCAACCGGTCGAGCGCGGCGGCGAATTCCGGGGTTTGCATGTAATCGGCGAAGCCGCGGAAGCTCGCGTTGCGCCAGCCGGTATTCGCCGAATCCGCTCGCGCGTGCCTCAAACCGCCCAGCGCCTTCAGATGACGGTAGCCGATGCGCGCCCGGCGCAGCATCGGCGGCAGCGTCTCCCGGTTGAATTGCGGATTGTGCCGCGAACGGGGAATCGTCCGCACGTCGATCACCCGTTCCACACGGTGCGCGCGGAGCAAGTCGATGAACGCTTCGAGCGCGCGGTTGGAATGGCCGATCGTCAAGAGCACTGCCGGACGTTTCCGCCGGGGCATTGGTGGCGCCTGTTGCACCGATTCTATCGCTGGATGGCTCCCGCAGGCACGCGGGCGCCGGATTCTCCCGCCGCCTTGAATCCGATGCTGGCTGGGGAGCCTTTGCCGCGGGGGGCGACCCGCCGGGCCGCCCCTGCAGCGATGGTGCGAGGGGCGTCGGTGTGCGAGGGCGGCGGTGGATTCCTGGTGCAGGGCGTGACGAGATCGTGGAAAACTCCGCACCCTCAAACCCGAAGGGTGCTGCACCCCTCGGAAGGGCCGAATCGCACGGCTAGGGTGTTATGGCCCGCTTTGGCGCACGACCCATGCGGGTGCATAATGGGAACCTGCCTGCGATTTGTTGCGTTTTCGATTGGTCCGACCCTTCGAACGAGGTTGCAGTGGACCGGTCGCGCCGGAAGCGGCGGCTCGCCCCGGGCGGCTCCATCGATGGTTCGGCCGCATCTACGCGGAGAGAGGCAAGTGCCGTGAACCCAGAGACAGGCGCCCGGGCGAAGCCCCGAACGGCGAATCCGATCGAGGAGCTGCGCCGGCAAGGGCAATCCATTTGGCTCGATTACATTCGCCGCAGCCTGATCACCAGCGGCGAGCTGAAACGGCTGATCGACGCCAAGGGCGTCACCGGAATGACCAGCAATCCCACGATTTTCGACAAGGCCATCGCTGGCTCCGCCGATTACGATCGGGCCCTTGCCCAGTTGCTTGGCCGTGACGCGATGATGCAGCCCCGGCGGCTTTTCGAGGCGCTCGCCGTCGAAGATATTCGCCTGGCCGCCGGCGCGCTGCGGCCGGTATGGGAGCGGAGCGCGGGAGGGGACGGCTACGTGAGCCTGGAGGTGGCGCCGGAACTGGCGCACGACACCCAGGGCAGCGTCGGCGAGGCGCTACGGCTGTGGAAGCTGGTGGACCGGCCCAACCTGATGATCAAGATTCCCGCCACGAGGGAGGGTACTCCCGCCATCGAGGCGCTCATCGGCGAAGGCGTGAACGTGAACGTCACCCTGATGTTCTCGATGGCGCAGTACGAGGCGGTGGCAGTGGCTTTCTTGAACGGCCTGGCGAAATGCGCCCATCCAGAAAGAATCGCCTCGATTGCCTCGTTTTTCGTCAGCCGGGTGGACAGCGCGGTGGACAAGGCGCTGGCGAAACTCGGCACCGCCGAGGCGCTGGCGCTCGAAGGCCAAATCGCGATTGCCAACAGCCGGCAAGTGTACCGGCGGTTCCAGGAAATCTTCCACGGCGAGCCGTTTGCCCCATGGCGCGCGCGAGGAGCGAGAGTGCAGCGGCTGCTCTGGGCGAGTACCAGCACCAAGAACCCCGCCTATTCCGACGTGCTCTACGTCGAAGAACTGATCGGTCCGGACACGGTGAACACCATGCCGCCGCAAACGCTCGAAGCGTTTGCCGATCACGGCGAAGTGCGCGGCGCCACCATCGAGCAGAACCTCGATCGGGCGGCGGACCATCTGGCGGCGCTCGAAAAGACCGGGATTTCACTCGCCGCCGTCGCCCAGCAGCTCTTGACCGAAGGCGTCGCCAGCTTCGCCGAATCGTTTGCCCAGTTGACCGCCACGCTCGACCGGAAGCGCACGCTGGTGCTCAGCGGCGGCGTGGACCGCCAGGCCATTGCGGCGGGGCCGCTGGACAAGGCAGTGCAAGGCTTGCTGGGCAAATGGGATGGGGAAGGCTTCGGCCGGCGCCTCTGGGCGAAGGATTACACGCTGTGGTCGCCAACGCCGGCGCCGGAGATCGTCGATCGCATGGGCTGGCTGCACCTCCCCGAGCAGATGCACGAGCAGGCGGCGGACCTGGAGGAATTTCGCGAGCAAATCAGGAAGGAAGGATTCACTCACGCGGTGGTGCTCGGCATGGGCGGGTCGAGCCTGGCGCCGGACGTGTTCCAAAAGACGTTCGGCAATGCGCCCGGCTATCCGGAATTGATCGTGCTGGACAGCACCCACCCTTCGGCGGTGCGAGCGGTGGAGGGGGCCATCGACCTGAAGCACACCCTGTTCCTGGTGTCCAGCAAGTCGGGCACGACGACCGAGCCGCTTTCCTTCTTCTATTATTTCTGGGACCGCGCGGGCGGGGCCGGCAGGGGGCGCCAATTCGTCGCTATCACCGACCCCGGTACGCCGCTCGAGAAGCTCGGGTCCGACCGCGGGTTTCGCCGCGTGTTTCGCGCCGCCGCCGACGTCGGCGGCCGCTACTCCGCCCTTACCCACTTCGGACTGGCGCCGGCGGCGCTCGTTGGAATCAATCTGCGGCAGCTGCTGGGCCGCGCCTGGGAGATGAGCGAAGCTTGCGCCTTCTGCGTGCCCGTCAGCCAGAATCCAGGCCTCGAGCTTGGCGCCCTGCTGGGCGAAGCGGCGCTTGCCCGGCGCGACAAGCTCACCTTTAGTTCCAGCCCCTCGATGGCTCCGCTCGCAGTTTGGCTCGAGCAGTTGGTGGCGGAAAGCACCGGCAAGGACGGCCGAGGCATCCTGCCGGTGGCCGGCGAGCCGCTCGCCGAGCCGGCACTGTACGGCGCCGATCGCGTCTTCGTTGATTTCTGGATGGGCGGGGAAGCCGGCAACAAAGACCGTCTCGCGGCGCTCGAAGCCGCCGGCCACCCGGTGGTGCGCATCCGGCTGAGCGACCGGCTGGACCTGGCGCAGGAATTTTTCCGTTGGGAAATCGCCGTGCCCGCAGCCGGGGCCGCAATCGGCATCCAGCCGTTCAACCAGCCCGACGTGCAATTGGCTAAGGACTTGGCGCGGCAAGCGATGAAGGCCGGCGGCGGAAGCGCGGCGAGCGCGCCCGGCTCGGATCCTGTTTCCGCCGCGAACGAAGCCGCCTTGAAGCGGGCCCTCGAGGAGTGGCTGGGCAAGGCGCGGGCGGGCGACTACATCGCGCTGCACGCCTACCTCGAGCCGCGCCAGCCAACCACGGCGGCGCTCGAATCGATTCGCCTGGCGCTGCGCCGCCGGACTCGCCTGGCGACCACCGTCGGTTACGGACCGCGCTTCCTGCATTCCACCGGCCAGCTCCACAAAGGCGGTCCGAACACCGGCCTTTTCCTGCAATTGGTGGACGACGCGGCGCCCGACCTGCCTGTGCCGGAAACCGATTATAGTTTCGGAGCGCTGATCCGGGCGCAGGCGCTGGGCGACTGGCAGGCGCTCACCCGGCGCGGCCGGCGGGTTCTGCGGGTAAGTCTGGGAGGCGAGGTGATGAGCGGACTCGAGCGGTTGGCGGTGCTGGCCCGTGGCTGAGCCGAAGGCTTTTTTCTTCGACATCGGCGGCGTGGTGCTCTCGAATGGCTGGGACCGCGCGGCGCGGCGCCGGGCGGTGGAGGAATTCGGGCTCGACGCCGAGGAGTTCGAGGACCGGCACGAGATGGTGGTTCACGGCTGGGAGATGGGCCAAATCACCATGGACGATTACGTCCGGCGCACGGTTTTTTACCGCCGGAGGCCGTTCACCCGCGACGCCTTCGAGGCGTTTTTGTTCGGCCAGTCGCGGGAGTTTCCCGAAGCGATGGCGGTGGTGAAGCAGCTTGCCGGAGCCGGACGGTGGCTGGTGGCCGCGCTCAACAACGAATCGCTCGAGCTGAACGAATATCGCATCCAGCGGTTCGGCTTGCGGAAAGTGTTTTCGATGTTCCTGAGTTCCTGCTACCTTGGCGTGCGCAAACCGGACGAGAAGATTTACCGGCTGGCGCTGCAAATTACCCAGCGCGATCCGGCCGAATCCGTCTTCGTCGACGACCGCGATATCAACCTCGAAGCGGCGGCGCGACTGGGCATGAGGGTGGTGCACTACCAGAGCCCGGCGAAACTCGCCGACGAGCTGGCGCATTTGGGAATCGCCGCGGGCCAGCCCAGCCAGCCCTGAGCTGCCGCCAGGCGCTACTGGGGGCGAATCGAAGCGAAAGGACGCATCGTGAACCAGTGGGTGAATCGGCGGGATTTGTTCGTGATTGTCGGCGCCACCGGCGACCTGGCCGGCCGCAAACTCCTGCCAGCGCTCTGCCGGCTGTCGGAAGGCGTCACCCCCGACCAGCGGTTCCGGATTCTCGGCGTGGGCACTGGCCAGGCGATGAGCGATCCGGCGTTCCGCAAGAGGATCGCCGATGATGCCTCCCAGTTCGGCGGAGCGAAACTGGACGACAAATGGCTCGGCGAAACTTTGTTTTATCAGGCCATCGGCAGCGGCGGCTCGGAAGACTACAAGGCGCTGGCGGCCAGGGTGGCGGCGCTCGAGAAATCCGAAAGCCTCACCGGAAACCGCGTGTTCTACCTGGCGGTGCCTCCCAGCGTGTTCGAGGCGACGGTAACGCGGCTGGCTGAAGCCGGATTGAACGAGGGCCGGGGCTGGACGCGGGTGGTGGTGGAGAAACCGTTCGGGCGAGACCAGGCATCCGCCGAGGAGCTCAACAACCTGCTCCACAAGTATTTCGACGAGCCGCAGGTCTTCCGCATCGACCACTACCTGGGCAAGGAAACCGTCCAGAACCTGCTGGTTTTCCGGTTCGCCAATTCGCTGTTCGAGCCGCTCTGGAATCGCGACCGCGTGGAGTCGGTGGAAATCACCGTCGCCGAATCGCTGGGCGTCGAGCACCGCGCCCGCTATTACGAAACCGCCGGAGCACTGCGAGACATGATCCAAAACCACCTCACCCAGCTCCTCTCCCTCACCGCGATGGAACCCCCTGCCAGTTTCGCCGGCGAAGCTATTCGGCACGAGAAGGTGAAAGTGCTGGAATCGATCCGACCCATCCGGCCCGGCGACGTCGTTTTCGGCCAATACGCCGCGGGCCAGGTGGATGGCAAAGCGGTGCCCGCCTACCGGCAGGAACCGGGAGTGGCGCGGGATTCCAAAACCGAAACGTTCGTGGCGGCGCGGCTCGAGATTTCCAACTGGCGCTGGCAGGGAGTGCCGTTCTACCTGCGAACCGGGAAGCGCCTGGCCAGCCGGGTGAGCCGGATTGTGGTGAATTTCCGGCAGCCGCCGGTTTCCATCTTCCAGGGGACCGCCTGTGGAACGTGCACCGCGAACGCCCTGGTGATCACCATCCAGCCCGACGAAGGATTCGATTTGCAATTCGAAGTGAAATCGCCCGGGCCCTCGTTCCAGGTGAACACCCAGCGGCTGCACTTCCGCTATTCGGAAGTCTTTCAGCCGCTGCCCGAAGCCTACGAAACGCTGCTGCTCGACGTGCTGCTGGGCGACTCCACTCAGTTCGTCCGTGACGACTGGGTGGAAGCTTCCTGGCGGCTGTACACGCCGGTGCTCGCCAGCCCCCCGCCGCTGGTGCAGTATCCCGCGGGAACCTGGGGCCCGAAGGAAGCCGAACGATTGTCGAGCGGGCTCGCGTTCGGCAACGCGGCTGGCATATGACCTGGCAGCCGAGCGTCTGGCCCAACGCCGGGGCCCTGAGCCACGCGGCGGCGCAGGAGATTTACCATGCCGCCGCTGCCGCCGTCGCCGCGCGCGGCCGATTCCATCTGGCGCTGGCCGGGGGACACACGCCCCGGCGACTCTACGAAATCCTCGCCGCCGATTACCGCCAGCGCATCGACTGGAGCAATATCCATTTGTACTGGAGCGACGAGCGGTACGTTCCCCAGGACGATTCCTCGAGCAATTACCGGCTGGCGCGCCAAACGCTGATCGATCCTCTCGCCTTACCGGCAGCCAACGTTCATCCGATGCCAACCTCGTTTCCCAACCCGGAGGACGCCGCGCGCGCCTACGAGCAAGCCCTGCTCCAGCAGTTCGGCGCCGCCGGCCCGCGCTTCGATCTGGCGCTCCTGGGCATCGGCCCCGAAGGGCACACTGCATCGCTGTTTCCCGGCTCGCCGGCGCTCGGGGAAACCGCGCGCTGGGTGGTGCCGGTGCGAGTGGCGGCCGATCCGCCGGTGCGGCTGACGCTTACTTTGCCCGCGCTCGATGGGTCGCAGGAAATTTTCTTTCTGGTGGCTGGCGCGGAGAAGCAGGCGATCGTCGCCAAGCTGCTGGCGGCGAAGCCGGACGAGTCAAGCCCCTATCCGGCGGCGCGGGTGCGGCCGCGGGGCAGGGTGATGCTCTTTCTCGACCAAGCGGCGCTCGGGTAGTCGGCTCTAACCGAAACAAATGGCGCAGAAGCCCGGCGCCTGCCATTCGGCCGTTGCTTTGGACTGCGTCTGGCCCAGGGCAGAAGGCTCGGCCGGTGTCTAGCTCCCCGGGGTTCGGTTGAGCGTGAAATTCACCGTGATGCTGGTTTCAACTTCCACCGGGTGGCCGTTCAGCAGCGTCGGCTGGTAGCGCCATTGGCGTACGGCGTCCATCGCCGCGCGGACCAGCAATGGCGGTCCCGAAATGTATTGCAGGGCCTCCACGCTGCCGTCGGCGGCGATGATAGCTTTCAGCACCACGCTGCCCTGAATGCCCGCCTGCTGCGCGGTCGCCGGATACTCCACCCGAACCATCCGGATCAGCTTGGCTGCCTGCACTTGTCCACCCAACGTGATCCGTTTTGGCGTGGCGGGGGCCGAGGGCGCCGCCGGCTGACTCGGGACAAGCCAATCCCCCGTATTCGACTGGCTGCCGGGGATGGCGCCGGGGACCGAGGGACCAGCCATGTCGGTGACCGGCGGCTCCGAGCGAGCCTTCTCGATGCCGTGGGGAATGGCCACCGGCACATGGAACCAGCGGTCAGGAGCTTTCTGAATTGTCTCCGGAACGACGGTCGGCTTCAGCGGCATGGGGGGCGGTTCGGGAGCCCAGACGGTGACCGAGGTTGTCATCCAGAGCTTGGGCAGCGCCTGCGTTTGGAGCAGGGGAACGAGCAGTACGACGGCGAGAACGGTCGCCTCCGCGGCGAAAGAAACCAAGAATGTCCACCGGGTGCGGGTGGGCCGGCGTCCAGGGTTTGAAATCGGCAGTTCGGCGAACATTTCGACCTCCTCCCGGCCGTTGCCGCGTAGCACTCGAACCGGACGGCCGCCGGTGCCATAAGTCTGCGTTTGAGTATTAGATGCATTCTGTACCCGGCGCGGGTGCATAGGGGGGCTGCCGGAATTCGGACGTCTGTCTTTTTGGCGCTTGGCGGTGCTTCTCCGCGCCTGCGGCCACCGGAGCTTGCCCGCGCGCTGTTCGCGGCGGCACGCCAGCGGCGGCTGGCACGGCGGCGTTTGCAGGGGCGGGATTTCCCCTCCCTGCGGGGGAGCGGGATGGAACCGGCCGGGATGAGCGCCGGAAACTGGCCGCTAGGGCGTGGTGCGGCCGTGGGTGTAACTGAACGTCTTGGTGGCTTCGTCGTAGGCGGCCATTTTCGGCACCATGAGATCGGCGCAATCGCGGCAGCCGCGACCGAAATGAGCGACGAATTCATCGCCGTAGTTATCGACGACGCTGGGCACGATCGCCGCCAGCTCGCTGGGCAGGAAACACCGGGTGCCGCTGGGCGCCTTCACCGCCGCCTGCACCGCCGCCGCCACATCGACCCCGCTGCCGCGGCCGTCCACCAGCTTCTTCAGATGCAGGGTGGCGGTGTGGCCGCCGTCCTTGCACGAAGTGCACTGGCCGCAGGACTCGAGCCAGAGGAATTCGGCGTAGCGATAGGCGACGCGAACCATGCAGGCCGCGTCGTCGTACACGATGTAGCCGCCCGACCCCAGCCCGCTGCCGATTCGGCGCATCGACCCGAAATCGAGCGCCACGTCCAGATGATCGGCGGTGATCACCGGGTTGGTGACGCCCGAAAAGACCGCCTTCACCCGCCGGCCCGGCCGCGGTCCGCCGCCCCAAACGTCGATCAGCTCGCGCAGGGTGGTGCCCATGGGCAATTCGTACACGCCGGGCGTGCGCACGTCGCCGGAAATCGTGAACACCATCGTGCCCGGCGTATCGGCCGTGCCCATCGAGCGGTACCAGTCGGGGCCGTTGCGGAGGATGTGAGGGACGTTGCAGACGGTTTCGGCGTTATCGACGACAGCGGGATTCGGCTCGTAGACGTCGTAAAGCATTCGGGTGAACAGGCCGAGGATGTAGGGGGGGTTATCGGCCTCGCGGGGCATGGCTTCCTTACCTTCAATCACCTCCAGCAGCGCCCGTTCCTCGCCCAGCAGGTAGTCCTCCGGCCCGCGCACCAGTTCCACCGGAACGTGAATCATCTTCCGCGCGGCCATCTGCGCCAGGGCGTCGCGCAGCCGCAGATAAGCATTTTCGAAGCTGGCTTTCATCCCGATGTAACATTTCCTGGCGTCGATCGCGTACGCGCCGATCTGGATGCCCTCGATCAACTGGTAGGGATTCCGCCCGATCAGCGTGCGGTCCTTGAAAGTGCCCGGCTCGCCCTCGGCGGCGTTGCATACGAAATATTTCGTGGGGCAGGGGGAACTGGCAACAGTGTTCCATTTGACCGCGGTGGGGAAGCCGGCGCCGCCGCGCCCTCGCAGGCCGGCTCGTTTGAGTTCGGTAAGCACCTGTTGGCGGGGCATGGCGAGCGCCTTCTGCAATCCCTCGCCGCCGCCGCCGGCCAGGTAAGCGTCCAGGGTGTCGATGGTGCGGTCGGGCAGCAGGAATTTCTGTGGCGCGGCCAAGATCGTCTCCTCGAGCGAGTTCCGGCGGACGGAAGAAAGCAGATGTTAGCACATCCGCGGCGCGGTTGACCTCCATCGCCGTCGCGGGCTATAAGAAAAGGGAGTTTCAAGCGCCCTCCGGTGAGCCGCCGGCCCCGCGCACCCTGCCGCCGCGGAGCGATTCGGTCGAAACCGGCGGCGCGCCGGAAACGTCCAAAAATTGAGTGGGAACCCATTCCTGATATGAGCCGAAGCGCAAGGGGAAAACTGTTTCTGGCCGCCGGCCTTGCGGCCCTGGCTGGCCTCGCCGGGTGTTCGCGGGACAAGGTCGAGTCGGCGCCGGTGCCGCCGCCGGTTCCGGTCCGCGTGGCCCAGGTGGCCAAGGTGAACATACCCATCCTGGCGCAGGAGATTGGCACCGGAGAAGCGTATTCCAGCGTGCAGGTGAAGCCGCTGGTGGCCGGCACGCTCACCGGCCTCTTCTTCAAAGAAGGGGATTTCGTGCACAAAGGCCAGATGCTGGCCACGATCGATTCCCGGCCCTACCAGACGGCGCTCGATCAAGCCACGGGTACGCTGGCGAAAGACGACGCGCAGGCCAAATTCGACGCCGCCAACGCCGAGCGCTATCAGAAGCTGTACCAGGCCGGCATCGTTCCCCGGGACCAATACGAGCAACTCGTGTCCCAGGCGGAATCGGCCAAGGCGCTGGTGCAAGCCGACCAGGCGGCGGTGGAAGCCACCAAGCTGCAGCTCTCCTACTGCAAAATCTACTCTCCCATCGACGGGAAAACCGGCGCGCTCCAGTTGTGGGTGGGGAACCTGGCGAAGGCCAACGACGTCTCGGTGCTCGTTACCATCAACCAGGTGACGCCTCTCTACGTCGATTTCGCCGTGCCGCAAGACCTGCTCGCGCGCGTGCGCCAGGCCCTCGAGCAGGGCCGGCCGCGCGCCACCGCCGCCTTGCAGACCGATCCCGAGCACCCCGAAACCGGCTATCTGGATTTCATCGATAATTCCGTCGACCAAACCACCGGCACCATCAAGCTCAAGGCGGTTTTCCCCAACGCGCGCCACCGGCTGTGGCCGGGCCAGTTCGTCAACGTCGAGCTGCAACTGGGCGAGCAGGCTGGCGCGCTGGTGGTGCCGAGCCAGGCGGTGCAGACCAGCCAGCAGGGCGCCTACGTCTGGGTGGTGAAAAAGGACGGCACGGCCGACATGCAGCCGGTGAAGACGGCCCAGCAGGTGCAGGGGCGGACGGTGATCACCGCCGGGCTCGAGCCAGGCCAGACGGTGGTTACCGACGGCGAGCTGCGGCTGGTGCCCGGATCGCGGGTCGACGTTCGGGCGAGTTTGTAGCGGGGCATTCAGGACGGGCTCATGAACATAACCGAGCTGTTCATTCGCCGGCCGGTGATGACGACGCTGGTGATGTTCGCCATCCTGCTGTTCGGCGTCCTCGGCTACCGCAAGCTGCCGGTGAACGACCTGCCCAACGTCGATTTCCCCACCATCAACGTCCACGCCAGCCTGCCCGGCGCAAGCCCCGAAACGATGGCGTCGTCGGTGGCCCTGCCGCTCGAAAAGCAGTTCTCCGCGATTGCCGGCTTGAGCTCGATGTCCTCCCAGAGCGTCCAGGGCTCCACTTCCATCAGCCTGCAATTCAGCCTCGACCGCAGCGTCGATTCCGCCGGCCAGGATGTCCAATCGGCCATTTCCCGCTCCGGCGGCCAGCTTCCCCCGGGGATGCCGGCGCCTCCGACTTTCTTCAAGTCGAATCCCGCCGACCAGCCCGTCCTGTTCATTTCGGTGAATTCCGCGACGATGCCCATCTACCAGGTGGACCGCTACGCCGAAAATCTGCTGGCGCAGCGCATTTCGATGGTGGAAGGCGTGGCCGAAGTGCAGGTGCATGGCTCGGCGCAGTACGCGGTGAGGATCCAGCTCGACCCCAAGGCGCTGGCCTCGCGGAAAATCGGCCTGGACGACGTGGTGAGCGCGGTGCAGGGCGCCAACGTGAACCTGCCCACGGGCACTCTGTGGGGAGCGAACCAGGCCTACATCGTGCAGGCCTCGGGCCAGTTGCAGCAGGCGGCGCCGTACCGCCAGATCATCGTCGCCTATCGCGGCGGCTCGCCGGTGCGGCTGGGCGATCTGGGCCAGGTGATCGACGGCATCCAGGACAACAAACAGATCAGTTGGTTCAACCGGCGCCGGGCGGTGACGCTGGCGGTGATGAGGCAGCCGGGAACCAACACCGTGGCGGTGACCGACGCGGTGAAGAAGCTGATCCCGGAGCTGCAATCCCAGATTCCGCCGTCGGTGAATCTCGAAACGCTCTACGACCGGTCGCGCTCGATCCGCCAGTCGGTCAGCGACGTCAAGTTCAGCCTGTGGCTGGCGATCTGCCTGGTGGTGATGGTGATTTTCCTGTTCCTGCGGAACGTCTCGGCAACCATCATCCCCAGCCTGGCGCTGCCGATGGCAATTGTGGGAACGTTCGCGGGAATGTACGAACTGGGGTACACGCTCGACAACCTGTCGCTCATGGCCCTCACGCTATCGGTGGGGTTCGTCGTCGACGACGCCATCGTCATGCTCGAGAACATCGTTCGCCACATGGAAATGGGCGAATCGACCATCGAGGCCGCGCTTTCCGGTTCGAAGGAAATCGGGTTCACCATCCTGTCGATGACCGCCTCGCTGGCGGCAGTTTTCCTGCCGGTGCTCTTCATGGGCGGCATCCTCGGCCGGCTGCTGCACGAATTCGCGGTGGTCATCATGATGGCGGTGCTGGTCTCGGGCTTCGTTTCGCTCACCCTCACCCCGATGCTTTGCAGCCGCTTCCTCCGGCCCCCCAACCAGCAGCGCCACGGGCGGCTCTACCAGACCACCCAGCGCGGTTTCGACGCCATGCTCGACGGCTACTCCTCCAGCCTACGCTGGTGCCTCCGCCACCGCCTGTTCACCCTCTCGATCGGCGGAGTCATCCTGCTGGTCACCGTCTGGCAATTCTGGGTGATTAGAAAAGGCTTCCTGCCGAGCGAGGATACCGGGCAGATTTTCGCCTATTTCGAGGCGACCCAGGGCATCTCCTACGACGCGATGGTCGCCCACGGCGAGGTTTTGAACGCCATCGCCAAGGCCGATCCCAACATCGCCAATTTTTCTTCCTCGGTGGGCGGATTCACCGGCACCATCAATACCGGCCACCTGTTCATGCGGCTGAAGGATCCCGGCGACCGCGCCTGGGTGGATTCGCGCGCGTATCGGTGGCTGCGGCGCAAGGCCGCCGGCCATCCCGCGTTCGAGCAACTGGTCGTTGACCTGCGCTCGGCGCTCTCGCACCACATGAACGCCGACGAGGTGATTGCCGAGTTGCGGCCGAAATTCGATTCGGTGCCCGGCCTGCGCGTCTTCCCGCAAAACCCGCCTTCCATCAATATCGGCGGCCACCTCACCAAGAGCCAGTATCAGTACGCGCTGCAAGGGCCCAACACCGCTGAACTCTACCAGTATTCCCAGATCCTCGAAGACAAGATGAAGAAACTGCCGGGCCTCGAAGACATCACCAGCGACCTGCAATTGAAGAATCCCCAGGTGAACGTCGAAATCGATCGCGACAAGGCCGCCGCCCTCGGCGTCAGCCCCCAGCAGATTGAGAACGCTCTCTACACCGCCTACGGCAGCCGCCAGGTTTCCACCATCTACGCCCCCGACAACGAATACTGGGTGGTGATGGAACTGGAGCCGCAGTACCAAGCCGATCCCGCGGCCCTCTCGATGCTCTACGTCCGCTCGAGCACCGGCCAGTTGGTGCCGCTCGACGCCCTCACCCGCACCACCCACAGCTATGGCCCGCTGACGGTCAACCACATCGGGCAGGTGCCGGCGGTGACCCTTTCGTTCGACTTGGCGCCGGGTTTCGCCCTCGGCGACGCGGTGAACGAAATGCAGCAACTGGCGCGGCAAACGCTTCCGGCGGACCTGAACGGCAGCTTCCAGGGCACCGCACAAGCCTTCCAGGGTTCGCTGGTGGGCCTGGGAGTGCTGTTGCTGCTCACCCTGCTGGTGATTTACATCATTCTCGGCATCCTCTACGAGAGCTTCATCCACCCGATCACCATTCTTTCCGGCCTGCCTTCGGCGGCGGTGGGCGGGTTGCTGACGCTGATGGTTTTCGGGCACGAGCTCAATTTGTACGGCTTCGTCGGCCTCATCATGCTGATCGGCATCATCAAGAAGAACGCCATCATGATGATCGATTTCGCCCTCGCCGCCCAGCGCACCGACAACAAGCCGCCCGCCGAAGCCATCTACCACGGCGCGGTGATTCGCTTCCGGCCCATCATGATGACCACCATGTCGGCCATCATGGGCACCCTGCCCATCGCGCTCGGCTGGGGCACCGGCGCGCAATCTCGCCGGCCGCTAGGCCTGGTGGTGACTGGCGGGCTGATTTTCTCCCAGGTGGTCACCCTGTACCTGACGCCGGTCTTCTACACCTACATGGAGTCGTTCACCGCGTTTCTTGGCCGGCTGCGCCATCGCCCCGTGCCCGAGCTGGTTCCGGCAGCGGCCGGTGGCCAGGGCCCGGGCGGCGCCGTCTTCATGCAAGGCGGCGAAGGCCCCTCCGGCCGCCGCCGCTAACCGCCGGCTGGCGCGCTGGTCAGGTAGCCACGGTCAGGGCCTTTCTGACCGTGGGCCTTGGGGGTATCGTTACCTCGCAATGTCCAACGTCCATCGGTTGCGCACCACCGACCGAATCTTCTTCGTTACCGCGAATCTCCTCCGTTGGGTCGAGCCTTTCGCCGAGTCCGAATACACGGTCATGCTCGATGTTCTGGCAGGGGTGCGCCGCCAGCTTAATTTTTTGCTCTGCGGATATGTGCTGATGCCCGACCATTGGCACGCCCTTATCGGGGTGAGCCACCCGCTGACAATTTCCCAGGTGATGCACGATGTAAAGGCGGTGTCGGCGCGGAGGTTGAACGAGCGGCGGCGCACTCGGGGCCCCATCTGGCAGCACCAATTCTGGGACAGGTTTGTGCGCCACGAGAAGGAATTAAGCCAGCGGCTGGAGTACATGCATTCCAATCCGATACGAAAAGGATTGGTCAGCCGCGCCGAGGAGTGGCCCTGGTCGAGCTGCAACATTTCTGCGCTGGGAATGAGGCCAGGGACGGCGCGCCAGATTCGGATCGATCACGTCCAGCTTCCGGAAGGTTACAGAGCGTAGTCCAATCAAAGGCCCACGGTCAGAAAGGCGCTGACCGTGGCTACCCAGCCCACACGCATGGCTGGCGCACGACGTGATGCGTTCCTCGCGCTGGGCCTTGTTTCACGCGCCGCAGGTGACCATACCCGCAAGGCCCACGGTCAGAAAAGCGCTGACCGTGGCTACCCAGCCCACGCGCATGGCTGGCGCACGACGTGATGCGTTCCTCGCGCTGGGCCTTGTTTCACGCGCCGCAGGTGACCATACCCGCAAGGCCCACGGTCAGAAAGGCGCTGACCGTGGCAGCCAAACACCAAAAAAAAGGGCGGGCCCCGCTGGAACGGGACCCGCCCCGGTTCGAGGTTTCCTCGCTAGAACTCGAAGCGCAAACCCATCTGGATTTGGCGCGGCGTGTTTTGCTGGTCGGTCACCACGCCGAAGCTGTGAGGGCTGTTCAAGTCAAGCGACGGATTCGAGGGAACGAAGTGGTTGAACGCGTTGAACAGGTCGGCGGTGAAGAGCACTTTGAACCGCTCGGTGGCGGCGACGTTCTTACCAATCGAGAAGTCCATGTTCCACAGCGGGAAGCCGGCGACGTCGTCCTGGTACGGCCGCAAGTCCTGGCTGAGCAGCGGCCGGGTCAGGCTGGCATACACGGCGACGGGATTGGCAAAGAGGTTGATCCCGCTGCCGCCATTGGCGACGTTGCCGTTGGTGGCAACCCGCGTGCCGTTGGCAAGTGCGCCGCCAACGATGTTGTTGTGCCTGCCGTTCTGGCCGTAGAGCGGGGAGGCGGCAACGGCGCAGGTGTGGCCGTTGAAGTCTCCGTAGGTGCCGTCGGCGCCGATGCAGCGCGGCAAGCCCGATTGCCACGACCAGATGCCCGACACGTACCACCCGCCAACGATCCGGTCGGTGAAGGAGTTCCCGGTGGAGAAATGGGCTCCCTTGCCGAACGGCAGTTGGTAGTAGAAGTTGGCGTTGAACACGTGCCGACGATCGTAACCGGAGGAGGTGTAGGCAGTGCCCGGCCGGAACGGCGTGCCGTCGGTGTAATTGATGTACTGCTGGCCGATGGTGTTGGTTCCCAGGGCGTGCGAGTAGGTGTAGTTGAACCCGACTTCGAGGCCCTGGCTGAAGGCCTTGCGGATGGTGACAAAGCCGGCGTTGTAGTTCGCCCAGCCGCCGCCGAAATTGAAGAAATTGTTCCGGAACTGCAGCGGATCGAGCGAGGTGTTGGCGACGCGGTCGAATTTGAAAATCATGAACCGCGCGAGGTTGCCGTTCGAGAGGTCGCTGGTGTCTGTCGCCGCCAGGTTGGTGCAAGTCACGTAGCCCGGCTGGCCGGGCATGGTTCCCGGCACCTTCTGGGCGTTGGTGCAGGCGCCGCCCATGTCCTCGAAGTACGGCTGCGGAGTGACGTTGGCGGGCTTGGTGCCGCCGCGGATCTGCTGGCTGACGGAGTCGAAGGCCTGCGCCAGGGACTGGCCGGACTTCGGGTCGGTGGCGAACATGTCGGAAGCACCGATGGAAGCGCCGCGCTCAAGGTTCCGGCTGAACCGGCCGATGTAGCCGACATCCAACATCCAGTTGTGGAACGCAGTGCGCTGGATGTCGAACGTGACGTTGTGGGACCACGCCGGTGTCCACTTGGGGTCGAGGTTGAACCCGTTCAAGCTGCTGATCGGCGACGTGGGAGTGAGCGGGAATCCGCCGGTGGGAGTCGGCAGCGGCAGGGACTTGCCGTCGATGCCGACGCGGAAGGCGCTGGTGGCGTCGGTGGTTGCGCCGCTGCACGTGCCGTTTATCACCGGAGCGTTGCAGCCGATGATCTGGGCCAGGCCGTCACCCAGCAAGGGCGTGAGCACCAAGCCGACGGCGTTGGTGCGGTTCCAGAGGATCGAATAGCCGACGCGAACAACCGTCTGGTGGTTTCCGAAAATTCTGTTGCTGTATTTCGGCTGCCAGGCGACGGCGACGCGAGGACCGAGCGAGCCCCAATAGGTGTTCAGCGGGCGGGTGAAACCGGGCACCGACCCGATGGGCGCGAAAGAGAACGACGGGAAAGTCGCGCCGCTGCCTGCCGGGTCGGGGAAGAACCCGCCGCTGCTGAGCGATTGGTTGCGCGCTTGGAAGTAGGCTTGGATGTCCTGAACGGGCTGTCCGGTGAGCGTGTACGTTTCCAGTACCTGCTTGCCATTCAACTCCCTCGGCGGGAATTGCACGCCGTAGCTCAAACCGTAGGTGAGGGTGAACGACGGCTTCATTTGCCAGAGGTCTTGGACGTAGTTGTAAAAGGCGCCGACATGGACGTGATCGACGAGTGGCTGGCCCAAGGGGAGGGCATTGAATTGCCCGTCCCGGGTAGCCACCTGCGAGGAGTGGTCCACCAGCCCCAGCATCGACGCGTACATCGTCGACCACCGGGCCGCATCGGTGGACGACAATCCCGGAGGAGTTTCGCTGGACGGCACGTTCACGAAAAGCCCGCTGGCCATCTGGGTCGACCCGATCCAGTAAATCGGCCCGTTGGTGAGCCCGCCGAGTACGTCGTCGGTGCGCAGGTGGATGATGTTCCAGAAATACCAGGAACCGCCGAACTGGATGGTATGGTTGCCGTGCAGGTAACTGGAATCCTGCGCCAGGTACCAGTCGTGACCGTTCCAGAGCCGAGCCCGGCCTTGCTGGGTGTTGAAGTTGACGGGGTCGGCAAAAGGCTTGCTGTTCGTGCCGTCGCCCGCCTGGCCCTCACCCGAAACCTGGAGCGTGCCTCCCAGGCCGGAAATGGCCGAGGGATTCGCGGGAGCCACCCGTCCCCAGGCCCACCAGTCACGCATCCACGAGCCGTGGATTTGCGAGGTGAAATGGTTGCCGATCTGGCCGGTAAGCATGAAGGTGGCGAACCGCGGCTGAACCGGGGTGCTGCTGACGTTCTGCAGCGCGATCAGGTCGTACTGGGCCTGATCGAGGTAGCTGAATTTCTGCTGGCGGTAGGTGGTGTAGAAGCGCCAGCTCTGATTGATTTTGTAATCCAGCCGCAGCATCCCCATGTTCTCGTCCGTCGGTTGGGCGTAGGAATGGTTGAATCCTTCGCTGTTCAGTCCGTCGCCCGCCGAAGGGTCGTTGGGCGGAGGCAGCAGATTCCAATAGGCCTGGATGGTGGGGTCGATCCCGATGCCGCGGGGATCGCAGGCGGTGGTGCCGGCCGAGCCGCAAGCGGTCGAGGTTTTCAGATTGTAGGCGATGACGTTTCCCTTGGCATCGGTGAACTGGAGGATGCCCTGGCGCGCCAGCGCGGTGGGAACGTCGGTTTCGAAGCCGCCGCTTTGCCGGAACTTGCGGCCCTCGTAATTGCCGAAAAACCACAGCCGGTTCTTCAGCATGGGCCCGCCGAAGGTGAATCCGTAGCGGTTGTTCACCTGGTGCGGCTTGGGGATGGCCAGCCGGTTGTTCGTCCAGGTATTCGCGCCCAGCGTGCTTCCGTTGTAATACTCGTAGGCGCTGCCGTGGAACGAGTTCGTTCCGCTCTTCGAGACGATGGCGATTTCGCCGCCTTGCGAGCGGGAAAAGCTCGAGGTCGGACTGCTGGTGACCACGCGAAACTCGTTTGTGGTCTCGACGTTGACCGCGATGAACGGCGAGGGATAGGGCTGGCCGGGCACCGCCGCGTAGCTGTTGGTGGCTTCCATGTCGCTGGTGGCGTCGCCGCCATCCACCAGGAACGTGGTTTGGTCGGTGGTGGCGCCGGCGACTTCGCCGCCGCTGGTATCGGAGCTAGCATTCATCGGAGCCACCGCGGGCTGGAGGCTCAGCATCGAGGTGATGTTGCGTTGCGAACTGGGCAGCCGCGAAAGCGTGTCGCCGCCTATTTCGGTGCCGATGCTGGCATTCGTGGTTTGTAGTTCCGCGCCCATCACTTCGGTCACCTGGACTGTTTGCGTTGTCTGGCCCAATTTCAATTGCGTGTTGTAGGTGTACGACTTGGTTACATCGACGGTGACCTTCGTGACTACGTAGCTTTCGAAGCCAGTCGCCGACACGCGCAACACGTAAGTGCCGGGAGCGACGTTAGGGAACAAAAACCGGCCGACCGAATCGGTAGTCGTCGTCAGTTGGACGCCGGTCGCTGCATTGGTCAGCGACGCCTGCGCTCCGGGAATGACGGCGCCGGTGGGGTCGGTCACCTGGCCCTGCACCAAGCCGGTATCCGCCGATTGCGCGTGCAGGCCGATGGGGACCAGGGCAAGCAGGCAAAGAAAAGCAAAGGCGACAAACAAACCGCGCCTTTCACGCATTCCAGCACCTCCTGCGCGGGCGTTTTGCCCGTTAGGTTGCACAACCCGAGGGGTGGCCTATCCCGAATTCAGCAGGTGACTGGAGAGAAGGGAAGAAACCGTCGGATGACCGTGGCGATTCCGCGAACCAGCCGGCAACGACCCGATCCGCAGGGCGCACCCACCCTGCGCGTCATCGGTCGCCGACAGCCAGGCTGCCCACCAGCGGATCGCTCCAAACACGGGCACGTTCCGCCCCCTCAGCCCACCGCTTCGGGCCCGTGAATCAACCCCTACTTGACAGCCGGCGCAAACGAGAGATTAAAGCCGCAGCACCCCCCGCCCACGCAAGACTGGGGAGAACGTACGCCCTATCTCTCAGCAATGTCAAGGGGCTTTTGACACTACACCAAGAGCGGCGGGCCTCGGTATGGGTACCGGGCGGGAAGCCGGGGCGGGGTGCGGGCGAATCTCCTTGTCGCGGGGCCCGGCCCACACGGGGCTCGGGCCCAACGTCGAAAGGGAACATCTCGGGAGGGCCGTTACCGGCCCTCCCGAGCCGAGCTGGTTTGCCTACCAGTCGAAGGACGCGCCGATTTGCAGCCGGCGAGGTTCGTTCGCTTGAACGGCGCCGCCGCAACCCAGCACGCCGAAGGTGCTCAGGTCGTAGCCGTGGAAGCAGGGATCGGCAGGCTGCATGTGGTTGAGCACGTTGGTGAACGCGAAATAGACCGACGCGCTGGTGCGCTCGGTGAATTTCAGGTTCTTGGTGAGGTCCAGGTCCAGGTTCCAGAAGGGCAAGCCGCGGAGCACGCCGGCGCCTCCGGTGTTTCCATCAAGGCCGAGAATCGGATCGCGGAACAGCGCGCACGCCGCATCCGGGTTGGGGAAGACGTTCTGCCCGGGTCCAGCCCTGCCGCAAGTGGTCCCCTTCACGTTTTGGTTGCGGGTAGGGCTGTAGTGCAGGTCCCCGGTGATGATCTGATTCTCGAACCCTCCGAAATAGGCGGTGTTGCACTCGCCGTAGGTGCCGCAGTCGCCGTTCGATGTGTCGGCCTCGATCGGGAAGCCGCTGCCGAGGATGAAGACTGGGGCAATACTCCAGCCTCCGAGCGCCCGGCCCAGAAATCCCTTCTGGTCCTTGAAGAGCGGCTCCTGGTAATTGAAGTAGAGGTTGAAGACCCACTTCTGGTCGTAGCTCTGGAGACCGTAGTTGTTTGCCAGGTTCCACTGATCGACTGTCGCGCCGGAACTGGCGGCTTGACTTGAGGCACCGGTGCCCAGCGCCTTGCTCCAGGTCAGGTTGCTCCTGAACGTCAGGCCGTGCCAGTTGCTGAAATTCATCTGAAGGTAGCCAGCATGGTAGTTGCCGTATCCGTTGCTGACGGTCGTGTCCAGTGCCGGCGACTGGCCGTTCGCCCCGAACGGGCTGTTGATGGGATCGCTGGTGAAGCTTCGGCCGAACACCCACGCCCCAATGTTGGAGACACTGGCCCAGGCATCGAACGGGTCGGAAACCGTCATGTTACCGTTGCCGGCAGCGCTGTTGTTGGTGACGAACGCCGTGGTGCAATTGGCGAATCCCTTGCAATAAGCCGGCGTCAGAGCCGCCTCGAAGAAGGGCTGGACGGGTATGCTGGAAAGGTTGTTGCCGCTGTTGGTGGCCAGCATGATGTTTTTCCAGGCATTGGCGAAAGACTGGCCGCCCAAGGTCATCATGTAGGGCACGGCAGTGTAGTTGTAAAACTGAAATTCATTGGCGATGATCCGGCCGATGTAGCCAGCCTCGACGAGGATCTTCGGGCTGAGCTGGTGCTGGATGCTCACAGTGAATTCGTCGGAACGGTTTGGCTTTAAGTTCGGGTCTTGGGACTGGCCCGCCCCGGTGGCGACGTCGTTGAAGCCGGGATACCACGGTTGTGGCAGGTTCTGAGATGGCGCGGGCAGCGGCGCCACCTTGCCGTCCACCCCCACTCGGAAGACGTTGGCTGGCGTGCCGCCGCATCCCCCCTGGATGTTAGGACCGCCGCAAGTAGCCGGCTGCATCAAGCCGGGGGTGAGCAGCTCCGCCAGGACAGGATCGACGCCGTTGATCCGGCCGTAGATCCGCGCGTAGCCGGCGCGGAGCACTGTGTCGGGTCTGAAATTCCAGGCGATTCCGATGCGCGGGCTGATTCCCCCGTAGAACGGATCGTAGGGATAGTGAGAGTGGTTCTTGACGTTGCGAATGGCGGAGAAACCGAGCAGCGGAGCAAAGGCGATGCCCTGCAGCGCCGCTTGTTGCACCTGTTTGAGATACTGCTCGGAGTAGAGGATCTCGCCGTTCTGGTCCACCACGACCGTCTGGTAGCCGCCGTGAGTTTCATACGCCGGCAGCGCCACTGTGTAGCCCAGGCCGTAGTTCAAGGTGAAGTTCGGTTTGAGGTGCCAGGCGTCGGTTAGGTAGATGTTGTAGAGGGGGAAGATGCTCTCGTTCAACGCCGGTGGCGAGGAGATGCAGCCCGAAGTAGCGGCCACGCCGGGGACGGCGCAGGACGTTCTGGGCCGAAGGCCGAGGGTCGAGCCGACGCTGCGGGTGTAGAGGCTTTGCGTCTCGTCGACCATGCCCAAGATCATCGAGTACAGGTCGCCGTATTTGGAAGTGGACTTGATGCCGGCGGGAACGAACCCCTTCATGTTGATACCAAGAGAGGAAAGCGGCACGCCTATTCCGTCTCCGACCAGGTACTGTTCGAAGGTATTGATGCTCTGGCCGTTATCGATACGGGCGTGGGTATCGTCGTTGCGCTGGTAGAGCCCGCCCAACTGGAACAGGTGATTGCCTTTGATCCAGGTGATGTCGTCCCGCCACATATAATCCAGGCCATCCCAGAAGCGGGTGCGGGTGCTCTGGTTGTTGGTGTTGTAAGGGCCGAGCAGCGGGCTGCTTCCCGCTCCGCTATTTTCACCGCCGATTTCGAGCGCGGCGGGATAGCCGGCGATGTTGGGCACGCCGGCGAAAGACGCGTAAGCCCACCAGTTGCGGGTGAGGCTGAAATGGAAGTCGTTGGTGAGGGTCGGGCTGACATCGGTCGTCAGGCCGAGAGTGTAGAGCCAGGTATTCTGGGGCACGCTGCGAACCGCCGCATATTGTCCCTTGGTGTCCCCGGGGAAGAATCCGCCGATATCCCATTGGCCGTTGCTGACGTTGGCCAGCCTATAGTAGTGGTAGGTGGCGTTGAAGTGCTGGTGGCTGGTGAAATCGTGATCGATCCGCATAACACCGAAGTTGCTGGATTGCGGCGTGGCGATCGAGCCCTTGTATCCGCAGTAGTTCAGGCCGTCGCCGAAGTTGCAATCGTTGGGCGTCGGCAGATACGTATTCCAGAGGGTGATGACGGGGTTCAGCGGCCCGTTTGGCTGGCCGTTCATCGTGGTCCCGAGCCCTCGCGGGTCGCAGGGACCGCCAGGACAAATCGCGGGCTGAATGGTCTGGCCGGTCGTCGTTACGCCGCAGTTTTGCGTCGCGGCTCCGCAGCCGGGATCCACCACCGGAAACGGATTCAGGTTCACCGTCTTGCCGTTCAGGTGGATGATGCCCGCCCGGAGAGAGGGAAGCGG
This sequence comes from Candidatus Acidiferrales bacterium, assembly GCA_035946455.1. Lineage (GTDB taxonomy): Bacteria > Acidobacteriota > Terriglobia > Acidiferrales > UBA7541 > JAKASX01. The sequence continues at coordinate 49,213 of DASYZK010000018.1, read as the reverse complement.
CATGTTGCGCTCGAAGGTCGCGCTTTGCGGGAAACGGAAACCTTCGTAATTGCCGAAAACATACCAACCGCTGCCCAGGAAATTCGAGTGGGGAATCTTGCCGCCGGCGGCCGCGCCGAAGTGGCTGAAATGGGAGCTCGGCTGTTTCTTGCCCGTCCGGTTATTGTCCCAGGTGTTGGCGCCGCCGAAATTGTTGTCCGAATAATATTCGTAAACGGTGCCGTGAAACGCATTCGTGCCTCGCTTGGTCGCGATCTGCACCTGGCTACCAGCGCCGCCGTTGAAGTCCGCGGTCTGGTTTGCCGTCGCGACTTTGAAGTCCTGGATGCTGGTGACGGGAATCGGGATCGGGCCCGAAGGTGGCGTGACGTGCACGGCGGCCAGGTTGGTTGCAAACTTGTTGACGTAGGAGTTGCTGCCCGACATATCGTCGGAGGCGAAGCCGCCGTCGAGCTGGAAGGAGTTTTGATCGTTGACCACGCCGGCGGTGTAGCCGCTGGTGTTGCTGCCCGGCTGGAGAACGGCCAAGGTCGAGGCGTCGCGGCCCGGGTTGGGCAAGTTCATCAGCGTCGCCTCGCCGATGGTCGTGCCAACGGTCGCATTCAAAGTTTGCAGCTCGGCGCCGGTCGTCGAGGTGACAGTGACCACCGTGGTCACCGAGCCGACCTGAAGCGTAGCGTTTACGTTCAACTGGAGGCCGACCGATACCCTCTGATCGGAAACCACGGTGGACTGGAAGCCTTGCTTCTCGAACTTCACGAAGTAGGTTCCGGGGTCAACGAAGGCAAAGATGTACTGTCCCTTGTCGTTCGATTTGGTCTCCCGAGTGCCCGCCGTTGCGGTGTTCGTCAGAGTGATGGTGGCAGATGGAATAGCCGCACCGCTCGTATCGGTCACTGCGCCGGCGATCGTGCCGGAAGCGGCCACCTGGCCTCGCGCGGGCGATGTGCCCAGCGCGAGCAAACACAGACAGATCAGTCCCAAGAAAAAGGAATTCCTTCGACCCATTCCAACACCTCCAGGGCGGGCGACGCGCCCGCGGGATTGCACAATCTGAGGGGTTGACTATCCCGAATTCAGCAGGTGATTGGAGAGAAGGGAAGAAACTGTCGGATGACCGTGGCGATTCCGCGAACCAGCCGGCAACGACCCGTTCCGCAAGGCACACCCACCCTGCGCTTCACCGGTCGCCGACAGCCAGGCTGCCCACCAGCAGATCGCTGCAAACACGGGCACGTTCCGCCCCCTCTACAGCACCTTCGGGCCCGTGAACCAACCCCTACCTGATGGCCGACGCATACGAGCGAAAGGAACCACGCCTTCCGCCCGACTGCACGACTGGCAGGAACTTACGCCGGTGGCCCCGCCTCTGTCAAGCAACTTGTCATCGCGCGCTCGCGGTGTTCTGGAATTGGGAGATGCCGGCCAACTCCCTAGTGGATTTATGGCCGGGCGGGATTTTGGGATCGGTTTGGGGACGGACAGGTAGCCACGGTCAGCGCTTTTCTGACCGTGGGGTTTGGGGGTATCGTTACCTCGTAATGTCCAACGTCCATCGGTTGCGCACCACCGACCGAATCTTCTTCGTTACCGCGAATCTCCTCCGTTGGGTCGAGCCTTTCGCCGAGTCCGAGTACCCGGTCATGCTCGATGTTCTGGCAGGGGTGCGCCGCCAGCTTAATTTTTTGCTCTGCGGATATGTGCTGATGCCCGACCATTGGCACGCCCTTATCGGGGTGAGTCACCCGCTGACAATTTCCCAAGTGATGCACGATGTAAAGGCGGTGTCGGCGCGGAGGTTGAACGAGCGGCGGCGCACTCGGGGCCCCGTCTGGCAGCACCAATTCTGGGACAGGTTCGTGCGCCACGAGAAGGAATTAAGCCAGCGGCTGGAGTATGTGCATTCCAATCCGATACGAAAAGGATTGGTCAGCCGCGCCGAGGAGTGGCCCTGGTCGAGCTACAACATTTCTGCCGTGGGAATGACGCCGGGGACGGCGCGCCAGATTCGGATCGATCACGTCCAGCTTCCGGAAGGTTACAGAGCGTAGTCCAATCAAAGGCCCACGGTCAGAAAGGCACTGACCGTGGCTACCCAGCCCACGCGCATGGCTGGCGCACGACGTGATGCGTTCCTGGCGCTGGGCCTTGTTTCACGCGCGGCAGGTGACCATACCCGCAAGGCCCACGGTCAGAAAGGCACTGACCGTGGCTACCAACGCAAAAAAAGGGGCGGGTCCCGGTGGTTGAGGACCCGCCTTTCGCAGGGTGCTAAGGTCAAAAGTCGATGCGTAGTAGGGGCGACCCGGCGGGTCGCCCTTGGGGAACCTACTTCGCCGCTGTTACGGTGAAGGTGGTCTTGGCAATCGCTGAATTCTCGTACTGGTCGAACACCCGCACGCCGATCGTGTGTTCGCCGGCGGCGAGGTTCTTCAGGCGTATCTGGTAGCTTTCCTCGGGGGCATCGCTCAGTTTGCCGGCGGGGTAGAGCAGCATCCACGGGCCGGCGTCGACGCTGTATTCGGCGCGGGCCAGCGGGCTGGACGGGTCGTGCGCGGAGAAGTCGATCACCGCGTCGTCGCTGGCCATTTCGGCGCGCAGGCCGGCGATCGCCGGAGCGGTGTTATCGACGACGAAGCGGGCGCTTTCCCGCTCAGCTTCGAGCGCCTCGTCGGGCGGGTTCGACGGAGCATCGGTGGCGACGATTCTCAGGTAGTAGGCGCCGTCGGGCATCGCGCTCGTGTCCCAGGAATAGAAGGGCTCGGCCAGATGGTCCTTGAGAAGCTTCCAGGCGGTTTCCTTCTCGCCTCGGTAATAGACGGAATATTCCAGCCGGTCGCCGTTTTCGTCGTGAGCCACCCAGAGCACGCTCTGCCAGCCTTTTTCCTCGAAACCCTGGGGCGGTGGCTGGAAACGAGTTGCCTGCACCGCGACGACGCCGGCGACGACCGGCGTCACCGGCGTTTCGCCCTCGCGCGGCATTCGCAGCCGCACCGGCCGCCCCGCCTCCTGTTCGCCTGTCTGGGGTATCTGGATCGTGCGGACGCGAACGCCGGGATCCTGCACCACCACGCCGTCAATCACCGGGGCCACGTTTTTCGGCAAGTAGGCAAGGCTGACCCAGGAGAGGCTCGGCGGCTGGCCGGCGCCAGGATGAAAGACAACTTTCCATTGCGCGAAGCGCGCCGGAGGACAACCCGCCGGCTGGCCGTCGGGGTCGGTGTAAGGCCCAAACCACCGGCTCCAATTCTTTTCCGGATTCGAGGTGTTGCCGGAGCGCACGTAGAGACTGACCCGGCCACCGGAAGCGCCGTCGCCCCACCAATTCAGCCGGCCCCACTGGGAAAAGATTTTCGCGTCGAAAGCGTGTGAGGTGAACGTGCCTTCAGCGGCGATGCCCGGCCCGAGGGTGAAAACCTTACCCGGATTGGCGGTGCACAGATAAACCAGCCCGCCGGGTCCTGAAGCGAATCCGGTGACCTGCCCCGAGGCGGTGTCGGCGAGTTTCGAGAAAATCTCGTCGCCTTCGAGTTCGATGACGTCGCCGCTGTTCCCCGTGCCGATCAGCAGCTTACCCGCCGAGGAAAACCCCACCGAATAGACCAGCTCGCTCGGCGATTCCCAAAGCACCGTGGGCGACCCGTCGGCGGCGATGCGGTAGACGTGGCTCCCTCCGGGAGTGGCCGGGAAGGGAACGAATGGCGCTACCGCCGGGATTCCTGACTGCGCGGCCGCGGCGGCAAGGCCTGCGGCGGCCGGGACGCCGGCAGGCCCGGCCGGGGTGGGGCCGGCGAAGACGTAGGTGGCCGCTTGGGGAGCGCCGGCGGCGCCGACGGGGAGGGTGCGCTTGGTGCCGATCGCTGCCACGTAGATGTTTCCGCGGGGATCGAGCGCGAAAGAAGTCACTTCCTGGCCGGCGGTTTCATAGACGACGAACGAAGCGCCGGCCTGCGGAGGCTCGCCGGGTCCGGCGCGGCGGATGGCGACGCGAATCACCAGGCCGTTCGGGTCGGTACCGAGCAGCAAGTTGCCGTGGCCGTCGAGGGCGAGCGCGCGGATGTGCAACTCGTCGCTTTTGTAGAAGAGCGCGCTCTTGCCGTCCGGGGCGACGGCGAACACCTCGCCCTTGTCTCCGGTGCCGACGTAGACAATGCCATTGCTATCGATGGCAAGCGACCAGATGTACTTGGCGTGGGGATCGAACAGAACCGCCGACTGCCCCCCGGGAGTCACTTTGTAAACCTTGCCGTCGGGCGACGTGCCGACGTAGAGGTTGTCTTGGGAATCGAGCGCGATGGCTTGCGCGGCCAAGTCGGACGATTGGAACACCGTCTCCGGTTTGCCCCCGGCGTCGAATCGCACTACTCGCGCGCTCGACCCGCCGCTGGCGTACAGCCGGCCCCGGGTATCGGCGCGCAGCGCCCACAGGTAGGCGAGGTTGGGATCGGCGTACGGCGCAAACCGGGGCGCCGGCACCATTCTCCCGTCGCTCCACAACGCCACGCCCTCGGCTGTTCCTTCAACGAATTCGCTGTAATCGGTGCTGCGCCAGAAGCGGGTGTGCTCCGCCCAAACCGGCGCGCCCGCCAGCAGCATGGCCGCCGCACACACCACCCAGATTCGCCATCCCCATCGCATGCCCGCACTCTCCTCGCCCACGCTAAACCGTGGGGACGCGTTGCACGCGCCCGCCATTGGCGCATCCTCTGCCCGCACTCTCCTTGGGGAATCCTATTTTACCGTGAGGGTGAGGTATTGCTCGCCGGTCACCACTTCGTGCATCGCTACCGACCGCTCCCCCAACTCCGATTGCCACAGCACGGTCGTGCGGCCCGGGCTGCGCTGGCCCAGGACGTTGATTTCCGATAGCGGGGCGTTCGGCAGGCGCTTGTCCTCGACCAGCAGCGTCGGGGCCGGATTGAGCAGGGCCACGTAGAGCCGGTCGTTGCGCCGCTCTTGATTCAGCAGCCGAATCAGCTCTTCCAGTCCCGCCAGCCGCCCTCGCGGCCCGAACGGGAAATGCTCCTCGATGCGGTCCATCTCGGTTGCGTCGCTCACCAGCACGTGGAGCGGGCCGGGGGAAGCCTGCGCCGGGATGGTAATGGGCACCTGCTGGGTGAACGGCGCGCCGCGGTAGGGCCGGAGCGCCACCTTGATGAGCACCGTTTCGCCCGGATGGACTTCCGTCTTGTCGCTCCAGGCGCTGTCGATGGTGGCCCAGCGGGCGTCGGGCAGGCTGCGAACCGTCAGGCGGATATCGTTGATGTGGGGCTGCTCGTAGGGGTTATGGAAGATCTGGTCGAACACGCCCTCCACTTGCATGGCGACGGGGAAAGCGTCGGGCACCGGCTGATCGCTCGGCACGAACATGTTCTCGAGTCGCACCGGGGAATGGCCGGCGATATCGATGGAGCCGGAGAGCTGGAACGTGGCGCCTTCGTTGTAGGAGATGTTCGAGCGAACGCCGTCAAGCGTGGCTAAGGTCACCAGCAGCGGGGTGAGCTTGGAATTTTCCATCACCTGGAAATGGAGCTGTTTCGGCGTCCGGCCTGTCTCCACGGTCAGCGAGACGGGTATCATCGCCGGGGCCGGCCCCAGCCGGCCCATCACTCCGGTCACGCGGTCCTCAGTAATCGAGCCGATGATGCCGCCGGTGTTCATGATTTTCGTCGATTCCATCGACGAGGCCAGCGTCGCCAGCACGTGGGCGCGGGCCAGCGGCATGTGCACCTTGCCAAACCCCATCAGCGGGTGGCCGCAAAGATAAACACGATCGCCGATGTGCGCGGTCACCGTGCACCCCGCCGCCACCGACAGATCCCCCTTGATCAACACCATGCCCGCCATGTCTCCCGGTTTCAGCTCGGAGTCGGTGGGCGACGCCGGCGCCGTCCCGCCCGCCCCGGCCACCATGCCGTACTGCTCGAATTGGTCGCTGAACCGGGCGATCACCGACGGCAGGAATCCGGAAAAAATCAGCGGCGAGGCAATCGGCTCCAAATAGCCAGCCACCCCGATCCGCTGGGCGACGGCCTCGGGCACCGGAATGCGCTCGTCCGCCGGTGGTACAGCGGTCTCCGGCTGTCCGGGCGGCGGAAAGCCTTGGTTCCCGGCATCGCTCGCCGACGCCGGTTCCGCGCCGGGCGGTCCGGGCGCCCCGGACTCGCTGATGGCCAGTTCGTCCTCGATCGGAGTCATGCCCGCAATCGCTTCGGTGGTGAACGTGCCGAACTTGAAGGCTATCGCTCCGGCCAGCTTGCCGGCGAAATACACCGGGCTGCCGCTCATCCCCGCCACCACGCCGCTCTTGGTGATTTCCGGGCTCGACAGGCGCACCAACACCACGTTCTGCTTCGGCCCCACCAGGTCGGGCATCACCCCGATCACCTCGACGTCGAAGGTCTGGACCTTGTCGCCGGAGAAAATCGTGTACCCCACGCCCTTCATCCCCGGCTTGATTTGGCTGAGCGGAATGATGTCGGGACCGGCGGCAGCGGCCGGCAGAGAGCAGAAAATGAAAAGCGCGGCCAAGGCCGCGAACCAGCGAGAGGCAAGCCTACCCATCGGCGTAATCCTCATCATATTCCGATGTCCTCTGCCAATCAAATCCTAACCCCCGTGGCCGGGCGCCGCCCCGCGGCCGGTCGGTGGGTTTCCTGCAGGGCACTGGCCCGGCCGCCGGGTGCCGCACCCTTCGGTTTCAAGGGTGCGGATGTTTCCTTGGTTTCCCTGCGTCCTTCGTCCACAAGAGTGCAACCTTGGCGAGATCCTCGTCGACCTTGGGGCAGCCTCCCCCGTCAGCTAGAATAAGGCGATCATGGCGGACCACGCGCCCCAGCAGGAGTTGCCGACTGCCCCAGTCGCGCCCGCCGCGCGATTTTCCCGCTCGACCCTTATCCACTTGCTTGTTCTTACGGGGGCCACGTTCGCCCTCTACGCCCAGACGCTCCGAAACGGTTTCGTCGCCGACGACAACGACGAAATTCTCCGCGACCTCATGATCAGGAGCTTGGCCAATATCCCGCAGTTCTTCTCGCACAGCGTGTGGTTCTATTTGGGAGCCCAGCACGATCAGTACTATCGGCCCTTGAAGCTCGCCCTGTACTCCGTCGAGTATCGCCTCTTCCACTTTCATCCGTTCTACTGGCATCTGGTCAACGTCGTCTTCTACGCCGCCACCGTCGTTGTCGTCTATTGGCTCGTGCGAGACATGGCCTCCCGCCACGGCGGCCAGGCTGCCGAGCTGGGGTTCTGGACTGCTCTGTTTTTCGCCTTTCATCCCGTCCATGTCGAGGTGGTGGCCTGGGTCGCTGCGGGAAACGACCTGCTCTGCGGCTTGGCCCTGTTGCTGGCGCTGTGGTTGTATCACCGGGCGCGGGCGGGGAGCGGGGCGCTGTGGCAGTACGGCCTTTCGGTCGCGCTGTTTTCCGCAGGCCTCTTTTTCAAGGAGGTCGCGCTGACATTTCCAGCGATCGTCCTGGCTTACGACTTTCTCTATCGGGGTGAATCGCTCCGAGCGATCGCCCGTGCCTGGATGCGGTACGTCCCCTACCTGGCCGCCTTGGGGATGTATCTGGCCAGCCGGTGGCACGCCCTCGGCGGCTTCGCCCCCAGCAGGAACGGTTACCATTCCACCCTTACCGGCATGATTTTGTCGGTGCCGGTGTTCCTGTGTCGATACGTGGGGAAGTCGCTCGTTCCCACAAACCTGAACTTCTGGTACACCTACGCGCTCGCCAGCGGCTTGAGCTTTGCGGCCGTTGGCGCTACGGCGGCCGCGCTCGCGCTGGTGGCGGCCGTTTTCTGGCTCCGCAGAAGGCAGCCGGTCCTTTCCTTTGCCTTGGCCTGGTTCCTGCTCACTCTGGTCCCAGTGCTCTACCTCTCCAAGGTCAGTTTGTTGTTCACCGACCGCTACCTCTACGCTCCTTCGTTTGGCTTCAGCGTTTTCGCCGCTTGGGGCTGGCTCTGGCTGAGCGGGAAGGCAGCTCGCGCCCCGGTCCTCCGGCTTGCCGCTTCCGCCGGTTTAGTCGCCTTGTTCGTGTTTTATAGTTTCGTTATTCTTCGTCGCCTCCCCGCCTGGCGCGATGATGTCCACCTGTGGGTAAGGACCGCGCAGCAATCGCCCAGGGTCGCGCGCGTGCTTGGTCAAGCAGGCTGGTCGTACGTGCGCGAAAGACGGTTCGACGATGCGCTTCCGTATTCCGAGCGAGCCGTCGAACTCGATCCCAAGCTCGCGTACGTCTGGAACGACATGGCCAACATCGCCATGCAACAGGGGCGATCAGACGAGGCGCTTAGGGACGTCGAGAAGGCGGTCCAGCTCCAGCCCGCCTACCCCGTCTATCTGGCCGACCTGGCGATCATTTACCAAAGTCGCCAGCAATGGGACAAGGCCGTCGAGGCGTGCCAGCGCGGGCTCGCGGTGATCCCCAACTACCACCCCCTGCTCAACGCGCTCGGTCTCTCGCTTTGGCACTTGGGCCAGCGTGACCAGGCTCTGGCGGCGTACCGCAGCGCCATTCAAGCCGACCCCATGACCCTGGACTCCTACATCAATCTGGCCAACGCCTACGCCCAGCTCCATCAGCTCGACGCCGCCATCGCCGAATTCCACGCGGCACTCCGGGCCAATCCGGATTCGCCCGACCTTTACATCGTTCATTTCGAGTTGGGGGTGATCTACGAGAGCCAAAGCCAGTGGCGCGCCGCCGCGATCGAGTATCAGCAAGCGCTCCGGCTCAACCCGCAGTTCGCCACCGCCCGCGCCAACCTCCAGCCCCTGCTCCCCTTCCTGACCAACCCGAACCTAACGGAGACGCCGCTGCGGCCGCTTGGTGGGGGCGCGACCCCGAAGTAGGCGATGCGCGGGGCCAGACGCCCCTGCCGCAGTCCGGCTTGCGCTCACCTGCCCAGGTTTCGGGAATGACCCGCTACCGTTTCCCGCAGGCATTTGCCGCCTCCCCGGGATGGTCTAAAATGACGTTTATCCAATGACTCGCCGGGCAAACAAACAGGGACCGCGGACCCGTCAGGTCCTTGCCGCCCCGCCCTCGCGATGGGACCGGACCACGCTCCGTCACCTGTGGATTCTCGCCCTCGCCCCGTTCGCCCTCTATGCCTATACACTCCGGTTCGGCTTTGTCGCTGACGACAACCAGGAAATTCTCCAGGACAAGTTACTCCGCAGTTTCGCCAACGTGGGCACTCTCTTTAACCACAGCGTTTGGTTCTTCGCCGGCGGCCAGGGCGATCGCTACTATCGCCCGCTCAAAACGCTTGCCTACCTGTTGGAATATCACCTGTTCCGCCTCCATCCGGCTCCATGGCATCTGATCAACATCCTTGCGTACGTGGCCACGGTCCTTGCCGTGTATCTGCTGGTGCGCGAGTTGGCCTCTTCCGCTGCTACGGACTTCCCCTCACCGGGCGAAGCCGGCGCGCCCGGCAGGGCCGGCGAATTCGCCTTCTGGACCGCGCTTTTCTTTGCATTCCACCCGATCCATGTCGAGGCCGTTGCATGGATCGCCGCCGGGAACGACTTGTTCTGCGCGTTGGCCTTGCTCCTTGCGCTCTGGTTTTACCACCGTGCCCCGGGCGAATCCCGGCCTGCGCTGGCCTATGGAGCCTCCGTTCTGCTCTTTTTCGCCGGTATGCTTTTCAAGGAATCCGCCCTTACGTTCCCGGCTGTCATTCTGGCCTACCACCTGCTGTATCGGGGCGATTCGCTCGCGGGGACGGTCCGAGCCTGGCGCCGCTATCTAGGCTACTTCGTTGCCCTCGGCGCTTATACGGGTCTGCGGATCCACGCGCTCAGGGGTTTCGCGCCCAGCTCGAACGCTTATCACCTCACTCCGAGCGAGATGACGTTGTCCATCCCCACGTTCGCAGTCAAGTATTTGTGGAAGGCGCTGGTCCCACTCGGCCAAAACTTCCGTTACACCTACCAACCAGTTCGGGAAGTGGGATGGAAGCCAATCGCTGCTGCTCTGGTCGTGGTCCTTATGGTTCTGGCGATGTTGCCACTCCGTCGCCGCCCGGCGAGCCAGCCGGGGCCGTCCCAGAGGGCTCAGGAGCTTCAGCCGCTGTTATCTTTGGCGCTTGCCTGGTTCTGGATCACTCTCGCGCCGGCGCTGGCCCTGTCGAAGATCAGTATCTTGTTTACCGACCGTTACCTCTACACTCCCTCGTTCGGCTTCTGCATTTTCCTTGCGTGGGGCTGGCTCTGGCTTCGCAACCGCGCTGGCGTCGCCCTTCCGGCACGGCCTGGCGAGGGGCCGTCGCGGCGGTCACCGCTGGCGGAGGCCCGCGGGTTCGCCTCGATCGCGGTGGCAGCGGTATTACTGTTCTACACCGTCGTCATCCTCCGCCGCCTGCCCGCCTGGCACGATAACTTCGGACTCTACGCGACCACGGAAAAGCAGTCTCCCAACGATGCGAACATTGTCGGTACGGTGGGGCTACTCGAAGTACAGCAGGACCGTCTTGAAGAAGGCCTCGCCTTACTCCAGCGTGCTGCCCTGCTTGATCCTCACGAGGCAGCCTATCCCTCGAACGAGGCCAGCGCCTTGATGAGCCTTGGCCGCGTCGACGACGCCCTGCACGAGGCCCGAAAGGCGGCGGAGCTTCAACCGGATTTCCCGCTCTATTGGACCAACCTCGCCATTGTTTACGAGAAGAAGGGTGAGTGGAACAAGGCGGACGAAACCTGCCGCCGGGGCTTGGCGGTGGCGCCAAACGATCACGCCATGCTCACCGCCTGCGGACTGGCGAGATGGCATATGGGCGATCGCAACGGAGCCATCGCCGCCTACCAACAGGCCATCAAGGCCGATCCCGAAGCTTTGGACGCCTACATAAATTTAGCCAACGCCCACGCCCAGCTTCATCAGCTCGACGCTGCCACCGCCGAATTCCAGGCGGCCCTCCAGGCCAATCCCAATTCTCACGACCTCTACATCGTTCATTTCGAGCTGGGGGTGATTTACGAGACCGAGAGCCAGTGGCGCGCCGCCGCGCTCGAGTATCAGGAAGCGCTGCGGCTCAATCCCCAGTTCATCACCGCCCGCGCCAACCTCCAGCCTCTGCTCCCCTTCCTGACCAACCCCAACCTTACAAGGCTTCCGTTTGTGCCGGCTCCCCGGTGACACGTCTCTGGCATTCGAATCTGTCGAGCTTGGGGCAGTCACCATCCTCAGCTAAAATGAGGCGATGATGGCGAATCACACCTCCCAGCAGGACGCGCCGCGCGGCCCAGTCCTCCCCGCCACGCGATTTTCCGGCTCGACCCTGTTCCACTTGGTGGTTCTTTCGGGGGCGGCCCTTGCCCTGTACGCCCTCGGCCTGCGCAACGGCTTTGTCGCCGACGACCAGCTCGAGGTGCTCCAGGATCCGCTCATCCGCAGTTTCCGCCTGATCCCGCAAATGTTCGCGCACAGCGTTTGGTACTTCCACGGCGCGAAGGCGGACCGCTATTACCGGCCTCTGAAGCTGCTGGCGTACTCGGTCGAGTATCGCCTGTTCCACTTCCATCCGGCACTCTGGCATCTGGCCAACATTTTCTTCAACGTGGCGGCGGTTCTCGTGGTCTATTTCCTGGTGCGCGATCTGGCGAACCGCCAGCTTGCTTTCTGGTCGGCGGTGCTGTTTGCCTTCCATCCGATTCACGTCGAGGCGGTCGCATGGATTGCCGCCGGCAACGACCTCGAATGCGGGCTCCTGCTGCTCCTGGCGCTCTGGCTGTATCACCGCGCGCGCCAGGGCCGCTCGCCCGGGCCGAACTACACCATCTCGGCGATTCTGTTTTTCGCCGCGCTGCTCTTCAAGGAAACCGCTCTCACGTTTCCCGCTGTCCTCTTCTGCTACGAGTATTTCTACCGCCGGGAGTCGCTCGCCAGCATCGCCCGTGGCGGGGTGCGCTACGCAGCCTATTTCGCTGTGCTCCTCGTCTATCTCGGAATGCGCTGGCACGCGCTCGGTCGATTCGCCGCCACCAACCCGGACAACGTCGTGACGGGAACTCAATTCGCCCTCACCGCGCCGGTACTGGCGGCGCAGTACCTGTGGAAGTCGCTGGTTCCGATTCATCTCAACGCCTGGTACACATTCGACCCTGTCTCGACGCTGGGCTGGAAGTCGGTTGCGGCGACGGTGCTGTTGGCGTTTCTGGTCTGGGCGGTGTTCCGTCTCCGGCGCCGCCAGCCGCTGCTGTCGTTTGCTCTCGCCTGGTTCTGGCTCACACTGATTCCCGTCCTTGATATTCCGAAGGTGGGACTCAACGTCTTCGCTGAGCGTTACCTCTATATCCCCACCGTCGGCTTTTGCATTCTTTCGGCCTGGATGTGGTTGTCAGTGCTCGAACGAGCGACCCGGCCGACGCTTCGCCGCGCGGCTTATGCGGGAATTGCCGCCCTGCTGGCCTTCTATTCGGTGGTTCTGGTGCGCCGGCTGCCCGACTGGCACGACGACGTAAGTCTCTGGGCAAAGACGGCGGCCCAGGACCCGGGCGATCCGGTGGTGCTCAACGCCACGGGCACCGCCTATTTCAGCAGGGGGCAGTACGGCTCGGCGCTCGAAATGTTCCAGCGCGCCGTCGCCATCTCTCCCGACAAGGCGTATACCCACAACAGCCTCGGCGGCGCCTACTTCGCCTTCCACCGCTACGACGATGCACAGCGCGAGTTCCAGAAAGCGGTCGCGCTCAGCCCGGACTCGGCCACCAACTGGAGCAACCTCGGCGTCGCTTATGCCAACAAGAACATGTGGCCTGAGTCGGTCGCCGCTTTCAGGAACGCTGTCGACCGGTACAGCAGGTCGACACCAGCTCTACCGGGCATACTTGGCGCCGAGTCCCAAGCCAACCTTTCCGAGCTGTACGTTCAATACGGCGCTGCGCTCTTGAACGCCGGCCAAATCGTGCCGGCGAAGGTTGCCTTTCGGAACGCCGTTCAGGCCGACCCGGCAAACCTCGACGCGCGAATCCGGCTTGCCGGGGCGCTGGCGCAGCAGGGGCAGCTCGATGCCGCGGCTGCACAGATCTCGGCTGGGCTCAGGGCCAACCCCGGTTCTCCTCAGGCGTACCTGGCCCACTACAATCTCAGCCGCATCTATCAACAACAGGGCCTGGGTGACGCTGCGATGCAGGAAAGGCAGAGGGCGCTGGCACTGAACCCTGGGTTGGGCGCGACGCCAGTTCAGGTTTCGCCCTTACATCTGGCTGCTCCCGGGAAAGGCAAACCCGTGCCGAAATCGGGCCCGGCTCACCACGACTGAGGCTCGCAGACCATAGTGTCGAAGCGGAACAAGAGGGAAGCGGCGCCGCCGCAGAATTTGCCCCCCGCCCCACGGCCCGACCGAACTTCCTTATGGCACATTCTGGTTCTTTCCGCCGCCGCAGTCGCCCTCTACGTTCCCACACTCTGGTATAGCTGGGTTTCGGATGACGAATCCGAGGTTCTCCAGGACACGCTCATCCGCAGCTTCAGGAATGTTCCCAGGCTGTTTGCCCATAGCGTCTGGTTTTTTGCCGGTGCGAAAACGGACAACTACTACCGCCCGCTGAAGCTGCTGGCCTACTCGGTCGAGTACCACCTGTTTGGTTTTCGCCCCGTTTTCTGGCACCTGGCAAACGTCCTGGCGAACCTCGCAGTGGTTGTGGTGATTTATCTGCTGGTCGTCGAACTCGCCTCACCCCTCGGCGGGGAGGCGAGCGCCGGCGGCAGTCCCGCCTTGCGGGACGTAGGGGGGCGTTCCCTGGCTTTCTGGACCGCATTGCTCTTCGCCTTCCACGCCATCCACGTCGAAGCCGTGACCTGGATCTCCGCCGGGAACGACCTGTTCTGCGGGGTGGCGCTCCTGGTCTCCCTCTGGCTCTACCACCGATACCGCTTCCCGCTCAATCTGCCTTTCGCCGAAGGCGATACCGCAGCCGATGGCACAGGCGTTGACACAGGCAGTGGCACAGGCGTCCCGCCTGTGACCACCTGCACGAACTCGTCCACCGTGCATCCGCCCGAATCCCCGGCGCCCGGCCGGCGCCGCCACCTTCTGCTGTACTCGGGTTCGGTGCTGCTTTTTGTCGCTGGCCTGTTTTTCAAAGAGACCGCGATAACATTCCCTGCGGTCATCGCCGGCTACGACTACTTTTATCTCGGCGAGTCGTGGCGGGAGTTGGCCCGCGGCTGGCGGCATTATCTGGCATATTTCGCGGCTTTGACCGCCTACCTCGCGCTGCGGGTCCACGCTCTGAGCGGCTTCGCCCCGGAGTCGAAGCCATGGCACATGACGCGTTTCGACTTGGTTTTGTCCGTGCCGGTGCTGGCGGTGAAATACCTGTGGGCGACCCTGCTCCCCATCCACCTCAATTATTGGCACGTCTACCATCCCGTTCTCAGCCTGGGATGGAAACCCTCGGCCGCCGCGGCCATCTGTTTGTTTCTGGTTTGGGCGGTGTTTTGGCTGCGGCGCCGTCAGCCGCTGCTTTCCTTCGCTCTGGGTTGGTTTTGGCTCACGCTCATCCCCGTCCTCTACATTCCCAAAGTGGGATTCAACGTTTTCACCGAGCGCTACCTGTATATCCCGACATTCGGCTTCTGCATCCTCGCGGCTTGGGGATGGCTCTGGCTTCGCACCCGCCTCCCGGGGCGGCGGCTGCGGCCGCTGGCATACGCCGCTCTTTTGGGTCTCCTCGCGTTCTATTGCTCGGTGGTGTTTCGCCGGCTGCCTTACTGGCGAGACGGGAGAACCCTGATGATGAGGACTGCCCAGCAGTCGCCCGACTCGCCCCAGATCGTTGCCTACGTGAGCGAGGCGTATAAGGACCAGGAGCAATTTCCCGAAGCGCTTCGCTATGCACGGCTCGCCATACAGGACGATCCGTCGGACTCCTACTTCCGTGACAATCTGGGAGAGATTTACATGCTCGAGGGCCGTTATCCTGAGGCGCTAGCGAACTTTTACGATGCGGTAAAGCTACAGCCCGGCTTCCCGCCGTTTTGGGTGAATATCGGCGCCGTCTATAACGCAACCCATCAATGGCAAAAGGCAGAGGAGGCGTGCCGCCGGGGCCTGGCCAACGCCCCCGAGAGCAGCATGTTGCTCGACCAGTTGGGCATAGCCCTGGCGAACAACGGGCAGGGTAAGCAGGCGGAAGCCGTCTGGCGCCACGCCGTGCAGGCTTTCCCGGAGGACCTCGAGTCTCACGTCAATCTCGCGACATATCTCTATCAATCCGGCCACCTTGATGAAGCCGTGCATGAGCTCGTTGCTGGGCTTAAAGCCAGCCCCGACGCGCCGTACGCTTTCGCTGCCCATTACAAGCTGGGCTACATTTACGAGCAGGAAGGGCGCTGGGAAGCGGCCGAGCGGGAATACGAGGAAACCGAGGAGTTGAAGCCTGGCTTCGGCGATCTGCCGGCGCGCCTGAGCGCCGTCCGAGCTCACCTCGCCTCTCCCCGGCTCTGATGGGGCACGGGCGGCAGCCTTCGCCGAACGCTGGCCGCTCGCCTGGCCGTGACCCATTCCCCATCCGCCGGCCCTCCGTACTCGTAAATCTCCTCGATTCAGCGACCCCGCCGTCGCCAGGGCTTCCTTTCCCCCGTGCCGACTTGTGCAATCCCCTCTTACTAGAACGTAGGGAATTGTCCTTTCGACACAATCCGTTCATCAATTTTTAACGGTTCTGGTATTGACACTCAAGGAGCGCCAGCGTAGGCTCCCTGCATCACGGCGGACATCCATCATCCCGATTCAGCTCGGGGAGGCACGGAGGGAATATGAGGAAATTTCTAATGACGGCGGCTTGTGCCATCACCGTCATAGGTTTCAGCGCGCCGGCATCGGCTCAATCACCGGGCTCCTTCGGCGGCGCGTTCTCGAAGGGTTTCATCGTCCCGACAATCGTGTGCGCCATCGGCACGACAACACTCACCAGCGGCGGTGTCCCGGTTTGCTCGCCGACGAACAGCACCCAAACCGGAAGTAAGTCTAACACAGCGGTTTACGGCCCCGCCCTGGTTTCCAGCATCAAGATCCCGAGCGGCTCGAGCGACAAGGATATTCTGCTCATGGCTTCGCTCGAAACCACGATTGTTACCGACACGCTGGTCACAAGCAATGGCGGCAGCAAATCCACCTCCAGCGCAGCCGGCGCCATTGTAGTGACGCCGGCGGTGTGCAGCGTGGCCGACCCCTGCCCGGCCGGTCCATCCGAATTGCCGATCTGGCCAGACCACGTCACCTTCCAATCCCAGGTCCAAACGCTTTCCGCGCTGCTGGGGCAGGCCTGCTTCAACAGCTTGGGAACAGCCGTTTGCGGCACCGCCGAATCGATCGAGCTGCTGCTCAGCATCGGCGGCGCCCATTCCTTCAACTTCCTGGTTGACACGTCCAACGCCACCAGCGGCGTGTACGACGTGCAACTCGGCATCACCGTCACCCAGTCGGCAAGCACTAACACTATCGGCGCCGGCGCTTCTGTTGGCGTCGCGATCGGCGCAGGTTCGCTCGGCGAACTGGTCGTCAAGACGGAGACGCCGTTCGATACCATCCGCCTCTGCGACCAGAACACTACCAGCTCTCCGGCGCTTTGCGCATCCGGGGGCACCATCGTCAACTGAGCGGTTTCGGAATCAGGGCGATAAACGGAGCGGGCAGCCTCGGCTGCCCGCTCTTTTTTTTGCGTCACCGGATGATGAACACGGTCGCGTCCCAGGGGATGGTGCCCTTAGGAATGACGCCGAATTTGTCGGGGAGGACGTAGTGCACGTTCTTCGCCGCTTGGCCGGCGGGGGTGAATGTATCGGTGATGAACATCGTCGTCTCGGCGGGCATCGGAATGCCGCGAACCATTACCCCGCCGACGCCCACGACGACGTACTTCGGCGTGCTCGCCGGAAGCGCGTTGATCTCCCTGCCGGTCTCGACATAGCCGGCGTCGAAGGCGGGCGGGACGTTTGGGTTGTGCGCCCAGACGAGGAAGTAGTCCCGGTAGCCGGCAGCGCCGGCCCCGATCAGAAAAACCCACGCGGCCGCAACCGCCACGCCGCGGTTCCAGTTCTTTATCCACCGGTAGAGGCAGACCCCGCCCATTGTGGCGAGGATGATCGCGGGCGGAAGCATGAGGATGGAGCGGAGCGCGTGGGGAATGCCTTCGTCGGAGAGGGCTGCAGGGAGCAGGGCGAGGAAGAACCATAGGAAGGCGAGGACCACGGGGAACGCGGGAAAGATCACTCGCTCCGCGGTCCGTCCCTGGATGCCGTCGCGCCCGCGTCGCTCGAGCGAATAGATCCCGATGGCGATGCCCACGAGAAAGAGAAGTCCCACGGGGAGGAACAGTTCCGGCGCGCCGCTTATATTATGGCGCCAATTCGAGTCACCACGAACGTTGAACATGAGAAGTTCCTTCGCCGCGTTCGCACCGAACTCCGCGACGGGGCTGGCGGCGCCGGCGACAGAGATTTCGGAGGCTCGATGGAGGAATTCGCCGGGATGCTCGAGGAAATACCAGCCGAGCGGCGCGGCGACGACAAAGGCGGCAGCGACGAAGACCCCGGCGCGCCGCCAAAAATGCGCGCTCCGCTTGAAGAACGGCACGAACGCCAGGAAGAGAAGCGGCGTGATTCTGTAGGCGATGTAGGTGTAAAACCCGAGACCGTAGACGATACCGGCGAAAGCAGCATGCCACCCCGCCGCGCGTGGGTCGGCCGCCCGCACCGCTTTCGTGAAAAAATAAAGCGCCCAACAGAGAAGCAGCGGCGCGAAAACGGCGCCAAAGCCGATGCGGGAAAAATTGATATGCCAGAACGACGTGGCCAGCAGAAAGGCGGCGAAGAGCCCCGGGCCGTCGCCTAAAAGCTCGGCGACCAGCAGGTAGAGACCGGGCACGGTGAGCACGCCCGCAACCGCCGCCGGGAGTCGCACCACCCATGGGTCGTGCGGCGCGTCGAAGAATGCGAACAGCAGCGCAATCGCGTTCACGTAGAGCCCTTCACGGCCGTTGTTCTCCGGATAGAACGCCCGGTAGTGTCCGGTGGCGGCTGCCTCGACGGCGTTGATGGCGTTGATTGCCTCGTCGCGATAGAGCCCCGGAGGGGTCGTCGGCAGGCGGTAAAAGCGCAGGAAGATGGCAAGGGCGAGGAGGAGAACGAGGAGAGGATATTTGGTTTTGGCCGGCATTGCCATCAGTATAGCGATTCCGCCGCGATTCTTTTGGCTGAACCAACTCGCCCAAGTTCGTCGCGCGCGTCGCGGCGGCAGTCCGCCCCATTGGCGACCTGCGATGGGCCCGCCGCGGCGGGCGCCTTCTGCATCCCGATGGTTTCTGTCGGGACCAGCCGGCGAACCAAAGGCGCCGCCAGGATGGCGGCGCTACCAAACAGGCGGGCACGATAAGAACGCCGCCTGGAAGGCGGCGCTACAAGAGATGTATTCTGGCACGCAATGAACCCCGTCATCCGCTCTCGCGGATACCTGCCCCATTGGGAGGGTGAGCATCCGGTATACTTTGTCACCTTCCGCCTGGCCGATTCGCTTCCCCGCGAGTTGCTCGCACGGCTTCGTGCCGAGCGCGAGGCTATCGAAAGGACGAAGCAAGGGTGCGCCGATGTCGTCGCGGACAGTGTTCGCCTGCGCAAACTTCGCTCGATCCTCCGGAGAGCCGAGCGGTGGCTCGACAGCGGGCTGGGCCAATGCCACATGCGCGATGCTCGAGTTGCCGGAATCGTCGCTCGGGCCATCCGGCGTTTTCATGGGGAGCGGTACCGGCTGATCGCATGGTGCGTGATGCCGAACCGCGTGCATGTCCTATTCTCTCCGATTGGAGAACGGAAATTGCACGCCATCCTGCATTCCTGGAAATCCTTTTCCGCTCAGGCGGCGAATCGGCTTCTGGGGCGCGGCGGGCAATTCTGGCAGCGGGAGTATTTTGACCACTTGGTTCGCGACGAGGCTTCGCTCCTGAAAATCACGCGCTACGTCAGGGAGAACCCGCAGAGGGCGGGCTTGCGTAACTGGCCCTGGGTTGGGGGTATTTCGTAGCGCCGGCTTCCAGCCGGCGAAGAAACCAAAGACGCCGCCAAGATGGCGGCGTTACAAAAGAGGAGTCCCCTCTAGGGCGATTCGAGCCCCGCGTCGCCGGGGCCTGCGGCCGTTTCCGCCAATTCCAGCGCCGGCTCCGATGGCAGCCAGACGACTTCCGCCGCCTCCCTCGCTCGCTCTCGCAAGGACGTGACCGCGTAAACCGCCAGCAAAACGATTTCCGGGTCGATGATGTGCCGGTACCGGATGTCGGGATGGCTCACGTAATACACCAACGGATAGACCGCAAGAATCCAAACCATCAGGCCCGTTCCTTCCAGCTTCCGTCGCCAGGCTTGTAGCAGGCCGAATGCCATCAGCAGCGTGAGCGGGGTGGCGAAGAAAATGTTGGCGGGGTCGTATGGCTCGTCCGCCAGGTTGGCGGCGTCGAAGTCCCAATAGCCGGTCCACGTATAGAAGATGCGCCGCACGGTCAGCCAGGCGAAGGTTTCGGGATGGCTGCGGATGAAGGTGAGCGACTGCCGGCGCTTCAGCGCCATATAACGGATTTCGCCCAGAGCCTCGTACTGGCGCAGTTCCGCGGGGCTGTTGGAAGGATGATCGGAATCGGCCCAGCGCAAGGTGGTGTCGCCGTTGTTGCCCACCCAAACCTCCAGCCAGAAGTTGTCGCGGAAAGGCAGCCATTGATGGAATGTGCGATAGTTGCGGATTTCCCAGGGCGCGACCGCCGCCAGGAATGTCAGCGCCAGCGCCGCCGCCGGCGCGCGCCAGCTACCGCCGCCACGCCGCAGGCGCAGCAGCGCCCAGCCGGCAACGAGCGGCAGCACGGCCAGCGCCGCCGGATTCACCATGGCGGTGAAGCCCCACAGCAACCCGTAACCCACCCACGCCCACAGGCTCCGCGGGCGATCCAATTCCATTCCCAGCCACACCAGCAGCGCAAGCAGCAGCGTGGTGAAGCAGTTTTCCCAAACGAAATCGGCCGACAGATAAATCGCGTACGGAAACAGCGCCCACATCCAGGCTGCCCACAGCGCCGTGCGCGCGCCGAACCATCGCCGGGCAATGAAGAATATGGGAATGCAAGTGAGCGCGGAAAACAGCCCCTGAAGCCCCAGAATCGCCAGCGCCGACGTGGTGGTGTAGATGCCGAACACCCTGAATACGCCGGCCATCAAATAGGGATAGATCGGCGCCATCCACGCCGTGGGGCCGGTGTGGTGATAGAGAGGATTGCCGAAGCCCTGGCCGGTGGCGATCGAGCGGGCGATCCGCCCGGTTTCGTAGCCGAAAGGCCAGTGATCCAGCCGGGGCTTGGTGATGTCCGGATAACAGAACGCCGCGGCCACCAGTCGCGCCGCCAGTGCGACGAGGATCGCCAGCCGCAGCGAGCGGCAGGGCGGCCTGTTGTCTGGGCCGTTCAATATCCGTCGCCCGACTGGAGTTGATTGATTCACGCGCTCACTGTGGCGTCACCGGGTATACGGAGTAGTGCGCGTTCTGGTAGAGGGGTCGGGCCGCAGCGCCGGCGCCGCGGAATTGCACGATGAAGCCAAGCCGGTGTTGGCGCGCAATCGCCACTAACGTCTGCCATTTCTGACGCCGGTAGTTTTCCCTCATGCCGTCCGTATGAACCCAGTGGCCCCGGGGAATTCCCAGGGCCGTCATCCTTTCCTCATATCGCTCGGCGAAGGGAGGGTAGAAGTAGCATGCCGCGCCGTCCTCCCATTCGCCCCAACTGGTTCTCTCTGAGAAGACGCGGAATCCCCCGGGAAAGGTTGGCACGAGAAACCGGGAATCTGCGGGAGTGTGTTCCCTGGCCCACAGTTGGGCCGCGCGCCAGTCGGCTTGTTCCGCCGACATGGGCGCCACCGGGTCCCATAGACTCGACCAGCGTGGCACCGGATTGAGCTGCCTCCAGCCAGGCAGAAATGTCGCCAGGACCCCGGCAGCCAGCGCCACAGCCAGCGCCCGCCTCGGTCCGCCCCCGCTTCCCTTGTCAACCCGGAAGGCTCTCCTGAGTTGCGGCGAAAATCGAAACCAGCATAAGGCCAGCAACAAAGCCCACAGCAGCGCCCACTGACCCCCCAGGGGGAGGAGAATCGCCAGCCACCCCGCCGCCCAGCGGGGCGCAGGAATTGGCTTGCCAGGTGGCACCGCCGTCCTGGCGGTGGCTGGCGGCTCTGGCACCGTGGGTGACCCCGAAGCCGATTCGCCGGAATTCAGCAGCAACCGGGCTCCACAAACCTGCACCAGCAACACCGCATACAGGTCGAAGAAAGTATCGGCGCGGAGGAATTGGAGCCGAGCCAGCGACGGAGTGAGGAAGAACTCTCCCGCCAGCGCCCCGACAACCACCAGAAACCCATACGCCCACACCAGCCGCTCGAGCCGCCCCCCGGGCTCGGGCTGCGCTCCCGAGGACGCCCAATCCGTGGCCACGGGATTCTTCGCTCCCGCACTGCGGGACGGGCTCAGAATGACCGGCTTTGCGAGCTGAGCCTGCCGCGCCGCCCAACCCATCGCCACCGCCGCCGCGAGGATTCCCGCGGCGGCCACGAGTTCGTAAGCATCGTCGCTCGCCAGCGTCAAATGGAACGGGTAGAAAGCGACGAGAGCCTGAACGTAACCCGGCGGATAATGGTGATAGACGACGCCCCGCGTCCAGAAGGCCCAGGGCAGCGCAATCGCCGCTCCCAGCAGGCCCGCAGCCACGATCCGCGGCCGATGCCGCCGCCAGTCGGCCACGGCAAAGACGGCGAAGGCCGCGACCGCGTGGGCCACGAACAGGCCATCGAGATATGCGGTGGCGGGGGCGATCGCCGCCGCTGCCACCCAGCGCTCTTCGATCAGCAGCACGCCGGCCCACAGCAGCAGGGCGATGGCGAGCGAAGTATGCGTTTGGATGGTGTCGAGCACATCGGAGTGCGCGAGCGGCGTGAGATCGTTCAGTACCGGCGACAGCGCCACCGCCGCCACTATCGCCAGAGTCAGCCATCGCTGCCGAACCTGCTTTCCAACCAACCGGGCCAGAGCCAGGAAAAATAGCAGCTTCGTTAGAACGAAAAAACCCAGCAGAACGTGCTCGATCGCCGCCCACCGCCCCAGCCACGCGACGATCGCCGGGAACGCGGTGGGGTAGCAGGCAAACGCCTGGCGAATGGGGTCGCCCGGATAGAGCGATGGATTCCGCAGCCAGCGAATTTGCGCCAATTGGAACCATTGATTGCCGGCATCGAAACGAAAGCCGTACGCCACAGAGTTCAGCCACGCTCCGGCCACGCCGATGAGCGCGAGGTCGCGCCAGGAAACGCTGGCGACCGGTGTGTGGCCGGAAAGCGGCGAGTTCGAGGCCGGCGGAGTCATCCCTGGTTTCCCCGATGAATGGCAGCGGCCTGCTTCGGCCCGCCGCGCGGACTAAGATACACCGGCTTCCAGGAAGCCCACGCGCGGCGTGCTAGAATCCGCGCATGGCCGACAGGAAAATCGTTCCCGGGGGCGCGTTGCGCGGAGAGGCCACGCTCCCCGGCGACAAGTCGATTTCCCACCGCTACGCCATTCTCGCGGCGCTGGCCGAGGGCGCGAGTGAAATCCGCCATTTCGCCGCCGCCGACGATTGCGCCCGAACGCTGTCTTGCCTCGAAGCGCTGGGCGTCGAGGTGCGGCGCGAGCCCGATCGAATCACGATTGTCGGCGTTGGCCTCGATGGCCTGCGAACGCCGGGCGTCGATCTGGATGCCGGCAATTCCGGAACCACGCTGCGGATGCTGGCCGGCGTGCTGGCCGGCCAGCGGTTCGATTCGACGCTCACCGGCGACTCTTCCGTCCAGCGCCGGCCCATGCGCCGGATCGTCGATCCGCTCACCCGCATGGGCGCCCGGATCGAGGCGCGGGACGGCGAATACCCGCCGCTCCGCATTCATGGGGTCGCGCTGCGGCCGATCCGCTACGAAACGCCGGTTCCCAGCGCCCAGGTGAAATCCTGCCTCCTGCTGGCGGGGCTATTCGCCGAGGGCGCCACCACGGTGGTAGAGCCGGTTCCCACACGCGACCATACCGAGCTGGCGCTTACCGAATTCGGCGCACGCCTGGCCCGCGGCCCCGGCGCCGCCATCCTCGCTGGCCGCCCCCGGCTTGCCGGCAGGCCGCTCGATGTGCCCGGCGACGTGTCGTCGGCCGTGTTCCTGATGGCGGCGGCGCTGGTGCTGCCGGGCTCGGAATTGACTGTGCGAGACGTGGGGTTGAATCCCACGCGGACGGCGGCGATAGAGTTCTTGGCGTCGATGGGGGCGCCGGTGAACGTCACCGTGACGGGAACGATTGCTGGCGAGGCGCGCGGCGACGTCGCCGTCCGCTACGGCCCGCTCGAGGGAGGCGTGGTGAGCGGCGCGGCCTCGGCGAAGATGATCGACGAATTGCCGATGCTCGCCGCGCTCGGCCCGTACACCCGCCGGGGCATCACGATTCTCGACGCGCGCGAATTGCGGGTGAAGGAAAGCGACCGCATCGCCGCCTTGGCCGACAACCTGCGGCGCATGGGCGCCCGCGCCGAAGCGCTGGCCGACGGCTTGACCGTGGCCGGCCGCCGCCCCGAGCCGCTCGGCGGGGCCGAAATCGATCCCCGCGGCGACCATCGCATCGCCATGGCGATGGCCATCGCCGCGCTCGGCGCCGCGCGCGATTCCACCATTCACGACGCCGACTGCGCCGCCGTGTCGTTTCCCGGCTTCTTCGAGTGTCTCGATCGCCTGCTCGAACGAAGGCAAACCGCTTCCACCTAGCCCATTCTTGGCAGCGCGATGGTCTGGCCTGGGGCAGGTTTTGCAGGCGGCGGGAGCGCGCTTCTTGCCGGGCGTAACCGAAAGACCTAAAGCACGGCCATCCCGATAATTGTCATCAGGATTAGAACATGCAGCAGCGAGTCTGTCGTCCTGGCATGCCTTCGCCATTGCTTCGCCTGTTTTTCCGAAAAAAGGCCCGATTTCGAGCCATCAGAAAAAATCAAGCCGTTCATTTCACGGGATTTGCTGGAAATTCTGATATCAGATGGAGCGCTATGCCCGGAAAACTCACCCGATGGAATCAATAAATTACGCCCAGCCAGAGCACAGTTTGGCACGCCCGTATCGGTTGCCGGAGCCGGCCACATCCGAAGCCAACCTGAACGGCCTGGAAGCGTGCTAACGCGAGGTGGGTGCCGTTGGCGGAACGGGCGGTGTTGGCGGTGCGGGCGTCGTCGCTGGCGCTTTGCGGATGCGGATGGTTCCGTAGCTGGTGTTAAGGCTGATTTTGGGTCCCTCCGCGCCGACCGCGCCCTCGAGGCGGCTGTCCGGCGACGACTCGACCAGCTTCAGCGTCGGAGTTTGGAAATCACTGGAAATGTCCCCCGAACGCGACTCCGCGGCGATGGAAAACGAGGACTCCGGGGGAAGCACCAGCTCGATATCGCCCGAGCCGTTGCTGACATCGATGTCGCTTCGCGGGGGCCGGCTGAAGCGGATTTCCACGCCGCCATTGTGGTTGACCACATGGAGCCGGCCTTGCACGTTCTCGAATTCGATGTCCTTCTCCCGCGTCTCCAGCGACGCGTCGCCGGGAGTGTCCGAGAGCACCAGCCGGCCGGAATCCATCTCGAACCGCCCGGGCAAGGCGGTGACGGAAAAGGAGGTGCGGGAAGAATTGAACTGAAGGTTCTTGGCCACCGCACGGATGCGGATGGGACCGTAGAACTCGCCGTTGATCGAGGCGCTGCCGGCCACCTCGCCCACGTCCACCTGCTCGCCGTGCCCGTTGATCAGTACGTTGCCGGCGGCCGAATGCACGTGGACGTTGCCACGGCGCAAATCGAGCGTCGTATCCGATCCGCTGTTGGAAACCTCGATGCCTCCGGCGGCGCTGGCGGCGACCTCGCCGGCGATGCCATCGACGTCGACGTCGCCGCGGCCTGTCGAAGCGCTCAGCGAGATTTGCGGGAAGGCGCTGACGTCGTAATTCACTTGCTCGTTGTCGCCGCCCGAGGGCATTTTCGGCTCCAGCCTCAGGGCCTGCGCCGTGGCTTCGAAAGCGACGGTGGTACGGTCGGCGGTTTGCTGCGCGGCGGCTTGGCTGGCCGCGTTGACGATCTTCGTCACCGCCGCGTTCACGTTCGGCTCGGGCTGCGCCCGCACGTTGATATTGCCCCTCGGGGTCCAGAGGTCCAGCCGGCTGCCGGCGGTCACCGGCTGCACCGGGAGCGTGCTGGTAAAGGTGTAGGGGCTCCCGAAGAAGCCGATTTCGGTGTCCCACATCGGCCCGCCGCCGTGCAGCCGGCCGAAAGCCACCACCGCCGCTACCCCCGCGATCACCAGAAGGATCAGCAACAGCTCGCCGGCGCTCACCGCTCGCGGCGGCTGCTGGTTGGCCCGCTGGGCGGCGAAATGGTCCCACAGCCTCGCCAGGCCCCAGACGATGAGAAGCAACGGCCAGTAACGCGCGAGCTCGCCCAGGTGCAGCAGGCCCGGAACCATGTAGTGGATCAGGAACAACACCCCGATCGCGATCAGCAGCAAGCCGCCGAAAATCGATCCCCGCCTTGGTCCGGGATTGTTCATCCGGCGATCACGGGCCGACGTGGCCCTCGGTCGAGCTGAGCGCCTGCACTACCATCACCGCCCCAATCACGATCAGCAGGATGGGCCACAATTCCCCAAACGAATAGCGGCCGTACTGATTGATCAGGAACAAAACGCCCAGTGTAATCAGCACCGCCGGCCCCATCAACCCGCGGCAGCGGCACCGCGCGCAACCGCATCTTCCCCACACGCTCATGATTGCGGGCCTCCCGTCCCGGTCCGGAGCCTATATCTCTTCACCAGCAAACCCACCCCGATGACGATCAGGATCACCGGCCAGAACCGGCCCAGCCAGTCGGCGTCCAGCCAGCCCATGTTGCCCATCAGGAACAGCACTCCGACGGCGATCAGCACCACCGCGCCGACGATAGGATTGCGGTACTGGCGATAGTGCTGCGGGTAAGGCGGCGGCGTCGCCGCCGGTCCGGCGGGAGAAGCGGCAGCGGGCCCCGCGAAAGAGGCCGCCGCCGGACCGGCAAACGACGCGGAAACCGGGCCGCCGGTGGCGGCGGCTGCGCCCGACAGGGGCGGACTGTAGGAGGCAGCTGCGCCGCCCAGTTGCTTCATCCGCGCGGTCCGGTAAGCCTCAATCGGCATGTAGAGATAGAAGCAGGCAAGACCGATGCCGAAGAATGCCTGGAGGCTGTCGGAACTCTGATTGTTCAGGATGGCGATCAGCCCGGCGAACACCGCGATGTGCACCAGCCCTTTTACGTATTCGCCGTTGTAGATTGCCCCGAGCCCGGGTATGAAACCCAAACCCGCCGCCAGCGCCGGATTGGGTGCGCCGGGCGCCGTCGCGGGCGGGGCGTGGCTCACCAGGCTGGCCAGGCAGTTCTCGCAATAGAGCGCGCCGTGCACCAGCCGGGTGCATTGCGCGCAGAGGGCTTTGCCGCAATTGCGGCAGTAGCCGGTAGCTTCCTGTTCAGGATGGGTGCTGCATTTCATGCCGTTCTCCCTGGACGATCATCGCGGCCGACGCCGTGCCACGGCTTTCGGCCCGGCGGCCACGAGGATCGAAGATCGATGGCTGCGTACTGGCGGGCGAGCGCGGCGGAGAATTTCGCTGTCTCGGGGAGCGCCGGCCGGGCCGGCGCCGGAAAGGCTCGCCCGTCAAGCCGTCCGTACAGAACGCGACCCGGTTTTTCCGAGCTGCGCTTTTCCGGCGTTGGCGCGGGAGCGGATTCGGTTTGCGGCTGGAAGCGCGATTGAATCTCGTACACCACCCGCAGATCGCTGAGGAATTTCACTCCGTGCGCGTACACCAGATGCGCGCGGCGGTCGATTTCACGGTAAGCCTGGACAGGACTCAGCGCCGCCAGCGAGGCCGGGGCGCCGGTGGCGGCGGTGCGCACCAGGATGGTGAACGTGACGAGCACCGCGACGATCCCCAGGGCGAACCGCGGCTGCCATGCCAGATCGAACCAGGCGAACCGCCGGCGGCGCGCTGGCTTCGGCCCCGCTGTTTGTTCCAGGATTTTGGGGACGAGCCAGGGCGCCGGCTCGATCGGGTCGAGCTGGCGCAGGCCGGCGATGGTCTGGCGAACGCTGCGCGCCAGCGCAGCGCAGCCGGCGCAAGCCGCCAGGTGCGAGCGCATTTCCGCTTCGAGGGCGGAGCCGAGCGTGCCCTCGAACGAGTCGAGCAGCCGGTCTTCGGTTTGTGCGCAAGTCCACGCCATGGCCTTCTTACTCCCTCTGTATCCCCATACGTTCCAGGGCCCGCGCGAGTTCAATCCGCCCGCGGTTGATCCTGGATTTCACCGTTCCCTCGGGAATTCCCAGCACCTGCTGGATCTCCCGATATTCCAGTTCCTGCAAATCGCGCAGGATTACCGCTTCGCGCAATTCCGGCCGGAGATCGAGCAGCGCGCGCTCCACCCGCGCGTTCAGCTCGGCCTGGCGGGCGGCCTGATCGGGGCCGGGCCGCGGCGAGGGCCGCTCGGCGACGCCGGACAACTCGTCGTCGAGGGAGCTGGTCTGGCGGTCGTGGCGGGTGCGGCGATAGTGGTCGATGAGGAGATTGCGGCCGACGCTGGTGACCCAGGTCTTGAAGCTCCCCTCGCTGCTGCGGTAGCTGGTGAGCGTCTTGTACACCCGCAAAAAAACCTCCTGCGTCAGATCCTCGGCTTCCTGCCTGTTTCCCGTAAACCGGTAGAACAACTGGTAGAGGCGGCGGGAGTGGCCGTGCACGAGTTGCTCCCAGGCTGATTGCTCACCCCGGAGGCAGAGGTCCACCAGTTGAGCATCGAGGTCCAAACTCGCTCAGCCCCTCCGGTTGCACCCGTCAGCCTCACCAGTAAGAAACGCAGGGCGGGCGGGGAAAGTTCCCCTCATCTTAGAGGCTGTGCCTCGCGAGCGGCAAGCGCCCGATTCGCCGCCCGCCTTCCGCTTCACGCCTTTTCCCCCTTCCTTGACACTCCGCCGCGCTTGCTGCTACGGTGCGCCTCGGATGCGACGAATCGTCCGGAACCTGATTCTTCTGGCCATCACCGTCGGCCTGCTCGGCGCGCTGTTGTACCACTGGCGGCGTTCGATCGCCAAGCAGGGATTCAGTTGGACGGTGCTCGAGCATTCGGTGCGCCAGGCGCGGCTGAGCCTGGTGCTGGCGGCCGTCGTCCTGGTGTTCGTCTGTTATTTCATCCGCGCGCAGCGCTGGATGTGCTTTTCCCGCCACCTCGGCCGCACCCGCTACCGAACCGTGCTCCAGGGCACACTGATGGGGTTCGCCGCGGTGTTTCTGCTCGGGCGCGCCGGCGAGCCGGTGCGGCCGGTGCTGATCGCGCGCAGGGACCGCTTGCCGATTTCCGGCGAGATCGGCATCTACGTGCTCGAGCGCATTTTCGATATTGCCGCCACGCTCGCCCTGTTCGGCTCGGGCTTGCTGCTGGCGACCAGGCAACTCGCCGACACTGGCGACGACACCGCCGTCACCACCGCGCGAGGCGTCGGCCTGGTCATGCTCGTTTTTCTGCTGGCGATGATCGGGTTCCTGATTTATTTCCGGCTGCATGGGGCCGGGCAGCTCCAGCGCCGGCTCGAGGTGTGGCGGGCGGGCAAGGGCTGGCGTCACCGGATGGCGGAGTGGTTTGCCGGATTCGGCGAGGGCTTGCAGGCGATTCGCGGCCCCCGCGACCTGATCGAGGCGATCGCTTACTCGGTGGTTCACTGGGTGCTGGTGGCGCTGGTGGTGCTCTGGGTCTGCCGCAGTTTCGGCGGCGATCTGGGCCAATTGGGTTTCGCGGACGCCATGCTGGTGCTGGGCGTGTCGATGCTCGGCGGGATGGTGCAACTGCCGGCGGTGGGCGGCGGCGCGCAAGCGGCCACGTTCTTCGCGCTGACGGCGTTTTTCGGGATCGAGCAGGAACCGGCCTTTGCCGCCGCCATCGTCCTGTGGCTGGTGACCTTTGCGGCGGTGGTTCCGGTGGGCGTGCCGCTTTTCATCCGCCAGGGACTGTCGGTGCACGAGCTGTGGGAACTGGCTTCGGAATCGAAACGGGAGCGCATCCTCGCGGAGGGGGGCGGCGGCTTCGGGAAGCAGCCGGAAGAGCGGGTGCGGCGATGAAGTGTCCCTTCTGCTCCACCCGGGAAGACCGCGTGATCGACTCGCGCGAAGGCGGCGGGGGAGAGCTGATTCGCCGGCGGCGCGAGTGCCACCGTTGCCGCCGCCGGTTCACCACCTACGAGCGCATCGACGAAATCCCATACATGGTGGTGAAGAAAGACGGCCGGCGGGAGAAATTCGACCGGCAGAAGGTTCTGCAAGGACTGCTGAAAGCCTGCGAGAAGCGCCCGGTGGCGACCACCAAACTGGAATCGCTCGTGGACGACGTCGAGCGGTACGTGCTCGAATCCGCCAATCGCGAGCGGACCACCGCCGAGATCGGCGCGCTGCTGATGACCCACCTCAAGAAGCTCGACAAGGTGGCCTACGTCCGCTTCGCTTCCGTGTACCTGGATTTCAAGGACGTGCGCGAATTCCTCGGCGAGCTGAAAGGCCTGCTCCGCGAGCGCACCCGCAAGGAAGCGCGCTAGGCCACCCGCCACCGGCCGCTTCCCTACGGCCTCCACACTCCGGCGGAAAAGGTATGCCGGGTGCCAAATCCCATGCTCTCGTAGAGCGCGATGGCCGGCTCGTTCGAGCTGGTGACGGTCAGCGAAAGGGCCCGGAAGGCGCGGTGGCGCAGCGAGGCTACCGCCGTTTCCAGCAGCCGCCGGCCGAGCCCGCGGCCCTGGTAGCCCGGCAGGACGCAAAGCTGGGTGGTGTGGCCGACACCGGGGGCGACCGCCGAGCTGAGAACCATCCCGAGCGGGATATCGCTTTGGGGGCCGCAGAGCAGGAACGACGCCTGAGGAATGAACTCGCCGCAACCGCGGAGGTAAACGATGTTCCGCAGGAAGCGATTGGCGCCGGCTTCACTGCAATACTGGTCGTTGATTTCGCCGTCGATGTGGTTTTCGTAAGCCAGGCGTATCAGCCGGGAGGCGGGGTGAAGCCAGCGATCGGTCCACGGCTCGAGGCGCAGGCCCGCCTGCGGCAGCTCGCGGCCGGCGCGGGCCTGGTCGAGATCCAGCATCATGAATTGGCGATGATAGAGGCGGAATCGCCGGGCTTCGAGCACCTCGTCGAGTTCCTCTCCGCAGGGCATCAATTGCACTTCCACCCGTTCGAGCCGCGGAATGTTCCGCAGCGTCTGAAGCATATCGTCCAGCAGCCGCCGCGCCACGCTGGCTCGGGGAAACCGCTCGGCGACGTAGAGCCCGCCGATGAGTCCCTTGTGTTCCTCGAGCACGTAGAAACCGTAGCCCGCGGGCTCGCCGTCCTGCCAGGCGGCGCAGCCCGCGAGCGTGCGGGCATCGATGAAATTCCGGATCAGTTGCAGGGAGCTGCGGTAATCCCACGAGAGTTCGTCCATCCACCGCCGCGCCTCCTCATCGAAGAGCGGAATCAGTTTCCGGGCGCTGACGCGGCGGAGGTCGGTGACCTCCATGCGGGTGCGAAGGAGGGACAAGGTGGCGACCGAACAGCATTATACCGTACCCGGTCGGGCCGCCAATCGGCCCGGCGCGCTGCCGGGAGCGATCTGCACCAGCGCCGCCTCCTGCGGGTCGCGCCGGGCGGCGTTCTCGAGCCGCAAAACGCCGCGTGGGCACACCGCAGCGCACAACCCACAGCCCACGCAGGAGGCCCGGGTGAAGCTGGCGTTGGCCTGGGCGTAGCTGCGGACGTCGATCCCCATCTCGCAGTACTTGCTGCACAGGCCGCAGGAAATGCACATGTTTTCCTTGACGGCGATCCGGAACCGGCCGAATTTCTGCACCAGGCCCAGCAGCGCCGCCATCGGGCAGAAATTGCGGCACCAGATTCGCGTGCCGCCAAGCGGATACAGTCCGGCGCCGATCACGCCGGAGAGCATGGCGACCACCAGGAAGCCGTAGAAGGTCTGGAACCGGGTGGTGAAAACAGCGAGGGCGGGGTAGCGGCCGCCTACGCCCCAGGTGACGAACAGCAGGGCCGTCAGCGCCACGCACACGCCCAGCACCGTGTAAATCGAGGCTTTCTCGAATTTCCAGGCGGCGGTGGACTTGCTGGTCAAATGCCGCAGCGGATCGCCGGCGGTGTTGGCGAGCCCTCCGCAGCCGCAAACCCAGGAACAATACCAGCGCTTGCCGAAAAACGCCCCCAGCAGCGGCGCCAGCAGCAGCGAGCCGAGAAAGCTATAAAGGATGTAGGGCAGGGGCAGATGAAAGATCGTGCCGGGAACGAAATCGTCGAACTTCAGCGGCCACAGGTAACTGAAGTAATAGGCGGGCTGATGGAAGAAATTCAGGATTTGCGGCACCGAAAACCCGAAAACCGCCTGGACGAACATCACCACCGAGGTGCGCACCACCTGGTAGCGGTTGTGCCGGTACTTGCGGATGACGTGGATGCCGCCGGCGAGGATGGCGAGGGTGTAGAGGAGCCCGTAGAGGGTCCATTTCCCGTCGAGGCCGAGGGTGCGCGCGACCGGGGTGAGCCATTCGGTGTAATAGAGGACGATGTAGAAGCCGATCAGAATCGCGGTGAGCGCCCAGGCGGTTAGGCCGCGATGGGTGAGGTCGTGCTCGAGCCAGGCGAGTTTTCCTTCGCGTACCATCTCTCTTGCGTCTAGCGTCGCGTTAGCGCAGAAGCTACCACCCCCGGGCGTCTCCGGCGAGGGCCGGGGAAGCCCGCGGTAGGAATGGGATGCTTCGCTCCCGCACTGCGGGACGGGCTCAGCATGACAACTTTTTGGGGGCGGTATGGCGCTTGTTCGGGTCAGGCGCCCTTAGCGCGGCGCAACGGCTTGTTGCTTCCACTCGCCGTAGCGCGGCCCAATTGCCGCCAGGCTGAGGCGGCCGAATTCGACGTCGAATTGCGCCTCGCCCAGATGGCCTACGACGTAATCCATGCTTCGCCGCTCGGCGATCCAGCGTTCGAAAGCCGTGTGGTTCCACCGCGCTCCCAGCATGTTCACCCCCACCACCGCTCCACCGCGCTCGACGATGCGTATGCTCGCTTCCTTGCCCGGGATCCGGCAGAAAAAAGTGACTGCATCCGCGGGCGGATCGCCGATCATGCCCGTCGAGGTGTATTCGATCTCGAAAAACATCGCGCTGTTGTAGAAAATCGGCGGCTCGTACCGCACCTCGTCGCCCAGCATCGCTCGCGCCGCCAGTTCCCCCTGCCGCTTTGCCGAATACCAGATTTGCTCGATGGTCCACTGGCCATCGCTTTGGAATTCGGCGCAGTCGCCCGCCGCCCAGACGTTATCGAGCGAAGTCTGGAAGCTGGGCGCAATCACGATTCCGCGCTCGATTCGCGGCGGGGTTGCCACCCGCCGGAGCCAGTCGACTGCCGGCCGCACCCCGATGGCGATGCCCAGCATCTGGCAGGGGAATTCGGCGCCGGATTTCGTTCGCACCGCCCGTACTCGGCCGGTCTCACCGGTCACTACCTCGGCTACTTCTTCGCCTCCCCGCAGGTCCACGCCGCGCCGGCGAATATGCTCGGTGACGATTTCCGATTCCTCCCTGGCCAGCGCCCCGGGCCAATACCACGGCGAGCGCACCAAGAAGGTCACTTTTCTGCGGTGGAACGCGAGGCATTCCACCAGTTCGACCCCGATCAGTCCGCCGCCGACCACCACCGCCTCGCGAGTCGAAGGCACGAGCCGCTCGCAGTTTTCCAGGTCCTGCAAGCTTACGAATTGCACCACGCCTTCGCGGGCGCGCCCGAGACCCGCCCAATCCGGCAGGTTCGGCGCCGAACCCGTTGCCAGCAGCAACCGGTCGTAGGAGACCGATTGGCCGGATTGGAGCTTCAACGTCCGACGCGCAGCGTCGAGGCCGGTGACCCAGTCACGCAGCAGACCGATATTTTGCCTGGCGAACACCTGGCGCTCGAATGGCTCGAGGTCGCGAAGCGACAGGCGGTCCATGAAGGCGTACATGAGCGCGGTGCGGGAAAAGAAGTAGTCGCTTTCCCCGCCAATCATGGTGATTTCGGCTTCCGGCTCGCGCCGGCGAAGGGTGAAGGCCGCGGTGGTGCCCGCCACTCCGTTGCCGATAATCACGAATCGCATGGCCGCATTTCGCCCCGCACGCTGAACCGATTTCTTTCCCCGGGATGGTAACACAGCGAGCGGCAGACGACCGTGGCATGGGCCGGCCAAACGCAGGCGGGGGGCCGTCTGCCGGCCGCCGCTTTCCTCGTGCTACCATTCCTGCACGGAGATCGCGAAAGGGAACTACTCCATGAGATCGATCGCATTCGCAGTGGCGGGAGCTTTGATTTTTACGGCTGCGGCGCTGCGTTCGGCGCGAACGGGGCGGGCGCCCGCCAGGCAGGCGCAACTCGCAAAGGATGACCAGCTCGCGCGCCCGCTGGACTATCGGCAGTGGGTGTACCTGTCGTCAGGGCTGGGGATGGAATACTCGGCCTCGAGTTACGGCCCGCAATTATTCACCAACGTTTTCGTGGCTCCGGCCGCCTACCGGCAATTCCTCGCCACCGGGAAATGGCCTGACGGCACGATGTTCGTTCTCGAGGAGCGCGAGGGGCTGAACAAGGGCTCGATCAACAAGGCCGGGCACTATCAAGGTGACCTGGAGGGCCTGTCGGCGTCGGTGAAGGACGCCAGCCGATTTCCCGGCGGTTGGGCTTATTTCAAATTCGCCAATGGCGCAAGCAACGCCACGCCGATGCCACGCCCCGCCTGCTGGGAATGCCACAACGCGCACGGCGCGGTCGACAACACGTTCGTCCAGTTCTATCCCACCCTCAAGCCGGTGGCGCGGAAATTCGGCGCGTACGACGAGCGGAAAACCGCCGCGCCCTGATCCTGAACGCTGGACCGCCCGACGATTCAAAACATGCTTCCGTCTGACCCGCTGGGGGCGACTTGGGCCAACACCAATCCCCCCCGCAAGCCAGCGGTGCGAGTCACTCTGCGACCGCCGGCCGCCAAGGCGCTCACGTTCCGCGGTGTGGTGTACACCAGCCGCCACCCGTACTCCGCCGGGGACCATTCGCCCAGTTCGCGGTCGAAATAATAGTTCAGGCCGTACTGCCAATCGCGCGGCAAGCGATAGGTCTCAATGGCGGCATTTTGCCCGGCCACAGATTCGGCCGCGCGGGCGGCGTCGCGCGCGGAGAGATAAGGATCGAGTTGGGGCAGGAACAGCCAGCACACCGCCCCCACCAGGATTCCCATCCACAGCGCCGAGGCCAGAAGCGCCGGCCGCGCGCGCTTCGCTAGCGCAAGCCCCGCCACAGCGATACCCAGGATGCCGGAAGCAACCAGCAAGCCGAGTATCGTCTGCCGGTGAGCGATGTCCCAAGTCTGAGGCAGGCGGTGCAGCCAATGGCCCGCGGTCGCGGCAAGGGCGATCCAGGTGGCGCCAACCAGCGCGAGCGCCATGCGGCTGAGCCTGTCGCCCGCCCGGTCGGCGCGATCGATGGTTCGCGCCACGAGCAAAACCAGCGGCGGCAGCGCCGGAAGGATGTAGCCGGGCAGCTTCGATTGCGAGAAGCTGAAGAACAGCAGCGGGAACGCCGCCCAGCACGCGACGAAGACGCCTGGCGCACGCGCCGCCCGCCCCGAGCGAAATACCTCCGCTCCGTCCCTCGCGGTCGCCAGCAGCACCGGCGTCCACGGCGCCAGGCCGAGCGCGAGCACTGGTCCGAAAAACCACCACGGCTGAGCGTGCTCGAAAACCGGCGTAAGGAACCGCTGGACGTTGTGAAACCAAAGGAAGGTGTGGACGAAGCCGGGATTGACCAGGGAACATAAGACGTACCAGGGCAAAGCCACCACTGCGAACGCGGCCACGGGCACTGGCCCCAGGAACAAGAGGCCATCGCGCCAGCGGCGGGCGACTCCTGCCCAAAGCAGCACGCTGCCGCCCGCAAGCACGATGGCCACTGGCCCCTTCGCCAGCGTTCCCAAGCCGATCGCGCCGCCCACCAAAGCCAGCCGCCACCGCCGCGCGCCCGGCGATGGCATGCTATTCCCGGGCTCGAACAGCACGGTTAGCGCGGCAACCATCGCCGCTTCCAGCGCGACCGCCAGCAGCATGTCCATCGATGCTGCATGGGCGAATGCGAATAAGCCGACGGAAGTGGGGAACAACAGAAGGGCGAGCAGGGCCGCGCTGGCGCCGTAGAATCGCCGCGCCGCCCAGGCCAGAAGCAACGCTCCCGCCAAAGCTGCCAGAGCCGCCGGCAGCCGCGCCGCCCGCTCGTTAACGCCAAGCAAATCGAATGCCGCCGCTGCCGACCAGTAATACAGCGCGGGCTTCTCGAACCAGGGCCGGCCATTCAGCAGCGGCGTTAGCCAATCGCCGGTTCGGGCCATCTCGCGGGCCACCGAGGCGTAGCGCGGCTCGTCCGGCCCAACCAAGCCAATCGAGCCAAGCCCGGCAAACAGAGATACGGCAAGCAGGAAGATTATCACCACGGGCAAGGGGCGAGGGATGGGCAGGCGGGGCAAGGCAAGGGCAGTCTAGCAGACAGTGGCGAGGGGCGAGCGGTCCGTGCTCCTACGCCCGCCGAGGCGGGCTATAGAGGCCGGGGCCAGCGGCCCACGCGCGGTTTTCGCTGGAACGGCAGTAGAGCATAATGGCGCCTGATGGGGGAGTGGGTTGAATATGCTGGGGCCCGGCTGGCGCTTGGGTTGCTGGGCGCGCTGCCGCGGCCAATCGCCCGGGCCGCCGGCGTGCAGGCGATCCGGCTGGCCTGCTGGCTGCGCCCGGTCCTGCGCCGCACAGCGCACTGGAATTTGAAGATGGCCTATCCCCAATGGCGCGCGGGCCAGCGCCGCCGGATCATTCGCGGCGTAATCCGCCAGGTGGGCTGGATGGCCGCCGAATTCGCCCATTTCCCCCATTACACCCGTGAGAAACTCGAACGTGTCGTGCTTCTGGACGGTTTCGAAAATTTTGCCGCCGCACGGGGCCGGGGCAAGGGGGTGCTGTTCCTCACCGGCCATCTGAGCGCGTGGGAATTGGCTCCATTTGCCCAGGCGCTCTACGGCCATCCGCTACATTTCCTGGCCCGGCCGATCGAGAATCGCCGGGTGAACGACCTGATCGGGCGTTATCGCTGCCGCTCGGGCAACCGGCCGATCGACAAGAACCAATCGGCGCGCCTGGTGCTGGCGCTGCTGCGCCAGGGCGAGACCATCGGCTTCCTGATCGATCACAACACCGCCCGCGAGGAAGGAGTGTTCGTGAATTTTTTCGGCGTGCCCGCCTGCACCTCGTCAGGACTGGCGCGTCTCGCCTTGCGTACCGGGGCGGCGGTGGTTCCCGGCTTCCTGATATGGGATAAAGAGCTGCGCAAGTACCGGCTGCGGTTCGAGCCGGCGGTGGAACTGCTGCGCACCGGTGACGAGGAACGCGACGTGGTGGAGAATACCGCGC
Source organism: Candidatus Acidiferrales bacterium (assembly GCA_035946455.1). GTDB lineage: Bacteria > Acidobacteriota > Terriglobia > Acidiferrales > UBA7541 > JAKASX01. Next base: position 12,626 of record DASYZK010000018.1, on the reverse strand, counting down.
GGTTCACCGGTGTGGTGGAGGAGTTCGTTCGCCGCAATCCGGAGCAGTGGCTCTGGGTGCACAAGCGGTGGAAGACGCGTCCGGCCGGGGAGAAGCCGCTGTATCCATTCTGACCGCGAAGAGGCTGCCATGATCTACACCGCCAGCATGCTGGCCCAATACCTCGAAGCCGAACTCGAAGGCAATCCCGAGCAAAGGGTTGCCGGGGTGGCAGGCCCGGAACGGGCGCGGCCCGAGGACTTGATTTATTGCGAGGGAACCCGGCATCTGCTGCGGGCGGAAGCCTCGCGAGCGGGAACGGCGCTGGCGCCGGTTGGGCTGTCGCTGCCGGGCAAGACGGTGCTGCGGGTGAAAGACCCGAAACTGGCATTCGCTCAAGCAGCATCGTTTTTGGCGCCGCCCGCGCCGGTGGCCTGCGGCATCCATCCGACGGCGGTGATAGCGCCGGGGGTGCGGATGGGGCCGGGCGCGGCGGTGGGCGCATACGCGGTGATTGAGGAGGACGTGGAAATCGGGCCGCGAAGCGAAATCGGCGCTTTCTGCTACCTCGGCCGCGGCTCCGTGGTCGGCGCCGAATGCCGCCTCTATCCCCGCGTCACGCTCTATCCGCGGACGCGGCTCCGAAACCGGGTGATCGTCCACGCCGGCGCCGTCATCGGAAGCGACGGGTTCGGCTACGTTCGCGGCGCCGACCGCCAATGGAAGTTTCCCCAAGTGGGGGACGTCGAAATCGGCGACGACGTGGAAATCGGCGCCAACACCACCATCGACCGCGGTTCGCTGGGAACCACCTATCTCGGCCGGGGCGTGAAAATCGATAACCTCGTTCAGGTGGCCCATAACGTTACCGTCGGCGAAGACGCGGTGATTGCGGCGCAGACGGGGATTTCGGGCAGCAGCATAATAGGGAGTGACGCGGTGATTGGCGGGCAAGTGGGCATCGCCGATCATTGCGTGATCGAAAATGGGGCGGTCTGCGGCGCGCAGGCTGGCATCCCTACCGGAAAGAAGATTCGTAGCGGCCAGGTGGTCTGGGGGACGCCCGCGCGCCCGCTCGATAAATTCAAGGAACAATACGCCTGGTTCGCGCGCCTGCCGGAGCTTGCGGAGCGCCTCCGCCGGCTGGAGAAGAAAGCCGCCGAGGGTTGAAATCCCTGGCAAGCTGAGCCTGCGGGCGTTTCGCCGGCCGGTTCTCAGCCCTGCTGGCCTCTTGCCCCTGGCGTGAGTGGGTTTCCAGTTGACCTATGGCCCACAACCCTAAGATAATCATGAAGGTTCAGTATCACCGCCCATTTCCTGAGGGGCACCCAGACAGACTGGCCTGGGGCGAGTCCCCACAGGCCAGCACGGCTCCACGCTAGGAACGCTCGCTCACCAGGCCCTCACCGGGGGAGAGAGGCTGCTGCCGCATGCGAAATGGACCAAGATGGGTTCATTTCCGAGCGAATAACCAATGGCAATCTGCGCATCCAACTGGGGATTGACGTATTGAAACTCATGTCCGACGCAACAGCAATCGGAGTGCGGCCAGCCACGCCATCCAGGCGCCCGCTCGAAAGAGGCGATTTTAGCGAACGGCTGCGCCGAGCCGTCGACCGGGGCGCCGCCTGCCTGACGAGCCTTCAGGCGCGCGAAGGGTACTGGTGTGGCGAGCTGGAAGCCGACACCACGCTTGAATCCGACTACATTTTCTATCTGCACCTGCTTGGCCGGGCGGAGCCGGCACGCATCACGCGGCTGGCGAATTACGTTCGCCGGCGCCAACTCCCCGATGGCGGCTGGAACACGTACGTGGGCGGCCCGGCGGAACTGAATGCGACCGTGAAGGGCTACGTCGGATTGCGGCTGGCAGGGGACGCCGCCGAAGCGCCGCATATGGTCCGCGCCGCCCAGCGCGCACGCGAGTTGGGCGGACTGGAAGCCACGAATTCTTTCGTGCGGTATTACCTGGCCTTGGCCGGGGTGATTGGCTGGGACATGGTCCCTGCCATTCCGCCCGAGCTGATGCTGCTGCCGTCATGGTTCCCGGTGAATTTGTACGAGATGTCCTCGTGGACGCGTGGCATTGTGGCGCCGCTGACGATCCTCTGGGCGCTCAAGCCCGGATGGCGCCTGCCGAAGGAGGTGGAGGTCGACCGCCTTTACCGCGACCCGGCGCGGCGGCGGGCGGCCTTTGCCTGGAGCCGGCGCCCGTTCACCTGGCGCAATGTGTTTCTGGCGATCGATCGGGGCTTGAAACTCTACGAACGTTTGCCGTGGAAGCCGGGCCGGAAACGGGCCGTGGCAGAGGCGCGCCGCTGGATGACCCAGCATCTGGAGGGGAGCGACGGTCTGGCGGCCATCTACCCGGCGATCATGAATTCGATTTTCGCGCTGCTGGCTCTGGGAGTGCCCGCAGCTGATCCGCTCGTCGCGCGCGAAATCGGCCACTTGGCGGCCCTGGAGATTGCCGAAGGCGACACGATCCGGATGCAACCCTGTTTTTCGCCGGTTTGGGACACCGCCATCGCCATGGTTTCGCTGGAGGAGGCGGGCCTCGCCGCCGATCATCCCGCGCTCGGGCGCGCGGCCGAATGGCTGCTGGCCAGCCAGGTGGCCGCCGGAGGCGACTGGCAAGTGAAAACGCGGACGGAGCCGGGCGGCTGGGCCTTCGAATTCCGGAACGATTTCTATCCCGACGTGGACGACACCGCATTCGTGCTGATGGCGCTTGGCCGCGTGGCTTATCCCGACCGGGCGCGGCTGGAGCAGGCGATGCGGCGCGGCGTGCGATGGCTACTGGCGATGCAGAACCGCGACGGCGGCTGGGGCGCCTTCGACCGGAACAACAACCGGAGGCTGCTCACCCAGATCCCTTTCGCCGACCACAACGCCATGATCGACCCGTCCACCGCCGACGTCACCGCCCGGGTCGTCGAATGCCTGGGCCAGATGGGTTGGCCGTCATCGCATCCGGTGCTCGCCCGTGCCTGGCGGTTCCTGCACGGCGACCAGACGCCGGAGGGGGCCTGGTATGGCCGCTGGGGAGTGAACTTCATCTACGGCACCAGCGGGGTGATGCGCGCGCTGGAAGCGGCGGGTATGGCTGGCCGCGAAGAGTGCCGCCGCGCCGCAGCCTGGCTGCGGTCGGTGCAGAATGCGGACGGCGGATTCGGCGAATCGGTTGCGAGCTACGACGATCCCGCGCTCAAGGGCCGGGGCGATACCACCGCTTCGCAGACGGCCTGGGCGCTGATCGGCCTGCTGGCAGCGGCCGGGCCGGACGATCCCGCCGCCTGCCGCGCGGCCGAGCATCTGCTGCGGACGCAGAAACCCGATGGCTCGTGGGACGAGCCGTTATTTACGGGAACCGGTTTCCCCCGGGTGTTCTATCTGCGTTACCATCTGTACCGGATTTCCTTCCCTCTTTACGCGCTGGCCCGGTACCGGAACCTGATCGAGGGGACGGGCGAAAGGGCTGGTGTGCGGTTGTTGCCGGAGCATCTCGCGAAGAACGGAGCCTGAGCCTCATGCGCTTTCCGCTGAAACTGACCACCCGGTTGACCGGGTACATCATGAAGAACAAGCTCGCCGGCCCGGAGAAATTCCCGCTGGTGATGATGCTCGAGCCGCTGCACGCCTGCAACCTCACCTGCACCGGCTGCGGCCGCATTCGCGAGTACAAAACCACCATCAACGAAATGCTCACCGTCGAGCAGTGCCTGGCGGCCGCCAAGGAATGCGGCGCCCCGGTGGTCTCCATCTGCGGCGGCGAGCCCACCATCTATCCGGAGATCGGCCGGTTGGTGAAGGAACTTCTGGATCACAAGCGGCACATCTACCTCTGCACCAACGGCATGTTCATCCGCAAGCGGCTGCATGAGTTCCGGCCCAGCTCCAGCTTCTTCTTCAACGTCCATCTGGACGGCATGGAGAAAACCCACGATTTGTGCGTCGAGCGGGACGGGGTGTTCCGGGAAGCAGTCGAGGGCATCAAGGCGGCCAAGGCGGCGGGATTCCTGGTCTGCTCGAACACCACCATCTACAAGGAAACCGAACTCGACGAAATCGCCGAGCTGTACGATTTCCTCACCGGCCTCGGCGTGGATGGATTCATGCTTTCGCCCGCCTACAGCTACGCCGCGGTGCAGACGAAGGAAATCTTCATGTCCCGGGAGGAGATCAGGGAGAAGTTCCGGCTGGCCTGCGCCTTGCTGGAGGGTTACAACCTGATGATGTCGCCCATCTACCTAGAATACCTGCGGGGGGAGCGCGAGCTGATGTGCACCGCCTGGGGCAATCCCACCTACAACACCCGCGGGTGGAAGGGTCCCTGCTACCTGATGACCGACCAGCATCACGACACTTTCAAGGATTTCATCGAGAAGACCCCTTGGCAGAATTACGGTTTCGGACGCGATCCACGTTGCCAGGATTGCATGGTCCACGTCGGCTACGAGCCTTCAGCGGTGCTTGGCGCCCACCGGCGCCTGGGCGACAACTGGAAGCTGCTGAAGTGGCAGATGGTTGCCGGCAGGCGCAAACCGCTGGGCACCGCGCGGGTGCATTCCGCCGGCGACGCCACCGGCGCCGGCCCCCCCGTCGCGGACGGCGGAGCGGGCGCGGGAGCCGGCCAGGGGGCGCTGCCCATTCTGCAATGACGACGCTGGTTACTGGAGCGGCGGGGTTCGTTGGCAGCCACGTGGTGCGGCAACTGGCGGCCGGCGGCGAGCCGGTACGCGCGCTGGTGCGCTCGGCCGCGGGGCGGCGCGTGCTCGAAGGGCTTCCGGTGGAAGTCGTCTGCGGCGACCTGCGCGATCCCGAATCGCTCGAGTGGGCGTGCCGCGGCGTGCGCCGCGTGTATCACGTGGCCGCCGACTACCGGCTGTGGGCGCGGCGCCCGGAGGAGATTTACGAAAACAACGTGACCGGCACGCGCAACCTGCTCGAAGCCTCCCGCCGCGCCGGCGTCGAGCGGTTCGTCCACACCAGCACCGTGGCCACCATTCTGGGCCGCGGCGAGCCGCGGCCGGGGGCGCTCCCCGATGAAACCACCGCCGCAACCGTGGACGAGATGATCGGCCACTACAAGCGCTCGAAATTCCTGGCCGAACAGGCGGCGCTCCAGGCGGCCGCGGCCGGGTTGCCGGTGGTGATCGTGAATCCCACCGCTCCGGTGGGCCCGGGCGACTGGAAACCGACGCCCACCGGGCGAATCATCCTGGATTTCCTGCGCGGGCGCATGCCCGCCTACGTCGATACCGGGCTGAACCTGGTTGCGGTGGAAGACGTAGCCGCCGGACACCTGCTGGCCGCCGAGCGTGGCAGGGTCGGCGAGCGGTACATTTTGGGCAACCGCAACATGACTCTCGAAGAGATTCTTGGCGTGCTCGCCCGCATCACCGGGCGGCGCCCGCCGCGCGTGCGCTTGCCGCACGCCGTGGCTTACGCCGCGGGAGCCGCCTGCGAGCTGGCAGCGCGGTTCACCGGGCGCGAGCCCCGCATCCCGCTTGAGGGGGTGCGGATGTCGCGCCACAAGATGTTCGTCAATCCGGCGAAGGCGGTCCGCGAGCTGGGTTTCGCGCCCGGGCCGGTGGAAGCGGCGCTCGAGCGGGCCGTCGGCTGGTACCGCGATCCCACCTTGGGCGCGGGGTGTTGCCACGCACTGGGCGGCGTGGCCGCCTGAACGCTTTGCGTATTTTGGTTACGTTCGCGTTGCCCGAGGAATTCGCTTCGTGGCGCAAGAGGAGCGGGTTCCGGCTGGCGAGGAACGGCGGCGGCAGGATTTTCCGCCGGCTACCGGCGGACACCGAAGTGGCGGTACTGCTGACGGGCGCGGGCGCGGCGAACGCGGCCCGGCAGACGCGCGCGGCGCTCGAAGCCGAGCCGTACGATCTGGTGATTTCGTCGGGTTTCGCGGGAGGGCTGCGGCCCGAACACCGGCCGCGCGCGATACTTGTCGCCCGCTCGGTGCGCCGCCACGAAGACGGCGCCCAACTGCCGGTCGCCGGGGAATGGCTCGAGCGCGCCCGTCGCCTGGGCGCACGCGCGGCGGTGTTTGTGACCGCCAACCGAGTGGCGGTGACGGCGGAAGAGAAACGCGGCCTGGGCGCCGCCGCCGACGCGGTGGAGATGGAATCGTTCGCGGTGGTTGCCGAAGCGGCTGCCCGCGGAATCGCCGCGATGGCCATTCGCGCGGTGAACGATCCGGTGGAATGGGATTTGCCGGTTGATTTCAACCGGGTATTCGACGGCGGCGGCAACTGGCGCGCGGCGAAGCTGGCGGCGGAGCTGGCCCGCCGGCCGACGGCAATACCGGGTTTATGGCGGTTGGCGCGGGAAAGCCGGCGCGCGGCCGGGGAGCTGGGCGAATTCCTGGAGCTTTACGTGAGCGCTGCGGCCGCGGTCGGCCGCGGAGAGGAAGCGGGGATTACGGCGGGAAGATGAATTCCACCGGGATCGAGCTGGAGAGCAAGCAGGCGCCGGCGACGGGCCGCACGATGCGGGCGGCAGTGTACCGGGGGCGCAACCGCGTGGTGGTGGAGCGGGTGCCGGTGCCGGAAATCGGGCCGGGCGAAGTGCTGCTCCGCGTGGCGGCGTGCGGGATCTGCGGCACCGACATCAAGAAGATCGAACACGGATTTCTGAATCCGCCGCTGATCCTGGGCCACGAGGTGGCGGGCACGGTGGCCGCCACCGGCGATGGCGTCAGCCGGTGGAAGCCGGGCGACCGGGTGATGAGTTTCCACCATGTGCCCTGCGGCCGGTGCTTCTACTGCGAAAAACGGTTGTTCTCGCAGTGCCCGATGTACAAGAAGGTGGGCTTGACGGCGGGATTCCAGCCGAGCGGCGGCGGATTTGCCGAATACGTCCGGGCCGCGTCCTGGATCGCCGAGCGGGGGATGGTGGCGCTGCCGCCCGAGGTGAGTTTCGAGGAAGCCACACTCATCGAGCCGCTCAACACCTGCATCAAGGCGGTGGAAAAGGCGCGAGTCGCCCCGGAAGAACAGGTGGTGGTGCTCGGCCAGGGCCCCATCGGATTGCTCCTGCTCATGCTCGTTCGCCGCATCGGCGCCGATGCGGTGACCACCGACCCGCTGCCGGCGCGGCGCGAGGCCAGTTTGCGATTCGGCGCCGCCCGGTCGTTCGAACCGGGCTCGCCGGCGCTGGCGGCGGAAGTTCGCCGGCGCAGTGAAGGCCGCGGGGCGGACGCGGTGCTGGTGGCGGCGGCGCACCCGGCGCTGGTGGGCGAGGCGCTGGCGCTCGCGCGACCGGGCGGCCGCGTGTTACTGTTTGCTCATAACGACCCGGTGCTCCGGCTCGAAATTCCGGCGGCCGCGGTCGGCATCGAAGAGAAAGAGATTCTGGGCAGCTACAGCGCCGCGATCGATCGCCAGGAGGAATCGGCGCGGCTGGTGCTGGAACGAATCTTGCCGGTGCGCGAACTTATTTCCCACCGGATGCCCCTGGACCACATGGCCGAGGCGCTGGACCTCGCAGGCCGCCCCCGGGGCGATTCCTTGAAGGTGGTGGTCATACCTTGATACGGACAGCCATGATGGATGGTCAGATGACCGCGGCCGTGCTCTACGGCCGTGAGGACCTGAAAATCGAGCAAGTGGCGATTCCCAGCCTGGCCGAAGACGAAGTGCTGATGCAGGTGAAGGTGGCGCTGACCTGCGGCACCGACTTGAAGGTTTGGAAGCAGGGCTTCCACGCGCGGATGATCGTGCCGCCGGCGATTTTCGGGCACGAGCTGGCGGGGGTGGTGCGGCAGGTGGGCCCGGCGGTTCCTTCGATGGTGCGGGTGGGAATGCGGGCGGTGCCTTCGAATTCGGCGCCGTGCAACGCTTGCGTCTATTGCCGCAAGGACTCGCCCAATCTCTGCGAGGACCTGCTGTTCAACAACGGCGCCTATGCGGAATACATCCGCATACCCGGGCGCATCGTGCGGCAGAATCTGCTGGAGATTCCCGACGGCGTTTCGTTCACCGATGCGGCGATGGTCGAGCCGCTGGCTTGCGTTCTGCGGGGAATCGCCGACACCGGGATTTCCGCGGGTGATACGGTGGTGGTGATCGGCTGCGGGCCCATCGGGCTGATGTTCATCCGGATGCTGGCGGCGCGGCAGGCGCGGGTGATCGCCGTCGGCAAGCGCAAGAGCCAGGCGCGCGCGGCGGAGCGGATGGGGGCTTGGCGGGTGTTCGACGTCCTCGAGCATCCCCATCCGGTGAACCAGGTTCGCCGGCTCACCGACCGCGGCCGGGGGGCCGATGCGGTGATCGAAGCAGTGGGCTCGCCCGCCACCTGGCAATGGGCGGTGCAAATGGCGCGGCGCGGCGGCACGGTGAACTTGTTTGGCGGATGCCCGAAGGGCTCCGAAGTGCGGTTCGATCCCGCGGCTTTGCACTACTCGGAGATCACCATCAAATCCACGTTCCACCACACGCCTCGCTTCATCCGCGGGGCGCTCGACGCGGTGGCGCGCGGTGAAATCGCCGCGGCGGACTTCGTCACTGGCCAAGTTCCGCTCGATGACCTGCCGCGCGTGTTCGAACACATGAAGAACCGCAACGGCGAGCTGAAAACCGCCGTGATTCCGTAGCCGGATGCCCCGAACGCCCCATCCCCGTTCGTCCGCTTACACCAACAGGGCGAAGCCCGCGCTCCTTCGCCGGAGCCGCGCCCAACGGCAGGTTCCCTCGGCCCCGGCCGCCTCCCTGGATGGCTCGAGGCGGACCCGCGCGACTCCCTGCTGAGACCGGCCACCGGGAGGGATTCGGTGCCCGCCACTGCCAGCCGCTCCAGCCTCGCTCTCGTCCGCAAACTGGAAATCGCCCGGCAATTGCCCGCCAATGGCTGCCCGGTTCCCGCAGCTCGCGAATACACCCGCCGGCTCGCCCGGCGGCATTACGAGAATTTCGTAGTGTCTTCCTGGCTGCTTCCGCGCCGGCTGCAACAGGCCTTCTTCGATGTCTATAGCTACTGCCGCTGGGCCGACGACCTGGGCGATGAAATCGCCGACCCGGGCGCCGCGCTCGACCTGCTCGATTGGTGGGAAGAGGAACTCGAGTTGGCCTGCGCTGGCCAGCCCCGCCATCCGGTTTTTATAGCGCTGGCCGATACGATTGCCCGATTCGAATTGCCCGTGGAGCCGTTTCGCGATTTGTTACGCGCTTTTCGCCAGGATCAAACCATCCACCGCTACGCCGATTGGGACCAGGTGCTCGGCTACTGCCGCTACTCCGCCAACCCGGTGGGGCGGCTGGTGCTCGCGCTCTGCGGCTACCGCGACGCCGAGCGCGGCGAGCTTTCCGATTGCACCTGCACCGCACTCCAATTGGCGAATTTCTGGCAAGACGTGGCCCGCGACCTGACCCGCGGCCGCATCTACATTCCGCTGGACCGGCTGGCCGCTCACGGCCTCGACGAGCGCGACCTCGCCCCCCGCCGAGCCGACCGGCGCTACCGGGAATTGATGCGGGAACTGGTGGATCGCACCCGGGGGCTCTTCGAGCGGGGCCTGCCGCTCGCCCAGAGAGTTTCACCGGACTTGCGGGTCGATATCGAGCTGTTCAGCCGGGGCGGTATGGCGGTGCTCGACGCCATCGAAGCCATCGGCTTCGATACGCTCGAGCGGCGCCCTGTCGTCGGCCGCGGCACCCAACTCCGCCTGCTGGGCCGGGCCTTGTGTTCGCGCTGGCTGGGCGCCCGCCACGGCGGGCAGGCGGGCCGCGGCGATTCCGAGTCGGCCCGGTGAGCGATGCCTTCGACGCTCGAATCCTCCTACGCCCACTGCCACCGGGTCGCCCGGAAGGCGGCGCGGAATTTCTATTACGGCTTTCTGCTGCTGCCGCGGCCGAAACGCCTGGCGCTCTGCGCCCTCTACGCCTACATGCGCCGTGTGGACGATCTGGCCGATACGCCGGGCGAGCTGGAAGCGAAGCGGCTGCTGCTGGGCGACTGGCGCCAGGCTACCGAGCGCGCGCTGGCAGGCGACCGGTCGAGCGAGCCGGTATGGCCGGCGCTGGCGGACACTCTCGAGCGGTACCAAATCCCGCCGCGCTATCTGTTGGACGTCGTGACCGGAGCGGAGATGGACCTTTCGCAGCACTCCTACGCCACCTTCGCCGACCTGCGCCGCTACTGCTACTGCGTTGCCGGAGCGGTGGGCAGGATTTGCGCGCACGTGTTCGGATTCCGCGACCCGCGAGCGCCGGAGTTGGGCGAGCAGATGGGCATCGCGTTCCAGCTCACCAACATCCTTCGCGACCTGCGCAAGGATTACGAAATGGGCCGCGTTTACCTGCCGACGGACGACTTCCAGCGCTTCGGTTGCCGGCCGGAGGATCTGGATCGCGCCGGTCCGCCGCCGGGCGCGCTCGAGGGAATGCTGCGTTTCCAGGCGCGGCGCGCCTGGGAGTATTACGAGCAGGGGTGGGCGCTCGTGCCGCTGGTCGACCAGGACAGCCGCGGCGCCCTGTGGGCTCTGGCCCGGATTTACAGCGGCTTGCTCGAGGAAATCGAGCGGCGCCGGTTCGACGTCTTTTCGGCGCCGGTGCGGCTGTCGCTGCCGGAAAAGCTGGCGATACTTTTTTGGGCGCGATTGGGCCCGGCAGGGAGCGATGAGTTCGGACAACGTGATCGTAGTTGGCGGGGGCTTGGCTGGGCTCTCCTGCGCCATCGCGCTCGCTGACGCCGGCTGCCGGGTGCGCCTCTTCGAGATGCGGCCTCATCTGGGCGGGCGAGCGGCATCCTACGCCCTGCCCGACGGCGCCGAAATCGACAACTGCCAGCATCTTACCCTCGGCTGCTGCACCAATCTTGGCGATTTCTACCGCCGCGCCGGCGCCAGCGAAAAAATCCGGTTTTTCGACCGGCTGAAATTCTGCGACGCCGAAGGCCGGATCTCGCGGATGGCGCCGTCGCCTCTGCCGGCGCCCCTCCATCTGGCCGGCTCGTTTCTCCGGTTCCGGAGCCTGGGTGCGGCCGACAAATTCAGGATCTCACGCGCGCTGGGGGAAATCGTTCTCCGTGGCGGCCGGCCGGCGGACGCCCGCGGCGTCACCATGCTGGAATGGCTGCGGAGGCGGCGGCAGACGCCGGCGGCAATCGAGCGGTTCTGGCGAGTGGTTTTGGTCAGCGCGCTCGATGAAGAACTCGATCGCGCCGAAGCGCAGTACGGCATCGACGTCTTCTGGAAGGCGCTGCTGTCGAATCGCGACGGTTTCCGCTTCGGCCTGCCTACCGTGCCGCTCGGGGACCTCTACGCCGGCTGCGCCGACGCGCTCGCCCGCCGGGGCGGCCAAATCCGCACGCGGATGCGGGCGCGCGGCTTTCGCGTCGAGGAAGGCCGGGTGCGAGCGCTGGCATTCGACGACGGAACCGAGGTGACGGCCGACGCTTACGTAGCCGCCGTGCCGCCCGGCGCCCTGCTCGACCTGCTGCCGGCGGGAACGGCGGAACGCTACCCGGTATTCGGAAACCTTCGCAATCTTCGGATGTCGCCCATCACCGGCGTCCATTTGTGGTTCGACCGGACGGTGACGCCGGAGCCGTTCCTCTCGCTGGTGGGTCTCACCAGCCAATGGGTGTTCAACAAGACGCTGCTTCTTGCCGGTCCGCGCGGGGGGGGAAACCAGGGGGGAACCGGCGCGGGCGCGGCACTGCAGTATCTTCAGGTGGTCATCAGCGCATCTTACGATTTGGTATCGCGGCCGCGGCAGGAAATCATCGAGCTGGTGAGGAGCGATTTGAACCGCGCGCTGCCCGTGGCGCGGGAGGCTCGGCTGGTGAAGGCGACGGTGGTGAAGGAAACGGCGGCGACGTTCTCCCCCGCCCCGGGGGTGGACCAGTGGCGGCCCCCGGCGGAGAGCCCGATAAGACAACTTTTCCTTGCTGGGGACTGGACTCTGACCGGCTGGCCTGCCACAATGGAAGGTGCTGTTCGCAGCGGGTACCAGGCCGCCCAGGCTGTTCTGACCCTCGCGGGACAGCGCCTCACTTTCCTTCAGCCCGATTTGCCGCCGGTGGGCTACCTGCAGATGTGGGCGCGTGCATAATCGGGGAAGCGAATAGCGATTCGATGCCTGCAGGCCTGCGCGTGGTGAAGGCCGGACGTTGATTTCGACCGAGACGGGATTCCGGAAATCCAGATAACGAAAAGCCGTCTTTTCGGCCGGTTCATGCTGGAACGGTGATTCCTTTGGAGGATACGGATGGAGCGGAAGTATAAGCACAGGGGTTATATGAGCAACGAGCGGGAGGAGCCCAAGCAGCGGCCCCCGGATCAGCCGCGGCCCGCCCGGCAGGAGCGGATGGGCCCCAAAACCCCGAGAATGGTGGGAACGGTTCTGCGCGCGCGCTGCACCGCGTGCGGGGCGGTGTTCCTGCCCGGATTCGACCCGAACGGCCAGTGTCCGCGCTGCAAGGCGGAACTGCATTCCTGCAAGCAGTGCGTCCACTTCGACACCGGGGCCCGGTTCGAATGCACCCAGCCGATTCCCGAACGCATTGCCAAGAAGGACGCGCGAAACGACTGCAAGTTCTTCGAATTCCGGATGACGGTGGAAAAGGACACCTCGCCGCTGGCGGCCTCCTCGGTGCCGGCAACCCTCAACAACGGGGCGCGGCCCGGCGACGCCCGC
>DASYZK010000017.1:0-61858 GCA_035946455.1 Candidatus Acidiferrales bacterium | reverse complement strand
CCGCGTGCGCTTCGAGAGAGCGGAGGAAAGCTTCACCGAGTCGCAACTGGCCGAATTCAGCGCCCGCATCGTCGCCAGCCTCGAGCACCGCCTCGGCGCCACCCTCCGCGCCAGGTAGCCGCCGCCATCCGCCGCCTGCGCGAAGCTTCCAAATGCCTGAACGCCCATTGAGAGAACCGCTGTGGATTCGTCCACGATTGCTTTTGCCGAGCGCTGCCCGAGTGGACCGCAGTGACTCCACCGGCTCCTTTCGGCCAACCCGGTTTCCTCAGCGTTGTTCGTTGGCTCCCATGGGGGGCCTATCCTTCGGAATGAAGCTCAGGAGAATGACCGAGAGCAAGCTGAAGGTGGCCACGAAGCCGATCAAGCCATATTTGAGCTGGGCTGCCATCTCGAAGACGATGTTCTTGCCGGTTTCCCAATCCGGATTGAAATGGAGGCTAAAAATGAGCGGCACCAGGACGAGCGCAACCTTGCAAAACGACATCCAGAAGCCGGCTCGTCCGGCAGTTCCGCACAGCTCGATGAGTAGCAGGCGCAGGTTCCTGCTGACGTAGGCGACGATTCCCGCGCAGGCAAAGACGATGAGCCCTGCGTCCGTCAGAAAAACCAGGGTCGGGGTCATGTCCGAGGTTCTCCTTTCCACCGGCTACGCTCGTGTCGCCGGCTCCGTAGCCGGACAGCTAAGAGCTCCGCAGTTCCGTCTCCGGGCGAGCCAGCGGTAACCACGGCGCAATATTTCCGTTCCACCGGGAATTTCGCTGAACCAGACCAACGGCTGCGCCCACCAGATTTCGCGCGCCAGTGCGACGCAGGCGTCGGCCCCGCCATAATGGCGTCCATCGGAAAGCAAAACTCGTATCTCCCGAAAGAGCTCGTTGTGAGGTAGTCCGAGGAGTGTTTCCACCCGCGGATCCTGGAGTCGCGCCACCCCCAGGCCGCGCCGATCCAGAATCGGCGCCAACGTCCGGGCGGTTCGAGTGCAAAAGCCGCATTCCGCGTCGAAGAACAGCCAGGCTCGGGCGTGACGGCCTTTTCCGTCGGTGATTCCGTTCACGAGCGAAATCATGGCCGATTCCTGTTCGCTGCCCGGCCAGATCGAGTCTTCACCTGTCCGCCGCCTTGGCCCCCAGTAGCGTGACCACTTTCCCCCCCAATTTCGCCACCCGCTTCAAGGCCGGCGCCGACATCCGTATCGCTTCTTCGAACAAGCCGGAGATCGTGTTCATGCACTCGAGCATGCTCTCGAGCCGTTCGCGCGTGTGGGCGTCCCCCTGCGGGTCGGTTTTCAGCTCCGCAACGCACTCGGCAATCACGCGAAGCGTGGGGTCGATCTCCCGCCGCTTCCGCTCCTCGGAAATAATCCGGAAAATGTCCCAAACGTCCTTGACCGACTCGAAGTGGTCTCGCCGGTCGCCCAGCGCATGCACCACGCGCACGATGCCCCAGCTCTGGAGCTCGCGAAGGCAGGTGCTCACGTTCGAGCGCGCGACAGCCAGAGTGGCGGCAATCTCGTCGGCGGGCAACGGGCGGGGGGCGAGGAAGAGAAGGGCGTGGACCTGGGCGACGGTGCGGTTGATGCCCCAGCGGGTGCCCATCTCGCCCCAGTGGAGGATGAATTTCTGGGCGACGGGGGCGAGCGGTCTTTTAGTGTTGTCTGTCATTTCTGTATATACTGAAAATACAGAAGAGCCGCGCGCTTGTCAACTCGCGTCCAAGCCGGTTCGCGCCCCCCCTGCCCGCTTGAACCAGCCCCCTCTCGCCGCTCGCGCACAAGGCTCAATAATTCGCAATCAAATTCTCCGACTCGCCCGCCGCGAAAAAGTGCGAAAATGGACCGACTTGAGAAAATCAAGTCGCTGATAACCCAGGACTTGGGGCGAATTCTGCTCGCATCGTGGAGCGATTTGACTGCGGGCTAAGCGCCTTTGTTTTCAATCCGCCTTCGCCGCAAAATCGCCGCCGGACCGCTTTGGCGCTGCTCCCATTCGGACGGATTTCCCTCCGGGGATGCGCCCTAACCCTTGTAAGTGACCACGCGGCCCCAGAGGCTCTTCGTCCCCCAGATGCCGGAGCGCAGGCATTCGAGCTGCACGATTTGGCTGTGATCGACGAAGAGGTTCACTTCCGGCCCGTAGTTCTTGACGTACCAGGCGAACACTTCGGGATCGGCGGCTTCGAACATCACTTTCTCCAGCCCGAGGCTGTCGATGATTTTCGCGGCGGCGTCGGTCCGCCAGGCCTTCACGTTTTCGGTGATTCCTTCCGATTCGATCATGATCATGTAAGCGCCGGCGTCGAGAAACCGCCTCGCCTGCGCCACCGCCCAGCCGACGTCGCGCGTGCCTTCGGCTTCCAACTCCGCCGCGGCGCTGGCGCCGCCGGCGCCGAATTGGATGCCCACTTCCGGCTTCGCCTTCAGCTTGGCCTTCTGCACTTTTTCCACCAGCCGCAGCCAATCGTCGGTCGGGATGGTGATGAACCCGGCGGAAATCTCGATGATGTCGAAACCCAGGGTCTTGCATTCCTTGATG
Source organism: Candidatus Acidiferrales bacterium (assembly GCA_035946455.1). Taxonomy (GTDB): domain Bacteria; phylum Acidobacteriota; class Terriglobia; order Acidiferrales; family UBA7541; genus JAKASX01. Next base: position 59,324 of record DASYZK010000017.1, on the reverse strand, counting down.
TACTGATCGACGGCGTCGGGGCCGAGCGTGAGCACGTGCTCGAGGAACCCGCCGGTTGATACCAGCACGTCGTGCTTGTGCGCCAGCTCCAAAAGCTCCTTCACCGCCTGGCGAGGCATCAAGCTGAACGACCCGCCGGCGAATTTCAGGCTATCGACGTAGGTGCCCATCGTCTCGAGCACGTCTTCCAGGTACCGCCTGCCCATCGGCGTGTAATAGGGCCCGCGAATTTCGGTGATGCCACGCTGGCGTGGTTTCGGCTCGCGCGCGTTGGTGCGCAGGAACGGGAATGCTCGATCGCTCATGCTGCCCTCCGGATTTCCGCTTTGGCCAGGAGTTGGGTGAGGCTGGCGATGCTGATGGATTCCAGGCTCGCCACCGCGTCGATGATTTCCCGGCGGAGCGCCGGGTCGGCGTCGGGAGCGGCCAGCAACTCGAATTTGGCGGCGACGGCGGGCCACGACATCGGCCGGGTGTGGAAGCCCTCGTAATCGGCCTTGTCGAGGGCGAGTGCGCGGCCGCCGGCGAGTTGGACTCGGATGCGCACCGGCATCTCGCCGGGGAAGCGCGCGCTAAGATCGGCGGCGGGCTTGACGCTAACCCGGCGCAACAGCGACTGAACGTCCTCGCTCGCTATCCGCGCCGGCTGGTACTGCGCCGGACCCACCGCCCCGTCCAGCAGCGCGACCGCGACCATGTAAGGCAAGCTGTGGTCCGCCTCTTCTTTGGTGTGGACCGCGTGCTTGTCTCCTTCCTCCCCGCCGCCGATGATGTTGAATGCGACGTCGAACACTTCCAGATCGATTCGCTCGACTTCCGCGGCACGCAAACCGGCTTGGCGCAACTCGAGCATGCCTTCGAGCGCGGTCTGGGAGTGGATTTCGGCGTTGAACTTCTTCACGATCGTCATGCGAACGCGCTCGAGGTCCTCGCTCGGCCAATCGATGGTGAACGGGCCGGCGATGGCGTCCTTGAAGCCCTTGTTGCCCTCGAAAACCTCGAGCGGGCCGGTGATGCCGTGCATGGCGAGAAACGCCGCGTGGACGGCGCCAAAGCTCGCGTTGGGATACGCCAGCCCTTTCCAGTTCGAGAGCCGGCCGGTGCGGGTAACGCGCAGCGCGTTGAAGGCGGTGCCGGCGATGGCTATCGCGTTCGCGGTCTTCGCGGCATCGAGGCCCAGGGCCTTCGAGACGGCAGCCGAGGCGGCGTAGGAGCCCTGAACCGTATGGTCGAAACCCCTGGCGCGCACCGGGGCGACGTCCGACAGCCTGCACTGCACCTGGTAGGCGACGGCAAGCGCCGTCAGCAAATCCTTGCCGCTGCCGCCCGCGAATTCTCCCGCGGCGAGCACCGGCGCGAGATTGTCCGACGGATGGCAGGTTTCGCCCTTGGCAAGGTAGCTGTCGTTGAAATCCAGATAGCGCACCAGCGCGCCGTTGTAAAACGCGGCGCGATCGGGAGCGGTCATTCCCCCGCCGATGAGCGTGGCGAGCGGATGGCCGCCAGCCTGCTCGGTATAGGCGCGAATGCGCCGCACCGGCGGGCCGTCCAGCGCGCCGATGGCGCAGCCCAGCGCATCGAGCACGCGCGCCTTCAATGCGTCCCGCGCGGGCAGGGATATCCGCTGGTAGTCGGCGTTGACGACGAATTGGGCTAGGCGCTCGACTTCGGTCATTTCCGTCTTCTTTTCCCCTCACGTCACCCGTTGCCGCCCGCCCCGCTCAGTCGTGTTTCAGGAAATGGCGAAGGACGGTGGGCAGGATCCCGCCGTTCCGGTAATAATCCACCTCGATTTCGGAATCGAGCCTGGCAACCGCGTTGAAGCTCCGGCGCGCTCCGTCCGCGCCCGTCGCGCCAATGTTCACTTCGCTGCGGGGCGCTAGCGACTCGCCCAGGCCGGTGATATCGAGCACTTCCCGGCCGGCGAGCCCGAGCGTTCCCGCGCTTTCACCCTCGCGGAACTGGAGCGGCAGCACCCCCATGCCAACCAGGTTGCTCCGGTGAATGCGCTCGTAACTCTCGGCAATCACCGCTCGCACCCCCAGCAGCAACGTGCCCTTCGACGCCCAGTCGCGCGACGATCCGGACCCGTATTCCTTGCCGGCGATGACCGCCAGGGGGACGTCTTCCTCCCGGTATCGCATCGCGGCGTCGAAGATGGGCATTTGCCGGCCGCTGGGGAAATGGATGGTGACGCTGCCTTCCACGCCGGGCACCAGCAGGTTCTTCAGCCGGATATTGGCGAATGTTCCCCGCACCATCACCCGGTCGTTGCCCCGGCGGGAGCCGTAGGAATTGAAATTCTTCTTCACCACGCCGTGTTCGAGCAAGTAGCGGCCGGCGGAGCTGGCTTCGGGAATGTCTCCGGCGGGAGAAATGTGGTCGGTGGTGATGGAATCCCCGAGCAGGACGAGGATCCGGGCGCCGGTAATGTCGCGTACCGGAGCCGGCTCCGCCGCGAGCTCGGTGAAGAAAGGCGGTTCCTGGATGTAGGTCGATTCGCTGCGCCAAGGATAAAGGGCGCCATCGGCCACCGGGATCGCGTTCCAGGCGGGATTCCCGTCCCAGACGTTCCGATAGACCTCGCGGAACATCTCCGGCCGGATGGCCCGGTTCATGGTCTCGGCAATTTCCTCCTGGGAAGGCCAGATCTCGCGGAGGTAAACCGGAGCGCCGGCTCGGTCGCGGCCCAGAGGGTCGCGGGCGAGGTCGATCTTCACCGTTCCCGCCAGCGCGTAAGCCACCACCAGCGGCGGCGAAGCCAGATAGTTGGCCTGGACTTGGGGATGAATGCGCCCTTCAAAGTTCCGGTTTCCCGACAGGACGGCGGCCACAACCAACTGGTTTTCGGTGACTGCGCTGGCCACCTCCGGCGGCAGCGGCCCGCTGTTGCCAATGCAGGTGGTGCAGCCGTAGCCGACCAGATTGAAGCGCATCTTTTCGAGCCAGTCGAGCAGCCCCGCCGCCTTCAGGTATTCGCTCACCACCTTCGAGCCTGGCGCCAGGCTGGTTTTCACATAGGGCGGGACGTGAAGCCCTCGCTCGAGCGCTTTCTTCGCCAGCAGTCCGGCAGCCAGCATGACCGATGGGTTCGACGTATTCGTACAGGAAGTGATGGCGGCGATGACCACCGATCCGTGCTCGAGCCGGGCGGGTGCGCCGTCCATGGTCACCGCGGCGGAGCGGGCGAGCGCATCGGCCGGCAAGCCGAACCCGCGCTGTTTGGTGGGCGCGTTGAGCGCCTGGGCGAAAGCGGTCTTCATGCCCGAAAGCGGGATACGGTCCTGAGGCCGCTTCGGGCCGGCGAGACTCGATTCCACCGCTCCCAGGTCCAGCTCGAGCGTGTCGCTGAATTCCGGGTCGGGCGTGCGGTCGGTGCGGAAGAGTCCCTGCTCCTTCGTGTACCGCTCCACGCGATCGATTTCCTCTTCGGTCCGGCCGGTCTGCCGCAAATACCGCAAGGTTTCCGCATCCACGGGAAAGAAGCCCATCGTCGCCCCGTATTCAGGCGCCATGTTCGCCACGGTGGCACGGTCGGGCACCGCCATTTGGGAGAGGCCGTCCCCGTAGAATTCGACGAATTTGTCGACCACGCCCTTTTTGCGCAGCAGTTCGGTAACCGTCAAAACCAGGTCGGTGGCGGTGACTCCTTCCCTCAGCTTGCCCCTGAGCTTGAATCCGACAACCTGCGGGGAGAGCAGGTAGTAAGGCTGGCCCAGCATCGCCGCCTCCGCCTCGATTCCTCCCACGCCCCAGCCCAGCACGCCCAGGCCGTTGATCATCGTCGTATGGGAGTCGGTTCCCACCAGCGTATCCGGGAACAGCACCGTATCGGTTCCTTGCTTCCCCGCCAGCACGCATTTCGCCAGAAACTCCAGATTCACCTGATGGACGATTCCCGTCGCCGGAGGTACCACCCGGAAATTGGCGAAGGCCTGCTGCCCCCAGCGCAGGAACTCGTAGCGTTCGCCGTTTCGCTGGAACTCGATTGCGGCGTTGCGCTCGAGCGCCGAGGCAATTCCGAATACGTCGACTTGCACCGAATGGTCGATCACCAGATCGACCGGGACCAAAGGGTTGATTTTGGAGGGATCTCCGCCCAAACGCTTCATCGCCGAGCGCATCGCCGCCAGGTCCACCACCGCGGGGACCCCGGTAAAATCCTGCAAGATCACCCGGGCGGGCTTGAACGGGACTTCGGAGGGATCGGTGGCCCGAGCCGTCCACGCCGCCAATGCCGCGACGTCCTTCTCTTGGATCAATTCGTTGTCGCAGTGGCGCAGCACGGCTTCGAGCAAAACTTTGATGGAAAACGGGAGCCGGGAAACATGGCCGAGACCTGCCTTTTCCACCGCTGCGAGACTGTAATAGCAGGCGCGCCCGCCGGCGGTTTCCAGCCACCCGCGGGCGTCCAGCCCTTTGCTTTGTCGTTGAGAAGTTTTTTTTGTCGCCATCAAAACCCTCGGAAGCGCCAACCACGATGATTGCGAATCGTCGCTCTTATTCCTCTCCATACTAGGATTGCCTGCCGCCGGTGCCAAGTGCCGTCCGCCTGCACTGGCGCCGCCCCGCCGCCCTTGGCGCCGCGAGCTTGCCAAGCCGGCCGGCAGCCTCGCAGAATGGGGCGAAGTCCCCGGTGGCTGCCGTGAAAACCATCAAGGTGGAGATTTTCGACCAAACCTACACGGTGCAAGGCGAGCTCGACGAGATCTACGTGAATCGCCTGGCCCGCTCGGTGGACCAGAAGATGCGCGCCGTCGCCGAGACGGCGGGAACCGTCGATACCGCCCGGGTGGCGGTGCTGACGGCGCTGAATCTGGCCGACGAACTCGAGGCCTTCCGCCACCAGCGCGGCGAATTGCGCCGCCGGGTCGAGCGGTGCGTTCGCCTGGTGGAAACCGCGCTGCGCCGCGCCGATTAAATGCGGCCGCCGTCCCCGCCTGCCGCGGCGAGGCGGGAGCCGGTTGCCGGCATCTTTCCCGCCTGCCTGCTAGAATAGGCTCGCTCCAACGGCAATCCATCTCGATTCGAGATTCCATGCGCATTCTCTTCATCGGAGATATCGTGGGCGGGCCCGGCCGCCGCATTATCGAGGAACGGCTGGCGGACATCGTAAGCCAGGAGAAAATCGATCTGACGATCGCCAACGTCGACAACGCCGCCGGCGGCTTCGGCGTCATCCCTCGGCTGGCGGAGCAAATGCTCGAAGCCGGGATCGAAGTGCTCTGCGGCGGCAATCATGTTTGGGACCGGCGCGAAATTCTCGACTACCTGCCGCAGCAACCTCGGCTGCTGCGCCCAGCCAATTTCCCCGAAGGCGTTCCCGGCACTGGACTCTTTATCGGCGAAAGCCGCGGCCGTTTGCCTTACGCGGTGCTGCATCTGCAAGGCCGAACGTTCCTCCCGGCGATCGATTGCCCGTTTCGCGCCGCCGATCGCCAGTTGGCGCGGGTCCCGGCCGAGGTCAAGGTGATCGTCGTCGACATCCACGCCGAAGCTACCAGCGAGAAGCAGGCGCTCGGCTGGTACTTGGACGGCCGCGTTTCCGCGGTTATCGGCACCCACACTCACGTGGCCACCGCAGACGAACGCATCCTGCCGAAAGGGACCGCCTACATCACCGATGTCGGCATGACCGGCCCCCACCAGTCGGTGATCGGCATGGAGCAGAGCGGGGTGCTCGATCGCTTCCTGCATGGCCTCCCCACTCGGTTCGAAGTGGCCACCCAGGGCCTCGCCATGAACGCTGTCCGCATCGAGATCGATCCGGCAACCGGGCGCGCCGACGCCATCGAGCGGGCGTTATTCCGCCTGGATTGATCGGCGAGCGGCTGTGGAAAACCTGTGCACGGGATGTGAAGATCGGATGAGAAATCCCGCCACTTTTTTGTTGCCCCCTTCCCCGCAGTTGTGCAGAATCCACCACCGCGCTCCCCCGGCGGAGATTCACCGGCCGGCCCTCGAAGCGCAAGGCCAAAATCAACAGCCGTCAATTCGGCAGGAGGGTGGGGCGTTTCTGGTTTTTCCACACCATTTCCACAGCTGTGGAAATCACGCCCTTTCTCTATGAACGCTTGGGAAAACATACTCCAGCACATGGAGCGGCGAGTAAATCCGCATAGCTTCGCCACCTGGTTCCGGCCCACCCAGCAAGAAGGAGCGGAGAACGGCAAGCTAAGGGTTCGAGTTCCCACCCGCACCTTTCGCCGTAAACTGACCGAAACCTACGGCGAGATGCTGAAGGCGGTTTTGGTGGAAGTGGGCCTGCCTGAAACCAGGCTCGAATTCATCTGCCCGGAGCCGGAACCGGCTTCGCCGGCGCCGGCCCAGGCCCGGCTCGATTTCGATTCCACCGACCACCAGCTCAATCCGCGGTACACCTTCGATACCTTTGTCATCGGCGGGTCCAACCAATTCGCCCAGGCGGCCGCCACGGCGGTTGCCGAGCGGCCGTCGAAGGCCTACAACCCGCTGTTCCTCTACGGAGGGGTGGGGCTGGGGAAAACCCATCTGATGCAGGCCATCGGACACGCGCTCAAGCGCCGCAATCCCGCCACTCGGCTCACCTATCTGAGCGCGGAGAAATTCACCAACGATATGATTGCGTCCCTGCGGTTCGACCGGATGCCGGGATTCCGGGACCGGTTTCGCTCGCTCGACGTGCTCCTGGTGGACGATATCCAGTTCATCGCCAGCCGGGAGCGGACCCAGGAAGAATTTTTTCACACCTTCAACGATCTCCACGACCAGCAGAAGCAGATCGTGATCAGCTCGGATTGCCCGCCGAAGGAGATTTCGGCAATCGAAGAACGGCTGCAGTCGCGCTTCGCGTGGGGTTTGATCGCCGATATCCAGCCGCCCGACCTGGAAACGAAAATCGCCATTCTGCACAAGAAGGCGGAAAGCGAACGAGTGCTTTTGCCTGACGATGTGGCCGAATTCATCGCCCGGTCGATTCGCTCGAACATCCGCGAACTCGAGGGGGCGCTGATCCGCCTCATCGCCTACACGTCGCTCACCGGCGCCGAGATCAACCTGAGCATCGCCCAGCAGGTGCTGAAGAACGTGCTGGATTGCCAGGACCGCCGGGTCACCATCGAAACCATCCAGAAGCGCGTAGCAGAGCACTTTGGCTTGCGCCCGCAGGATCTGAAGGTCCGCTCGAATTCCAAGGCGATCGCTTTCCCCCGGCAGATTTCCATGTACCTGGTGAAGCAACTGACTTCGGCCTCGCTGCCGGAGATCGGCCGGCAATTCGGCGGCAAGCATCACACCACCGTGCTCCATTCGATCAACAAAATCGACGGCCAGCGCCGCACCGATAAGGAACTGAACCGGACCTTGAACCGCCTGCTGGATTCCCTGGGCTAGGGCTTTGGCTGGAGCGGAGCCGACAGGCTTGGCCGCGCGCCGAGCCCGCCGCGATGAGAAGCGCGAGGCGGGAGTTCCCCTCCGCCTACCCATGGCGGCGTCTGGCGCCGGTGGTCCACCGGCTGGCGGACTTCCCGGCCTTTCGTCTTTCAGCCCTGTGGAGATTCCCCGGAAAGCCTTGTGGAAGAGTTGCGGAAGCAGTGGATGAATTCCCCGTGGCGAGCGATTCTTCCTCAGGTCCCTCCCGCCTTCCACAGAAGCGAGGCGAATCCCAAGTCCATTCGACCCATGGGGTTCGAGCGTTTTCCTCGGTTTGCAAGCAAACGACTACTACGGTATCTATTTATATCTATTTTTGAAGTTGTATTCGTAACCGTCGTAGCTGCGGTACAGTAGCCACCGTGTTTGAGGCGAGCCAGCCGTTTTCGGCGGTCCCGTTCGAGCAAGGGTTAGGCTGACAGTCTGAACGGGAAGAAACCCCGGCCCGGCATCGCCGGACCCGGGATAAAGCGAGGGCGCCCGAGATGGAATTCACCGTCACGATGCAGGACTTGGTCAAGGAGTTGTCGCTGACCCAAGGCGTGGTCGAGCGGAAGACGACGATTCCGATCCTTTCCAACATCCTCCTTGAAACGGAAAAGGACCGGCTGGTGCTGACCGCCACCGACCTCGAACTGAGTATCCGCACGTCGTGCAATGCCAAGATGAAAACAGAGGGCGCGGCCACCATCCCGGCGAAGAAACTCCTGGATTTGGTGCGCCTGCTCCCGGGGGGCGACATACGCTTCAAACTACTCGACAACCATTGGGTGCAGATCGTCTCCGACCGGAAGACGTACAAGCTTGTGGGCCTCTCCAAGGAGAATTTCCCGGCTCTGCCCGCGGTTCCACCGGCCTCAGTGGGAATTCCCTCGAAGGTGCTGTCAGATCTGATTGCCAAGACGGCGTTTGCGATTTCCACCGAGGAATCTCGCTACACCTTAAACGGCGCCCTGGCGATCCTGAAGCCCGACGGGCTGACGATGGTCGCCACCGACGGGCACCGCCTTTCCCTTGCCGAAGCCGATGCCAAGCTTTCGGGGCTTCCAGGCGAGGTCAGAGCGTTAGTGCCGAGGAAGGCCCTGGTGGAAATCACTCGTTTGGTTGCCGAAGAGGGCGAGCCCGCCGAAGGCCATGCGGAGTTGGCCTTCGCCCAGGACGAGAGCCACCTCTTCTTTCAAATCGGTCCTCGGCTGCTGATTTCCCGCAGGCTCACCGGCCAGTTCCCCAACTACTTGGCTGTGTTGCCGCGCGATAACAACAAAGTTGTCGTCCTCGACAGAAATGAATTCCAGGATGCGCTGCGCCGCGTCTCGCAATTGGCGGACCAGCGGTCGCACGTCGTCAAACTCGTGGTGGCCAGCGAGGGAATAGAGCTTTCCGCCTCCAGCCCCGATTACGGCGAAGCGAAGGAAGCCATCGAACGGGAATACAAGGGTGAGCCCATCGCCATCGGCTTCAATGCCGATTACCTGCTGGATTTCCTGGCGGCGGCCCCGGAGGGCCCCGTTTCGCTCGAGCTGAAAGACGGCGAGAGCGCCGGGCAGTTTCGTCCTCAGGGCGAGTCGGGAACGCACTACCGCTACGTGGTGATGCCCATGAGGATCTAGCGGATCCGCCAGCCTGAAGGACCGGGTTCGCACGGCAGGAGCCTTACGCCGGCGCGTTGCCGCCGGCGTGCTCCAACATGCGGCGTGGCCAGGGCCCGCCGGCAAGGGAGCCCAAGATGATCTGGGACTGGCTCGGTGCCGTCTTCCGGCCAGGGCCGACCTTTCGGTTTCGCATCCTGCTGATCGTTATTGCGGTTTATCTGTTCGTCGACGCGACGCGCAGATGCATCGACTCGTGGATAGCCAATTACCTGGTGTGGCGTCTCGAATATCTTTTCGGCGGCTTGCTGATTTTCGCGGCTTGGTGGCTGCTGCAATCCGAAAGCGCCGACTGAAACCGTCGCTCAAGAAGATTGAGCGAAGAATCCAGCGACGCATCACCGCGCGGCGCGGCGAATCTGCGCTGCCTTGATGCGCCCGTCCAGTGCAAATTCACAAGCCCGAACAGGCGCGTCTTTGGCGGACAACTGCATGGGCGGAAGACTCGGCGACCATTGCCTGCGGGGAGGTGAAAAATAGTCTTTAACGCATTGACGAATAGGCACTTAAGGCCCGTTGTACCCTCCGAAAATACTTGAGTGGTTTCACCCTTTCCGGTAGAATTTCCTTTGGCTTTCGTTCCCCTAAGTTTCCGTTTTTCGAACAGTTACCAACGCGGTAGCAGGTTTGCTCCCGAAGCGACGACGTTCGTGCCCGTCCGCAGCGCCAGTGCGGGCTTTTCGCCGGAAGCAGCCCTGCTTCCCTGCCGAGGAGATGTGCAAGCATGACTGAAAAGCCGACCCAAGCCTCCCGAGCCGCCGGCCATCGCTACGACGCCACGTCGATCAAGGTTCTAGGCGATCTGGAAGCGGTGCGAAAGCGTCCGGCGATGTACATCGGCTCGACCGGCGAACTCGGCTTGCACCATCTGGTGTGGGAAGTGGTGGACAACTCGGTTGATGAAGCCCTGGCCGGCTCTTGCGACGAGATCAACGTCGTGGTTCACGAGGACAATTCAGTCACCGTCACCGACAACGGCCGCGGCATTCCCACCGACATGCACGCCACCGAAAAGAGGCCGGCGGCGGAGGTGGTGATGACCGTGCTGCACGCCGGCGGCAAATTCGACACCGACACCTACAGGGTTTCGGGAGGCCTTCACGGCGTGGGCGTCTCGGTCGTGAACGCGCTGGCCGACTGGCTCGATCTGGAAATCTGGCGCGACGGCCAGGTGTGGGAGCAATCCTACGAACGAGGCAAACCCGCCTCGAAGCTGCAAGTTACCGGCAAGACGCGGAAGACCGGCACCATGGTGACGTTCCATCCCGACCCGGAGATTTTCGGCGAACACCAGTTCAGCTACGACGTTCTGGCCCAGCGGCTGCGCGAGTTGGCCTTTCTGAACAAGGGGCTGAAAATCACTCTGGCCGACGAGCGGAACGACAAGACGGCCGAATTCCGGTTCACCGGCGGGATCGTGGAGTTCGTGCGCTACCTGAATCGCGGCAAACAGCCGCTGCACGATTCGCCGATCTACATGGAAGGCAAGCGCGACACCCTCGAGATGGAGATCGCGCTGCAATACAACGACGGCTATAACGAGACGATCTTCAGTTTCGCCAATACGATCAATACCGTCGACGGAGGCACCCACCTGTCCGGATTCCGTTCCGCCCTCACCCGGACGATCAACAGTTACGCCGGCTCGTTCGGCCTGCTGAAAGAGCAGAAAGACGAGGTCACCATCACCGGCGACGACGTTCGCGAAGGGCTGGCGGCGGTGGTATCGGTGAAGCTGCCTCAGCCGCAGTTCGAAGGCCAGACCAAGGGCAAGCTGAACAGCGACATCAAGGGGCTGGTCGAGCAACTGGTGAACGAGAAGCTGGGCGAATACTTCGACAAACACGCCACCGTTGCCCGGCGCATCATCGCCAAATGCATCGATGCGGCGCGGGGGCGGGAAGCGGCGCGCAAGGCGCGCGAACTCACCCGGCGCAAGTCGGCGCTCGATTCCGGCGGCTTGCCGGGGAAATTGGCCGACTGCCAGGAAAAGGACCCGGCGAGCTGCGAACTGTTCATCGTCGAGGGGGAATCAGCCGGAGGCTCGGCCAAACAGGGACGGGACCGGAAGTACCAGGCGATCTTGCCGCTCAAGGGCAAGATCCTGAACGTGGAAAAGGCGCGGTACGACAAGATGCTGGGCCACGAGGAAATCCGCTGCATCATCACCGCGCTCGGCACCGGGATCGGCAAGGATGAATTCGACGCCACCAAGTTGCGCTACCACAAGGTCATCCTGATGACCGATGCCGACGTGGACGGCTCGCACATTCGCACGCTGCTGCTGACGTTTTTCTTCCGCCACATGCGCGAGCTGATCGAGCGCGAACACGTCTACATCGCTCAGCCGCCGCTCTACCGCATCAAGCACGGCAAATCCGAACGTTACATCCGCAACGAGCGCGATTTCGCCCGCGAGCTGCTGCGGCACGCCGCCGACGAAAGCTCGGTCAAGCCGCAGTCCGGCGACAAGCTGGAAGGCGGCGCACTCACTCAGTTCCTGCTCAACGTGCAGGAATACCAGCAGGTTCGGCAGCGGCTGGAACGCCGGCTGCGCGATCCGGCGGTCGCGGACGTGGTGGTCCGCGCGGGCCTCGAAAAGAAAACCGATTTCGCCGATAAGAAAGTGATCGACCGCCTGCTCAAAGCCATCGAGAAGGAGAAGCTCGATGGCAAGGCGCGAATGGTCTTCGACGAGGAGCACAGCCTCTATGAAATCGTGCTCGAAGGCGGCCAGGGGGAACGGCGCATCAACTGGCAACTGGCCGCCACGCCCGAATACCGGCGCCTGGTGACGCTCGCGCGCCAACTCGCCGGGCCGGATAAGCCCCCCTTCACCATCAGCCACAACGGCGACAAGGTGGTGATGAAGACCGCGTCCGCGGTGCTCGCCTACATCCTCGAGGATGCCAAAAAGGGCTTTGCGATTACCCGCTTCAAGGGCCTCGGCGAGATGAATCCCAGCCAGCTTTGGGAAACGACGATGAACGCCGAAACCCGCACGATGCTCAAAGTGCGCCTCGAGGATGCCGTCGCCGCCGACCAGATTTTCACCACCCTGATGGGCGAGGACGTTGAGGAGCGGCGGAAATTCATCCAGGCGAACGCGCTCGACGTAGTGAACCTCGACGTGTGAAGGCCCGGCGACCAAAGACAGCCGCATGCAATTCCAATTGAGCTGGGAGACGGCTCCGGGGTTGGCCGGGCTCAGGTGCGAGGGTTTTCGCGCCTTGCCCGCCGAGCAGCCCGACGCGGTCGCCGGAGTGACGATGGATTGCGCCGGCCGCGCCGAGGCGGAGCGGCTGGCGACTGCCCTCGAAACCTATTTCGCGCCCAAGCGCTTTTCCAACGCCGCCGCTGCGTTCGAGGCGGTCAAGGCGTTTGTAGTCGAATGGGAAGGGGATCGGGTCGAATAAGCGGACGTTGCCGGAGCGGTTCGGGCAGGAGAGGGGTCGTCCATAGAGGAGAGCCTAACGATGGCTGAGGAAAAACCCCAAAGCGTGACGCTGCCGGTCGATATCGAAGCCGAAATGCGCCGGTCGTATCTCGATTACGCGATGAGCGTGATCATCGGCCGGGCGCTGCCGGACGTGCGCGACGGGCTGAAACCGGTGCAGCGCCGCATCCTGTTTGGCATGTACGAGCTGGGGCTGATCTCCGCCAGGCCGTACCGCAAGTGCGCGAAGATCGTGGGCGAAGTGATGGGCAAATTTCACCCCCATGGCGACGCGCCGCTCTACGACGCCCTGGTGCGTATGGCCCAGGATTTCAACCTGCGCTATCCGGTGGTGGACGGCCAGGGCAATTTCGGCTCCATCGACGGCGACCCGCCGGCGGCGATGCGGTACACCGAGGCGCGTCTGGCGCGGATCAGCGACGAGATCCTCGCAGACATCGAGAAGGAAACCGTCGATTTCGTTCCGAACTTCGACGACACGGCGCAGGAGCCGACGGTGCTCCCCACCCGAGTGCCAAACCTGCTGGTCAACGGCGCGACGGGCATCGCCGTCGGCATGGCGACCAACATCCCGCCGCACAATCTGACCGAGGTAATCGATGCCGCCGTCCTGCTGATCGAGAAGCCCGACGCGGGCCTGGCCGAAGTGATGAAACTGGTTCCCGGACCCGATTTCCCGACCGGAGGCTACCTGTGGGGCCGGGAGGGCATCGAGCAAGCCTACCGCTCCGGCCGCGGAACGTTCACCATGCGGGCGAAAGCGGCGATCGAACAAGTGTCGAAAGACCGGCAGAACATCGTGGTGACCGAGATTCCCTACCAGGTCAACAAGGCGCGGCTGATCGCGCGGGTTGCCGAGCTGGTGCAAGACAAGAAAATCGAGGGGATTGCCGACGTCAGAGACGAAAGCGACCGCGAAGGGATGCGCATCGTCATCGAGGTGAAGCGGGACGAAGAACCTCAGATCATCCTGAACAATCTTTTCCAGTACACCCAGATGCAGGAAACGTTCGGGATGATTCTGCTGGCGATCGTCTCCGGCCAGCCGCGGGAGATGGGCCTGGTCGAGTTGGTGCGCCACTTCATCGATCACCGCATCGAGGTGGTGCGGCGGCGGACGCAATACGATCTGCGGAAGGCGGAGGAGCGCGAGCACATCCTGCTCGGGTTCAAGAAAGCGCTCGAGCACCTCGACGAAATCATCCGGCTGATCCGCCGATCGAAATCACCCGCCGAGGCCAAAGCCGGCCTGATCGGCCGGTTCGAATTCAGCGACCGCCAGGCGCAGGCGATCCTCGATCTCCAGCTCCACCGCCTTACCCAGATGGAGCGGGAGAAGGTCCTCGAGGAGCTGAAGGAAATCCAGAAGCGGATCGCCGACCTGAGGGAAATCCTGGCCAGCGAGCGCAAGCTGAAGCTGGTGATCGTCGGCGAATTGAAGGAACTGCAAAAGGGATTCGGCGACCAGCGCCGCACCCAGATCGTCGACCGGGTGGAGGAAATCAAGCTCGAAGACTTGATTGCCGACGAGGAGATGGCCATCACCGTCAGCCACGCCGGCTATATGAAGCGGACGCCGGTCGACGTCTACCGGCACCAGTCGCGGGGCGGCAAGGGCCGGATCGGCGCGCGCACGCGGGAAGAGGATTTCGTCGAGCACCTCTTCATCGCTTCGGCGCACAGCTACATCCTGCTGTTCACCAGCCACGGCCGGATCTATTGGCTGAAGGTTTACGAAATCCCCGAGGCCGCGGCGGCCACTCGGGGCAAGCCCATCAACACGCTGGTGAAATTCCACGAGAACGAGAAACTGGCGGCGGTTGTTCCGGCGCGCAACATCGAGGAGGAAGGCCGCTACGTGTTTCTGGCCACGCGCAACGGCACGGTGAAGAAGACCCGGCTGGCTGAATTTGCCAATCCGCGACCCTCGGGAATCATCGCGATCAGCCTCGAGAAAAACGACGAGATGATCGGCGCCCGCATCACCGACGGCCGCCAGCTCATCTTCCTCGCCAGCCGCGGAGGCCAAGCCATCCTGTTCCGCGAAACCGAAGTGCGCCCGATGGGCCGGCCCGCCGGCGGGGTCATCGGCATGGACCTCGAGGAGGGCGATTGGGTGGTAAGCATGGACGCGGCGCAGCCCGATTTCGAGATCCTGAAGAAGGAATTCAAAAGCGAAACCGGCGACCTCGACGACGTGCCCAGCGACAGCCTGCGCCAATCGCTCACTTCGCTGATGCTCACCATCAGCGAAAAGGGATACGGCAAGCGCACGCCCCTGGCCGAATACCGGGTGATCAGCCGCGGCGGCAAGGGGGTCATCAACCTGAAAACCACCGACCGCAACGGCCCGGTGGTGTCCGCGGTCCAGGTGGGCGAGGATTCGGACGTGATGGTGATCACCGGGAAAGGCAAGATCATCCGCGTGCATTCCGCGGAAATTCGCGAGGCGGGCCGGTCGACCCAAGGGGTAAGATTGCTCAAGCTCGAGGAAGACGATCGCGTCGCCGCCGCCGCCGTCCTCATGGAAGAAGCGGAAGGGGGCGAGGGGGGCCCCTCGTAGCCCGGTCATTGGGAAGGCAGCCCCGGCGGAGGGAAGTCCGGAATCGAGCAAGCACCTGGAGGTGAGCATGCCACCCGCTCTGCGATACGTCATCGAGTTCGTCGCCGACATGGAACGGGCCGTGCGTTTTTACCGCGACACGCTAGGCTTGCCGCTCCGGTTCGAATCGCCCGAATGGAGCGAGTTCTCGACCGGCGAAGTCGCCTTGGCCCTCCATCCCGCTTCGAAGGAAAATCCGGCCGGCAGCATCCAACTGGCGTATACCGCTGCCGATCTCAGCCGCACTTACGAGGAGTTGGTTGGACGCGGAGTGCGATTTGCCAAACCGCCCACCCGCGCCGAGTTCGGAGGCTTGCTGGCCGAGTTCCTCGACAGCGAGGATAGCCGTTGCTCGCTGGGTGAAGCGCAGGCGTAGGGGAGCCCGCGGCGCCGGTTTTATTGGCTGGCGGGCGTGGATCCGTTGGGCAGCGCGAGGAAGTAGCCGGGCCGCGTGCGGATGTTATACCCGGGGCGAGAAACCGTTACCGTGATTTCGTGGTAGCCATACGGACCGTGCGCCGGAGCATCGTAGGCGATGGTGTATTGGGCGTGAAGTTCGCCGCCGATGCGGTCCATAGCCGGCTCGATCGAGCGGTCGCGAAACGTCGAAATATGGTCCCCGCCGGTGGCTTCGCTTGCCGCGTCGAGCGCCTGAGGAGACACCAGATTCACGCCATGCTTCACCAGCCACTCGACCAACGCCAAAAGATTGGCGTCTCCGTTGAGCTGCGCCTGGGCCGAAGGTGTTTCCGGCACTCCCGGCCTTCCGCCCGTGGGAAAAGTGCCCGGCGGGCCGATGGACGGCGCCGGAGACTGGCTGGGAGTGCTGTGGAGCTTGGCGTTGGTGCTGGAAAGGGCGATGGTGTAGATGGCGATGTTCGCCAACTGCGCATCGCGCAGCACGCTGCCCAGCTTGTCTTCACTGCCGGAATCGTACGATTCGGATACCGCCACAATCACCCGCCGGTCGTTCTGCGGCTGGTGCTGGAGCATCTCGATGGCGCGGGAGAGAGCGTCGTACAGGCGAGCTCCGCTATCGCCGGTTTTGATTTTGGAGATGGCCTTCTCGATCACGTCGTGATCGGCAGTGAACGGCACCAGCACCTGAGGGCTGTCGTCGAAGGTGATGACAGCGGCCCGGCTGTTCGATCCCATCACCGTTTCGGTGAATACGATTCCTGAGCTGCGAACGCCGGGGAGCAGAGACTCGACTCGCGAGCTGTTCTCGGCCACCAGAATCACCGCCAACGGATCCCCGCCCAGAGCGAAGTTCTTTATCGGCTGGGGGATGCCGTTGTCGTACACCTTGAAATCCTCGGGTCCCAGGTCAAAGGCCAACTCGCCATGCCGGTCGCGGACGGTCACCGGCAACCGCACCACATTGACCGGCACCCTCAGCACCTGTTGGCCCGGCGGCGCTTCCGGCTTCTGCTGCACCGGGCCAGTCGGCTGAATGGGCCCGCTGCGCACCTGGGCTTGAGCGCCCGCCTGGAGGAGCGCGGCCAGCGACAGCACCGCCAGGGGCAAGGCGGATCTCATGGTTAAAGTCTACCCGCTTGGATGCCCGAACGCTCGGAATTTGTTGTTGGCGGAGGTTCGGCGCGGTTCCCATCGGCCCGGTTCGTGGGATCGGGACCGAAAACAGGCGTCGAAGGCCGTCTCCGTCAGCGTGGACTGGGCGAAGGGGCCGTTCCCCAAGCTGTTAGAATCGACTGTCTTGCACCGCCGAACGCGAGAGGAACGATGACGCCATTGCCAAAAATCAGCTTAGCCTACCTGGATCTTGACTTCATGAACAGCACACCGGCTCGGCCGCTGCGCATCCTGGCGGAATATATCGATCCGTTCACCCGGCTCCAGCGCGAGGGAGTGGCCGACACGATCGTGATGTTCGGTTCCGCGCGTATTCTGCCCCGCGACCGTGCCGCGGCGCGCCTGGCGCGAACCCAGCGAGCTTTCGGACGCCGGCGCGACGCCGCATCCCGCGGCCGCGTGCGCGAGGCGCGCGGGGCGCTCGAGATGTCGCGCTATTATGAAGAAGCGCGCCTGCTGGCGGCCAGAATCACCGCCTGGGCCATGACCCTTGGCGAGCGGCCACGCCGGTTCGTCATTTGCTCGGGAGGCGGGCCGGGCATCATGGAGGCAGCGAACCGCGGCGCCGCCGAGGCCGGGGGCAAGACGCTCGGACTCGGCATCGAGTTGCCGCACGAGCAGCGCTCGAATCGGTTCATCAGTCCCGAACTGGACTTCAATTTCCATTATTTCTTCATGCGCAAGCTCTGGTTCGCCCAACTGGCCAAGGCCCTGATCGTATTTCCGGGCGGATTCGGCACGATGGACGAACTCTGGGAGATGTTGACGCTGATGCAGACGGGCAAGCTGGGCCCTCGCCATCTGATTCTGATCTACGGGCGGCGGTACTGGGATCGAGTGCTGAATTGGCGCCAGATGCTGCGCTCGGGCACCATCAGCGAACGGGAATACGGCCTGCTGCAATTCGCCGACACAGTGGATGAGGCGTTTGATCGGGTGAAATCAGGCTTGGTGAAATACCACCTGCAACTCGAAACGGATTGGCCGAAGTGAACTGGCGCAAAGACACTCCTAGCGAGCGGCAGCAAACCTGACTTCAGTTGCTCGACACCAGCGCTGGCGAAAAAATCGCCTCGAACCGGCGCTTTTCCCCCTTGTCGTGCACCAGCACGACCGGAGCAATGCGGAGCCGCTGCCGGCATTGCCGGCACACCGACATTTCTCCTTGGACGTCTTGGAGAAAGCCGTCGGTGAATCGGTACTCGCCGCGAGCGCGCCGGGCGGGTTTCGACCCGGGAGCGCCGCAGTGGGGACAGTGATATTCCACCCGGTCGTCTTGCGGGTCGCGGTCAAGCGCCGCCCATCCGGTATAACGTACGCCTACGGTTTCCAGTGAATGCTGACTCATGAGTGCCTACCGGCGGGGTAGCTTTCTCCCCGCTCTGCGCCTTTAGGATGCCGCACCCCGCAAGAACGATGCACGGCCGGCATTCCGTAGTCCGAGGGAAAGGTCGCCGGTGAGTGGGTTGGCTCGCCCGCCTCCGGTGGCACAGGCTTCCAGCCTGTGTGCCCTCTAAGTCACCCAAACCGATGCGATTCCCCGCATTTCCCGGCGCATACAGCGCTGAACTCCGCCAGATTGATCCACTACCGGTCGCCGGGGCGGGGTCAAGCCGGCCGCCAGCACGGAAGGAATGTAAGCTCAGCGAAAAGAAGAAGTTGGAGCCACCACCGGTCTACAGCAGTGCTTCGCCTGCTGGCCCGGCGATAGCGCTTCGAGCGGCATCCCTCAGCTCCACAATTTGCTTCCAGCCGGTGCCCTCGGGCTCGAGCGGGGAGCAAAAGGTCAGCGTGACTCGTCCCGGCTGGGGCAAAACCGTATGATCCCGCCACACTTCCCTCGCGCCACGCAGGGCAAGCGGTACCACGGGACGTTGGGCGAACGCGGCCGCTTTGAACGCCCCCAGCAGGAACGGGCGAATTCCGGGAGCGGGTGTGAAAGTGCCTTCGGGAAAAACGACAACCGATAGGCCCTGCCGCAATGCCTGTTCGATTTGTTCCGCTTGGCGCAGCCGGGCTTGGGGATCGCGCCGATCGAAGCTCATTTCACCCATTTTCCGCGCAATCGTCCCCAGCAAGGGCCAGTGCAGGACTTCCTGTTTGGCCGAGAATAAGCAATCGGCGGGCAGGACGGCGAGCAGGGCGATCACGTCGAGGTAGCTGGTGTGATTGACCGAGAGCACGCAAGGCCACAGGCTGCCGCGGCGGATCCGGTCGAGGATTCCTCCTCCTTCGATGCCAACGTCGCACCCCACCGTCCATAGGAAATGCCGGCAGGCAGCCGCGGTGATTCGTCGCGCCGCCCGGCGGGAAGGGGTCAGCGCGACCACCGCAGCCGTCGGCGCCAGCCACACCGCAAACATCGCTAACGCGTAGACGCCGTATATCCGTTCCAGCAATCGCCGCATCTGCCGTGCCGCCGCGCCTTGCCGCGGTTTCCATCGGCGTGCGCTCAGCCGCATCACCTGCCGCCACAGCGGAGGCGGCCGGACGCCAAGGCTGCCTTCCAGGTAGCTCCGCTTGGTTTCGGTACGCCGAAGCTTGCCGCTGGAAGTCTTGGGAATGGAATGTGCCGGCACCACGCGAACCACGTCCGGCGGAACACCGACGGTCTGGCTGGTGGCTTCGACGATATCGGCCTCGATACCCGCCCGCGGCGAGGCATTCCGCGTTTCGGCGACCACCATCAGGCGCTCGGTGCCCGTCTGAGGATCGCTCACGCCGAACGCGACCACGCAGCCCCGGCGCACGCCCTCCACCAGGCCCACCGCCTCTTCGATTTCGTGAGGGTAGAGGTTTCGGCCGCCCTTGATGATGATGTCCTTGGTTCGGCCGGTGATGAACAGTTCGCCGCCCGCCCAATACGCCCGGTCGCCTGAATCCACCCAGCCCCCGCCCCGATGGATTTCGGCGGTAGCCTCCGGGTTGCGGAAGTAGCCCTGGGTGGCCGACGGCCCGCGAAACCAGAGTTGTCCCTCCACTCGTTCGCCCACGTCCTGGCATTGGGAATCGACGATTCGCACTTCGCATCCAATCGGGTGGCCCACCGATACGAAGGCGAGGGCGTGGGGATCGTCGGGAGCGGGTAGCGCGCGTCCTCGCGTTTCGAATCGTTCGCGGTCGATCCGATCCACTCGGGCTGGCCGGCCGGGGCGGGGGACGCTGACGGCGAGGGTGGCTTCGGCGAGGCCGTAAACGGGGATTACGGCATTCGGCCGCAGCCCGTACCGGGCGTAGCGCTCCGCAAACCGATCCAGCGTTTCCGGCAGCACCGGCTCGGCGCCATTCATCGCCCCGCGCAGCGACGACAGATCCAGGCCATCCCGTTCGGCCTCGGGAATCTTCCTCACGCACAGCTCGTAAGCAAAGTTGGGTCCGGCAGTAAGCGTGGCGCGATGGCGGTGGATGGCGCGCAGCCATCGCGCCGGCCGGGCGAGGAAGCTGATGGGCGACAGCAGCACCAGCGGGAAACCGAAGAAGAACGGCAGAAGCCACGCGCCAATCAGTCCCATGTCGTGATACAGCGGCAGCCAACTCACCGCGCAGTCGCCCGGCTGCGCCTCCACTGCCTCGCCCATCGCGCGGATATTCGCGAACAGGCCCGCGTGGGTGACGATGACGCCCTTGGGAGACCCGGTGCTTCCCGAGGTGTACTGGAGAAAACAGATATCGTCGGGTTTCGGCCGATGACGGAGCCCGGCAACCGGCTTGTCCTCCGATTGCTCGAGGATCTCCGCTTCCACCACCCGCTCGAGCGACGGTACGTCGGGCTTCAGCAGCCGCGCCACGCGTTCGGCGGCGCGAAACGTGATCAGCACGCGCGCCTCGGCATTGCGCAGGATTGCCGATTGCCGGGCCGCATATTCCTCGATGCGATCGGCGCGAAACGGCGGGTAGATGGGTACCGGAATTCCACCGGCGAGCATCACCCCGAAAAAGCTCGCGAGAAACTCCTCCGAAGTCGGCAGCATCAGCGTTACCCGATCGCCCGGTTCGAGCCCGTGGAACTCCAGCCATCGGGCGACGTTCGTCGCTCGTTCGAGCAGCCGGCCATAAGTCAGCAGCCGCTCGGAACCGTCGGCATCTTCCAGATAGACGTGAGGCTGGTCGGGCATCGCCCCGGCGCGAAACCGCAGGACGTCGACGAAAGTCTCGACGGAATCCGGCAGCGGAACCCAGGCCGCCGCAGGGCGCCCGGCCAGGCGCTCCGGGGTCGGCGCGCCGGCGGCGGTGGCGCCCAGGCTCGCTTGCACCACTCGCACCAACTCCGCGATCGTTTCCGCCTCCGCCAAAGCTTGCTCGGGAAGCTGGATGGAGAAGGCGGCGTTCAGCCGAAGCAACAGCTCCACTCGCTCCAGACTCCCCAATCCCAGATCGCGTTCCAGATGGGTGCCGGGTTGCAGCTCCGTACCCGACGGATTGTGTCCCAGTTCCTCGAGCAAGTCGGCGAGAATGCCGAGCGCGGTGCCCTGTATCGCGGGATCGGTTTGTGTGCGCGCGGAGGCCATGATGGATTTCCCGGCAGGCCGGCGGAATCGACGCAGGGTGCAGGCTACCACGCAGGTCGAGAAGCTTCAACCGGCGGTGCGCCGGGTGTCAGTGCAAAGTGAGAATGTCCGGTTGTGCAAAGTAGAAATATCCGGTTTCATGGGGGCCGGGAGGCCCGATGGAACAGCAGGACACGAAGGCGAATGCTGCGCTGCCACCGGCCCGTGGGCGGCTGGGGGGCGTTGGATCTCGATGATGGTTCCAATGCTCCTTTTGCGCATCATCGGCTAGGGGGCCTTTCTGCGCGGGTTTTCCTGCCTATCCCGCAAATCCATCCCTTCTCGGACTCCTCGATGACCTCGATATCCGAGTAACCGGCGTTTGCGAAGAGCTCGCGATGCTCATTGGCATCGAGCAGCGTCATCCCGGATAGCGGGAGATATTTTTCGGCGAGCTTGGCTGTTCTCGTCGCTGCTCCCCTGTAGACTTCGGCGATGATGACCAGCGCGCCGCCTGGCTTCAGGACTCTCAGAACTTCGCGCACGTCAGCGCTCAAGTCAGGCCACCAGAAGTGAGTCTCGACCGCCGTGACGACATCGAACGTGCCCTCCGAAAACGGCAACTGCGACACAGATGCCTCCCGAATCTCGACGCGCCCGACGGCTATCCATTGCCGGTTGGTTCTGGCGGCCACCGCGACGCTTTCCCTGGAATAGTCGACGCCATAGACCTTCCCTTCGTTCGCCATGGCGGCGAGTTTACCGACCGTCCTCCCTCCACCGCAACCTACGTCAAGGACTGTGTCGCCTTTCGCGATCGCAATGTGGGATAACCCCCAGTCAGTTACCCTAGAATGTCGCGCATTCATGCTCCACAAAATAAATCGGCCCAACCATCCCGTCGGGTGTTGACATTGGCTTACCCGTGCGCCTCCGTTGCTCACAGTTGGTCGTCCCCCGTATACACAGCCTACCTTAGATCAGGTGCTCAGGTGGCAGGAGGCTTCCGTCGAGCAGTTCAAGATTGTCCCGGCATGTTGCCGCAGACCTTCCGACCTCATTTTTCCACCCTTTCAGGTGTGCGGCCCGGCTCGCGTCTAAGCTAAACGACTTTGCTCGAAAAGTTGCTGGAACAGCCGGAGGGTGGCCGGGGCGTGGCCGGCGTAGTGATTGTTGGCGTAGGCAAAGACGGGAACGCCGCGGCCATTGATCTTATAGACGACGCTCGTCCATTCCCGCAATTCGCTCCCCCGGTCGACGATGGTCTTGTCCCACGTTTTGGTGCGTTCCTCGATTCCTTTGCGGTCGCCCAGCCAGCGAATGTAGGCGAAGTCGGCGGTGATCGGGTCGAAGCGCTTGAAGAGTTCGGCGGGCCGCGGCAGCCAGGGGTGGTCGACCAGAGCCAGCGCCACGCGCCGCTGCCTTAAAGTGTCGGCCAGCCTCGCGTCCAGCCAGTATTTGTTCCGAAGCTCGACGGCAAACCGGTGCCCTTGGGGCAGAGCTTCGAGGAACGGCTTCAGCCGGGCGAGGAATTCGCCGCCGCTTTTGAACTTTGCCCGGTTGAAATACGGAAACTGGAACAGCAGCGGGCCGAGCTTCTCCCCGAGAATCTCCATCGTCACCAGGAATTTCCGGAACTCGTCCGCGCAATTCACCAGCACGTTCTCGTGCGTGATCGATTGCGGCACCTTGGCGGCAAACAGGAAATGCGGAGGGGTCTTCGCGTACCAGCCGCGCACGGTGGCCGGGCTCGGAATGCGGTAGAACGTGCTGTCGACTTCGACGGTATCGAACTGCTGGGCGTAATAGCCGAGAAAATCGGCGGGCTTGAGGCCGGCGGGATAAAATGCGCCTTCCCAGCCGGCGGCGGTGAAAGCCGAGGTGCCCAGGCGGATCGCTGCGGGCTCGCTCATGATCCCGCGATTGTAGCCCAGGACCCGCGCCCGTTCCCCGCCGGGGTCTCCTGGGTTCGTGCCGGGGCCGTTCGGCGGCGGGCGGGCCAAACGGTGGCTAGCGACCGGCGGCGGTGACGAGAGGTTCCTGGAGACTCCGCATCAGGCTGGCGAAGCCGGCGAGGTCGAGCGACTGCGGGCCATCGGAGAGAGCGCGCTCGGGGCACGGATGCACCTCGACGAGCAGGCCGTCGGCGCCGATGGCAATTGCCGCCCGCGAGGCGGCGGGAACCAGGCTCCGCCGGCCGGTGGCATGGGAGGGATCGACGATGACCGGCAGGTGAGAGAGTTCCTTGACCAGAGCGACAGCCGCGAGATCGAGGGTATTGCGCAGTTCGGCGTCGAACGTCTTGATGCCGCGTTCGCACAAGACAACCTGCGAATTCCCGCCGGCGAGCAGGTACTCGGCGGCGAGCAACCACTCCTTCACCGTCGCCGAGGGCCCCCGTTTGAGCAGGATGGGCCGAGGCGCGGTGGCCAGGCGCCGCAGCAGCGGATAATTCTGCATATTTCGCGCGCCGACCTGGAGCATATCGGCATAGTCGGCGACAAGGTCCACGTCGTCGGTGGCCATCACTTCGGTCACCACCGGCAAGCCGGTTTCCTCGCTTGCCTCCCGAAGCAGTTTGAGCGCCTCCGGACCCAGCCCCTGAAAATCGTACGGCGAAGTGCGCGGCTTGTACGCTCCGCCGCGGAGCATGCGGGCGCCGGCGGCACGCACCGCTCGTGCGGTGGCCAGAATTTGCTCGCGCGACTCGACCGAGCAGGGGCCGGCCATCACCACGATCTCGCCGCCGCCGATGGCCACGTTGCCGGCGCGGACTACGGTGCGCTCCGGCCGGAATTCGCGGCTCACCAGCTTGAAAGGATGGGAAATGGGAATGATTTCCTCGACGCCGGATGCGGCCAGGAGCGCCTCCAGTTCCGCCCGCCGATGAGCGCTGATGCCCACCACCCCGATGATGGTGCGTTCCACTCCGCGGCTGACGTGCGCCTGGCAGCCGCATTCGCGGATGCGATCTACGACGTGAGCAATCTGTTCTTCGGTGGCTCCGACGGACATCTTCACGACCATCAGCGGACTCCTTTCCCGGCGCGCGGGGATTTTCCCGGTGCTTCCACGGCCGAGCGATAGAAACCGAGGATACGCACCTGCTGGGCGGTACGGCCGAGCTCGGCCAGCGCCTGGGCGAGCCGGCGGTCCTTCGGCGAGGCTTGCAGGTCGAGGTAAAAACGGTATTCCCAGGGACGGCCGGGTATCGGCCGGCTCTCGATTTTCAGCAGGTTGATTCGCCGGCGGGCGAAGGGGCCGAGCGCGTGGTAGAGCGCGCCGGGCCGGTGGGCCACCCGAACGACTAGCGAGAGCTTGTTGGCGCCTGCGGCTGCCTCGGTCGATGGCGACAGCAGCAGGAACCGCGTCTGGTTCTCACGGTGGTCCTCGATGTGCCGGCGGAGAATGCGGCCGCCGTAGACTTCCGCGGCGCGCTTGCCGGCGATGGCGGCGCGCGACCGATCTCCGCGCCGGATCACCTCGCGGACGCTGCCGGCGGTATCGGCGGCGGCCAGGCGCTCGATCCGGGGATGAGCGCGAAAGAATTGCTCGCACTGGGCCAGCGCCACCGGATGCGACTGGACAGTTGTGACCTGGGCGAACGTGGCGCCGGGAAGCCCGATCAGGTGGTGGCCGATCGGCAGAACGACCTCGGCGGCGATGCGCAGCCGGCTCTCGAGGAGCAAGTCGTAGCAGCGGTGAATCGAGCCTGCCAGGGTGTTCTCGATCGGCGCCAGTGCGTGGTCGGCGGCGGCTTCCTCCACGGCGGAGAAGAGCGCCTCGAACGTCGGCCGGGGCACCAACTCGATGTTTCGTCCCAGGAGCTTCCTGGCTGCCTCTTCGCTGAACGCTCCTCGCTCGCCCTGGAATGCCACCCGGGGAACCCGATTTGCAGTTCTCATTTCAGCGCTTCCTTCTTGGCGCCGGGGTGCGGGAACGCGCGGCGGCGCGCCGCGATTCGAGAATGATTCGCCGAAACAGGCGCTCGATCGCCGGGCGATCGAGCGGGTCGGCGTTGGCGCCGCAGGCCCGGGCGACGATTTGCCGTTCGCGGTCGGTGGAGCGAAGCGCCAAGCCTGCAACTTTCTTGCAGGCGGCGATTTCGGCCGCAACGCGAGCGCGACGGGCGAGCAAACGGAGCAATTTGGCATCGATGGCATCGATTTGCCTGCGCCAATCTTCGATTTCCTTCATTGGGCCCATCCTTCGCTATCGCCTGCAGGGAATAAAAAAACCGGCCGCGTCCCCAGGGAAGGTCGCGGCCGGTTTCGGATGCCTTGCGTTGTGTCTTGCTGTTACCTCGCGCGCCCAGGCTCCGCCGGTCCGCTTCCTCCGAAGAAGAAGCGGTACCCATAGGCGTAGCGGCTAAATCGATTTCGCGCGGCGAGGTTCAAAAACGCTCCTCGATTCCCGAAACCACTCTAAACAGTGCTTGCGGCGCCTGTCAAGGCGCGTTCGGAGCAGGTAATAGCTCATCTTGTCGCGGTAATCACCTTCGCCGCACCCCACCCCCAAGCCGCGCGCTACCATGCTGCCCCTTACCCCGGGCCGCGGCCCCGCAGAGCCGGGGAGCGGAGCAGTGCCAATTCCTACAAACTGCTGTCCGAGGCAAGCCTCCGACGTTACTCGTAACGAAGTGCCCTGGATGGATCGATCCTCGCCGCTCGCAGCCCGGGGATCATGCAAGCGACGAGCGCGGTAGCCAGGAGCAGGGCAGCGGAGCCTGCAAGCGTCAGCGGGTCGGCGGGCGCGATGCCATAGAGAAGCCCGGCGAGCAGGTGAGCCAGGGCCAAAAAGGCGCCTAGCCCAATCGCGGTGCCGATGAAAACCCTGCGCATGCCCTCGAGGCAAACCATCCTCAGGATCTCGCCGGGGCTGGCGCCCAACGACATGCGAACTCCAATTTCGTACGTTCGAGCGGAGACGGTGTACGCAGTCACCGCGTAAACGCCCGCGACCGCCAATAGGAAGGAGAGCAACGCAAATGCCCCGAGCAACCAGGCTCGGAAGCGCTCCGAAGCGGCGGCCGCGCCTACCACCTCGGACATCGGCCTCACGTCGTAAGGGGCGACGACTGTCCCGCTTGCCCGGGAGAACGCTGCACGGACTGCGCGGGCGTACGCCCCCGGATCAGAGCGCGTGGCCAAGACCAAGCTCATGTCGGCCGGCATGCTGTAGACGCTAACTTGGTTGTAGGGCAGGTACGCCTCGGGCACCGGATTGGCGCCGAGCCCCCCGGCCCTTACGTCCCCCACTAGGCCAACCACGCGCCGGGGAACATCTTCTCCCTGAAGAGTCAGAGCCTTGCCCAAGGGGCTCTCGTCTAGCCACAGGAGCCTGGCGAGGCTCTGGTTGACGATCGCGACGCGCGCGCCCTCGTCGTCATCCTGTGCGGTGAACGCGCGACCAGCCAGTAGTGGGATTCGGAGGCTCTCAAAGAAATCACCGTATAATACGGAGAAAGCACACTCCGCAGGCGGTATCGTCCCCGCCACGTAGAGGAAGCGCTGCACCCGTCCGCCAAGGGGCAGATGGGACGTGGCACCGACGGAAACGACACCCGGGAGGCGTGCGATCTCATCCTCGAGTCGCCGATGAAGAGCGAGGGCCATGCGGCTGGGTTCAAGTCTATCGGCCTCAGGCTGCGCTTTCGACGGCTGTCTTGCGGGCTTTGGGGGGAGTCCCGTCTCTTTGGGTGCTTGGGAGGGGAGATCGAGTGGCAAGGCAGAGATGCCGTACGACAGGGTCAGGACGTTCTTCGGATCGAATCCGGGGCTCACGGAAGTGAGCTTCCCTAGCGTCCGGATCATGAGGCCCGCCCCGGCCAGCAGGAGAAGCGTGAGCGCGGTTTCTGCGGCGACCAGCGCGTTTCTCGAGTGGCGTCCGAAAACTCTGTTCGTCCCGGGGCCCATGGAAGCGAGCGCATTCAGCAGATTCGAGCCCGTCATCTGAGCGGCTGAGACGGCTGCGATGGCGAGACCCGCGCCGGTCGAGAGCGAAACGACAAGCACACCAACCTTCCAATCGACCCTGATGTCGGCCAGGCCGGGCACACTTGCGGGGCCGAAAAGCTTCACCATGCGTACCCCGGCGCGGGCGACGGCCAGGCCCAGGCAACCTCCAAGCGGGGCCAGTACCGCGGCTTCAGCCATCAGGTCGCTCGCCACCTGCGCGCGGCTGGCTCCAAGGGCTGAACGAACGGCGGCCTCTCGCCGCCTCCCCACTGCCCGTGCGAGAAGCATGTGAGCGGCGGCGGCGCAGGAGATCAATACCAGGAGTGTCACCCCTGCGCCGAGCGTGAGCAGCGCGGTCCTGCTCGAGCGCGTAAGGGCGGCCTCGAGGGTGATGGCGTACGGAGGGCGATCACCCAGGTGCGTCGCGGAAGGGGTGAGGGCACGAAGCCTCAGCCCTAGCAAACGAAGCTCGGCGTCGGCTTCCTGCAAAGTGGCTCCGCGGCGAAGGCGCGCGACGATGGCCTCGTGGGAGAGCGGACCAGGGAGGTCCGGCTGCATATTCTCTCCCAGGTTTAAAGCCGGTTTCTCGCCTGAGATTCCCGACCAGGGAACCCAGAGCTCGGTGTGCCCGGGGTATTGGAACTGCGGAGGGGCCACCCCCACGATGGTAAACACGGATCCGTCCAGGACCATGGTCCGCCCTAGAGCCGCGGGGCTTCGATTGAAGTCGCGCGACCAAAGGTCATCGCTCAGGACGACAACTCTGTCACTGCCGGGGACGTGCTCGCCGGACAAGAAGAAGCGTCCAAGCCGGGGTGAAACGCGAAAGACATCGAAAAAATCGCGTGTGACAAGCGTGGCGGGCGCACGATCCGGGAAGCCACCGAGGCTGAGATTGGCACCGCCGGGCAGGTAGACAGCGGCTGCACTGAACGCCCGCGCCTGTGCCCACCATCCGGCCGCATCTATATGCCCCGGGAGAGCAGCAGCCACGAGCATCAGCCGGTCGGCGTGGGGAAGGTCAAGCGGGTGGAGCAGGGCGTGATTTAGAACGGAAAACATCGTGCCCGCCACTCCTGTGCCCAGGGCGAGCACGAGAATGACGCCAGCGGAAAAGCCTGGTCCTCGGCCCAACGTCCTTAGAGCTGAGCGCCGCAGCGGGGTCATTTGTCCCTCCTCCGCTTGAGAGCCGTTCCTCAGTCAAGCAGTCATCACGGCGAAGCGTGAAACAAGTCTAGGGATGCCCCTATCCTACGCCGATGGAAGCGTTCCCGCTTCGTTTTGGTTTCCGGTCCGTTTTTCGTCGTTGGGCCTGCCCGGGCGGGGCCCAAGCGGCGAAGTGGGGTGCGGGATTGGCGAGGCCGGCGCATCGACCATAAGCGCTGCTTATTAGACATACAGGAATTATAAAATTGACTCGCGAGGGAGTTTGCGGTCTTCTGATAGCTGCAAGTAACGCGTGTCGCTCGGAAAAGGAGGCGCGGCGTGGCGATCAAGAAGGGCGCGGCAATCGTCTGGGAAGCGCTCGAACGGCTGGGGGTGCAGCACGTATTCGGCTATCCCGGCGGCGCCATCCTGCCCACCTACGACGCCCTCACGCGTTCCCGCATCCGGCACATCCTCGCCAGGCACGAACAGGGCGCCACCCACATGGCCGACGGCTACGCCCGCGCCGGCGGGGGCGTCGGCGTGGCGCTGGCGACTTCGGGCCCGGGCGCGACCAACATGGTGACCGGCATCGCCACCGCGATGATGGATTCCTCGCCGATCGTCTGCATCACCGGCCAAGTGGGAAGCCACCTGCTGGGATCCGACGCCTTCCAGGAAACCGACATCACCGGAATCACCCTGCCCATCACCAAGCACAACTACCTGGTGACCCGGGCGGAGGAAATCGCTCCCAGCCTGCGCGAAGCCTTCCAAATCGCCGCCTCTGGCCGCCCCGGGCCGGTGCTGGTGGACATCACCAAGGATGCCCAGAACCAACAGTGCCGATTCGACTGGGAGGCAGCCGCCCCGCGGCCGCGCCGTCCGGAGGCGGCGCTGGTCCCCGACGGGGCCGACTTGGAGCAGGCCGCCGAAATGATCGAGCGGGCGCAGCGGCCGTTGGTTCTTGCCGGACACGGGATCCTGCTCGCCGGCGCGGAGAAGGAGCTGCTGGCGCTGGCCGAGACCGCCGACCTGCCGGTGGCGCTGACGCTGCTCGGCCTGGGCGGGTTCCCGGGTTCGCATCCACTGTGCCTGGGCATGATGGGGATGCACGGCGAAGCGTGGGTGAACCTGGCGATCCAGGAATCGGATTTGCTGATCGCGCTGGGAATGCGATTCGACGACCGGGTGACCGGCAAGCCGGAAACTTTCGCGCCGAAAGCGAAAAAGATTCACGTCGAGATCGATCCTGCGGAAATCCACAAAAACGTGGCTGTGGATTTGCCGCTGTTGGGTGACGTGCGGGAAGTGCTGCGGCGGCTGCTGCCGGCGGTGAAACCGGCTCGGCGGCGGGAATGGAAGGGTTGGATCGAGCGCTCGAAGCGCGAAGCCGCCGTCCACGACATCCAGAACCTGCCCGACAACGGCCATCTGTTCGCCGCTCATGTCATCCACGACTTGTGGCGGCAAACCACCGCCGAGACCGTTGTTGTGACCGACGTCGGCCAGCACCAGATGTGGGAAGCGCAGTATTACCGGCACGAAAAACCGCGATCGCTGGTTACTTCCGGCGGCTTGGGCACGATGGGCTTCGCTCTGCCAGCGGCCATCGGCGCGAAATTGGCCCGGCCGGAAGCCGAAGTGTGGGTGGTGGCGGGCGACGGCGGTTTCCAGATGACGATGGCGGAGCTGGCAACCGTCGTCCAGGAAAAGCTGGACATCAAAATCGCCATCGTCAACAACGGCTATCTGGGGATGGTGAGGCAGTGGCAGGAATTCTTCTATGAGGGCCGGTATTCCTCCACCCCGCTCACCGGCCCGGACTTCGTGAAACTGGCGGAGGCTTTCGGCATTCCCGGATTGCGGGTGAGCCGCCGTGAGGAGGTGGCTCCGGCGCTGCGGAAGGCGCGAGAGCGGCCCGGTGCGCTGGTCGTCGACTTTCAAGTCGAGCAGGAGGATTCGGTATTCCCGATGGTGCCGGCCGGCGCGGACCTGCAGGCGATGATCCGACGGCCGAGCGTCCTGGTGGAAAGGGCGACCGATGGTTGAGGCCGGGGCGCTGCACAAGTTCATCCTCTACGTCGAAAACCAGCCCGGCGTGCTGAATCGGGTCGCTTCGCTGTTTCGCCGCCGCGGCTACAACATCGAATCGCTCACCGTGGGCCACACCGAGCGGCCAGGCGTCTCCCGCATGACGATCGTCGCCCGCATCCGCCCGGGGGCGGCCCCGCGGGTAGAAGCGAATCTCTACAAGCTGGTCAACGTCCTCTCGGTGGAAGACGTCACCCTGGTTTCCACCACCGCGCGCAGCCTGGCGCTGATCAAAGTGGAAGCGCACGAAGAGAACCGGCATCGGCTGACGGAAATCGTGCGGGTGTTTCGCGCCCGAGTGGTGGATTTGGCGCCGCAATCGCTCACCATCGAGATCACCGGCACCGAAGAGAAGGTCTGGGCGCTGGTGGAAGTCCTTCGCCCGTTTGGCATCCTCGAAATGGTGGAAACCGGGCAAGTGGTGATGGCCAGAGGCCTCAGGCGGCCGGCTCGGCCGCAGGCCGGCGGGGCCGGCCAATGGCTGGTCGAAACGGGCGCGGCAGATTCTGCTTGAAGGGATGGTTTCCACGTGAAACGGGAGGAAAACCAGATGGCTCATTCCACCGCCAGAATCCATCAGGGCGACGCCGGAGACATCGCACTGATCCGCGCGAAGAAAATCGCGATCGTCGGCTACGGTTCGCAAGGGCACGCGCACGCGCTCAACTTGCGTGACAGCGGCTGCGACGTGCAAGTAGGTCTGCCCGCCGAGAGCCGGTCGCGCGAGAAAGCGGCCGCCGCGGGCCTGCCTGTCCGCCGGGTGGCGGAGGTTGCCGGATGGGGCGACGTGGTCGTGCTGCTGGCGCCGGACACGGCGCAGCCGGCGATTTATCGCACGGAGATCGCGCCCCATTTGCATCCCGGCAAGATGCTGATGTTCGCCCATGGATTCAACGTGCGCTACCAAACCATCGAGCTGCCCGCGGATATCGACGTCGCCATGGTCGCTCCCAAGGCGCCGGGCCACCGCGTGCGCGAAGTGTTTCTCGAAGGCGGAGGCACGCCGGCACTGCTCGCCGTGCACCAGAACGCCACCGGCGCCGCCAGGCCGCTCGCCTTGTCCTATGCCAAAGCCATCGGCGCCACGCGCGCGGGAGTGATCGAAACCACCTTCGCCGAGGAAACCGAAACCGACCTCTTCGGAGAGCAAGCGGTGCTGTGCGGAGGCGTAAGCGCCCTGATTCAAGCGGGATTCGAGACGCTGGTGGACGCCGGCTACCAACCGGAAATCGCCTATTTCGAATGCCTGCACGAGCTGAAATTGATTGTCGATCTCATCTACCAAGGCGGCCTATCCTACATGCGCTATTCGGTGAGCGACACCGCCGAATACGGCGATTACACCGGCGGGCCGCAGGTGGTGAACCAACAGACGCGGCAAACCATGCGCCGCCTGCTCGAGCGCATACGGAACGGCGAATTCGCGCGAGAGTGGATTGCGGAAAACCAGGCCGGGCGGCCCGGCTTCGTCGAGAGCCGGCGCCGGGCGCAAAGCCATTTGATCGAGGAGGTGGGCGCGCGGCTGCGCGCGCGCATGCCGTTCCTGCATCCGGTAACGGTGGCGGAGGTGGAACCGGCGAACACACCAACTTCGGCGTCTGCGGTGAAGTGAGCAGCACAGGCACTCCTGCCTTTGCGGACTTCCGAAGCAACCCGCTCAGCCCCTGCTCGGTAGATGAGCGAGAGCTGATTCCGGAATGCATCCACCCCGCGGAAATTTCATTCCCGGAGAAGCCACGATGAATGTGAACGACCGCAGCCGGGCAATCACCCAGGGATTCGAACGCACCCCCAATCGCGCGATGCTTCGCGCCGTGGGCTTCGGCGATGGCGATTTCGACAAGCCAATCATCGGCGTCGCCAGCGGCTACAGCACCATCACACCCTGCAATGCCGGCCTGCACGATCTGGCGGAGAGCGCCGCCGGGGCGTTGCGCCGGGCTGGAGCGATGCCGCAACTGTTCGGAACCATCACCGTGAGCGACGGCATCTCGATGGGCACCGAAGGGATGAAATACTCGCTGGTCTCGCGGGAAGTGATTGCCGACTCGATTGAGACCGTATGCAACGCGCAGCGGATGGACGGCGTGCTGGCCATCGGCGGATGCGACAAGAACATGCCCGGGGCAATGATGGCCATCGCCCGGCTCAACATCCCCGCGATATTCGTGTACGGAGGCACCACCAGGCCCGGCCGCTATGCCGGAAGGGATCTGACGATCGTGAGCGCGTTCGAGGCGGTGGGTGAGTATAGCGCCGGGCGCATCGGCGGGCCGGAACTCGCCGAAATCGAGCGCCGGGCGTGCCCCGGGGTCGGTTCCTGCGGCGGCATGTACACCGCGAATACGATGTCCGCGGCGATCGAGGCGATGGGAACGAGCCTTCCTGGCAGCTCGACGATGACCGCCGGAGAGCCGGAAACCATCGAAACCGCCGCCGAATCAGCGCGCGCGCTGGCGGCAGCCGTTCGCAAAGGAATTCTACCCAGCAAGCTGCTCACCCGCCAGGCATTCGAGAATGCCATTGCCGTGGTGATGGCTATCGGGGGATCGACAAACGCGGTGCTCCATCTGCTCGCCATTGCCGAAGCCGCGCGCGTGCCCCTCCGGCTGGACGACTTCGCGACGCTGCGCCGGCGGGTTCCGGTCCTCTGCGATTTGAAGCCATCGGGCCGTTACGTCACCACCGATTTGCACCGCGCCGGCGGAATCCCGCAAGTGATGCGCATCCTGCTGGAACACCGTATCCTGCACGGCGAGGCGCTTACGATTGCAGGGAAGACCATCGCGGAAACACTCGAACGCGTTCCCGCCCAGCCTCCGAGGGACCAGGACGTGATTCATCCCTGGGACTCGCCGGTTCATCCCCAAGGGCACCTGGCCATCTTGAAAGGCAATCTGGCGAGCGAAGGGGCGGTGGCAAAGGTATCGGGACTGAAGCATCCGAAAGTCACCGGCCCCGCCCGCGTCTTCGATTCCGAAGAGGCTTGTCTGGCGGCGATTTTGTCCCATCAGATCCACGCCGGCGACGTGGTGGTGATTCGCTACGAGGGACCCAAGGGCGGGCCGGGAATGCGGGAGATGCTCGCGCCGACTTCCGCTCTAGTGGGCGCCGGCCTGGGCGATTCGGTGGGTTTAGTGACCGATGGCCGGTTCTCCGGAGGAACGCGCGGGCTGGTCGTGGGACATGTGGCGCCGGAGGCGGCGGTAGGGGGCGGGATCGCGCTGGTTCGCGACGGCGATTCCATCACCATCGATGCCGAAGCCGGGCAGTTACAACTCGACGTCACTCCGGCGGAGTACGCCGCGCGCCGGGCGGCGTGGAGGCCGCCGGAGCCGCGGTACCGGACGGGCGTCTTGGGAAAATACGCGCGGCTTGTTTCGAGCAGCAGCGTTGGCGCCGTCACTGATTTGCCGATGGCGGCCTCGGGTGGCGGAGCAAGCTAGTGACGAGAGCAGACCAAAGCAGGAGGGGTTGGAAGCGCGCGCGGACGGATGGCGAACCGCTGGGTCGCGAACAGGAGGGATTGCAAAAGGCACGCCGCTGGCATAGCTTCTTTGACCATGAACCTCCCTGCTTGTGACCGTTGGCGCCGAAACGCGCGCCTGTGTTTCCCATCGCCTCTCGTTTCCCACATCGCCCTCGTCGTGGCGACGGTAGCCGCACTTCCCGGGTCGGCCCGCGCCCAAGCGGGCATTGAGCTGTCCTACCTGGGCAATGCCGGCTGGCAAATCACCGACGGCAAGACGGTGGTTCTGGTGGATCCCTACCTCACCCGAGCGAAAATGGCGACGCCAAACGATCCGGTGAGGGAAGCAGACACCCGGCCGCTGGTTTCCCGGGACGCCATCGCTCAATCCGATACGGCAACGATTGACACCCACATCCGGCGCGCCGATTTCATCGTCGTCACTCATACCCATGCGGACCACGTGCTGGATGTGCCCTACATCGCGCGAAAGACCGGCGCGCTGGTGATCGGCACCGAAAGCACCATCAATTACGCGCGAGCGAGCGGGGTGCCCGCCAGCCAACTCCTGGCGGTGAAGGGCGGCGACGACTTGGAATTCGGCGTTTTTTCCCTGCGGGTGATTCCCAGCGTGCACGGGATTCTGCGGCGCACTCCCAACCGGCAATTGACCGCCGGCCCCCCGCCGGCCGACGAGTTTCCCGCCGACGCCAAGCCGCCGTTCCGATATCGCGACTTCGTGGAAGGGGGCACGCTCGCCTACCTGATCCGGCTCGGCGGCGTGCAGGTGATTGTTTTCGGTTCGATGAACTATATCGAGCGCGAAGTGGCGGGACTGCGGCCAGACGTCGCCCTGGTTGGCGCGATGACCGAGCGCCGCGAAATCTACCATTACACCGCCCGGTTGATGCGCGCGCTGGGCGATCCGCCGCTCGTGCTCCCGACACACTGGGACGCCTTCAACGTTCCTTACGGTATGTCGCAGCAGCCGGCAATCGACCGGGTGCAGTCGTTTGTCGCCGAGGTCAAAGCGGCCTCGCCGAATTCCCGGGTGATCGTGCCCGGGTATTTCCGGCCGATTCGGGTGCCAGCGCGCCGCAGCCGGCCAGGCGGGAATAAGTAGAAGCTGGCAGAGGCCGTTTGCCGGCGCTCCGGGGAATCGAGCATCAGATGGCCGGGGCGATTGCAACACCCAAGGCCGCCCGCCTGCAACGACACGAGCTGCCCATCCGTCGCTGATCCAGTTCTAGTACGCTCTGGGCACCGAGCCCTTGACCGGTTCACAGCCCGGCGAGCCATGTGTCGCCTAGCCGTTGACCCTTCCGCAGTCCCCTCGTATCATTCATGCCACCCTCAACCGCTTCCATTCGAATGTCGGTGAACGCTTTTCATTCCGGAGGCTGCTGGCGCTGCTCGGTGCGAACCTGAGGATGTCCCGGGAGGCAAACGATGTTTCGTAAGCTTGGGCTGCTGTGTGTTCCCCTGGTGGGCTTGGCGCTGCTTTGGGTCGCGCGCTTCAACTCCTCCGTGCGAGCGCAATCGGGCGGGCAAGCTCCCATCTTGATTACGCAGAACATCGACGAAAGCAACCTGGTCACCTTGAAAGGAAACACTCGTCACGAAGCGAATGCCGGCAACGATCGCGGGCAGGTGGCTGACGACGTGCCGATGCAGCACATGCTGCTTCAGTTGAGCCGGTCCGGCGAGCAGGAGCAGGCGCTCGAGCAATTCATCGCCCAGCAGCAGGACCCGGCTTCCCCGAACTACCATCACTGGCTCACCGCGCAACAATTCGGCGAAACCTTCGGGCTGGCGCAGCAGGACCTGGACACCATCACCGGCTGGCTCGGCTCCTACGGTTTCACGGTGAACGTGGTGTATCCCAGCCGCATCCTCATTGATTTCTCCGGCACGGCCGGCCAGGTGCGCCAGGCTTTCCACACCGAGATTCATTACTTGGATGTGAACGGAGCCAAGCACATCGCCAACATGCGCGATCCGCAGATCCCGGCGGCGCTGGCGTCGGCGGTCGAGGGTATCGTCTCTTTGCACGATTTCCTGCCTCACGCCATGCACCAGGTGCGTCCCAAATTCACCATCAGCAGCACCGGCGCCTACGCGGTTGTGCCGGCCGACTTGGCGACGATTTACAATTTGAACCCGGTTTTCGGCGCCGGCATTTCCGGCCAGGGCCAAACGATCGTGGTGATTGAAGACACCAACGTCTTCAGCACCGCGGATTGGGCCACGTTCCGCTCGACCCTGGGGCTGTCCGGTTATTCTTCGGGGTCATTCAATCAGGTGCATCCCGCCCCCACCGGCGGAGGCAGCAATTGCGCCGATCCCGGGGTGAACGGCAACGACGCCGAGGCGATTTTGGATGGCGAGTACGCCAGCGCTGCCGCGCCCAGCGCCGCCATCGAATTGGCTTCCTGCGCCGATACCCAGACCACGTTCGGCGGGCTGATCGCCGTTCAAAACCTGATCAACGCCGGCGCGCCCCCGGCCATCATCAGCATCAGCTACGGCGAATGCGAAACGCAGAACGGCGCTACCGCCAACGCCGCCTACAACGCCGCCTACCAGCAGGCGGCCACCGAGGGCGTCTCGGTTTTCGTCGCCGCCGGCGACTCGGGCGCCGCCGGGTGCGATCCCGCCACCCCCGCCAACCCCAACCCGGTGGCGACGCACGGAATCAACGTCAGCGGCTTCGCTTCCACTCCCTACAACGTCGCCGTCGGCGGAACCGATTTCTCCGACACCTATAACAACACCAACAGCACCTATTGGAGTCCGTCGAACACGTCGAGTTTCGGCTCGGCGCTTTCCTACATCCCGGAAACCCCGTGGAACGATTCCTGCGCCGGCATCCTGCTCGCCAATCACTACACCTTCACTCCCGAGGGACTGTGCAACAGCATCGTCTCCGCATTCGGCGGCTACAACACCACCGTCGCCGGCGGCGGCGGGCCCAGCCAGTGCGCCACCGGTTCGCCCTCCACTCCCGGCGTCGTCAGCGGCAGCTGCACCGGGTATCCGAAGCCGGCGTGGCAATCGATTGTGGGCAACCCGAGCGACGGAGTGCGCGATATTCCCGACGTCTCGCTGTTCGCCGCCAATGGCCTGTGGAGCCACTACTACATCTTTTGTTATTCCGATGTCGCCAATGGCGGCGCCGCATGCGGCAGCGATCCCAGCGCGTGGACCGGCGCTGGCGGCACGTCGTTCGCCGCCCCCATCCTGGCCGGTATCCAGGCCTTGGTGAACCAAAAGGTGGGCGGGGCCCAGGGTAATCCCGACCCCGTCTACTACCAACTCGCCGCCGCTGAGTACGGCGCGAGCGGAAGCGCATCCTGCAACTCCAACCTCGGCAATGGCGCGTCGGCTTCCTGCACCTTCTACGACGTCACTCTGGGCGACATGGTCGTTAATTGCTCCACCGGCAGTCCCGATTGCTCGACGACGACTCCGGGCGACTCGATCGGCGTGCTTTTCGATTCCACTCTGGGCGCCTCCGCCTACGGCACCACCACCGGGTGGGACTTCGCTTCCGGCATCGGCAGCGTCAACGCCTACAACCTGGTCAACAACTGGCCGGTGTCCACATCCCCGGACTTCAGCCTCTCTGCCACGCCCAGCAGCCTGACCATCATCCAGGGTTCCCAGGGCGCCAGCACGATTACGATCAACGCAAGCAATGGATTCAACGGCGGCGTGACCTTCACCAATTCTGCTCTGCCCAGCGGCGTGAGCGCGGCCTACAATCCCCAGCCCGCCACGGCATCCACTGCCGTCACGTTTACCGCCGCAGCAAACGCGGCGACGGGAACAACCAACGTGACCGTCACCGGCACGTCGGGAGCGCTGGTTCATACCGTCGTCATCAGCCTCACGGTGAACCCGCCGCCGGACTTCACCCTCTCTGCCTCGCCCAGCAGCCTGACCATCGTGCAGGGTTCCAACGGAAAGAGCACGGTCACGGTGAATCCGCTCAACGGCTTTAATGGCAGCGTCACTTTGTCCAATTCCACGCTGCCGACCGGCGTGACCGTCTCCTACAGTTCCAATCCAACTAGCACGTCGAGCACGCTGACGTTTTCGGCGAGCTCGTCGGCGACTACGGGAACAACCACCGTCACCATCACCGGCAAATCGCCCAGCTTGAGCCACCAGACTACAATTTCCCTCACGGTGAACCAGCCGCCGCCGGACTTCTCCCTTTCCGCAGCGCCCTCTTCGGTGACCATTTCCCAGGGCGGGCAGGGGTCGAGCACGCTGACGGTGACTCAACTGAACGGGTTCAGCAGCAGCGTCTCCTTCACCAATCCGGCGCTGCCCAGCGGCGTCAGCCTATCCTTCAGCCCCAACCCCGCAACCACATCGACCACAGCAACCTTCTCGGCCATCTCCACTTCCGCCACCGGTACCACCAACGTGACCGTCACCGGCACGGGAGGGGGCTTGAGTCATTCGGTTACCGTCAGCCTCACCGTGAATGCATCGGGATCGCCGAATTTCACCCTGTCCGCTTCGCCCGGCAGCTTGACGATCGTGAGGGGCGCGAAGGGAACGAGCACGATCACGGTGAATCCGCAGAACGGATTCAGCGCGAGCGTCAGCTTGAGCGCCTCGGGCCTGCCCAAGGGCGTGACCGCGGCGTTCAGTCCCTCGAGCACAACGACCACCAGCACGCTGACGTTGACCGCCGGTAGCAAGGCGAGTACGGGGACGAGGACCGTAACCATCACCGGGAAATCGGGTGGCTTGACCAGGAAGACGGCGATTTCTCTAACCGTCAACCCCTGAGGTCGACGGGCGAGCAGGTTCGTCTTCGACACCCGGCAAATGCCGCTCGGGAACCGGTGAGCGAGGCGCCCACTTGGGGAGAGCGGCGCCGAGGCTTAAGCCGAAACCACCGATCCCGCCTGACGCGATCCCGAACCAGGGATTAGGTGGTCGTGCTGAAAATTTTGAATCGTCTACTGTGGTGCTTCGACCGTCTCATTCCTGCTCACTCGCTTTATTCCTGGCTTGTTGTAAACCTCCAGAATGACGGCCATCGCTTGGCATGACGGGAAGTCCAGCCGGGAGTGGACTCGGTCCCGACAACAGTCCCGACGGTGACGAAAACGGCCAAAAGCAAAAAACGTACGCTGAGTTCTTTGGAAGGTTGGTGGGCCCGCCTGGATTCGTCCCGAATCCCGAAGTTTCGGGATCGGGACAGGGACCAACGGCTTAGAAATCAGGAAGTCGGAAGTCCCCCTCGATCAATTTCTCGATCCACCTTCGGCTCTTCATGTTTTTGATAAGGCGCTCCGCGGCGAGCGCCCTTGCGCGGCAAGGGTAGTTCGCTCGAAAGACGAGCGTCCGCGGCCTCCCCTCAGAGGTCGAGCGGCCGGAATTCGGCAGCTCCCCATTGTGTTCGCGGAGGCGGCGATCCAGGCCTTCGGTTGAACCGGTATAGTACCTTCCGGTCGTTGCGCTTCTTAAGATGTACACGTCGTACATGAGTGGACTGGTGGGCCCGCCTGGATTCGAACCAGGGACCAACGGATTATGAGTCCGCTGCTCTAACCGGCTGAGCTACGGGCCCCTCTCTGGGGAACATGGTACACGGAAACGGGCCGGCGGAACGAAGCGAGGTTGCGGACCCGACGATCTGAACTGAATTGAGGTATAATTTCGAAAAATCTCCTTTTCCGCCCCTGTGACTCGGGGCACTCGCCGGGGCGAGCGAGAGGGCGCTGTTCCCGAAGCGAGGCGACGCTTTTTCGGAGGGGCACGAAAAATCCCGGCGATCTTCGGAAGTTTTTTGGGAGGAGCCGAACAAAGCAGCGTCGGCGAAGCTGCCGGGCGCAGGAATTGCTCCGAAGCCGCGCTCGAGGAACAGCACGGCGGAAAAGAGAAAAATGTACCGCGTCAGCTCAGTCGGTTGAGGCGAGTCCCATGCGACGCCACAGCGGGAAGGCGAAAACCTTCCCTTTCCACAGCGGGTCATGGTTGAATGTGGGCCTCGATTGGCATTGGCCGAAGGGAGAAAAACGACGGTGGTCGCCGACCGCCTGCGAACCTTGCGCGAGGACAGGAAGCTGTCACAGGGCGACGTTGAGAAGCGCACCGGTCTGCTGCGTTGCTACATTTCGCGCGTCGAGAACGGCCACACGGTTCCCACAGTCGAGACGCTTGAGAAGATGGCGCGTGCCCTGGAAGTGCCTCTTTACAGACTCTTTTACGATGGCGAGGCTCCGCCGAAACTTGAGAATCTTCCTAAGCGCAAGACAGCCGATGACATTGCCTGGGGAAGCTCTGGCAAGGACGCGGGGTTCCTCTCGAATTTACGAAGACTATTGGGTCGTGCCGAAGAGCGAGACAGAAAACTCCTGATGTCCTTCGCTCAGAAATTGGCGACGAAGCGCAAGGGACGGAAGCCCATCGCCGCCTAATCGCACTGGGCAGGAATGGCAGCATGATCCCAGGTAGCATAAAACGCGAACACATACTTGCTGCGCTGGCAGAAATCAATCACCACGGCATCCCTCTTGGACGTGATTCCACGAAATTCAAGCTGATCTACGATGGCAGGAAGTATCCGCCAAAATACGTGATTTCCTTGGCCGGACGGCAGGCTAACGGCGCTGAGATCCCGCCCGACTCCTTTGGCGGAGGGAATGAAGCGAACAAGTTTCTGAGTGAGAGAGGGTTCAGCATTGTTGGGGTTGGGAGTGCTTCCTCCGCGCTTTCCGTGGGCCGAGGGGGTTTACGAAAGCCGACGGCTCGAAACCGGAGGATTGTTCCCTCGCCTTCGCATAACGAACGGTGTTCAGACTGCAAGGTTGCGGTGGAGCGCCTGCTCGCGGCGATTTACGGCCAGGTTGAGAAGAATTACCGAATCGAAGCAGGGACAAGTCCTGCCAACTACAAGGACACTCCACTTTATTCGGTTCTGAGCGACATCTACCGGACTTTGCAAGAGCATCGCGGCCACAAGGACTTCGTTCGGTCAGCGGCGCTGCCGACCTGTGACTTCTGGATTCCGAATCCCGGCTTTGTCGTGGAGTTCGATGAATCTCAGCATTTCACAGAATGCAGGGCTTTGACTCTTCAGAAGTATCCGCACGATATTCCGTTCGGGTTCGATAGAGAGAAGTGGCTTCGGCTGTGCAACTCGATTCTTGCCGAAGACCACGATCCGGCGTTTAGGGACGAGCAGCGCGCTTGGTACGACACGCTGAGAGATTTTGTCCCACACCTGCGTGGACTGCATTCGACCCTGCGATTATTTGCTAGTGAATTCCCTTGGTGTAGTTTGAATCCTGACACCGCTAGGGACGCTGAGACGTTTCGGCAAATCTTGGGGGAAAGAGCCAACTTCTGGACGCTGGAGTTTGGGGGAGACGAGCCTTTCGTTCTAGGCCGAGTCGTAATCGACGGCGCGTGGCGGGGCGACGTAGCAAGTGCCCGGACGCTTCTGACAGACGTTTGTTCAAGATGGCCGAAAGGGAAGAGGGTTCAGTGCCTCACGACCTGCGGTGCCTTCCTCCGGTTTGACTGGCCAAGCAGCATTACGCCTCAATTAGACAACCGATTCCCGGATGAACAGGCAATGAAGATTTTGGAAAGCGAAGGCAGGAAATGCTGCGATGCTCTCCTGGAAGACGCGCTTCTGCGGAAACTGAGAAACTGTACTGACTTCCTTACTCTTGGCGTCGATACTTACAAAGATAAAATATCGAGCACTCAGGCCCGAATTCCTGAGCCTCATGCAGAATTGGTTTATGTTGTGAATTTGGCGACTCGCGCTTACCACTTTACTGCCAAGTCTTACCCGACTCCGGGACAGGAGAAAGGGCTGCTAAGGAATGGCAATTTGGAGAACCATTTTGTGGGATTGGACGGCAAGCCGCCAATGGTTCTTGGATGCCATGACCTGACTCTGTTCAATCCTCGGTCCGACGCGAAGGCCACAGGGTGGCGTCAGCGCGTCAAGGAAGAATTCAAGCGGTTGGCGGCGAAACAGCAACCAACATGGGTCTTACAT
Source organism: Candidatus Acidiferrales bacterium (assembly GCA_035946455.1). GTDB lineage: Bacteria > Acidobacteriota > Terriglobia > Acidiferrales > UBA7541 > JAKASX01. Next base: position 17,422 of record DASYZK010000017.1, on the reverse strand, counting down.
CACCCCCACACAACGATAAAGATACGCACGTGGCTAGCGGCTTGGGCAGCATTGCAACGATCTCTGCCGTCGGTGGACAAGTACGCTGGTTCGGGGGCTTACTCGAAAAAGGACATGGGGTGGGACACGCGGGACAGTCTGAAGGAGGTTCTGGCCGCCACGAAGTCCAAAGGAGTTATGGACATCGTTGTTCACATGGCGCAGCCGTAAGAATGGAAACGCCCACCGTTAGGCGGGCGGCGCGGATGAATCACCCGCGCCGGTGGCATTGAGAATTTGGGTTGCCGTCCGGTGAACGTATTCGAGGCTCTCGTTAAGGAGCTTCGCATCGCCCCCATACAAGCCGATGTAGTCTTGCGCGGCAGAACCCGTTTCGGGGCCGATTGCGGTGCAAACGATCCCGCCGGGCGGGACGACGGCCTCCGCCTCCGTTTCGCGGATGCGCTTCGTCGTGCTGCTCCGGCGCTCATCGCGGTGCAACATCTCGTGCGCGACCTCATGCGCCAGAGTCGCAAACTCCTCAGCCGCAGACTGGCCGGGCAGCCCGCCGCGGCGGGTGATCTTGCCGCCTGACGATGTTCCACGTGCCGGCGCGATGTCCTCCGAATATTCAAGAGCGATGCCTTACTCGGCGGCTTTCAGAAGGATGGCACCACCGTCGGAACCCCCTGCTGGTGGTCAAACCGCGCGACCACCGGCTTGGAAAAGATTTCGGGAAACAGCAAACACTCTGTCGTGGTATCGTGGCCCAAGCGAAAGCCTCCTTGATGGGTGGAAATCTGCTGCACAACAGACTTTTACCATCAGGAGGCTTTTCGCGTCTTCAGAAAAACATGAATTTTCCAGGCTAGGCCCTCGCGTCCCGACCGAACCATCCGAAGAGGCGTAACGCTGGTGTGAAACCTATCGCGATCAACAACGTGCGCTTGTTTGCAGGGCATGAATCGTCAATTTCAGCTTGCAGTTGCTCGGGCGTCCGCTGACCTCGAATTAGCCTCAGTGAAAGACCCGGCGTATCCAGCTTGAAAAGTCCAGGGTCATCCGGGCGTTCCTTCGATATCTGGCGCAGTTTCTGTGCGAGATGCTCGCGCTCGTCGAAGTTGAGGTCCAAAAGAGATTCGGTGACCATCGTGAATCCCAGTATTTCCGAGTTTTCAGTCGCGGACAGAAGTTCTCGTACCGGTGTGGGAATCGGTTGTTCCGGTCGGTTAGCGGGCTGGGTTCGAAATCCTCCCTGGTAGAGGAAAAACGCATCGAGGTCGTCTGTAAAGCTGGTGAAAGACATAGTGGAATAGCCGTCGGGCAGCTTAAGTAGCTTGGGGCCTTCCTTTAGGTAAATTGCCAGCCAGTTTAATTCGTCCGTTCCAGCAGACACATCACCGGCTTTACCAATCGCGCGGCGCCAGCGGAGGAAGTGTGTAAACTCGCTCGGTGATCGCAGAACGTCACTTATCGCCATCAAGTCGGTGAGGCAGACAGCCCACGGTAAGTCGTGCTGCCCTAGCACTCCGGTGTCACGAAGCCGGTGCATTTCTGGAGTGAATACGTCGAGGCTGTCGAGAGTGAGCGTGATGATTGAGATTTCGGTGGAGCGTGACTTGTCAACAACGACTTGCTTTCCGCCAGTTGCGAGGAAAACTGGTTGCTCGTTTTTGCGAATGTAGTCCCACGCCCGAGCCCCCTGCTCTAAGGGGTCGCCTACGAGATCGGCCAAGCCTCTTTTTATTCTCTCCTTGCCGCCGCGCCTCGCGGCTCCGAATTCGCCCCCCTTTGCTTCGAGCAAGAACAGATAACGGTCAAATGAAATTAACGCGTCCAGCTCAGCCGCCTGGCCGGGCCCAATGGGATATGTGAGGCTTTCATACGCCTGCGACCCCGGAAGCAGCTTGCTGATCGATTTGAGCCCTTCGCTCACCAAGAAACTTCCGCGATGTTTCTGGTACGAGTTCCAGTTGTTGCTCTGCTTTAAGGCTTCTTCGAACCTCGGTTTAATGGCCCAGATGAGATTAAACGGCAAGGGACATAAGAATTTGTCGCCAACGTTGACCATGGGGCGAACCCTCACTGCGGGTATCGGTGCTGGTATCACGTAATCAGTCCTCGTTGAGCCAAAAGACAACGAGAACGCGTCGAGGAATTTCGAGGCGATTGCTTCTGAGACCCCTGCCTTTGAGGCAAGGGTCGCCGGCATGAACGACAAAACATCGGCCAGAGCAACTGTTACCCAATGACGTGAAATTGACGTAATGAATCTCTTCCTTTTTTTCGACCGCATGTTTCTGATCGCATCAAACACGGCCTTGTGTTCGGGATAAGCTGAAAATGTGCCCGTTTCCATGTACCCTTTAAGCTGTTCCTTGATCTGTTCCTCGGAGTTTCGTGCCGCTCGGCTGCGCTCTGTCAGCATCTGGTCCGTTAGAGCGGCGACGGCGCGGTAGCAAGAGAACGCACCCTTAAGGTCAAAGCCGCACACCTGCTCTAGATTCGCGCTGATGTGTGCCGGACCAAACAGACCTTCTAGCACAGCCAGCCAGTGATGCGTATATGCTGGCGGCCCTACCATCATTTCTCGGAGCAACGTGCGGAGGCGGAGTTCATCGAGCACTGAGGGAGGGCTTCCAGACAGCTCGGGGTTCGCCGCTTCGGCCACGTAGTAGGCGACTGTAAGCTGGAAGATCTCCGCTAAGAGTGTGCTTGCCCGCGCAAGATCGTCAGGAAGAACGAGAATCTCCCCCGTTATCCGTGGCGATGAGTCCTTCAATTGCAACATTGTGGCGTGCTCGACGAAATGCGGCCTTTGCGTTGATTCGGTTTCTTTGTACTTATCAGGGTCGACCAAAGAGTTCTGAAGCCAGAGGTGTAGGACTAGATCAAATGAGGAATACTTTCGAATGAGAACACAGAGTTCCTCCGTTGCGTGTTGTGCTCGCTGAATGAGGCCAGGCCGGGATTCCCAGATGGTTTTGAGCAGCTGTGCCTGCTGCTCGGGACTACGATGGGATTGGAGGTCGATGGTCCGACCGTATCGCTTCATCGTGAAGCCAGGACCCTCAAAAACATCGGCAGGCTTGGACTTGTCCATACGGATCACGCGAAACAAGGCTATCTGCTATTCAAATTCAAATTATCATACTGCAAATGGCACAATTGAACGCTTCGTCCTCGCGGAAATAGGTGATGGCCAGACCGAGTGGATTGATGGGGATAAGCGCGTTCGGGACGTTGGCCTTGAACACGAAAACAAAATTGGCGGTGTACAGGGTTCGCTTTAGCTCGCTGTGGTCGCCGGGCGAGTAGTACACCATATAAAAGTCCACACGGGCCTTGTAGTCGTTTCCAAACCATTCGTCGATGTACGTTAGAATTCGTCGGAATTAGGCTTTTCGATGGCCGCGCGATATTCGTCATCGTATCGGGGGGCGTAAACTCAAAAGTGTGCACTGACGCTTGGGCGCCCATTTTCCGTCCAAATTCTCTGCGCAGTGCCTTGATTTCGCCCGGTGGTTTTCCGGAAGGCGTCCTTTTATACGGTCCAGGAGCTTGTCGGCCAACCTTCGAGAAGTCCAAGTGTTCGTTTCGGACTCCGAATTCCATGGGCTCCGTCCGAAAATATACATAGTCCAGAATTTCGCCTGTGGTGCTCTCGCCCCAAGTGTCCAGAACGGACCTTAAAATGGCCTCTTCCGTGTAGCTCCCGACGGCCTTTTGAAGGTCCACACGTTCGCTGGCCTGCAAGAATCTCGTGTCGAATTCGGATCGTTCGCTGACATGCTCGGCCAATTGGTTGTGTGACACAAGGTGATCGAGAAGCGGATCGAACTCCTTAGTCCAGGGGCCGAGATGGAAATATTTCCACTGAAACCCTGTGAACGTGCGTCCATACGCGCGATAGAATTCAACGTCGAACAGGTACAGGAGCTTCAGAAGCTTGGTTTTCGTGACGTAGCCGCCGTGCTCAGTAACGTAAGAAAGGATGGCGACGATGAGTTCAGACAGTGACGGGTTCACGGGCGCGAGCGTTCACAGAGAACGATGGTGCGCGCAAAAGGCCGCAAACGGCAAGCGTTCCTGTTGTGTGCTGTACCGTTGCAATTAGTGCCGGAATCATTGTAGCATGGTTTTGCCATGTATTCGCCTACTGCTACGGGGGACGGCGGAGGGCAACATGGGTTACGTCGAGAGTAATTTGGCTCCTGGTGAGACTCTCGTCTACAAGACGGGATGTCACTGGATAGTGATGTTCTGGCCTTTGCTTGGCGGACTTGTTCTTGGCTTCTTCGGGTTCGCCTTGTTCGCGGGCGGATGGATGGCGACAAGGAAGAGTGCGTCCTACCAGGGGGCTATTGTTGGGGGAGCAATCGCGGTGGTTGCTGCTGCTGCCTTAATCGGCGGAGGAATCATCCGGCGAGCGGCAACCGAAGTAGCCGTGTCTAACAAGCGCGTGCTCATTAAGAGGGGCCTGCTCTCCCGAAGAAGCATCGAGGTCCTACTTCCAAAGGTCGAGAGTATCGGCGTTGAGGAGTCTTTACTTGGTCGGATGCTCGGCTATGGGACGGTCATTGTTCGAGGGACGGGAGGCACCTTAGAAACATTTGACAAAATCGCGCACCCAAACGAATTGCGTCGACAGATCCAGCAACAAACTGGAAGCGCCGCGTCAGCGTGAGCCCCTCTCGGATCGCAGGACAGAATGTTTTCTAGCGATAAATAAAAGTTATGCGGTCGCCACGACGCGAAGGAGCCCCTGGCGGTGTGATCGCGGCGCGGGCTTTAGGCTGATCTCAACGTGTCGGCCAAGCAGGGTCAAAAAGTGCTGAGTCGCTCGGTGTAGAAGCCCGAAAGCTGGCCACGCCAAAGGCGGGAGATTTTAGGCTGGTCGATTTTCAGGATGCCGGCGGCCTGAATTTCGGTCAGGCTCCGCGCCTGAATGGCCTGCGTAATGCAGATCGCGAGATCGGCCTTGGCGAGACGCTCTTCGGGATTAGGCAGACCGATGTCGGCGAAGACGTTGCCAATGCCTACCTTGACCTGAATGTTTTTAGCCTCGGGCTTGCTACCCATTTCGGACCATGTAGTCACTTGGCATTTTATCTCTTGGAGGGCAAAAGATTCTTGAGTACAGATGCCAGCTGTTCGGCGAAGCGGCCTGTCTTGGCGACGGATTCGAGTTGTCTGTAGATGTCCTCGGCATCGCCCTGCTTGCGAACGCCGACGGCGCAAACGACTACGACGTGATGCTCGGGATCAATACGGTAAACCACGCGGTGGTTGCCGAACTGGTGCTTCCAATAGCCGGCCAGAGACCCGCGTAGCGGCAGTCTGCATCCTTCCGGGTCAACGGCCAGCTTTTTCTCCAAGACTTTTCGGAGTTGATTCCGCATGCTGCTGTCGAGGGGTTTGATATCGGCTGCGGCGTCCGGCGTGTATTTGAGTCCAAAGAGAAGTTTGGAGCGCGCCTCTTGTGGCGACGACACAGAGGCCGGGGGCCGTTTTGGCCCTTTGCTCATTTGGCAAAAACATCTGATGTTGTGAGAAGCCGACCAGCGGCAACGTCGTCGTCAATGCTCTTCGCCAAAGTTAGCAAACGGTCAGTGAGTTCGCGATCCGCCAAAATCTCCAGAGTAGCGAGAATTGATTCACGCTCGTTCACCAGGGAATCCAAAAACTCTTTGTCCACCAAGTACTTCGGTGGTTGGCGGCGGTTCTCCACCAACACGACTCGGTTTGCTGTCGCTTCTTTCAAGTACGTTTTGAGGTTGCCACGAAGGTCGGTGGCTGTGACCTTCTTAACGGCAATCGCAGCTCGGGCCATGGTAAACTTCCGTAACGTACGCTATCAACATGTAAATGTACATTTAAAGGGAGCGCTCTGTCAAGCGCCGTGCCGGTCGCGCAACCGATACACTGGTTTGGTATCAATTCGTTTTCGCCTTTTCTTTGGTGTCAGTTCTGGTGTCACTTGGATCGGCAATTTTGGGCATTCAGAGGCGCGGATTGTCAGATTCCTATTCTTGCATCTCGTTGAAATTGCGCACCTTGGCGTGTTCGGGCAAGCGAGAACATGAAGCTCAGATGGGATTCCGGGTCCGCCGCTCTAACCGGCTGAGCTACGGGCCCGGCGCTTGGGGACATGGTACACCGAAACGGGCCGAATCGTAGGACGACCGCTTCCTCGCAGCCTGCGCGGGTTTGTCCATGCACCCGGGGGCTTCAGCCCGCTAAGGATTCAGCCTGTCTCACTCGAGTGAGGGTTGACGCTTCGAGCGCGAAGAGGCGACTGCCGTGCGGCACCTTCGGTAACATTGCCGAATTCGAGCGGGAGTTAACTGCCGTGGGGTCCCGCGACGCCTGGCGGTGGCACGCGTCAGGGTCAGGCGCCGGGACAGGCTGCGGGGCCAGGAGTCGCTAGGGGACGCTCACCACTGAGCCGAGGCCGGCGTAAAGGTAGTGATCGCCAAAAGTTTCTTGCAGCGCAGCGAACGCCGGTTCCCCGGTGCAATGGCCCACGGCGACGTAGTTCACCTTCCAGCGATCGTGCAGTGCGGCAGCGATTCGCTGAACTTCAGCATCGGACGCTCCCATCAGATGGAGTCCGCCAAACAGAATGCGGATGTGGGCGTCCACTTTGGCGGCGGCTTCGAGAACTTCCTGCACGCCCGCGTGCGAACAACCAGCCACGATGATCAGGCCTTGGGGGCTGCGAATGGCCATGGAGATCTCGCGGAGTTCGAGGGTGCCGGTGACTTGCGAGATTGTGGGTATGAGAAAAATGCCGGGGGCGATCTCCGTCGGCACGTCCACTCTGACGAAGTTCGCTTGCGGCCAGGGCGCGCTCGCCGTAAGAGTAGCGGGCGCGTTCCCGTCAAAGTAGCGCATATTGGCGGGCAGCGACTCGTTTTTGCGATAGAAACTGTTAGGGACGCCCCAGCCGAACGGCCCCCAGGGTTCCGCGGAAGTGTAGATCCTCACCGTGGGATTCACGCGCAACAGGTAATTCAGGCCGCTGATGTGGTCGCTGTGCCGATGGGAGAGCACGACGAAGTCCAGTCTACCGAGATCCACGCCCAGCGCTTTGACGTTGTGCTCGAGGATCTCGGCATTTCCGCCGGTGTCGAAGAGTATGCGCTTGCCGCCAGACTCGACCAGCGCGGAGTATCCCCAGGCCTTGGTCATTGCCGGGGCCTTGCCGAAGGCGTCGTAGAGAATCGTGACGCGGTTCCCTGGTCCGGCGTTGGCAACCGCCGGAGGCGCGGAGACCACACTTGCAACCGCGGCAGCCAGAAGGGCAAGGGAAAGCCGGTATCGCATGGCATCCTCCTGCAACACGGCGTTCGGGCTGGGAGGTGGTCATTCTGCGCTGCCTGCCTTCGACTGTCCAGTCGGACAGATAGTGCCTCAGTTCAGAAAATTTGAAGTGACGCCCTTGGGGCCGTGCGAGGAGGTATTCGGATTTGAATCGGTTAGGATGGCGCACAGGCAGCCCAATCGGCTTGGTTCAACGGAACTCACCGCGGGCCGTTCGGGATCCCGGGCCGCCTGCGGCGGGAGGGAGAGGGCCTGCAGTACTATGGCCACGCGCGTTCGCGGGGGCGCGACGATTGCGGGCTTGCAGCGTGCCGCGCTGAAGGCCGCGGCGCTACATTTAAACCTCGATCGTGGTCGAGCCCCTCGGCCCGCCGCCCTTCGGCAAGCCCAGGGCCGTGAGCGAGGTCGAACGGCGGCGAGTGTCGCCGGCAGACGGGCCGTCTGGCGCCCGCGGCCCCATCTTGCAATTGGGGCAGCAGGCTGACATGCTAGAGGCGAGGATTCTCGCCGATGAACCATCCCCGGCACAGAATCCGGTCGGCGACACCGGTACTGGCCCTCCTCGCCCTGCTGGGGGCGCAGGCGTCCCTGGCGGGCAGTCCGAGGAAAACAACTCCCGCAATGGAAGAACCGTTGAGCGCGCAGGAACTGGTGCGCGAAGTGATTTATAACGAAAACCAGGCGCAACTCGACGACCAGAGCCTGTGGCGGTACCGGGCGCTCGAGACGGAGGGAGGCAAGACGGAACTGCTCGACGTGCTCGAGACGAGGGAGGGCACGATCCAAAGGCTGCTCGCCATCAACCATCATCCGCTGACCGCCTCGCAACGCCGCCGGGAGGATGCGCGGCTGAGGCGCCTGGCCGCGAATCCCCAGGCGGTGGTGAAGGCAAGCCAGAACCGCCACCAGGACGCCGAACAGGGAAGAAAACTGATGGACCTGCTGCCCGACGCCTTCGTCTACGAATACGACGGCAGCGAGGGCGACGAGATTCGCCTGCGTTTTCAGCCGAATCCCAATTTTCGCCCGCCGAACCGCGAAGCGCAGGTGTTCCACCACATGGAGGGAACCATGTGGGTGGACCGGCGGCAAAAGCGGCTGGCGGCGATCGAGGGCCGGCTGACGAGCGAGGTGAAATTCGGCTACGGCTTGCTGGGCCACTTGAACGAGGGCGGAACGTTCTACGTGAAGCAGCAGGATGAGGGAGCGGGGCACTGGGAAATGACGGATCTGGACGTGGAGATGAGCGGGCGAGCGCTGTTTTTCAAGACGATCGGCGTACAAGAGAAGGAATCGCTTTTCGATTTCGAGCAGATGCCGGACGACACAACCCTCGAGCAGGGGGAGAGCCTGCTCGAGGAAAACGGCGCGGCGCCGGCCAAGGCGGCGCTGGCCTCCGGCAAGAAGAACTAGAGCCCATTTGGCTCCGTCGAGATTCCTCCTGTCCCCGATAGAATCGCGGGATTCCTCGACTGCGCGTCCCGAAGGTTCGGGACGAGGCGGAGATCCGGCAGGCAGGATTTCCGCGAAAAGAAAAAGCGTCGGCCCGCTCCGCTTGGAAAGGCTGGCTTGGGGTGGTTTCTTGAGCCAATGCCCGCCGACGGGAATGCCAACAGAGCCAAGCCATTTCAGAACCCTCGGATGAGCACGCGGGCAAACATTCAGATCCGCCTGGCCGTACCCGCCGATATTCCCGCGCTCGGCCAGATGATCGAGGCGTCGGTGCGCAGCTTGCAGGCGAAGGACTACACCCCAGCGCAGCTCGAGGCGGCACTCGAATCGGTATACGGCGTGGACAGCCAATTGATCGCTGACGGGACGTATTTCGTTGCCGAGGCAGTCCGCGCCGAGGCGGGAAGCGGCGAAGCGAGGAGCGGGAGCGAGCAGCGGGTGATCGCCGGCTGCGGCGGGTGGAGCAAGCGCAGAACGCTCTACGGCAGCGACCACTGCGCCGGCCGCGAGGACGCCCTGCTCGATCCGCAGCGAGACGCCGCCAAGATTCGCGCATTCTTCGTTCACCCGGCGTGGGCGCGGCGCGGCATCGGCAGCATGATTCTGGAAGCCTGCGAGGCGGCGGCGAAGGCCGCCGGATACCGGCAGCTGGAAATGGGCGCGACGTTGACTGGCGTGGCGTTCTACGAGGCCCGGGGTTACGTTTGCCTGGAACCGCTGGAAGCGCCGCTGGGTGATGGAACGTCGCTGCCAATCGTGCGGATGGCGAAGCGGATCTAGTCCGGCGCCCTCAGCGCGCTCGGCGGCCGGGCGGCCGGAAGGCGGCCCAATTCCGTCTGTTATACTCCCCTGCCTGCCCTTCCGATGGTGGAAACACGCCCATCGCGACTGTTTTTGATCGACGCGATGGGCTATATCTTCCGCGCTTACCATGCGCCGATGGAGCGCCTGCGCAGCCCGTCGGGCCTGCCGACGAAAGTGCCCTACCTGTTTGCCAACATGCTGCGACGGCTGGTGAAGCAGTGGCAGCCGGAATACCTGGGGGTGGTGTACGACGTCGCCGCGCCGACGTTTCGCGACAAGCTCTATGCCGAATACAAGGCGCAGCGCCCCGCCATGCCCGAGGACCTCGCCCAGCAACTGCCTTTCGTGCGCCGGTACTGCGAGGCGATGCGCCTGGCGCAACTGGAATACGAGGGCTACGAAGCCGACGACGTTATCGGGGCGCTGTCGCGGCAAGGCGCCGATCGGGGGCTGGAAGTGTTTATCGTCACCAGCGACAAGGACCTGCTGCAACTGGTGGGTGGGCGGGTGCGGGTGCTGATCCCGACGAAGGACGACCTGGTGGTGGACGAGCGTAAAGTTGAAGAGCTGCTGGGGGTGGCGCCGGAAAAAGTGGCGGACGTGATGGCGCTGATGGGCGACTCGATCGACAACGTGCCGGGCGCGAAAGGCATCGGCGAGAAGGGCGCGCGGGAACTGATCGCGCGATTCGGTTCGGCGGAAGCGGCGCTCGATCACGCCGAAGAGGTCGAGAGCAAGCGGCAACGGGAAGCGCTGCTGGGCCAGCGAACTCAAGTGCTGCTCTCGAAGCAACTGGCGACGATCCATACCGACGTTCCCGTCACCCTGGATCTCGACGAGTTGCGCCTCCGGGAGCCGGACACCGAGGCGCTGCGGCAGCTCTACGCCGAGTTGGGCTTCGCGACGCTGCTGCGCGAGCTTGCTCCTTCAGCATCCCAGGCAGGGGGAGAGTACCGTGCGCTCGAATCCCCCGGCGCTTTGCGGCAATTCCTGGCGTCCCTGGGGCCTGGCCGGGAGGCGGCCCTATGGGTGCAGACGGCGCCAGGCGAAGAGGAGCCCGGCTACGGCAGCCGCGTGGCCGGTTTCGAGGTTTCGGCGGCGGCATCGAGCGGGGTGGTGGCGTGGGCAGATGAAGGCCGGGAAATGCAGCGGGAGTTGGGCGCCTGGCTCGAGGACGCGTCGCGACCGAAAATCGTGCACGACGCGAAGCTGGTGGAAGTGCTGTTGGGCGGGGGCGAAGCCATGCGGCTGGCGGGTGTGCGCCACGCCGTGGACCTGTATTCCTACCTGCTTCGGCCGACAACCGCGCGGCACGGCCTCGAGGACATCTGCGCTCGCTGGCTGAACCTAACCATCGCCGGGCACGGGGGCGAGCGCGCCGATTTGCTGATGCGGGTGGCGCCGATGCTGCGGGCCGAAATCGATTCCCAGGGCCTGGCGGAGGTTTACGAGCAAATTGATTTGCCGCTGGCGCCGGTACTGGCGCGGATGGAGCGGCACGGCGTGGGCGTGGACCCGACAGCGCTGGCGGCGTTTTCGGCGGCCGCCGAGGCGGAACTTGCGCGGCTGGAAAAAGAAATCCACGCGCTGGCGGGCTACGAGTTCAATCCGAAGTCCACCCAGCAACTCGCCGAAGTGCTGTTCGACAAGCTGAATTTGCCGCTGCCGCGGCGTCGCGGCCCCGCCAAGGGCCGTTCGACCGCCGCCGACGTGCTGGAAGAGTTGGCGCCGCTGCATCCGCTGCCTCGGCTGGTGATGGAATACCGCGAATCGGCGAAACTGAAATCCACCTATGCCGACGCCCTCCCCAAGCTGATTCATCCCGTCACCGGCCGCATTCATCCCCGCTTCAGCCAGACGGGAACGTCGACCGGCCGGCTGAGCTGCTCGAACCCGAACCTGCAAAACATCCCGGTACGCACCGAACTGGGGCGTCGGATTCGCGCGGGATTCGTCGCCGAGCGCGGGTGGACGCTGGTATCGGCGGATTATTCGCAAATCGAATTGCGAATCATGGCCCACCTGTCGGACGATCCGGTGCTGATCGAAGCCTTCCGCAGCGGCGAAGACATCCACTCGCGGACCGCCGAGGAAGTGTTTGGCGTGGGGCCGCTCGGGCAAACAGCCGAACACCGGCGGGCGGCCAAGGTGATCAATTTCGGGATCCTCTACGGCCTATCGGCTTTTGGCCTGGCGCAGCAGCTGCAAATCGATCAGAAGGACGCCGCCGGGTTCATCGCCCGGTACTTCGCGCGGTACGAGGGAGTGAAGAAGTACCTGGACCGGCAACTGGACGAGGTGCGCCGCACCGGTTTCACCCGCGCGCTCTTCGGGCGCGTCCGGCCGATACCGGAAATCAACGCCACCCACGCGGCTCTGCGCGGCCTGGCGGAGCGCACCGCGCTGAACACGCCGGTGCAGGGCGCCGCGGCGGACCTGATGAAGCTGGCGATGATCGAGGTGGATCGCCAACTGGTGGCCGGGCGGTTTCGCGCGCGCATGATTCTGCAGGTACACGACGAGCTGGTGTTCGAAACTCCGGAAGAGGAGCGGGAGCGGCTGTGCGAGATGGCGCGAAAGGCGATGGAAGGAGCCTATCCGCTGAAGGTGCCGCTCGAAGTGGAAATCAAGCACGGGCCGAACTGGCGGGACATGACGTAGCCCGGAGGGGGAGGAATGGCGGAACATCCGCATCACTCGGCGGGATTCTTGAAACTGGTGGATGAAGCGAGAAAGCGCATTCGCGAAACCGATGTTCACGACGTGCGGAAACGGCAGGCGGCGAGCCGGAAGTTCTTTCTCGTGGACACGCGAGAGGAAAGCGAGTACGCGCGGGGACGGCTGCCCGGCGCGATGCACATTTCGAAGGGAGTGATCGAACGGGACATCGAGCAATTGATACCCGACAAGAATGCTCCCATCGTTCTCTATTGCGGCGGCGGGTTCCGCTCGGTGCTGGCCGCGGAAAACCTGCAGAAGATGGGCTACAGGAACGTAGAGTCGATGGATGGCGGCTGGCGGGGGTGGAACGCAGCCGGCTACCCGACCGAAATCCCCTGAGGCGAGCGGCTGCGAGTGGCTGGGGCGGGAGGATTCGAACCTCCACCGTCTGCATTAACAGTGCAGCGTCCTACCAATTGGACCACGCCCCAAAGGTGACTCACCCATTCTAGCGTGCCCACGCGCGGCCAGAAGGTCCTAAGCGGGGCCCAGCCGCCGCTGGTACCCCGATTTCCGGATGCGGTGGGACTGAGCGAATCAACTGACCCCTCCGGGAAGCGCCCGAACGGGGTTTCCCTGCGAATTCGATCGGCCTCGTCGGCGCGCTGGCGCCTGCGAGAATGCCCGAGCGCCCATGCGACACGTCCCCACCGGGTGATACAGCGTCTCGGCGGCGCTGCGTACATACGAGTCGATTTCGCTGTCGGCGGCGCAGGCGGGGCCGGGGTGCGTTTCCGCACCATGGTACGGCGAAGGAACATGTGGCGGCGATGGTGTCACCGCTCACAATGCCCTTCAAGAGGGTAGGTCTGTTCTGCTTCGCATTTTCACGAGCTCCGCCTTACAACCCAACAACTTCCCGGCGGGCCCGCGATGAAAAAAGACAAAATTCGGGTCGTCGTGACGAACCTGGTTTAGTACCGCTTCGGAAAGGTTCTGGAAGGTTCTGGCTGTTAATCATTTGGACATTAAGGCCCAGGCGCATAACCAAACGCGGACACTGGCCTCCCGGTTCACGCTGAGCAGGTAGTTTGGAGTCGAAGGGCAGGTTGGCCCGTGCGTGGACTGCTGTGGCGGGTGGTGGCCGGGGAGATCGACGGGCTGAGCGTCAGACGGAGGGGGGAGCGGCTGGAATGAAACGTTCTTGGCTGAACTCGATGAAAGCGGCAGAAAAGAAAAACGCTGGGATGGGACTTGTGAGCGTCGGCATCATCGGGCAGGGGGTCAGTTTAGTGCTCTGGAGTTTCCGCGATCCGGTCGGGGCGTTTCTGGTGGCGATTGGGATTCTGTTGTTTACGACAGCCGAGGCCGAGTTGAGCCGGTTGATGAGAAGCGAGTGGCGAGAAGGGCAGGGCGAGCAGTAATCCCGGCGGTCGCTCGGGGAAGAACAAGCGCGCGGGAGTGGGCCCCTGCGACCGATGCAAGGCTGACCACTGGCTGGGACGCATAGGGCTGCGCGCGGATTGACTTCAGGTTCCCCAACAATTCCAGGCCCCCCTGCGGAAACAATGTAACACCCCACCACCTTGGCGTTCCCGACGCATTGACCGAAGCCGGGTGAAACCCTTCCTTCCGCGCCCGAATCGAATGAAAGACCCGAGCCGGAAAGCTTCCAACACAGTCGGTCGAACCGGGGTGGCGCGGAGAGGATGATCGAACAAAACCACTGGGCGCGTCGGTTTTTCTACGTCATGGCGGCTGTTGCGCTGCTGGTGGCGGCGTTGCCGGCGCTGGCGCAGGAGGGAGGGCAACAACGACCGGCGATGGCAGCCACTGCGGGCGAGAGTCAATCGGCGGCTCAGGGTGCGAGCAAGAAGCAAGCCTCCTCGACCGTGAAACAGACCGGTTCCCAGGACGACCGGCTATTCTGGACCCTGCCGAATCTGCTCACGGTAGAGAACGAAAACCTGGTGCCACCGCTCACGCCGGGAGGGAAATTCAAGCTTCTCAGCCGGCAGGCGTTCGACCCGATCGAATACCCGTTCATCGGGTTTCTGGCCTTGATCAGCCAGGCGCAGAACAGCGAGCCTGCCTTCGGACAGGGGGCTGCCGGATACGCCAAGCGCTACGGGGCCTCCTTCGGCGACGCGACAATCGGGAGCTACATGACGGGAGCGGTGTTCCCGGCGTTGCTGCGGCAGGATCCCCGCTACTACCAGTTGGGCAAAGGCGGCTTCGTTCACCGGACCGGATATTCGATCGGCAGGATTTTCATCACCCGCACTGACGCGGGCCGCGCTCAATTCAACTATTCGGAAATCGGCGGGAACGCAATCGCCGCCGGGATCTCCAACGCCTACCATCCCCGGCAGGACCGGAGCGTGGCCAACACGATGAGCGTGTGGTGGACGGACATCGGCTGGGACACGGTGAGCAACGTGGCGAAGGAGTTCTGGCCCGATATTCGACGCATGCTGAGCAAGAAACCGGCGCCACCCCTGGAAACTCTCAATCCCGACTGACGTTCGCCAAACATGGGGGCGTCCGGTTGTGCGGTGGCTCTGCGTCAAGCGCGGGGTTCCTTCCACAGATCCAGGCTGGAACCGCACTAGCCGAACGGGGGATGCGCAGGCGAGCGCCCTGTGGGAGGATCACCGCAAGCGGGAGGACGGAACGAGCGAGGAACGGGCCGGGGGGCGACTCGCGAGGAGGTGAACGTGATTTTGGTGACCGGGGCATCGGGGAACGTAGGCGGGGCGGTGCTGAACGAGTTGGTCAAGAAGGGAGTGGCGGCGCGGGCGATGTACCGTTCCGAGGGCGACGCATCGAAAGCGCCCGCGGGGATCGAGCGGGCAATCGGCGACTTCAGCGACCGCGGGAGCCTGGACCGCGCACTCGAAGGGGTGGAGCGCGTTTTTCTGGTTTGTTCGCCGATCCCGCAACTCGGGGAGCTGGAAGGGAACATGGTGGAGGCGTGTCGCGCCCACCGGGTGAAGCACCTGGTGCAGAGTTCGGCGCTGGGAGTGGGCGAAACCAAGGCGTCCTTTCCGCGCTGGCACTTCCAGGTTGAGGAAGCCGTGCGTGCTTCGGGAGTGCCGGCCACGATCCTGCGTCCCGAGAGCTTCATGCAGAATATCGCCGACTTTTACGCCCCCGGCATCCGGAGCGAAGGCGCGTTCTATGCAGCATTGGGCGAGGCTCCGATCGCCTACATCGACGTGCGCGACATCGGGGCGGTTGCCGCCACTGCGCTCACGAGCGACGAGCATGCGGGCAGGACCTACTTGCTGACGGGGCCGGAACTGCTCACCCAGCGCGAAATCGCGGCGCGGATTTCCCGGCTGACCGGGCGGAATGTCAGGTACGTCGACTTGCCTCCGGCGGAGCTGAAGCGGGCGATGCTCGGGCAAGGAACGCCGGCGTGGCTAGCCGACGCGCTCGTCGAGTTGCAGGCTTTCTACACCGATGGGCCCGGCGCGGCGGTCACCGGCGACGTGCGCCGGGTGCTGGGGCGCGAACCGAGCAGTTTCGACCATTTCCTCAGCGACAACGCCGGCAGCTTCCGGACTGCAGGCGCCCCGACCTAGCGAGGCAGGCAAGGCCGATCGCCGGCGAACCGATGACCACCGAAACCGCGCGGATCGAGGCATTCTCCGACGGCGTTTTCGCCATCGCCATCACTCTGCTGATCCTGGAAGTGAAGGTTCCGGCGGCGGGCAGCGGGAGGCTTTCGCGCCAGCTCGTGGCGCAGTGGCCGTCTTACTTTTCGTTCGCGATCAGCTTCGCATTCATCGGCATCATGTGGATCAATCACCACCGGCTGTTCACGCACATCCGGCGGAGCGACCATTTGCTGCCGGCGCTGAACCTGTTGCTGCTGATGGGTGTCACGTTCGTACCGTTCCCGACGGCGGTGCTGGCGACGCACCTTCGCGGGCCGGACAAGAACACAGCTGCGGCCCTTTTCAACGGCACCTATCTGGCGATTGCGATTTTTTTCAATCTGCTGTGGCGTTACGCCGCCTCGAGGCGCCGGCGTCTGCTTTCACCGGATGCGGACATGGCCTCGGTGAGGCGCATCACCAGGCAGTATTCGGTCGGGCCGCTGATGTATCTGATCTGCCTTGCGCTGGTATGGGTGAACGTGCTGGCGAGCCTGGCGCTCAACCTGCTGCTGGCGTGCTTTTTCGCGTTCCCTCCCCGCCGGGCCCGGGAAGCAGGCTGAGCGGCAGCCTCGGGTGTACGCATTTCCCCCCTAGGCGCGCAGGCGAGATGCCTGTGCCGCCAACACGAGCCCGGGGCCACGCTTGACCGCTCCGTGAAACGATTGTTATCGTGAAGAGTTAATCTGGCCTGATTGCGCCCAGCAGTAGCGGCGCGCCGTGATAGCGGCCGGTTTTGCCCGCATGTCCCTGGACCGCATCGTCATTCGAGGAGCCCGGCAACACAACCTGAAGAACGTCAACCTGGAGATACCGCGCCGGAGCTTGACGGTGATCACGGGGCTGTCGGGTTCGGGAAAGTCGTCGCTGGCCTTCGACACGATTTACGCCGAGGGGCAGCGGCGCTATGTGGAGTCGCTTTCCGCCTACGCGCGGCAGTTTCTCGACCAGGTGGAACGTCCCGACGTCGATTCGATCGAGGGACTTTCGCCGTCGATCGCCATCGAGCAGAAGACCACCGGCCGCTCGCCGCGGTCCACCGTCGGCACCATCACCGAGATCTACGATTACCTCCGCGTTCTTTATTCTTCGATCGGCGTGCCCCACTGCCCTAACTGCGGCATCGAAATCTCGCGCCAGTCCACCGAGCAGATCCTCCAGCAAATCCTTACCGTCCCCGAAGGCGAGCGCGTCATGATTCTCGCGCCCATCGTTCGCGGCCGCAAAGGCGAATATAAGAAGGATCTCGAAAAGCTTTTCCGGCAGGGCTTCGTGCGCGCCCGCGTGGATGGCGTCCTCCGCTCGCTCGATGAAGAGATTCCGCTCGACAAGCGCAAAAATCACACCATCGAGATCGTGGTTGATCGTCTGCCGCTAAAACCCGGCTCGGAAAAACGGCTGGAAGCTTCTATCGATACCGCCGCCAACCTCGCGAATGGTCTGGTCACCGTTTCCGTCGTCAACGGCGAAGAAAAACTCTACTCGCAAAAGCTCGCCTGCCCCAATTGCGGCACCAGCGTCCCGCAGCTTGAGCCCCG
>DASYZK010000016.1:0-1819 GCA_035946455.1 Candidatus Acidiferrales bacterium | reverse complement strand
CCAATTAGCCGCCCACCGGAGCTTCCGACCCACGGGGAATGAAACGGGTGGGAGGCTTGCGGTAATGTGATGCGGCGTCGTTGGCACAGAGGTCGGTTTGTATCTTGGTGCGTTCGAGCCCGTCAATTAGTCGGATCCGGAACCCTCGAGCACCCCGGATTGTGTCGAGGGCTGGCAACGGCCCGGCAGCACGATTGTTAGATTTCCACAACGGGGGTTCCAAGCCGGCGGCGCGCGAGGAGGGAAGATGGAAGTTCTGCATCCGCATTGTGCCGGTTTGGATGTCCACAAGGACACGGTGGTGGCCTGCGTGCGCCACATGGTGGGCGGCACGGTGGGGCGGGAAGTTCGAACCTTCAAGACGACAACCCAAGATCTGATGGCCCTGTCTGAATGGTTGTCGGCCGAAGGCTGCACCCACATTGCGATGGAAGCGACCGGCGTCTACTGGAAGCCGGTGTGGCACGTTCTGGGTGATGGCGAGTTCGAGCTGGTTCTGGCGAACGCGGCTCATGTCAAGAACGTGCCGGGCCGCAAAACCGATGTGAACGATGCCACTTGGCTGGCCGACCTGATGGCGCACGGCCTGATCCGGGGCAGCTTCGTGCCGGATGCCCACACGCAGGAATTGCGCGCTCTGCTGCGGACCCGCAAGCAGTTCGTGCGCGAGCGAAGCAGCCACATCCAGCGGCTCCAGAAGGTGCTGGAAGATGCCAACATCAAGCTCGATTCGGCGCTCTCCGATGTCATGGGCCTGAGCGGGCGGGCGATGATCGAAGCCCTGATTGCCGGCGAACGCGATCCCGACAGGCTGGCCGGGCTCGCGCATCGCCGGGTCAAGGCGCCGCCGGAGGAACTGCGCGAGGCGCTGCGCGGCCGGGTGACCAAGCATCACCGCTTCCTGCTGCAATTGCATCTCCAGCAGGTCGATGCCATCGACGCAGCGATTTCCGAGATCGATCGGGAGGTCGACGCCCATGTCGAACCCTTTCGCGCGGCGACCGCCATCCTGACCACGATCCCCGGGGTCAGCGACCTCAGCGCCAGGGTCATCATGGCCGAGATCGGCAACGATATGAGCCGTTTCCCGTCCGCTGGGCATCTCATCTCCTGGGCCGGCCTATGTCCGAAAAACGACGAAAGCGCCGGCAAGCGGCGCTCCACCCGGATGCGCAAGGGGGCGCCGTGGCTCAAGACGACGCTGATCCAATGCGCCTGGGCGGGCGCCCGCAAAAAGGGCAGCTATCTGCAAGCACAATTCCACCGCCTACGCGCCCGCCGCGGCGTCAAGAAAGCCATCGGCGCCGTCGCCGCCTCGATCTTGACCGCCGCCTACCACAGGCTCGCGAACGGCACCCGCTACCAGGATCTCGGCCCCGATCACTTCGACCGCAGGGCCAAAGCCGCGCAAACCAGGCGCCTGGTCACCCGCCTCCACAATCTCGGTTATGCCGTCCAAATCACGCCCCTGGCGGCCTGACCAGATGTCAGTTTCTTGTTAGACACACAGGAAACGTGTCTTGAGGTGCAAAAAAATCGTGAATTCTGGCACGTTTTGCACGCCCCTGCGGCGAGGCCGGGGCGCGCGAAAAAGGTACGAGCGTCTAGGTGGCGATCGGTATTGCCTGTGCCGCTTCGGCTGCCGCGATGAGCGCCAGCATCAATGTCGCCTCGATGCTGGCGAGGATCGCAACGACGGTTCTGCGACCCCGGCATTCCTCGTGGGCCTCGCCGATCAGCTCCATCGCCGTCCAGACCTTCAACAGCGTTTCATCGGTCATCCGAGCCGTTCCTGTGAAAGTTACGGATCTGCCCGACG
>DASYZK010000015.1:0-217906 GCA_035946455.1 Candidatus Acidiferrales bacterium | reverse complement strand
CGTCGCGATCACCGCTCTGCCGGTGAGCGTGCGCATTTTGATGGATTTGAAACAACTGCAGAGCGACATCGGCCGGAGAATCATCTCGGCTGCCGTCGCCAACGACGTGGTGGCCCTGCTGGCGCTGGGCATCATCCTCGACGTAAAGGCGCGAGGCGGCGCGGCAGTGGGTTTCCTGGTCGCGACGTTGTGGGCGCTCACCAAGGCGCTGGTCTTCATGGTGAGCATCGTCGCGGTTTCGCGGCTGATCCGTCGCTACATTCCCCGGCGGCGGCCTTTCGCCCGGGCGAAGGTCGATCAGTGGGTGGCCAAGCTCAAAGGGAAGGAGTCGCTTTTTGCAGGCGTCTTCCTCTTCGTGGTCGCCTTCGCCGCTTTTTCCCAGCTGCTCGGCCTGGATTTCATCATCGGCGCGTTCTTCGGTTCGGTTCTTCTGAGCAACGAGGTAATCGGCCGGACAAATTTCGAAAACGTCCAGAAAACCGCCGCCAACGTCACCATGGGCTTCCTCGGGCCGATTTTCTTCGCCGCTATCGGACTGCAATTCGACGCTTCCACCCTGGTGAATTGGGGGCTCGGAACAGCCATCCTCGCCGTTGCGTTTATCGGGAAGATCCTCGGAGGCTACCTCGGCGGGAAACTGGCCGGGCTGACCGGGCGGGAGAGCTGGGCGCTGGGAATCGGCTTGAACGGCCGCGGCATCATGGAATTGGTGATCGCCGATATCGCCCTGCGGAACAACTTCATCGGCGTACAACTCTTCACGATTCTCGTGTTGATGGCTGTCGTCACGACGTTTGTCACGCCCTGGCTGCTGAAGATGGCCTACGACCGGCTGCCGCGGTCCGCAGCGCAGCAGGAACCGGCCATCGAGCTGGCCAAGCGAAGCGCGGAATTGGGGGGCGCCGGAGAGACGTAACCGCCTTCATCCTCCTTGGCGCTGGCCCTTGCCACGGCGAGCCCGTGACGCCCCTCCGGGCCTGACCAGTACGGCGCCAGAACAGAACCCTGTCATCTACGGCGGCGGCCGCACGTGCGCCACGAAATCAGTATTCACCGGCGGGGTGAGGCAGGGAGTGGCATTGCCCGTCGAACAGAGGTTCAACGCGTTGCCGCCGAGATCGGCGGGGGTGAACACGCCGTCGAGCGGCTCGATATACAGGTTGTAGCTGCGGCCGAGCGGGAGCCGCTCGATGCTGTACCCGCCGTCGAAAACCGGCGCTCCGCCGGCCGAAGGGCACGACCAGCCTGCAAGCGCCCCAGCCACCACGTCGCCACTCGCCGCATCCACCGCAACCACGTGAGCTCCGAAAATTCCGGTGACATACTGCCCGCCCGCGGGCTGGGCAATGCCAACGAGCGACAACGGGTTGGCCGGAACCGCGCGGCCGGTGATAACCCCGGTATCGACGACGTCATTGGGATCGGGATAGAGCACGCGAAGACCGGTGCGATCGTCGTCCCGGAGCGGGCCGTCGGGCGCTCCGCCGCCGGGCCGCGGCCCCCAGAACGCGCCCGCCGGCGGAGCGAAGGGAGCCAGCATCGCCCGCCACAGAGGCGAATGCTCCAGTCCGAAGAAGTGGCCCAATTCGTGGATGAGCACCGATTCCAGGTCGTACGACCGGGGATTGGCGGCGAGCGCCCCCGGCGTGGCGAACGTCACTTGCCCGTCGTTGCGGAACAGAGTGTCGGCTTGGAGGATTTGGCCGGCGAATGCCGACGTGACCGACCCGACGGTCTGACCCGCGGCGGTCGCGGTGAAGGTCCGGGTGAACGCCAGCACGCCGGTCGTGAATGCGGCGCTCGGTTGGTTGAAGCAGACGGTGTTTTGACCGGTGACCGTCGCGCCCTGGTCGGAGCCGCAAGCGGCGGCCGCGGACACCTGGCCCAGTGGTCCGAGCGCGCCGGGGAAACTCGTGGCGCTGACCAGCGTGCCGCTCACTCCCGTCCACGCTGAATACGCGTCCAGAATTGCCTGCTGGATTTCGGTGATCTGCTGGCTCGTGCCGGGTGCGGCCGCAGTGAAAATGGTTTGGGGAGCGTTCGGCAGGGAAGTGCTCCACTGGCGGTTGATTGCCACCGAGGTGCTGAGCCGGCTGGGGACGGGACAACCGCTGCCGGCCGGCACGGTGTAATTGAGGGTGTAGGCGGCGACGGAAACCGCCAACAAGGAAACGAAGGGGAGGCAGACGAGCGGTGTTGCCGGTTTCCTCACCGGCCACTCCCTGCTGGCGCGGGCGCCGTTGCGCCGGCCGGGCGCAGCCACCCGCGTATCTGTCGGCGAAAGTCGTCGAGCGGCATCGGGCGAATCGGCTGGGGACGAAAGCCTCCCGTCGCCGGGCCGGAAACCGCCGCCGATCTCGTCGGCATAAGATACGCGCGGCCTTGGGCATCCCGCCGCACGGGGAACGTGCCTTCAATCCAACCGGTGATGCCGTATCCGCCCGCAGGTGACGGCTCGAGAAACAAGACGACTTCGTCGCCCGGCAGGAAACGCGGCGTCCCGGCGACAACCGATTCAATCCCGCCAACGCGGCCGCCCAGCACTCGGAGAGTGAATTCGGCTGGCGGAGCGCCCTTGAACGTTTCGAGAACGTGGAAGCGGGTCAAAGTCCAGATTTCTCCGGCTTCCCAGCGGCTCTGTCGGCTCAGGCAGCGAGCGCGGACGACGGATTGGGCGGCGGCAGTCAATTGGCGGAGATTCATCGATGCGAGCGAGGTGGCCGAAGCCGCCGCAGCCAGCAGGACGATGCACGCGGCGAGAGTGCCGATTCGGGTCATCAGCTATTGCACGTCGATGGCGCCGCTCGCCACCGCACGATCATTATTGGAATCGGCGGCCAGCAGGGTTCGCAGGCCCGGCGCGGCAGCGGAGGAAACCGTCACCGTGATTTGGATGAGCGAGCCGGCGAACGCCTGGACGCCGGAAAGGGTGACGCCGGTCGATTGCGACCCCACGATGGAAAACTGGAATGTCGAGTCGAGCCCCTGGCCCCCGGCGCAGATGGTGAACGACGCCGTGCCGCTGGCGGGACGCGCTAGGGCGATCGGGCTGAGGTTAACGTTGCAGGTGTTGGTGGCCGTGTCGAGCAAGCCAAGAAACAGCAGGCTAACCGGCGGCGCCCCCGCCCCGGCAGTGGTGGGTTCGACGGCGAGCACGTCTTCGCCTCCAGCCATCGGCTGAGATGCGGAAAGCGCGATTATGGCGGTGCCAGCGTCCGCCGGCACGATCACCAGCAATACCGGGTTGGAGAGCGAGCCGTCGGGGTTTTTCGCTTGGAGCGCGAGCAGGCCGGCGGCGGCGACGTCGGCGGGCGCGATGGTAATCGTGCATTGGGTAGAACCGGAGCAGGTGGTGGTCCGCGGCGCATTGTTTGCCAGAATGGTCGTGCCCGGGCCGGGGCTGGTGGGTGCGAACAGATGTCCGGTGACCGCCAGCGCGAAGCCGGCGGCGGCGCCGGCCGTGATGCTGGCGGGAGCGAGCGCCTGGATGGAAACGGCCGTGTTGAGCGCCACGGTGGCCGAGGCCGATTGGGTGGGGTCGTCCTGGCTGGTGGCGGTGATGGTGAAGACGTTCGGGGAAGCCGCCGTTGCCGCCGCGGTGTAAACGCCGGCGGCGGTGATGCTGCCGCAGTTACTCGCGGCGCAGGCAATTGCCCAGGTGACGCCGGTATTGGCGGAGCCGGTCACCGTGGCGGCGAACTCGACTGTGCCCGACGGCGCCACCACGGAATTCGCGGGAAAAACCGCAATCACCAGGTGCCCCAGCACGGTCACTGCCCCGCTCGCGCTGCTGCTGGGATCGGCCGCGGCGGTCGCCGTCACAGTCGCCGTCGCGGGCGAGGGAACGGCAGCCGGCGCCAGATAATCCACCGGGCCCGCCTGCGCGCCTGCGGGCGGCGAACAGGGATTCGATCCCGGCGCGCAGATCCGGCCCACCGCCGCGTTTCCATTCGCCACGCCGGCCACCGCCCAGCTCACCGCCTGATTGCTGCTGCCGGCCACGGTGGCGGCGAGGCTCTCGCGGTGATTGACGGCCAATTCGCTGGCGGCGGGAGCGAGCGAAACGTGCACTCCGCTGGTGACGGTGATCGAGGCGGCGGCCGACTGGGTGGAATCGACGGCGCTGGTCGCCACCAGCGAAATGGGGTTCGAAGGCGGCAGCGACGCCGGAGCGGTGTAAACCGCCGTGTTCGCGCCGGTGCTCGATACGCTGCCGCAGTTCGCGCCGGCGCAGCCCGCTCCGGCGATGCTCCAGTTCACCTGTTGGTTCGCGGTGAAGCAGACGGCGGCGGTGAACGGCTGCTGCGCCCCCAGACTCACCGTCGCCGCCGTGGGCGAAACCGAGATTGGCGGCGAGCAGCCGGCAGACGTGATCGTGATCGAAGCGGCGGCGAATTGGGTGGAATCGGCGGCGCTCGTGGCGACCAAGGTCACTGGGTTGGCGGGCGGCGGAGAGGTGGGCGCCGTGTAAGTGGCCGCGCTCGGGCCGGTGCTCGCCACGCTGCCGCAGCTCCCGCCGGTGCAGCCGGAGCCCGTGATCGACCACGCTACCGCTTGATTCGCGCTGAAGCACACCGTCGCGGTGAATGCCTGCTGGCCGCCGAGCGCAACGCTCGCCGTCGCCGGGGAAACGGATACCGGCGGGCTGCAGGCCCCCTTCACCGTCACCGACGCGGTGGCGGACTTCGATGGGTCGGCCACGCTGGTCGCCACCACGCTCGCGGAAATCGTTCCCGCTACCGTCGCCGGGGCGGTATAGGTGGCGGTGTTGCCGCTGGCAGTCAGGCTGCCGCAAGCCGACGGACACGCGCTTCCCGTCAGGCTCCAGGTCACCGCCGTAGCCGGGCTGCCGGTGCCTGACACTTTCGCGGTGAACGTTTGCGTTCCCCCCGCGGGCAGGGAAGCGGTGGTCGGCGAAATCGTCACCTGGACGTCGCTTTCAAGCGTCACCGTTGCCGTGCCCGTCGCCGAGGGTTGGGCCTGGCTGATGGCGGTGATGGTGACCGTTGAGGTGGATGGCAGGACGTTGGGCGCGGTGTAGAGCCCCTGGGCGGTGATTGTGCCGAATACCGAATTCCCGCCGGCAACGCCATCCACCGACCACGAGACGGCGGTATTGCTTGTGCCGGTTACGCTCGCGGAAAACGATTGCTGTTGCCCGAAGAAAAGCGACGCGCCAGGCGGAGCGACGCTGACCGTCACCGCAGGAGGCGGTGGCGGGCCGCTCGAGCCGGAACCACCGGCCGTGCCGCACCCAGCGAGCGCCGCCAGTACAGCCACCAGGACGACCGTTCCTGCAGAAGGAAATCTCTCGCGGCACCGGCGAAGTTTTCGCCTCATTGCGCTGGTTTCCCATCGGCTGCCTCTGCCGAGCGCAGTCGGCCCATGCAATGGGGGAGCCATCAAATGGAGAGAAAGCGAAGCACCTGCCGCGCGCTTCGCTGGCCGGGCCGAAAGTTAAGCCTTAGTTCGCGTTCCGCTTAGGTGGGGGGAAGTCCCGGGCTGGGGCGGGGAGGGGAAGGGCAATTCGCTCGCGGCCTTAGCGGTTTGCCGCGACAGTTCCAGTACGATACCGTGCGCGTTCCATTCAGGGATCTTCGCCGCACCCGCGAAATGGCCGTCGGATGCCACGCCCCAGGCGCGGCAGAACTTGGGAAGCGGAGCCCGCGGAGCAAAAAAAGGCCATCCCGCCGGAAGCGGGATGGCCGGAGAGCGCGCGCCGCTTAAGGAACTACGGGGCTAACGACGCAATTGGGCACGAGCGGGTTGGTGCATTCCGACTGGCCATAGGCCAGGGCCAGGCCGGTGGCGCCGCCGACGATCGCGCCGCCGATCAAGAATGCGCCCAGTCTCCTCTTCTTCTTTTTGTTCTGCTGATCCTGGTCGTTTGAATTCGAGTTTTGGTCTGGACCGATCGCTCCCTCGATTCGCTCGCCGCTATGCAGGATCATGCTGCGGCCGTCGCGGCCGGTGGTCACGATCCAATCGCCCTTGTTGGCGACGAGGAGGGCGCGGCTCGAACCCTTGTAGGCAAGCGTGCCGGCCGAATCCTGATTGGGATTGGCCGGGCGAAAAGTCAGGTCGGCGAGTTGGCCTTCGACAGCGGATTTCGAGCTCGACGTGAAAGCGGCGCCCCCGCGCACGATTTCCAGGCTGAAGCCGGCGCTGGTGCGCAGAACGCGCGCTTCGGTGTCCGAGCCAAGCAAGACGCGGGAACCGCCGGTCAGGGTGACCGATGCGCCGCCATTCCCCGGGACTGCCACGGTGTCACCGCTGAATACCGAACTGCCCGCGGCTGCCGCCGTTCCAGAGACGGTTGCGCCATTGCTGCTGGCGATCGTCCCGGCAGGAGCCGAAGGCCCGGCCCACAGCGGTATCGCCAACAGGGCGGACAAAGCGAGCGCTAGAGCCTGTCTGAACATCAGCAGCCTCCTCGACCACCTAGCAGCCACACCTGGGAATGTCAGTGTTTTCCCGCTCAACGAAGGAATCGTAGCAGATGGGGTCTGATTGTCAAGATTTTGGACGGCAGGGCGTCAGCCGGCTGCCAGCACGGAACGCAGGGCTGGTTCTAGTTCCTGGTACAGGTACGAATAGCCCGCCGTTACCAGCCTTTGGGGCTGGACGCGCTGGCTCGCCAGCAGCAAGGCGTCGGCCATCTCCCCAAACAGGGCTCGAAGCGCGAAACGGGGAACGGGAACCAGCGTGGGCCGGCCCAATATCCTGCCGAGCGTCCTGGTGAAATCCTGGTTTGTCACCGGCTGCGGCGCCACGGCGTTGAAAGTCCCCTGCCAGGAGTCGTTCTCGAGCGCTTCACGGATCAGTCGCGTCGCGTCTGCCAGCGCAATCCATGAGGTCCACTGTGCGCCCGAGCCGACCCGGCCGCCCAAACCCATCCGGAACGGCGGAAGCATCTGCGCCAGGGCGCCGCCTTGCGCCGACAGGATGATTCCAAAACGCAGAATCACCGTGCGGACACCAAGCTCAAGGGCCCGCCGCGCCTCCGCTTCCCAGTCACGCACCAGATACGCCAGGAAATCTTCGCCGGGCTGGCTCGTTTCGGTGAGTGTTTCGTCGCCCCGGTCGCCGTAATAGCCGATGGCCGAGGCGGAAACCAGCGTCCCCGGGCGGGGTTCGAGCCTGGCCATGGCATCGATTAAGCGGCGCGTCATTTCGATGCGGCTTGAGCGAAGTAGCTCCTTGCGTTTGACGCTCCACCGCCTTCCACCGATCGAGGCGCCGGCAAGGTTTACCACCGCATCGGTCCGGTGCGCCGCCACAGGATCTATTTCGCCGGTCGCCGGATTCCAGGCCGCCTGACCCGGGCCGGCCAATTGCGGCGGGCGCACCAGCGGCACCACCGTATGCCCGGCCGCTCTCAGGTTGAAGCTGAGCGCCGTGCCGACCATCCCCGACGCGCCGGTCATCAGCAATTTCACTTGAGGTTCGCCCAATTCCGATGCGATTGACGCTATCGCGGGAATCGAGCTGCCGTCAAGCCGGCGGCGCCGCCAAACTGGCACCGGCTGGCGGCCAAGGCTAGAATGAAACCCGTGCGCGTGCGCGTCCTGTTCTTCGGCCAACTCAGGGAAATCGTGGGCTGGGAAGCGGGCCAGGAGGACCTCGAGCCCGGAGCGAGCGTGCAGGATCTGTTCGCCGCCTACAGCATTCGATTCCCCCAGCTCGCCGCGTTGCGCGGCTCAATCGCCCCCGCCGTCAATCAGGAACTCGCCGGCTGGCAGGCGCCGCTGGCTGCCGGCGACGAGGTGGCGTTTTTGCCTCCGGTGAGCGGCGGGTGCGGCGCGCCGGCGGCGGCAGGCGAAGAAATCTGCGAGCTGCTGCGGCGGCCGGTGGCGCGGGACGAGTGGGTGGCGCAGGCGCCGGGTCCGGCGGACGGCGCGGTGGTGGTGTTCGAAGGAGTAGCGCGAAATCACTCGCGAGGCCGCCGGGTGGTCCGGCTCGAATACGAAGGCTACGAGCCCATGGCCGGGCGCAAGATGCGCCAGCTCGCCGCCGAACTGCGTCGGCGGTTTCCGGTTTCCCGCGTCGTGCTGGTCCACCGCCTGGGCCGAATCGGCATTGGCGAGACGAGCATCCTGATTGCTGTTAGCTCGGCGCACCGCCAAGCCGCCTTCGATGCCTGCCGCCACGCGATCGACGCCTTCAAGCGCACCGTCCCGATTTGGAAGAAGGAATTCTTCGAGGACGGCGAGGCTTGGGCCGCGGGCGAGCGCCCCGATGCGCCGGCCCGGTGACCCGCATTTGACCCCAACCTCCGTCCTGAAATCCATTCGCCGCGCCCGCGGGGGGCGCTGGCTCCCGCTCATGGCCCTGGGATGCGCCTTGTGGCTGCTGGCACCGGGCCCCGGGGCGAGGGCGGCGCAAATCCGGGCGGACCAGCAGCCGGCCCCGGGCCGGATGCGGGTTCGCGTGGACCTGGTGGGGGTGGTGGCGAGCGTGCTGGACCCGGACGGGAAGCCAGTGCCCAACCTGCCGCGAGAGGCCTTCGAAGTCTACGAAGATGGCCGGCGCCAGCGGATCGACGTCTTCCAGCGGCAGACGAACCTTCCGCTCGATCTGGCGCTGATGATCGATACCAGCCTCAGCACGCTCACTGAAATGAAATTCGAGCGCGAGGCGGCATCCCATTTCATTCACGAGGTGCTGCGGCCCGGCGACCGCCTGTCCGTCTTTCAATTCGCGCTCAACGTCACCCAGCTCTCCTCCTTCAGCGGCGATTCGAGCGTGCTCGATGATGGGTTGAGGAGGCTCCATTCGGGAACCGGCACGTCGCTGTTCGACGCCATCCTGCTCGGTTCGCGCGCCATCGGCGAGCGACCGGCGGACCATCGCCGCGTCATCCTGCTCGTTACCGACGCCGGCGAAACCACCAGCCACGGCACCTACGAAGCCGCACGCGACGCCGCCGTTCGCGCCGGCGCGATGCTCTACACGATTCTCATCCGGCCGGTAAAATCCGAGAGCGGACGCAACACCGCCGGCGAGCATGCCGTCGATACCATCATCGACATGACCGGCGGCGGCCTCTACACCGTCGATAGCCCCGATCAATTCACTCCCACCTTCGACCGCATCAACCAGGAGTTGCGCACCGAATACATGCTCGGCTACTACCCCGATCCCCCGCCGCCCGCCGGTGCTTACCGGCAAATCGATGTGCGGCTGAATCCGCCCGGGCCGGCCGCGGGCGCCCGGTATTTCGTCCGCTACCGGAAGGGATACTACGCGCCGGAGTCCAACCCATGAGCGGCGTCCCGCTCGATCCGGATCGCGCGCTGGCCGCGGCCGCCGCCGCGGCGCGCGAGGCGGGCGCCATCCTGCTCGAGGAGTTCCGCCATCCCCAGCGAATCGAGTACAAGGGCGAAGCCGATATCGTCACCCAGGCGGACCTTCGCTCGGAGCGGGCGATCGTCGCCCGCCTGCGCCAGGCCTTCCCAGACCACGCTATCGTCGGCGAGGAATTGGGCGAGCAGGCCGCCGCTGCCGGCGCGCGGTATTGCTGGTCGGTCGATCCGCTCGACGGCACCACCAATTTCGCCCATGGGTTCCCGGTTTTCGCCGTTTCGATTGGATTGCTCGAAGACGGCCAGCCGCTTCTCGGCGCAGTGTACAGCCCGGCCGCAGACGAGCTGTTCACCGCGCTTCGCGGCCGCGGGGCGCAGTTGAACGGTCGCCCCATCCGCGTTTCCGTCGTGCCGCAACTGGCCACCAGCCTGCTGGGCACCGGCTTTCCCAGCCACAAGCGCCAGCAGAATCCCAACATCCATTTCTACTGGGAATTCACCCTCCGCTCGCACGGCGTGCGCCGCGCCGGCGCCGCCGCGCTCGATTTGTGCTCGGTGGCTTGCGGCCGGTTCGACGGTTTCTGGGAATTCGGCTTGAAGCCGTGGGACACCGCCGCCGGCGTGCTGCTGGTTCGCGAAGCCGGCGGCCAGGCCTCGGATTTCGCCGGCCGGCCCTACCGGCCCGGTGACCGGGAACTGGTCGCCTCGAATGGCCTCATCCACGAGGAATTCTGCCGCGTCGGCCGCGAAATCGCCGCCAAGTTGCCGGCAAAAGAAACCAGATAGCCCGCTCCGCTTCTCACGGCTGGCGCCCGATGAGCATCGCGTTGGGAAAGGCCAGCGCCGCCGCCGGAGCCGCCACCAGCGCCATCGGCCGCGCGCCCGCCGGCGGAATCAGCTTGTCCAGACCCGGGCCGTAGCTCTTTGCCATGTTGTGCGCCGTCAATTCGTCGAGGGTGAAGCCGCCGTCCACATCCACCGCCAAACCCACGTGCTCGAACTGGGCCAGGGCGGGAGGCACCTGGGGCACGATGTCCCAAACGTTGACGACGCGGAAACAGGCGTCGATGTCCTGATCGAATCGCCCGGCGAAATCGCTGTGGCCCACGCGCGGCCCGGCGAAATTCTGCACTTCGGGAAGCAGGGCGGGCGTGCAGTTGCGCCAGAGGGCGGGCGCGGCCAACTCGCTGAGCGCGGCGCCCAGGCTGTGCCCGGTAACGATCAGCCGCTTGCACGCGCCGGCAACCGATTGCAGAAGGCGGCTGGCGCTTTCGGCGACCGCCAAGTACACCGATTGGAATCCCTGGTGCACCATGCCGTAACCCGCCACCGGCTGGTACGGCTCGGGCACGAAATCGAAATCGTGCAGCCAGTCGTTCAAATCCGAGGTGCCGCGAAACGCGACGACCACGATTTGTTCGGCGGCGTTTTGCACCACCCAGCCGAAGGCGGTTCCCGACGCCTGGATTCGCTGGGCAAGCGCGGCGCGCGCCGTCGTCGCGCCAGCCGCCAAGGCGTTGAGCTTGGCGGGGTCGGCGGCGATTTGGCCCACCACCGCGTAATTCGCCGGCAAGGCGAGCGCTCCCTGGTCGGCCAGATAGGCCGCCTGGGCGATGGGAAGCAGGGTGTTGCGCGCAAAAGCTGGATCGAAGATCGACATGGCGGCTCCTCCGTTAGGCCATCAGTTAAACCGGGAGTGGCGCCGAGCGCAAGCTCGATCTGCCGGGCCGCTGAGTTGGATGGCATTTGACCCTCGCTCCGGCCCGCGCCGCCGGTTTGCAGCCGCGATGCCGGTGGATTACCATCCCGCCATGCCTGACGAGCGCATCGCGCGCCAATTCGCTTTTCTCATCGAAGCCGACAAGCTGAAAAACGTGCTTCGCCGCACCCTGCTCACCGATGCCTCGCGGCAAGAGAACTCGGCCGAGCATTCGTGGCACCTGGCGCTCGCCGCGATCGTTCTCCACGAATACTCCGCTTTGCCAGTCGATCTCTCCCGCGTCCTTCGCCTGCTCGCCGTGCACGACCTAGTGGAAATCGACGCTGGCGACACCTTCGCCTACGACGACGCCGGAAACGCCAGCCGGCCCGAGCGCGAGCGCCGCGCCGCCGACCGCGTCTTCGGGTTGCTGCCCGCCGATCTCGGCACCGAGTTGCGCGCTCTGTGGGAGGAATTCGAAGCCGGGCAAACCGCCGAGGCCAAATTCGCCCATGCGGTGGACCGCATCCAGCCGTTTCTTCAGAACCGGGAAACCGGCGGCGGCTCGTGGCGGATCTACGGCCCGTCGCGGGAACGGGTGCTGGCGCGGATGGACCCGGTGCGGACGGCGCTTCCCCGGCTGTGGCCGCTGGTGGCCGAAGTTGTGAACGATTTCTTCGATCGCCGCCAGTCGCTCCCGCGCTGACCGGCGGGAGGCGGGCGTCAGTCGATGTCGCGGTATTCGGGGGGAACGTCGTCTTCGGGAACTTCCCTGGTGGTCACTTCGGATTCGTCGGCGTTGGCGGCGTCTGCTTCCTCGACCCCGCTGAGCAGCTCCGCCTCCATTGCCTGGCCTTCTTCCGCCAATTCATCCACGCTCTCCGAGTCCCCTCGGACTCGCGACAGTTCCTTTCCATTGGTCGCGAGCGCCTTGGCATCCAGAACCGGCACGGGTCCGGCGGCCCCCGTCCGTTCCCGCCACCGGCGCCGGCGCCGCCCCGATTTCCCGGCGGCAGTTTTGCTCTTCTTCGCCGCCGCTGCGGAATGCTTCGCGCGTGTCGCTTTGCCGGCCAGCGCCGCCTTCCTC
This sequence comes from Candidatus Acidiferrales bacterium, assembly GCA_035946455.1. Classification (GTDB taxonomy): domain Bacteria; phylum Acidobacteriota; class Terriglobia; order Acidiferrales; family UBA7541; genus JAKASX01. The sequence goes on along the minus strand of DASYZK010000015.1, from coordinate 205,815 downwards.
GCTCTCATCCCAACCCGTTTGGAGGCAGCCGCTCTCCTGGCCCGCGCCGGTTTCCTGGGGCGTGCTCGCTTCCTCTTAGGCATGGCCGAAGTGTAGCATCGGTGAAGTTGGCGAACAACGGGGCGCGCGGCGGTGCAGTTGCCCCGCGTTGTGCCGCCTCGGGTCGGCCGCGCCGCACTCGTGCCGGCCTGACGGCTCAAACTACGACGAAGCAACCGGCGTGGAAATCCACCACTGATTGTCGAAGGGGTCCTTCGCCGCGCCCACGCGGGCTCCGTGGGCCTGCGCCGCCGGCGGATGCATTGGCGTCGCGCCCGCTTCGATGGCGCGCCGGTACCACGCATCGACGTCGTCCACGTTGAGGTAGAACATCGTGGGCATCGGCTGATACTGCCCGCGGGCTTCGCCCATCGCGATCGCCGAGTCCCCAATGCGCACCACCGCGTGCCGAACGGCTCCGTCCGGGTCGTCATGTCGCTCGACCACCTCGGCACCGAACGCGCGCTCGAGGAAACGGATCATTGCGGCGCCGCTCGCCGGATGCAGGTAGGGGGTCACCGCAGTCAACCCTTCGCGAATGTAGCTGGCTCCGCGGTGCGTGGAGATGTACCAGTTGTTTCCCGACGGGTCCTTGATGCTCGCTTCGCGGTCGCCGTAGGGCTGGTCGGCGGGTGCGGAGATCGGCATGGCGCCCAGTTCCAGCGCCCGCCGGTACACTGCGTCCGCGTCCTCGACGAAGTACCAGAGGGCGGTGGGCATCTCGGGGCCGCGGAACTCGCCGCTCCCTCCGAGCATCAACAGGGATCCGCCCAGCCGGATCTCGATGTGGTAGCCTCCGGCCGAGCCCTTGCCGCGCACGTCGACCTTGGCGCCGAACGCGCGCTGGTAGAATTCGGCCAGTTCGAGAGCCTGAATAGCCACGATATACGGCGTGACGGTGCCCAAGCCGGCTTGCTCGCCGGCCGCCGGTTTCGGACTGCGGTTCGCGGCCGCCTGCATCAGTTCCTCCTTCAATCGAGCTTTGAATTCGGAACGCGGAAGACCCCGCAACTCCCCGGCGACGCGGCCGAGTGCCGCCAATCGCGCATCGAGCCGCGGGTGCCTGCGCGCTCGCCCGCGTGGCGGGCGGCCGAGCAGCGCTTCGATGGCCTCGTCGAGTTGTCGGTAGCGATCGGGTTCAGCCATCTTTCTTATCCGATTTCCTCGCAGGGGCGGCGTCCAGCTGCGCCCGCAGTTTTTCCAGCGCGCGAAACTGGAGCTGCCTTACCGCTCCCTCGCTCCGGCCGATGCCGCCGGCAATCTGGCGAACGCTCTTCTCCTCGGCGAAGCGCAGCAGAATCACGCGGCGCTGCTCCGCCGGCAGGCGATCCACCAGCCGGAACAGTTGCGCCCGCTCGCCGTCGTGCCGCGCCTCGCGCGTGCTGGGTTCCTGCGCGCCCCCGCCCTCGGTCATCTCCATTTCCCGCGCGCGGCGTTTCCACCGGTCCGCCACGGCGTTGGCAGCGATGCGCATCAGCCAGGCCGCCAGCGGCGTGCCGCGCCACTCGAACTTGTTCAAGTTGGCCAGAGCGCGGCGGAAGACCTCCGAGGTCAGGTCCTCGGTCTCCGTGCGGTCGCGCACCCGCCGGGCGATGAAGGCGTAAACCTGGTCGAAATGCCGTTCGTAGAGCTCGCCGAAGCGGGCGGGGTCGCGCTGCGCCGCCTCCACAAGCAGGCGCTCGTCCGCATCGGCGCGGGAGGTCGATCCCCCAGTCCCCCTCAGAACCCGCTCGGCCATCTCACCTAGTCTAACTTTCCCCGGAGGGAAACGTTACGCTGTCACCGGAAGCCCCCTGGCTCTGCCGGCATCCTCGCCAGGGACGTCCTGGCACAGTGAGTTGGCCAACGCCCCAAGAACCATGCCAGTCCGAGCCCGCCGCGGCGGGCGGGCCGACGCCTTTCCTTTCGTGGCGCAGGCTTCCGCCCGCCTCAGGCGCGCCCCGACGCTGTACGCCGGGACGCTTGCGCCTGCTCACCGGGCTTGGTGGCGGCTTGCGAGAAACTGACAGTCCATCTGCTGATTCGACCGGACATATCATTTGCTAACGACACTCCGCCCCGTATTCGTTGACTCCCTTCGGCCCGCCTGCTAGCCTGCCCCGTCTCCCCACGGGTCCCCGATCCGATGCGCGCAGTCGACTTGATACGCAAGAAACGCGACGGCGGCGAGCACGCCCTCGACGAAATCCAGTTCCTGGTTTCCGGCTACACCGCCGGCGATATCCCCGATTACCAGTTGGCCGCCTGGCTGATGGCGGTCGTCTGGCGGGGGATGACCGAGCGGGAGACCGCGGGGCTGGTGGCGGCGATGATGTTGTCGCCGCGGTCCTTGGATTTATCGCATCTGCCGGCGCGCAAGGTGGACAAGCATTCGACCGGCGGTGTCGGCGACAAGACCTCGCTCGTCGTCGCCCCCATCGCCGCCGCCGCCGGCTTGATCGTGCCGATGATCAGCGGCCGCGCCCTCGGCCACACCGGTGGCACGCTCGACAAGCTCGAATCGATTCCCGGATTCAATCCCCGGCTGTCGCTCGACGAGTTTCGCGCCGCGCTCGAAGACACCGGCTGCGCCATGGTCGGTCAAACCGAGGAAATCGCTCCCGCCGATCGCAAGCTCTACGCTTTGCGCGACGCCACCGCGACGATCGAAAGCCCCTACCTTATTTGCGGGTCCATCATGAGCAAGAAACTCTCGGAATCGATCGACGCCCTGGTGCTCGACGTCAAGACGGGCTCGGGTGCCTTCATGAAGACCGAAGCCGAAGCCGCCTCGCTGGCCGAGCTGATGGTGGAAACCGGCCGGCGAGTGGGCAAGCGGGTGGTAGCGCTGGTGACCGACATGGATCAGCCGCTGGGCCGCGCCGTGGGCAACTCGCTCGAAGTCATCGAAGCTTTCGACGTGCTGCGCGGCGGAGGGCCGGGAGACTTGCGCGATTTGTGCCTGGAGCTCTCCGCCTGGATGCTCCACCTCGGCGAGGCCGCCGCGACGGTGGATGCGGGCAGGAAACTCGCCGCCGAAATACTCGATAGCGGCCGCGCGCTCGCGAAGTTCCGGCAGATCATCCGCCGGCAAGGCGGCGACGATTCCGTCGCCGAACGCTACGATCTGCTGCCGCGCGCGGCGCATCAGCGCGACGTGCCCAGTCCCGCCTCGGGGCGGGTGGCCGCCATCGAGTGCGCGAACATCGGTTTGGCCTCGGTGTGGCTGGGAGCGGGACGGGAGAAGAAAGAGGACGCGGTGGATCCAGCCGCGGGACTGATCGTGTGCAAGAAGCTGGGAGACGCGGTGCGCCAGGGCGAGCCGCTGGTCACTTTGCATTACAATGCAGCGGCGCGGGTGGAAGCAGCCGAGGAACTGGTGCGGGCGAGCTATCGCATCGAGCCGGCAGCCTCCGCTGCTCCGCGGCCGCTGGTGCGGCGGGTGATCGGCCCTTAGCGGCATTGGCGGGGCTGGTGGATTGAACGCGGGGAGGGGAAGCGAGTGGGGAATTACACCGGCATCCTGGGCATGATGGCGGTTCTGGCCGCCTGCTACCTGTTTTCCACGAACCGCCGGGCGATCCGCGTGAAGACAGTCGCCTGGGGCCTGGCGCTTCAGCTCGCCTTCGCGTTTCTGGTGCTGCGCTGGGAATACGGCCGGGAAGCGTTTTCGCTGGCCGGGGAAGCGGTCAACCGCCTGCTCGATTACTCGTTCGCCGGATCGGGGTTCGTGTTTGGCGCGCTGGGAATCAAGAACTCGCCGCTCGGCATGTTCTTCGCCTTCCAGGTGCTGCCGACCATCATCTTCATCGCCGCGCTGTTTGCGCTGCTCTATTACTACGGGATCATGCCTTTCATCGTTCGCCAGGCGGCGCGGGTGATGACCCGGCTGATGGCCGCCAGCGGCGCCGAATCGCTCAACATCGCCGCCAGCATCTTCATGGGCCAGACCGAAGCTCCGCTGACGATTCGGCCGTTCCTGCCGGATGTTACCCGCTCGGAGCTGATGACCATCATGACCAGCGGAATGGCGCACGTCTCCGGCGGCATCATGGGCGCCTACATTCTGTTCGGGATTTCCGCCAAGCACCTGCTCACCGCGGTCATCATGACCGCGCCGGGGACGCTGCTCATCGCCAAAATGCTGGTGCCCGAAACCGAAAAGCCGCGCACCGCCGGCCGGGTGCAGATGGCGGAACTGGAACGCGATCCGAACGCCCTGGGCGCCATTTCGCGCGGCACGATCGACGGCCTGCACCTGGCGCTGAACGTCGCCGCCATGCTGATTTCGTTTCTCGCGATTATCTACCTGGTCGACGGTTTGTTCGGCGGCGTGCACCACTGGCTGCTGGGCCGTCATTGGCTGGTCGTCGCCCGCCGGGAGCTGTTTCCCGCCAGCCTCGAGCAGCTTTTCGGCTGGGTGCTGGCGCCGGTGGCGTGGCTGATCGGTGTGCCCTGGAAGGATTGCACCGTGATTGGCAACCTGCTGGGGGTGCGGATGGTGTTGAACGAACTGGTGGCCTTCTCGCGCTTGGGTCCGCTGAAAGCGTCGCTCGATCCCCGCTCGTTCACCATCGCCACGTTCGCGCTGTGCGGCTTCGCCAACTTCAGCTCGATCGGCATCCAGATTGGCGGGATCGGTGCGCTCGCTCCCAACAAAAAGGACGAATTGGCCCGGCTGGGGATGCGAGCGATGCTCGCAGGGACGATGGCCAACCTGCTGTCGGCGGCGATTGCCGGGATGATGCTGCGATGAGCCCGGGACGTTCGCCGGCTGCTGCCGGCGGGGAATTCCGGCGCGCCATGCGCGCGGCGAAATTCGTGCTGGCCAAAACGCGGCTGCGGCCGCGCGTCGCCGTCGTGCTCGGCTCCGGGCTGGGTGAATTCGCCGACGGCCTCTCGAAGGCGGTCCGCATCCCCTACGCGAAGATTCCGCATTTCCCTCGTTCGAGCGTCCCCGGCCACGCCGGGCGCATGGTGATTGGGCGATCGGGGCATGTCGAGGTGGCGGCGATGCAGGGCCGGGCGCACCTCTACGAGGGGTACACCGCCGCTCAAGTCGCGTTTCCGATACGGGTTCTGGCGAGGATGGGCGTGCGGGCGCTGGTGCTCACCAACGCCGCCGGCGGCATCGACCCCGGCTACGGTCAGGGCGCACTGGTGCTGATCCGCGACCACCTGAACTTGCAGGGAACAAGCCCGCTGATCGGCCCGCACGATGAGCGGTTCGGGCCGCGCTTTCCCGACATGACCGAAGCGTATTCGAAATCGGCGCGCGCCGCGGCCTTCGAAGAGGCTGGCCGGCTGGGCTTGCGGTTGCGCGAGGGAGTCTACGCGGCGATGCACGGGCCGAGCTACGAAACGCCGGCGGAAATTCGCGCCTTGCGCTCGCTTGGCGCCGATCTGGTGGGAATGTCCACGGTGCCCGAAGTGATTGCAGCGCGGCAGGCGGGGTTGCGGGTTCTGGCCGTCTCGTGCGTCACGAATCTGGCGGCGGGCATCCTTGGCCGGCCGATCGACCATGCCGAGGTGCTGCGGGTGGGCGAGCAGGTGAAGGATCAACTGGTCGCTTTGCTGCGCGCGGTGATTCCCCGGCTGGTCGACGAGCCCGATGCCCCCGCGAAAAAGGAGTTGTCCAGGTGAAGCGCCAGGCAGCACTTGTCGCCGCCGCGCGCCGGGCGCGGGCACGCGCTTACGCGCCCTATTCCCGCTTCCAGGTGGGCGCGGCGGTGCGTACCCGCTCCGGGCGCGTCTACACCGGCTGCAACATCGAAAACGCCAGCTACGGCCTCACCCTCTGCGCCGAGCGGGTGGCGCTGTTCAAGGCTGTCTCGGAGGGCGAGCGCGAATTCGACGCCGTCGCCGTCGTCACCGGCGCCGATTCGGTCACCCCGCCCTGCGGCGCCTGCCGGCAGATATTGTGGGAATTCTGCGGCGACGTGGAAGTGTTGATGGCGAACGTCGACGGCAAGAGCGAGCTGCATCGGATGTCGGAATTGCTGCCGGCGCCTTTCGGCAGGCAGTCGCTCGAGGCCGCCGCGCGCCGGCAACCGAAGAAACGGCGGCGTGGATGAGAGCGGGTGAGCAATACGGGCGCTCGGCCGGCCGGCAGGCGCCGGGATGGTGGCGCCGATTCGGATGCGCTGCCGCGGCGTTGGCGGCCACAATGGCGCTCGGCTGGCGGCTGGCTGCTCAGCCCCGCGCGAAGCCGGTGGCGCAGAGTGCGGCGGAGTCGCGGGTGGCGGTGGATTGGCTGATCGCCGGCGTGACGGTGGTCACCATGGATTCCGCCTTGCGCGTTTATGAGGATGGGGCGGTGGCGATACGCGGAGACGTGATTGCCGCCGTAGGACCCGCCGCCGAGCTCGAGGCGAAATATCAGGCGGTGCACCCGCTCCGGCTCTCGGGCGGGATCTTGATCCCGGGATTGATCAACGGCCACACCCACGCGCCGATGACCCTGTTTCGCGGGCTGGGCGACGACACCAATCTCCAGGACTGGCTCCAGAAATACATCTTTCCCGCCGAAGCCGGAAACGTGAGCCCGGATTTCGTGCGCGTCGGAACCGACCTGGCGATGGCGGAGATGATTCGCAGCGGCACCACCACCTTCGCCGACATGTACTACTTCGAGGACGACATCGCCGGGGAGGTGAAGCAGGCCGGGATGCGCGGCGTGCTGGGAGAAACGGTGCTAGATTTTCCCGCGCCGGACAACAAAACGTCCGCCCAGGCGTTTGCTTACACCAGGAGGTTCCTCGAGCGCTGGCGTGACGACGGGCTGATACGCGCGGCGGTGGCGCCGCACTCGATGTATCTGTGCTCGGCGGCGACGCTGCGGCAAGCGGCGGCGCTCGCCCGCGAATATCATGCCCCGCTGCTGATTCATCTGGCGGAAACGAGGAAGGAAGTCACCGACAGCCTGCACGACCACCGGCTTTCGCCCGTCGGTTACCTGGATTCGCTGGGCGTGCTCGGGCCAAACGTTGCCGCGGCCCATTGCGTTTGGGTCAATGCCCAGGACATTCGGTTGCTCGCCCAGCGCGGCGTGGGCTGCGTCTACAATCCGTCGAGCAATTGGAAACTGGCGAGCGGCGCGGCCCCGGTTGCCGGCTTGCGCGCGGCCGGAGTCGCCGTCGGCCTGGGTACCGACGGCGCGGCGTCGAATAACAACCTCGATATGCTTCGCGAACTCGACTTCGCGGCGAAAGCGCAGAAGCTCGCGACGATGGACCCGACGGCGCTGCCCGCGCCGCAGGCGCTCGCCCTCGCCACCAGCGAAGGCGCCCGGGCGCTCCACATGGAGAAGGAAATCGGATCGATCGAGCCGGGAAAGAAAGCCGATCTGGCCTATCTCACTCTTGATTCGCCGCACGCCGTGCCCCTCTACAACGTTTACTCCCAAATCGTTTACGCCCTCGAAGCGAGCGACGTCAGCGCCGTTTTCGTCGGCGGCCGCCCGCTGCTGCTCGATGGCCGGCTCACCACCCTGGACGAGTCCGCCATCCTCGCTCGAGCGCGCGCCTACGCCCGGCAGGTGCGCGAAAGCACCAAGCCGCAGCGCTGACGGCGAATCGCGCCGGCGGGGGTGCCGCACCCTGCGCATTCGCGGTTTTTGCGTCCCGGATGCTTCCGCGGGATCAGGGTGTGGGTTTTGAATTGCCGGTCTTACTGCATTCCCCAGGAAGCTGGCGGGAACCCTGCCCTCTGGGCCTGACGCGATTTGTAGGGGCAAGTCGGCGACTTGCCCGCAGTGGCACAGGATTCATCCTGTGCACGTACACCGGGTTGCCGCCGGCGGTCGATTGCCGCTGCCCGCGCTGCGGGCGCGCCGGCGGGGCTATACTCGATAGCGGAAACAACGAGGCTCGACAGTGAATCCGCGCTGGGTGGCTCGCTTCGCGCGCTGGGCCGCCGCCGCTGCGTTGCTGGCGGCGGTGGGGGTGGCGGCGCTATTCGTGCGCCGAAGCCAGCTCGCGGCGCGCGCGGCCCGGCATGGGCCGGCGGCGGTGCCGCCAAGCGTGGCGCAGCAGTCGCTAGAATTCACCTTTTCCAAGGTCGAGGGCCGGCAAACGGTATTCACCGTGCGCGCGGCCCGCGCCACCGAGTACCGCGGCAAGAGCCAGAGCCTGCTCGAAGACGTGGACATCATCGTCTACGGCCGCCACGGCGAGCGTCACGACGAAATCCACACCCACTCCTGCGATTACGTGCCGGCGACCGGCGGCGTCGCCTGCCGCGGCCCGGTGGAAATGGATCTGACGAATGTTCCCGGTCCCGACCGGGGCCTCGTGCCGGCCGGCGCTATCAGCGTGGAAACGAGCAATCTGAGCTTCGATGCGAAAACCGGCGAGGTTTCCACACCCGCGCCGCTCCGGTTCCGGTTTCCGAGCGGGAAGGGTAGCGCCGTCGGATTCGCCTATTTCAGCCGCCAGTCGAACCTGCTGCTTCTGCATAACGTCGACTTGGCGCTGGCCACAGACCGGCCGCGCGGCACGCCTATCGAAATCGACGCCGCGGCGCTGGACTACGATCGCTCGAGCGGCCAAATGCGCTTGGCGGGCCCGGCTCGAATCGTCCAGGGCATTCGCTCGCTCGACGCCGCCGCGCTCACCCTCGACCTGGACGGCCAGTTCCGGCCGAGGCGGGCGCTGGCAACGGGCCGCGGGTCGCGGGTCCGCATGGCGCAGGACGGCGCAGGAGCCGGCCGCGGGCCGGGGGGCGTTCAGGCGGACCGGGTGGAGATTCTGTTCGACGCGCAAGGCCGCGCCGGGAGCATCCATGCCGCCGGGCGCGTGGTGGCCGAGCAAACCGGGGCTGGCGGCGCTGCGCGGCTCGAATCGGACCGGCTCGTGCTGGTGCTTGGCCCCAAGCTGCAGGAAGCGCGCGAAGTTCAAGCCGATGGAAGCGTTGCATTCGCCTCAAATCGCCCGGGGCAGTCCTCGCAATTGAATACCGCTTCGCTCCGCCTGTGGCTGGTTCCCGGAAGCCGCGTCGGCGCAACCCGGCTCGACCGCGCCGAGTCGCCGGGTGCCGCCAACGCGATATGGAATTCGCCGCAAGAGCAGTTGCGGCTGGCGGCGGGCCGGTTGACCGCCACGTTCGACGCCGGCAACCAGCTTCGCCGGATCGATGGAGCGCAGGGCGTGCGCGTGGAGCGGCATCTCGGCGCCGCGCCGCCAATCGTGACCTCAGCCGATTCCCTGACCGTGAATTTCGCCGGCAGCCAATGGCACGACGCTGAGGAGTCGGGCGGGGTGCGCGCCAGGCAGGGAAGCCGGGAAGCTACTGGCGACCGGGCGCTCTGGGCGCGTGGCAGCGGCAACGTCACGCTCTCCGGCGATGCCCGGCTGAGCGACCCAACCGCCCAGACGCTGGCCGATAGAATCGACTGGGACCAGCAAACCGGGGACTTGCGCGCGTCGGGCCGCGTGCGCTCGAGCTACATCGGAGCCGCGGCCGGCGTCATGCCCGCCGCCGGCCCCGCCAACCTCATCGCTCAAACCCTCGACGCCCACCCTTCCTCCGGCGTGGCGGTTTATTCCGGAGCGGCGCGAATGTGGCAAGCCGATGTGCTGATCGAAGCCGATCGCATCGCCCTGGATCGCGCAAGCGGCGGCTTCACCGCCGAAGGAAACGTCCGCGCGGCGTTCCCTCAGGCCAGTAGCAAGGGCGCGCCGGTGTTTTGGCGAGTGCGTGCGAAGCGGCTCACCTACGCGAATCAGACCCAAGCGCCTGCCGGAATCGGATCGCCTGCGGCATCCGGCGGCGAGCGTCCCAGCGGGCTCGCGACGCTCGACGGTCCCGTCGCCGCCCTCTCGAGCATGGGCCAAATCGACGCGCAGCGAATGGAGCTGATTTTCCGCCGCGACGCCCAGGGCCGCGCCGAACTGGCACAGGCGGTGGGCCGCGGCGGTGTGGTCGTGCGTCAGGGGCAACGCTGGGGAGAAGCCGAACAAGGCCGCTACACGGCGGCGACCGGCAAGTTCGTGCTCTCCGGCGGGCATCCATCGCTTCACGACGCCGCCGGCGATCTGGTCACCGGCGATGAATTGACCTTCTCGGTAGCGGATGATACGATTTTGGTCGAGTCGGCTGAGGGTTCCCGCACGTCGATCAGGCATCCGGTTCAGAAATGATGCGGCATGGTGAAGCTCCGTGGCGTCGACTTACACAAGTCTTATCGCGGCCGCAAAGTTGTTGATGACGTGAGTTTGGAGATCGAGCAGCAGGAGGTGGTCGGGCTGCTCGGGCCCAATGGTGCGGGAAAGACAACGACTTTTTACATCCTTGTGGGTCTGACCCGAGCCGACGCGGGCGAGGTCGTGCTCAACGGGGAAGACATCAGCAACCTGCCCATGTACCTGCGGGCCCGGATGGGAATCAGCTACCTCCCGCAGGAGCCTTCCGTGTTTCGCAAGCTCACCGTCGAGGAGAATCTGGCAGCGGTGCTCGAGACGCTCCCGCTCTCGTCCGAGCGCCGGCGCGACCGGCTGGAGGAGTTGCTGGCGCAGATGCGGCTCGAGACGGTGCGATCCAACCGCGCCCACACGCTTTCCGGCGGCGAGCGGCGGCGGCTGGAGATTGCGCGGTCGCTGGTGCTCGAGCCGGCGTTCCTGCTTCTGGACGAGCCGTTCTCCGGAATCGACCCGGTGACGGTGATCGAGATCCAGCGCATCATTTGCGATTTAAGCCGGGCGGGAATCGGCGTGCTGGTGACCGACCACAACGTGCGGGAAACGCTGCGGGTGACCCACCGCGCCTACATCATCAACGAAGGCAGGATTTTCCGCACCGGCACTCCGGAGGCGCTGAGCGCCGATCCCGAAGTGCGCCGCGTGTACCTCGGAGATCATTTCCGCTTGAACTGAACGCCATGAGCATGCTCCAGCCCAAATTGCACCTGAAACTGGCGCAGAAGCAGATCCTTACGCCCAGCCTGGTGCAGATGGTCAGCGTGCTGGCGCTCAACCGGCTCGAGCTCCGCGAAATGATCAACCAGGAGATCGTGGCCAACCCGGTGCTCGAGGAACTCGCCGAGGAGAACCTGGTGGCGGAGAAATACGCCGACGAGGCGTTCGCCGAAAAGGAAACCGAGAAGATTCCTGAAACCGAGGCGCCCAACCCGTTCGACGAGTTCGATATCAGCGCCTTCCATCAGTACCTGACGAGCGGCGGCGACAATAATTTCCGCGAGCGGGAGCAGATTGAAAAGCCCTCGTTCGAGCAGTTCGTCAGCTCGCCCCAGAAGCTCGCCGACCATCTGGGCTGGCAGCTCGGCGCGAGCGCTGTCGATCCCCGGATGGCGGAAATCGCGGAGACGGTGATCGGCAATCTGGACGAAAACGGCTACCTCACCGCCACGCTGGAGGAACTGGCGCAAGCCGGGCCCTGCACGATCGAGGAAGCGCGGAAGGCGGTCGAGATGGTGCAGCAATTCGATCCGCCGGGCGTGGCGGCGCACGACCTGCGCGAATGCCTGCTGATCCAGCTCCGCTTGCTCGATCCCCAGAATACCCTCGCCCAGGAAATCGTGAGCGACCACCTGAAGCTGCTCCAGGCCAACCAGTTGCGCGAAATCGCCCGGGCGCTGAACCGGCCGGTGGAGCTGGTGAAGCGGGCGGTGGATTCGATCCGCAAGCTCGATCCGCGGCCGGGCTTGCGCTACAACGTCACCGAGCCGCGCCTGGTCGAGCCCGACGTCTATTTCCGCAAAGTCAGCGGGGAATGGCAGGCGTTCCTGAACGACGACGAAGTGCCCCAGCTCCGCATCAGCCCCACCTACAGCCGCCTGCTCGCCCGCGGCGCCGCCGATCGAGACGTCAGAAACTACGTACGGGAGCGGCTGACGGCCGCGATGCAGTTGATGAAAAACATCGAGCAGCGCAAGCACACCATCCTGCACGTTTGCGAAGCCATTATCCGCCGCCAGCCCGACTGCCTGGAATTCGGCATCGACCACTTGAGACCGATGATGATCAAGGAAGTGGCCGAAGACGTCGGCGTGCACCCGTCAACGGTCAGCCGGGCGGTTTCGAGCAAGTACGCCCATACCCCCCACGGGGTCTTCGAGCTCCGCACCTTCTTCTCGGAATCGGTCAACGGCCCCCAGGGCCACGATATGTCCCTGGTCACCCTCAAGCGCAAGGTGAAGAAAATGATCGAGGAGGAGGATTCGGCCCACCCGCTCACCGACGACTTGATCGCCAAGCGCCTGGACCTGGATGGCATCCACGTCACCCGCCGCACCGTCGCCAAGTATCGCGAAGACATGCGCATTCCCAGCACCCACCAGCGACGGATGAAAACTTGAGGTCCACCAAGCGTCCCCGGTCGAACGCCGGCCGCCAGTTGGTCATCCTCACCGGGTTGAGCGGCTCGGGCAAAGGCTCGATCCTGAAAACGTTCGAGGATCTCGGCTTCTACTGCGTGGATAACCTGCCGGTCGATTTGATCCCCACACTGAGCGAACTGGCCATGACCGGCGGCCGGGAATACGAGCGGGTGGCCCTTCTGGTCGACGCCCGGGAGGGCGCCCGGTTCAAGGAGCTGTCGGCGATGTACCGGCAGCTCGCGCGGCACTACCCGACCACCCTGGTTTTTGTCGAAGCCGGCGACGAAGTGCTCGTGCGCCGGTTCAGCGAAACCCGGCGGCCGCACCCGGTGGGACGGGACGGCAGCATCCGCGAGAGCATCGGACGCGAGCGCCGCCTGATGGCGCCGGTGCGCCGCCTGGCCGACGTGATCATCGACACCAGCAGGTTCAACATCCACGAGCTGCGCCAGTTCATCGTCCAGCGGTTTCAAACGGCCGGCCGGCGGCCAATGGCGATCGCGGTGGTGAGCTTCGGCTATCGGTTCGGCATTCCCACCGACGCCGACCTGGTGTTCGACGTCCGGTTCCTTCCCAATCCGCATTTCGTCGCCGCGCTGCGCCCTTACTCGGGCCGGGACGCCAAAGTCAATCGCTACGTGCATTCGTTTCCCGAAACCCGCGGCTTTCTGCGGCGAGTGGACGGCTTGCTGAATTTCCTGATCCCGCGCTACATCAGGGAAGGCAAGAGCTACCTGACCATCGGTTTCGGGTGCACCGGCGGCCGGCACCGCTCGGTGGCGCTGGCCGAATCGGTAGGCCGCGCGCTGGCCCGCCGGGGCCATCAAGCCAAGGTGATTCACCGGGACCTGGAGCGCTCGGTAGCTTGACTTTTCTCGAAACGGTCACGGGATCGTACGGTTCAATGTAAGGGGAAGGCATTTGATGAATGCGGAATTTCGCTCACCCGGAAGCGCACGGCTTCCGCGCCTTTTGCGTCTCCGATTTTTGGAGTCCGGTGATTTCCACCGGACGCGACTTCCTCGTCGGGAGGCCCCTGAGGCGCGTTTTCTGCGACGTGATTTATGTGCCGGGAGGCGGCGTTTGCGCCTCCGGATGGGGCTACGGGGGCGCTGGTTGGAAGCCGCTGATATAAACTGTGGCGGAGACCCTGTCGCTTGAGGATGTCCATCGAGTTTCGGAAGCTCATCAGCTACGCCAGGCCCTACCGCTCGCTGGTGGCCGGAGCCATTCTGCTGATGTCCCTGGTGGGGCTGGCCGAGGGCGTCATCGCGCTGCTGATTACGCCGCTCTTCGACCGCGTGCTCGACCCGAAAACTTCGGGCGCGGCGCTCAAGCTGCTCACCGTTCCCTATTTCCACCGCGCGATTTACGTGAATTCGTTTCTACCCCGCTCGGTGCGGTTCGTCTGGTCGGTCTTCGCCATCGCTCTGTGCATCGTTTTCCTGGGCAAGGCGCTGGCGGAATTCTTCGGCGACCTGCTGGTGCAGTACGCCGGCCAGTCGGCCGTCACCGACCTCCGCAACCAGGTCTACGGCAAAATCATTTATCAGCCGGTGGGCTTTTTCCAGAAACAGGGAACCGGCCGGCTGGTTTCGGCAGTCATCAACGACATCGAGCGGATCCGCAGCGCCTATTCGGAATGGCTGGCGGACTTTTTCCAGCAGATCTTCACCCTGGCCTTCCTCGTGCTGGTGCTCTTTTACATCAACTGGCGGCTAGCGGTGGGCTGCATGGTGTTGTTGCCGGCGGTGGTGTGGCCGGTGGGCAAGCTGGGGCGGCGGATTCGCCGGTCGGTGGAGAGCAGCCAGAAGCGGCTGGCGGAGCTGAGCCAGATCCTGCACGAAACGGCGAGCGGAAACCGCATCGTGAAGGCCTTCGGGATGGAGCGGTTCGAGATCGAAAAATTCAAGCAGGCGGCGCGGCGCCTGCTGTGGGACAACATGCGCTGGGTCACCGCCTACGCGGTGACCTCGCCGCTGATGGAACTGCTGGGAGCGGTGGTGCTTTGCCTGATCGTGCTCTACGCCAGGGACGAAATCCGCTACGGGTTGATGACCACCGGCATGGTGATCACCTTCGCCTATGCCTTGCTGCGCGTCTACACCCCGGTGAAGCGCCTCGGCGGCATTTACCAGCATTTCCAGCTCGCCATCGGCGCCTCCCGGCAGGTGTTCGCCTTCCTGGCGCTGGGCGAGGAAGGCGTCGAGCGCGCCGGCGCCGGCCAGCTCCCTCCCTTTTCCCGGGCGGTGGAATTCGATAACGTCGGTTTCGCGTACGACGACGGCGGCACGGTGCTGAAAAACGTCCGGCTGTCCGTCCGCCGCGGGGAAGTGGTGGCCATCGTCGGTCTGAGCGGGGCGGGGAAGACCACCCTGGTGAACTTGCTGCCGCGCTTCTACGAAGTCACCCAGGGAGCGATCCGGATCGACGGCGCCGACATTCGCGGCGTCACCCTCCGCTCGCTCCGCGAGCAAATCGCCATCGTCACCCAGGAAACCATCCTGTTCAACGACACCGTATGGAACAATATCTGCTACGGCCGCCCCGGCGTTTCCGCCGCTCGCGTCATCGCCGCCGCCAAAGCCGCCCTCGCCCACGATTTCATCCTCCAGCTTCCCGGGCGATACGATACCCGGCTGGGCGAGCGGGGGCAGAGGCTGTCGGGCGGGGAACGCCAGCGCCTGGCGATCGCCCGGGCGCTGTTGAAGGACGCGCCGATCCTGATTCTGGACGAGGCCACCTCCCAACTCGACGCCGAATCCGAGCAGTTGGTGCAGCGGGCGCTGGGAAACCTGATGGCGGGGCGCACCGTCTTCGTGATCGCCCACCGGCTGGCGACGGTGCGCGGAGCCGACCGGATCGTCGTAATCGAGGACGGCGAAATCAGGGAAACCGGCACCCACGCGGAATTGCTGGCCCGGGGCGGGCTCTACACCCGGCTTTGCGAGCTGCAATTCGCCAACGGCGAAGCGGTGGCGCGGCCCGCGGGCACGCTCGGCGGATGACGGCGCGGCTGCGATCGATGACCGGCTGGGCCGAGGCGACGGCCGAGCAGCAGGGCCGCGTGCTTCACGCCAGCGTGCGCAGCGTCAATCATCGCTTCCTCGACTTGCGCGTTCACCTTCCCGAAGGCCTCGACGTGCTCGATACCGCGGTGCGCAGTCTGGTGCGCGCGAAGGTTGCCCGCGGCCACGTGGACGTTTTCGTTCGCGTGGAATCCGCCGCGCCTCCCCCGATCCGGGTCAATCGCCAGGCGGCGGCGCTCTACCTGGCGGCGGCGCGGGAATTGCAAGCGGAATTCGATTTGACGGCCGAGCCGGACCTGGGCTCGATCCTGCGCTTGCCCGGCGTGGTGGCGGCCGGCGCGGCGCTCGATCCCGCCGAAGCCGAGCGCATCGGCGAGCTCCTGGAACGGGCGCTGGGCGCGGCGCTCGAGCGCCTGGATGCCATGCGCCAGGCCGAAGGCCAGCGCCTGGGCGAGGAATTGGCCCCCGCAGCCGCGCGGGTGGGCGCTTGCGCCGAACGAATCGAAGCGCTG
This sequence comes from Candidatus Acidiferrales bacterium, assembly GCA_035946455.1. Classification (GTDB taxonomy): domain Bacteria; phylum Acidobacteriota; class Terriglobia; order Acidiferrales; family UBA7541; genus JAKASX01. The sequence goes on along the minus strand of DASYZK010000015.1, from coordinate 189,922 downwards.
GCCGGACGCGCCCGGCCGGCGCAGGTGGAGCGCCTGCGGGAACGGATGCGGGAGCTCCTGGGCGAAGCGCCGGTGGACCCTTCGCGCCTGGCCCAGGAAGCCGCCTTCGCCGCCACCCGCAGCGATACCACCGAGGAAACCGCCCGCTTGCGCAGCCACCTGGCCCAATTCTCCGGCGTGCTCGCCGGCGCCGGCGAGGCGGGCAAGAAACTGGATTTCCTCTGCCAGGAAATGCAGCGCGAGGTCAATACCATCCTTGCCAAGGCCCCGGGACTCGGCGCCGACGGCTTCGAGATCACCCGGCTGGCGCTCGAGGCCAAAGCGGAAATCGAGAAGCTCCGGGAACAGGTGCAGAACATCGAATGAGCGCGCCGGCCGCAGAACCCCTGGTGCTCATCGTTTCCGGGCCGTCGGGCTCGGGCAAGAGCACGCTGGTGGCTAAGTTGGTGGAGTTGCCGGATATGATGCTATCCATTTCGTGCACCACCCGGCCGCCGAGGCCCTCCGAGCGGCAGGGCGAATGGTACAATTTCATCTCGGAAGAGGAGTTTTCCCGCAAGATCGAAGCCGGCGAATTCCTCGAGTATGCCCGCGTCTTTGGCAGCCACTACTACGGTACCCCGCTCAGCGAACTGGAGCGCGCCCGGAATTCGGGGCGGGACCTGGTGCTCGAAATCGACGTCCAGGGAGCCGCCCAGGTGAAGCGGAAACTTCCGGCGGCGGTGGGCATCTTCATTCTGCCCCCTTCCCGCGGGGAACTCGAGCGCCGGCTGCGCCTACGAGGGCAGGATTCGGAACAGGAAATCGAGCGGCGGCTGGAACGCGCCCGGCAGGAGATGGCCGGGTACGAGAGCTACGAGTACGCGGTGGTCAACGACGAACTCGAGGACGCCGGCCGCCGGGTGCAGGCGGTGGCGATTGCGGCGCGGCTTCGCAGCCGGCGCAACCGCACCCGCGTCGAGCAGATTTTGAGCAGCTTTGGAGGACCAACCCGATGAGCGTGAAAAACGAGCCGCCGGACAGTCAATTCGCCTACGTGGTGGTGGCGGCGCGGCGTGCGCGCCAGTTGATGAATGGGGCGCCGCCGCTGGTGGATAATCCCAAGTCGCGGCAATCAACCCGCGTCGCCGAGCAGGAATTGAACCGCGGCCTGCTGCAATTCGAAATCCCCGTCCGGCCCGGCGAAGACGAGGAAGAAGAAGGAGAGGACAAGGAATCCAAGCGGCGGTAGCAGCCTGCTACCGCGGCCGGCCGCGATGGCCCGGCGGGGCCGGCGAGGACCTGGCGAGGTGACCGATGCGCATCGCATTGGGAGTCACGGGAGGCGTGGCGGCCTACAAGGCCGCGGAGTTGGTTCGCCGCCTGCAAGCGGAAAAATTCGACGTCGAAGTCGTGATGACTCGCGGCGCGCAGCAGTTTGTCACCCCCCTTACCTTCGCCGCACTCACCGGCCATAAAGTGATTGCCGAGATGTTCTCCGCGGCCGGGGGCGAACCGGCCAACGTCGAAAGCGCCATCGAGCATATCGCCGTCGCCCAGCGCATCGATTTGCTCCTGGTCGCTCCGGCCACCGCCGAGGTCATCGCCCGCTTCGCCGCGGGCATCGCCGACGATTTCCTCACCACGCTCTATTTGGCCACTCCGGCGCCGGTGCTGGTGGCCCCGGCGATGAACGTCCAGATGTGGGAACATCCCGCCACCAGGGACAACGTGGCGCGGTTGCGCGCCCGCGGGGTGCGCGTCGTCGATCCGGACGAGGGCTACCTGGCTTGCGGCATGACCGGCGCGGGTCGGCTGGCAAGCCACGACGCCATCCTCCAGGCGGTCCGCCAGGCCCTGGCCCTCCGGCGCGACCTCGAAGGGGAAACCGTGCTGGTGACCGCCGGCCCCACTTGCGAGGACATCGATCCCATCCGCTTTTTGACCAATCGCTCCTCCGGCCGCATGGGCTTCGCCGTGGCCGAGGCGGCGGCGGCGCGCGGAGCCAGAGTGATTCTGGTGAGCGGACCGGCCAGCGTGACGGCTCCCGCGGGAATCGAGCTGGTACCGGTGCGCAGCGCCGAGCAGATGTGGCGCGCCGTCGCCGCGCGCCTCGAAGAGGCGACGATCGTGGTGATGGCCGCCGCCGTTGCCGATTACCGCCCGGCGATACACTCGCCGCAGAAAATCAAGCGGGGCGCGCCGCGGCTGACTCTCGATCTCGAATTGACCCCCGACATCCTGGCGGCGATCGGGCCGCGTAAGGGCAATCGCGTGGTGGTGGGCTTCGCCGCCGAAACCGAACGGGTGGCCGAGCACGCGCGGCGGAAACTGACGGCGAAGCCGGTGGACCTGATCGTCGCCAACGACGTCACCGGCGACGGCGCCGGCTTCGACGTCGATACCAACGTCGTGACGCTCTTCGCTCGCGACGGGCGCGAACAACCGCTGCCGCGACTGAGCAAACACGAAGTCGCCGGCTATATCTTCGATGAAGTGCTTCGGCTGAAAGCGAGCGCGGGAAAGGCGCATGAACGAGCAAGCGCTGGCAAAGCTTGAAAGCTGGCTCCGCTACTACGAGGACCTAGGCCTGGGGACTTTCTACTGCGCACGGGAAGCCCCGCCCGCTCGCCCGGAGAAGGCTGCGGCGGGCGTTTCCCTGCCCGCTCCGCCTGTCCGCCAATCCCCGCGTGGCGCCGGCATCGCTGTCCGTGGCGGTGCTCCGCCTCCCGCTCCGGCTGTCCGCCAACCGCTGCCGATCGTGGCCTCTCCGACTCTTTTCGCCGCCGCCGAACGCGTCGAGGGCGACACGCTCGAAAGGATTCGCGCCGATATCGGCGACTGCACCCGCTGCAAACTCCACGAGGGCCGCCATCACATCGTTTTCGGCGACGGCAATCCCCGCGCCGAACTGGTGTTCGTCGGCGAAGGCCCCGGCGAGGAAGAGGACCGGCAGGGCTTGCCGTTCGTCGGCCGCGCGGGAAAGCTGCTGACGCAGATGATCGAGGCAATGGGGCTGCGGCGTGAAGACGTTTATATCGCCAATGTGGTCAAGTGCCGTCCGCCCCAAAACCGCGCGCCCGAGCGGGACGAAATGGCCACCTGCTTGCCCTTCCTCGAGCGCCAGCTCGCCGCCATCGCTCCCAAGGTGATTGTTTGCCTGGGCAACGTCGCCGCCCAGGCTTTGCTCGGAGGCGGCGAAGCCATGGGGAAAATACGAGGTGAATGGTTCGATTGGCGCGGCGCGAAGCTCCTGCCCACCTATCATCCCGCCTACCTGCTCCGCAACCCTGCTGCCAAGTCCATCGTGTGGGAGGATTTGCAGAAGGTGATGGCCGCGCTCGGTTACCAGCCACCGCCGAAACGCAGGCGACCGTAATCCGCCTCTCCCAGTCACCCTGCCCGTTGTGGCACAGGATTTATCCTGTGCCTGCACGGCCTCCCGGCGGCCGCCGCACGCAGCGAATCGCCCAAAGGCCCGCGGTGGTAGCCACGGTCCCGCCCTGCCCCTCGGCTTTCGCTCGGGGCCGTGAGCCCGCCGCGCCGCCCGTCATTCTGTGCCATCATTTACCGCCCGATGACGGAAAGCTTGATTCTCGGCCTGACGGCAGCGATCAGTTGGGGCGTCGCCGATTTCCTCGCGCGGTTTGCCGCTCGCCAAATCGGTGCGTACCGCAGCCAGTTTTTCATGCAGGCATTCGGATTCGGCATGCTGAGCGCCTTCTGGCTGGCAAGCGCGCCAGCCGGCCCGGCGCCCGTGCCGGGAACCGCGTGGAGCTGGGCGGCGCTGGCCGGCGCGCTGAGCGCTTCCGGGTCGTATGCGCTGTATCGCGCGTTCGAAACCGGCATATTGGCGGTGGTGGCGCCGATTTCCGCAGCCTATCCCGCGCTCACGGTGCTGCTTTCGATCGAAAGCGGCGAGAAAATTCATCTCGCGCGCTGGGCGGGGATTGCGCTGGTGCTGGCCGGCGTGGCGCTGGCGGTTAGCTCGACCACCGAGAGCGGCCCTCCGGCATCCGCCGATGCGCGCCGCGTCGCCAACGGCGCCGTTGGCTGGGCCATCGCCGCCGCCTTGGCCTTCGGCGTGATGTTCTGGCTGTTGGGTTATCGCGTCGTCCCCGCGCTCGGCGGAGTGGCGTCGGTTTGGGGCCTGCGATTGGTGGGCGTGGTGGGCATGGGAGCGGCGGCCCTTCCGCTCCGCCAGACGCTTCGCCTGCCCGGCGCGCGAACTTTGTGGCTGCTGATGGCGATGGGCCTGCTCGATACCGCCGCTTACCTCGCCAACAACTTCGGCATGCAGCTGGGCCACGTCGCGGTGGTGACTGTCGCCGTGTCGGTGTATGCCGCGGTAACGGTTTTCCTCGCGGCGGCGGTGTTGCGGGAAAAGCTTACTGGCGGGCAATGGCTTGGCGTGGGCCTGATCTTCGCCGGCATCGTCGCCTTGGCGCTCTGACCGCGGCATCCGGCGGAGCAACTTGCCTTTGCTCATGGATGCCCTGCCCCGGCTGCCAGTTCGACGGCGGCCGTCAAGCCTCAAACGACTTCGGGTGGCGCAGCCCCACCTCGCGGGGCTGTGCGCTCGCCCGTGCGGATGCTAGGCAGCACCTGGCGAAAACGCCGGCCGAAGATCGGGGACTGCAGTGGCGACCCGCCGGATCGCCCTGCCGCGGGGGGCTGCGGCGGGTGCCGCACCCTGCGGTTTTCAAGGTGCGGGTGTTCTCTCGTCGGACGAACGCATGAGCTCCGGCTCACCCTGCCCGGTCAGCTAGCTAAGGTTCCTTCCCCACCGCCGCACGCTGCCACACAGACCCTTCCGCCGGCGCTACACTGGTGCTCCGCCATGCCCGCACGATTCTGCGAAGTTGCCTTGCCGCTGCCCTTGCGCCGCCTGTTCACCTACGCCGTGCCCCGCGCGCTCGAGTCTGTCGTGCAATCGGGCAGCAGGGTGGTAGTGCCCTTCCGCAACCGGGTGCTGGTCGGCGTGGCGCTTGCCGTGAGCGACTCGCCGCCGAAATTGGAAAACGTCAAAGCCGTTCTCGACGCTCCCGACATCGTTCCCGCGCTCACCGAAAGTCTGGTCGCGCTGGGCCGCTGGGTGGCGGATTACTACCTGGCGCCGCCGGGCGAGGTGTTTCGCGCGATTCTGCCTCCGGCGGTGGAAGTGCGCCGCGAGCGGCAAGCGGCGCTCACCGCTGCGGGGCGCGAGCGCTTGGCCGAGCTGGCTGCGCAGCACCCCGACCTGCCGGAATCCGAGTCCAGCGTGCGAGCGCTGCTCGAAGCCGTGGCCGCGGCGGGGGGCGACGTTTCCGGTCGAAAGCTGGCGGCCTTGCTGCGCCGGGAGGGAATGGAGGCGGCGCTGGAAGCGCTCGTATCGCGAGGGGCGGTGGAATTGAGGGTGACAGCCGGGCGGCGGCGGGGACGCTCGCAAACTATTTTGGCGTGGCGCGATGGAGCCGAGCCGGAAGGGGAAGCGGAAAGCCGGCTGGCTGACCTGCTTCAAGCTGCGGGAGCGCTGCCGCTGGACGAAGCGGCGCGTCAGTCGGGCGTGAGGCGCGCGACGATCGCCGAATTGGCGGGGCGGGGCAAGGTGAAAGCGTGGGAGGAGCCGCTCGGCGCGGGACCGGAAGCGATCGACGCGGCGGAATTCTTTCCGATACGGCAGTTGACCTCCGGCCAGGGGCAGGCGCTCGAAGAACTCGGAAGCTGGGTGGATGGCGGCGGGTTTCACACCGGACTGCTGTTTGGAGCGACGGGCAGCGGGAAAACCGAGGTGTATTTGCGCTCGGTCGAGCGAGTGCTCGCTCGCGGTCGCGGCGCGATCCTGCTGGTTCCCGAAATCGGCCTGACCTATGGCGTAGGCCGGCAGGCCCGGGCGCGGTTCGGCGACCGCGTAGCGGTGCTGCACAGCGCCCTTCCCGACGCCGAACGCGCCCGGGAATGGTGGCGGGTGCGGCGCGGGGAAGCGCCGGTGGTGGTGGCGACGCGGCTGGGCGTGTTCGCGCCGGTCCCGAGCCTCGGTCTGCTGGTTGTCGACGAGGAACAGGAATCCAGCTACAAGCAGGAGGAAACTCCCCGCTACAACGCCCGCGACACCGCGGTGATGCGGGGCAAACTCGAGGGCGCAACGGTGCTGCTGGGATCGGCGACGCCTTCGCTCGAATCCTTCCACCATGCCCGCCAGGGCAAGTACCGCCTGCTCGACGTCGGCGGGCGAGTGGAGAACCGGCCGCTGGCGGGAGTCGAGGTGGTCGATTTGCGGGAGGATTTCGTCCGCCAGAAGCGGGCGTCGCCGATTTCGCGGCCGCTGAGGGAATCGCTCGAGCGCGCGCTCGAGCAGGGTACCCAGGCGCTGGTGCTGATTAATCGCCGCGGCTATGCCTGGTTCGTGCTGTGCCGCGCCTGCGGCGCGACGCTCGAATGCGTCAATTGCAGCATTGCTCTCACCTACCACAAGCGGCGCGACCGGCTGGTGTGCCATTACTGCGGCCACTCGGCTCGCGTTCCGCCCCTGTGTCCCAAGTGCCACTCCGAGCATCTTTATTATTTCGGCGAGGGCGCCGAGCGAATCGAGGAATACTTGCGCGGCGAATTCCCGCGGGCGAGGATTGCCCGGCTCGATCGGGACACCGCCCGCACCCGGCAGGCATACAAGCGGGTTCTGGGCGCATTCGCGGCGGGCGAACTGGACCTTCTGGTGGGCACCCAGATGGTGGCGAAAGGCCATGATTTTCAGCGGGTGGCGGTGGTGGGCGTGCTCGGCGCCGATCGCGCCCTCGCCGTGCCCGATTTCCGCGCCGCCGAACGCGCTTTCCAGTTGCTTACCCAGGTGGCCGGTCGCGCCGGGCGCGGCACGCTCGCTGGTCGCGTGGTTGTGGAAACCTTTCACCCCGACCACTACGCCATCCGGCACGCGGCGCGGCAGGACTACCCCGGCTTTTTCGATCAGGAATTGCGTTTCCGGCGGCTGATGCATTATCCGCCGTTTGCCGCGCTGGCCAACGTGGTGGTGCGCGACCGGAATCTCGGGCGGGTGGTGGAGTGGACGCGGGCGCTGGCCGCCTTCTTTAGCCGCCGCGCTTCGGAAGGCCTGAAGGTGCTGGGGCCGGCCCCGGCGCCGCTGGCGCGGCTCAAACGCGAACATCGCTACCAGTTCCTGCTCAAATCGCCGCGGCGCTCGCTGCTCGCGCGCACCCTCGCCGAATCGATGGAATTCTGCGCGCAGAAGGAAATCCCGGAAGGCGCGGCGCTGGTCGACGTCGATCCGGTCAGCTTGCTGTAGCGCCTCTTGTAGACTTTCTCCTCGTTTCCGAATTGTTCTTCCTTCGAGGTGGTGTGGGGAGTCACCCGACGGGTCGGGTCGCACAAACAAACCCGCCGGCAGTAGCGCAGCCACTCCCGGCTGTGCGGTTTTCCCGCCGACGGTGGCACAGGCCTGCCCGACGCGGCCGGCGCCGTCCGCATCTCCGATTTTTGGAGTTTGGTGAATTCGATCGGACCCGACGCTCTCTATCGGGACCAGCCGGCGAGCCGGGCTTTCCGCGAGCAATGGATCGCCGCGCCATGGAAGCATCCTGGGCGCAGGTAGCTGCACGATCACCGCGCCCGCGCCACAAACCCTGCGGCATGCCAAGACTGCGCGGGGGAACCGGACCCCGTGCGGCGATTCCGTCGATTGGTTTGACGAATGCGGCGCCGGAGGTTACGCTTCGCGCCTGCGTTCGCCACGGCGACGCCGGGAGGTCCTGCCATCTCCGACGACCCGATCGCAGCGCGCGGACCCGGCGACGATTCCGAACCCCCCGCTGCATTCCCTCTGTTGAGCCGTTTGGGGTCCCGGCCCAGGGTCCCGCTGTGGCATACCGCGGTTCTTATCCTGGTGGTGCTCGGTTTTTCCGCGCTTTCCTATCTCACGACGCTCCGGCCGTCGCGCGGGGGACGAGGGGCGAAGGCGGCTGCCGGGCATCCCGGCGCGATGCTGGCCACCTATCTCGCGACGGCGCTGTTCGAATGGCTGATATTCGCGTTCACCTTCTGGGGCGACCGGCGCTATTTGGGCGCTCGCATACGCGATCGTATCCGCGGGCGCTGGGCCAATGCCGCCGAGTTCTGGCGGGACGTGGCCATCGCGCTCGGTCTCTGGGTGGCTCTGAGTTCGGTCGGCGCGCTGGCTCAGTTCCTGCATCCGTCGGGCGCCAAGGTGGTGGAGCAGCTTCTGCCACGAAGCCCTGGGGAGATGCTGCTCTGGGTTTTCCTCGCCGCTTCCGCGGGATTTTGCGAGGAATACGTTTTCCGCGGCTATTTGCAGCAGCAGGCGCTTGCGCTCACCGGCAGCGCCTGGGCCGCGATCGTGGCGCAGGCGGCGGTTTTCGGATTCGGTCATGGGTACCAGGGCGGGGTCCTGATGGCCGTCATTTTCATCTACGGCCTCGGCTTCGGCGCCGTCGCCCAGTGGCGCAAGTCGCTGCGACCGGGAATGCTCGGCCACGGCTGGATTGATTTCTTCAGCGGCCTGCTCGGCTTCGTCGAGCACTTGCGCCACCGCCTCTGACCGCCCGGTTCACCGTCGCCGCAACACCGCCCGCCCGGGAGGCCCCGGCGTGACGAATGCCAAGCACGTGCGCTCGCGGTCCGGCGCGCCGGCCGCCGGCGACAGCGGCTTCGTCCGCCTGGCCGCGGCATTCGCCGCGCTCGGCGGGCTGCTGTTCGGTTACGACACCGGCGTAATTTCCGGCGCGCTGATTTTTATCAGGAAGGATTTCGCTCTCTCCACCTTCCACCAGGAATGGGTGGTCAGCGTGGTGCTGGTGGGGGCAGCGGCGGGAGCGCTCGGCGGAGGCAAGCTCGCCGACCGCATCGGACGCCGAGCCACGCTGCTCTGGACCGCGGCCATCTTCGTGTTGGGAGCGGCGCTGTGTGCCGCCGCGCCCTCGGTGCCGTTGCTGCTGGCGGGGCGTGGCGTGATCGGGCTGGCCATCGGTCTCGCCACCGCGGCGGTGCCGCTCTATATCGCCGAGGTTTCTCCTCCGAGCGCGCGCGGTTGGCAGGTGTCGTTGTTCCAACTGGCGATCACCGTCGGCATTCTGGCCGCCTACGTCGTGGATTACGTTTTCGCCGCCGGGGGCGGCTGGCGCTGGATGCTCGGCCTCGCGGCGGTTCCCGGCGCGCTGCTCGGGCTGAGCATGCTGTTTCTGCCCGAGACCCCGCGCTGGCTGGCCAAACACGGCCAGGCGGACGCGGCCCGGGCGGTTCTACGCAGAGTGCGCGGGGCGGCCGACGTCAGTTTCGAATATGGCGAAATCCAGAATTCACTGCTGCTGGCGCGGGAGAGGGGCCGCTGGGCGGATTTAGGCTCGCCGGCGGTGCGCCCGGCGCTCGTCGTCGGAATCGGCCTGGCGATTTTTCAGCAAGTGACGGGAATCAACACAGTGATTTATTACGCGCCCACCATCATCCTGTCGGCGGGAATTTCTTCGGCTGCCGGCGCGATTCTCGCCACCGCCGGAATCGGGTTGGTGAACGTGCTGATGACGGTTTTCGCCATGTGGCTGATCGATCGCGTGGGGCGCCGGCCGCTGCTGCTTGCCGGCACCGCCGGCATGATTGTCAGCCTGGGCGTGCTGGGAGCGGTTTTCCGCGTGCCGGGTCATGGCGCCGATCTGGCTCGCCTGGCGGTTTGGACGTTGATGGCCTACGTCGCCTCGTTCGCCATCAGCCTGGGGCCGATTTTCTGGTTGCTGATCGCCGAAATCTATCCGCTGAACGTCCGCGGCCTGGCCGAAGGCGTCGCTGCGGGTGCGAACTGGACGGCAAACTTCGCGGTCTCGCTGACGTTTTTGACTCTGGTCGAGCGCCTGGGTCCGAGCTGGACGTTCTGGACCTACGGGCTGCTGGCGGCGGCGAGCCTGGGGTTTTCCTACTGGCTGGTACCCGAAACCAAAGGGCGAAGTCTGGAACAAATCGAGGCGAGTTGGCGCATTGGCCGAGGCCGCGCGGTGAGCGGTGGGAAAAGCTAGGCGTGCGCCCAAGCTTCCGTACCGACGAGCTGAGCCGCGGAATCCGCGGAGGACGGATGCGGATCACCCTGGCGGCGGTAGGGGGACGCTGCGCGTGCCCGGCTCGGTGCTCGAACTCAGGCGTGAACGCGGGTCGATAGGGAGGGGCGTCAGCCGCCGTGGATGGCGAAGGGAGTGGGAGTGAAGCAGAGCAGGAATATCACCAGACCGATCACCGCCCACAGGCGCCGCTTGCCGTCAATGGGATCCCAGCGATCGACCAGCGGCGGATGCCGGAACCCTATGGCGAGCAGCAACACCGCCCACAACAGCCAGCCCGACCAGAACCAGGCCAGGGGCACCAGCGCGATCGCCACCGCCAGGGACAGCCGCCGGTGGCTCGCCGAAGCCAAAGCGTAGACGATGTGGCCGCCATCGAGCTGGCCCGCGGGAAGCAGATTGAGCGCGGTGGCGAACAGCCCCACCCACGCGGCCCAGCCCACCGGGCTCAACAGAAGATCCTCCGCACGCACGCCGGGGCGGAGGATCGCCATCAGCAGCTTCTCGAGCGGCGGACTGCCGAAGGCGATCACCGGTTGCACCGGCCCGGCAGACACAATCTTGGACGTGAGGATGGCGGCCGCGAGCGCCGGCAGCGCAAACGCAAAGCCCACCACCGGCCCCGCCAGGCCGATATCGAACAGCGCCTTGCGATTGATGATCGGCGAGCGAATGCTGATGAAGGCGCCGAGCGTGCCGATCAGCGTGGGCGCGGGAATGAAATACGGGTAGCTGGCGGCAATGCCATAGTAGCGGCAGGCGAAGAAATGCCCCAATTCATGCGCCAGCAAAATACCCATCAGCGTGAAGGCAAATGGCAGCCCGGTCAGCAGCAGGCCCGGGTGGGCGAAGATGCCGGCGTAGGGATCGAGGTCTCCGGTGGAAAACGGCGGATGGTTCGCCCGGTACGCAGCGGTGAATTGCGCTCCGACCGCGAGGGTGGAGAATACCGTGAGCACGAAAAGTACACCGGCGATGATCGTTGAGCGGGTGCGCCGGCGGGGAGGCGCCGGCGGCGGGAAAGAACCGATGCCCGCGGGCTCGACGAACACTTCCGGGCGAAACGATCGATGGCCGTTGCCGCTGTCCACGGTATTCCCATCTTAGCCGACCGGGCGGCGGCAAGGCGGGGAAATTCGCCTGCCAGTATGAAGCGCGGCTGCGGGAGGGATCAGAGCGTTTGCAATTCTTTGCCGGGCTTGAAGCGTACCGCCTTGCCGGGGGGGATGCTGACTTGCTGGCCGGTGCGGGGATTGCGGCCGACGCCGGTTTTGCGCCGCTTGACGTTGAAGACGCCAAACCGGCGCAATTCGATGCGCTTGCCCCGGGCCAGGGACTTCTTCATCGTCTCGAACACGGTTTCCACCGCCACTTCGGCCTTGCTGCGGGAAATACGATTGCCCAGGCGTTCGACGACGGCGTTGACGAGGTTGAGCTTGATCACTCCGGCCTCCGAGCAAGCGGAGAATGCTAGACACGGCCGCCAGCCCTTGTCAAGCAGAGCCACCAGCCGGGTGCGTAAGTTTGGCGGTGGCATCCCGCCGCGGCTTGTCCTGAGCTCGCAGTGGTTTGTCCCGAGCGAAGTCGAGGGGTGGGCCGAGGGGCGGGCGGCCAGCCGCAATCCGTCCATTCCCTGGGTACGAGCGGCCTGTGGTGAGCGAATCCCAGCCGCCCGGCGGGTCGCCGCCCCCGCTGCGACACCACAAGATTTTCGCGGCTCGCGAACAAGCCTGGCGCCGGTACGAGCGCGGCCGAACCTTGGCCGCTTCCTTCGCGCCACCCAAAGGTTTTCGAGCCCGCCGGTTGAAAGGTTCCGAAATAGGCTCTAAGATGCGGGGCTTTTGATTCCCCTGGGAGGTGGCCGCCGATGAGCGTGAAGAGCGATCGCTGGATACGCAGTATGGCACTGGAGCACCGGATGATCGAACCGTTCGTCGATCGCCAGATGCGGGATGCGGTGATCAGCTACGGGCTGTCCTCCTATGGTTACGACATGCGGGTGGCCGACGAATTCCGCATCTTCACCAACGTGAATTCGACGATTGTGGATCCGAAACGGTTCGACGCCCGGTCGTTCGTCGAGTTCAAGGGAGATGTATGCCTCATTCCGCCGAATTCGTTCGCCCTGGGCCGCTCGGTCGAGTATTTCCGGATTCCGCGAAACGTGCTCACCCTCTGCGTCGGCAAGTCCACCTACGCCCGCTGCGGGATCATCGTCAACGTCACCCCGTTCGAGCCCGAATGGGAAGGTTTCGTCACGCTCGAGATCAGCAACACCACCCCGCTTCCCGCCCGCATCTACGGCAATGAGGGCTTGTGCCAGGTGATCTTCTTCGAGTCCGACGAGCCGTGCGAGGTTTCCTACCAGGACAAGAAGGGGAAGTATCAGGCACAGGGCGGAATCGTCCTGCCGCGTATATAGCGGGCGTTCGGCGGATTGGGCCCGCGAAATCACCCGGCTGCGCAAGTGAATCCACCGAAGTTTGGCCGCGGCGGCGACGACCACCGCCGCGAGCGTGCTAAAATGGCGCTTGGTTGCGTCCGTGGCGGCCGCCCAGAGGCCGTTTGCCCGGCCGAGCGGGACACCGCTAGGTCGAGGAGGGCTAGCCCATGAAACCAAACGCGAGAGTTTGGGTTTTCTTCGGATTTCTCTTGGCCCTCGGTGGCTTGCCGGTCGGTGCGGCGGCGCAGCAGGGGATCAGGTGCGAATCGAACGACGGGAGACGCAATTATTGCGGCCGATACGCTCCCGGCGAAATACAACTGGAGCGCCAAATCAGCGGGTCGCCTTGCGTCGAAGGCAGCACGTGGGGCGTGGACGACGGCGGCCTGTGGGTGGATCGCGGTTGCCGCGCGGAATTTTCCATCCTGCCCCGCGACGACCGGGGCGAAGGCGACCGCGGCGCGCAGCAGCCTATCAGGTGCGAATCGAACGACGGGAGACGCAATTATTGCGGCCAGTACGATGGCGGCCAAGTGCGACTGGAGCGCCAAATCAGCGGGTCGCCTTGCATCGAAGGCAGCACGTGGGGCGTGGACGATGGCGGCCTGTGGGTGGATCGCGGTTGCCGCGCGGAATTTTCCATCCTGCCCCGCGACGACCGGGGCGAAGGCGACCGCGGCGCGCAGCAGGGAATCAGGTGCGAATCGAACGACGGGAGGCGCAATTATTGCGGCCGATACGCTCCCGGCGAGATACAACTGGAGCGCCAGATCAGCGGGTCGCCTTGCGTCGAAGGCAGCACGTGGGGCGTGGACGACGGCGGCCTGTGGGTGGATCGCGGGTGCCGCGCGGAATTTTCCATCCTGCCCCGCGACGACCGGGGCGAAGGCGACCGCGGCGCTCAGCAGGGAATCAGGTGCGAATCGAACGACGGGAGACGCAATTATTGCGGCCGGTACGATCGCGGCGAACTACAACTGGAGCGGCAAATCAGCGGGTCGCCTTGCGTCGAAGGCAGCACTTGGGGCGTGGACGATGGCGGCCTGTGGGTGGATCGCGGGTGCCGCGCGGAATTTTCCATCCTGCCCCGCGACGACCGGGGCGAAGGCGACCGCGGCGCGCAAGGGCGCGGTCCGGCATGGCTGCACCCCGGCCGGGACAAGCGGTGGCCTCCGGCCGGCGACTGGAATGGCGGGAATTGGGACCGCGGCGGCGCGTGCTTCTATAAGGGATACAACTTCACCGGCGATTACTTCTGCGTGCGGCGCGGAGAGAGCCTGCGATCGATCGGCAATTTCGGCGATAAGATTTCCTCGATTCGGGTTTTCGGAGGAGCGCGAGTCGTCGTCTTCAACGATCGCGACTACCGGAACGGCCAGGACGTCACCGGCAGCGATGTTCGCGATCTGCGCGAGTGGCGGATGTCCAGCCGGCCTTCCCACACCTGGAATCGAAGGATCTCGTCGCTGCAGGTTCGGTGAGTCCCGGCGGACCCGGAGGGCGAATCCGCGGATTTCGCTGGTTCCCGTTCCCTGGGTTGTGTCTCAGTCCCGCAGCTTCGGGAGGCAGTGGCATCCCGCTCCGCGGGACCTGTGCGCCGCCCCAACCTGCTCAAGTTCTGGCATTTCCCCGCATCTCGCAACCGGTGGCGGCGTAAACGCCGCCTCCCGAACCTTCGGGACTGCGACACTACCGTTCCCTGAATTCAAGCAGCAATTGACGGCGAGGAGGGAAGCGGAGGCGCCGAAAATCCCGGCGGCCGTTTGCGAAGCCGCGCGCCGGAGCGCCGGCAGGAAAGCGGCTGGGCCGTAGACCGGCCTCGCCTCAATCGCTCGCTTTGCCCAGCGGGCCGACGAGGAAGGCCTTGATGGTCGCAATCAGGAGCAGAATCGGCGGCAGCAGCGGCAAATACACGTCCAGAGCGCCGAAATTCAGCCGCCCTTCCATCAGCGACTGCCGCATGCTGCCCAGCAGGTTCCCCAGTCCGGGAACGTAAAACGCCCAGCAGAAGATCGCGCCAACGAAAACGAACCACGCCGCGGAGGAACCCTTCACCGCTCCCCAGGCCGATCCCAGCAGCATGAGGAGGATTCCGGCGAGACCGGCCATCGGCAGCGGGTCGGGCGGCGCCCACCATAGCCCATGGGTCACGCCCTGGTACACCTGCACCGCGCACGAAACGGCGGCAAGGATATAGAGGATGATATCGGCCATGGATCACCCGCTGGCAATGCCTCGTCAGCGCGGCACTCCGCCGCCCGCCGGAGGACAGAACTGCCATTGTAGAGAAGCGCGCCGCCGTTCGAGGTGCCGGCCCCGGCGCTTGCTTCCAATGCGCCACGGTCTAGGACGGTACTACCAGTCCCGTCGCGCCGCTAGGGCTTCTCGGTTGGCCGCAGCAGCACCTCGCTGATGAAGCTCCTCGGCGGCTGCAGAACGATCGCTTCCACCGCGACGGCGACGTCGTCCGGCTGCAGCATCTTACGCGGGTTCTTGCCGGAGTGAGGAGAGAATTCCGTCATCACCGTGCCCGGACACACCACGCTCACCCGGATGCCGTAGCCGCGAAGGTCTTCGGCCGCGGAATAGCTCATGCCCAGCAGGCCCCATTTCGACGCGCAGTACACGCCTCCTCCGGCGAATGCGTTCTTGCCGGCGAGCGAGGCGATGTTCACAATATTGCCCGAGCGACGGCGAATCATTGCCGGAGCCACCGCCCGTATCATCAGGAACGGACCTTTCAAATTCGTATTCAGGATGCGGTCCCATTCCCGCTCGGTTGCCTCGGCCAACGGCCCAAACCAGCCCACCCCGGCGTTGTTCACCAGGATATCGATTTCGCCCAGCGCGCGGCGGGTGGCCCGGACCAGCCGGCCGATCTGCGCGGGATGGGTAACGTCGGCGCGGGTGGCCAGCGCGGTGACGCCCTGTTCGGCCAAGCGCCGGCGAGCGAGCTCGAGCGGGCCGGCGCTGCGGGCGCACAAACTGACGCGCGCGCCCAGCACGCCCAGCCGGCGAGCCACCGCCCAGCCGATGCCGCGGCTCGAGCCGGTGACCAACGCCACTTGGCCGGCGAGCGGTTGACGATTAGCAGACATGAAGGGCGCCTCGGCCCGGGACCGGGCGACCCCTGCGCCCGCCCGTGTCATCATAGTAGCAGGTGGGTTGGGCGGCGAGGAGACGGCGGCGGCGCGGAAGTGTAGAATGTTTTCCGGCCGGCGACGAAGGCGGAGCTTGAACGCGACGTTAGCTTCCCCTATAATCGCCCGTTTTTCGCGCCGCATGGCCCGCGCTGCCGGTTGGATGGATTGGACGCGGCAAGCGCGCAAGGAGGCTGAACCACGATGTCAAACGGGATTATCCGCTCCGGCCTGGTCCTGCTGCTGACGTTGGGATGTGCGGCGGCCGGCCTGGTGGTTACGGCTGGAGCGATGGCGCAAGAACAGCAGCAGCAGCCCGCCTACACCTACGCCGAATACAACGCGTATACAGCGGCGACCAAAGAGACCAATCTCGAGCAGCGGATCAAGCTGCTTGATGATTTCGTTTCCAAGTTCCCCAATTCCACACTCATGCCTTACGTGTACCAGACCTATTACCAGACCTACAACCAGCTCAAGCAGTACGACAAGGCCATCGAATACGCCGACAAGCTGGTCGACAGCACCGACAAAACCGTCGATAACGGCATGAGGCTCACGGCCATCTACGCCCGCGAAGTCGCCTTCAATTACTCTTTCGACGAAAAAGCCCCCGACGCCACCGCCAAGGCGCAGAAAGCCCACGACGACGCGGTGCTGGGGCTGAAGCTGCTCGATCAGATTGTCAAGCCCGCCAATACGCCCCAGGAGAATTTCGACAAGCAGAAACAGACCGTTGCCGGTCTGTTCACCTACACCGAGGGTGCTTCGGCCCTGGCGCTCAAGAACTACCCCGAGGCGGAAAAGGCATTTCACACCTCGCTGACCGGCGATCCGAACAACGCCGTCACCTATTTCCGGCTTGGGTTGGCCTACCTGTCGCAGGCCAAGGATGAAGCTGCCGCAGCTCCGTCGCCCGCCACCACGCCGCCGGCAGCCACGCCGCCGGCGGGCGCCACGCCGGTGGCGGCGACCCAGGCGCCCCTGCCCGGCCCCTCGGCGGGTCAAGATGACTACCTGAAAGGCTTCTGGGCGCTGGCGCGTTCGATTGCCTTGAGGGGCCCGACCGAGGCGCAGGTGCGCACCTACCTCCAGAATCAGATGCTCGTCTTCCAGAAAACTGGCTGCCAGGACCTGCTCACCGCCCAGATGAACGACTTGCTGCAGCAGGCGACATCGACTACCAGCATCGATCCGCCGGCCACCTATTCCATCCCCAGCGGGGCGCAATTGAGCCAGTACCTGCAGAGCACCAACCTGTTCAACATCATGCAGGACCTGCAATCGGGTGGCGACCGGGCGAAATTCGTGTGGCTGGCGGTTTGCGGCAACGAATTCCCCGACGTGCCCGCCAAGGTGATCGAGGCTGCGCAATCCGCGGACGGAATGGATTTCCACATGTTCAGCGGCGCGACGCCCGCGGACATCCAAGGGGCCACCGCCGCCAACGAAGAGGTGAAGGTGGTGAACCAGCCGGACGCTCAGCGCGTAGCAAAGGACAACATCGTGCGCTTCACCGGCACGCTCGCCAGCTACGACCCCGCCCCGAACTTCATGCTCCACTGGGACAAGGCCTCGATCAACGTCGCCGACATCCCCGCCGCCACCGCCAAGAAGGGCAGAGGCGAGCGGCAATAGCAGTCGCCGCACTCCCGTCCCACGGGCATCCCCGTCTGCGGAACCTGTGCGCCGCCGCATCCGCAGCACGGGCCAACCCTCGAGGAAACGGCTCGATTCCGTCCGCGGTTCGCCCGGTTACCGGTGGCGTGCCGCCCGGCGATCGAGGCGGAATTTTTCGATTTTGCGGCTGAGGGTATTGCGGTGGATGCCGAGCGTGCGGGCGGCGCGAGACTGGTTACCGTTGGCGCCGTCCATGGCGGCTTTGATGAACCTCTTCTCGAATTCCTCGACGGCTTCCGCCAGAAGGATGCCGCGGCTCACCATTTGCGACACCAAAGATTCCAGTTGGTCTTTCAATATTGGCGCTCCTGCTTCGCGTAGATACGAGTAGAAGCAAACGGCCGTCTCGGGTGCCCGTCCTTGGACGGCGCCGTTTCAGGGGGCCCTGGGCCCTGGGTCCGATTTTGGAGGCTGCATTCCGCCTCGAAGCTTCGAGGCGCTGGCGCTGCTGTCCGGCGGCTCCAGCATCCATTCCCGCGGCCCTGGTGACCCTGGCCTGTCCGCCGGTCAGGCCAGTTCGCTTCCCGTGAGCCGCCGGTATACCTCCCGGTACTTCTCCGTTGTGGCAGCGACAATCTCGGCGGGAAGCTCCGGACCCGGCGGCTGTTTCGACCATCGGATCCGTTCCAGGTAATCGCGAACGTACTGTTTGTCGAACGAAGGCTGGCTGCCGCCGGGAACGTAACTGTCGGCGGACCAAAACCTCGAGGAATCGGGAGTCAGCGCCTCGTCGATCCAGATCAATTCCCCCTTCTTCAATCCAAACTCGAATTTGGTGTCCGCAATCATGATGCCCCGCTGCTCGGCGATTTGTGAGGCGAGGCGGTAGATTTCCATGCTCGCGTCTCGGAGCTGCTCGGCGAGCTCGCCGCCGATCTTCCCGGCCATTTCGTCGAACGAAATGTTCTCGTCGTGGCCGGTTTCGGCCTTGGTGGCGGGAGTGAAAATGGGCTCGGGCAACCTGGCCGATTCCACCAGGCCCGGCGGCAGCGGTATGCCGCAAACCGCGCCCGTCTTCTGGTAATCCTTCCAGCCCGACCCCGCCAGGTAGCCCCGCACCACGCATTCCACCCGGATCGGATCGGTGCGGCGCACCAGCATGGCCCGGCCGCGCAATTGATCCCGGTAACGGTCGAGTTCGCGGGGGAACTGGGTGGCGGAAATGACGTGGTTGGGAACCACGTGGCCCAGTGTTTCGAACCAGAACAGCGAAAGCTGGGTCAGCACCCGGCCCTTATCGGGTATCGGCGTCGGCAAAATCACATCGAACGCGGACAACCGGTCGGTAGCGACCAGCAGCAGGCGATCGCCCAGATCGTAGATGTCGCGAACCTTCCCGCGGCTAAGTAGCGGCAAGCCGGCGAGGTTCGTTTCCCAAACAACCGGATGAAGTCCTGGAGATGCCATTGGCCCTCTGACGTGGCGGGTATTGTAGCCGACCGGGGCGGCTTGTCAACTCGGTCGGGCGGGACGGCTCAGGCGGCGTCGCTCTCGGCTTCTTCCCAGCGCACCGAGACGATCCTCGAGATGCCCGGTTCCTGCATGGTGACGCCGTAGAGCACCGTGGCCATTTCCATCGTTCGCCGGTTGTGGGTAACCACCAGGAACTGGGTGTGGCCGGACATCTCCGCAAGCATGCGATTGAAGCGGACGACGTTGGATTCGTCGAGCGGCGCATCCACTTCGTCCAGGACGCAAAATGGACTGGGCTGGTAGCGGAAGATGGCGATGAGCAGCGCCAGCGCGGTGAGCGCCTTCTCCCCGCCCGACAGCAGCATCACGTTTTGCAGCCGCTTGCCCGGAGGCTGGGCGACGATGTCCAAGCCCGGCTCGCCGCCGCTGTCGGCTTCGCCGAGACGCATCTCGGCCACGCCGCCGCCGAACAGCGCGGTGAAAGCCTGGGTGAAGTACCCGTTGATCTGGGTGAAAGCCTGCTCGAATTTCTCGCGGGAAACGCGATCCAGCTCGACGATCGCCTGCTCGGTGTCGGCAATCGACCGAACCAGGTCGTCTTTTTCGCGGGTGAGGAACTCGAACCGGTCCTCGCACTCTTTGTATTCGTCCAGGGCCATCATGTTGATCGGCCCCATCGATTCCAGCCGCTCCTTCATTTCGCGATAGTTCGCTTCCGCCGAAGCAAGTTCCTCGGGCGTACCCGGACCCGAATCCACCGGAACGATCTGCTCCGGCGAGCAGCCCAACTCGCTCTGGCAGGCTTGGCGCAGGTGCTCGATTTCCGATTCCAGCCGCGCGCGTTCCACCTCCACCCGGCTGCGCTCCTCCCGCGCGCGATCCAGTTCCAGGCGCGCCCCGCGGAGCGTGTCGCCCAATTCGAGCGAGCGGGAGCGGGCGCCGCGGAACCCCTCGTCGAGCTGGCGGCCCAACTCCGCCAGTTCGGCGGCGCGGCCGGCGAGCGCCTGGAGTTCGCCTTCGGCGCTCGCGGAATCGGCGGCGAGCTGTTGGCGCCGGCTGGCGAAGTCGGCACGCTCGCGGCGCATTTGGCCGACGCGGGCCGCCAGTTCGTCCTGCTCCGATGAGATGGTTTGGGCCGCGGCTTCGCCGGCCGCCAGCCGTTCGGTCATGCCCGCCAGCTCGGCGCGCCGGACGGCGAGCCGATCGTGCTCGGCGGCGGATTGCTGGCGCAGGAGCGCCAGCCGCTCGGCCGAGCCTGCAAGTTCGGTTTCCCCGGTCCGGGCCGCGGCGGTGGCCTGGTCGAACCGCCGCTGGGCGGCTTCCAGGCGGGCGGCGGCGGTATCGCGCTCCGCGCGCCAGCGGCCGATCCGCTCGATGCAGGCGGCGAGCTGCGAGGCGATGCGCAGGCTTTCCGCTTGGGCGTATTCACGCTGCTGGCTGGCGGCCGCGGAGAGCATCTCCGCCTCCTGAGCTTCCGCTTGCGCGCGCTCGATGCCGCCGGCAAGCTCGGCAACCGCGTTCTCGAGCGTCGCCAGCCGCGTCGCTGCCTCACCCAGCCAGGCCTGCTGCCGCGCCGTCTCCGCTTCCACTTGCCGCAACTCCCGCTTCAGTGCGAGCGGGCCGGCTTCCCCGGGCTTGCCGCCCCCCACCAGGCGGCCCTGATACCACGTGCCGTCCACCGTCACGAACTGCATATCGGAATGCTGATTTGCAAGGCGCTCCGCCACCGTCGCCGTCTCCACCAGAAACCCCGTTCGCAGCCGCGGCAAGTACCGCTTGGCCGCCTCGCCCAGCGGCCGGCGGAAATTCACCAGCCGATCCATGCGGGCAACCACGCCCGGCGTCTTTTCCAGCGGGGAAGGGGCGGCCGGGTCCACTTGCGCGGAGCCCAGCGAATCGACGAAGAACGTTGCCCGCCCTCCCAATTCCCCCCGCAGCAAGGCGACCCCGGCGCGCGCGGAATCGAAACTCTCGACAACCACGTAATCCAGCTCCTCCCGCAAAAACTGCTCCACCGCAGACTCGTAGCGGCCCTCCACCTCGGCGTAATCCGAAACCAGCCCGGCGGCCTGGAATCCCCGCTTCTCGCCATCTCCGTTCATGCCCAGCAGCTTCTGGATCGATCCTCCGGTGTACGCGCGCTCGCGCACGATCCGCTCGAGCGAGGTGTGGCGCGCCCGCGTCCCGGCAAGCTGCTCGCGGCACTGGGCGGCTTCGGCGGCAGCCGCCGAGTGCTCCTGCTGGCGCTTCCCCAGCCGCGTTTGCAGATCGCCCAAATGGCGCCCGGCAGTTTCCGCCCGTCGCAAGGCATCGTTCCAGCGGGTTTCGGCCTCGGCGAACGCCGCGCGCTGCCGTTCGGCTTCCGCGCCCAAGCCGGCGGCGGCATTCTCTTCCTGGGCAAGCGCTTCGTCGTGATGGCGGCGGGCCTCACCGGCTTCCGCCGATGCCACCTGCGCGCGCGAGATTGCTTCAGCCAACCGTTTCATTTCGGCCGCGAACTCCGCTTGGCGGGCGTCGAGCATGCGTTCCTCGTTGGCCAGCGCCTGCGCCCGCGCCGCCAACTCCTCAACCGCGGCTTCGAGTTCCGCCTTCTGCTGGCGCAACCCGACCACCGCTACGTTTTGGGATTCCAGCCGGGCTTGGGCTGCTCGGGCGCGCTCGGCGGCCTCGCCGGCTTGCAAGTCCATCTGGCCGATCTGGAATTCGATCTGCTCGTCCTGGCGGCGGTTGTAGGCGATGCGGTTCCGGGTGCGATCGGTTTCGAGCGCCGCCTGATTCGCCTGATTCTGGTTTTCGCGAAGCTGGCTTTCAAGCTCGTAGGCCCGCGCCTCCAGTTGCTGCTGCTCGGCTTCGAGTTCGCCGAATCGCGTCGCCTGCCCGGCTTCCTGGTCCCGCAGCCCAGCCAGTTCCGCCGTCAGCCGCTCGCCTTCGGCCGTCATGGCGCCCCACCTGGCGGCGAGCACCGAAGCGAGAACCGCCCGCATTTCCTCGCGCAACTCGGCGTAGCGCCGGGCGCGCGAAGCCTGCCGCTTCAGCGAATTCAATTGCTTGGTGATTTCCACCAAAATGTCGTTCACCCGCGACAAGTTCAGCTTCGACGACTCCAGTTTCGCTTCGGCCAGGCGCTTCTTCGTCTTGAACTTGCTCACCCCTGCCGCTTCCTCCAGAATGGCGCGGCGCTCGGCGGGGCGCGACGACAAAATCTGGCCGATGCGGCCCTGCTCGATGATGGCGTAGGAGTTCGGCCCCAGGCCCATTCCCATGAAGAGGTCCTGGATGTCGCGCAGCCTGGCTTGCCGGCCGTTGATCAGATATTCGCTCTGGCCGGAGCGATACAGCCGGCGGGTGATCACCACTTCGCCGGGATTGAGCTGCAGCGGCGCAGGCAACCGCTTCCGGCGGGCCAGCGCGCCCTTGACCGCCTCCACCGGAGCGGCAGGCTCTCCCGTGGCTGGCGCAGGCAAGCCGACGGGGGCTGGGGAAGGTTCCGTGGCGTCCGCATCCGCAGTCTCGGCGGGCGCATTCTCGCTGGCGGCCTGTTCGGCGCGGCTCAGGATTTTTTCCGCCGCTTCGGCCAGCTCGTGATCGACCATCGTCAGCGACACTTCCGCCATGCCCACCGGCGCGCGCAGCGCCGAGCCGTTCGAGATGCAGTCGGCCATCCGCTCCGCCCGAAGCGATTTGTGGCTCTGCTCGCCTAATACCCAGGTGATTGCGTCGACGATGTTCGATTTGCCGCAACCGTTCGGGCCGACGATGGAGGTGATCCCGCGGCCGCCTAGCGACAGTATCGTTCTGTCGGTGAACGACTTGAAGCCGATCAACTCGATTTTGCGCAGTTTAAGCAAGGGTGGATTGGCTCCTCTCCAGTGTCTCTGGCGCCTGCGGTGTGGCTTTGCCCGATGCCCTTGAACGAGCGCTCGCCAATGCGTTTGCCGCACACCTTTCTTCAGTCATTGGATGCACCTTGTGCTGTGAGCAGGGAGGCTCCCGCCACCGGGCGAGAGAATCCGGGGAGACAGAACGAGCGGCGGCCCGAAGGACCGCTCCCGCCGCTCTGGCGCGCGGAAGTAGCGGACGAACCCGTTAAGCTACCATAGGCGGTGGTGGCTGTAAACCGGTTCGACCCTTGCGATGCCCAACACTGCAACCGGCCACGGTGAGTGAACCCCAGGCTCCTTGCCCGGCCCTCTGGTCGAACGCCATAGGCCACTGGTGCTGGGCATCGCCCCGTTCGCGGCGGCCTTCACCCTTGTCTGGTTCCGCTACCAGCCTCGGGCCGCGCAGCTCTTGGACTTGCGGGGTCCACCCGAAGCGGACAGGCAGGGGGGCAAGCCGCTCGGGTGTACAATCTCTTTCCCCTTGTGCAGTTAGGCCGGACGCTCCGGCCAATCGGCGGCACGGCGGGGTGCGATGAGGTGTCTTTCTTGTGCGGAGGAGATTCCCGGTAACTGCCGTTACTGCCCTTCTTGCGGCAAGGTGTTAACTCCGCGGCAAACGCCCGCAAGCCCCTTCTCTTCGCCCACCCTGGACCAACTGCCCGAGTCCGCATCTTCGCCCACCCCGATCCCCCACGCGCGATTTGTTCCGGGTATGTTGCTCGCCGACCGTTACCGGATCGTTACCCCGATAGGCAAAGGCGGCATGGGCGAGGTATACCGCGCTGAGGACCTGAGGCTTGGCCAGACGGTGGCGTTGAAATTCCTGCCAGACACCGCTTCTAGCAATCCCGCCGCCTGGGCAAACATGGAGCGTGAGGTCCGCATCGCGCGCCAGATTTCCCACCCCAATGTCTGCCGCGTTTTCGATATCGGCGAAACCAAGGACGGCCCGTTCATCAGCATGGAATTCATCGATGGCGAGGACTTGGCATCGCTGCTGAAACGAATCGGCCGGTTGCCCATGGACAAGGGCCTCCAGGTCGCGCATCAGATCTGCACCGGCCTGGCGGCGGCCCACGAGCTGGGCGTCGTCCATCGCGATCTGAAGCCCGCCAACATCATGCTCGACGGCCGCGGCCGGGTTCGGATCACAGATTTCGGTCTCGCCGCTCTGGCCGAGGAACTCCGCGAAGACAAGATTCTCGCCGGCACGCCAGCCTACATGGCTCCGGAACAAATGAGCGGCGGACAGGTCACCCCTCGCACCGACATTTATGCCGTCGGCTTGCTCATGTACGAACTCTTTGGCGGGAAGCAGGCGCTGCCGTACTCGACGGCATCGGATTTGCTCCGGCGACGCGCGGCGTTGCCTCTGCGCCTCTCGAAAGTTGTGAAGGATCTTGACCCGGGGGTCGAGCGGATTATAATCCGCTGCCTTCAGGTCGATCCCGGTGAACGGCCGAGTTCGGCTATGGAAGTTGCCGCCGCGCTTCCCGGCGGCGACCCGCTGCGGGCGGCAATCGCCGCGGGCGAGACCCCATCGCCGGATACGGTGGCAGCCGCGGGCGAGGCGGTCACGATGTCCGCCGGGGCCTCCATCGCCTTACTCGCCGCGATTCTCCTCGGTATTGCAACATCGGCGTACCTCATGCGTTACGCCAGCGTGCTCGGCTTTGCGCAAGGGGGGAAGCCGCCGGAGGCATTGGCCGAACGCGCCCGCGAGGTGATCGCGCGATTCGGGTATAACGAAAACGCCGCCGACAGCGCCTGGTGGTTGGAGGCGAACCGCGACGGCTTAGCCGGCCTCCCTCGCGGCTCTCCCGAGGGAATGCATTTCGTCTACCGTCAAAGCCCGCGACCGATGATTCCGAAGGACTATTTTGGGCTGGTCGACACGAACGACCCTCCGGCCGACGTACCCGGCATGATCGAGGTGGTGCTGGACGCCCGCGGTCGATTGCGCGAGTTTTCTGCGGTGCCGGTCTCGGCGGATAATCACGGCCCGCCGCCCGACTGGGCGGTCGCCCTCTCGCAAGCGAGTGTCGGCTCCCCGCAGATAGCGCCGCCGAACGCGCTGGTCGTGCCGCCGACGGCTTACGAAACGCGCCAAGATTGGCGAGCGTCCGACGCCGGGCGAACGGTCGCAATCACGGCGGCAGCCTATGGGGGCAGACTCGTATACTTCCGCGCGGCCCCAGCCCCGCTGCCGGCGACGGCACGGGGACGCGCGAGGGGGTTCGCGGGAATCATGTTCGTTGTCGCTGCCATTGTCTGCGGTATCGGCGGCTCCTTCCTCGCCCGGCGAAACATGCGCCGCGGACGCGGCGATCGCCAAGGTGCATTCCGGGTGGCGGCGTTCATCTTTCTCGCAGAGTTTCTTGGCTGGGTGCTGTCGGCCCACTTTGTGCCCGCCGCCTCGGAGGAATATGGCGCGTTCATTGGCGGCTGCGGCGAGTCGCTGTACGTTGCCGGTTTTATGTGGGTTCTCTACATGGCCATCGAGCCCTACGTGCGGCGCCGCTGGCCGTGGATGCTGATTTCCTGGACGCGGGTGCTGTCAGGCGGCCTATACGATCCCCGGATTGGCCGTGATGTTCTGTTCGGCGCCGCCGGCGGCGCGGCGATGGCCATGATTCAGAACGGCGTCAACGCGCTGCCCGCGTGGTTTCCTGTTGCCAACATCCTTCCGGCCGTCCCGTCGCCGTTGGTGCTACGCGGTCCGGCTAGCATGCTTGCGGCTCTGTGCACCCATGCCAGCCTGGCTGTCCAGTGGGCGCTCGCCACCGTCTCTTTCCTGCTGGTGGCACGCGTAGTCGCCCGCCGCGATTGGCTCGCCGCGCTCGTCTCCGGGGTCAGCCTCGGGATGGTGGTGCTCGCGGCCGACAACTTTGCTGTTGCAATCACCGCGGCGATGCTGTGTTCGGTAATCGTCTACTGGCTGCTGTTCCGGTTCGGCCTTTTGTCCGTGGCCGTCACGCTGTTCTTCTATTTCCTATTGCGCCGCTGGCCGCTGAGCCTCGACTTTTCACAGTGGTTCGCCTGGCGCTCAGTGTTTTCCATCAGCGTGCTTCTGGCGGTCGCAGTATTTGGGTTCGTGGCCGTAAACGCCGGCCGCCCTATCTTTGCCGAGTCCGCCCTCGATGATTGAGTGCGGTGGCCGCCCCTCACGCGCGATTGGCGTGCAAAGCGGCAGCCGAGCTTTCCCCCCGCAGCCGAGCGCGAAATTCGCTCTGCGGGGGCGAAATCGGCGGCCGGTGCCACGCCAGCGTGGCACAGCACGGCCAGTCGGAATCCATCCGTTCCCTTCGCAGGGGCGGCCCGGCGGGTCGTCCGCCCCCGGTCTGTTGACACCCGCTTCCCCAGGCCCTCCCCAGATTGTCATTCCGAAGCGCGTTTGTTGCGTCCCGGATGCTTCTACGGGACCAGGGTGCGGGATTTGATTCGTCGACTTGCGCGCCACGCGTCTGCCGCCTGCTGGCGCCGCTTTGCCCGCCTTCGCCTGCTCCGGTACAATGCGAAGCCTTCCGCGCCGCAGGCGCCATCGCATGGGCAGACTGAGATTCGTCACCGCCGGGGAATCCCACGGCCAGGGCATCGTGGCTTGGCTCTCGGGCTTGCCGGCGGACGTTCCCGTCGATTTCCAGCTCATCAACAACGATTTGCGCCGCCGGCAACTGGGTTACGGCCGCGGTGGCCGCCAGAAAATCGAAAAGGACGAGGTCGAGGTGCTGGCGGGGGTGAGGCACGGCCGCACCATCGGCGCTCCCATTGCTTTGCGCCTGGCCAATCGCGAGTGGGAGAAATGGCAGCAGGCCCTGCCGGTCGAGGATTTCGCCGGCTCGATCGAGCATCGCCGCCCGCTGACCGCTCCGCGGCCCGGCCACGCCGATCTGGCGGGCGCGCTGAAATTCGATTTCCACGACGCCCGCAACGTGCTCGAACGCGCCTCGGCGCGGGAAACGGCGGCGCGAACCGCCGCTGGCGGGTTCGCCAAGCTCCTGCTGCGTGAATTCGGAATCGAAGTCCTCAGTCACGTCATCGGCGTCGGTCACGTGCGGCTCGAGCGCGCCGCCGCTTGGGAGGAAATCCAGGCGGTTTGCGCCAATCTGGATTCGCCGTTGCGTTGCGTGGACCGCGAAACCGAGGCGCGGATGGTGGCCGAGGTGGACGCCGCGCTGCGCGCCGGCGATTCGGTGGGCGGCGCTTTCGAAGCGGTGGCCCACAACGTCCCTCCCGGCCTCGGCAGCCACGCCCAGTGGGACGAGAAGCTTGATGGGCGCCTGGCGCGGGCGGTGATGTCGATTCAGGCGGTCAAGGCCGTGGAAATCGGCGCCGGCGTCGCCAATGCGGCTTGCTACGGCTCCCAGGTGCAGGACGAAATCCACTATTCTTCCGAGCGGCGCCGCTTCGCCCGCTCCTCCAACCGCGCCGGCGGGCTCGAAGGCGGCATCACCAACGGCGAAGACGTCGTCGTCCGCGGCTACTTGAAACCGATTTCGACCCTCCGCCGCCCGCTCGCCACCGCCGACTTGAAGACGAAACAGGCGATCCGCGCCGCCTACGAGCGGTCGGACGTTTGCGTGGTGCCCGCCGGCGGAGTGGCGGGTGAAGCGATGGTTGCGCTGATGCTGGCCGGCGCGTTTTTGGAGAAATTCGGCGGTGATTCGCTTGCCGAAACGCGCCGGAACTTTCTCGGGTTCGAGCGTCAACTCGACGAGTTTTAGTTGCCGCCGCCGGGCCGGCTGAATCGCCGGGCTTGGCAAGCGGCTCAAGGCGGATGGGAAGGGTGCGATGATTCATCCAATCGTCAAGTTTCCGAACACGGTTCTGAGCAGGGAAACTCCGCCGGTGGAGAATTTCGGGGAGGAGATCCAGAAACTTGCCGACGACATGTTCGAATCGATGTACGGGGCCGAAGGAGTGGGCCTGGCGGCGCCGCAGATCGGCATCAGCCTGCGGCTGGCGGTCATCGACGTCACTGTCGGCAAGAATCCCGAGGCGAGGCTGGTGCTCGCCAATCCCGAGGTGATGAATTACGAAGGCGAGCAGCGCGAGGAGGAGGGGTGCTTGTCCCTGCCCGGCTTCCGCGGCCACGTGATGCGGCCTCGATTCGTCACCGTGCGCGCTCGAGACGCCGCCGGCAAGGAGTGGGAGATGCGGGGCGAGGGCCTGCTTGCCCGCGCCTTCTGCCACGAAATCGACCACCTGTTCGGCATCCTGTTCATCAATCACTTGAGCCTGCTGAAACGCGACCTGATCAAGCGCCGCATCCGGAAGCTGCAAAAAGCCGGGGAATGGTAGCCCGCCGCTTATGCGCATCGTCTTCTGCGGCACGCCTGCTTTCGCCGTTCCCTCGCTCGAACGGCTGATTCGCGAACCCGGCTTCGAAATCGAGGCGGTGGTCACCCAGCCCGATCGGCCGGGCGGCCGCGGGCTGACGACCGTGGCGAGTCCGGTGAAGCAAGTGGCCTTGGCCGCCGGCCTGACGGTTTATCAGCCGGCGAAGGTGCGCAGTGACGAAGCGCTCGATTTTTTCCGCCGGCTGGCGCCCGATGCCGTCGTCATCATCGCCTTCGGCCAGATTATTCCCCCACGCCTGATTGAAATCGCCCGCTTCGGCTGGATCAATCTGCACGCGTCGCTCCTGCCGAAATACCGCGGCGCCGCGCCCATCCAGTGGGCGGTGGCCGAGGGAGAAACCCGCACCGGCCTCACCACCATGCAGATTGACGCCGGCCTGGATACCGGCCCGATGCTGCTGCGCTGGGAAACCGAAATCGGCCCGGAAGAAACCGCGCCGGAGCTGGCCGCGCGCATGGCTGGCGCTGGTCCCGCGCTGGTGGTGGAAACGCTGCGTGGGCTTGCCGCCGGTCTCATTGTTCCTCGGCCGCAGGACCACTCGCTGGCCACCTCTGCGCCCATGCTCAGGAAGCAGGACGGGCGCATCGATTGGGGATGGCCGGCGAAAAAAATCTACAATCGCATTCGCGGGCTGGCGCCCTGGCCCGGGGCATACACCACGTTTCGAGGAACCCTCTGCCACGTCTGGGGCCGGCCGGCGGAACTCGCCGAATCGGCGCCCCCGGGCGCCTTGCGCGCCGTGGGAAATCAGTTGTATGCCGCTTGCGGCGAGGCCACTTGGCTCCGGGTCGAAGCAGTGCAGCGCGAAGGCCGGAAACGAATCACCGGCGGCGAATTCCTCAGCGGCGCGCGCCTGGCCCCCGGCGACAGCTTCGGTTCCTGAGGGGAAAGGACGGGATCCCGGTCGGCTGGCGGCTCGCTCGCCGCAGTAATGGTCCCTCGGGATCGCCGCGGCGACCTACAGTCTGTGCGTCGCCCGAACCCGCTCAAATTCCGGCATTTCCCCGCATCTCCCAACCGGTGGAAACGTAGACGCCGCCTCCCGAACCTTCGGGACTGAGCCACTACCCGGCGATTGACCGGTTTCCTCGCCAGGCGGTAAGATGCATTCGCCACCGAGGGGAAACGCTTCGTTGATCGGCGACACCGTCTCTCACTACAAGATACTCGAGCGGCTGGGCGGAGGAGGGATGGGGGTCGTCTACAAGGCCGAAGACTCCCGGCTCGGCCGCAAGGTGGCGCTGAAGTTCCTTCCCGAAGACACCGCCGCCGACGCTGACGCGCTCGAGCGGTTCCGGCGCGAGGCCCGCGCTGCCTCGGCGCTCAATCATCCCGGCATCTGCACGATTTACGATATCGGCGAGCACGAGGGCCGGCCGTTTATCGTGATGGAGTTGCTCGAAGGCGAAACGCTCAAGAGCCGGCTGGCCAGCCGGGCGATGAGCCAGGAGGAAGTGGTCGACGTCGCGCTGCAGATCGCCGACGCCCTCGACGCCGCTCACCGCCGCGGCGTGATCCACCGCGACATCAAACCCGCCAACCTGTTCCTGACCCGCGAAGGCCGCGCCAAGCTGCTCGATTTCGGCTTGGCCAAGCTCGGCCGCCGCAAATCCGCCGAGGCGCTCGGCCTTTCCGCCGTCGCCACGATGGCCGCCAATGAGGACTTGGTCACCAGCCCGGGAACGGCGCTGGGCACAATCGCCTACATGTCGCCGGAACAGGCCCGGGGCGAGGAAGTGGACGCCCGCTCGGACATCTTCTCCTTCGGCGTGGTGCTTTACGAAATGGCCACCCGCCAGCGCGCTTTTCCCGGCAGTACGTCGGCCGTAATCTTCGACGCCATTTTGAATCGCCAGCCTCCGCCGATGACCCGTGTGAATCCCGCCCTCTCCCCGGAGGTGGCGCGGATCGCCGCCCGCGCCCTCGAGAAGGAGGCCGCCGCCCGCTATCCCGCCGCCGGCGAGCTGCGGGCAGACCTCGAGCGGCTGAAGCGGGAACTCGAACCCAGCCGCGCCGGGCGGGCCGATGGTTCCGCGTCCGCGGCGGGCCCGGCATTGAAGTCGGTTGCGGTGCTGTATTTCGAGAACTTGAGCGGAGCGCGCGAAGACGAATTTTTCCGGGACGGCATGACCGAAGACATCATCACCGAGCTGTCGAAAATCCGCCGGCTCCACGTTTTTCCGCGGGCCACCGTGCTCGCCTTCCGTGGCCAGGCGGTCACCGCCACCGAGGTGGGTCGCCAGCTGAAAGCCGATTACGTCCTGGCGGGCAGCTTGCGCCGCGCCGGCAACCGCCTGCGCATCAACGCCCAGCTGATCGACGCCGGCACCGATTTCCCGCTCTGGGGCGAGCGGTACGACCGCGAGCTCCAGGATGTTTTCCAGGTGCAGGACGAAATCGCCGGGAAAATTGCCGAAGCACTGCGGGTGGCGCTGACGCCCCAGGAGCAGAAGGCGATTGCCAGGAAGCCCACCGAGAATCCCCAGGCGTACGATTTCTTCCTCCGCGCCCGCGGGTACGCCCGCCGCCAGACGCGGCCCGACCTGGAGATCGCCGTCGATCTCTACGAGCAGGCCATCGAGATGGATCCGCGCTTCGCGCTGGCCTACGCCGGCCTGGCCAGCGTCTGCGCCAATTTCTATTTCTGGCACGAGCGGGACGAGCGGTGGATACGCAAGGGGGTTGACGCTTGCGAGCGCGCGCTCGAACTCGAGCCGCAACTGGCGGAGGCGCTCGCCGGCCGCGCAATGCTCTTCTGCGCCGAATCGAAATTCGACGAAGCGATTCGTTACGCCCGCCGCGCCCTGGCGCTCAAGCCCGATTGCGACGGCGCCTACATCGCGCTCGGCCGGGCGCTGTTCCTCTCCGACCGGTTCGAGGAAGCCGCCGAAATCGCCGACCGCGCCATCGAAGCCAGCGGCGACGACTACAACGTCTACATCCCGTTCAATATGGCCATCGAGCGGCTGGGGCGCACCGCCCAGGCGCGGCAGTTGGAATCGAGGCTGATGCAGGCCCTCGAGGAACAGCTCCGCCACGTCCCGGAAGACGCTCGCGCCTGGATCTTGATTGCGAGCAACAACGCCCGGCGCGGCAGCCGCGAACCGGCGATGCGGGCGTTACAGAAAGCCACCACTCTTCGCCCCAGCGATGGCATCATCATCTACAACGCCGCCTGCACCTACGGCACCCTCGGGATGAAGGCCGAAGCCCTCGCCCTGCTCAAACGCCTGCGCGGCGTCAGCTCGTTCCAGATGGACTGGGCGGCGCGCGATCCCGACCTCGCCTGCCTGCACGGCGATCCCGAATTCGAGCAATTGATTGCCGAAACCCGCGCCCAGCCCTGACCCGCGCCCATCCAAGCGAGGTGTTAAGTGGGATTGGTGCTGCTAAAGCGGTGGTCGGGGGCGGGTACAAGAACCTCACCGGGTGGGTAGCGACAGTACCGTCATCGGTGGAGAACTGGGACCTTACCCAAAGGGGGCTTGCGTTGCGTGGCCGGGGTATTAAGCCGCCCAATCCTTGGAGAGAAGTTCGGCTTGCTGGAGGACGGTTTGGGTGGCCTTCTCCTGCTTGTCTGGGGGATAGTCGTACTTGCGTAAAACCCGTTTCACCATGACCCGAAGTTTGGCGCGGACACTCTCTTTCACGGTCCAATCAATGGTCGCGTTTTTTCGCACGGTATCGAGCAATTCAAGTGCAATCCGCTTGAGCGTGTCATCACCCAAAACCTGAACGGCGCTGTCGTTTGTTTCCAGCGCATCGTAGAACGCGAGTTCGTCATCGCTCAGGCCCAGCTTCTCACCACGCTCATGGGCTTGTCGCATATCCTTGGCGAGATCGATGAGCTCCTGGATGACCTGGGCTGCTTGGAGCGAGCGGTTCTGATACTTGCGAATCGATTCTTCCAGCATTTCCGAGAACTGGCGCGACTGAACCAAGTTCTTTCGGGCTCGCCCCTTGATCTCGTCACTCAACAATTTGCGTAAAGTCTCGATGGCGAGGTTCTTGTGTGGCAAATCTTTCACTTCCGACAAGAACTGATCGGACAGGATAGAAATATCCGGTCTTTTCAATCCCGCAGCGGAGAAGATGTCGATCACTTCATCGGAAGCAACGGCTTTCGAAACAATCTGCCTGACAGCGCTATCCAGGTCTTCTTGGTTCTTTCCTCCACTTGGCGTGGTCTTGGCGAGGCCGACCCGAACCGCCTGAAAGAAGCCGACATCATCGCGAATGGCAATTGCCTTCTCATGCGGGACCGAGAGCGCGAAGGCTTTCGACAGCTTCGAGACAACGCCCATGAAGCGCTTCTTGCCGTCTTCCTGTTGCAGGACGTGCTCTGCCGCTGCTGGGATTACCGCAGTACGTTCCTTCGGGCTACCCGTTTTGTACGGAGAGTAGTTGAACCCGTGCATCATGCCTGCGCAAATTTCGTACAACTCCAGCATTTTCTCGACAGCCCTTTCCTGCATTTCGACCGGCTCGCCCTTGCCTCCGCTCTCTGTGTAATCGGAGACGGCTTTTTGAAGTTGGGTGGCGAGGCCGAGGTAATCCACGATTAGGCCGCCGGGCTTGTCCTTGAATACGCGGTTCACCCTGGCGATGGCCTGCATCAAGCCATGCCGCTGCATCGGCTTGTCTACGTACATTGTGTGGAGGCACGGCACATCGAAGCCGGTGAGCCACATATCCCGGACAATGGCAACCTTGAGCGCATTGTTGGGGTCTTTGAAGCGGTTGGCGAGCAGCTCTCGGCGGGCCTTCCCGCCTCGAATATGGCCTTGCCACTCGACACGGTCAGACGCAGACCCCGTCATCACAACTTTCAGGCTGCCCTTGTCTTCATCTTCGTTATGCCATTCGGGGCGCAGCTTCACGAGGGCGTTATACAAATCCACGCAGATGCGGCGGCTCATGCAGACGATCATTGCCTTGCCTTCCATTGCCTCAAGGCGTTTCGCGAAATGGTCCACAACGTCCCGGGCAATCAGGCCAACACGCTTAGGAGTGCCAACCATCGCCTCCATGCGCGACCACTTGCTCATGAGGTTGCGCTTGACGGTGTCTTCCTCGCCCTCAGTTACCTCCTCGAATTCAGGGTCGATTTTGGGTCGCTCATCTTCGTCCAGTTCGAGTTTCGCGAGCCGGCCCTCGTAGTAGATGCGAACGGTCGCGCCATCCTCGACCGCGCGTTGGATATCGTAGATGTCTATGTAATCGCCAAAGACGGCGGGCGTGCTGCGGTCGCCCGACTCGATGGGTGTTGCGGTAAATCCGATGAACGAAGCATTCGGCAGCGCATTGCGCATGTGCCGGGCGAAGCCTTCGATAAATCCGTACTGGCTGCGGTGCGCTTCGTCCGCAATCACCACGATATTGCGGCGGTCGGAGAGCTGCGGATATTCGGTTCCGTCTTCAAGCAAGAATTTCTGAATCGTCGTGAAGATCACTCCGCCTGCCGAGCGTCGCAAAAGCTCCTGCAAATTGTCGCGGCTCTCGGCTTGTTCCGGGGTCTGGCGCAGCAGGCCTTTGCAAGCGGAAAACGTGCCGAAGAGCTGGTCGTCCAGATCGTTTCGGTCGGTCAGCACAACAAGGGTCGGGTTGGACATCGCCGGGTGCTGGATGATCTTTCCGGCGTAGAAGGCCATGGTGAGACTCTTGCCGCTGCCTTGCGTATGCCATACCACGCCGGCGCGCCGGTCCCCGTCAAGCGACGCGGCGTCGAGCGTGCGCTCGACGGCCTTATTAACGGCGTGGAATTGGTGGTATCCGCCAAGCTTCTTTTCGGCACTCTTTCCGTTCTGTTCGAACACCACGAAATTACGCACGAGATCGAGGAACCGCTTTTTCTCAAAAACACCGCGAAGGAGCACCTCCATTTCGAGCGAACCTTTGGGCGCGACCTTGTCGCCTTCAATGGTGCGCCACGGCATGAAGCGTTCCCATCCCGCCGTCAGCGTGCCCAGGCGCGCTTCGATCCCATCGGAAATCACGAGCAATTCGTTGTACGGGAAAAGGCTGGGAATGTCGCTTTTGTAGGTCTGGAATTGATTGAAGGCGTCGCGGATCGTGGCGTTTTCGTCCGCAAGGTTTTTCAGTTCGATTACCGCAAGCGGCAGGCCGTTAACGAAAACGATTACGTCCGGGCGACGGTTCCTGCGATTCTCTTCAATAGTGAGCTGATTGATCGCAATCCAATCGTTGTTCTC
The DNA here is from genome assembly GCA_035946455.1 of Candidatus Acidiferrales bacterium. GTDB lineage: Bacteria > Acidobacteriota > Terriglobia > Acidiferrales > UBA7541 > JAKASX01. The sequence continues at coordinate 155,761 of DASYZK010000015.1, read as the reverse complement.
AGGCGTGTCAAAATCGAAGAGACGCGCCGAATCGTGGACGGTTCGGTCTTCTCGCCTGTATTCGACAGGCAGGCCATCCGTAAGAAAACGATGGAAACGCCGGTTATTTTCGACGAGGCTGGGACTCTCTGTACGCAGCAGCTTGCGTATCGCGTCTTCGATGGCATCGGCAGGAATTTGCGGGTTGATTCGGGCCAGCGCCTCCCGCAAACGCTTGAGCAAGACCACATCGCCATAGGAAGCGCGTTCGGCGAACATCTCGCCGGGCGCGATAGCGGGGCCATGGAGAATCGTGTAGCGGAGGCCCTCGAAGATTTCGAGCGCGGCGTCCTCGACGGTCGATTCAGTGAAGGCTGTCACCGTTGCACCCCGCGCCACTTTTCGCCCAGTTCCCCGATGCCGTCATATCGGTAAACGTGGCCCTTTGCACCGAGCGCAGGCGCGAATAATTCGCAGAAACGCTCCTTCGTGTGATCGTCGGGGTCAGCCAAGTGCAGGCGTCGTAAGAACTGGCCTCTGGCCGCCCTGGACCGGCACACCTCGGCTAGGAGTGCGCGAGCCAGGGGATCGGTGTCTGGGAGTGAATATCCGATGATTGCTAAATCGCGGCAGTGTTCGAGGGCCAGGCGCGCTTTACGCCAAAGTTTGCGGTAGGGGTTGACGTTGATGCGCTTATGCCAGCCGGGGGGAAGGACAGCACATTTGTCAGATACGGCCACCCCTTTCCGTGCGCGAACGACATAGGGCCGCGGCTTGAGTCTCACCTCATTGGTGGCGTATAGCGTCCAGTTGATGCTGCCGTGCAGCTTCAGAATGCGAAATTGACTGCTGCCGGACGCGATATTTCCATGCCTCTCTTGCCAACGTGTCGCCCAAGTTAGGCTAACTCCGCCGGCTTGAAGTCCGTAGCCGTCAGATGGGTTCCAGCGCGGACCTTCATTCGGTATGGCCTCTTCCACCATCATGTCGTAGTTAAACGTTATGACTGCATCGCCGGGCCGAAGTCGCCCCAGAATTCGCCTGTGGATGGCGGATTCCTGATCCCCCAGCTCTCCGGTCGTAAGGACCATTACTCGACGGACCAACTCTACGAGGTCGGCTTGGCGCTTCGCCCAGTTCTTCGGCTGATTGCTCGGCTTTGCGAATTCGCCGATCTCGGCGCGGGCCTCGATGTCGCGAAAATACTCTTCGAGCCCAACCCCGCTCACATGCCGATATAAGTCGAAAACCTCTCGCATTACCCGCGAAGCAAGGCGGCCGGTGCCGCGCCCCCGCAGCTGGCTCGCGATGTCGAAAAAATCTCGATCTACGGGGGGCGGAACAGCTCTGTTCAATAAAGCCCCGCGCGTCGCTCCCGCTCCAAACAGAATTACGAGCCCGGGCTTCATGCGTCAGTCTCGAGAGCAGCATGATCTTCTGCTCGAATTTCGCCTGAAATGAGTTTCGGAAGCAGCGCATCGCGGGTTGCTGCAAGTGTGCGAGATTCACAGCAGCTTGCCGCCATGCTCTTCAGCAAGGGGCCGACCGCTTTGCTAAAACAATCGAGAATGGGATCGGGAGCTTTCGGAATGTCGGTGGAGGCGACAGCACCCGGGCGAACTGCCGGATACGCCGCGCCGTCCGCTAAGTGAGCGAGCTTTTCCATGTTGTCGAGCGCTGTAGCCGCAAGATAAACGATCTCACGAAAGAAGGACTTCCGAGGGCGTAGCACGGCAAATCCGGTGCTGCCGGTCAGACTGTTGTCGCTGATGAATGCGTAGGAACTGTTGCCGGGCCTGACTGTGCCTACGATAGTGTCGCCAGGACGTAGTACGCGTTGGGCGCGGGTTGGCGCATCTTTCCAAAGATAAGAAGCGGTTGTCTCAATTCTGCCCCGCTTCACGTTCGACAGATCAACGTACTCGATGTGATCGGGAGCGTTGTGTCTTGTCCATACTTCGGGGTTCAAGACAGCGAACTCAGCGAGGTTCGCCGCGCTCCAGCCTTTTGGAATTTTGCCGAGAGGGGAATCCTCGAAGGAATCGGGGAAGAGGGCGGCGGTGGCGGCCTCCATGCCGGAGGGCTGGCGGCCTTCGGCTTTTGCGCGGACCGGATCGAAGTCCACAAACCACGATTTGAAAATGGTGCGGGCCATCGCTTCCAGCGTTTCGTTCGTCCGGTGGTTCAACTCGATCTTGTCGTCCAGCGTGCCCAGGATGTGGGCGATTGCCCGCTGCTCGCCCAGAGGCGGGAGGGTGATGTACATCCTACGTTGATCCGAGAGGCTGACGTATTCAGCCATGTCGGTTTGCCCGGCGACGCCCTTGTACTGGGAGTAAAACTCGCGCCCCGACATCCAATAGAACAGGAACCGAGGACAGATGCGATCGGACTGAAGGACGCGCCAAAAACACAACTGAGGTGAGTAGACGAAGCGCGGTGTATCTTGCCGCACGAGGGCGAAGCGACCAACGGTTCCTTTGGAAGTGAACACGACGTCGGGCGCCTGGCTAACCTTGTTGCCCACGCGCAAAAGATTCTGTTCCGGGAACCTGTCGGCGTCGTCGAAATGGAATCCGCCGTCTATGTTGCCGGCCCTGGCGAAGGGCAGACCTGCAGGGTCTAGCTCTTCGAGCTTTGCCCTGTAACCGTCGCCGATATACAGGACATTCTGGGCAAGCAGGTCAGCTATAGAGAATTTCTGCCAGTCACAACGCATATCCGAGACCCTTCAGGTTGTCCTCGATGGTTTTCTGCAGCTTTGCCGATTCCTGGAATTGTTCGCGAAGCGTGGCCGTGACCCGCTTCATTTTCTCCTCGAACGGCTCGCCATCGTCTTCCGGCTCCTGCGCGCCGACATAGCGCCCCGGCGTGAGGATGAAACCGTGCGTGGCGATCTCATCCGCTGTTGCACTCTTGCAGAAACCGGCCATATCTGCGTATTTGCCAGCATCTTTCTCGCCGCGCCAAGCGTGGTACGCGCGGGCAATTGTGCTGAGGTCGTCGTCCGACAATTCGCGGTGAACACGATCCACCAAATAGCCCATTTTGCGGGCGTCAATGAAAAGCGTCTTGCGGCGACGGTCGCGGAATTTTCCGTTGGCTTTGTTGCGCGCGAGGAACCACAGGCAGGCGGGAATCTGGGTGCCATAGAAAAGCTGCGGCGGCAAGGCGATCATGCAATCCACGAGGTCCGCCTCGATGATTTTTCGGCGGATTTCGCCTTCACCGGATTGGTTGGAAGACATGGAGCCGTTCGCCAGAACGAATCCGGCGACGCCGGCAGGCGCGAGGTGATAGACGATGTGCTGCACCCAAGCGAAGTTCGCGTTGCCCACGGGCGGCGCCCCGTACTTCCAGCGAGCGTCATCGCGGAGGCGCTCGCCGCCCCAGTCGCTCATGTTGAACGCGGGATTGGCGAGGATGAAGTCTGCCTTCAGGTCTTTATGCAAGTCGTTATGGAAGGTGTCGGCCTGGTGTGGACCGAGATTTGCTTCGATTCCTCGGATGGCGAGATTCATCTTTGCAAGTTTCCAGGTGGTCGGATTCGATTCCTGGCCATAGATCGAAATGTCCCCGAGCCGGCCTCCATGCTCGCGGATGAATTCATCGCTTTGCACAAACATGCCGCTCGAACCGCAACACGGGTCGTAGACGCGGCCCTTGTACGGTTCGATCATTTTGACAAGTAGCTTGACGACGCAGCGCGGCGTGTAAAATTCGCCGCCCTTCTTGCCCTCGGCGCTGGCAAATTGGCTGAGGAAGTATTCATAGACGCGGCCTAGGATATCCTTCGAGCGGTTTTCCGCGTCGCCGAGGCCGATATCCGCGATGAGGTCGATTAGCTCGCCCAGACGATGCTTGTCGAGCGCGGGGCGGTTGTAATCTTTGGGCAGGACGCCCTTCAGGCTCGGATTCGCCTTCTCGATTTCCTCCATCGCATCATCAATGATTTTGCCGATTGAAGTCTGTTTGGCATTGGCCTGGAGGTTGGACCATCTCGCTTTCTTGGGAACCCAGAAAATGTTTTCGGCGGCGTATTCGTCGCGATCTTCGAAATCGGCGTGCGGTTCGTTTTTCAGAGCATCGTAACGTTCTTGAAAGGCGTCGGAGATGTATTTCAGGAAGATGAGGCCCAGAACGACGTGCTTGTATTCAGCGGCGTCCATGTGGCCGCGCAGTTTGTCTGCCGCCTGCCAGAGTTTTTGCTCGAATCCCAGATTTGCGCCGCTACCAGAATTCTTCCGGGTTACGCTCTTCCGCTCTGCCATGGCTGGGTTGACCTCTGCGAGTCGTTGATGAATATAGCGTGTAATGTCAAGAAAGAAAACGGCGGTCACATCGGGGGCAGCGAAAACCGCAATCAGAAGCCGCTTGCAAAAAACGGGCAGGGCCTCTGAACCGGGATTTCCATTTTGACTCCTGGCTGGCCTGGAACATACATCTGACCACCTCGAAATGCAACGGGCTCACCGGGTTTTCAGCGCTCGGCGCCTCCGGTGACCACGGAAGCGTCCGGTGCTACCTCTGCCGAGAATCCCAAAGCCCAACGCGGCCGTTTTTCCAACTGATTCCTCCGATATTCTTCCTTCCCCTGTCTTCCCCCTCACCGAAATCTGCTCCGATCTACGGCTTGGCTATCCCGCTGGCTAGGGTAGCGCGACGATTCTCCGCAGTACGCTACCAAAGAGCCTCCGCGTCAGATGGCTCTCGGCCAGCAGCAGCCAGTAGTACCGGGCGTGCTTGATCAAGCGGCCGCCCGTTTTCACGAGCCGCTGCTGCAAGCTGGTGAGCGACCAGTTTTCGATTCTCTTCGGCAACAGCAGGCGCCGCTCCAGCCACCCTCGACGGGTCCGCGTTCTCTCTGTGCCGGCTTTCTCTGCGGTCTCCGTGGTGCACCTTTTTGTTTCGTCCCTGCCCTCGTTGACCGTACTCCCGCCCCGCCCCCTGGCGGCCTCCCTCCCGGTATGCTTTCATGAACCCTGATGCCTGTCTCACCCGCCAGAGCGGTTGCGTTTGACGTTCTTACCCGCGTCGAGGCCGAAGGCGCCTACGCCGCCGATGCGCTCCTTGCTCGACTGGGTGGCGGCAGGGGTGCCGGCGCGCGCCGCCGCTCCCGGTTGCGCCTTGAGGCTGTTGTCAAGCGCGAAGACGCCGCCCTCGCCACCGAGCTCACTTTTGGCGTCCTGCGCTGGCAAAGGCTGCTGGATTTCCTCATTGAACGGCAGGCGAATCGCCCGGCGGCCGAACTCGACCCCGGCGTGCGGCGGGCGCTGCGCCTTGGCGCCTATCAGTTGCTCTTCCTCGATCGCATTCCGGCTAGCGCGGCGGTGAACGAAGCGGTCGAGCTTACGCGGGTCGCCCGGAAGAAGTCGGCCGCGGGGTTCGTCAATGCGGTTCTGCGGCGTCTGCCTTGCGGCGCCGAGTGGCTGGCCCAACTCGCCCGCTCGCTGCCCGGGGAAATGCCGGAAGCGGAGCGGCTTGGAATTCTGTACTCGCATCCCGGCTGGATGGTCGAGCGCTGGCTCGAGCAGTTTGGCGGCGACGGCGCGCGCGCGTTGCTCGAGGCGAACAACCAGCCGCTTCCGGTGGCCTGCGCGGTGCTCGATCCGGCGGCGCTCGATGCGGTGAGGGACTCGCTCGAAGCCGATGGCTTCGCCGTCGAGCCCGGCCGCCTGCTGCGCCGGGCGCTGCTGATACGCGGGGGAGGGAATCCGCTCGCCTGCCGCGCCTTTCGCCGTGGCTGGATCGCGCTGCAGGACGAGGCGTCGCAGGCGGTGACGCTGCTGGCGGGAGTGGAAGGCGGCCAAAGCGTGCTCGATGTGTGCGCCGCTCCGGGCAACAAGACCCTGCATCTGGCCCTGGCGGCGGGGCCGAAGGCGATGGTCGCGGCCGGCGACATCCACCCGAGCCGTTTGCGGGCGGTGCGAGCGCAGTTGCGCCGGGCCCATGTCGCCGGAGTGAAGCTGGTGGCGATGGATGCCGCGCGGCCGTTGCCGTTCGCGCGCCGCTTCGATCGCATCCTGATCGACGCGCCCTGCTCGGGCACCGGAACGCTGGCGCGAAATCCGGAAATCCGCTGGCGGCTGGCGCCCGAGGACATCGAGGAATTGGCAGGCCGGCAGGTGGCGTTGCTCGCGAACGCGGCCGAGCGGCTCGCGCCGGGCGGGCGGCTGGTTTACGCCACCTGCTCGCTCGAACGCGACGAGAATCAGCAGGTGGTGCGCCGAGTGATGGCTGCGCGGGGCGACTTGCGCCTGGCGCCGCCACCGGCTGCGTTTGCGGCGTCTCTTGCCGGCGACGGCGAGGAGGCGGTGCGAAAACTATTCGACCCGGAGGGATTCTTCAGAACGCTGCCGTGGGAAACCGGCACTGACGGCTTCTTCGCCGCCATCCTCGAGCGGAACTCTGAACTCTGACTCTCAACTCTGACCTCTGCCCCCCCCTGCCTTGCAAGTCGCCCCCTCACTTCCGTACGCTAACCATATGGACGCCGAGGCGAGAGGGCCGGCGGTCGCCAGGGCGCTGGTCGAGCGGCTGCGCTGGCTGGGACGATTGTTTCTGCTGCTCTTCGTGCTCGGATCGGCGGCGTTCTTGAGCGCCATCACCGCGATGCGGTTCGCCATCGAGGGGCGCGTGGTGAAAATGCCCAACGTGGTGAACCGTAGTTTCGCCGACGCGCAAGCCGCCTTGCGTTACAACCAATTGGGCGTGGCGGTCGCCGACCACGTTTACAGCAGCCTGCCAGTCGACGCCGTTGTGCGCCAAAGCCCGCCTCCCGGCACGGAACTCAAACTGGGTCAGCGGGTCGAGCTGGTGCTTAGCCTGGGAGCGCAAAAGGTCACCGTGCCCAACCTGATCGATCGCAGCCTCCCTGCGGCACGGCTCCAGTTGCTCACCGCCGGTCTTCAACTGGGCGAAGTCTCCTACATTTACGCTTCCGGCGAGCCGGCCGACTTGATCCTCCAGCAGGATCCCCTGCCGGGCGAAACCGGCCTCACCAGCCCCCGCGTGTCGTTGCTGGTGTCGCTCGGGCCGCGGCCGCCGGCTTTCGTCATGCCCGACTTGACCGGACTCGCCGTCTCCGATGCCCAGAGCCGGCTGCAGGCCGCCGGGGTGGGCTTTCCCTCGGTGGCTTTCGTTACCACTGCCGGAGCGGCCGCGGGCTCGATCGTCGGCCAGAATCCGCCCACGGGCGGACGGGTGGATCGAGCCACCGACGTGCAATTGAACGTTGTTTCCCTGGCGCCGCCGGCCGCCGCGGCGCCGGCCCCGGTTCCCAAACTGCCGCCAAAACCGGGCGGAAAGCCCGGCATCCCGTATGCTAGAATGACCGAGGGGCTATGAGCGGCTCGCGTGTTCGAGTAGAAATTGCGCCGTCGATTCTCGCCGCGAATTTCGCCTGCCTCGAGCGCGAAATTCAGGCGGTGGAGAGCGGCGGAGCCAAGCGGCTGCACGTGGATGTGATGGACGGGCATTTCGTGCCCAACCTCACCATCGGCGTGCCGGTGGTGGCCTCTCTCCGGCAGGTTTCCACCCTGCCTTTCGAAGTCCACTTGATGATTTCCAATCCCGGCGACTTCATCGACCCGTTCGCCCGCGCAGGCGCCGACCTCCTCTACGTCCACCAGGAAGCAACCCCGCACCTGGATCGCGTGCTCCATGCGATTCTCGAGCGCGGCCTGGAGGCTGGCGTCGCCATCAATCCCGCCACGCCGGTGGGGATGATCGCCGAGGTGCTCGATCTGGCGAGCGTAGTCCTGGTGATGACGGTGAATCCCGGTTTCGGCGGGCAGCAATTCATTCCCCGGTCGCTCGCCAGGATACGAGAACTGGCCGAAATGCGCGCGCGCCATGCGGGCGCCTTCCGCATCGCCGTCGACGGTGGGATCGGACCGGAAAACGTCGCCGACGTCGCTCGCGCGGGCGCCGAAATCCTCGTTGCCGGTACTTCCGTCTTCCACACTCCCGATCCCGGCGCGGCGGTCAGGCAACTCATCGAGCGGGCCCAGGAAGCCCTCGCACTGAGGATATGATGCGCCGAGCCATAGCCAGTCTTTCCCTCTTCGCCATCGCTCTCCTGCTGTGCGCTGGCTCGAGCGGCTGCCTGTTGTTCTGGCACAAGAAGCCCCAGCCGCTGGCGGGCGCCAAGGCCGCCCCCGATCAGGTGCTGTTCGACGAGGCCACCAACGACATCAAGCACGGCCGGTTCACCGTTGCCCGGCTCACCCTCCAGACCCTCATCAACACCTATCCCGACAGCGAATACCTCGCCAAGGCCAAGCTGGCCATCGCCGATTCCTACTATCAGGAAGGCGGCGTCACCGGACTGACGCAGGCGGTGGCTGAGTACAAGGATTTCATCACTTTCTTTCCGTTTCTGGACGAGGCCGGCTACGCGCAGTACCGGGTGGCGATGGCGCATTACCGGATGATGGAGAAACCCGATCGCGACCGCACCCAGGCGCTCGAGGCCGAAGCCGAATTGCAAACCATGCTGCTGAAGTATCCCAAGAGCCGGTGGACCGAGGAGGCGCAGCAGCGCCTGCGCGACGTGCAGGAAGTGATCGCCCAGGGCGAATTCGAAGTGGCGCGGTTTTACGATTTGCGCGGCGCCTATGGCGCCGCCGCCGCCCGCCTGCTGGAATTGACCGACCGCTATCCCTTGTTCAGCCAGGCGGACCAGGCCAACTTGATGCTCGCCCGCGTTTACGAAAAGACCGAGCACAACGATTTCGCCGCCCGCTTTTATGCCCGGATCGTCCAGGAATACCCGGATTCTTCGCTGGCGCCCGAGGCGAAGCGGCGGCTTCAGGCGATTGGATTCCCCGTGCCCCAGCCCGATCCCAAGGCGGTGGCTCGCACACGGGCCGAGCTGAGCTACGCCCACCACCGGCCGGGGATGCTCTCGGAGGCGATTGGCATCCTGAAGAGCGGCCCCGACGTCTCCCGCGCCGCCCATTCCGGCGACCCCAATTTGACCCCGGAAACCGACGTCGTCTCCGCCCGCGAAGTGCTCTCGCCGGAGGTCGTCAGCCAGATGGCTGGTGGAAACAGTCTTGCTCCCGGCAGCGCGATTTCCGTCGAGAGGGTGCAGCCGGGCTCCGCCCCCGCGGGAACCGCTGCGAGCGCTGTGGGGGTATCCGCCACCGCTCCCGGGGTCGACGGCGGTTCCTCGCCCGCCGCCACTAACGCCAGCCAGCAACAGATGGCGGTGGAAGCCAAGACGATGAGCGACCCGTCGAAAGGACCGAAACCCGACCAGACCGCCGCGCCTGCCGACATCACCGCCAAAGCCGCGCCAGCCAAGGCCGGCAACAAGGAGCTCGAGAGCAACAAGCAGCAATCCAGCAGCAAGAAAAAGAAGAAAAAGGGCCTGAAGAAACTCGTTCCCTGGTAGCTCCCCTTGGCTTGGGCCATCGTTTCTGTTGCCGTTATTCCCTCAGGGTATCCCGCAGGAAGTACCCGAACCGCAAGCCGGCGATGACGCTGAAGGGCGGCCGGTCCAGCGAATAATGGCCGCAGGGCAGCCGCAGGACCTGCGCATCGATGCCGTCGCCGGAAATTTTCCGAAAAAGTTCCTCGGAGAATTCCGGCCAGAACGTCGGATCGTACCGGGCGCTGATCATCAAGCTGCGCTGGCCGGTGCCCGCCAGCCGATCGACGTAAGGGAACGGGCTGATCGGCGACCACCAGCGGCGAATTTCTTCCGGGGTGACGTGGGGGCGCAGGGACTCCCAGACGTGCATGGTGGTCATTCCGGTGCGCACGACGTCGCCGAAATAGGTGGAAACGTGGAGGAAGGCTCCGGCGCGAACGGCGCGGTCGTGCGCCAGGGCGATGCAACCGATGGCCGAGCCGATGCTCGTCCCTAGCAGGCCGAGCCGGGAATAGCCGCGCTGCTCCAGCCAGCGGAAGCAGCGCCGCACGTCGGTCACCGCCTGGCGGTTGGCCTGGAGCGTGAGGCCGATGTTCGGGCCCACCAGGTAATTGTCGCGCTCAATGCCTTCCACGGCGCGGCGGCCGTGGTAGGGAAGCGTGATCTTCAGCGCCGCGAGGCCCAGCCGGTTCAGCCAGCGGCAAACGCCGGCTTGGGACTCCCAGCCCGCATTCCATTGCGGCAGCACCACCACCGCCGCACTCTGCGCCCGCGTCGGATGGTAGCGCGCCCACACGCGGTTGTTTTGCGGCCACCGGCTCTCGATCGCGCTCGAAAAGCTCAGCACCAGGCCATCGGCTTCCTCGCCCAGCCGAGCGTCGCCGGCGGGCTCGACGCCGTACCAGGCGTCGCTCCCCCGCACCGTCTCCTCGGCAAATCGATCGAGGAACGCGCGCGGATCGGGGTCGTCGGCGCGCCCGCCGATGTATTCCAGGCCCCAGCCGAACGGGCGGCTCTGCCGGTTCTCTTCCGCGGCCCAGCGGCCGTGCTCGTATCGGCGCACCATTCGTTCCAGCAAGCGCATCGGATCGTCCAGAAGACTATAGGGAAGCCTTTAGCCGTGGCACAGGCATGCTGGCTGTGGACCCCCGTAAAGCACTCAAGACGGGATTCCCTTCATCTCGTCGACCTGGAACTTACAATCTCACCAACCCGCTCACTACCGCCAACCCACCGCCGCGATTTCACCGCAGCAAATCGGCGAACGCCCCTCGCTCCACCACCGCCGCCACCGCGGCGATGTCGGGAGCGTGCGGGCGATCGGCCGCGAGCTTCGGCGCCACCGACCGCACCAGCCGGTACGCCTTTTCCGCCTCCGGCCCGGTGCGCAACGGCGCCAGCAAATCGAGTCCCTGGCAGGCGGCGAGCAACTCGATGGCGAGAACGTTCCGGGTGTTCTCGATCATCGGCCCCAGCCGCCGCGCCGCGCTCATCCCCATCGACACGTAATCCTCCTGGTCGCCGGAGGTGGGAATCGAATCGACGGAATGGGGCACGGCCAGCGTCTTGGTTTCGGCGGCAAGCGCCGCCGCCGTCACCTGCGCCATCATGAAGCCGGAGCTGAGGCCGGGATTCTCGGTGAGAAAGGCGGGCAGCAGGCTGGTGTGCGGATTCGTCATTCGATCGATGCGGCGCTCGCTGATTCCGGCGAGCGTGGCCAGGGCGACCGCGAGCTGATCGGCGGCCATGGCAAGCGGCTGGCCGTGGAAATTCCCGCCACTCACCACCTCGTCGGTTTCGGGGAAGACCAGCGGATTGTCGGTGGCGCTGTTCAGCTCGATGGCCGCCACCCGGCCGATCTGATCGAGAGCGTCGCGGGCGGCGCCGTGCACCTGCGGGGCGCAGCGCAGGCTATAGGCGTCCTGCACGCGAGGGTCGCGCTCGGCGGCGTGGTGGGATTCGCGGATTTCGCTCCCGCGGTTCAACCGCTCGACGTTGCTCGCGGTCACCGCCGCGCCCGGGTGGGGCCGTGCGCGGGCGATGCGCTGGTCGAAGGCGGCGGGAGTGCCGCGCAGCGCGTCGAGGGAGAGGGCGGCGGCCACGTCGGCGGTGTCCACAAGCGCGCGGCCGGCAATCAGCGCCAGGGCCAGCAGCGCCAGCATCCCCTGCGTGCCATTGAGCAGCGCCAGACCCTCCCGCGCTTCGAGTTCGAGCGGCGCGATGCCCGCGCGGCGCATCGCTTCCCCGCCGGCAAGGCGTTCCCCGCGATGGATTGCCGCGCCTTCGCCAATCGCCACCAGCGCCAGATGCGCCAGCGGCGCCAGATCGCCCGAAGCGCCCACCGAACCTTGCGACGGTATCACCGGCAACACGCCGCGCTCCAGCATCGCGCACAGCGTTTCCACCACCAGCGGCCGCACCCCGCTCAATCCTTTCGCCAGGGCATTCGCCCGCAGCAGCAGCATCGCCCTCGTTTCCCGCTCGCCCAGCGCCGCGCCCACACCGCAGGCATGGCTGCGGACCAGATTCACTTGCAGCAGGCGGATGTTCTCTGCCGAGATGCGCACCCGCGCCAACTCCCCGAAACCGGTGTTGACGCCATAGGCGGTTCGGTCGGAAGCCACCAGCCGTTCGATCACCGCGCGCGATGCTTCCATGCGCCGCCGCGCGGCGCCGTCCAGCAAAACGCTCGCGCCCCGGCAAACGACTTCCTCGAATCCGTCGAGACCAAGATCGTTGCCTGTGAGCGCGATGGTCATGCTCGGCTCGGCGGGCGCCGGCGGGGCGTGAGCGGGAAATACCGGCGGTATTTCTCGGGAAGCGTTTTCGGCCGATTCCGGCGGTCGCAAATCACGTGCAGGGTTTCTCCGGTGGCGAGCAACTCGCCGGTGGCGTCGCGAATCACTTCGTAGGCGAAGCGAAGCGTGCGGGTGCGCGATTCCGCCACGCGGGTGCAAATGCGGACAACGTCGTCGTAAAGCGCCGGACTGCGGTACCGGCAGGCGGCCTCCGCCACCACCACCCGGCTGTCGTCCGCTTCCTCCATTTCCTTGTAGGAAAATCCCATTTGGCGAAAGGTTTCCACCCGGCCCACCTCGAACCAAACGAAAAAGTTCGCGTAATACACCACGCCCATGCGGTCGGTTTCGGCGTAGCGCACGCGCAGGGTGGTTTCGTAGCTCTGCTTCATCGGGGCAGCAAAGTGTAGCAAACCCGCCGCCGCCCAGGGAACGGCCCCGCCTCGCCGCCGCGGGCGGCACAGGCTTCAGCCTGTGCGCTGGCGAGTTGCGCTCCCTGTAAGGGCACGGCTTCCCCCGTGCCGCAAGCACCAGCGGGAGAATGCGGCTTCAGCCGCTGAGGGGCGTCCCCTACACTGCCGCGCATCTTCCAAAGGCGCGACGTCCGAAAGCACCCGGTCCTGAGGCAGCCGTCGCCGGCCCGCTCTATCGTCCCGTCCATTTCGGCGGGCGCTTCTCGAGAAAAGCGGTAACGCCCTCGCGGAAGTCCTCGGTGGCGCGGATGCGGGCGTTGGCGTCGATTGCCAAATCGATGTGGAAATCGAGTTCCCGGCGGGAGAAATCCGATAGTAGCATCTTGGTGCGGGTGAGGCTTCCGGGGCTGTTGCCCAGCAGCGTGTTTGCCAGGGCCCGCGCGCGAGCCGGCAGCTTCTCCTCCGGCACCACTTCATTCACCAGTCCCAGCGCCTGGGCCTCGGCGGCGTCCACCAAGCGGCCGGTGAGCAGCAAATCGCGCGCCCGCTTTTCGCCGATTTGCCGCACCAGGAACACCGATACCAGCGCGGGAATGAAACCGATGCGCGTTTCCGAATAGCCGAATTTCGCCCCGGGAACGGCCAGGGTGAAATCGCACAGGGTGGCCAGGCCGCAGCCGCCGGCGATGGCGGCTCCGTTCACCGCCGCGATCAGCGGTTTCGGGAAACTGAAGATCCGGTGGAACAACGTGGCCACGCGGCGGGAGTCGGCCAGATTCTGCTGGATGGACTGCGAAGCCAGCCGCCGGAGGTCTTCGAGGTCCATCCCCGCGGAGAAGACGCTGCCCGCCCCGGTGAGGATCGCCACCCGGCCGGGGGAGCGCTCGATTTCCGCCAGAGCGTCAAGCAGTTCGCCGATCATCACCGTCGAGATGGCATTCCTCTTCTCCGGCCGGTTGAACGTCAGAATTCCAACGGCGTCTTCCCATTCCAGTTTCAGGGTTTCAAACGTCATGCAGCGTTCCTCCCCGCGATCAGAGCAGTCAGGTTACCAAAGTCTCGATTGACTATATTCAGTGAAGAGCCGGTACCGGAGTCCGGGAGCTCGGTTGGCGAGCCGCCGGCGTAGCGGGACGCAGGCGACGGGTGTCAAGGTGTAAGTGTAGCGCCGCGGCCTTCAGCGCGGCACCGCCCGGCTGCCGCCGCAATCGCCTCGCTTGCGGTCACGCGCGCGCGTAGCGATCGCGCACCTGGCGCGTGGCGGCCAGGGCGCTCGGGTGCGTCGGGAGGAGGCGCCGTCCCGGAGCAGCCTGTTGCAGGGATCACCGCCCGCCGGTTCCGGTGGGGACGTGGTCGCGGCGGAGAGAACGTGGGACGCGGTCGAGGCGAGTGATGCTTTCCAGTTCGGGTTTGTTCAACACCAGCGTCCCGTCGATGACCAGATCGGTTAACGCCGGGCTCTCGGAGCCCTCGGCAGCGCCTTCGGTGCAGTCGCGGAGCCAGGCGAGCAGAATGGCCGGATCGGCCACCCGCACGATTAAATCAGCCCGTTCCGCGATCTCGCCCTGCACCCGCAACGTTCCATCCTCGATCAGAAAACTGAAGGCTCCGCCCCCGGTCTGAACGTTGACGACGCGGCGCCAGTTGGCAAGGTTGGCGGTGGCGCGCGCGCTTTGTCGGATCATTTCGCCGAGCTTTCGGAAGCGGGTCTCGACTTCCAGCAAAGCTTCGCGGCGTTGGGGAGTGATTTCGCCCAACTCCTGCGCCCCAACCCGTCCCCATTCGATCTCGCTCTCGAGCAGCGGACTCTTGCAGAGTTGCTCAGGCGTCAGCTCGGACTGCGGCAATGCAAAAATGTCCTCGATCCCGGCCCGGCGATCGTCGCGGAACGCAATCTTGACAGGCGTGCCTCTCCCGAATATCCCGGGTCGAATGGTTCCCCGCGTGGTTCGAACCCGAACGAGCATGGCGGTATCGCTCCGTTTGCCTTCGGAAGTATCCAGAAATACGCGGCCGGTGCCAAACGGGACCTCGCCCTTGAAACGGCTTGGAGCGAAGACGGTGATCACCGGGGTGGCGGCAGTCACGCCCAGGTCCCGCACGTATTCCCTGTCCATCTCGACGAAGTTGCATGCTGGGCAACGTTTCATGAAGGGCGGAACGATCAGGTGACGGCAGTGAGGGCAGCGGTGGCCGAAGATCCTGCCTTCGTCGCGAAGGGAGCGAAAGAAATCGCTGAATTCCCCCTGGCCGTGCCGCATGCCGGTGAACATGGCGTCGTTTCGCTGCAAGTAGGCGCGGTCTCCCGCGTTGACTTCGGTAATCCCCGCCCGGGGAAGCATCGCGGGGGAGATGACCGGCGGTTCCTCTTTTTGAGACATCGTCAGCCTCTCCTTTCCAGGACAATGGCCACGCCGTACATCGAAAGCGACGCGCCGGTGCCGTGAACCAGCCCATGTTCGAAATTCCGAGCCCGGAGCTCGCGCATGACGCTCCAAGTCGACATCATATTCGACCCGCCTACGAAATGTCCTCCAAAGACGAGGCCGCCTGACGGGTTCACCAGCAGTTTCCCCCCGGGCAGGATGATCCCCTCCTCAACGAGGTCGTTGGCCCGACCCAGGGGGGTAACGCCCATTTCGGCGAGCGTGATCATCGCTTGGGGAATAAACGCATCATGCAGCTCGATCACCTGGACATCCTCAATGGTGAGCCTGGCCTGCCGGAGCGCTCGTTGCGTTGCCAGATAGTCCGAGTAGATGCGGTCGAGCACCTTGTAGCGCGTGATGTCGTTGCCGACGAAGTAGGGCTCATTGGCAGCCCCGACCCCCGTGATCCAGATCGGCTCACGGTTGGTGCGCTCGGTCACCTTCCGCGCCATTTTTGCAGAGGCCAGAATTAGCGCGCACGCTCCTTCGGTGTAGACGCAAGTCTCCAGCGAACGGATCGGATAGACGACGTAGCGTGAGTGCAGCACTTGTTCGGCGGTAACCTTCTCCCCCAGTCTCTGGGCGTAGGGGTTGTTCTGGGCCTGAGCGCAGAATAGTTCGACGATCTTGGCCCGTGCGGCGGGTGCCAGGTCGCCCGGATGCTCATCCATGTAGGCCTGGACGACCTCGGCGTAGCTTTCCGAGGCATGCGCGCCGAGCGGGCGCTCGAACCAGGGGTCCCAGGAATAGGCGATGGTCTGGACTAC
The DNA here is from genome assembly GCA_035946455.1 of Candidatus Acidiferrales bacterium. Lineage (GTDB taxonomy): Bacteria > Acidobacteriota > Terriglobia > Acidiferrales > UBA7541 > JAKASX01. The sequence continues at coordinate 139,996 of DASYZK010000015.1, read as the reverse complement.
GGCCGGAGTCGCGCTCTCGGCTTCGAAGTCGTAACAGTCAAGCGCCTTTTCAACGCCAAGAACCAGCATGAGGTCGTACTGGCCGCTTGCGATCATGTTGTAACCGGCAAGCATGGCGTAGGCGCCTGTGGCCCCTCCGTTGGAAACCCGCAGCAGCGGCTTGTTCTGAAGTCCCACGATGCCCTGCAAACCGCTTTCCGGAATTGCCTGGAACTCGAAAATGTCGTTGTAGATGCCGGCGACGCCGGCCTCGACCTCCTGGATCTGGATGCCGGCGTCGCGGACCGCCTCGGATACGGCCAGTTGTGCCAACTCCCAAAAGGTCTTCTCCACCCAGCGCGAACGACACGGGGTCATGCCCGCGCCGAGGATGGCCACTTCCCTCATCGCTGCCTCCCTTTTTCCGTCGGATTATACAGCCGCGGAGGCACTGTATTCCCGCTGCCGCGAACCCCTTCGTTGACAAACGGAGGTAACCAGCGCGCTCCACGGTGGATCAACCTACAGGCGAAGGGCTCGCGCTCACGGACTGGTCCTCCCCCGGCGCTGGTGAAGGCCGCTCAGGACGAGGCGGCGCGAGCCTGGCGCTCGGCGGCCAGCTTCCGAATGAAATCCACGATTTCCTGTGTGGGAGTGCCCGGCAGGAAAACGCCGGCGACGCCCGCTTGCTTCAGGCCGGGAATATCGGTTTCCGGGATGATGCCGCCGATCACCACCGGAACGTCGTCGATGCCCTTGGCCCGGAGCAGTTGCACCAGTTCCGGGCAAAGCACGTTGTGCGCGCCGGAGAGGATCGATAACCCGATCACGTCGACGTCTTCCTGCGCCGCCGCCGAGGCGATCATTTCCGGCGTCTGGCGCAGCCCTGTGTAGATTACTTCCATGCCCGCATCGCGCAAGGCGCGGGCGATGATTTTCGCGCCGCGGTCGTGGCCATCCAGCCCCGGCTTGGCGATCAGCACCCGGATTCTCTTTTCGGCCATGGATTTCCGCTCAACCCGCGGAGGAATTCCCTCTGCGGCGTCAGCCCGAAAAGCTTACCACGAGGGGAACCGGGGCCGGCGGGGGAAACGGACGGGCGGCCAGCCGCAATCCATCCATTCCCCTGGTAGGGGCGAGCCGCCGCCAGGTCCCAATCCCGCCATGCGGGACGAGGGGGGGGCTCGCCCGCTCCCGCCGCGGCATCACAAGATTGTCGCGGCCCCCAAAGCATGGTAGCCACTGTCCCTTTCTCCTGCGCCCAAATCTTCGCGGCCCACGAACAGAGCTGGCCATGGCAATACAGGCATACTGCCCGCCTGTCCCGAGCGGCGTCGAGCGGCGGGCGATGGTGGCACAGGCATCTTGCCTGTGGGCCTCAGGGCGGAAATGCGAGGACGATGGACCGAAACATATCCCGCCCCCGGTCCGTATGGAACAGTGAAACGGCGCGCCCGCGGCGATCGAGCGGGAACGCCGGATCGCCTGCCGGAGGAGAAATGGAAACGCTGCTGCGGGACCTGCGGGGCGGGCTGCGGATGCTGCGGCAGTCGCCCGGCTTCGCCGCCATCGCCATCGTGACGCTGGCGCTGGGCATTGGAGCGAATACGGCGTTGTTTTCGGTGGTGAATGGCGTCCTGCTCAGCCCATTGCCCTTCGTTCAGCCCAGCCGCCTGGTGGCCTTGTACTCGAGCGACGCCAACTTTCCCCGGTCATCCATCTCCTACCCCAATTTTCTCGATTGGCGCCGCGAGAATCGCAGCTTTTCCGCCCTGGCGGCCTTCCGGCAAGACGATTTCAATCTGACCGGGATGGGCCAGCCGGAACGGCTGAAAGCGGAAATGGTTTCGGCGACGTTTTTTCCGCTGCTCGGCGTGAAGCCGGTGATCGGGAGGCTGTTTCGGCCCGAGGAAGACCAAGTCGGCGCCGGTCCGGTCGTCTTGCTCGGTGAGGGATTCTGGCAGCGGAAATTCGGCGGCTCGCCCGCCGCGCTGGGGAAAACGCTCGACCTCAGCGGCACCCTGTACACGATTGTCGGGGTGATTCCCGGCGGTTTCCAGTACGAGAGCGGCAACTTCCACCGCAACTGCGACGCCTTCGTTCCCATCGGCCAGTGGAACGATCCGACGTTTCGCGATCGGCGCGTCGGCATGGGGATGGACGGGGTGGGACGATTGCGGCCCGGGGTGACGCTGGCGCAGGCGAAGGGCGAGATGGATGCGCTGGCGCAGCATCTGGCGGAGGAGTTTCCCGAAATCGACAAGGGCCAGGGGATCGCCCTGGTGCCGTTGCAGCAGGATATCGTCGGCAATATCCGGCCGTTTCTGCTGGTGCTGCTGGCGGCGGTGGGGTTCGTGCTGCTGATCGCCTGCGCGAACGTGGCCAACCTGCTGCTGGCGCGATCGACCGGGCGAACGCGCGAATTCGCCATCCGCCTCGCTCTCGGAGCCAGCCAGGGGCGGATGATCCGCCAGCTTCTCACCGAAAGCCTGTTGCTCGCCCTCACCGGCGGCGGGCTGGGTTTGCTGCTGGCGGCCTGGGGGACGCAAGCGGGCCTGAAACTGTTGCCGGAGGCGCTGCCGCGCGCCCAGTCGGTCGGTGTGGACGGGCGGGTGCTGCTGTACACCCTTGCCGCGTCGCTGGCCGCGGGACTGCTGTTTGGCTTGGCGCCGGCGCTGAAGACCTGCCGGGGCGGGGTTCACGAGACGCTGAAGGAGGGCGGGCGAGGCTCGAGCGGCGCGCGGCACGGCACGCAGCGGGTGTTCGTCGCGATCGAGATGGCGCTGGCGGTGGTCCTGCTGGTCGGGGCCGGGCTGATGCTCCGCAGCCTGGCAAGGCTTTCGAGCGTCGATCCCGGGTTCGATCAAAGAAACGTGCTCACTTTCTACCTCGCCTTCCCGGCGTCGGTCGGCGCATCTCCGGGCTCCATGCGGTCCGCCTTCCTCCAGATTCACGACAAACTGGTGTCGATACCCGGCGTCGCGGCGGCTTCCGCCATCGCCGGAGCGCTGCCGATGGCGGGGGATTCGGAAATGCCCTTCTGGCTGGAAGGGGAACCCAAACCGGCGAACCCGGCGGACATGAAATCGGCGCTGTTCTACGCCGTTCAGCCTGAATACCTGAAAGTGATGCGGATCCCGCTCGAGCGCGGGCGTTTCCTGACGGCGGCCGACAACGAGCATTCGCAATTCGTCGTCGACATCGACGAGCAATTCGCCCGGCTTTATTTTGGCGGCCGCGACCCGGTGGGCACGCGCGTTCATTTCGAGCTTCTGGGCGAGGGGGCGGAAATCGTCGGCGTGGTCGGCCACGTGAAGCAGTGGGGGCTGGACAGGGACGCGAAGTCGCCGGTGCAGGCGCAGTTTTACTTTCCCATTTCCCAGGTGCCCGATCGGTTCATGCCCCTGCTGGCCAACGGGGTGGGCGTGGTGGCCCGGACGGAAGGCTCTCCGCTGGCGGCGGTGGCGTCGATTCGCGACCGGCTGGCGCAGATGAACAGCCAGATGGTGAGCTACCGCACCCAGACGATGGGCGCGATTATTGCCGATACGCTCGCAGCGCGGCGATTTTCGATGATCCTGCTGGGCATTTTCGCGGCCCTGGCCTTGCTGCTGGCCAGCATCGGAATTTACGGAGTGATTTCCTATCTGACGGGCCAGCGGACCCACGAGATGGGCATCCGGATGGCGCTCGGCGCCGGGCGAGCCGACGTGTTGCGCCTGATTCTGGGACAGGGAGCGAAGATGGCGCTCATCGGTGTCGGCATCGGGCTGGCAGCGGCGCTGGGGCTGACGCGGCTGATGGCGAAACTCTTGTACGGAGTCAGCGCGCACGATCCGCTGAGCTTCCTGGGCGTTGCCGCGCTGCTGGTGCTGGTCGCTCTGGCGGCCTGTTACGTGCCCGCGCTGCGCGCCACGCGAGTTGATCCCGCAACCGCCCTGCGCTATGAGTAGCCCGCCGCAGCCAGCCGCCGGCGGAGTGCATCCGGGCGCCCAAGTGTATGCCCTCCTCCGGATCCTGCCTCAGACCCTCAGGGGCCTCCGCGCGGCCCATCTTGGAAGCTGATTGCTAGCTGCAAATCCCGCTTGACGTGTGGGGGGGAGGGGGGTAGCGTTCCTTCCGCGGTACATGAGCCTTTAGGGCCCGATGATTAGGTGGCGGGATTTTCTGGCGGGGCACCCGGGGAGCGAGGGAGTGCCAGGAAGGTGGACCCCGTAACTGGGGCGGCGAGTGGCCGACAGACCATTGCGCCCCAGATCCGGGGGGTGCCAGACCCGGGCGGAGCCGGGATGATTCCTCCACCAGGGGGGAATCATGACGAAAAGCAATAAGGTCTTCAGCCTTCTTGTTGTCTTGGCAGGGCTGGCTTTGAGCCTGTCCGCATGGGGCCAGGCAACAACCTCGTTGGGCGGTGTGGTCACCGACCCCTCTGGCGGTGCGGTTCCAGGGGCGAAGGTGACGCTGGTCAATGCCGCCACCAACGAGTCACGACAGACGGTCACGACGGCAACGGGCGTGTACACGCTTGTTTCCGTGCCCCCCGGCACGTACAAGCTGACGATCGAGGCAACCGGCTTCCGCACTTATACCCGAACCGGCCTTCAACTTCTTGTGAACCTGCCCGTCACGGTGAACGTGAGCCTGGAGGTGGGCGCCGTCACGCAAACCGTGCAGGTCACCGGGCAGGTTGCCCTGGTCAATACGACCGACGCCTCACTCGGCAACACCATTGAGCAGGGTCAGATCGCCCAATTGCCTATCGCCGATCGCAACGTCGTGCAGTTGCTGAGCCTCCAGCCGGGCGTGGCCTATCTGGGCAGCAAGCTCGACACCTCGGTCACTGATACGCGGAGCGGCGCGGTGAACGGCTTGCGCAGCGATCAATCGAACGTCACCCTCGACGGGATCGGCGTCAACGACCAGAACAACGGCTACGCCTTTACCAGCGTCCTGACAGTCCCGCCCGACTCCGTGCAGGAGTTTCGGGTCACCACCGCCGATCCCAATGCCGACTCAGGCTACTCCAGCGGAGCCCAAGTGGCGCTGGTGACGAAGAGCGGCACCAACCAGTTTCACGGCTCGGTCTACGAATACAACCGCAACACGATTTTCAGCGCCAACGACACCTTCTTGAAAGCCGACCAACAGGCTGGCGGCGCCCCGAATCAGCGGCCAGAGTTGTTGCGCAACGTCTTCGGCGCAAGCTTCGGAGGGCCGATCTTCCACAACCGGCTCTTCTTCTTCACCAACTACGAAGGCCGGCGCGACGCCGAGGGCCAGAGCGTGCTGCGCACGGTACCGTCGGCGACTCTGCGCGACAGCATCATCGAATACAACTGCGCCGATCCCGGCTCGTGTCCCGGCGGAAGCGTCACCGGAGCCAGCGGCAAGACCTACGCGGTTGCGCCAGGGAATTACGCGCTCGGCCCGTCCCAGCTCGCCGGGATCGACCCCCTGGGAATCGGCCCGAACCAGGCGGTGGCGAAGCTTCTCCAGCAGTATCCGCTGCCGAACGAGATGAGCCAGGGCGACGCCCTGAACATGGAAGGCTATCGGTTCGCCTCCAAATCAGCCCCCACCTTCAACACCTATATCGCCCGCCTCGACTACCATTTCACCAGCAACGGCTCGGAAACGCTCTTCTGGCGTGGCGAGACGCAGAATAACAAGCAGCCCCAGGCCCAGCAGTTCCCCGGCCAGGGCGCCGCGAGAACGCTGCTCGACGACAGCAAGGGCTCCTTCGTCGGACTGACTTCAGTGCTTTCTCCCGCCCTGGTCAACGATTTTCACTGGGGCTATATTCGCCAGGGCGGCCAGGTCGCCGGCGCCTCGCTCCAGCCAGAGGCCATTCTGGACGGGCTCGACAGCATCGTTCCGTTCACCCGCTCGACCATTGCCATCGTCCCCGTCAACCAGTTCAGCGACGGCCTGACCTGGGCTCGAGGGAGTCATGCGCTCCAGTTTGGCACCGACGTCTTTCTGATCCGCAGCAATCGCGTCAGCTTTGCCAACTCGTTCTCCGACGCTCAAACCAATGTGGCCTATCTGAACACCGCGGCCATCGCCAATACCCCCAGCCCGCTCGATCCCGCGAACAACGGCTTTCCGGCCGTACTAGGCAGTTTCGGCACGAGCTACGACAACGCCACAACGGTGCTGTTGGGCATCCTGACCCAGGGCGACGGCGTCTACAACTTCACTCGCACTGGCACCCCCCTGCCGCAGGGCGCCCCCAACCGCCGCCGTTACGCCATCAACGACTACGAGTTCTTCGGCCAGGATTCCTGGCGGATGACGCCCAGGCTGACGCTCACCTACGGCCTGCGCTGGGTGCTCGAGGCCCCGCCTTACGAAACCAATGGCTTGCAGGTCGCGCCGTGCATCGCCAGCTCAACCGGCGGTTGCACCAATCAGACCGCCGCCGACTGGTTCAACAAGACCGCCGCGCTCGCGGCACAGGGACAACCCGCAAACGCCGCCGGCGAGATTTCTTTCATCCTCGGCGGTCCCGCGAACAACGGTCCCGACTTCTGGAACTGGGACTACCACGATTTTTCGCCGCGCATCGCGGTGGCGTGGGCCCCGGACCCGGGCAACGGCTGGCTCTCGAAAATCTTCGGCCGGAAGGACCGCTTCTCCATCCGCGGCGGATACAGCATCATGTACGACCACTTTGGGATCCCGATCGTCAACAGCTTCGACCAGCACGGTTCCTTCGGTCTTTCCAGCGACATCGGCAATCCCGCCGGGGTGGTGACCCCCGCCGACGCCCCGCGCTTCACCTGCCTCACGTGCCTGCCTCCGCCCTGTCCCTCGCTCAACGGCCCGGGCTGCCTGTACGGCCCCGCGCCGGTCGGCGGCTTCCCGGTCACGCCCAGCAATTCCGCCTTCGCCATCAACTGGGGGCTGGACCAATCCTTGAAGACTCCCTACGCGCACGTATTCAATTTCTCGATCACACGCCAGTTGACATCCATCTCCTCGCTCCAGATCGCCTACGTGGGCAGCATCGGCCGGCGGCTTTCCTTGCAGGTGGACCTGGGCATGCCGGCGAATCTCACCGATCCCTCCAGCCACATGACTTATTTCCAGGCGGCCACCCTGCTCTCGAAGCTCGCTGCCAAGAAGACGCCCACCTCCCAGATCAACCCCATACCGTTCTTTGAGAATATTTTCCCGCAGTGGAGCACCGTCACCCAGAGCGACCTGAACAGCCAGTCCCTGAACTGCGCCCCCGACAACTTCCCCGGCGCGATGACCGCGACGCAGGCGATCTATGGCTTGTGGTCCTGTTTCCTCCACAACGAAACCTTCTCCCTCTTCCTTATGGATACACCTGGCAACGTCTCCGGCGTCGACATTCCCCATAGCAAGTTCGGCCCCTACACCTTTTTCCACGACCAGTTCAGCTCCTACACCGCCTGGCGCAATATCGGCACCTCCGACTACCACGCGCTCCAGGTAACTTACAGCATCCGCTGGGGCGCCAACCTGCTCGGGCAGTTCAATTACACGTTTTCCAAGTCCTTGGACGAGGCCTCCGACGCCGGGCGGGTGGGCCCCTGGCAAGGCACCGGCGGCACCGGCAACGATCTGAATGGGGGCGGTATCGTCATCAATTCCTGGGATCCGCTGTCTCTGCGTGGCCTGTCCGACTTCAACACCTTCCATCAGTTCAACGCTAACTGGGTCTATCATCTCCCCTTCGGCAAGGGCCAGATGCTGGCCGGAAATGCCGGTCGCCTGCTGAACGGCGTGATTGGCGGCTGGCGCTTCTCCGGCATCTACCGCTGGACCACCGGCTTCCCCACCACCGTCGACAACGGTTTCGCCTGGGCGACGAACTGGAACATCGAGGGCGACGCCATGCCCAACGGCCCGCTTCCCGTCACGTCGAACCCAAGCAACGCCTTTGTCAACGGCAAGCCGATCGGCCCCGACATCTTCGCCAACCCGGCAGCCGCGGAGGCGGCCTTCCGTCAGGATTGGCCGGGCGAATCGGGAACGCGCAACAACATCATCGGCGACGGCGTGTTCAATATCGACACCGGGCTGAACAAGGATTTCTCTCTCGGTGAGAGCAGGCGGCTGGAGTTCAGTTGGCAGGTGTTCAATGTGACCAACTCGGTGCGCTACAACGTGCGCGGCGCCCAGCCGTCGCTCTCCTTCGCGCCCAGCGTCTTCGGCAAGTACAACTCCACGCTGACCACGCCCCGATTCATGCAGTTCGCGCTACGTCTTGCGTTCTGAGGGGTCGCCGCGCAGCTCGGCGCGAGGCGATAACGACAATTTGAGCTGCTTCCCATCGGCGCAGCTGCCGGCGCCGGGCCTCGCGCGGTTGATGACGAAACTCTCGTACGGAGTGAGGGCGCACGATCCGCTCAGCTTCGCGGGGGCGAGCCGATGGCTCGCCCCCCCGCACGCTGTCGGGGCACGGCCCGCTTGCCGTAGCCTTGGCGCGCAGGTTGCCCGACGGTGAGGGAGCGGTTGTCAAAGATTAAGTTGCGGGGCCTCGCTAGGTGATGGCGATTTCCTCGTAAATCCCGAAGACATCCCGCAGCGCGTCGCAGATTTCGCCGAGCGTGGCGTAGGCTTTCACCGCTTCGTAAATCGCTGGCATCAGATTCTCGCTGCCTTCGGCGGCGCGGCGCAGCGCGTCCAGCCGGCGCGCCGCTTCCTCGCCGGAGCGTTCCGCCCGCAGCTTGCGCAGGCGGTCGCCCTGGCGGCGGGCCACCGACTCGTCGATTTTGAGGGTTTCGATGGGCTGCTCTTCGCCGGCGTAGGCGTTGACGCCGACCACGATCTTCTCCTTGCGATCGACTGCGACCTGATAGCGGTAGGAAGCCTCGGCGATCTCCCGCTGGGGATAACCGCGCTCGACCGCGGCAACCATCCCGCCCAGCGCATCGATCTTGTCGATGTAGTCCCACGCCCCGCGCTCCACTTCGCCGGTCAGCGCCTCGACGAAATACGATCCGCCCAGCGGATCGGCGGTGTTCGTCACCCCGCTTTCGTGGGCGATCACCTGCTGCGTGCGCAAGGCGAGCGTGGCGGCGAATTCGGTGGGCAGCGCCCAGGCTTCGTCGAGCGAATTGGTGTGCAGCGACTGGGTGCCGCCAAGCACCGCCGCCAGCGCCTGGACGGCGGTGCGCACCACGTTGTTGTAAGGCTGCTGCGCGGTGAGCGAACAGCCGGCGGTCTGGGAGTGGAACCGCAGCGCCCACGACCGCGGGTTGCGGGCGTCGTAGCGCTCGCGTGTCACCCGGTGCCAGATGCGGCGAGCGGCGCGGAACTTGGCGATTTCCTCGAAGAAATCGTTGTGGGAATTGAAGAAAAAGGAGAGCCGGGGAGCGAATTCGTCAATCTTCATCCCCCGGCGCAGCGCCCATTCCACGTATTCCATGCCGTCGCGCAGGGTGAAAGCCAGTTCCTGGATCGCGGTCGAGCCCGCCTCGCGAATGTGATACCCGGAAATCGAGATGACGTTGAACCGCGGGGTGTGGCGAACGCCGAATTCGAACGTATCGATCACCAGCCGCATCGAAGGCGCCGGCGGATAAATATATTCCTTCTGGGCGATGTATTCCTTCAGGATGTCGTTTTGGATGGTGCCGGAAATCTTCTCCCAGCTCGCTCCCTGCTTTTCCGCCACCGCCAGGTACATCGCCCAGATGACCGCGGCGGGGGAATTGATGGTCATCGAAGTGGTGACGCCGGCCAGCGGAATCCGGTCGAAGAGCGTTTCCATGTCCGCCAGGGAACTGACCGCGACGCCGCACTTGCCCACCTCGCCTTCGGCGAGCGGATGGTCGGCATCGTACCCCATCAGCGTGGGCAAATCGAACGCCACCGACAAGCCGGTCTGGCCCTGCTCGAGCAGGTACCGGAAACGGCGGTTGGTGTCCTCGGGGCCGCCGAAGCCGGCGAACTGCCGCATCGTCCACAACCGGCCGCGGTACATCGTGGGATGAATGCCGCGGGTGTAAGGCGGCTCGCCCGGGAAACCGATGTCGCGGTCGAAATCGACGTCGGCGAGGTCGGCGGAAGTGTACAGCCGGCGAATCGGATGGCCGGAGACTGTGGTGAATTCCGCTTGGCGCTCGGGAGAATTTTCGAGCGCCGGCTTCAGCACCTGTGACTCCCAGGCTTGCTCCCGTGCCGAGGGCCTCCGCGGCTCGCCCGGCTCAAGCGCAGCGCCGGCAAACCGCTCGCCGCCCGCCTTGGGTTCGTCGGTCATAGTCGTTCGTCCCGATCCGGATCCGCGAACATGCCTGGAGATTCGGCAGACCCGCCCGGCATCTCCTCATCGAATCTTATGTCCAAGCCGCGAAGCCTCGCAAGCAGCTCCGCCGGCGGGTTCACAGTGAAAGTTACGATTCCCGGCGTCGCCAGCAACGCTTGCGTACGACTGCCAGCCGCGCCGCCGGCTCCCGCGCGCGAGGCGGAAGGACCGCAGCGCCCGTGCGCCTTGGCGCTCCCGCCTCCCCGCGGCGACCGTCATTAGTTCTGTCCCGGGCGATATGCCGCCTTTTGAAACAACGGATCGGGCGTGCCGGGAATCAGCGGCGCGCGAGGGGTGACGTGACCGCCCTGGGCATCGGCGATGGTGATGTTGTGCACCTTGAGAGTGCGGCCCAGAGCCTGGTTGAAGGCGACGATGGCTGCGAGCAGGCCGACTTTCGCCTGCAACTCGGCGCCTTGAGCGGCAAGCAGGTTGCTTTCGTATTGAATGACGACGAAATCGGTGGAAACGCCTAGTTCGAACTTCTTCTGTTCGTCGTTGAGGGTTTCCTGCTGGAGTTGGGTGGCTTTCTCGGCCGCCTGCACCCGGGCCACGCCCTGCTGCATGGCGATCTGGGCTTCTTTCACCGCTTCGGAGATGTTGTTTTTCAGCTCCTGGATCTGAACCACCGCCTCGCGCTGCTGTATCTGCGCCTGGGCGCTGTCCGCCTGGGCGTTGCGGTTCCGCAGCGGCAGGGTCATGTTCAGCCCGAAAGAATACGAGGGGAATTTGTTGTTCCAGAGACGATCAAAGGCGTCCAGCAATCCGCCGGGAAGAAGACTGCGGGATGTCGGAACCTGGGAGACGGTGAATGCTTCTTGGCCATTCACCAGAATTGGCTGGCCGCTCGAGTTGACGATGGGCGAGCGGGTATTGGCCACCGGGGTGAGCGCCGTGGTCAGCAACTGGTTTCCGCCCAAGCCCTGGGTGCCGTACTGGCCGGTGAGGGTGAGCACCGGCAGCAAGGCGTTCCGGGTGGCCTTCACTTCGATACCGTCGTTTTTCAGCGTCAATTGCGCCTCAAGCAGGTCTGGCCGGTCGTTCCACGCTTCCTGGACGGCATCGCGGAAGGGAATGATATCGATATTCGGCAAGTTGTTGATGGTGTCGGTGGGAATCAATTGAACGCTTTCCAGGTCGGCGGCCATCGGGTTCCGGGTGATGAGGTTCAGCAGGACGGTTTCGTCCTGCTGCTCGGTGGTTTGCGCGACGATCAGGTTCTGCTGGTTGGTGGCCAGCGCCGATTGCGCGGAAACGACGTCGAGCTGGGCCAGGGTGCCGATCTGCAACTGCCGCTCGTTATCCTGGACCAGCTTTTCCGCCCAAGTGATGGCGGCTTGCTGCACTTTCACGTTTTCGACGGCGTACACCAGGTTCCAATAAGCGTTCTCGACGCTGGCGACGTCGTTGATGACGGCGACTTCCATCCCGTAGCGCGAAGCTTGCGAGTTGTTTTTCGCCTCGATGATGTAACGGGTGTTCGGCATGAACCCGAACCCGTTCAGGAGCTGCTGGGAGAAGCCGATAGTGAGGTTGGAAGAAACCGAGGGATCGAACAGTACCGCCGCCGAGGTGCTCGAGGAGCGGGTGTTGTTGAAGCCGAGGCTGAAACCGGTGCCGGTTTCGAACCCCTTGGTGAACGTGAAGTCGGCGATGGCCTGATTCGCCGTAAGCGTGGCCAACTGGCTCACGCTGGTGCCGATGCCTGAAGTCAGCGGGTTATTGACCGGGAACGAGCTGCGAGCCCAGCCGAGATTCGTGGTCACCACCGGGTCGAAACTCGGCGTGGCGATCGCGCCGAGCACCGAAGTGAATCCCTGGGCGCTGCGGATCGGGGAGCCGCTCTTGGCGCGGAGTTCGTTCAGGTCGGCGATCCAGGTGATGTAGCGTTGCACCTCGACATCCAGATTGTTCTCGATGGCCAGCTGGATGGCGTCGTTCACGCTCAGGTACAGCTTGCCGTCGTGGATCAGCTGATCGATCCTCGGCGAATTGACGATCACCGGCTGGGCCGATTGCCGGGGCATGTACGGGCGCAGCCCCGCGTGCGGAAACCACGGAATGTCCTTGGTGTAGTCCGGGCCGGCGGGAATGAGCAGCTTCGGCGGCGGCTGCACGGCTGCCGCCGGCGCCTGGCTCGGTGTCTGGCCCGGAGCCGTCTGCGCCGGCGGGGGATATTGCGACTGAGGCTGAGACTGGGCGCCGAGGCCCATCGGCGCTCCCAGCGCCAGCAGAAAAGACACGGTGAGCACAACCAACGAATACACAGGGTTCTTCCTCATTTCCCTCTCCAAGGTAAGGTTCGATCAGGACATTCTTGCAGCACTTCTATGGAACGCGACCGAAGCCGCTTTTGTTTCCAAAATCTGGCGAAAGAGCGCTTTCCCCAGCCGTTCGGCGGCCTTTCCGCAGCTTCATTCATACCGCAAGGCCACGTTGGGATCGATTTTCGACGCGCGCAGCGCCGGCAAGGCGCAGGCCAGCAGTGCGACCACAACCAGCAGCAGCGCCACGCCGATGTAGGTGAGAGCGTCGGCCGGGCTGACCTTGTACAGTAGCGTGCGCATGAGCCGGGTCAATCCGAAAGCGGCAGCAAGCCCGGCCACCGCTCCGGCCGCGGCCAGGGTCAACCCTTCGCGCACCACCTGCCGCAGCACTCCGCCGGGCGTCGCCCCCAGCGCCATTCTCACGCCGATTTCCTGGGTTCTGCGGCTGACCGAATAGCCGAGAACACCGGAAATGCCAATCGCGGCCAGCAGGATGGCCAGTGCGGCGAAGAGCGCGACCGCGAGGGTGCGAAAGCGGTCCTGGGCGAGGGAGCGGTCGAGCAAGGTGGCCATGGGAACCGGCGCGACCGGCAGCTCGTGGTCGATGGCATCGAGCTGCTCCCGCAGCGCCCCGCTAAGCGCCGCCGGGTCCCCCCCGGCTCGCACCAGAAAGCTCATCGAGAACAACGGGTCCTGCGCGTACACCGAGTAGATGGCGGCGTCCGACGTGCTCGAAAGAGACCCCGTCACTTCGTTTCCCACAATCCCGACGACCTGGCAGGGCTCGCGATTCCCAAGGCCGACCGCGATCTGCTGGCTGAGCGGATCCTCGCCGCGGAAGTAGCGGCCGAGCGCCTCGTTGATGACGCAAACCCGCCGGCTGCCGGCGGTGTCGGTCGACTGGAATGCGCGGCCGCGCAGCAGAGGAATCCGCAGCAGCTCGAAATAACCCGGCGTCACCGGCCGGTAGTCGGCCACCGGCATCTCGTCGGGAGCGGCGGGGTGGCCGGGAACGGAAAACGTCAAGGTGATGCGCATTCCTCCCATCGGCGGCGAGACGCTGGCGGCTGCTTGCTCGACCCCGGGTTGCGCCTCGATGCGCTCGAGCGCGGTCGAAACGAACGATTGCCACTCGGCCGGCTGCCCGTACACCGCCCGAGGCAGATTCACCGGAGCCATGAGCACGCCGCGCGGGTCGAACCCCAGGGGAACGGAAACCAGCCGGGCGAAGCTCCGTAGTAGCAGGCCCGAGCCGACCAGCAGGATCACCGCCAGCGCCACTTCCGCCACCACCAGCGCCTCGCGCAGCCGGCCCTTGGCGGCCAGTTCGCTGCCGGAGCGGCCGCTCGCTTTCAACGCGTCGTAGACGCGCAAGTCGGATAGCCGCAGCGCCGGCAGGAAGCCCACCAGAAGCCCGGCGCCAATCGAGACGGCCGCCGAAAGCAGCAGCACCGGCCCGTTCATCTTCACCGCCTGGAATTCCTGCATCGTGGGCGGCAGATGGCGAGTGAAGCCAGCGAGCGCCAACTCCGCAAGCGCCACCCCCGCCGCTCCGCCCGCCAGGCACAACTCGACGCTCTCCATCAGCATCTGGCGCACGATTCGCGCGCGGCCCGCCCCGAGCGCCATGCGGACCGCCACTTCCCGCTCGCGGACGGCGGCGCGGGCCACAAGCAGGTTGGCCACGTTGACGCAGGCAATCAAGAGCACCAGGCCCACTGCCGCCAGCAGCACCAGCAGCGCCAGTTGATAGTTCTTCACCAGTTCGTGCCCCAGCGATACCGCTCCGATGGTGCGCCCCTTGTCGAACGGGAAATTCGACGACAACCGATCGGAGATGGTTTTCGTCTCGGCGTCCGCTTGCGCCACGCTCGCTCCCGCCTTCAGGCGCCCGATCACGAAAAGGTAACTCAATCCCCGCGCCTGCCGCATCTGCCGCAGTTGCGAGTTCGGGTCGGAACCGAGCGGCATCCAAATCTCGGCGGGAACGACGAAAGGCGGGAACCGGAGGGTGGCGGGGAGCACGCCGATCACCGTATAGGCCTCGTCATTCAGCTCGATCGTGTGGCCGATGATGCCCGCGTCGGCGTGAAACCGAGCCCGCCAGAACGCTTCGCCCAGCAGCGCCACCGGCGCTGCTGCCTGGCGGTCGTCACTGGTTCCGAACAGGCGGCCGAGCAGCGGCCGCGCCCTCAGCAGCGGCAGCATGTCGGCGCTGGCTACCACCCCGTGGATGGATTCCGGTTGGCTGGTCGCACCGGTTCGGGTGAAAGTTACCTGGGCCTCGTGATAGGCAGCCACCTGCTCGAGCGAACGGGCCTGTGCGCGCAAATCCTCGAAATCAGGGTAGGAAAACACGCCGAACGGAGAGAGGGACTGGAGCTGGCGCGCCTTGGGCGGCGCGGCTCGGGTGAAGCCGATCAGGTTCTGCGGTTCGGGGTAAGGCAGCGGGTGCAGCAGCACGCTGTCGATGATCGTAAAAATCGCCGTGTTCATACCGATGCCCAGCGCCAGCGTCACCAGCGCCACCAGGGTGAACCACGGATTCTTAAACAGGCCCCGGGCTCCGTAGCGAACATCGCCCCAGAAGTTGTGCACCTTCTCGCTCCCTTTCCCCCTGCCTGCCGCCGCCCGCGTCCCCGGCTCCACAACCTGAGCTGTGGGGGCGCGTTGCCCGCCGCGGCAGGCGCCCCCGCCGATTCCCCCGCGGCACGGGGAGCCGAACAGGCTAGCATAACGTCTGCCCTGGGCGGACAAACCGCCAGGATTCCTGCACTCGACTTGCCAGCTACAGTCTTGACGCCTGCTGAAAGAAAAGGAGTTGTGCGATGTCCGCTGACAACAGCGAACCCATCCGTGCGGGGGCGAGACGCCACTGTCCAGAATCGGACGGTTGGCGTGCTTGTTGACTGGCGTTGCGGTCTGGCCATCGGCTTGGCCGGGAGAAGATTGCTTCAACCCCCGCACTGCAACCCCCGCCAGATCTCTAGCGAAGCTTCGCCTCGACCGCTGGGGCGGTAAGGGCGGGTTTCAAACCCGCCCCTACCGGGGCGGATTCGACCGCGCACCCGTGGAAAACTTGATTCAACTGTCACCGTGTGGGCCGTAGAAGATGTCTAGTCGAAGCCGGGCCTAAGCGGGTAGTCGACGACAATCACCCGGCCGTCGGTGAGAGCTTTGACTGAATGGCGGGCATTCGCAGGCACGATCGCCACCAGGCCTGGCCGAACCGCCTGGCTCACGCCCTCGACGGTGACCTCGAGTTCGCCCTCGATCACCTCATACACCTCTTCTTGAGGATGAGAGTGTTCGTGAATGGAGGAGCCGCGAACGAAGTCGTAGTGCGCGAAGGTCATGCTCGCCGAGTGGAAATAGCGTCCGTGCCAGCCAGGCAGGCGCTCGGTGACCTTGAGCTTGCTGGTATCGATGAACGGCATCGAGATGGCTCCCTTTTGTGAGGCATCTTAGCACCGCCGACTGGCGCCGGTGCCGGAACATTGGCGAGATCGGGTACAGGGTTCGTTCCCAGATGGGCTCGCCCTCCTCCCCTTGTTGACACCACCGCGGGCCGACCCGTAGAGTCAGGCCGAAGAGGCGATGAAGCCCGAAGAAATCAAACAGTTGCTCGAAAGGGCGGGAGCGGTACGCAGCGGACATTTCGTGCTCTCCTCGGGCCGCCACAGCGGCGTTTACGTCCAGTGCGCATTGGCGCTGGCTCACCCCATTCACGCCGAAACCCTCGGCCGCGCCCTCGCCGAGCGCTTCCGCGAAGTTGCCATCGACGTGGTGGTGTCGCTGGCGCTGGGCGGCGTCGTTCTGGGGCATGAGGTGGCGCGGGCGCTGGGGGTGCGGGCGCTGTTCGTCGAACGCGACGCCGCGGGCAAGATGGCTCTGCGGCGCGAATTCAGCTTCGAGCCTGGCGAGCGCGTGTTGGTGGTCGAAGACGTCTGGACCACCGGCGTGTCGACGCGCGAGGCGATGAGCGTGGTGGAGAGCGCGGGGGGCCGAGTGGCTGCCGTCGGCGCGCTGGTCGATCGCAGCGGCGGCCGGCTGGAATGGCCGGTGCCGGCGCTGGCGCTTCTGCCGCTGGCCATTTCCAGCTACGAGGCTGACGACTGCCCCTTGTGCCGTGCCGGCGGTGTCGCCGTTCGCCCCGGCAGCAGGTTCCAGAAGGCGGCGCGCTAGCTCGCTCCGAAATCCCGGGGACACTTCCGGTCTTGCGCTGCGATGAAAAACATCAAGCTCACGCTCGCCTACGACGGCACCGGCTTCCACGGCTGGCAGATTCAGCCCGGGCGGGAAACGATT
This sequence comes from Candidatus Acidiferrales bacterium, assembly GCA_035946455.1. Lineage (GTDB taxonomy): Bacteria > Acidobacteriota > Terriglobia > Acidiferrales > UBA7541 > JAKASX01. Next base: position 123,160 of record DASYZK010000015.1, on the reverse strand, counting down.
CAAGGCGCGCTCGCGGAGGTAGCCGAACGGCTGGTTGGCTGCCGCACGCCGATCCATGGCGCAGGGCGCACCGACGCCGGAGTTCACGCCCTGGGGCAAGTGGCGAATTTTCGAGCCAATACACGGCTGGGCGCGGAAGAATTCCAAAGGGCCTTCAACGCTCTGCTGCCCGCAGCCATCCGGGTGGTGCAGGCGGAGGAAGTGGAGCCGCGCTTCCACGCCCGGTGGGACGCGCAATCCAAAATTTATCAGTATCGAATCCACCGCGGGCGGGTGCTGGGCCCGTTCTCTCGCTTCTACGCGCTGCACTATCCCTTCCCGCTCGATGAGCAGGCGATGACCGAGGCGGCGCTGGCGTTCGAAGGCGAGCACGACTTCACCTCGTTCGCCGCCTCGCCCGGCGCCGACGCCGACGGGAAGGAGGTGAATCCGGTGCGGGTGGTGCTTCGCTCGGAACTGGTTCGCCGGCCCGCGCGCGATCTCGAGCCGCCGGCGGGGCCGCTCGAAACCCTGGCGATTCCGGCGTTCTCGCGCTCCAAGCCGCCCGACGAGTTGGTGTACGTCGTGCACGGGCGGTCGTTTCTGCGAAACATGGTGCGGAAGATCGTGGGAACCCTGCTCGAAGTGGGCCGCGGCCGGCTGTCGCCGGCCGAGCTGCGCGAATTGTTCGAGGCGCGCGACCGGTCGCGATCCGGGCCCACCGTGCCGCCCCAGGGCCTTTATCTGGCGGCGGTGGAATACGCCGAACCCTGGCGCATCGGGACGCCGTGAACGGCCAGCCCAATTCCGATAGAATTCGGCAGCGGAAGGAGGTGCGGGCGATGCCCGGCGAAGCGGCGCGCGCGGCGCGCTATCTGGATTCGCTCGACCCGGCAAGCGGCGAAGTGATCGGCCGCTTCGAGGCAACCACGCCGGGCGAGGTCCCGCTCGTCATCGAACACGCCCGGCGCGCGCAGCAGGATTGGGCGCGGAGGCCGGTCGGCGAGAGAGCGGCCCGGCTCGAGCATTTGGCGAAGGTGCTCTACGCCCGGCGGCGCGAAGTGGCAGAGGTGGTGACGCGGGAAAACGGCAAGCCGCTGGCCGAGGCGCTGTTGGCCGACGTGCTGGTTTCGTTGGATTCGATCCGCTGGCACGCCCGCCGCGCGCCGCGGCTGCTGGCGCCGGAACGCATCTCGCATCACAATCCCGCATTCAAGAGCAAGAAAAGCTGGGTGGAGTTCGAGCCTTGCGGCGTGATTGCGGTGATCTCGCCGTGGAACTATCCTTTCGCCATTCCGCTGACGGCGGTGGTTCCGGCGGTGGCCGCGGGGAACGCGGTGGTGGTGAAGCCGTCGGAACTGGCGCCCTGGTGCGGCGCGCTGCTCGGCGAGCTGTTCGACCAGGCGGATTTCCCCATCGACTTGGTGCAGGTGATTCAAGGGCCGGGCGAACTGGGCGCCGCCCTCATCGACGCCGGACCGGACAAGGTGCTTTTCACCGGCAGCGTCGGAACGGGCCGGCGTGTGGCCGAGGCCTGCGCCCGGCGGCTGATACCTTCGGTGCTCGAGCTGGGAGGGAAAGACGCGATGATCGTCCTCGCGGACGCCGACGTCGAGGCGGCTTCGAGCGCGGCGGTGTGGGGCAGCCTCACCAATTGCGGCCAGGCCTGCCTTTCGGTCGAGCGGATTTACGTCGAGCCGGGCGTCGCCGGCCGGTTCACCGAGCTGTGCGTCGAGAAGACGCGCCGGCTGCGGCTTGGCTCCGGCCTGGATCCCAACGTCGACGTCGGGCCGATGATACGGAAGGCGCAAATCGACCGGGTGGAGAAGCAACTGAAGGACGCCGTGGCTCGCGGCGCCCGGGTGTTGACCGGGGGGCGGCGGAGGCCGGACGTCGGGCCGCAATTTTTCGAGCCGGCGGTGGTTACCGGCGTCGGCCCATCCATGCTGCTGATGCAGGAAGAGACTTTCGGGCCGGTGGTGGCAATCGCCGCGGTCGCCGATGCGCAAGAGGCGGTGCGGCTGGCGAACGATTCGCCGTTCGCCCTCGGGGCGAGCGTGTGGACCGGCGACCGGGGGCGCGGGGAAAGCCTGGCGCGGCAATTGCGCAGCGGCTCGGTGATGGTGAACGACGTCATGAGCTGCTACGGAATCACCGAAGCGCCTCACGGCGGCAGCGGAGCGAGCGGCTGGGGACGAACCCATTCGAAGTTTGGGCTGCTCGAAATGGTTCAAGTAAGATACGTGGACATCGAGCGGTTTTCCCGTTGGGCGAAGCCCTGGTGGTTTCGCTACGACCAGGGCCTGATCGAGCTGGCCGAGGGAGTCCAGGAGGCCCTGTTCGGCTCGGGGCCGGGTGCGCGGTGGCGGGGTTTTCGCAAGGCATGGCGCGAATACCGCGCTCGCCGCCGCCAATCGGCGAACCAGCCGCGCGACGACCGTCAGTAGGGGCATCCGCCGCGGCGGACACGTGCCCGGTTGAGCGGGGGCGTTTCTGTGCGCGACGACCGGCTCGAGGCGGCTAACGATGGAAGAACTCGGCGACTTGATATTCGACTGGAACCTGCGCGACGGCCCGGAGATCCCGGCGGGCCGCAAGGTCGCTCTGGACGACGAAACCCTCCGCGACGGCCTTCAGAATCCCTCGGTCGTCGACCCGCCGATCCAGGACAAGATTGAAATCCTCCACCTGATGGAGGCGCTGGGAATCGAGGCGGTGAACATCGGCTTGCCCGGCGCCGGCCCCCGCGCCTACGCGGACACCGAGGCTCTGGCCCGGGAGATTGCCGGCTCGCGGCTGAAGATCCGGCCGAATTGCGCGGCGCGCACCACCGAAGCCGATATCCGGCCCATCGCCGAGATTTCCGAGCGCGCCGGAATCGCCATCGAAGCGGCCACTTTTCTGGGTTCATCGCCCATTCGCCGGCTGGTGGAGGACTGGACCGTCGACCACCTCGTGCGGGCCACCGAGCGCGCGGTAACGTTCGCGCGCGGGCTGGGCCTGCCGGTGATGTACGTGACCGAAGACACGATGCGGACCGATCCCGCCACCGTCAAGCGCCTCTACCACACCGCCATCGATTGCGGTGCCGAAGCCGTCGTGTTGTGCGACACCGTGGGCCATGCGACGCCGCGCGGCGCCTACAACCTGGTGAAATTCGTCATCGACGAAGTGGTCGGCCGCGCCGGCCGGCCGATTCGCGTCGATTGGCACGGACACAACGACCGCGGCCTGGCCATCGCCAACTCGATCGGGGCGATACTCGCCGGCGCCGATCAGGTGCACGCCGCCTCGATTTCCCTGGGCGAGCGCGTGGGGAACACGCCGATGGAGCTGATGCTGGTGAATCTCCGCCTGATGGGCCTCATCGATCGCGACCTCGGCCGGCTGAAGGAATACGCGGAGAAAGTGTCGGCCGCCACCCACACGCCCATTCCAGCGAACTATCCGGTGGTCGGCCGCGACGCGTTCCGCACGTCCACCGGCGTTCACGCGGCGGCGATCATCAAGGCGTACCGCAAGGGCAACGTCATGCTCGCCAATTCGGTCTACAGCGGGGTGCCCTCGCACCTGTTCGGGCTGGGCCAGGTGATCGAAATCGGCCCGCTGAGCGGGCGGTCGAACATCATCTACTGGCTCGAAAGCCGCGGGTTCGCGCCCGCCGAAAAACTGGTGGACAGAATCTTCGACGCGGCGAAGCAGGCTTCGCGGGTGTTGACCGAGGAGGAGCTTCGCGCGCTGGTGGCCGAAGCCGCCGGCCCGCCCGCCTGAGCCCGCGCTGCGCCGGGGCGCCGAGCGTCGCGCCAGCGGCGGAGATAGATCCGAAGTTGCCGATGAAGAGTGAATCCGCGCGGCTCGGCGCCGGTGTCCCGCGGACCAAGGGGTGAACGCCGTTGCCTGCTCCCACAACATCGCCAACGAGCCCTGGCCGCGTCGAAGCCCTGGCGCTCGAAACCCCCGTTGCGCAGGCCTTGGAGTGGCTGGAAGAACATGCGGACTGGGTGACCGAGCTTCAGATTCGGCTCACCGAAATTCCCGCGCCGCCATTCCAGGAAGCCAGGCGCGCCGCCGCCGTGCGCGAGGTGCTGGCTTCGGCCGGCTGGCCGGCGGTTATCGACGCCGCCGGAAGCGTGGTGGCCGAAGCGGGCGCGCGGGGACGCGGCGTGGCACTGGTTTCGGCGCATCTGGATACGGCGTTCGCGCCGGACGGGCCGGTGAGGGTCCGGCGCGAGGGCGCGCGCCTGCTCGCGCCGGGGATCACCGATAACGGCGCCGGACTCGCGGCGATGCTGGCGGTGGCGGCCGCCTTTCGCGCGGCGCGGTGCAGGACGCGGCTGGGCGTGGCATTCGCGGCGAACGTCGGCGAGGAAGGGGAAGGGAATTTGCGGGGGATGCGGGCGCTGGCCGAGCGCTACGGCCGGCGACTGGCGAGCGTGATCGTCGTCGATGGCGCCCGGCTGGATCGCGTGACAACGAAAGCGATTGCTTCCCGGCGCTTCGAAGTCATCGCCGCCGGTCCCGGCGGCCATAGCTGGGCCGACGGCGGCGCGCCGAATCCCATCCACGCGCTCGGCCGCATGATTGCGCGAATCGCCGCGTTACCGGTGCCGCGCCAGCCGCGAACCACTCTGAACGTCGGATTGATCGAGGGCGGCAACGCCATCAATGCCATTCCCCAGCGAGCGGCGATGAAGGTGGATTTGCGCTCGGAATCGGAGTCGGCGCTCGAGCGCCTGGAAAAGGGCTTGCGGCGGGCAGTAGAGTTGGGCGCCCTGGCAGAGCGGGAATCCGCGCGGCAGGGGGCGGACAGGCTTGCGATTGAATTCCGCGCGCTGGGGTCGCGCCCGGGCGGGGAATTGGCGCCCCAGGCGCCGCTTCTCGCGGCGATTCACGACGTCGATCGATATCTGGGGATAACCGCCACGGTGGATTCGGCTTCAACTGACGCCAACATCCCGCTTTCGCTGGGGGTTCCGGCCATCACTATCGGCGGCGGCGGGGCCGGCGCCGGAGCGCATTCGGCAAGCGAGTGGTACGATGCGAGGGGCCGCGTCGCCGGCCTGAACCGGATTTTGCTTACGCTGCTCGTGGTCGCGGGCTCGGTGACGGGGCGCTGAACCGGCCTGCGAACGGCCCAAGCGGCAGGCCCGAACTGATGCTCGACAAAGCAGGGAGCGAAGCGGTGAACAGGACAAAGGCAGCGGCCTTTCTCGCCATGCTTGTGGCGGCGATCGGGTTGATCGCCGCCAGCGGGAACCGCGCGGCCCCGGCGGCACAGCCGGCCGACCTGGTGCTCACCAACGGCGCTGTTTTCACCGTCGATCCGGCTCGGCCGAACGCACAGGCGGTCGCAGTGCGGGGCGATAGGATCGTCGCCGTCGGTTCGTCAGCGGAGATGCGCCAATGGATTGGCCCGAAAACGCGGGTCATCGATCTCGGCGGCCGGTTCGCCATGCCCGGCTTCAATGACGCCCACACGCACATGGCCGAAGCCGGCGCCGCCAAGCTCGAAGTGGATCTCACCGGCGCGCGCTCGCTCGGGGAATTCCAGCAGCGGCTGCGCGCCGCGCTTCCGCGCTACAAGCCGGGCCAGTGGATGGTGGGCCGCGGCTGGGACCACACTCTCTGGCCGGTAAAGAAATTTCCAACGCGAACCGATCTCGACGTCGTCAGCCGCGACCGGCCGATGTTCCTCACCCGCATGGACGGCCACGTCGCCGTGGCCAATTCCCTGGCGCTCCGACTTGCGGGCATCACCCGCTCGACCGCCGATCCCCCCGGCGGCCATATCGTCAAGGACCCGAAAACCAACCAGCCGGACGGCATGCTCGAAGAAACGGCCAAGGAACTGGTGGCGCGAAAAATTCCGCCGCCGACCCCTGCCGAGCGCCGGCACGCGCTGCTGCTGGCGATCGCCGACGCCGACAGCCACGGGGTGACTTCGGTTTCCGATTTTTCCGCCTGGCAGGATTTCCTCGCCTACCGCCGCTTGAGAGCCGAAGGCAAACTTACTGTCCGCATCACCGAATGGATTCCTTTCGAGTTGCCCCTCGGCCAACTCGAGCAAATGCGGCGCGAAGGCGGCGCCGGCGATCTTTGGCTGAAGGTGGGCGCGCTGAAGGGGTTTCTCGACGGCAGCTTCGGCTCGGAAACCGCCGCGATGTTCCAACCCTATTCCGACAATCCCCAGGACACCGGCATCCTGCGCATGGATCCCAAGCAGGTGATCCCGATGACGATCGAGCGCGACCGCGCCGGTTTCCAAATCAATTTCCACGCCATCGGCGATCGCGCCGTTCACCTCGGCCTCGACGCCTTCGAAGCCGCGGCGAAAGCCAACGGGCCGCGCGACCGCCGCGACCGCATCGAGCACGCCCAGGTGATCGCGCCGGACGATTTCGCGCGATTCGAGAATCTCGGCGTGATCGCCTCGATGCAGCCCTGCCACTTGAACGACGACGTCCGCTGGGCCACCCAGCGGCTCGGTCCGGAGCGATCGGAGACTGCATATGCGTGGGCGACGGTGCTTCGCGACCATATCCATTTCGCCGTCGGCACCGACTATCCGGTCGAGCGCATCAATCCGATGGGTAACTTGTGGGCCTGCGTCACCCGCCAAACGCCGCAAGGCTGGCCGGCGGGCGGCTGGGAACCCCAGGAGAAAATTTCCATGGCGGACTGCATCCGCGGCTACACCGCCGGCTCGGCCTACGCCGAATTCGAGGAAAAGGATCTGGGAGAATTGAAACCGGGGATGCTGGCGGACATCGTGGTATTGTCGCGCAACCCTCTCACCATTGCCCCGGTGGAGCTGTGGCGCACCGAAACGGTTTTGACCATCGCCGGCGGCCGTATCGTTTACAACCGGCTTCCCGGGCCCATCAGCCGCTAGCGTCGCCTCCCGGGAATCAGCCGCTTTTGCCGCCGAGCGCCGGAGCCAAGAGCCCGACGTCAAACCGTTTGCGAATCAATAATTTCCACACCGTAGGTATCCGGAGTTCCGCACGGGGCCACGTCCCGGTAATAGTGAGGTTGTTGACCGGGAACGGGCGCCCTGGCAGGGCCCAAGTGCCCGAAACCCACTCCGGGCGTGACCCATTCCGATGCTCGAATTGATGCAGGCAGCGACTCGTCCCCGCCAGCCGGCTCGATCTCCGTAACCCACTTTGTTGCTACCATTTCCCACCTATGGGTTGCGTCGCCATGGCTTCAGCCAGGTCTGAGGCTCCCAAGGCCTGAACGCCGTGTCAGGACAGAGCGCTTTTCGGCTCGCGGAGCCGGGGCGGTGCGGGCACTGCGCCCGGCACCCAGCACTATGCTGCATCCGAGGAATCCTAGCCAACTGCCCGGCGTTGGTGCTCGGGTTGATAATACCAGTACCCCTATATAACTTCCTTCTATATGACGCGGCCGCCATTGAATCGGCAGGGACTTGACACATAGGGGTCTTCGGCTAGGATGCGCATAACCGCGCGCCCTCTCACTGCGGAAAGGCGGGTGTTGTTTCCAACCTAGGGGTCCTGCCCTTTGCAGCATGGCCGAACGGCGCATACCTTCCCTGCGCGGGGGAGGACAAGGAGGAGACATGTTCTGGGCAATTCCAAGGGCCAAAACGGGCTCGTGTACGTGGGTGCTGGCGCTGGCTGCGCTAGCACTTGTCGGAGTGACGCCGACGCCGGCGCGAGCGCAACAAAGCCTCGCACTCAGCTGTACCGGGACCTGCGGAGGAAGCATCGCGGAGTCGTTCACCCCCACTTCCATTATCGCAGGTAAGACCCTTTCGGTGACGGTCACCATTTCCGCCACCTTCTCGGGTCAGCCCACCGAAGCAGATATCTCGTCAGTGGCGGTGACCTTGGGTGAGGGAGCCGACGCCGACCTCTTCGCGCTCAGCGGCGGCATCACCACGACCTGCAGCGGCGCGGCGTGGACCGGTTCGATCGCGGCTGGTACCCTCACGCTCACTGCCAGCCCCGCAGTCGTGTTGCCGGCCAGTGGCGATAGTTGTACCGTGACCTTCACGCTTTCAGTTAACGGCGATGCCACGGGACAGTCCATTACCCAAGGCTATTCCTGGTCGGGCGACTGCCCGGCCCCTTCCGCCGTTCCGGCCTGCGTCGCTCTCCCAGGATCAGCGTCCGGGTCGGTCGGGCTCAATATTGACACCTGCGGCGTCTCGCTCACCAAGGCAATCGCCTGCGACCAATCCCTGGGGGCGGGCGCAACCTTCACCTCGGGTAGCAGCACCGAAGACTGCGAAGGATTCGTTGGCGACCCGATCGCGGTCAAATATACTGTTAACAACACCCAGTCAGGCGTCTTCGCCGAGCCGCTCGACAGTTGCGTCGTCCACGACATCCTAGGTTCGACGCCGGCGGGTTCGGGCGGAACGAACTTCATCGACGACTTTAGCGTCGTCGGCTCGATCGCAGCGGGAGCAAGCTCGTCCTCGAGCGCGCTTACGCTGCTGAGCGGCGTGCCGCTCACATGCAGCAGCGCCACCAACAGCGACGCCGCCAGGGTCACCTGCTCGTGCGGGACCACTGGCACCACAGTCACCGCCGACAGCCTCGGCGGGTTCACCTGCGAGACGTGCGGGGTGAACGTGGACAAGCAAGTGCAGTGCCCGGCGAGCACGGGCACAACCTACGACGTCGAGTGCTGCAAGACGGGCAGCACGACCGAACCATTCGGCTGCGTGCCAGCCGCCATCAACCCCAATTGCGACCCGAGCAACGGCCAAACCCAAAGCTCGAACTGCGTCGGGCTTGACGCCTACTGCAGCGACGGGACCGAGCCGGTCGCCGGCGTGTGCCCGGCCGGCACCACGCTCGTGGCGGCGCAGAACATCGGCGTTGCCTATAAAATCGAGAACACCGGCTCCGATGCGGTTACCTGCTCCGGCACCGGGTTGGGCCTCACCGACTCCGACGTGGCCATCGCCGGCGGATCAACCGTGACCGTGAACGCCCTCGGGCCGAACGGTTGCACGACAGGAGCGCCGGGCTGCACCAATGGCTTCACCCAGACAGTCACCGAAACTCCGGCTTGCAGCACTACCTTCAGCCCCACCTCCACGAACGAGCCGGACACCGCTACCCTCAAATGCTCGTGCAACACGCTCCCCAACAACGCCGAGGTTAAGGACGTTACGTCTTCGGACGTAGCGGACTTTGTCTGCGAGTCCCCAGGGTTGAACATCGTGAAGACCTGCGGCCCGCAGAATGGTTCTAGCCAGAGTCCCGTCACCGTCACCGTGAGCAACAGCGGCACCGCCGCAGTCGGCAACTGCACGGTTACGGATAACTATGCTAGCGGAGCCAGCACCGCAGCGTGCACCGGAACCGACATCGGCGGCGGCACGAAAACAGCCGTCACCCTCACGTCCAGCCCCGCCGGGACGCCGACAAGCGGCTTCTCAGTCGCCGCTGCCGGGTCCGTCACGTTTGACGGAACCATCTCGGGATTGGCGGCCACAACCTGCAACCAAGCCAACATTAGTTGCACGACGGTTGCCGGCCAGACGATCACGTCCCCCGTCGGGGACTTCGCTCAGGCGACGTGCCCCGTCGGAACCGGCTGCGAAACCCGCACGCCCGGCTTCTGGGGCACTCACCCAGAGATCACCGAGGCGGTGCTGAACAGCGTCGCCGGCGGTATCCTGAACTGCGGAGTCAAGATGCTAGCCGCCGACGACGAGCCGGCCACGGCATGCTCCGCGGGCGAGGATCTCTGCTCGCAAGGGCAGGATTCCAACACCCTCGGCATCGATCCGACGGACATCCAACTCGCTCGGCAGTGCATGTCGGCCAACCTCAACCTTCAGGTGAGCGCCGTTGACGGTGGAAGCTGCAGCACCATCACCGACTCCGACACCGGTGTTCCACTGCCCTCCAACATCGAGTCCCTGATCAACGAGTGCTGCAACGTCGTCTGCACGAACCCAGGAACTGCGGCCAATGCGCCTTTGGTGGGCGCTTGCCTCACCGAGCTGGATGAGTTCAACAACCAGTTCGACAACGTCACGCTACCCAACGCGACGATCCTCAACAAGCCCGGGTCGGCGGAACCGGACGATTGCCAGTCCGAAAACGGCAACGGTTACGTCAACGACTTCGCGGGCAGCGTCGTAAATCCCAATACCAGCACCTGCGGAGGACCCGGCCGGACGTACGTGACGAAGAAGACCGGCAAGAAGTAAAGCAACCAGGGAGGGAACCCGCCGCGGCGGGTTCCCTCCCACAACCTGAGCTGTCTCGGGCTGCCCGCCGGCCGCGTCGGACAAACGCGACTGGCGGGCAGCTTTACAAGTCACCGCGTTGGGTGTAGAAACGGCAAACCTGCGTTTAGGGGTCACGGGAGGGACATCATGAAGGGGCCAAGTCGGAGTACCGCTGTCGGGCTATTCTTGGGCCTGTCGAGCCTCGTCTTATTTCCGGCGGCCGGGTGGAGCCAAAGCCAGTCGACCGATCAGCAGCTCAAGACCTTGCAGAATGAGATCGAGCAGTTGAAGCAAAGCCAGGATGCGATGCAGAAAGACATTACCGCCATCAAGAATCGGCTGATTCCTCCGCCCCCTCCGCCGTTCAAGGGCGCCGACGTGCCGCTCGCGGGCGACGCGGCCATGGGGTCGAGCGACGCGAAAGTCACCCTGGTCGAGTTCAGCGATTATCAGTGCCCGTTCTGCGGCCGGAACTTCCAGGCAACCTTCCCTCAGATCCTCAAAAACTATGTGGACACGGGCAAGGTGCGATACGTGCTGCACGATTTTCCTCTGACCCAGCTTCACCCCAACGCATTCAACGCGGCGGTAGCGGCGCGCTGCGCGGGCGAGCAGGGCAAGTACTGGCAGATGCACGACGCGCTCTTCTCCCACCAAACCGCTCTCGACGCCAAGAATCTGCCCGATTACGCCAAGCAGGTGGGACTCGATGCGGACAAATTCCAGGCTTGCCTCGCCAACGGAGCGGAAGCTAACAACGTCCGCGCCGACATGGCGGCAGGGAACAAGCTGGGAGTCACTGGCACGCCAGGTTTCTTCCTCGGACCGACGGATCCCAAGGATCCTTCCATCCTCAAAGCCACCAAGATGATCAGCGGCGCTCAACCATACGCCGTTTTCCAGCAAGCCATCGACGCCCTCCTTGCGCCGACCAAGGCGGAAGCAACGGCCAAGGATAAACCCTCCCAATAATCCAGGAGGCCACCCCAACCGCCTGCGGCAGCAGGCCGGCAGAGCGCCAGACCCCGACTCAGGGGGCGACCCTCCAGGTTGCCCCCTGCCTACCTCTAATCCCGGTTTCCGTGGCCCAGCACTGCCAGGTCGCGCAGCCCCCCCAAGTGTTACCTCCGTGCCTGGGCCCTGGCGGCCCTGACCTCCCGCCACCGGTTCTTTGCTAGACTGCGTCTCCACGCCATGCCGCGACGATTCCAGGCCGATCTGGCTCTTGCTTTCTGCTCCCTCATCTGGGGCGCCACCTTCGTTCTGGTCAAAGACGCGCTCGCCAGCGCCTCGGTTTTCGTGTTTCTCGCCCTGCGCTTCGCGCTCGCCACCGCCACGCTCGCCCTGCTCCACCGCGCTCGCTTGCGCGGCATCGATCGCCGGTCGCTCGAAGCAGGCGCGCTGATCGGCTGGTTCATGTTTTCTGGTTACGCGCTCCAAACCATCGGGCTTCAATACACCACGCCCTCGAAAGCCGCTTTCATCACCAGCTCGTGCGTGGTGATGGTGCCGGTGTTCCAGGCCGTTTTCGGGCGCAAGCGGGCAAACGGCTGGGTGTGGGCGGGAGCGGGAGCGGCGCTCGCCGGGTTGTATCTTCTCACCGTGCCGCGCGCCGGGCTGGGCGGATTGAACGCGGGCGACCTGTGGGTGCTGGCCTGCGCGGTGATGTGGGCGTTTCACATCCTGGTGGTGGGCCACTTCAGCCCGCGGCATTCGGCGGGCGGGCTGACGTTCGTCCAGGTGGCGGTGGCGGGGGCGCTGACGGCGCTGTTCCTGCCGCTGCTGGCGGGCGCAGGGTGGGAAGCGCCGCGGCTTCGTTGGACCGGGATGCTGCTGGTGGCGGTGGCCGTCACCGCGGTCGGGTCCACGGCGATTGCGTTTTCGCTTCAGATGTGGGCGCAGAAATTCGCCGCGCCCGCTCACGTCGCCATCCTGTTCAGCCTCGAACCGGTTTTCGCCGCGCTCACCTCGGCGGCCCTCTACGGAGAACGGCTCGCGCCGCGAGCGCTTGCCGGCGCGGCGCTCGTTCTGGCGGGAGTCCTCGCCGCCGAATTGCGCTCGCCGCCCGCGGCGGCTCCCGAAGCGGCGATCAGCGGCGAAGGCCTGCGGGAAGCGGCCGAATGAGGGGCCGAAAGGCGCCGCCCCGTGCGGCCGGCCGGCGGATGTACAATGAGGCGGGCGAGCGGGCTCAGGGGAGCACCCCCGGCATTCGACGGCGGTCGGAACGGAACCCCCGGAGACCAGCATGTCTTCGAATCCTCTCGCAAATCGAGCGCAGCAAATCCTCTCCACCGCGGACGTGCGTATCGGCGGCGACCGCCCGTGGGACATCGCCGTCCACAACCCGGATTTCTACGCGCGGGTGTTCCGCCAGGGCTCGCTCGGCCTGGGCGAATCCTACATGGACGGATGGTGGGACTGTCCCCAGCTCGACCAGTTCTTCCACCGAATCTTTCTCGCGGAGCTGGAACGGCTCGCCGCGCGGAGCTGGCGAACGATTTGGCTGTTCCTGTTCTCCTTTTTGCTGAATCCGCAAGCGAAATCGCGCTCGACGCGAGTGGCGCGGCAGCATTACGACCTGGGCAACGACTTCTTCCGGCACATGCTCGACCGGCGGATGGTTTACACCTGCGGCCGGTGGGAGCGCGCAGCGACCCTGGACGAGGCCCAGGAAGCCAAGCTGGGTTTCGTGTGCCGGAAGCTGGGACTCGAGCCCGGGATGCGGGTGCTCGATATCGGTTGCGGCTGGGGCAGCTTCGCCAAGTACGCCGCCGAGCGGCACGGCGCGCATGTGGTCGGCGTCACACTCTCCCGCCAGCAGGTGGAACTCGGCCGGGAAATGTGCGCCGATCTTCCGGTGGAGCTGCGCCTCGAGGACTACCGCGACGTGCGCGGCTCGTTCGACCGGGTGGTTTCCCTGGGCATGTTCGAGCACGTCGGGGTGAAGAATTACCGGACGTTTTTCAAGGTGGTCCGGGACGCGCTCGAGGCCAACGGCAAGCTGTACCTGTCGTCGATCGGGGTGAACCGCTCGGTCCGCGTCACCGATCCCTGGATCGAACGCTACATTTTCCCCAATTCCCATTTGCCTTCGCTACTCCAGATCGGCGAGGCCATTCGCGGGCTGTTCCAGGTGGAGGAGTGGCGGAACCGGGCCGCCGAGTACGACCGGACGCTGATGGCGTGGCACCGGAATTTCGAGCGGTACAAGGAAAGAGTGAAAGCGGATTACGGGGATCGGTTCTACCGGATGTGGCGCTATTACCTGCTCGCGAGCGCCGCGTCGTTCCGCGCGCGCCGCCTGCAAGCCTGGCAAATCCTTCTCTCGCCCGCCGGCGCGGCCGGCGCGGCCGGGCCCCTGCCGCAGGACGCGCCCTGATGGAATTCGATTCCCTGCGCTCGCCGCTGGCTTTTCTGGAAAGGGCTTTGGATCCGCTTCCGCGGCGGGCGGAGCTCGCCGCCGATGCGGCGTGGTGGGAAGCCGAAGGGAAAGTCATCTCCTACGCGGTCGATCGGGCGGGCACGCCGTGGCTGCGGATGTTCGACCGTTTCGGCGCGCGAACCGAGGAGATCCTCTATCCGCCGGAATACCGGGTGATGCTGCTCCGGGGTTACCGTGCTGGGGCGGTGTGGCGGCCGTTCGAGGAGAATTCGCTCCGCCCGGCGTACGAGCTGATTTATCACACTTCTTTCTACGATCCCGGCGTTTGCTGCCCGTACACCGTTTCGCTGGCCACCGCCGTTTCCCTGGCGAAATATGGCGGCGCCGAATTGCAGGCTCGGTTCCTTGCCCCGCTCTTGCGCAAAGACTATACCGTTTGGCAGGGCGCCACCTGGATGACCGAAATCAAGGGCGGATCGGACCTGGGCGAAGCGGTGGAAACGGCCGCCAAGCCGGCGGCGGGGCGGTGGCGGCTCGATGGCGAGAAATATTTCGCCAGCAACGCCGGCGCGGAATTGGCGGTGGTGGCGGCGCGGCCGGAAGGGGCGCCGGGAGGCGTGAAGGGCCTGGCCCTGTTCCTTCTGCCTCGCATTGGCGAAGGCGGCCAGCTCAACTACCTCATTCGCCGGCTCAAAGACAAAATCGCCACGCGGTCGGTGCCAACCGGCGAAGTGGAGCTGCAGGCGAGCGAAGCTTACCTGCTGGGCGCGGCGGAATCGGGCATCTACCTGATCCTGGAAATCCTGAATTTGTCGCGCGTGGCCAACAGCGTGGTGGCGGCGGCGCTCACCCAGCGCGCCATGCTCGAGGCGCTCGAATACGCCGAACGGCGCACCGCTTTTGGCAGGCGGATTCTCGAGCATCCGCTGCTCGCGCGGCAGTTCGAAGACCGCTTTTGCGCGCTCCGCGAAGCTTTCGCGCTGGCGTGGGAAGCGGCCGAACTGCTGAACGAAGTCTGGCGCGAGCAGCCGCCCTATTCCGATCGCTATCATCTGTTCCGGCTGCTCGCTCATCTGGCGAAGTATTGGACCGCCGAGGTTGCGGTACAAACGGCGAAATGGAACATGGAGGTGCACGGCGGATTGGGCGTGCTGGGCGAATACAACGCCGAGCGGTGGCTGCGGGAAACGATGATTCTGGGGATTTGGGAGGGAACCCCGCACCGGCAGGTGTTGGACGGGTTGGAAGTGATGGCCCGCAAACGGGCGCACCGCCTGTTGTTCGAGCATCTCGCCGAGCAAGCAAGCGGCGAGGAATTGCGGGCAATGGAATCGCGGGTCGAGCGCCACTTGGGTCTGCCCGCCGAGGAACGAGAAGCCACCGCCGAGCCGGTGTTCCGTGACCTAGCGGCGTTTGCGGCGAGGGTCCTCGCCCGGAAACGGCCGGGCTAAGCCGTCGCCGGCGCGGCTATTGGTGCCGCAGCGCCGCCACCGGGTCGATCCGCATCGCCCGGCGCGCCGGAATCCAGCACGCGGCGAGCGAGACGCCGGCGATCACGATGGCCACTGCGGCGAACGACGCGGCGTCGAAGGGCGACACTTCGAATAGTAAACTGCGCAGGAAGCGGGTCAGGCCCAGCGCGCCGCCGATTCCGCAAGCCAGCCCGGCGCCGGCGAGCAGCATGCCTTCGCCAACCACCAGCCGCAGGATATGCACCGGCCGCGCGCCCAGCGCCATCCGTACGCCGATTTCATGTGTTCGCTGGCCCACGCCAAAGGAAATCACCCCGTAGATTCCCACCAGGGCGAGCAGCAAGCCGAGTGCCCCGAACGAGCCCAGCAACAGCGTCTGAAAACGAGTCCCGGCAGCGTTCTCCGAAATGATCTGATCCATCGTCTCCAGTTTCGTGACTGCGGCGTCTTTGTCGACCGACCAGAGGGCGCGCTCGACGGCGGCAGCCACCGGCGCGGGATTCGAGCCGGTGCGCGCGACGAACCCTGATGTGTAAATCGACTCGTCCTGCGAAACCGGCAGGTAAAACCCCGCGCGAGCCTCGTATCGCCTCGAGGGATTAAGGCTATATCCCGCGGAAAGATCCTCGCTGTCGCCCACTTCGCCGACGATTTGGATCCATTCCGGCGTCCCACTCTTGTCTTTCTCCCCGCTGAAAACTCGATTGATGCTGAACCGCCAGCCAATCGCATTGCCGGAGAAATATTTGCGAGCAAAGGCTTCGTTAACGATGGCCACGCGAGGGCCGGTGGCGACATCGGACGCCTGGAAGCCGCGGCCGCTTTCGAGCGGCATGCCCAGCGTGTCGAAATAGGCCGGCGAGACCACCCTGAGGTAGTTCGCTTCGCCGCTCGCGATGCCGATCGCGTGCCGCTGGCCCTCAATTTGTATGCTCATCACCATAGGAGAGTAGATAGTAGGGAGTCCCTCGGCGAACGCAGCCGATTCCACTCCCGGGACTGCGCCGATCCGGCGGGTGATCTCGGCGATTGCGCCGCGGCAACGATCGGAAATCTCCAGCACGCCTCCGCACACCGGTCGACTGAGCTCGGCGGACATCGCCAGAACATGCTCGGTGCGGAAACCCAGGGGCCTGGCGGCCACCTTCACCAGGCTGCGAGCCATGAGCGTCGCACCGACAACCAGAATCACCGCCAGCGCGACTTCAAAGGCGGCCAGCGCGCTGCGCAGGCGGCGAGGGCGCCGAGCGGAGAGATCGGGCAGCGAGCCGCCGGTGCTCTCCTTGACCGCGCCGCCCAGGTCCCTCCTGGTAATCTGCAAGGCAGGCGCGAGCCCGAAAAGGATTCCGGTGACAAGCGAGATGCCGAGCACGAACCACAGCACGTTGGCGTCGATGCGCGACTCACCGAGTCCCGGAGCGCCGGGAATGCCCGGTGGGGCCAGGCGGCGCAGCACCGGGACGCACGAAAAGGCGAGGACGAGCCCGAGCAAACCGCCGCCACAAGCGAGGAGAAGGCTTTCCACCAGGAACTGGCCGGCAACGCGGCGGCGCGTCGCGCCCAGCGCCATGCGTATCGCGATCTCGCGGCGCCGTCCCCATCCTCGCGCCAGCACCAAGCTGCTGACGTTCACGCAGGCGATAAGCAGAACGAAGCCGACCGCCGCCAGGAGAATCCAGAGTTCTTCCTCGAAATCGGTGTTGAGCTGCTCTATTCTGCTGGCGCGAATTATCGCCCCTTTCGCGAAAAGACCGTGAAGCTGCGGCTGGATGCGCACGCTGAGGGTTTTGAGTTGAGCGTTGGCTTCCGCGAGCGAAGCGCCCGACTTCAGCCGCGCGATAGGGTTCGCCGCAGAATCTTCGCCTCCGGCGCCTGCAGGGAGAATCAGCGGCGCCCAAAGAGCGCGCCGGCCTGTGGGCTCGGTGATCCGGAACTCCGGCGGCATCACTCCCACCACGCTGTACGGCTTCTCATCGAGAAAAATGGTTCGGCCCAAAATGCCGGCGTCGCGGCCAAAGTGCTCGCTCCAGGTATGGTAACTGAGGACGACCACCGGCTTCGCTCCCGCCTGAACGTCTCCCGGAACGAGGGGGCGGCCGAGCAAGGGACGCACGCCGAGCAGAGGAAAGAATTCGCTCGACACCTTCACCACCCATACGATCGCAGGGGCGCCGCTGCCGGAGAGCGTCAAATCGTCCCCGCTTGTGAATGCCCACCCGCTGATGCCGGGCGTCTGCTCGAGTACTTGCTCGATGACTTTCTTGCTGAACGCGAAGCTGGCGCTGATGCCGCCGGGGAATCGCTTCTGGCCGTAAACGTCGACGAGCTGCGAGGCGTGCGGATAGGGCAGCCGGGCGAGCAGGGTTCCGTTCACCGCGCTGAAGATGGCCGTATTGGCGCCGATCCCGAGAGCGAGGGTGAAAATGGCGACCGCGGTGAACCCTGGGGACTTGCGCAGCGTTCGCCAGCCGTAACGAATATCCCCCGGCACGGCCGAGAAGAAACGCATGCCTCCGGCATCGCGCCGAGCTTTAGGAAGCAAGCGATTGAGCCAGCTCATCGTCGTCTCTTCTTACGCAGTGCTGAGGACGAGCCCCCCGGCGGGTTCCAGCCGTTCCCATTCGGCTCCATGATACTCGATTCGTTTTGTACTGCGGGAATGACGCTCCACAGGCGAGTCGCAAACGGCGGAAATGAATTCGGGTGAATGGCGGCGCGGCGTGTAACTCGTCAGTGCGATCGACGCGCGACCTGTAAGGGCGCGGCTTCTGCGCTTTCTGCATCCCGACGCTTTTGGTCGGGAAGCCGTGCCCTTTCGAGTGGTCGGCGTGCGGCACATAAGCGCACGACTTCAGTCACGTCCAGCTCGTGCCTAGTTTCGCCCGCCGGCCGGCGTTTCCGGCGCACCTGGATTCTTCACCCACATATCGAACCAGCGCAGCTTTTCCCACAATACGTCTTCGATGGTTTCGCGCGCGGCGTAGCCGTGGGCTTCGTCGGGCAAGGTGACGTAGCGCACCGAGCCGCCGTTGCCCTTGATGGCGCGATAGAGCCGGTCGGACTGGATGGGGAACGTGCCGGAGTTGTTGTCCGCTTCGCCGTGAATCAGCAGGATCGGCGCCTTGATCTTGTCGGCGTACATGAACGGGGACATGTGCAGATAGGTTTGCGGCGCTTGCCAAAGCGTGCGCCGCTCGTTTTGGAAGCCGAACGGGGTGAGGGTGCGGTTGTAGGCGCCGCTTTCGGCGATTCCGGCGCGGAACAGATCGGAATGCGCCAGCAGGTTGCCGGTCATGAACGCGCCGTAGCTATGGCCGCCGACGCCGACGCGGCCGGGATCGATCGCACCCATGGCGGCGGCCTTGTCGATGGCGGCCTTGGCGTCGGCAACGATTTGCTGCACGTACGTATCGTTTACCGTTTCCGGGTTGCCCACCACCGGCATTGCCGCATTGTCCAGCACCGCGTAGCCATCGAGCAGGAAGAACAGTTCCGAGTAGCCGCGGAGCGTCAGGAAACGGTTGGGCGAACCGGCGACCTCCGAAGCCACCGCGGCGTTGACGTATTCCCGGGGATAGGCCCACACCACAGCCGGCCGGCGCTCGCCCGGCCGGTAATCGGGCGGCAGGTAGAGCGTCATCGACAGGCCCACGCCGTCGTCGCGCTGGTAAGTGACTTCCTGCCACTTGATTTTCCTGAGCTGCGGCGCGGGATCGGCGTAGTGGCTGAGTTGCCGGGATGCGCCGCTCGCGTCGCGGAGGAAATAATTCGGCGGATCCGAGGGCGATTCGCGCCGGGTGACGAATTTCGAGCCGTCCGCGGCATCGAGCGCCACGAAGGATTCGTAACTGTCCGCGCTGCAGTGGAAGACGCGCTCGGCCCGCAGCGTTTGGCGGTTGAACCGATCGAGAAACGGGCGATCGCCTTCGGGCGAAGCGCCGGCGCCCGCCAGAAAAATGAAATCGCCGTCCTCGACAATTGCCCGATGGCCGCCGGGCAGCAACCGTTCGACCGGCTGGCCGGGGTCCTTATAGCGGTCTTCGAGGCTCCGGTCCCAAACCAGTTTCAGCCCCGCCGATGCGTCCCCGGGATCGAAAAAGAACGCGCGCCCGCGCTGGTGGCTGCGGTCGAAATCGAGCACGATCCCGAAATCGCCCCGCTCGCCCCAGGCGATCCCCGCGAAACGCTGCTCGAGCTGGAACATTTCCACCGGCGCGGGCTCCGCGCCGCCCGGCTGAGCCTGGGCCACGTTTACCCGCATCACCTTGTCGCGATGCGCCGCTTTCGTGCGCGGGTTGCCGCCATCGAGCGCTTCCACCCACACCAGCGTCGCCGGCGCGGTCGGCTCCCAGGAGAAATCGCGCGGGCCCGTGGGCACCCCCGCCAGGGGAACGTTCTCCTCGAGCGGCAGGCTGGCGGCGTGATAGGCCACCCGCCCGGCGCGCGTCCATACGTCCACTTCGCGGGGGAACGACCCCACCGTCACCAGGTAGGAATACGGCCGGTGAATTCGCTCGACCAGGATATGGCGGCCGTCGGGCGCGGGATCGAAATCGCCGAAGATGGCTGGCTTGCCCACCGGGGCGGCGGGGCCGCCGGCGACGCGCACCAGCTCGAGTTGCGCGGTGGCGTAGTAATCGAAAAGCTGCTGATCGTAATTATTCTGGAGAAGGTCTTCGAAGGTGGGCTGGGGAGCGGCCTTGCCGAAGCTCTGTTGCACCCGCGGCCCGGCAGGCTCGTCAGGCTCCCGCGGGGGCGCGCCGCGGCCGGCGGGCACGGTCGCGCACAGCAAGTCGCGGCTGCCGGGCATCCACCGGCACGGTTCGCCTAGCGTGGCATTCAGCCGGATGCCGGCAACAACGCGCACCGCGCCGGTTCGCCCGTCGCCAATCCATAGCTGCACCGCGCGCGGCCCGGAATCGACGGTGAAGAAATGCGCGCTGTCCGGCGCCCAAATCGGCGCGCTGAAATGCCCGGCGGCGGGCAAAGCCAGCTTCATCTGGCTGCCGCCGGGCAGGCGCACCAGCGCGAAGCCGGTGAAACGCGGCGGATTGTGCGCGCCGTTGTTTGCCGGGTTCATGCGCAAACCGGCCAGCCGCAGCATCGGCCGGGACAAGTCGTAAATCGAGGGATAGAGTTCCGGCGTGTAGAGCAAGGCGGCATCGCCCGAGGGGCTGACGCGCATCTCCGGCGGTGGCGGCGCATCGAGCACGCTGAGGATGGCTGGCGACGGCTTCTCGTATCTGGGGGGAATGGTTTGCGCCCGCAGGGTGAGCTCCCCGGCGAGGGCAGTCGCCAGAATCGAAATGGCGGCAAAATCGAGAATCCGAGTGCGGTGATGCATCGTCCACCTCTCCGCGTTTGGCGTTCGAGCCGAGCTGATGGTATTCCTTTGTTTCCACCAGAGACGCGCGCCAGCCCCCGGCGGTTACGCCCGATGAACACCCGGCCGGCTGGTGGCCATTGACGGGCCGCCGTCGAGGCGGTATAGGCGTGAGAGGGGGTTTCGTCACCCAGGCGGCTTGGTGGCGCCGTCGGCGGCGATACGCGCCTCATCGGTGGACTCCATGAACCGCACTGCGCTCATCCTGCTCGCCGCCCTCCTTGGGGCTTGCCCGCGGGCCGCGGCGCCTGCCGGTGAGCCGGAGTGGGTGGAGGTGCGCAGCCCGCATTTCGTCGTCGATACGAACGCGGGAATCAACCAGGGCCGCGACGTCGCCGCGCATTTCGAGCAGGTTCGCGCGGTGTTTCAAGCGGCGTTTCCGAAGTCGCGAGTCGATCCCGCCATTCCGCCCACGATACTCGCCGTGCGGAACGAGCAGGACTTGAGCCAACTGCTGCTACGGTTCTGGCGGAGCCGGGGCGAGGAGCATCCGGCGGGCTTCTTCGTCACCGACAAGGAAAAGAATTACGTGGCGCTGCGGGTGGACGCCGCGAACGCCGAACAGCAATACCACGTGCTGTACCACGAATACGTGCACCTGCTCGAGAGCTTGAACTTCCCCTCCTTGCCACTGTGGGCTTCCGAAGGACTGGCCGAGTTTTACGGCAGCATCCGCATCGATGGCGATGACGTGGGCATCGGATACCCGCTGCGATCGCACTTGCAGGTACTCGAAGCGGCGAAGAAGCTGCCGATTACCGTCCTGCTCACCGCCAGCGAGTCGTCGCCCTATTACAACGAAGCCGACCTGACGTCGATTTTTTACGCCCAGTCCTGGGAATTGACCGATTACCTGCTCACCACGAACCACGGCGGCTCCGCGCCGTCGTTCTGGAAATACGTCGCTCTGGTTTCGAAGGGCGCCGACAGCCTCGATGCCGCGCGGCAATGCTTCGGCGATCTGAACCGGCTGGCGAGCGACGTCAATGCTTTCGGGCGCCAAACGGATTTTCCCTACTACCGGATCAAGGCGCCGTTCCCCCACTCGCCGCGGAATCTCACCGCGCGCCGGCTTTCGCCGGCGGAATCACTGGCGGTGCGGGGGGATTTTCTGGTTTACGCCGGCCAGCCCGCAGAAGCGCAAACGATGCTTAACCAGGCGATTGCGCTCGATCCCGCCCTGCCCGCTCCCTACGCCAGCCTGGGACTGATGGCGGTGCGCGCGAACGACCGCGCCACCGCCCTCCGCTGGCTCGATCGCGCCGCAGGGCTCGATTCCCGGAATTATCTTGTTTATTACTACCGGGCGATGCTTTCGCTGGGCGCCAGCGACGGTCCTCAGGTTCCCGATGAAGCGCGAGCCGATCTCACAAAGTGCATCCGCCTGAATCCCAGCTTCGCCGAAGGCTACCGCGCCCTGGCCCAGCTGGACGCGTCGCGGAATCAGCACCTCGAGGACGCGCTCGATCTGGCGCGACACGCCGACGAACTCGATCCGGGGCAGACGCAGAATTACCTGACGATTGGAATGGTTCTCATGCGCCTGGGCCGGCCCGAAGCAGCCGCCCAGGAGGCGCAGCGGGCAGTGTCCTCCGCGCGCACGCCGGAAGACCGGCAAAGCGCGCAGCAGTTCCTGGCCCAGGTGGGGCGAATCGAGTCGGCGGTGCGCGAGGAAGGCGCGACGGTCAATGCAGTTCCCGAAACCACGCTGCGCGGGCCGATGCCTTCGCCACAGCCGGCCCGCCGGCAGCCTGAAGCCGCTCCGGGCGCGGCGCCGGCGCAATCGCCCGGCTCTTCCCAGGCGGCGGCCGGGACCCTGGCCACGGGCACGGCTCAAGATGTGAAATGCGCCGGACCGGAGCTCCGATTTCGTCTGGCAACCACGGCGGGGAACTTGGACCTGCACGCGGCCGATTACACCCAATTGCGTTACGCGAGCACCGAGCCCATTGCCGACGAGTTCATTCCCTGTACGATGCTTGAAGGACGGCGAATCGCGGTGCGCTATCGCCCGGCGAGCGGCAGGAACAACGCCGGCGAACTCACCGAAATCGATCTCCAAAGGTGAATTGGCCCCCGACGGAGCTTCCGAGTTCGAAAGGGGGACATGCCTGGCCTTTTTGCTCAGCTCGCTGCGGGGAGGCTGAAATCGACTTCGCCGTGCAGCTCGATGCGGGGATTGTGGGCGTGCTCGTAGGCGGCGATTTCCGCTTCGTGCTCGCAGGTCAAGCCGATTTCATCCAGACCCTTGAGCAGGGCTTCCTTGCCGAAGGGATTGATTTCGAACTTGTATTCCAGGCCGGAATCGTCGCGAATCACCTGGTTGGGCAGATCGATGTGGAGCCGGTAGCCGGGCCGCGCGTCGACTCGGCGAAACAGCTCGTCCACCTGTTCCTGGGGCAGGGGAATGGCGAGAACGCCGTTGCGGAAACAGTTGCCGAAGAAGATGTCGGCGAAGCTGGGCCCGATGACGGCGCGAAACCCGTAATCGCGCACCGCCCACGCCGCGTGTTCGCGGCTGGATCCGCAGCCGAAATTGCGGCGGGTGAGCAGGATCGACGCGCCCTGGTAGCGAGGCAGGTTCAGTACGAAGGCGGGATCGGGAGTTTCGGTACCCGGCAGGTAACGCCAGTCGTAAAACAACATCCGCTCGTAGCCTACGTTGGTGAGGAGCTTGCAGAACTGCTTCGGCACCATCTGATCGGTGTCAACGTTCACCCGGTCCATCGGGGCGACCAGGCCGGTATGTTCGCGGAAGTGTTGCATGGATGGCGGTGACCTCGCTGGCGGCGGAGTTCACTCCAGGTCGACGCCCAGTTCGCGAACGTCGACGAAATGGCCGGCGATGGCGGTGGCGGCGGCGGTAATCGGGCTCACCAGATGGGTGCGCCCGCCTTTGCCTTGCCGGCCTTCAAAATTGCGATTCGACGTGCTGGCGCAGCGCATGCCGCCGGGCAGCACGTCGTCGTTCATGCCGATGCACATCGAACAGCCTGCGTCGCGCCATTCGAAGCCGGCGGCGGTGAAAATCTTATCGAGGCCCTCGCGTTCAGCTTGCAACTTCACCTGGCGCGAGCCGGGGACGGCCAGCGCCGCCTTCAGAGTGGGGGCGACGTGCTTGCCGGCGACGATGCGGCTGGCTGCGCGCAGGTCCTCGATCCGGGAATTGGTGCAGGAGCCGATGAAAACGAAATCCACCGGGATGTCGATGATGGCCGTGCCCGGTCGGAGCGCCATGTATTCGAGCGCGCGTTCGGCGGCCTTGCGCTCCTGGGGATCGGCGAAACTGTCGAGCTGCGGAACGCGCCCGGTGACACCGGTCACCATGCCCGGGTTGGTGCCCCAGGTGACTTGCGGCTCCATCCGCGACGCATCCAGTTCGTAGCTTTTGGCGAACGCCGCGCCGGGATCGGTGGCCATGCCCTTCCAGGTATCCACGGCAACCTGAAAATCCTTGCCGCGGGGCGCGAACGGCCGCCCGTCGAGATAGGCGAACGCTTTTTCGTCCGGCGCCACCATGCCGGCGCGGGCCCCGGCTTCGATCGACATGTTGCACACCGTCATCCGGCCTTCCATCGACAGTTCGCGTATCGCTTCGCCGGCGTATTCGATCACATGGCCGGTGCCGGCGGCGACGCCGATCCTGCCGATAATCGAAAGAATCAAGTCTTTGGCGGTGACGCCCCGCGGGCGGCGGCCGCGCACTTCCACCAGCATCGGTTTCGAGCGGAGCTCGCGCAGGCACTGCGTCGCCAGCACGTGTTCGACGGCGCTGGTGCCGATGCCGAACGCCAGCGCACCGAATGCGCCGTGGGTGGACGTGTGGCTGTCGCCGCAGACGATGGTCAGGCCCGGCTGGGTGAGCCCCAGTTCCGGCCCGATGATGTGGACGATGCCCTGGTTGTGACTGAACATATCGAACAGGCGCACGCCCGTTTCGCGGCAATTCCGCGCCAAGGCATCGAATTGGCCGCGGGCGTCGGGGTCGACAATCGGCAAATCGCGATTCTTCGTGGGCACCGAATGGTCCATCACCGCAAACGTGAGATCGGGCCGGCGCACGCGGCGGCCGGCGGCTTTCAAGCCGGCGAAAGCCTGTGGCGACGTGCCTTCGTGGATGTAGTGCCGATCGATGTAGATCAGCGACGGGCGGCCGGATTCTTCGGTAACCGTGTGGGAATCCCAGATTTTGTCGTAGAGTGTGCGCGCCGGCATATTGCGTCCGGTGTGGATTCTAGCAAGGAACCGGAGAGGAGCAAAGCGAGCCTCCGACAGGCGGCGATGCGAGGCGGCGGAGCCCTTGGGCGCCGCCCAGCCGACCTTGGGCCGTCAGCAGGGGAGGGGATGGCGGGCGGCAACCGGGAGCAAAGCTGAAACCCGGGGGGAGTAACTCGATGAAGGAATTTCCCCACCGGGCCGGAAACAAGCGGGTGCTATAATGGCCCGAGATGGCGGCCGGCCACGGGATTCGCAGATCGCGGGCGGCGGTGCCCGATGGCGTGACGGGAAGTGTGAGCCGCCCGATCGCGAAGGAGAAGCGAAGATGGGCGTCATGTTGCGCGCAGTGGGCGACTGGGCCCGCCGCCGGAAGCTGTTCGCCGCGTTGGTCCTTTTCCTCACCCTGGGCCTCGGCATTCTGATCGGGTCGGTGATCTCCGGCCGGGTGGGAGCGAATCGCGCGCCTACTCCCAGCGGGGCCGGACTGCTGAGCGTGCCGAATCCGGTGCGGCTTTCGAGCGCGTTTGCCACGATCGCCGCCCAGGTGGAACCGGCGGTGGTGAACATTTCCACCACGCAGGTGCTCGAGCGGCCCCAGGCCCGCAATCGCTCTCCCCGCCGGCCGAACGATCCCTTCGGCGATTTCTTCAACCATCTGTGGGAGAACCCGGACCAGCCCGAGGCGGAAAAGAGCCTCGGCTCGGGCGTGATCGTCGATCCGAAGGGTTTCATTCTCACAAACCAGCACGTGATCGACGGCGCCACCAAGATTCAGGTGACCCTGAACGGCGGCAACACGAAGTACGACGCCCGGCTGGTCGGCAGGGACGACGAAACCGATCTCGCAGTCATCAAGATCCAAACCGGGCGCGCGCTGCCGACGGCCCACTTGGGCAATTCTGACGGCGTGCAGGTGGGCGATTGGGTGCTGGCCTTCGGCAGCCCGTTCGGATTGCAATCGAGCGTGACCGCCGGCATCATCAGCGCCAAGCAGCGCAGCAACATCGGCCAAAAGCAACTCCAGCACTTCATTCAAACCGACGCCGCCATCAATCCGGGGAATTCCGGCGGGCCGCTGGTGAACATGGCGGGCGAAGTCATCGGAATCAATACCGCCATTTATACCGGTGGACGCAGCTTCGAAGGCGTGGGATTCGCGCTGCCTTCGACCACCGCCATCAGCGTGTACAACCAACTCGTCAGCCAGGGTCACGTGACCCGCGGCTCGATCGGCGTCACGTTCCAGGAGGAGCGGAGCGAGAATCCCGTCGCCCTGCGCGATCTGGGCGCGCCCTATGGCATGATCATCGAAACCGTCAGCCCGAACAGCCCGGCAGCGCGCGCCGGCTTGCAACCCGGCGACGTGGTGGTTTCGCTCAATGGCGCTCCGGTCCACACCGGCGACGACCTGGTGAATCCCATCCTTCAGACACCCATCGGGCAGGCGGTGAGGATCGGAATCATCCGCGGCGGCAGGAGGATGGAGGTGCCGGTTCCAGTGGCTGACCGCGACAAATTGTTCCCGCAGCAGGCGGATGCGGACCAGCCGAGTGCGTCGCCGGGGCCGGCGCCAACCGGCGTGGGCGCGCAGGTGGAGGAACTCACTCCGGAACTGGCCGGGCGTGTGGGCTACAGCAGCCAGCAGCGCGGCGTCATCGTGCGCGAAGTCGAGCCAGCCAGCATCGCAGACGACCCGATGGGATTGCAGCGGGGAGATGTGATTGTGGAAGTGAATCACGTCCCGGTGTACACTCTGCGCGATTACCAGCGGGAGTTGGGCAAACTCCATGCCGGGCAGGACGTGCTGTTCAAGGTGGTGCGGCGCTTCGATCAGAACCAGGCGCTCACTCTGTTCCTGGCGGGCGTGATGCCGGAGGGGAAATGATGCGAATGCGGGCGGCGTTGGCGGCGGCGTTGCCGGTGGCGGCGATGACGGTCATTCTTGCGCCAGGGCTTTGCGCGCGCCAGCATCATCCCGAGGCGGTGAAACGCAAGCCGCCGAAGCACGCCGTCACCAGGCACCAGCGGCCCAAGACCGTTTCGCGTAAGGCGCCGAAACATGCGAACACCGCGGAGGCCGCCGCTTCCCAATCCTACGCCTCGCACAAGGCGGACGTTGCTCCGAAACGCAAAGTCCGCCGCCGGGTGAGTCGCCACCGGGTGCGGATGCCCGCCGGACCCTCCTCCGAGCGGATCCAGCAAATTCAGCAGGCGCTGGCGAGGTGGGGCTACTTCCAGGGCGACCCGACCGGGAAATGGGACGCCGAGACCATCGACGCCATGAAACAATTCCAGCAGGCCGAAGGCATTCCAGCCAACGGCAAGATCGACGCAACCAGCCTGCAGGAATTGGGCCTGGGATCGGATGTCGCGGGCCTGGGCGCGCCACGACCGGTGCTCCACGCCGATACTACCGGCGGTGACAACAAGAGATAGCAAGGCTCTGTTGACGTCCCTTTTTCCTTCGCCTCCCGCTACCCTGTCATTCCGACGACCGAGCAGCCGATTTCCGCGCTTGGGTTTCCCCGTCGCGCGGAAATCGGGCGTAGTGGCGAGGGAGGAGGAATCCCCGTCCGCCGGAGCCTTGGCGCAGGTGGGCCGGCGCCGGCACGGCGGGAACCTCGATCCGCAATCGAAGTCCCTGGAGCCCGGATGTCAACATACGTAAATAGCAACAAGAAGAGCGTCGTTCGTTGCGAGCGCCACCCCGATCCATTCCCCCGAATCTCGCCGGGTCGGCAAGCCCGTGCCGCTCCACCCCGTCCGGGCCGTTTCGCGCGCCCTTCCCGCCTGATTCGCAGCAGCGATCCTCCGCTCTCGTTTTACCGGAATCCGGAAGGTGGCGGCTCGGGTGGCTCCGAGGCTGACGCCGCTGTTTTACACTGCCTTTTGTCGGAACTTCCCGGCCAAGCGCGCCGGGACGCAAAAGGGGCGCCCCGACAAGAAGCCTCGGGGCACAAACACCGTGGAAACTCCCTTCCCCCGGGGCCCGAGGCGGCTTGGCTCCGGGGCCGGACTCCAGGTACTGTCTCAGTCCCGAAGCTTCGGGAGGCAGTGGCATCCAGCTCTGCGGGACCTGTGCGCCACCCCAACTCACGCAAATTCCGGCATTCCCCTCATCTCCCAACCGGTGAGGAGGTGACCTGCGCCAAACTGAGACACTGCCGAACAGCAGCACCTGTTGCAAAATATCAGGAGGCAACATGGCAACCGCTGTATCTCCCAAGACGTACAGGAACTATATCGATGGCGAGTGGGTCGAGCCGCGCAGCGGCAACATGCTCGAAAATCGGAATCCAGCCGATACCGGCGACGTGATCGGTTTATTTCCCGCGGGCGACCAGCGCGATATCGATGCCGCGGTCGACGCCGCCCGCCGCGCCGCCCGCCCGTGGCGGGAAGTGCCGGCGCCGAAGCGCGCCGAAATACTGTTTCGCGCCGCCGAATTGCTGTTGGCGAGGAAGGAGGAATTGGCGCGGGAGATGACCCGTGAGATGGGCAAGGTGGTGGCGGAAGCCCGCGGCGACGTGCAAGAAGCCATCGACATGACTTACTACATGGCCGGAGAAGGCCGCAGGCAATTCGGCCAGACGGCGCCCTCGGAATTGCAAAACAAGTTCGCCATGACGGTGCGGGAGCCGCTGGGCGTCTGCGCGCTGATCACTCCGTGGAATTTCCCGATGGCCATACCCTCCTGGAAGATGATGCCCGCGCTCGTTCTGGGCAACACGATCGTGCTGAAGCCGGCGGAGGACACGCCGCTGGCGGCCTACCGACTGGTCGAAGTGCTCACCGAAGCCGGCTTGCCGCCGGGCGTGGTGAATCTGGTGGCGGGCCTGGGCGAGGCGGCGGGCGAGCCGCTGGTGAGACACAAAGTAGTGCGGGTGGTGAGTTTCACCGGATCCACCGCGGTGGGCCGCGTCGTCAACCAGATTTGCGCCGCCGATTTCAAGCGCTGCCATCTGGAGATGGGGGGCAAGAACATCATCCTGGTGATGGACGACGCCAATCTCGATTTGGCGGTCGACGGGGCGGTGTGGGGCGGCTTTGGCACCACCGGCCAGCGCTGCACCGCCTCGAGCCGCCTGGCGGTCGACAAGAAAGTGTACCGGGAATTCGTGGACAAGCTGGCGGCTCGAGCGAAATCGCTTCGCGTGGGAAACGGGCTGGACCCGGCCACCGAAATGGGTCCGCTGATCAACCGCCAGCAACTCGCGACCGTCGCCAACTACGTCGAGATCGGCCGCGAGGAGGGCGCCAAGCTGGCCGCCGGCGGACGCCGCCTCGAGCAGGGACCACTCGGCCGCGGCTGGTTTTTCGAGCCCACCGTGTTCGTCGATTGCGATCCGAAAATGCGCATTTGCCAGGAGGAAATTTTCGGCCCGGTGGTTTCGGTGATTCCGGTGGACGGGATCGAACGGGGAATCGAGGCGGCCAACGGGGTGGTGTACGGGCTGTCGGCGTCGATTTACACCCGGGACATCAACCGCGCATTCCACGCGATGCGTGAACTGGACACCGGCATCGTCTACGTGAACGCTCCCACCATCGGCGCGGAAACCCATCTGCCCTTCGGTGGCACGAAGCAGACCGGCAACGGCCACCGGGAGGCCGCCGTTGCCGCCCTCGACGTCTATTCGGAATGGAAAACGATTTACATCGATTTTTCCGACAAGCTCCAGCGCGCGCAGATCGATACCGGCGGCTTCGCCCACCTCGGCGGATGACGCTCGCAGGCCCGGATGGGCTTACGTGAAACTCTCCTCTTCCCGGCATGGGAAGAAGATCCTCGCGCCCACTCGTGCAGCGGCCGGTGGCCCATCTCATCAATCACCCTTGAGGTGGTGCGGGCTGTTGGTGAGAGCGCTGGATCGTTCTCCCAGACGCTTCCGCCAGACCATCTGGTCCTCGTGGGGAGGGCCTCCTTGGGCGCGATCCACGAGCCTCATTCTTCTTTTCGTTGGCAAAAATTCTCCCGAACCAGGCGAGGGCCAGCCGCGGGACCGATGGGCCTGAATTGCGCCAGTTGGCCCGGCAAGTGGGGCAAATGTCGCGGACCTGTCACATCCCCGAGTGAACTGTTTAGAAGCAAAGTGCCGGCGCGTGCAAGGCTAACTCCTGGTACGCCATGCAATTGAAGCGGAAGAAGGGAAGTTGCTGAATTCGACTCATGCGGGCCCAAAGCGCGGCCGGCTGGATGCTCTGGAAGCTTACGCAAGCACCGTGGAAGAATTGCTCGGTGGTGTAGCTCGGCCGCGGAGGAGTGGGGACGGGCCGTGGTGGTGCCTGGGTCACCGGAACGACTTTCCGTACCTCGGCCGGCGGTGGTGCGGCCGAGGACAAAAGCAGTAGCTCTTATCCTCCCTACGAACCAGCGGCTCGGCACCCCGCCGGGATTTCCCGTTCTCTGTCCAGCCAAGCCAAGGGTCGGGACCTGTCGTGGAATTCAAGGCGAGCGGATCGGGCGATCGGCCATGGAAATCCCGCGGAGCCAGGCAATCCAGGGCGGGCCATCACTGCTGCAAGGGCGGGGGCGCAGTGGAGGGAACCTATGGAGACTACCAATCCCGTATCGGCCCTTCGCAAAGATCATGAGGAGATCTCGCAGTTCCTCGCCGCCTTCGAGGGCGCGCTGAAACTCACGGCCAGCGGGGAAGACGAAGCGCGCCTCGCCGGGCTCGCCTGGCTGCGAGAGATGACCGAGAAAAGCGCTCACCTTCGCGAATCTTGCCGCCATGACGCGGAAATGTTGGGCTCTTCCGTATTCCTCGTCGCCGACGACACGGAGCGGACTCTGTGGAGTCAGAGCCTCCTTCACCTGGAACGCGCAAGTTTCGAATTCCGCAAGCAGCTTGGCTTCGCCACAACCTTATCCATCGACCCGCTCGTCGCGCAGGGGTGGCGCTTGGCTGCTTCCTTCCGTCAGCATATGGGCTACGAGGAGGCGTTGTTGAAGCGAATCGAGCTTGTGCACCCGCACAACCTGGCGCCCCTCGGGCTGAAGGAATGAGCCTGCCACAGGCGGGCGCGCGGAAGAGCGGGCCGGTGCGACCGAAAGCCGCAGAGCGGCGAGCGGTCGGCATTTGGCGGTCCGCTGCCGTGGAAGGGCTTGAGCGTGCGAGGAGGCCGGAGTGGCCGGCGCGGTGTGCCGGCGGCTGCCGCACGCTGGTGCCGAAACTCTTTATGGAAATAAATAACCGTTACAGACGGGAGGCGACCCATGGGAAGCACGGTAATGAATCCCCCGAGAGTAACAGGCTCAGAGGATTACATCGAACAAGTCATGTCCACGGTGAAAGCGAAGGATCCAGGCCAGCCGGAGTTTCACCAGGCGGTCCAGGAAGTGCTTGATTCCCTGCGTTTGGTTTTGGCGAAACATCCTGAATACCGCGAAGCGCGGATTCTCGAGCGGATTGTCGAACCCGAGCGCGCGATCATGTTCCGCGTGCCTTGGTTTGACGATCAGGGCAACGTCCAGGTCAATCGCGGCTTTCGCATCGAGATGAGCAGCGCGATCGGTCCGTATAAGGGCGGGCTGCGGTTCCACCCTTCGGTCAACCTCGGCATCCTGAAGTTCCTGGCTTTCGAACAGGTCTTCAAGAACTCCCTGACCACCCTTTCCATGGGCGGGGGGAAAGGAGGGTCGGACTTCGATCCTAAGGGCAAGAGCGACAACGAGGTGATGCGCTTCTGCCAGAGCTTTATGACCGAATTATGGCGGCACATCGGCCCGAACACCGACGTTCCCGCCGGCGACATCGGAGTCGGCGGGCGCGAGATCGGGTTCCTCTTCGGCCAGTACAAGCGCCTGGCCAATGAATTCAGCGGCGTATTGACCGGGAAGGGACTGAACTGGGGTGGTTCGCTGATTCGGCCGGAGGCGACGGGATATGGCTGTGTCTATTTCGCCTCAGAGATGCTCAAGACCCGCAAGCAGTCGCTGGAAGGCAAGCGGTGCCTTGTTTCCGGCAGCGGGAACGTCGCCCAGTATACGGTCGAGAAGTTGCTCGACTTCGGAGCGAAACCGGTCACCCTGTCCGATTCGGCTGGCTTTATTTACGATCCCGATGGAATCGACCGTGAAAAGCTGGCTTGGGTCCTCGAGCTGAAAAATGCGCGCCGCGGCCGCATCGCCGCTTATGCCAAGCAATTCCCGAAGGCCGCTTTCACGCCCACCGAGAACCTAAACGGTTCCAACCCTCTCTGGAGCGTAAAGGCGGACTGCGCGTTTCCTTCCGCCACGCAGAACGAGATCAATGCCCAGGACGCGACCAACCTGGTCAAGAACGGCGTCCAGCTAGTGGCGGAGGGCGCCAACATGCCATCCACACTACCAGCCACTAGGCTGTTCCTCGACGCGAAAGTGCTCTACGGGCCGGCGAAGGCGGCCAATGCCGGTGGCGTTGCGACCTCGGGCCTGGAAATGGCTCAGAACAGCGTCCGCATGGCCTGGACGCGCGGCGAAGTCGACGACCGGCTGCACAAGATCATGGTCGCCATTCACGAGAACTGCTACGAAACGGCCGAGCGGTACGGAACGCCGGGCAATCTGGTGAACGGCGCCAACATCGGCGGCTTCCTCAAGGTTGCCAACGCCATGCTGGACCAGGGATTGGTCTGAGCAAGACTGCAGGCGCCGCGCGGAGTCTATCCCGGCCTGCCGGGAGGGTGGTCCCAAGTTTCGAGTTCCGGCCGCCGCCAGGGGGCAGGAGTCCGCTGCCCCGCCGCGGCTCCGGGGTGGGTGTGTCATGAAGCAAAGAGAGTCCTCTCGGATGTCATCGCGCTCGCACAGCGGCACGCACGACTAGTTCATCAACCTTTCTGATTCTTGGGCCGGGAAAGTTGGAACCGCACTAGAATGCGGGGCATGGAGCAAGCGTCGACTCCGCTGCTGGATGCCGAACGGCAGTTCGAGAGTTTCGAAAGCTTGATCCCTTTCCGCGTGCAGGAAGTCCTGCTTGTTTCCAGCCTTTACGACTCGTTCATCCTTCGCGAAGACGGCCGGCTGAGCGAACTTCTGATCGGTGAATCACTCGAACTGGACCTCCAGCAGGTTCCCGGCATCACCCAGGTGTCCACCGGCGCGCAGGCGCTCGAGTTGGTGCGTTCGCAGGCCCGTTTTAATCTGATCGTCGCCAATCTGTCGGTGGGAGACATGGATGCGGCGGAGTTGGCCCGGCAAGTCCGGGCGTCCGGCATGGATGTTCCGGTGGTGGTGTTGGCGTACGACTACGCCGAAATCAAGAGCTTCTTGAGCCGCCATCCAACGCATGGGATCGAGCGGATCTTCCTGTGGCAGGGGAGCGCGCGAATTCTGGCGACAATCGTCAAGCAAGTCGAGGACCGCCGCAACGTCGCCCACGATACCGCCTCGGTGGGGGTTCCGGTGATCCTCGTCGTCGAAGACAACATCCGCTACTACTCCTCCTTTCTGCCGGTGATCTACACCGAACTCATTGCCCAGTCGCGCCGCCTGATTCACGAAGGGATCAACGTCGCCCACAAGCTCCTGCGCCTTCGGGCCCGGCCCAAGATCCTTCTCTGCTCGAGCTATGAAGACGCCTGGGAACAAGCCACGAGGTATAAGGATTTCCTCTTCGCCGTCATCTCCGATGTGGAATTCCCCCGCGCCGGCGAAGTCAGCCCCGAAGCGGGCTTCGTGCTTGCAGGCAAGATTCGGGAAGCCGTGCCTGACGTCCCGATTCTGCTTCAGTCCAGCCGCACCAAGTTCCGCGGCCGCGCCCATGCCGAAGGCTTCTCCTTCCTGCGCAAGCGCTCGCCCACCCTGCTCCGGGATCTCCGCCGCTTTCTGGTCGAGCAATGCGGGTTCGGGGATTTCGTCTTTCGTCTCCCGGATGGTAGCGAGGCGGGGCGGGCGAGCGACTTGAATGACCTCGAAAGGCGCCTCGCCGACGTTCCTCCCGAAAGCATCGCGTTTCACAGCGAGCGAAACCACTTCTCGCGCTGGCTCATGGCTCGAACCGAGTTCGTTCTGGCGCAGAAGCTCCGGCCGCGAAAAGTCTCCGATTTCGCGACGATCGAGCACCTGCGCCGGGACCTGATTCAATCCATCGTCGAGTACCGCCGGGAACAGAGCCAGCTTCTGATTGGCGAATTCCACCCGGCCGCGTTCCAGCCCGCCGAAGCTCCCTTCCTGCGCATCGGCGGCGGCTCGCTCGGTGGTAAGGCCCGCGGGCTGGCGTTCGTGCGCCACCTGCTGCATCGGCACCGCCTCGCGCGGCGTTTTGCCGGCGTGCGCATCACCGTGCCGCCGTCGGTGGTTTTGGGCACCGATGTGTTCGATCAATTTGTCGGTGAAAACGACCTGCTCGATTTCGCCATTCGCAGCGGCGACGACGCCGAGATTCAGAAACAATTCGTTGCCGCTCGGCTGCCCGCGCCGCTCCTCGAAACCCTCCGGGGGTTTCTTTCGTCGGCGCGTTTCCCGCTGGCGGTGCGCTCCTCGAGCCTGCTCGAGGACGCGCAGTACCAGCCTTTTGCCGGCGTCTATGAGACCTTTATGCTCGCAAACCACCATCCCGACGCCGACCTGCGACTGGCGGAACTGACCGAGGCGATTCGACGGGTCTATGCTTCCACCTTCAGCGCCCACGCCGAGGGCTACGTCCGGGCCACCCCCTACCGGCTCGAAGAGGAAAAAATGGCGGTGATCCTGCAACAAGTGGTCGGGATGCCGCACGGCAATCGTTTTTATCCGGACTTCTCCGGAGTCCTGCGTTCGCGCAACTTTTATCCCACTCTCCCCGCGCGATCCGAAGACGGAATCGCCGCGGTGACATTGGGTTTGGGTCGGGCGGTGGTCGACGGGGGACGGTGCGTTCGGTTCTGCCCGCGCTATCCTCGTCATGTCGCCCAGTTTTCCTCCGTCGAGGAGATTTTAGCGAACTCAGAGTCGGAGTTCTGGGCCTTGGAGTTGGAGCATCGGAAGGCGGGGGGAGACGCGACGGCCCATCTCCGCGAAGCGTCTTTCGGCCTCGACGCGGCACTGGCCGACGGAACGCTGGACCTGGTTGCATCCACCTATTCGGCCGATAATCACGCCGTTTACGATGGTCTCAGCCGGGCCGGCGTGCCCGTGGTAAGCTTCGCGCCCATTCTCAAGCACGCCGCTTTTCCGCTGGCCCCCATCCTTGTTGAGATCATGAAGATCAGCGAAGACGCCTTCGGGCGCCCCGTGGAGATCGAATTTGCCGCCAGCGGAGCCGGTGGCCGCGAGTCGATGGCTGATTTCGCGATTTTACAAGTGCGGCCCCTGTCGCTTTTCCCCGGAGGCGAATTGCCTCCCTTTGAAGAAGCCGATCCGAGCCGCATCCTTTGCCAAACTTCCACGGTGATGGGCAACGGCCGAATCGACGACCTGCGAGACGTCGTTGTGGTCGATGCCCATCGGTTCGAGCGTATCCGCAGCCAGGAAGTGGCGAGGGAGGTCGCCGGGTTCAACACCCGGCTGCGGGCTCGGGGAACGCGGTACCTGTTGATTGGCGTCGGTCGCTGGGGCTCGAGGGAGCCGTGGATGGGCATTCCGGTCGCATGGGAGGAAATCTCCGGCGCTCGCGTGATTGTGGAGACGGGATTTCGCGATTTTCGGGTGACTCCTTCCCAAGGCAGTCATTTTTTCCAGAATCTCACCGCTTTTCAGGTCGGATACTTCACCGTCAATCCCGATGCCGGGGAGGGTTTTGTGGACTGGCAGTGGCTGGCGGCGCAACCGGCGGTCGAGGAGCGGGGCTGCGTCCGGCATCTGCGGTTCCCGTCGCCTCTGGTCGTGATGATGAACGGTCGCACCAGCCGGGGCGTGATTCTCAAGCCGGAGTCCTCTGCGCCGTCTCCCCAAACCGCGGACGGATAGAGCAGCGGCGGGTCAACGGCGGCGGGCGGGTCCTCTCTGCGGGGCTTCTCCTATCCCTCGTGGCGGGATGTTTGGGATCAACGGCCATCGCCTTTGGCCCCGGCGCCGCCGGGTGGACAAGCGCGGGAGCGGTAACTGGAAATGAGCGAAAGCCCCGCCGCGCCAGCGTGGCGTTGACAAGTTAAGATAAAATATCTGTTGGGGGGGAGGGCGCCGGCGATCCCCAGCGAGCCGCCGCGCCTCACACTCCAATGGGGCGGGCGATGACGATGCAGGGATTGGGTGAACGAAGCGAGCAGGTGCTGGCCGAAGCGATTCGGGCCCACGTCGAGACCGGCGAGCCGGTTTCGGCGCGTTCGATCGTGCGCCGCCACGCCGAGCCGCTGAGCCCGGCGACGATACGCAACGTCATGGCCGATCTGGAGGATGCCGGATTCCTCTACCAGCCGCACACTTCCGCCGGGCGCCTGCCAACCGCCGCCGGCTACCGCTACTTCATCGATCGGTTTGCCGGGCTCGCGCGGTTGAGCAGCAAGGATGAGCGGTGGATTCGCGGAGAACTGGATTCGGCGGCCAGCCCGGAGCAGACGTTCGAGCGCGCCGGGCACATCCTGGCGAAACTATCCCATGGATTGGGGATGATTCTGTCGCCCCCGCTGGCACGCTTGCCGATCGATCATATCCGCTTTCTGCTGGTGCCCGACCGTCGGGTGCTGGTGGTGCTGATCGCGCAGAGCGGCGGAACGAGGGACAAGTTGATCGCTCCCACCGGTACTTTTTCGCAGGAGGAGCTGGACCGCATCGCCGATCACCTGAATCGGAGCTACTCCGGCTGGACCATCGAAGCCATCCGAGCCCATCTGAGCGAACGGCTGCGGCGGGAACAGGATTCCTACGGCCAGCTCGCCGGCCGCGCGCTCGAGCTGTGCGATCTGCGGCTGCTTGAAGACGACGCCGGCCCCCAGCTCTACGTCGAAGGCGCCGCGGAAATCGTCGCCGCTCCCGAATTCGCCGACCCCGGCCGGTTGAGCTCTCTGCTGGGAGCGATCGAGGAGAAGCGGCGGCTGGTGGAGCTGCTGTCGAGTTGCGTCGAGGCGCCGGAGCCGGTGTCGGTGCGTATCGGCGTGAGCGAAATGGCCACCGCCGGACCCAGCCTGGCCTTGGTGAGCGCCAGGTTCCGGGCTCGCGACCAGGCGCCGGGAACGCTGGGCATCCTGGGGCCGCTGCGCATGGACTACGAGCGGGTGATCACCGCAGCCGCATTTCTGGCCGAGCGGGTGGGTTCCAGCTTGTGCGGAGCAAACACGCCTTGAGCGTCCCGCGGGATCCCAAGCAAGACGCGTCCGAGACCGAAGCTACCGCGCCAAGCGACGCGGGAGGCACGCCCGGTGCGGGCGGAGAGGCGGGCGGCGGCGGCACGGCCGCCGACGCGGCGACGGGCGCGAAGCCCGACGTTGCGCGCCTGGAGGCGGAACTCCACGAATTGCGGCAGATGCTGATTCGCCGGCAGGCGGATTTCGATAATTTCCGGAAACGCATCGATCGCGAGCGGCGCGAGGACCGCGATCGAGCGGTGGCAGCGCTCGCGGAAGCTCAACTGCCCGTGCTCGATAATTTCGAGCGGGCCCTGGCCGCCCATCAGGACTCCGCTTACCAGGAGTACCGGCGCGGGTTCGAAATGATTTACCGCCAATTAGCCGAGCTGCTCGCCAAACACGGGATCGCGCGGATGGAAAACCCCGTGGGCAGGCGGTTCGACCCCCATTCCCATCACGCCATCGAGCGGGTGGAAACCGCCGATCAGCCCGCGGACACCGTGATCGAGGAGTTGCAGGCTGGCTACACGTTCCACAGCCGGGTGTTGCGCCCGGCGCAAGTACGGGTGGCCGTCCACCCGTCCGGACGCGCGGCCGAACCCACGCCCAAGATCCATTGAGAGCGACGATGCCGGAAACGAACAAGCGCGATTACTACGAAGTGCTGGGAGTGGGCCGCCAGGCAGCAGCCGACGAGATCAAGAAAGCTTACCGGAAGGCGGCTCTGCAGTGGCATCCCGACCGCAACCCGGGCAATAAGAAGGAAGCCGAAGAAAGGTTCCGCGAAGCTACCGAAGCCTACAGCGTCCTCTCCGATTCCCAGAAACGATCCCTCTACGACCGTTACGGCCACGCCGGCCTGGCCGATCGCCAGGTGGTGGGCCCGGATTTCGGTCGCACGATCTTCGAGGAGTTCCAGGACATTTTCGGCATCGGCGATATGTTCGGGTTCGAGGATCTGTTCGGTGGCGGGCAGCGGCGGGCGGGGCGCCCGCGGGTGGAGCGCGGGGCCGATCTGCGGTACGACCTCACCCTGTCGTTCGAGCAGGCGGCCGCCGGCGTGCACACGAAAATCAAGCTGCCCCGCCGGGAATTGTGCGGGGCGTGCCGCGGGACGGGAGCAAAACCCGGCTCGGGAATCGTCGCCTGCCCCCATTGCCATGGGCGGGGCCAGTTGCGGCACCAGCAAGGGCCCTTGCTCATCACCCGCACCTGTCCGGCGTGCAACGGGCAAGGGCAAGTGGTTCGCGAGGCTTGCCAGCAGTGCCGGGGGCGCGGCAAGGTGGACCGCGATCGCACCATCGAAGTGCGCATTCCCGCCGGCATCGATTCGGGAACGCGGCTGCGCATCTCCGGCGAAGGCGAACCGGGAGTGAATGGCGGCCCGCCGGGCGACCTGTACATCTACGCGCAGGTGCAGGAGCACCCATTTTTCGAGCGCCGCAGCTCCGATCTCTATTGCACGATACCCATCAGCGTCCCCCAAGCGGCGATGGGCGCCGAACTGCTGGTTCCCACCCTCGACGACGAGGAACGCTTGAAAATCCCCGAAGGCACCCAGTCCGGCCAGATGTTCCGGTTGAAGGGGAAGGGGCTGGCGAATCCGCAGGAGGGCGGCCGGGGGGATCTTTACGTCCGCATCCAGGTGGTGGTGCCGGCGAAACTTACCCGGGAACAGCGCAAGCTGTTCGAGCAACTGGCCGAAACCCTGCGCATCGAAAACCGTCCCGCCGCGCGCGATTCCAGCCTGTTCGAGCGAATCAAGGAAATCTTCAGCTAAGCGGCGCCCGATTTTCGGTATCATCCACCGGGCAGAGAGCGCGGAGCGATGCGGAGGCGATTCCTGGTGGAGTCCTTTGCGGGCGGAAGCGCGGTGGTGCGGGGCGCCGAAGCCCATCACCTCGGGCGGGTGCTGCGGGCGCGGCGGGGCCAGCTCTACGAGCTGAGTGACGGGCAGGAAGTGTGGCTGGGGCGAGTGGCAGCGGTGGCGCGCGACGCGGTGGAATTCGTTCTGGTCGAGCCGGTGGCCGCGGTCGAATGGCCGTTCGAAACCGCGGTCTTGCTTTCGATCATCCGGTTCGCGCGGTTCGAGTGGTGCCTGGAGAAGGCCACCGAGATGGGCGCCGCGATCATTCAGCCGGTTGCGGCGGCGCGCAGCGAGCGCGCGCTGGTGGCGGCGTCGGCCAGGCGCCTGGCTCGCTGGGGGAAGATCGCCCGCGAGGCCGCGGAGCAATCGCGGCGCGTGCGCGCGCCGCTGGTGGCCGCGCCGCTTGCGGCGGCCGACGCCTTTCGCCAGTCGGCAGCCGAATCCAAAGTCTTGCTCTCCGAGCGACCCGGCGCCCCTCCCCTGGCTGCCCTGGCATCGGCGCGCTCGGTGGCGCTGGCGTTCGGGCCCGAAGGCGGCTGGACGGAGCAGGAGCTGGCGGCGGCGCGCGCTGCCGGGTTTGCCGAAGCTTCGCTGGGACCGCTGGTGCTGCGTACGGAGACGGCGGTGATCGCTGCGATGGCGTTGGTGCTGCTGGGGCAGCGGGTGTAGTTGCGGGCGGGGCCGCCGCCGGCGCTGAGCAGCTCGGGATTTCCACATACAATGGGATGCCACGTGAATCGACGATACGCACTGCTGGCGGCCGTGCTCGCCGCCGCCGGCCTCCCCGGAACGCAGGCCCGGGGCCAGGACCGGCCGCTCCAGACTCCCGACGCGCAAATCGTTCCCACCGGCACCCTGCGCGTCCAGGCGGGCTTCGATTTCCTGCAGAGCGTCCAATTTCCTCTGTCGGGGCTTTCCGGCGACTTGATCGACGCCGGGGCGCTCGATTTGCGGCTGGGAGTGGGGCGGATCGCCGAGCTGCAAGTGCAAGGCACGGTGGAAAAGTTCCTGCAGGTGAACGCGGAGGCGCCCGCGCCGGTGGTTCCGCAGTTGACCGGGCGCAACTCCACCCATGATGTCGGCGATTTCAGCCTGTGGACCAAGCTGCGTCTGCTGGGCGAACATCGGGCGCCGGGGCTGGCGTTCCGCTTCGGATTCGAAATGCCGAATTCCAACCAGGCGCGCGGGATCGGGAACAACGCCACCAACGTCTATGCCAGCGCGATTGCCGAAAAGCATTTCGGCCGGCTGGCGGCGTTCGGAAACGCGGGCGTGGGCATCCTCACTTCCCCCAATGCGAAATTTTCCCAGAACGACGTGCTGATCTACGGCGGGGCGTTCACCTACCAGCTCTTGAAGCGGATGCGCCTGGCGGGCGAGGTTGCGGGACGGTATTCCTCGAGAACGATCACTCCCGCGCTCGCCGGCACCGAGAGCCGGGGGCAGGGGCGGATGGGCCTGGTAATCTCCGCCTGGGGATTTGACTGGGACGCAGCGGCGGTGGCCGGCGTCTACGCGAACGATCCGTCCTCCGGCTTCACCTTCGGCGTCAGCCGCGACCTGAAACTCTTCGGCCGGCGCGGAAAAGGCTGGCGGTCGCGCGAGGGGGCCGGATCCCCGGTCGGGGTTCAGGAATAGCGGAGCCAGCGGACCAGCTCCACCACCGAAGGCCGCTTGCCGTACATCAGCACTCCCACACGGTAGATTTTCGCCGAGACGTACACCACCGCCACCGTCGCCAGAATCAGCAAGGCGACCGAGGCCAGGATCTGCCACAGCGGCGGAGTTTCCAGCGCGATCCGCAGAACCATCAGGATAGGGGAGAAAAAGGGAATCATCGTCAACAGGATCGAGGTGTTCGATCCGGGATTGCGCACCAGCACCGGAAACATGGTGAAACACAGCACCAGCAGGATGGTGATCGGCATCTGGATCTGGTTGGCATCCTGCTCGTTTGACGTCGCCGCGCCAACCGCAGCGTAGAGCGACGCGTAGAGGAAATAGCCGCCGAGAAAGTAGATCGCGAACCACATCCACAGGATTCCGGGGAAGTGCAGGTGGAATCCGTCGTTTGAGCCGAGCGTGGGCGACATCGCCGCCCCGTAGCCGAACACTCCCGCCGCGGCGATTCCCCAGATCAGGAACTGGGTGAATCCCACCGCGCCCACGCCCAGAATCTTCCCCGCCAGCAACTGGAACGGGCGCACCGAGGAAAGCAGGATCTCCATGATGCGGGTCGACTTTTCCTCCAGAATCGATCGCATCGTCGCCACCCCGTACATCAGTAGGCTGGTGTAGAGGATGACGGCGAGGAAGACGACCGCTTGGAACGTTTGGCCCCTTTCCACCGTTTCGCCGCCCTCCCGGCTGATCTTCACTACGTTCACCTTCACCAGCCGCAGCAGCGCCTCCATATCCGACACCCGTAGATTCTGCCGCGTCAGCCGGCCGCCGATGGCGGCGTT
This sequence comes from Candidatus Acidiferrales bacterium, assembly GCA_035946455.1. GTDB lineage: Bacteria > Acidobacteriota > Terriglobia > Acidiferrales > UBA7541 > JAKASX01. Next base: position 81,986 of record DASYZK010000015.1, on the reverse strand, counting down.
GGTGATCGCCGTGCCGATATCGTCGGTCAGAGAGAAATCGCCGGGATTGCGAGTGTAATATTCGGCTTTCGGATCCGTCAGAACGTCTCGCGGCAGCACCAGGTATCCGTCCAGCTCCCCGCGGCGTACCTGCTCGCGGAGTTGGCCGAGGACGTGGCCGGGATCGGCGGGCCGGTCGATGGTCGAGACCACATCGAATTGCACGGCGCGATTGGGCAGCTTCACCCGGGCGAGACCCTGTTCCACCGCCGGCGCCATGCCGCCGACTTCGTCGACGATGGCGATGCGGCTGGTGTGGCCCGTATGCCGGGAAGCGACGTAGGCGGGAATCAGGAAGGCGGCGACCAGCAGCAGCGGCAGGCCCACGGTGCTCAGCACGAAGGTGCGCGTCCGTACCCGCACCATGTATTCCCGGCGAATCACGATCCAGAGCTTACGCATGGTTTCCGGTGACCTTCTCGATGAAAATATCCGCCAGCGGCGGCTCGATCAACTCGAAACGCACGATCGACACCCCTTGCTCGACGATCGCCTTCAGGATTTCCCCCGGTTCGACGTCCGGCCGCAGCTTCGCCTCCACCGTCGAACCGAACCGGTTCACGCTCGCAGCGAAGCGATCCAGATCGAAGGAATCGCGGCCGGCGGCGTATTCGATTCGGACGGTGTTGCGGCCGTAGGCGCGCTTGATTTCGCGCAGGTCTCCGCTCAGCACTTGCCGGCCGCGGTCGATCAGGCAGATGGAATCGCACATCATCTCCACCTGCTCCATCCGGTGGGTGGAAAGAACGATGGTGGCGCCGTGGTCGCGCAATTCGAGCATGATGTCCTTCACCACCCCGGCGTTCACCGGGTCGAGGCCCATGAATGGCTCGTCGAGAACCAGCACCGGCGGCTCGTGCAGAATCGCGGCGATGAACTGCACCTTCTGCTGCATCCCTTTCGACAACTCGTTCACCTTCCGCGGGCCCCAGTCGCCGATCTCCAGCCGCTCCAGCCAGCCGGCGGCGCGCCGGCCGGCTTCCGCTTCGTCCAGTCCCTTGAGCGCGCCCAGAAACACCAACACCGCCTGCACCGTCATCCGCGGATACAGGCCGCGCTCCTCGGGCAGGTAACCCAGTCGGTCTTGCGTCGTTTCCCCCAGCGGCTGGCCCAGAATCTGGATCGATCCTTCGTCAGGAAGCAGTATCCGCAAAATCATCCGCAGCGTGGTGGTTTTGCCGGCGCCGTTCGGGCCGAGCAGCCCGAAAAAGGAGCCCTGCCGGATACGCAGGTTGAGTCCGGCGACTGCGGTGAGCGAATCGAAACGTTTGGTGACCCCGTCCAGAACCACGGCATCCATACATAACCCCGCTTGGTTCGGGCCGGCCATCTTTTCCGGCCCCCGGGCGAATCCACGTCTTATAACATAGCGTGTCCGCACAAGGAAACGGCTGCGGATGGCGGTAGTGTCTCAATCCCGAAGCTTCGGGACTGAGACACTACCGGATGACCCGGTGTCCGCCTGAGACTGGTGGCGCGCCGAAGCTCCTGCTACGTACCGGCGGATGGCTGTTCCGGCGATAGCGGCATTCAGGTAGGGGCGAAAGATTTTCTGCCCCTACCGCAGCGATCGGGGAGGGGCGAAACGATATCGGAAGATGGTCCACAGAATCTTGGCTCCCGCAAGAGCGCTCCCGCGCACGGTGCCGGAAACCTTCGAGCGGCCTGCTCGGCGCGGCCGGTGGGGAACGGGCGCTTCGCGAACGCGAAGGCCGGCCAGAGCCGCCTTGATTTGCATTTCGATGGTCCAGCCGTAATTGGGGTCGGCCATCGCCAGCCGGTCAAGAGCCTCGCGGCGGATGGCGCGGAAAGGGCCGAGATCGGTGAAGCGGATGCCGTAGAAGCGTTCCACCAGCCAAGCGGCCAGCCCATTGCCCCAGCGCTGATGCGCCGGCAGGCGCTGGCCGGTACCGGCGGCGGGAAGGCGGGAACCGACCACCATGTCCGCCCGGGCGCCGAGAATCGGCTCGAGCAACGAGGGCAGGGCGGCGGGATCGTCGCTGCCGTCGGCGTCCATGAAGACAACGATTTCGATGTCCGTGGCGAGGGCTGCCATCGCTGCCAGGCAGGCGCGACCGTAGCCGGGCCGCGGCTCGCTCACCACCGTTGCCCCTTCGGCTGCGGCTCGAGCGGCGGTGCTGTCGCTCGAGCCGTTATCGGCGACAATGATTTGCGCTGGGTGGCAAGGCCGCAGTTCGGCCAGGGTGGGCCCGATGGCCTCTTCCTCATTTCGCGCCGGCAAGATCACCGCGAATCGCATATCGCTCGATCCCCCGCACCGGGAGTGTCTCAGTCCCGAAGCTTCGGGAGGCCGTGGCACCCGCCGTTGCGGGCGGCAGGCCGCAACCAACGGTCCCGTGGCACAGTCCCGCCTCGCGGGGCTGTGCGCTCGCTGCCCTCATCGGCCGCCGGCGGCGCGCAGGGGGCACCCTTGCCCGCGCCCTTTCCAGCGCTCACAACGCGCTGTTATCTCCGCCTTCTGGAGTCCGTTGTCTCCCCATCGGACCCGAACCCAGTCCCGCTCAGCGGGAATGGCGGTGAGGGATCTGCTTTTCTACGCGACGCGCGACGAAATTTGCCGATGGTAGCACAGGCGTCCCGCTCTCCGGGACGTGTGCGCTGCCCCAACCCACTCAAATTCCGGCACTTCCCCGCATCTCCCAAGCGGTGGGGACGTATACGCCGCCAAACTGAGACAGTACCCCCGCGCCGGGAGCTGCTGCATGTGGACGCGGAAGCAGGTTGGCCCGGCGGGCGAGAACATGTTATAGAATGAAATGATAGGACAATCGGAGGAAATGGAAGAACACCTCATCTCCCCCTCGCCCGAAGCGCCGGGGCCCGGTTCCGGCTGGCTGCAACGCGAGATTCGGAGCTGGCTGCGCGATCTCGCCATCGCCGTGTCCCTGGCAATGTTCATCGTCCTGTTTCTGTACCAGCCGGTGAAGGTGGAAGGCACCAGCATGGTGCCCGCGCTTTCGGATCAGGAACGAATTTTCATCAACAAGTTCGTTTATCATTTCCAGCCGATTCGTCGCGGCGACGTGGTGGTGTTCTGGTATCCGCTCGATCCGACGAAGTCGTTCATCAAGCGGGTGGTGGGCCTGCCGGGAGAAACGGTGGCGCTCGAGGGCGGGCGAGTCTACGTTGACGGCAACGAAATGCGCGAGCCCTACGTATTGCCCCAGTATCTGGACGATTCCAGCTATCCTCCGGTGCGCGTTCCCTCGGGCCATTATTACGTGATGGGCGACCACCGGGACAGCTCGAACGATTCGCGGGTTTTCGGCCCGGTGCCGCGCAGGTTCATCTACGGGAAAGCGGTTTTCGCCTATTGGCCCTTCGACCGTTTCGGAATCATCTCCGAATTCAAGGCCGGATCGCCCAAATGAGCCATCCAGGAGGACGCTCTGAACCAGCAGCAGCGGATTCGCGCCACACTGGCGCTCGAGGACGGGCGAGTTTTTGACGGCCGGGCGGCGGGCGCGCGCACCCGCCGAGGCGGCGAAGTTGTTTTCAATACCAGCCTTACCGGGTACCAGGAAGTCTTCACCGATCCCAGTTATGCCGGGCAGATCGTCTGCCTCACCTACCCGCACATCGGAAATGTCGGCGCCAATTTCCAGGACGAAGAGGCGGGCGAGCCTTACATCGAAGCGCTGGTGGTGCGCGAATTCTCCCAGATCAGCTCGAATTGGCGCTCGGCGGAAACCGCTCAGCAATATCTGAAGCGGCACGGCATCCCGGTGATTGGGGACATCGACACCCGCGCCCTGGTGCGCCATATCCGCCGCGTCGGCGCCCTGCGCGGTATCGTCGCCACCGACGGCAGTCCAGCGGAGCGCCTGGTCGAGGAGGCGCGCCGCCTGCCCGCGATGGCCGGGCTTGAGCTGGCGAGCAGGGTGAGCTGCGAGCGCGCGTACTCGTGGAGCGAGGGAGCCATCGAGCTCGAGCCCGGGCGGGCGGAGCCACAAGGCAAACCTCGCTACCGGGTCGTGGCTTACGACTTCGGGATCAAGCGCAACATCCTCCGCCTGCTGGTCGATTCCGGCTGCAGCGTGACGGTGGTGCCGGCCCAAACCGCGGCTGAGGAGGTTCTGGCGCTGGCGCCCGACGGCGTCTTTCTGTCGAACGGCCCGGGCGATCCCGAGCCGGTGGTGTATGCCGTTCGCGCGATTCGCGGTTTGCTGGGGCGGGTGCCGATCTTCGGAATTTGCCTGGGCCACCAGCTCTGCGGGCTGGCGCTGGGCGGGCGAACGTTCAAACTGAAATTCGGCCATCACGGCTCGAACCATCCGGTGAAGGATCTGGGCACCGGGCGGGTGGAAATCACCGCGCAAAACCACGGATTCGCCGTCGACCCGGATTCGCTGCCGTCGAGCGACGTGGAGGTCACCCACGTGAATCTGAACGACGGCACCAACGAAGGCATGCGGCACCGGTCGCTGCCGTTATTCAGCGTGCAATATCATCCCGAGGCGTCGCCGGGACCGCACGACGCTCGGTACCTGTTCGCGCGATTCGCGGCGATGATGGGGGAGCGAGCGCGGAGCTGAAGCCGCGGGTCGCGCCGCGGCGTGTGTGAGAAGGGCGAAGAGGAGCTTGCGAGGGGAGATGCCGAAACGGACCGACATCGCGAAGATTCTGATTATCGGCTCCGGACCGATCGTCATCGGGCAGGCGTGCGAGTTCGACTACGCGGGCACCCAGGCCTGCAAGGCGCTCCGCGCCGAGGGCTACAGCGTCGTCCTGGTCAACTCGAATCCCGCCACCATCATGACCGACCCGGAAATCGCCGACCACACCTACGTCGAGCCGCTCACCCCGCAATGCCTGGAGAAGATCATCGCCGTCGAACGTCCCGACGCCCTGCTGCCCACCGTGGGCGGGCAAACCGGGTTGAACCTGGCGATGGAACTGGCCGAGCGCGGGGTGCTGAAAAAGTACGGCGTCGAGCTGATCGGCGCGTCACAGCGCGCCATCAAGGTGGCCGAAGACCGGCTCGAGTTCAAGCAAGCCTGTCGGCGAATCGGGCTGGACGTGCCGGGGTCGGTGCTGGTCGCGAACGTCAAACACGCTCTGCCGGTGGCCGAAGAAATGGGCTACCCGGTGGTGATCCGGCCGTCGTTCACTTTGGGAGGCACCGGCGGGTCGATCGCTTACAACCGCGAGGAGTTCGCCGAGGCCATTTCCCGCGCGCTCGATAGCAGCCCGGTGCACGAAGCGCTGGTCGAGGAATCGGTGTTGGGCTGGAAGGAATTCGAGCTCGAGGTGATGCGCGACGCCCGGGACAATTTCGTGGTGATTTGCTCGATCGAGAATTTCGATCCGATGGGCATCCACACCGGCGATTCCATCACCGTCGCTCCGGCGCAGACGCTCACCGACAGGGAATTCCAGCGGATGCGCGACGCCGCCGCCGCGGTGATCCGCGAGGTGGGAGTCGAGACGGGCGGGTCGAACATCCAGTTCGCCATCCATCCGGAAAACGGCCGGATGGTGGTGATCGAGATGAATCCGCGGGTGTCGCGCAGCTCGGCGCTGGCCAGCAAGGCCACCGGCTTTCCCATCGCCAAGATCGCCGCCAAGCTGGCGACGGGCATGCTGCTCGACGAAATCCCCAACGATATCACCCGCAAAACCCCCGCGTGCTTCGAGCCCACCATCGATTACGTCGTCGTCAAGATTCCCAAGTGGCAATTCGAGAAATTCCCCGGCGCCGACCCCTCCCTCGGCACCCAGATGAAATCGGTGGGCGAGGTGATGGCGATCGGCCGAACGTTCAAGGAGGCGCTGGGCAAGGGTATCCGCTCGCTGGAAGCGGCGCCCTGGCGTCCGCCGGTGGATCCGACCGCGGCATCGATCCGGGAACGGCTGGTGGTGGCTGGCCCCGATCGCATTCACTGGCTGTTCACCGCGCTGCGGCAGCAGGTGCCGGCGGAGGAAATCTGCCGGCTGACGAGAATCGATCCGTGGTTCATCGGCCAGATGCAGGAGATGGTCGCTTTGGAGCGGCAAGTGGCGGTGGCGGGATTCGACGGCGCCAGCCGCGAGTTGCTGCTCGAAGCCAAGCGCGCCGGGTTCTCCGACGAGCACCTGGCCGGGCTGTGGGGCGCCGAGCCCGCCCAGGTGCGCGACCGGCGGGTGCAGTGGAACGTGCGGCCGGTCTTCAAGCGGGTGGATACCTGCGCTGCCGAGTTCGAATCCTACACCCCGTACCTCTACTCCACTTACGAGCAGGAGGACGAAGCCGACGCCGTCGCTCGCCCCAAAATCCTGATCCTGGGCAGCGGTCCCAACCGCATCGGCCAGGGCATCGAATTCGATTCCTGCTGCTGCCACGCGGCCTTCGCCCTGAAGGAAGAGGGTTACGAAACGGTGATGGTCAACTGCAACCCGGAAACCGTTTCGACCGACTACGACACCAGCGACCGGCTGTATTTCGAGCCGCTCACCCTCGAAGACGTAACCGAGGTGATTCGCCGGGAGCAGCCCCAGGGCGTGATCGTGCAATTCGGCGGGCAGACTCCGCTGAACCTGGCGCTCGATTTGAAAGCCCTGGGCGCGCCCATCATCGGCACCGCGCCCGAATCCATCGATCTGGCCGAAGACCGCGACCGGTTCAGCCGTCTGCTCGACGAAATGGACATTCCCCAGCCCCGCCACGGCATGGCGCTCGATCCCGACGAAGCGGCGCGAGTGGCCGCGGAGGTCGGCTTGCCGGTGCTCGTCCGGCCCAGCTACGTGCTCGGGGGCCGGGCGATGGTGATCGCGTACGACTTGGAAACCGTGCGGAACTACGTTGCCCGCGCCACCCGGACGGTGTCGCCCCGGCCGGTGTTGATCGACAAGTTCCTGGAAGGGGCCATCGAAGTGGACGTGGACGCCTTGGCCGACGGCGCCGGCGTGGTGATCGGCGGAATCATGGAGCACATCGAAGAAGCGGGAATCCATTCCGGCGATTCCTCGTGCGTGTTGCCGCCGGCGACGCTGAAGGGAGAGGTGCTCGATCGAATTCGCGAGTACACCGCCCGGCTGGCGAGGGCGCTGGACGTCGTCGGCCTGATGAACGTCCAATACGCCATCCAGCGCGACGTCGTCTACGTGCTGGAGGTGAACCCGCGCGCTTCGCGCACCGTGCCTTTCGTCAGCAAGGCCACCGGCGTGCCCCTGGCGAAAGTGGCGGCGCTGCTGATGACTGGCCGGAAGCTGGCGGAGATGCACTTGCCGGTGGCGCTCGCCGGCGGCGTACCGGAGCTTGCGGTTCGCGATTACTCGGCGGTGAAATCGCCGGTCTTTCCGTTCAACAAGTTCCGCGGCGTGGACATCATCCTGGGGCCGGAGATGCGCTCCACCGGCGAGGTGATGGGCATCGCCACCAGTTTCCCCCAGGCTTTTGCCAAGGCGCAGGCGGGCGCAGGGGCGTCGCTGCCCAACGAAGGCACCGTTTTCCTCAGCGTGAGCGACCGCGACAAGAACAGCGTGGTTCCGATTGCCGCCGAACTCGCCGCCGCCGGGTTCCGCCTGGTGGCCACCCGGGGTACGGCCGTCTCCCTGCGCGCCGCCGGCCTGCAGGTGGAGACGGTCTTCAAGGTGAACGAGGGCCGGCCGAACATCGTCGATTGGATCAAGACCGGACGCATCCACCTGATTCTCAATACCCCGCTTGGCCGCGAGTCGTTCTACGACGAGCTCTCGATTCGCCGCGCCGCCATCCGCTACAATATTCCCTGCATCACCACGCTGTCGGCCGGCCATGCCGCCGCTCTCGCCATCCGCGAGCAGCAAACGCATTCCTTCGAGGTGGCCGCCTTGCAGGATTTGCACCGTCACAAGGCAGTGGCGCCGATGACCGTTCCCGCGGCCGCCCGCGACGAAAGCCACTCCGGGAGGAGTCCGAATGCCTGATCGATCCGCCCCGAGCGGAGTCTTTGCCCCTCTCACCACTCCGTTCGACGCAAACGACCAGCTTGCCGCCGGGCCCCTGCTCGGCAATCTGGCGCGATACAATCGCACCCGGCTGGCGGGTTACGTTGCCACCGGCTCGACTGGCGAGGCGATTCTGCTGTCGTGGCCGGAGACCGAATCGTTGTGGGCCCACATCGCCGAAGCCGCCGGCAAGGACAAGGTACTGGTGGCGGGCACCGCGGCGGAGTCCACCGCCGAAACCATCCGGAGGACTCGCCGTGCCGCGGAATTGGGCTACCGCTACGCGCTGGTGCGCACCCCGGTCTACTACCAGCCGCAGATGAACGCCGATGCGTTGACCGGCTATTACCGCAGCATCGCCGATGCCTCCCCGATTCCCGTCCTCATCTATTCCATTCCCCAATTCACCGGCGTCACCGTCGAGGCCCCGCTGGTGGCCCGACTGGCCGAACATCCCAATATCGTCGGCGTGAAGGAAAGCTCGGGTTCGGTTCAGCGCATCGCCGAGATCATCCATGCCACTGGTCCCGAGTTTCGGGTCCTGGCCGGCTCCGCCAGCACGTTCTTCCCGTCGCTGATGATCGGAGCGGCGGGGGGCGTTCTGGCGCTGGCCTGCGCGATGCCCGAAGCTTGCGTCGAGCTGTACGAGGCGGCCTGCGCGAAGGACGTCGACCGCGCCCGGGCCCTGCAGGAAAAACTCCTGCCGGCCTCGAAAGTGCTGGTCTCCCAATACGGCGTTGCCGGGATCAAGTACGCGCTCGACCGGCTTGGCTATTACGGCGGGCCGGTGCGGGCGCCACTGCGGCCGGTGGGCGAAGCCGCACGCAAGGATATCGACCGGGTGCTCGCCGGCATCGTCGCCGTCGAGTCCGCCGTCGGTTAAGCCGCGGCCATCGCGGAAGATGGCGCGATGGCGGTCGCCGCCGTGAATCCCGGGTGATTGCCGGTGCATCTCGGTCCATGTAACAATGGCCGAACACATGGACTGTAAATCCTATCCCCTGGCCCGTCTTCCACATGCCTCCCGGCTCTTCGTCGATTTCCTCGAGCGGTTCCCCCAGGTGACGGATTTTTACTCGCTCAAGCCCAGCCATGACGGCGTGCTCGAAGGCGTCCGCAAGGCGCCGTTCACCCCTCAGACGCGCGGGGCGGTGGCCGATGTCCTCCTGGAGCAGAATCGCGAGTTCGGCGCCGACGCCGAGGTGGAACGCAACATCGAGCGATTCCGCGCCGGTGGCGCCGCGGTGGTCACCGGCCAGCAGGTGGGATTGTTCAGCGGGCCGGCCTACACGTTTTATAAGGCGCTCGCCGCGGTGCGGCTGGCGCGGGAGCTGACCGAAAGCGGGATCGAGGCGGTGCCGATTTTCTGGCTGGCGACCGAAGACCACGATTTGGCCGAAGTCAATCAGTGTTTCTGGGCGACTCGCGCCGGGTTCGAGCGCATCGAGTTGGCCTTTCCGGAGGAGGCTGCGGGCCGGCCGGTAGGCGAAATCCAATTGCCGGCGGAAATCACCGAGGCGGTGCGGGGCGTTTGCGGCAAACTCGAGGGGCCGTCGACGCCTTCGGTGACGCGGGCGCTCGAGGAATCCTACCGCTCCGGAGAAACGCTCGGCCGGGCGTTCGGCCGGCTGATGACCCGTCTGTTCACCGGACGCGGGTTGATTCTCCTCGACCCGCTCGACCGGCGATTGCATCGCTTGGCGGCCAGCCATTACGACGCCGCTCTCGAAGCCAGCGAAACCCTGGAAGCCCGGTTGCTGGAACGCGCCGAGGAATTGACCGGGCTCGGCTATCACACCCAGGTGCGAGTGGGCGAGGGAAGCACGCTGCTTTTCTGGAACGTCGATGGCCGCCGCTATCCGCTCGAACGCCGCGGCGGCCGGCTTCATGCCGGCAATGCCGATTTTGCTCATGCGGAATTCCGCCAGGCGCTCGCCGCCCAGCCGGAACGAGCCAGCGCGAACGTGCTGATGCGGCCGGTGGTGCAAGACGCGCTGCTGGGTACGGCGGTGTACGTCGCCGGGTCGTCGGAGGTAGCCTATTTCGCGCAGGCGGAAGTGGTCTACCGCGGGCTGGGAGTGCCGATGCCCGCGATTCTGCCGCGCCCCGGTTTCACCTTGGTGGAGGGCGCGCTCAACCGCCTGCTGGCGAAATACCGGCTGGGCATCGAAGACGTGTTCGAGGGCCGGCAGCACCTGCGAGCGCAGATGCAGAGGGAATCGCTCCCGGGCGACCTCCAGGAACGGTTCGGCAAGGGCGAGGCGACGCTGCAGGAAGTCCTCGAAGGCTTGCGCGAGCCGCTCACCCGGCTGGATGCCAGCCTGGGCGGCGCGCTCGAGACGGTCGAGCGCAAAATCCGCTATCAGTACACCAAACTCAACGAAAAAGCGGGCCGCGCGATCGATTTCCGCTCGGGAATCATCGACCGCCACGAGCAATTGCTCACCGACCTCCTCTATCCTCATCGTGGCTTGCAGGAACGATCACTCTGCTTCCTCCCCATGCTTGCCTGGCAGGGCATGCCGCTGCTCGATGCGCTCGAGGGTTGGGCTTCGCCCGAGGCCGCCCTGCACCAGGTGGTCTTCCTCAGCTGACCGCCGGCTTGCCGCTGTGCGGAGCTTTGCTGTAACTTGGATTCCATCACCGATGAATACCGTTATCAGCCCCGGCAAGCGCCGCCGCCTGGACGCTGCCGCGAACCAGCGCGGGGTGATCGCCGCCGCAGCGATGGACCAGCGCGGGTCGCTCGAATCGGCCATCGCCCGCGAAAAAGGCGTCGACAAGCGCGCCGTCACCCCCGCGATGATGACCGAATTCAAGCAAGCGGTTACCAGCGTCCTCTCGCCCTACGCCAGCGCAATCCTGCTCGATCCCGAATACGGACTCGGGCCCGCCACCCGTCGCGCCAAGGGCTGCGGCTTGCTGCTCGCCTACGAGCGGAGCGGCTACGACAATACGCGCCCGGGCCGGCAGCCCGACCTGCTCGAGCACTGGTCGGTGCGGCGATTGGTGGAGGCCGGCGCCGATTGCATCAAGGCGCTGCTCTATTACAACCCGTTCGATTCCGGCGAAATCAACGACCCCAAACACGCCTGGGTGGAGCGTATCGGCGCAGAATGCGCCGCCGCCGACGCGCCGTTCTTCCTCGAATTCGTCGGCTACGACGACTCGCTCGACGCAAAGAGTCTCGATTACGCGCGCCGGAAGCCGGAAATCGTGCGCCGAAGCATCGCCGAGTTCTCGAAGCCGGCTTACGCCGTGGACGTGCTGAAGGTGGAAATCCCGGTGAACCTGACGTTCGTCAAGGGCGCGCGCGCCGCGCAAGGCGAGCCTGCGTACAGCCGCGAGGAAGCCATCGGGCATTTCCGCGCCGCCGCCGCCGAGGCGCGGAAACCCTTCATCTACCTTTCCGCCGGTGTTTCCAACGAAATGTTCGTCGAGAGCCTCGAGCTGGCCGCCGAATCCGGCGTGCCCTTTTCCGGCGTGTTGTGCGGGCGGGCCACCTGGCAGAACGGCGTGCGCGTTTACGCCAAGCAGGGCACGGCGGCGCTGGAAGACTGGCTGGGGCGGGAAGGCGTGCGCAACATCCAGGCGGTGAACCAGGCGCTCGCAACAGCCAAGCCGTGGTTCGGCTTCTACGGCGCCCCGAGCTCCGCCGCGCTCGCGGGGCCGCGATGAAGCCGGGTGCAGAAACCGGCCGCACCGGCCGCGCCATCACTCGCGAGCTGGCGCTGAAAACCGCGCAGCCGGTCGAGCTGGTGGATATCACCGGCGAAGTGGAGCGGGTGGTGGCGGCATCGGGTATTTCCTCGGGCATCTGCTACCTGACGGTTCCCCACACCACCGCCGGAATCCTCATCAACGAAAACGACGATCCCGAAGTTGCCCGCGACATCGAGGCCGCGCTCGACCGGCTGGCGCCCTCCGGGGCCGCCTACCGGCATCGCGAAGGCAACGCCGACGCCCACATCAAATCGGCGGTGGTAGGCGCCTCCCAGGTGGTGTTCATCGAAAACGGCCGGCTCGCGCTCGGGCGTTGGCAAGGAATTTTTTTTGGCGAATTCGATGGCCCTCGCCAGCGTCGGGTGCGGCTGAAACTGGTGGCCGACCCCGGCGAGTGAGGATGGCCGCCAAGCCCATCGCCGCGAGCTTGGGCATCTACATCCAGGTGCCGTTTTGCCAGGCGAAATGCACCTACTGCAATTTCGCCACCGGCGTTTTCCCCGCAACCATCCACCTACCTTACGTCGACGCCGTTTGCCGCGAAATCGGCTGGCATCGCGAACTCTACCGGAAAAGCGGGATCGAGCGATGGCAGGCGGCGCCGCCCGCCTTTACCGTCGATACGGTTTACATCGGTGGCGGAACCCCCAGCCTGCTCGATCCGGCGCTGCTCGCGCAGCTCGTCGCTGCGGTGCGGCAGCATTTCCCCTGCGCGCTCGAAGAAATCACTTTGGAGGCCGATCCGGAAACAATCACCGCGGAAAAGGCCGCAGCCTGGCGCGAAGCCGGATTCAATCGCATCAGCCTGGGCGCGCAATCGTTTGCCGATGCCGAACTCCGGGCCGCCGGCCGCCGCCATCGTCGTGCCGATATCTTCGCCGCTGCCGAGCGGTTGAGGGCGGCGGGCCTAGCCAATCTGAGTTTCGATCTCATCGCCGGGCTGGCGCATCAGACGCCCGAAAGCTGGCGTGCTTCGCTCGATGAGCTGGCCGGGTTGCGGCCCTCTCACGCGTCGATTTATCTGCTCGAACTAGACGAAGGCAGCCGGCTGGGCCGGGAATCGCTTGGCGGAGGCCGCCGTTACGGCGTTCCCGCGCTGCCCGACGACGACGCCGTGGCGGCGTTCTACGAATCAGCTTGCGCCGCACTCGCGCGGCGCGGCTACGATCATTACGAAATCTCGAATTGGGCGCTTCCCGGGTTCCGCTCGCGCCACAACTTGAAATACTGGCGCCGGCAGCCGTACCTGGGTTTCGGCGCGGGCGCGCATTCGTTTGACGGGGCCGAGCGCTGGGCCAATGCCCACGACCCCGCCGCTTACCTCAGGGCGCTGGGCGAGCGGTGCTTGGCCCTGGACGTGCACGAGCGGATCGGGCTGGAGCAGGCGCTTGAAGAGGAACTGTTCCTGGGTTTGCGGCAACTCGATGGCATCGAGCTGGCGGCCATCGAGCGCCGCTACAGCGTGAGCCTCGACGAGCGGGTGCGGCCGCTCGTGGCCGACGGCCTGCTCGAGCAGCGGGATGGCAACTTGAGGCTGGCACCGGCGCGAGTGGCGGTCTCCAACGAAGTCTTTGTCAGGTTACTGGCCTGATCGCGTGACGCGAAACCCCCGCGTCGGCTTCGCCCCGGGCTGCGGGGCCGATTCAATTCCACTTCAGCCCTTTCAACTGGTCCAGATTAACGTTCCCGCCGCTCAGTACGCAGGCGACCTTGGTTCCCGAGGGCGCTTTGACGAGGCCGTGCAACAGTGCCGCAATCGGGGCGGCGGCGGCGCCTTCCACCACCAGCTTCGTGTGGGCCATCGTCCAGACCAGCGCGTCGAAAATATCCGCATCGGGCAGGGTAACGATGTCGTCGACGAACCGGCGGACCACCTCGAGCGTGTTCTCGCCCACTCGCTTTACCCGCAATCCGTCGATGATGCAATCCACCCGGTCCAGGGTGACCAGGCGGCCGGCATCGACGCTCCTCTTCATTCCCGGCGATCCCGACGACTCCACCCCGACCACCCGAATCTTCGGGTTGATTGATTTCAGCGCCATCGAGATTCCGGAAATCAATCCGCCGCCGCCGATCGGCACGATCGCCAGATCCACCTGGGGGAAGTCCTGGTAGATTTCCAGGCCGACGGTTCCTTGCCCGGCGATGAGCTGGAGGTCATCGAATGGATGAATGTAGGTGAGCCCGCGCTCCTCCACCAGCCGTTTGGCGTGTTCGTTGGCTTCGTCCCAAATCGAGCCGTGAAGCACCACCTCGGCGCCGTACGCGCGGGTGGCTTCGACTTTCGACGGAGTGGCGTTCGTTGCCATCACCACCACCGCATGAATCTTGAAAATCGCGGCGGCGATCGCCACGCCCTGGGCGTGGTTGCCGGCCGACGAGCAGATCACCCCGCGGCGCGCCTGTTCTTCGGTCAAATACCGGAACTTGTTGAGCGGGCCGCGCAGCTTGTACGAGCCGCCGCGCTGCAGCATCTCCGCCTTGAGCCGGACGTCGTATCCGGTCCTCTCCGACAGCAACCGCGAGGTGTACATCGGTGTGTGGCGGGCGTGAGCGGAAACGTAGCGCTGGGCTTCGAAGAAATCCGCCGCGGTAAGCGGGATGCCAGGCGCCGGTCTTCCCATCGGTGCGGCCATCGTCCAAGCCTCCCTTTCGCGTGTCGAAAGTGGAATTGTCCGCCATCGTACTTCCCGCCAGGGAAAAGGTAAAGGCGCGCCGCCGGCGGGTAGTGGTGTCATCTGGCAATCGCCGCTCTTGGATTTGGCAGCTTGATTGCCGGGGGACCCGAGGTACGAAGCGTGCTGGTGCTGCGCTGGAACACCTTGATTTGGGACCGCCGGGCGAAGGGTATCATAACGCCCTATGCCGCCGGGCGCAGAGAAGATCGTCGAATACGCCTTTAAGGAGTGGAGTGTGGTCTCGCACGCGCCGGTAGCCTTTGTGGCCTTCATGGTCGTCGCCGTTTTCCTCACATGGTGGGGTTCAAGCGTCCTCTACCGGCAGCAGCTCGCGAGCTGCCACGAACGGATCAAGACGCTGGAGACAAAGCTACAGCGCGGTTCCAAGTTGGCCGCGAAGGAGTTCCTCAGCCCAAGCCAGGCGCAATCGTTGGTGTGTGCCTTGCGGGCGATTCCGCCCATCCCGCTAGCGATTTTCCCGTTTGCGGCGTACCCGAGCACGGCAGGCCAAGCCGACGTTTTGACCTCTGCGTTCCTGGCGGCCGGCTGGCACCCAGGAAGCGGGAACGCTGAGTCTCAGCCGTTTGTCACGGAGACGCAAGGCAAATACGGCAAAGGGGTCTGGGTGGTAGGCCCGGATCGGGAGGCGGTGGCCTCCGCTCTTCTGGACTCGGGAATAACCAATGTTCGGACGCACCCGAACAACGACCCGGGGATAACCTGCATTGTGGTCGGGCGTTAAACTACGGCCGCGTCACCAGCGCCGTCTACCTTTGGTCTCGCCCAAAACTTTGTGCCAAATCCAGAAGGAGGCGACCCCGAGGCTGATCAGGTATATGGGAAGCAAGGCCAACTGAAGCCAGTCTGGCAAGGCGTCTATCCGTCCTGCTATTCCGAGAGTATCGCTGAGCCAACCAAGCACCATCGCCAGCAGGGCAAATAGGAACAGTGTGGGGATGTCCACCAGCCGAATCATAGGCCCTCAACCCGTCCGGAGGCGCCCGTCGTGTCCACCACAAGCTTGACAGGTGTGGTCTAATCCTAAAAGAGAAAGCCCGGACTCTCGATCCGGGCTTTCGAGGTTCGCTATCCCGTTACGGTCCTTGCCGGTCTGACGGCTCGCGCCATGAACTGAATACCACCGGAGCGAGCCAGACGCAAGAGCGACCTCACCGTAGCCCCTCCTCCCGCCCTAGCCGTTCGTACAAAATGAAAGACTCTCCCTCGGGCAACCGGACACTCAGGGAGCAGACCACATTGGAGAAGGCTTCCTCGCGGGTCGGCAGTGGCGCCTCCCGAGGATCCTGGTACTCGACCAAGGCGTCGGTTAGCGAGAGGCGCAGAGACTGCGATTCCCCTTCCAGCAGAACGCGGGCGCTCCGCTCCTTGGGCGAAAAGAAAACTTCCGTGATTCGACCCTCGAGGCGGATTAGCCAGCGCGACTCGTCGCCACGCTCGGTACCCTCGGCGAGCACGACTATCCCGGCCGCGGTGTCCTTCCATTTGGAAAATATAGGGATCGCTTCTTCGAGGGACGAACGCATGTTCCTCCTTACAGTAGAGGCGTTGGGATTTGAGGAAGCAGGGTATCAAGCGTCCATATTTCGCTGGAAATGCCAGCGGCCATTGCGGGTGTTACGCGCAATGTTTGATGAAGCCGACAAAAATCGTAGTACGCCACGTGCAGCGCGCAAGCCGCCTTCATGTTCTCCAGTTTCTTCGAGAAGGCGTTCGTAAGCCTTGAGCTTTTGACACCGCGACAGACCGGCCTCGCGAATTCAAAAGGGGGAGTCCATCAGGAGATTCAGAACTTTGCAACCAATTTCCTCCGTCGAGAAGTGCCGGTGGTGCTCGTCCCGTAGCGAGACCGAGCACGTCCCCAAGTCCGCCTCGAATACGAGCTCCGCTCGACCGGCACCGCACTCGTACCGGACGCGGTGGGCCTCCTCGTCGTGCCTGACGCGCGGCGTCGCCTCGCCGACCGGGGTTACCTCGAAAACCAGGATCCGGGCGCCCGCCTTCTCGTTTAGCTCCTGACAGCTGAGAGCCAGCCAAGACCGGAGTTCTTCCCAGACGCGAGGCTGCTGCGCCCGCAACAGACGGTTCTGCTCCAGAGCCAATTCCTGGGCGCCCTCCTGCCGCTGGAGTCTCTTGATCGTTTTTTCGGCCCAGCTACCCACGTCCGTTCCTCCGCTTTGGGATTATGCTGCTGCTGCTGCTGCTGCTGCTGCGGTCGCCCACAAGAGAGACAGCACGGAGGGGAAACAGAGCGATTCAGCGTGGTTTTGCCGGCCTTCCGCCCCTGTGAGACTTGCGTTTAGCCTGCAACTGGCGGAAGTACTCGGAGCCCCGCTTCGCGATCGCGGCCCCGCCCCTCTTGCCCAACGCAACCGCAGCGGGATTCTTCTTCATCCCACGATGCTAAACGAGCGGTCGCTGTTTCGTCAACCCGAGGCGATTTTCCGTCGTGGTGTCATTTGAGAGGGTATGCGAATGAGAAGGTATTGCCTCGAGCCGGGGAGCAGGCCTGCTTGGGGGGGAGGGACGGATCCCGTCCGCCTAGGCTTAAAGCCGGAGACCCCGCCGCCAACGCCCGCTCGTCTCGCAAGCGGCGCGCTCTCCCTGTCTCTGCGTGCCGGGATGCGCTATCCCCTCCCGAAGAGACCGCGGGCGGGGGGCGAAACGCTTCGTGAACTCCGCGAAGCCAACACCTGGCCCCTGAGGAGCTCTTTGGCCAGCCCGTCAAGCTCCCTGATCTCCGGTCGGACGATCCTCCGGGAGGCTTCGCGCGCCTGGGCCGCATTGCCCTCGATTTTCGATTTCCATTTCAGCATTTTTTCGCGCGCACCGCGGGCCACTTGGGCGATCTTCTGGTGAAGCGCGTCCCGAGGGTCGAAGAAAGGGATGGAGCAAACCTCGAACGGGCGCCGATGGATGTCCCTTTCCCCCATCAACCCCTGGGACTGATAGGGCTTAATGGCCGCATTCACTGTCCTAGTGTTGAGAACTCCGACGAGGTAGAGGGCGTGGTCTTCGGTGTCTGCATAGTAGCGATACGTCACGTGATCGGCGACGAACCCTTTCACGGTGAGCCCGCCAACTCTCTCGGTTTCTGAGGCTGCAAGAACCGCGGCGGTAAGATTGGTGCCTGACTTGTTGTAGAGGACGATAAAGGCCTCTCGCCGATGCTGATTGGTAAGCTTTTGGTTGTAGTCGAGGTACTCGTAGATTGTCGGCTGCCCTTTCTTCTTTTTCCTTTCCCAAATCCGCTCTGCTTCTTTCACCCAATCCGAGGCGAAGGGTGCCCCCTCAGCGACGATTTCCTCGTGTCGGAGCATCGTGATCCTTCCATTCCTCTCGGCAACCGGTAAGACAAGCAGGAGCAGCTTCCGGACAGCGAATGGCAGGATGTCCTCGGCGAGGGCCGTTGCGAAAAGGAAGTCCTTTTCAACGACGCCTTCTACGTGCACCCTCCAGGGGTCTTTAGCCCTGACCTTCGCGGACTTCGAAGTCCGGAGGAAGGGGGTGCTCTGGTTTAGGGGCCTGTCGGTTGGCGCTTCCACGAACCAGAGGCAGTGCGGGACGAGGGCTGCGCCCTGCACGAAGAGTGCGTGGTAGGGCGAATGTCCGGATCCCTCTCCTAGGAAGGAGTACCTTCCTTTCACGCTCTCAAGAGCAGTTGATGCGACGCGCCACGGCAGGTTCTTGTGCACGAGGTTCCCACTCCAGCGCGTGATGGGAATACCGTCTTTGCGTGCCCCTGGGCCGCTGATGACGAGGCAGGACCGCACCCTGAATAAGGGATCAACCTGGCTGAAATCATGAATGGCGGAAAAGCCGTGCCTCTGAAATGCAAAGTGCTGCTTGGCGGGAAGGATGACGGACTTCGGCATAACAAAGGCCATCCTTCCGCCATCCTTAAGGAACTCACGTTCTGCGTGAACGAAGAAAACCGTGGACGTGTCCATTTGCGTGAATAATTTCACCTCCTTCTTGCCCAGCAATTTGTATTGAAAGGTGAGCTCCTTGATCCTGTCTTTGTACCCTTCGTCGGTGATATCGCGAAGGGAGAGCCAGGGGGGATTCGCAGCGACGATATCCACCTTCTGGCGGCGCAGGTAGGCAGGGCGGTACGCATTCTTCAAGATGAACGCCCAGATGGAGTCACGATCCTCCCCTACGAGCCGGACCATTAGCCTGAAGTTCTGCCGCCAGAAAAACATCTCGTCACTGCGGAAACCGACGAGGCGCTTTTCGAAGCCTTTGCCTGCCCTGTCCTCGGCCTCCGTGGAAGCGGCCCCGCGCTTGGCGAATTGCGCCATCGCGTCGACCAGCTTGTCAAGGTCTCGGCCACGCTCCAGGCTCTCGAGCGGGATATGAAATTGCTGATTCGGGCCGACCTTGACGCCAAGATATCTCTTTTGCCTGTTCTCTCCGGTCATCAGGGTGTCAGCCATATAGACTCTCAGGCTCACTTCCGCCGAGTAGTGCGAAAGCTCTTTGGCAAGAGCCAGCAGGATGTTGGCCTTGGCCATCAGCACAGCGACTGGGTGAACATCGATGCCTATTACGGATTCAAGAGCGTGTCTCACGAGTCCGTCACCTTCAAGACCTTGCTCCCGCATTCGACGGATCGCGCAAAACAGAAACGTCCCTGAGCCACAAGCAGGGTCCAGCAGAGTCCCTTTCTTGAAGTCAATCTCCTTGAGCGCGAGTTCGGCAAGCCAATCGGGAGTGTAGAACTCCCCAAGCTCGGAGCGGTCCGCAGGGTCGACCAACTCCTGATACAACATCTTCAGCAAGTCCTCATCCAGCCGGTTCCAATCGAATTCCTCGAGCCTACGAAATACGTTCGCAAGGAAATTCACAAGAGTTGGCTCGGCCTTGGTGCCCAGGGCCCAGGAAAAGAAATCGGGCTCGGCGAGGTTCTGGATGTTCTGGGTGCGGAAGAACCCTCCGTCGATCAAACCCCGATAAAGAGCACTGCTACGTTGGGTCTTGCGGAAGAGGGTCACGGTGACGATGGCGCGAGACACCATGGTCAAATACGTGTGTTTGATGAATAGGGACATTTCTCCTAAGGGGTTGCCGTACACCTTAGCGAGCAACGCGTTCCACTCGCGGAACTTTGTTTGCACGGACGGCCGGTCCTTAACGGCCTCAAAGGCACCGGCAAGCGCATGCGCGCTTCTGGTAAATGTCAAGCTTTTCGGCCCAAAGCGCAGCACGATTTCTTCCGAGAGGGGCGGAAGCTTTCGACCTACAGCGAGCAGCTCGTCGAGCTCGCTGTAGGCGACGGAGGGCGCGTCGGATTCCAGTTTGAAGGCGCGTACGAGGTTCGCGGATTGGTCGCGAGGATCATAGTCGTACACTTCAAAATCGAGTCCGTCCGTGACTGCCCCGACGTAATCGGAGGGGGTGTCTTGCGCCTCGAAGTATTTCTGGAGCTCGCTCAGGGCGTCTCCGCGTTCCCGTTCGAGGTCGGTCTTGACTTCGAAAATCACGAAGCGATAGAAGGCGTCGATAAAACCTCTGGCCGAAGCGGCTCTGACCTTGTGTTCAAGATCGACCTCGCTCACTTCGACGCCGAAGCTTCCTCGGAGAAACTCCATGAATAGAGCGCGCCGGTAATCGTGATGCTTCCCGTCCTCGCGCGCGGCCGACATCTGCTCGCAATAGGACTGCAGGCGCTCGGGGAAGTCTTTGGGGAGGGGAACGACCGGTTGAGTCAGCATCGCATTCGCATGGGCTTCAAGGATGACAAGTTAACCCCGCGTGGGCAACTAATCAAGGAGAATGGCCGCCATAAAGCATGCGTAGGAGGCCGCAGCGACGGCGGGCTTGCCCTCTGAGACTCAGCGCCGCGAGATCGTGGCCCACAGAGCGACGGAGCCCATGGACGGTCCCCGGCACCCGCCGTCCGAGGAACTTTCTTGCTGGCTCCTGCGGGGGGCGCAGCCCCGTCGTCCCCACTCCTCGAGTGGCGCCTTCCGGGTCAACCGGCGTCAACCTGTTCACTTCGCGGGCGGGCCCTCGCAATCCCGTCTCCGCTCACCCTCGGATGACACCACTACCCGCCGGCGATTCGTCAAAGGATTGGAGTTGGGCTAAGCTTTGCGGGGAAGCTGCGCCGCCACGGTCGCCGGTGGGAACCGTGGCGGACCAGCTTGCCCGATCCGCGGGAGGGAACGAGGAAACCAGGCCATGGACGCCAACATAGTGGATTTACGCAGCGATACCGTCACCCGGCCAACGCCGGCGATGCGCCGGGCGATGGCGGAGGCGGAAGTCGGCGACGACGTCTACGGGGAGGACCCGACGGTGAACCGGCTGGAACAGCGGGCTGCAGCGCTGTTCGAGCGGGATGCGGCGCTGTTCGTTCCGTCCGGGTCGATGGGCAATCTGATTGCCGTCAAAGTGTGGACGCGGCCGGGATCGGAGGTGATTTGCGAAGAGAAAGCGCACATGAACCAGCTCGAGCTGGCGTCGATGGCCGCCATCGCCGGCGCGTATCCGCGGCCGATTCCCGCGCCCGACGGAATCCTTTCCTGGGAGCGGATCGAGGCCGCCTTGCGGCCCAAGAGCTACTACATGTCGCAAAGCGCGCTGGTGGCGCTGGAAAACAGCCACAGCCTTTGGGGCGGCACGCTCTATCCCACCGCGGTGGCTGAAGAGATTTGCGATCGCGCCCACGCTGTCGGCTTGCGAGCGCATCTGGACGGCGCGCGAATTTTCAACGCGGCAGCGGCGCTGGCTGGCTCGGTGGCCGAGCTGTCGCGAAAATTCGATTCGGTGATGTTTTGCCTGTCGAAAGGGCTGGGTGCGCCGGTGGGTTCGATGCTCGCCGGCTCGCGCGACTTCATCGCTCATGCGCGAATCGTGAGGAAACTGCTGGGAGGAGGAATGAGGCAGGCGGGAGTGCTGGCGGCAGCCGCGCTGGTGGCCCTCGAACAGTCGCCCTCGGGCTTGCCCGTCGATCACGCCAACGCTCGCCATCTGGCCGAAGGGCTGGCCGGGATGCCGGGGATTGCCCTCGACCCGCGAAAGGTTCGCACCAATATCGTTGTTTTCGATGTCGAGCGAACCGGCTGGTCCCCGGCGGAAATCTGCGCCGGGCTCAAGGAGCACGGCGTTCTGGCCGCGGGCGTTTCGAGGCATGAAATTCGGATGGTGACCCACTACGACGTGAATCGCCAGGGAATCGATCGAACGATTGTGGCGATGAACCAGGTTCTGGCCGGGGCGCCGGCCGGCCGATCCCGCTCCTCATCCGCTTGATCGTATCAGAGCGCAGCCAGGGCGCGGCCGTGGCGGGTGGCAGAGCGAAGAAGGGGCGAAGGTTTTCCACCGGGTTCAGCGCCAGCCAAGGTAAGGGCGGAGTATTTAGTTGTCGGTAAACAGGGAGTCAGTTTGACGCTGGCCTGTTGACGTTCTGGTATATATTCACCTTGTGCCGACTGAGCAGCCGACGCCCTCGCAGCGCACGCTCCTCCAGGCCTTGGCCGAAGGCGGAATCATCGCCGTCGTCCATACCCGGGGAGGCACCATCGCCAGCCTGTTCCCGCGCGTTGGCCGCCACCGGAACATATCCTACAAGGTAGTCGCCCCCATGCAGCAGGCGGGCTGGATCGAGGACGTGGTGCCGCGGGCGTTGCGCTGGCGGGGATCGAAATACATCGTCAGCGAAAAAGGCCGCCGCGTCGCAGCAGGCAGCAAGGAGCCGGACCAAGGCCTGGCGCCCATGGCGCCGCCCGTTCACGGCGCTGCCACCCGCTAACCGGCCTTTTCCCACCAAAACCACCCTACTGCTTAACCGGCACCCGCAAAGAGCTTTCATCTCCGCCTCTTGGAGTCCGATGCCTCCCAATCGGACCTCAACCCATCCGCCCAAGATCCGTGTTAGGCGACACCCGATGAGATTCTCCCTTAAGTGTGCGGAAGCTGCTTATTTTCGCTTTTTATCCTCCAACAAGCTCCCCGAAAGGGTCCATTTGGAGCGATTTGGAAAGACTAACCACCTGAAAAAGCACCACTTAAATGTGTTTCTGATATTTGTGGAGCGATTTGACGAAGATAAATCGCTCCCTGGAATCAATAACTTAGGGAGCCATCGACGCCCGGTGGCGGGACCAAAGCCAGGTGAGGGTTGCCAGCGTGACCGTAGCCGCCAGAATAATGAATTCGGAGCGGCCGATTTGAGCGAGCAACGCCAGCGAGAAGGCAACGCCCGCGGCCGCCAGCAAGTTTCCCGCAGGCGCGCGGAATGCGCTTGGGCGCGGATCCCGCCGGCGCAGCGCCGGCAACGCTGCGCAGGTGCCGCCGTTGATCAGTACCCGGGCCACTGCGGCGAGGCTGGCGTTCCAGACGAAGTTGCCGCTGAGCGCGAGCACCCAACCCAGCCCGGCATAAAGCAGGATTGACACATGCGGGGTGCGGAAGCGGGGGTGGATCGCGCTGAAGATGCGCGGGAAATCCCCGCGCTCGCCCAGGGCGAAAGTAAGCCGGGGCGAGCCGAGCATCGTAGCAGCGAACCAGCCCCAGATCGATACCATCGCCGCCACCGCCATTAGCCAGGCGCCCGGCGCGCCCAGGAAGCGCTCGGCGGCGGTGGCCAGCGGACGCTCGGTGGCAATTCCCGCCGGCAGGGTGCCTTGGAACACGATCTGAACCAACAGGTAAAAAATCGTCACGATTGCCAGGCCCGCTAGCAGGGCGAAGGGAACGTCACGCCTGCTGTCGCGCATCTCGCTTGCTGGAATCGTGGCGTTCTCTAAGCCGCCGTAGGCGAACATCAGCAGCAGAATCGCGTGGGACCATTGACCCTGGCCGGTCCTCGGCCAGGAGAAGAAAATGCCACCGCGGACGAAGAACAACCCGACGCCGATGAAAACGGCAAGACCGAGCAGCTTGGCGATGGTGGCCAGGTTGCTGGTCGTTGCTCCCTGCCGCACGCCGCGATAATTGATTCCCGCGACGACGGCGAAAAGGGCGGTGATCAGCACCACCCGCGCCGCCGCCGTTCGCGCCGGCGCCCACAGCTCGCCCAGGTAGAGCACGAAGAGATTGGCATTGGCGGCAGCGGGGGCAATCCGCGCCAGCCAGTTGATCCAGGCGATCTGTAAGCCGGCGAACGGGCCGAAAGCCTCGCGAGCGTAAAGATATGGTCCGCCGGCGGCGCGGAACCGGCTGGCGACTTCGGCGAAGCACAAGGCAATCACCGCGATACCGGCGCCGGCGATAAGGTAAGCGATCGGGCTGGAAGCTCCCACCAGGACCGCGAGAACGGCAGGCAAGCCGAAAATGGCGCCACCGACGACGGTGTTGACGACCAGCGCCGTCAAGTCCCAGCGGCCAAGCGCCGGGACGAGGCCGGTGTGAAGCCCCGCTGGCGGTGCCGTGTTCGCAGATGAGGATCCCACCCCCGGCTCACTCGTGGCCCGGCGAAGGTAACACGTTCGGCGCCCGCAAGAGTAGGGGGGCGGCATGGCCGGCGAAGGAGGGACCGGAACCCCGTATGATATAGTGGCCAGCCGCCTCAGGAACTGCGCGAATTCATTGCCATGGCGGGAAAAACCATCAGCGAAAAAATTCTTTCCGCGAAGTCCGGCCGGGACGCCCGCGCCGGCGACGTGGTGGTCTGTGAAGTGGATTTGGCGCTGGGCACGGACGCCTCGGGGCCGATGGCGATCGATTACTTCGAGGCGATGGGCGGCGCGGGCGTCCGAGATCCGCACCGGGTGGTATTCGCTTTCGATCATTACGCTCCGGCGCCGAGCATCGCCACCAGCCGGTTTCACCAGCGCGTGCGCGAATTTGCCGCCGCTCACGGCATCGGCGTCTGGGACGTGGGGCAGGGAATCGGCCATCAGCTCATCGTCGAATCCGGGCGGGCGGCGCCCGGCAGCCTGGTGGTTGGCGCCGACAGTCATGCGGTCACCTACGGAGCGCTCAACTGTTTTGCCACCGGAATCGGGTCGTCGGATCTTGCGGCAATCATGATCTGCGGGCAGGTCTGGCTGCGGGTGCCGGAAACCATTCAGGTGGCGCTCACCGGGCGATTGCAGGAAGGCGTTTACGCCAAAGATGCGGCGCTCTCTCTGGCCAGGCAACTCGGCGCCGGCGGCGCCACCTATCAGGCGCTCGAATTCGGCGGCCCGGCGCTTGCGACGATGGACTTGGAGGAGAGGCTGGTGCTGAGCAACTTCGCGGTGGAGATGGGCGCGAAAAACGGCATTTTCCCCGCCGACTCGCGCACCTTCGCCTATCTCGAGGGCCGGGCGGGGGCTGCGTTTTCGCCGGTGGCGCCGGACGCCGATGCCTCCTACGCTCGCCAGATCACCCTCTCGCTCGACGAATTGATTCCGCAGGTTGCCTTGCCGCATGAGGTCGATCGGGTGGTGCCGGTCACCGAAGCGGCGGGCACGCCGGTTCACATGGTTTATCTGGGCACGTGCACCGGCGGCCGGGTGACGGATTTTCATCAGGCGCTCGCGGTGCTCCGAGCGGGCGGCAGAGTCGCTCCCGGAGTGCAGTTGGTGGTGACACCCGCGTCGCGATCGGTTCTCGATGCGCTCGTTCGCGACGGTTCGCTCGCCGAATTCCTCGCTTTTGGCGCGGCGGTGGTGACGCCGGGCTGCGGCTCCTGTTGCGGCACTTGCGGCGCCATCCCCGGCGACCAGGTGAACGTGATCTCAACCGCAAACCGCAATTTCAAGGGACGGATGGGCAACGGCAACGCCTTCATTTACCTGGCTTCGCCCGCCAGTTGCGCCGCTGCGGCGGTGCGCGGGGCGATTGCCGACCCGCGGGAGTTCCGGCGATGACCGCGCTCCGGCTGGAAGGCCGCGCCCGCGTTTTCGGCGACGACGTCAACACCGACTACATCATCGCGTCGCGCCGCAAGCGCGAGAGCCTCGATCCGGTGGTGCTGCGCCAATACCTGTTCGAAGAAATCGATCCTCGATTCGCCCGGTCGGTCGAGCCGGGGGACCTGATCGTTGCCGGCCGGAATTTCGGCTGCGGCTCGGCGATGGAAGTGGCGGCGACGGTCGTTCTCGGCGCGGGCATTCGGGCGGTTCTGGCCGCCAGCTTCTCCCGCACTTACTTTCGCAACGCCGTCAATAACGGCCTTCTGCCGATCCCCTGCGACACCAGCCGCATCGGGGAAGGCGACCATTTGGTGATCGAGCCGGGCGCGGGGGAGGGAAGTCCGCTGGCGATTCGCGATGTCACAACCGGCGAAACCGTGATCGCGGCGGCGCTGCCAGACATCATGGTGGATATCCTGGCTGCCGGCGGCTTGGTGCCCTATTTTCGGCTGCACGGAGGCTTTCGAGTCTGAGCGCTCGCCGCCGCCGGCGGCGCGGCGTGCAGCGGCCGGCGCTATGCATTTCGAGGAGGGAAGATGCCTGGAAAAGTCGGCTTCCGGGTTCGCGGGCCGTGGCCGCGGCCTGACGCCGGTGTGCTGGCGGCCTTCGGCAAGGCGTCGAGCGCGCAGGTGGCCGACGCGATGTCCCGAATGGGCGCGATGGACGCCGGCATCAAGCCCGTCTGGCCGTCGGAGCGCATCATCGGCCCCGCGCTGACGGTGTGGTGCCACGCGGGGGACAACCTGATGCTGCACAAGGGACTGTCGCTCGCGATGCCTGGCGATATCGTGGTGGTGAACACGCAGGGAAACGTCGCGAGCGCGGTCTTCGGCGAGTTGCTCGCCACCGGGGCGGTGGGCTACGGCGTGGGGGGCGTGATCGTCGACGGGTCGGTGCGCGACGTCGAAGCTTTCCCGCGCCTCCGACTTCCCGTCTACGCTCGCGGGATTTGCCCCAACGCGTGTTACAAGGACGGCTCGGGCGAGGTTGGCGCAGTAATCTCCGCCGGAGGAGTGGCCGTCCGTCCAGGAGACGTCATTATCGCCGACCGCGATGGTGTGACAGTCGTGCCTATCGAGGATGCGGCGGAAGTGGCCCGGCAGGCCACAGCGCAAATGGAACGCGAAGAGAAGCGACTGGCCGAGATCGCGAAAGGCGTGTTCACCCGCCCGGAAATCGACGAGCAACTCCGGCGGTTGAAGATTATCGACGGCTGAGCCTCGCAGATCGGGGTGACGGTGTTCTGCAGCGCTGCGGATCCCTTGCCTCGAATGCCGTCAATCGCGTCGCGCCGTTGCTTCGCCGTCTGCCGCCAAGGAGTGAATCGAGCATGAACGTTCAGTTGCCGTCAGGCCACAGCCCGCTTTTCAAGCCGCCGCGCCGTGAAATCCGCCTGCCCGCGCGCTCCCCGGTCTTCCGGCTGATTCTCGCGGCAGGCTTCGCGATGCTCGCTGCAGGCTTGGCCGCGTGGTTGTGGCCGGCGACCGGCCGGGCCCAGGGAAGCACCCCGGCCACCCTGCCCGCGGCCGACCGGGCGAGGATCGACGCTGTATTCCAGGATTTCAACGACCGCACGCCCGGCTGCGTGCTGGGAGTGGTTCGCGACGGACGGCTGGCTTACGCCCGCGGGTACGGAATGGCGAGCTTGGAAGAAAACGTTCCGATGACGCCGGAAACCGTGCTCGAAATCGGTTCGGTATCCAAGCAATTCACCGCGACCAGCATCTTTCTGCTCGAGCACGACGGCAAGCTCTCGATTGACGATGAAGCGCGCAAGTACATTCACGAGCTGCCCGACTATCGTTACCCGGTCACGATTCGCGAACTGCTGCACCACACCAGCGGGGTTCGCGATTGCATCGCGTTGATGGAAATGTCGGGCATTCCGTTCGACGACTACGCCACCGAAGCCGACGCCCTGGCCATGATCGCGCGGCAGAAAGAGCTGAATTTCGAGCCGAACACCGCATACCTGTATAGCAACTCCGGCTATTTCCTCCTGTCCCGGATCGTCAAGCGCGTTTCCGGCATGCCGCTGGCGCAGTTTGCCAGGGAGAGGATTTTCCAGCCGCTCGGCATGATCCACACGACGATTGTCGACGACCACACCCTGGTGATTCCGGGCCGGTCCCGCACCTACGCGCCGTGGGACGGCGGCGGCTACCAGGTGGATGTATCGAATTGGGAGCAGACCGGGGACGGCGCCGTGGATACCACCGTCGGCGATCTGGCCCTCTGGGACCGGAATTTCGACGATCCGGTGGTTGGCGGCCGCCGGCTGATCGACGAGCTGGAAACGCAAGGCGTGTTGAAAGACGGAAAGAAAATCGACTATGCCGCCGGCCTCGCGATCGACACCTATCGGGGCCTGCGCCGTGTGTCTCACGCCGGTTCCTGGCAAGGCTTCCGCGCCCAATTCGAACGCTTCCCGGACCAGGAGCTCTCGCTGATTACCCTGTGCAACGTGGCGAACGCCGACCCCGGCGCGCGAACCTCGAAAGTCGCCGATATCCTGCTGGGGGACAAGCTGGCTCCGGCGCCGTCGCGGACCCGCATTGCGCTCGGGGACGATAAATTGCGCCGCTACGCCGGTTTGTACTGGTCGGAGCGCGACCACGACGTCCGGCGGGTGGATTTTCGAGAGCACAAGCTGTTTCTCCAGCAAGGCTTGGCTCCGGCGAGGGAGTTGGCGCCGTTTGCAGACGACGAATTCGGCTTGGGCGACGCGACGGTGCGATTCCGCGCGAGCGGCGGCCATACCCGAATGATTCTCGAGGCGGCCGGCGAGACCCTCGATCGCTACCCGCCCGCGCATCCAACCGCCGGCCAGACGCAGCCGCTCGCCGGGCGCTACCGGTCGGACGAACTGCAAGTGACCTGGACGATCGACGCGCAAGGCGGCAAGCTCGCATTGCGCGCCCTCGGAGCCAATCCGAACCGGCTCGACACCGACAAGAGCTATACGATGATTCCGGCCGTGCCCGGCGTCTTCACCGCCGGCCCTTACGTCGTGCAGGTCGATTCGCAAGGATTCCGGGCGTCGATTGGGAGAGCGGGCGGCATCCGCTTCCTGCGGGAATCGCGGTGAAGCTCGTTCTCCGCGACTACCGGCCCGCCGACCTCGAAACGCTCTATCGGATCGATCGCGCCTGCTTCGAGCCGGGAATCGCTTACAGCCGGCGAATGCTCCGGGAGTTTCTGGAGCTTCCCGTGGCGCGCTGCCACGTCGCCTGCCTGGCCGATGAAATCGTTGGATTCCTCATCGCCGCCAGCGCCGGCGATCGCGCCCACATCATTACGATCGACGTCGTGGAATCGGCTCGGCGCAGCGGCGTCGGCTCCGGCCTGCTGGCCAGGGCTGAAGAAGAGCTCGCGCGGAACGGAGTGCGCCTGGTGGAACTGGAAACGGCCACCACGAATCAGACTGCGGTTGCCTTCTGGAGAAGGCATGGCTATCGTATCGCCGGCGTTTGCCCGCGCTACTATGCCGGCCGTATCGACGCTTTCTTGATGAGGAAGCCGCTCGAAGCGCCGCGCGCAACAGAGGATTGACCGCATGTCGCTCTACCATGCCGTCGTTCTGGCCGTCGTCCAGGGACTCACCGAGTTCCTGCCTGTTTCCAGCACCGCCCACCTGATTCTCTTCCCCTGGCTCGCCCGCTGGCCCGAGCCGGGCCTGGCCTTCGACGTCGCGCTCCATACCGGGACCTTGGTCGCCGTCGCGCTCTATTTCCTCCCGGACTGGGTCCGCCTGATTGCCGCCGGATTCGGGATTCCCTGGCCGCGCCACGCCCCGCCGGAACAGCTTCACCGCCGGCGCCGGCTGTTCTGGTTCCTGGTGGCCGGCACGCTGCCCGCGGCGGCAGCCGGCTATTTCGGCGAGCATTATTTCGAAACGGTGTTGCGCACCATCCCCATCATCGCCGCAAGCATGATTGGCGTGGGCCTGCTGATGTGGTGGGCGGAGAACACGTCGGCTCTGGCGAAGCGTATGGAGGCGATGGGCTTCGCCGACGCCATCGACGTTGGCCTCGCCCAAGCGGTGGCGCTGGTTCCCGGTGTCTCCCGCTCGGGAATCACCATCACTGCCGGCCTGTGGCGGGGGATGACGCGCGAAGCAGCCGCCCGGTTCTCTTTCCTGCTCTCGACGCCTGTCATTGCCGGCGCGGCGTTGGTCGAGGTGCCGAAACTGCTGCGGGCGCATCGCGCGGCCTCGCTCGTATTGCCGGCGTCGACCCTGCTGGTCGCCATCGCGGTTTCGGCGGCTGTCGGGTTCCTGGTGATCGCCTATTTCCTGCGCTATTTGCAATTTCGCACGCTGAAGCCTTTTATCTGCTACCGCATCGCATTTGGAGTTATCATTCTTTTGCTGCTCGCCCTGCATTCGGGACACGCGCGCTAGCGCCCGCGCGTTGCTTGCAGAATGCCTTCCCTTGGTGTGTGTCACTCCAAATTCTTGGGTTTGGTCATTGGAGGCTGGATGAGCCGCTCAGGCGTCTGGCTCGGCGCCGCTCGCTACCGGTTGCTGAGCGAGTCGGGCATTACGTGCGGCAAGTGGAAACGGTATCAGGAGCCATAGGTGCGTCTTCTGAACCCAACGGAGAATCGCCGCCTGAACGAACTGG
Source organism: Candidatus Acidiferrales bacterium (assembly GCA_035946455.1). Taxonomy (GTDB): domain Bacteria; phylum Acidobacteriota; class Terriglobia; order Acidiferrales; family UBA7541; genus JAKASX01. The sequence continues at coordinate 52,124 of DASYZK010000015.1, read as the reverse complement.
TGGGGTTCGTCGGGATGATGGTGGGCGTTCTGCTGGCGCTCAGCCTGATTTCCTACCATTCCGCCGACGTATCGCTCGACGTCGCCGCGCCGGTGGCTTTTTCCCATCCCGCGCGCAACTGGATTGGCGTGTTCGGCGCCTACATCGCCGACATGCTTTACCAGGTGCTGGGCTACACGGCGCTGCTCCTGCCGGTCGGACTGGTTCTCGTGGCGGTGCGCTGGTTCCGGAGCAAGCCGGTGGGTTCGCCCGCCGCCAAAGTGATTGGTTACTTGTTGCTGTTGGGATCCACTGCCGCGCTCGCCGGCCTGGTTCCCTTGCCATCGATTGGCGGCACGCTGGCTCCCGGCGGCCTGCTGGGCGCCGTGCTCGCCAGGGAAATGCTGGCTGTCCTGAATCCGCTTGGCGCCCACCTGGTCGCCGTCGGCAGCCTGCTGGCGGCATTGTTCCTGACGACGAAATTCTCCTTCTCCGGGTTCGCCGCCTGGTTCGGCCGCTCGTGGCCTTCGGGTTGGATGGCGCGCCTCGCTGAACGCTATCGCACGCGGCGTGAAGCGCGCGCGGAGCAGCGCCGGCAACGGAAACTCGAGCAAGTCCGCCTCTCCGGCCGCCCGCCGGTTCCCACGCAGGTTCATATGCAGGTCGGCGCCGGCAGCCAGAGCGCACCCTTTGCCCGGGAGCAGGCCGGGGAGGACGTCGAGCCGGCGCCGATGCTCTCCATCCATCAGAGCCTGCGACGCGGGCCTCCGGAAACGCCCGAACCCTCGGTTGTGGCCCTTGACCACGCCGAAGCCGCCGCTGCCCGACAGCGCCAGGAACCGAAAATCGCTCGCAGCCGCGCCAGTTTCCGCCTGCCCTCGCCCGGCCTGCTGCGGATGGCTGAACGCGCCGAGAAATACGACGAAGCCGATTTGAAGGGCTGCGCCCGCGCCATCGAATTGAAACTCCGCGAATTCGGCGTCGCCGGCCAGGTGACCCAGATCAACCCCGGCCCGGTGGTCACCACATTCGAATTCAAGCCGGAAGCGGGCGTGAAATACAGCCGCGTCACCGCGCTGGCCGAGGATCTTTGCCTGGCGCTTCGCGCCGAATCGATTTTGATCGAACGCATCCCCGGCAAAGCGACGGTGGGTATCGAAGTGCCCAACGTGCACCGGCAAACCATCGCCTTGCGCGAGGTGATCGAATCGAGCGAGTTCGCGAGCTCGAGCTCGAAACTGACCGTCGCGTTGGGCAAGGACCTGATCGGCCACATCCGTACCGCCGATCTGGCGCAAATGCCCCATCTGCTGATCGCCGGCGCCACCGGCACCGGCAAGAGCGTATTCATCAACTCGATGATCGTGTCGATGCTTTACAAAGCCACACCCGACGAAATGAAGCTGGTGCTGATCGATCCCAAGCGGCTCGAGCTGGGCCTTTACGAGGACATTCCTCACCTGTTCACCCCGGTGGTGACCGATCCCAAAGTCGCTTCGAACGTGCTGCGCAACGCCACTCGGGAAATGGAATCGCGCCTGAAACTGCTGGCCAAGAAAGGCGTGCGGAACATCGACCAGTACAATCGCGCGGTCACTCGCCGCAAGGATGCCGCCCAGGACGAGCAGACGGCGGAAACGCCGCTGCCCTACATCGTCATCGTTATCGACGAGCTGGCCGATCTGATGATGGTCGATACCAATAACGTCGAGGAAGCCATTACCCGCCTTGCCCAGATGGCGCGGGCGGTGGGCATCCACCTGATCCTGGCCACTCAGCGGCCGTCGGTCGACGTCATCACCGGCCTCATCAAAGCGAATTTCCCCGCTCGGATCTCGTTTCGGGTGGCCACCAAAGTCGATTCCCGCACCATTCTCGACGCCAACGGCTCCGAATCGCTGCTCGGCCGCGGCGACATGCTCTATCTGCCCGCAGGCTCGTCCCGGCTCGAACGCATCCACGGGCCGCTGGTCACCGAAGAGGAAATCGTGGGGGTTTGCGATTTCTGGCGCGATCAAGCCACCGCCGCTTATCACAAGGAACTGCTCGAGCCCCCCAAGGAGGACGAGGAAGAAGAACGGCGCGGCGAGCCGGGCGACCCCGAAGACGATGCCGCCGCCGGCGGCGATGCCGCGGTCGATGACGATCTGTACGAGGAGGCGGTGCGGGTAGTTTGCGAAATGGGCCGCGCCTCCACCTCCACGCTTCAGCGGCGGCTGCGCATCGGCTACGGCCGCGCCGCACGCCTGATCGATTTGATGGAAAAGGACGGAATCGTCGGCCCCGCCGACGGCCCGCGCCCGCGCGAAGTGCTCAAGAAAAAGGATTGGATGAAGGAGTGGGACGAAACCCCGCACTAACGGCCGCCTGAAGCAGCTTACCCGCAGCACGCCCTCCCTCGATCCGCCCGAGGACGCCACTGCGTGACCTGACCCGCGCCGAGTCCCGGGGAGGGGGTCGCGGCCATTGCCCCATCCGCGCCTGCCTCAAATATCGCAACCCATCGATTCCGGGCCTCCCGTCCGATGGTGCCGTTGCCTGCCTTCTCTCCTGGACGCATGCTACACGCATGACGCGCACGAATCTTCTGTCGGACCCGGAACTGCTTGGCAAGCCACGAGAGTGTTGGGAGTGAAGACGTACTCGGCGGCCGTCAACGTGGCTTTGGCAGAGCTGCTCCGCCTGCGCAAGATCCAGAGCCTTCCCCGGTTCTTTGGCCAGGGTCTCTGCCAGGGCGACTTGCCGAAGATGCGTGAGGACATGTCGAAAAAGAATGGCAGGCGCGGGAGCCGGCGCCGAGGCGGGCGGTGATCCTGGTTGACTTGTCTGTGTCGATCAGGCCGGGCCGGTGGCGCCAGCCGGAGGTTGGTTTTAGGAATTAAGTGTAGCGCCGCGGTCTTTAGCGCGGCACCCTGCGACAAGCCCCGATGTGCCTGTCCAGAAGTCTTACCGCGCCGGCGCCGAAACCTCGCGGCCGGCAAACAAGTTGGCCGATAGTAGTACAACCTCCTCCGCCGCTTGCGCCCTGCCGTTCTCGGCCCTAGCACTAACGCCGCAGAGGTTAAGACCTGTGCTACTGGCGTCGGCCCGGGCGTGCGTTAGATGTCAAACGACGGCTCTGATGGACTGTTCACCGTGCCTCGCCGCGAGCCCGTCGTGGCGGTTCTGGAAATAGCGTTCCTGCGCCTCTTCAGGCGTCAGGTGAATTACATTGGAAAAACCCATTGCCCTCAGGTGCGCCTTGAGGTCCTCGGGGCGAAAGGTGCTCAGCCATGGCTCGCCCACCGCGGCCGCCTTCCGCGCAGCGGTTCGCAGGGCCTCGACCTCCGCTGCCGGCGCCGCTTGCCAGGGAAGAATGAAGCTGAAAACGATTTCGCTCCCACGCGGGAGTGAGAGCACGAATGCAAGCGTCCCATCGATGGCGGCCGGAGTCAGATATTGCGTTACGCCAAGCCAGGAACAAAAGGTCCGGCTGCTTAAGTCAAAATCGGCGGCCTCGAGCGCGCCAGCCAAGGATATCTTCTCGAAATTGATCGGGACAAATCTTAGATTTGGGGGAACGGGAATGCCGGCGGCCGCCAGCCGGTCGCGTTTCCAACTCTGGGATACGGGGAGATCGATTTCATAGATCCGGATCGCAACCGCCCATGGAGGTTGGCGATAGGCGAAGGTATCGAGTCCCGCGCCAAGAATCAGGTACTGCTGGACGCCACGCTCGACCCCTTCGGCCAGGCAATCCTCGGCGTAGCGATTGCGCAACAAGAAACCGGAGCGCAACGTCTTCGCGAAGCGCTGGGCAAGAAACTGTTGAAGCCAATCATCGTTCTCCGGCGCGGTGTTGACGAGGCGCGGGGCAATCGGGTCGGCGAAAATTTTTGGCTCATCATCCGCGGTCTGATGAAGGGCCCGCATGACGGCCGTCAACTCGCTCGTCCTGAATGGCTTCGATCGTTTCATGGCTACCGCAAATATATTGCTATCCTCATCCCTGTCAATTGGTTGCCGTGCTGCTTTTGGGCCAGGTTGGGAGCGGCGCGTGCAGCCGCCGCGGCGAGCCCGCGCGTGATCGTTTTGCCTCCTTCAATCCCTTGCCTTACAATCTTCGTTTCTGCGCCGGGGTAGCTCACTGGTAGAGCGCGGCCCTGAAAAGGCCGGCGTAGGCGGTTCGATTCCGTCCCCCGGCACTTTCCGTTCTGCGGTTGCAGTTCTCTCCGATCAGGTCAAACTCGCCAGACACCTCGAAGTAGCGCTCTCCGTTCGCCCTCACGGCTGGCGTAAGCGTAATGTGGGCGACGTGCCTCCGCAGCTCTGCTTTCGCCGCAGCGGCGTTCCCCGATAATAGGCGTCGAACGTCGGCAAGCTCACTTGCCACGAATTCCCGAATTTCGGCCAACCGTCCCTCGATCCCCTCTGGTGCCGAGCCCAGCAGTGTTTCGGTAATGGCCTCGACTCGCTTCTCCCGATGGCGGATCGCTTCGATGACTGCGGCCGGCGCGGGGCCTCCGGCAGCCGCCAGAGCCTCGGTGAGCCGCGCGATTTCCGATTTCAACTCTTCGCGTTGGCGTCGCATCCCATCCAGCTCCCCGCTCAGGCTGCCAAGCCTGGCGCGAAGCTCTGACTGGAATCGGTTGATGGCGTATTCAGCCGCCTCATCCCGCAAAACGGCGCGCTGCAATTGGTCGAGGAGTCGTCGCTCGACCACATCCCGGCGCTCCGTAAGATCGTTTGCGCACATTCCTCGATAGTGGTGGGTCGGGCAGCCATACCGCGCATAGGAATTGCGGCCGGCGCCGGAAACCAGGGAGATATTCGCACCGCACTCGCCGCACCGCAGCAACCCCGAAAACAGATAGGGGGAGCCGATGACGCTCCAGTCGCGGAGCAACCCGGGCCGGCATCCCGACGCAAAGCGCGCCCGAACTTCGCGGAACCTCTCCTGCACGCGCCGCCACTGCTCGTCAGAAACGATTCGCAGATGCGGGGCGTCGGCGTGCATTTCCTTCTCGTCGGGTTTCTCCCGGTGGACTCGCCGGCCGGTCTTGGGGTTGTAAACTTTGTGCCGCCGGTTCCAGACAATCCGGCCCGTGTAGCGCTCGTTTAAAAGGACGTGGCGGACGGCTACGGGGGACCAGGAGCGATGCGATCCCGCGCGGTGAGGCTGCGGGGATGCAACTCCCTCAGCGTTCAAGAGCCGCGCGATCTGTTTCAGACTGCGCCCGTCGCCGTACAGGCTGAAGATTCGCCGCACCGCCTCCGCTTCCGCCTGGCTCACTTCCAGCCGCGTGCCGTCGTCATCACGTCGGGCTGCGTAGCCGAAGCACCGGCCGCCGGTGTGCAGTCCGCGCCTGACCAGCCCCTCCATGCCGCGATGGACGCGCGCCGCCACATCCTGACGGAAAAGCTGATCGATCATCCCGCGCGCCGCCAGCACGAGTTGAAATTGCCGTTCGCTCGAGTCGATACCCTGGGCGACGAAGCAGATGCGTACACCGCAAAAATTCAGCCGCTCGCACAGGTTCAGAATATCGGCCTGCTTGCGGCTAAGGCGGGACGTATCCTCCGTCAGCAGCACGTCGAACGGGCGCGCGGGTGACTCCGCAATCTCCAGCAGCCGGCGCAGGCCGGGGCGGTTGAGCGTGGCACCGGAGATTTCCTCGTCAGAAAAGACGTATCGGTCGAGGATTCGCCAGCCCCGGGACTCGGCGAATTGCCGGCACTTCTCCAGCTGGTCCGCAATTGAGAGAGGATTTTGTTTGTCGGTCGAATAGCGGGCGTACGCGGCGCAGCGGAGAACGGGTGTCACCGGACTTCCCCTTCGGCTGATGGCCGTTGCCGGTCGCACTTTGCCACTTGCGCCGTGGCGGACGCAACGTTTTTTTCGCCTTCCTCGCCGAGCCATCGGCGGACGAGGGCTGGCACGATCACCCGATCAATCCAGCCGCGCAGGTCCGGCGCGAGGCCCGGGGAACGCTCCAGCTCGATTTTCGTCGCCGTCGCCATGCTCACGCCGCTCATGCCGGCGCCTCGCCGCGCGCCCGTCGCCTCGACAGCCATTCCGCGAGGGCGACCTTCTGCCGGGCGACCTCTCGGTCGTCTCGATGTACGACGACTGGCCCGGTCGCAGGTTTCGGTTGCCGCTGCGGTGTCGGCGGTGGTGCCGCGAACTGTGCCAGAATGTCTCGGGCGCCAGCCAAGCCGATGTTGTCGTCGGCACTCCCATCTCGGGCGGCTGCCTGTGTGCCGGGAAGGGCGCGAACGTTCGCCGCGGCCGAGGCTTCGGCGAGGATTCGTCCCGCTTCGCCGCGGGTCAGCAGATGCCCAGCGCGATCGAGCTCGTCGGCGCGCTTGAACGCCTCGAGGAATTTCCGCTGCGCCCACACAAGCTCCTTCTCCGGGCAAGACTCGATCCAGTGCAATCCGCCGGCAGCGCGGACCGCCTGCTCGATTTTCGGCGGCAGACGCGGTGCCCGCCGATCCCCGCACCAATCCCGCGCGTGACCGAGCGCCTGCTGCCATGCCGCCTCGGCTTCGAGTTCGAGGCCGGCAGCGTTGGCTTGGTCGATCGCAGCGCGGACTTCTCCCGGAGTCGGAAAGAACCGAGCCGTTCGCGCAGCCTGCCGGCAGGCCGATTCGAGCACGTCCGGCCGCAGGTCCGAAACGGCGTCGGTCCACAACGCGACCATTGCCACAGTAAGCTCGCGGCCGAAGAGCTCGCCGAATCTCACCATCCAGCGGCGGGCAACCTCACGGGAGGAAGCCGGCGGCTTGCAAGTTTCGGCGGCTTCGATCGTAAACACGTGATGCACCTCCATTCGCGCCGCTTGCAGGCGCGGGAATTTCGTCCTCCCAACGGCGTCCACCGAGGAAGGTGGCGGCATGAGGGACGTAGCGCCCCCCCTCGCGCAGCCATTGGTCACTGCGCCTCCACCGCTCCACCGCCGCCAGTATTTTCGGGAGTTCGCTGTGCGGGATTCGGCGGAAGGCGCGTACCGCTCTCCAGCGCGCTTCCCTCCTGGGGTAGACTCGCCAAAATTCAGCGAAGCCCTCGGGGTCCGAGACGGCGACGGGCGCAGTGCGCCCGAGGGTGTGTTGGTGGTTCCCTGGTGGTTCTATGGTGGCTAATGATGGTTCGGGTGCAGTAGCTACTGCACCCTTTCGCGCGGCCGGCCGCACCCTTTGCGCGCTGCGCTGCACCCTTTCGCGCGGGGCGCCGCGTCCTGAAAAGGGTGCAATCTTCGCACCCTTTTCCGGGCAGACCCGGTGCATCGTCGGTCGCCCACGCCCGCCGGCGACGTCTCCCACCGGCACGAGGATTCCCCCACCACGGAGCGATTGAACAATCGCCTGGACCTGCCGGCGGCTGTAGCCGGTCTTCCATGCGATCCGGTCGATGCTCGGGAAGCACAGGCCTGCGTCGTCGGCAAAATCAGCGAAGCAGAGGGCGACCAACTTCTCGTTCTGCGGCAGATCGAGCTCCCACACCGCCGCCATGACTTTGACGCTCACGACCCCAACCCCGCGCCAGCGCCGTTGCGTTCACCGCTTCTTACGTCGAGGGCCTGCATTGCGCCTGGATTTTCGCAGGGGTTAGGAAATGGACAAATGACACCTGTGGGAAAAGGTCTGTCAGCGGCCAGGCCGGCATTCCGCTGACACCAGCCTGACGGCTATGTCAGCGCGATCTGACCTGTCCGCTGATAGCTCGTTTCTGGAACTGTCCGCGCAGGGCGGCTGAACCGCTGATAGTGGATTTCAGCAACTATCAGCAGGCTTCCAAGCGCGCCAGCGCAGGAAGGTTTCGCCCGTTAAACCGTAGGGTCTGGCGAGCACCTCGGAGATCAGGCCGCGCGTCCACGAGCGAGGATTCAGGATCGTTGCACCAAGGTTTTCCATGATCGCATCCCAATTGGCCAGAAGGAGTTCCAGCCGCTGCCTCTCGACGTGCTCCTTGAGTAGCTGGGCCTTTTGGGTGTCGCGAATCGGCACTTTCACGAGCGTGGCCAAGAATCGCCGGACCTCCCCTGCCTCGCGCATCGCGGTCTTGTAATCCGCGAAGGCCCTGCGCCTGGCCACTCTTGACACGCGCCGCAGGCTTCGCGGGCGCCGGCCGTGGCGTATCCGCTCCACAACGTCGAGAGGAACCGGCTCCCACTTTCCGTCCTGCTGCCAGTACCGGACCGGCGGCGGGCAACCAGGCAGAAGAACTCCGCACGTCTGGCGCACCACCATGCAGCCCAGGTTCCTCACTTTCCTCGCGATGAGCGTGCGCCGCAGGCCGCAGTTTGGGCAGCGAGCCGGCGGGATGCCCGGCCTCGAATTCTTCCTTGGTGGCTTGACGGCGGCCCCGGCCGAGTCCAGGTATACGCGCCGCCGGCAGCGCCTTCCCTGCATCAGCCACAGATGGCCGGCACCGGGCCACTCGCCGTCCGAGACGGGCTCTAAGGAGCAATTCGCGGCCTCGCACCCGCACGCCACGCCAGGGCCCGGCCGCTCGAAAGGCGGTCGCTGCTGGAAGTTCACGCTTTCATCCCAGGCTCGCTTTCGCTTAAGGTTGCGAAACTGATCGGCAAAGAGATCGCCCAGGCCTAGCAGGGCATGAAGGCGCTCACATAGCGGGCGCTGGAGCTGCGTGCCATTCCACTCGGCAAGCGACACGGCAGACTTTGTGACCCGAAGCGCAGCTGCGGCCTGCTTTTGGCTTAGATCATTTCCGGTCCGCCATGCCCTCAAATCCGCCCCAGAGTAGTCGGGAGCCGGCGCGATGTGTCTCGGCATGAGCGGAACGGTACCACAACCGCGCGCCTCCCGTCAATAGGTATGACGATTTTTCTTGACAACCGATTCCGCCGCTGCTATAAAGGAGCCGCAATGGCGAGAACCTACACCACGCGCGAGGCAGCCGAAAAAGCTGGCATGCATCAGCTTACGCTTCAGCGCCTCGTCTCCGCGGGAAAGATCGCCGCGCCACCACTCAGGAAGTTTCAGGGCGGCGTGTCGGTTCGATTGTGGAGCGAGCGCGATATCGAGCGGGTGCGCCGGTATCGGGCCGAGCACGGGCGTGGCCGGCCGCCAAAGCGGAAAAAATAAAACGGGCCACCGCAGCGCGATCAACGCTCCGGCAGCCCTAACTGACATAGGAGGATTGGTCCCATGGCAGCTACCGCAGAAGTTATTCCCTTCGCAGTTCCCGCGCAAGCAATTCCCGCGCCTCAGGCCATCCCTCAAGAGACGCGGGCCCGCGTTCCGGCGCTGACCATCCGTCAGGCGCGGAACCACCAGCCGGGAGTCCGCACCTTCTACGTCATGGGCGACTCGGGACAGGAATACGTCGTCCAGTACGTTCGCCACGCGCACCAGCGCCGGTTCTTCTGCACCTGCCCGGACTTCACGTTCCGTCGGCTACCGAAGCGGCGCCACTGCAAGCACGCCCGCAGAGTCGCGGCTCTGGTTCGCCCGCGGTCCGGCATTGGCCTCCGCACCCGCCTTGGCGAGATTCGCGGAGTTCCCATCACGGAGCTTTCGGAGGAGCGGATCGAGCGGATGCGCGAGGCTCACTACGAGGCGATGGCCAACGTCTAACGCCGAAACGCGGGGCGGCTGGTCTTGGCCGGCCGCCCTGGCGTCCACCGCAAGCGGTTCGCGTTCGGGCGTCGCGGTGCCGATGAGGAGGCCTGGCGCGGGAGGGAATCGAAAATGGAGAAACAATCGAAAGCGACGAAACCGGAACCTAAGCGGGAGCTGCTCGCGCTCGAGAAGGAATTCGACCAGTTGGACGGGCTGCTTTGCTACCGCGCCGGCGGCGACGGGGTAAGAGACGAGTTCGGCGATGTCGTCAACGGATTGATGGCAGCCGCCTACTTGCTCGATCAGGCGTCCGAGGCCGGTAACGAGCCGGTCAATCCGCGACTGGCCCTCGGCCTGGTGCACGTTCTCCGCTCTCAGGCGCGCGAGGTCGGGCGGCTTTATTACGCCACACTCCGCGACCTGAAGGGCCTGGGGACCATGGACCAGATTCGGAAGTTTGAAGCGGAAGGCAAACAGTGAAAGCCGCGCTCTATGCCCGCGTCAGTACAAACGGGCACGGGCAGGACCCCGAGGTCCAGCTTCGCGAGCTACGCGAATACTGCGAGCGGCGGGGCTGGGCCGTGGCCGACTCCTACACTGATGCCGGAATTTCCGGGGCGAAGGACTCCCGGCCCGAATTGAATCGCCTACTCGCCGACGCCCACCGCCGCCAGTTCGATGCCGTCGTGGTCTGGAGGTTCGATCGCTTTGCCCGCTCCGTGTCTCACCTGCTCCGGGCGCTGGAAACGTTCAGCGCCCTGGGCATCGCCTTCGTCTCGCTCTCGGAGTCGATCGACACCACCACGCCCGCCGGCAAGTTGGTTTTCACCGTCCTGGGCGCCGTGGCCGAGTTGGAACGCTCCCTGATTGCCGAGCGGGTAAAGGCCGGCTTGCGGAACGCGCGGGCCAAGGGTAAGCGCCTGGGCAGGCCGCGCGTGGTCGTCGATGCCTTGGAGATTGCCCGGCTTCGCACGTCCGGGGCATCCTGGAGCGAAATTACCGCGAAGTTGGGCGTCAGCAAGGGGACGGCGCAGCGCGCCGCTGCCAGCCTGCCCAAAAACCCTGCCGCGAATATCCTGCCCACAATCCCAGCGGAGGCGGCGCGCGCAAGTCTCTGAAACGGGCCTGCCCGAAAGCCGGAGCCGACTTGCCCGCAATCGGATGTTTCTGTCCAGCCCCGTCGCTCCACTTTGCCTCACTTTGTCTCACTTTGCCCACCCAGCGATTTTTCAATTACAGCCGCGCAGCGCGACGCAGCGGCGGCGTCCGCATGCCGAAGGCATCCTGCCCGTGGAAATCGCTGTGGGCGCCGGAATCCTCGCGGGCGCGGCCAGCCCTACGCGGCGGCTGCGGTCGTCAATCGTGCGCTTTTTCCTGGTGTTCCTGGTCGCGGCCGATTCGCTGCGTTTGTCCTGGGGCAACTGCTGGCGCGGATTCTCCGGGCAAGGGGGAATACGCCAGCTTCCCAAGCTGGATGTCGCGGGTTCGATCCCCGTCTACCGCTCCACCTGCATGAGACCTTAGCGAATACAGGTTTCACGCGATAATCCGATCTTCACGGGCCGCCACCATCCTTCGCCCCAGGTTCGGCAAAGCAGGCCATCCTTGGAAAAGAGTGACACAGAAACGCCACAGTCCGCCGGTGCCTCAGCGGGAAGCTCAGCGACCGCAGCGCTCATCGCCGCCGTCTCTGGCGAAAGATATCCTGGAGCATCTCCAGTGCGCCGGGCTGGTGCCCGTAAACCATCACCGCGAGCGTCTCGCCGACTCGGATCGAAAGGTCCGACCCGCGCCGTGCGAAGCGGCTCCGCAGCACTGAGCACCCGAGCAGCCATTCCGCCTCCCCGCTTGCGACCAGCTCGTCGGCCCGCGCTCGCGTAACGTGGGTGTGCTCCCGCTGGCCGCAACCCCTTTTGCCGGCACTCTCGCGTGTGGCGCCAGACGCGAGCAGGCAAACGGTTTTGCGGGCCATCGCGGGATTATCGGTGCTGCCGTCTCGTTCGCATCCGCCAAGCCGCAAAAGTCGTAGGAAAAACTTCCCCCGCACGTGCACATTCCCCGCTGTTCTCAGGGGCCCCTGGAAGTCTGGCCGCTCGGTAGGAATTCAGATCGGCCACATCGCGGATCAGCCCGAGTCGCTTTAGCGTCGGCTCGGCGCGCACCCATCGGGCGAGCAAGTAACTCTTGGATCGGGCCATCCTGCGGGAGTATCCGGCCGCCAGGGCCGCTTGGTAGGCGTTGCCGCCGTTCCGCCGGTATTCGGCCCTGAACCGCGCGAACCGCTGCGCCTCAAGTTGTCGGCGCATCAGCGCCGGTTGCGCCACGCTTCTCCTCCGTATTCGCCGGGCCGGTTTGTGGTGCGCCGGCGAATGCGAGCGGGATTCCGCCAGCAGGCACCAGCGCGACGCCTTCGGTCGCCTCTCGCAGCTCCCGGGCGCAACGAAGCGCGTCCTTTCCCGTGATGGCCGAATGCACCACCCGCGCGGCGATCACTTCTGCATTTGTCGGCGGGTTGGTCCGATCAACGCGCTGTCCAGTCAGCTCGGCATAGAGCCGGAGATGGCGACGGCTGCGGCATGGCCGCGCGAGCCAGCCTCGGCTAGCGCTGCTGAGCTTCGGCCGCCCGCCCGGGTTGCCGCTGACCCCTTTTGCGAACCGATGCGGATTGCCCGGCAGGAATCGCCCGCCCGCGCCTCTGTCCTTGGTCGTCACCGTGCGACCAGCTCCCCCACTTCGGCCCGTTGGCCCGGTGCCGGGCTTCGCTGCGCTGGCTTCGGCGCCCGCATCCGCTGGAACAATAGGCGATCAAGGCCGTCAGCGTTCCTCAGCAGGTTGGTCCGCGCACGCTGGATTTGCGCCAGGCGCGCCGCCTTCTCCGCGGCGGTCAGGTTCCGCGCGCCCTTCACGGTTTCCGTTGCTGCGTCTATGCGCTTCAGCGTGGACGCCATACCTTCGAGCTCCGAATGGAAAACCAGTAGCGCCGCATTCTCCGGGTCGCTGACGAAATCCCGCGCCCGGTCGTGGTTCGTCCGCGCGAGCTTCTGAATTTGTTGGTAAGTCTCGGTCGCCTCGGCTGCGTTCCTCTTAAGCCGCTGCTCCGGGCCATAGCTATAGTTCGGCAACCCAACGTTGCCGCCGGCGAAGCTGGCGAAGTCGAGCGACTCGCCCGGTTCGAGAATGCGGTCGAGCGAGGGAACGGCGTGCCGCACCACGAGCGCCGCCAGGTTATCGAGCGCGCGGTTCGGGAGCACGACGCCCGGCGTGTTCCAATCCTGCGGCTGCATCAGCTCGCGGCGATTGAACACGTCTTGCCGGTTGGTCGCCAAGGATATCGCGCCAGTAAGGACAGGGTTGAGCGTGCCGGCGAGGCCGGCGGCGCCGGATTCGATTCCTTGCACCGCGCCGCGCACCGCCCGACCGCCATGCTCCCCAAGAATTTCCGACTGGGCATACCCCAGCGCTGGGCGCAGCAGGTTCCGCGCCATGCTTTCGCGCAGCAGGTTCACGCCGATAGAGCGGTCCCCGATGTGAACGTTGCTGATGTCCCACGCATCCTCCGGCTGCTTCTGAAACCCAGTTTGCTGGAGCACCTGGTTGGCCAGGAGCACCAGGACCGCCGGCGGAACGACCGTCTTGACCGGATGCTCGATCACCCATCGCATGCTCGAAAGACTCCATCCCGGGAACAGCATGAACGGCGCGACGCGCTTCTGCGTCTCGGTCCAGCTCCGCCGGTTGTACTGTCCGAGCTGCGTGTTGACGGCCTCGGCGATTTCAGCATCGGAGAGATCGGGCCGCTGGCTCTTCACCAGGTCGGCCGTCCAGATTCTCGCCCGCTGGTCGATTCCGCCCAAGCCGCCGAAACTTCCCGGCTCGAAAAGCAAGCGGTGGCCGATCTGCATGAGGGACCGGGCCCAGTTCGCTGGGTTGAGGTTGCCGCCCCAGTAGGCTTTGAGCGTGCGCATTTCGGCCGGGCTGGTCGCTCCGTACTTCGCCAGCCGGTCGAACGTCGGATCGTCGAGGCCGCGGATGCCTCGCGTGCGCAGCTCGCGGTCGAATAGCACGTTCCAGGCATCGGCCCACGCCTTTGGATTGAGTGCGCCCAGCGGCTCGCCCTGGGTAACTCGCCGCAGAATGTTGGCGACGTGCGGGATTCCAAGGCCAAAGCCCACCACCTGCTCTTGAAGAAACCGGCTCAACGCGCCAGGACGCGATTCCCCCTCGGTCCCGTAATTCCGCAGTGCGTCCACAACCTCCGCCGGGCCGAGATATCGCTGCCCCCGTTCCGCCTTGGCGGGAAACTTCAGGCCCTCGGTCGGGTTGTAGACGTGATAGGTCGGCGTATCGCGCCGCATTTCCGCGGCCACGTCAGGCCGGTAGTAGGTTTTCCCCTCGTAGTCGATTGACCGCGGCATCTGCGAACCAGCGGAAAGCTCCGTGGCTTTGTCGATGAAGTCGCGCGCCACGGAATCGCGCAGAGCGGCAAGCTGCGTGGCCAGATACTTCGTGCCGAAAGCCGGGCCGAATTCATGAAGCCCGTTTTCATAGTGGTATTCGGCCGAAGCCTCGCGACTCAGGTTCGGCACGCGCTGGGGCACGACTCGATCGAATGGCACCGCTGCCGGCGCCTGTCCCGGCGCCTGCTCTTTCCCGATGCCCGCAACGTGGGTTTCATAGACGCGCCGCAGATATTCCTGGTCCAGCGTTTCGCCGCCCATCGCCTTCCGCGCGGCTGTCAGCTCTTGCTCGATCGGTCGATACTTCCGCAGCGCGTCTTGAATCGCGGGATCGCGCAACGCGGCTTGGTACTCCGCTGGATGGTTCGCCTCCAGGTTCTCGCGCGAGTCGGCGTCGGCCATCAATACGAACAGCCGCTCTTGCGCGCGGCTCAGGTTGCTGATGATGCTCTGGACGGTACGGTCGGCCTTCGCGCGGAAGTAAGGGACTGCATTGTCGAGCAGGTGAAGCTTCTCGGCCAGCGCGGGATCGGCCTGCTTCACCGCTTCGTACTTATCGCCCAGGCCCAGTCGGCGAACGAGTGGCGATGCAACGAACCGCTGCCATGCTTCCTTGCCCAGCCTGCCACTTAGTAAATCGCCCAATAGCTCGGGCGAAGAGGCACCCGACTCATCGTGCAGCAGTCGTTCGACGTCCGCTGCCGAAAGGCCGGCCCCGGGTTCCGCGAAAATTTCTCTTTGCGGGCTTGCGGCCGTGCCGCGGAACAGCGGCGACAGCCGTTCCATTTGGCCCGCGGCGGCTTCGACGTTTTCGGCCGGTAGATTGAGTTGTTCGGTGAGTTGCTGGCCCTGGCGCGCGGCGGCGGCCTGGCGCTCTTGCTCAAGCGCCGATTCCATTCCGGGCAGGATGGCCTCGGCTGGCTCTACTGGACGGGGAGTCGGCTCTCCCCGAGTCTCACCGCCAACTCGAGGAGCTTCCGCAAGGCCGGCCTCTGACCTGGCTTCGTGACCGGCAGCATCGACGACGGCAGCGGCGTTGGCTTTGGTTTCGGCATCGGAAATGGCTCCTTCAAGATACGCGCGCAGCTTTGGAGCTGCAAGCGTCAATTTCCCATCGGCGAGACTGGCGAGCGTTTCGGACAGCGCCGGGTCTGCCGTGCGCAGCGCGCTCGACAATTCCCGCAGCCGCGGCGCGAATTCGGCGACAACCGGCGCGGCCGATTCCCGCTCGGCCGTGATCCCCTCCGCGATGTGGCGGACAATTCGTTCGTAGTCGGCTCCCTTCCCCTTCTCAACTGCCTTGGCGAGCTGTCCGGGCGTGGCGATTGCCTCGTCGGCGTACCAGGGATACATCTGCGACACCATCGGTCGGGCCGATCCGATGCCAAACCACGAATCGAACTTCGATTCATCCTCACGAAGCCCGCTTGCTGGCCCCCGGCGGTAGCGGCCAGTTGGGTCCATCGACGACAGCATCGAATCGGCGGCCCGCATTTCACTTTCCGCTTCCTCGATCACGTCGGCCGGAAATTGCTCGCGCGCCGGTTTGGGCTGCTCCCGCGCGAGGTAGTGGTCTATGTCCATACGGATCGCGCGGGCGTCTGCCCCGCCAACCGGCCCGCGGTCCGGCGCCGCTCCACCTTCCAAGCGAGCCTTGAGGTAGTCGTCGGCGTAGCCTCGCGAGATGGGATTGCGGATTCGATTCACAGCCAGGCGTGCTTGGTTCTTCTGGTAGGCGGTCGCTTCGATTTTCTCGATCGGGGCCGGGCGCGATACAGGCGTCACTTCGCCCGCTGCTGGCGCTGGCTGCGGTGCTGCGGCCAGCTCGCCCGCCGCAGCCACGGGACGGCTCGGCAGCTTTCCTTCGCGCCGCAATCTTTCGGCGATCAGATCGAAGCCGCGAAGCGCGGTAGGCGCGGCGGCAGCCTCAGCGGCCGGTAAAGCCCTGCCGGCGGCCACGGGCTGAGCGACCGCCGCCGCCGGCATCGTCGCGGCTGGCGATGGCCGCGAAACTGGGCTGAATCCGACGTCCGATTCCTCGACGGGACGCAGTCCGGGAACCGTCGGCAAGCGCGGCGTCGGCGTCGGCCGCCCCGCGAGGAAATCGTATTCCTCCGGCGTAGTTCCCTCGGGCAACATCCGCTGCGCCCACTCATCGATCGTCATGCCGGGGCGCGCAATCGTCGCGCCTTCGGGCGATTGCGTCGGCGGCGGCAACTCCACTGCCTCGGCGCTCGGTCCGCCAACCGCGTGCGGTGGCTCGGGAGAGATTCGAGCGGGCAGCGCCGGGCGAGCGAGCCGCGCCGTTTCGCCAGCGATTGCCTGCTGCCGCGCAGTTTGTTCCGCTTGCCGCGTGGCTTCGGCTCGCGCTTCCGCTGCGAGATCGACCGGCGCGGCAGCCTTCGAGCGCTCCAGCGTTCCAAGGGGTGCCGCCACTTCGCCGGTCATCGCGTGCTTGCCAGCGAGCGTGCCGACCGCCGCGTTGACCGCGAACTGCCCGAGAATGCGATACGCGGTTTCAGTATCTCCGCGCTTCAGCGCATCTTGAAATTCGCGGTTCTGCTGCCATGCGTTTTTGATCGCGCCCGCAGTAAATCCCGCAGAGACGAGCCGTGGCACCACAGCCCTTGCGGCACCAGGGAGCTCGCCCAGGCCGCCGCTGGCGGCCAGAATTGCCGCATTCTCAGGAGAAGTCATCCCGCCGACAGCTTGCAGAGCGCCAGCCACAGCCGGATGCGCGTGCTGCTGCGCCGGCGACAAGGCTTCTTCTGGGGCGATCAGCTCGTTCTCGCCATAGCGCGGGTTGTAGACGGTGCGCGTGCTGTAGCGGGGAACGCCCTGGGTGAAAACGTCCTTCGCGCGCTGCCAGAATGACGGCTGGTAAGCCCGGATCGTCGGCCCGGACGCCGGGACCGCCCGCACCGCCGCCGGCGGTTTTGCAGACGTCTGCAAAGGCTGAAAGCCGAGGTTGTCAGGATCGGCGACGGGTGCCGCGCCGGCAGGCGCCGGCTTCACGGGCCGCGGACGCGCAGCGAGTGGCTGGAAGCCGAGGTTATCTTGGTCGGAGCCTCCGAGCTGGTCCGCGTCGGGTGGCATCGCTATTGCTGCGGGGCGAGACGGTAGCCTTGCTTGAGCGCGCGCTTGAGATTGCTGATCGGAATGGTCCCGGGCACGCCCGCCTTGTTGATGACGGTGATTGTCTCGCCGCCGGGCGCGCCGGCACCCTGCCCGTGGGCCGCGTCCATGAAAGGCTGCTCCATCTGCTGAAGGTCAGCGAGTTGCTGCGTCTTTGTTTGGTCGTCGAGCGTAAAGTCGCCGGAGATTTCTCGCCGCCGCTTGTCGAAGTAGTTCAGCATCCGGGTAGCCGTGGCCGGGGAGATTCCACCAGGTCCACCCTTCTCGCCGAACATCGCGCCGTAAGCCGCTGGATCGCTCTTGTAGAGCCGGTACCGCTCCTCGATTTCCGTGGGGTTCCGGTAGCGAGCGCCGGCCCGCCGTTCGGTGTTGACAAAATCTTGCGCGGCTCGCTTTTCGTCCGGCGACCCGTAAGTGAAAGCCTCGAACGGATTGGTGAAGGTTTTCTGCTTCGCCTGCGGCTTGTAACCGAGCGGCTTGGTCGTCGCGTCGTCGAACACCGCGATCGCGTTGCCCTGGTCGTCGGTGGTCACCTCGCGCACCTTCGCCGCCGTGCCGGCCGGCCCCAGATCCTCGACCTTCTTCCCCGTGCTCGGGTCCATCGACCAGACGCGGCCGCCGATGTTCTTGAATTCGTAATCAACCGCCCTCGGCTTCGGGATCGCCGCATTCTCCGCCTGCGCCGCCTTCAGTAACTCGCCTTCCTGCGCCGCCCGCTCATCGAGTTCCTGGCCGAGCTGCCGATGCGCCGCCGCCTGCCGGCCGGCGTTGGTGGTGTGCTGATAGACGACCTCCCCGGCGGCGGGGCTGAACATTCCTGCGGCGAGCGAGCCGATCGTGCCCAAGGCGGATTTCCAGCCAGCGATTTTCTTCGGCTGTTGATATGTGGGAACAGGCTGCGCCTCGAAGCCTTCGTAGCGCGCCAGCATCGGCCGCGCCGCCATCGAGTCGGCGGTCGCCAACTCGCCCGGCTGCGCGCCTGGTGGCTGGGCGACCATTGCTCGCGGCGAGCCTGCGCTCGGGGTCACTTCGCCGGCGAAGGCCGGGCGAGCGATTCCGCCCATACGCGCGCGGGCCCGGGCGACCGCGGCGCGGCGCTGTAGTTCCTCGTCGGCCAGAGGACCGGCACCCACGAGCGGGCTCAGGTCGCCGAGGTCGTCGGTCTCGCCGAGGTCCGCTGCCTGGAAATTCGCCATGTCGGCTCCTTAGTGGCCGAGCCCGGCCGCCGCTCTGCCGCCAGCAGCCGTAATGTCCGGAAAGATGGTGTCCCAAAATCCTGCGCGGTTGGCTGCCGCACTCTGCGCCACGCCAAGGGACTGTGCTGGCAGCCCCAGCATGGTTCTCAGCGTGCCGGTGTCAATGCCGTAGAGGTCGCTCAGCCCCTGCAAGCCGGCCCTCTGCTCTGCGAGTTGCTGGTTTGCGTATTGCGCGAAGCCGCGTTGGGCGGCCTGGCTCATCTGTGTGGCGCGCTGCCCCGCCAGGTTTTCTTCCTCGGCGCCGAATCCCGCCGGGTTATTCGTTCGCGCCGCCCGGGCCGCAGCCTGCTGCGCCACGGCATCCACCGCCGTGGCTGCCGGCTGCTCCGACATCTGCTCGTAAGAGTTTTCGAGCTTCGGGTTGCCCCAGTTCACTTCGCCCTGGTAGCCGGCGACGATACCTGGCTCCATCGCCTGATTCCGCGCGAGTTGCGCGGCGGCTTGTGCCTGCTGACTTCGCGAGAGCCCCTGTGCCTGCTGCTGAATTTGCTTCTCGCCGCGTGCCATGTCTCCCCCTCAGCTCACCCGCTCGACTTTGCCGCCCAGCACTGCCGCGACCGACAATTCGCAAATCGGGCCGCCGATCACGCCGGCCGAGCGAAGATCAGCCGCGAAGGAGAGCAAGGCAGCCGGGATAATCACCGGCATGGCCGTAATGGGTTTCGACGCCCCGCGTGCGGCCGCAGCTTCGAGCAACACCCGGAATGCCTCGACCCGCGCGGGTGAGTCCAGTGATCGCAGCCACGCGAGATCGGCCAGCGTGCTAAAGGCGCTTTGGGATCGTGCAAGGGCCAGCCGGGGGGTGCCGTCCTCGTCTTCGTAGAAAAAGGCTGGATCGGTTGCCTGCCACAGCCATTCCGGCGGCGGCTCGTTCGATTGCACAAAAGGAAGTACCCCGGCGGCCAGCGTCATCAACGCCGTAACGTCACCGGGATCGTTGGGATCGATGTGGCGTACGCGCGCGGAATTTCCGTTTTCCAGTCGTGGCCGGTGGACGTCGGATGGTGAAACGCTGACGGCGGCTGCGGCGAATTCCTCAGACGCCTGAAGCGAAACCGGGTCGGTTGGCTCGAGCCGAAGCCGCAGATGCAGCCCATCGCCACCGGCGCAATGCTCCACGACCGCTCGCGCGCCGCGCTCCGCTATAGCCGCGAGCAACTGCGCTTCGTCGAGTCGATCGGCCTCCAGCCGTAACCCGACGTGCAGCCAGGCGAGCTGGCCCTTCCACGCGCCCGAACCCACGTCGCTCGCTGGCACGCGCACGCCGCTTATCTCCGCCCCACCGTGCGCCGCTTCCCAGCTTCCTCGTCGGCGGATGCTGGCTCGGCTGCCGGCAGGAGCCCGAATTCCCGCGCCTTCTCCGAATCGAGGACCGCGCCACACGCCCGGCAAACCGCTACGCCCGGCCGTACGCTCGTGCCGCACGCCGGGCACTCGACCATGGTCTCCGGCTTGAACGCCCACTCCCGCTCCAACCCCAAGAATTTCACCGCGCGTCGTTGGATATCCGACAAAACCGTGAAGTTATGCGTGCGGCTCCACTGTTGGTCAGCATCGAAAACCGCACGCTGGTAAAACTCCGTGAGCCGCTGCCGTGCGGCGCCGATCTCCGCGTCGGTCGGTTCTTCTCCGGCGGCAACGAAAACGCCGTGGTCCAGCAGATCGCTCACCAGGTCCGCGGCAATGTCTCGCGCGCAGAAGTAGAATTCGCTGAAGCGCTTGTCGCCGATGTCGGCGCGGTCCACCCTGCCCTCGATGCGCACCGTCGCGCAGCGCGCGCCCGCCGGGCATGGCGGAATGTGGTACATGCCGTAGGTGCGGGACAGATGCCAGGGCTGGTCCCCGACGTTGACAATCGTCCGCGGGCTGTAATCTGGCCTGCTCGGTTCGCTCATGCTCCAATCCCTCCTTGAATGGCTGCCGCCAGTTCGCCCTCGGTTCGAGGCGCGGGCGACTCCGGAATCCGGGTCACCGTCGAAAAAAGCCACACCTCGTCCGCGTGAAGGAGCTCCGCCAAACGCGAGCGCAACCAGGGTTCGGCCTCGCGCCGGCCACGGATCACTTCGCTAAATTGCGACGCGGAAATTTTGAGGGCAGCCGCGAGGTCGTACTGCTTCACCCCGCGCTGCGCGATCGCCAGTTTGAGATTCGCCAGCATCCAGTACCACCCGTGGCTGCGCCGAACAAAAACTAATTCCGCAAGCCGGCCAAAAAAAACGCCCGCCCAACAAGCGGGCTGACGCCAGCAGAATCGCCGAAAGAGGGGCAAGGGTTCAAGGCCCACGCGGAAGATCGGGTAGGAGGGGTTCCGGGTTTCGCACTCCGGCTGTGCGGGCTTCATGCGGCGGCCTCAACGAGCGGAAACTGGAAGCGGACGGGCAGCCGCAGGGCGGTTAGGTTCGGTCCCCCGGCACCAGCCTTGCTCGCAAGTCCGCCCCGATGCAGTCCCGATCAATCAATCCAGTCCTTCCGTTCCAGGGTCAGCGCGTTTTTCTGGAAGTGTCTGGGGATTTCGTCGGGATGGCGGCGTATCCCGTAGCGAGGGGCGAGCGCAGCTCTTCAGCGCGGGACCGATCCCCGGGCTGCTACTCGCCGCTCAGCGCCGCGCATGCAAACGGCGGCCGTGGCTGGTTTAGCCGTCGCGCCGCGGATTGTGGGAGAAGCGGCGCCTGGCATGGTGAAATGGCTTCAGCTTCTTGCGCTCTTCTTCCTGCGCCTTGAGGAACTGGATATTGCGGATGGTGGGGTCGGTGGCGGTGAGCTTTGCGGCTAGCCGGTCCTCCGGCGGTGGCACCGGCTTGCTGAACCGGCCCTTCAAGCCGTAGCGCGCCGCATCCGCCGGATCGTCGCCATCCATTTTGGCGACGTCCTCGACGTCCCGCTCGTCGCGGACCAGCACCGGTAAGGTGGCGATCAGCCGCGCGCAACTATCGGCGATCAGCCATTTGCCATCCCGCAGGAACTGATACATGAGCAGCCAGCCCCCCTTGCGGTCGGTGTCGGCCATGGCCGGGCTGGGCAGATCGCGCGCGCGGAAAATTTCCGTCATTTGCAGCGCCGCGGTGTGCTCGTCGGTGCGGCGAGCGAAGGCGTCGTGGCTCAAATAAATGGTCTCGATTTTTTCCCCACCCGAGCGTTCCGCCACCTTGAAGGCCAGTTCGCGTGGCGTCAGGCGGTTCTCCACCAGTTCCCGGTAGGTGTACACCCGGTGGCCGTCGTAGCAGTGCCAGTAGACGGCGGAATCGTGCGCGAACCCGTAATCGATCGATATCCACCGCGGCCACCAGTCCTCGAGCCGGATTTCCTCGGCTCGCAGGACGTGCCGGCTGGGATCGAATACGTCGAAAAATTGTCCGGCGAAGATGTCCCACCGGCCTTCGGCGTAGGCCTTGGCAAGATCCGGCGGCAGCGTTTTCAGCTCTTCATAATAACTTGCGGTCAGGTGCGGATTGTCTTCGGCCCGGGCGGGTACGAAGGTGAATTCGCCGGCGAGCGGCTCCAGCTCGAGCGGGAATTTGCGATCGATCCACAGCGCCTTCACCCAGCCATGGCCGATTCCTCCGGGATTCGTGGCGCCGGCAAACCGCGGCCGATCCACTCCCGGCCAGCGCAGCCGGGTGCGGAGAAAATCGAATACCTCGCGCCCGTTTTTGGTGAGCTCGTCGACGGCGATGGCGGCGAATTCCGCCGATTGGTACTTGCTCGGGTCGTCGAGGTTGCGCAGCGCGATGCGGCCTCCGCCCCATCCCGGCCACAGCACGAAGTCGCGGGTGACGCCCTGTCGCAGCTCGCCAAGCTCGGGTGGAAACTCGAAGCGGATCTTGCTGATTTGGCGGTCCTGGAGGCTGGGATAATCCTCGCAAAAGAGGCCGACCTGAGCGTTGTGCACGCCCTCCTCGGCCAATTCCAGCAGGTAATGCACCAGCCACCAGCGCAGGATGTAGCTCTTGCCCCCGCCCATCGCCCCGCCATAGAGCACAAAGCGGCTGCGCCTGATGGCGCTCAGGAATTCCTGCTGGCGCGGGGTGGGGTCGATGAGCTGTTGGAGCCGCGCAGGCCGATCGGTCGAATCCACGTCGAGCCGTAACTGGCAGGACTTGGCCAGAGCCTTCGATTCGCCGGAATGGATCGGAAAGCTGCCGGGGTGTCCGCCGGGCAGGATGTCAATGCCCGGAGCCTTCGGCTTTTGGCGCTTCATCGGTTCTTATCGGCCTGGGAGTCAGTGCCCGGCCATCCTACCGGAGCGGCCAGGCGCCTTCCTTTCCTACTCGAGGCCCCGAAGGTCCTTCTCTCTCGTGCCTGTTCAGTCGAGTTCGAGCCATTCCGATTCTGTGCGCGGTTCCCAGCCGAGTTCAACCGGCGAAACTCCCGTGGACTTTGCGATGGCTCTTACGGTGGTGAGCAGGGATGGGAACTGCTATTCAAGCCTGGGGAATGCCACTTGCGCCCCACTGCTTGAAGAGGTCGGCCTGAGCGGAATGCAGTTGGGCGGCGGCCTGCTGGAACTCGTCCCGGCATCGTTTGGCTGTTTCGAGCTTCTGCATGAACTCCGATCCCGTCTCCCGGCCCCGGGCGCGAACCGTTTTCCCATCGAACTGCAGCGTGTCGTTGTGCGCGAGAACCAATTCGTACAAGTCGGCGGTCGCCTCGCTCCACCGCCGCAGCGCGTCGAGGATGCGCGCGCGAATCCGGTATTTCGCGGCGAATCCCTCGTCCACTTCCGCCAGGAACTTCCCCTTGTCGGGTTCAGGCCATCGGGCCGCTTCCACCCGCGCCTTCACCTGCGTCACAATCGCTTGCATTTCCCTGGCGATGCTTCGATTGTCTTCGAGCAACTGGCGGACGGCCCTCGTCGCCCGGCCCATCTTTTCCGGCGAAGAAAAGGAATCGGCGGTGTAAAGCTGCTGGAGCCCCCCGCGGTCGGGCTCCGCGCGCCGACTGGCGATCCGGCGGTTCATCGCGAAGACGCCGGCGAGCATGTCCCTGAAGATGTCGTCTTCCTCGTCTCGGCGGCTGGCGGGTGTTTCTCCGCGCTCCCGCGTCCTGCCGGCCGCGGCCTGGCGCACCAATCGCACGATCCGTTCATCCTCGGCCGTGGAGTTCGGCGCTTCGGGAGCAACCGCAGCGGGGGAATCCTCCTCGGGCGAGTCGCGATCCTCGAGAGCGATTGCTTCGCTCGGGGTCAATTCCCGGACGGCTAACCGCTCCCCGCAGACGGGGCAATGTGTTGGCTGCCCGGAGCATTCGGCGGCGCATCGAGGGCAAGGCATCGGGGGGCCAAAATTAGCTGCCGGGCTTCTTCTGGTCGTTCTTCGGGGCTGCCGCAGGAGCTTTCGACGCCGGCGGCTTCGCCGCTGGAGCGGCCTTCGCCTCCGGCGGCGCGGCGGGCGCGGGGGCCGGCTGCTGGCCGGTGAAAACGGAGATTTGCTGGAGATGGTTGTTGCCGTCGTCGGCGAATACGGTGCGCTGGGTGGCCATCGGCCCCGCCTTCGTGGGTGTATCGACTTCGACCACCGCGCCGGTGATCCGCAGGGTGTCGCTCGTCAGTCCAACCGGCCTCGCTTCGGTCTGCTCGCGGGTTTCGACGGTGCCGTCGGGCTTGGCGGTCTTCACCGTGGTCACCCGCTGCACCAGGCTCAGCCCTCCGCCCGTAGCGCCGATGGCGCCGGCGGGACCGGCGGAGTAGGTATCGACTTGCTGGCGCTGCTGTCCGCTCGAGGTTTTCCAGTCGCGGGTCACCACCCGCCGCGAAAGCGCCAGTTTGCCGTCGGCATCGGGTGTGTAAACTTTCTCTTCCTGCGTTTGCTGGTCCTTGGCCTGCTTGTTGACGGTCGTGTCGGTGATCTTGCCGGTGGTCCAGCCGCCGTTACCGTCGGAAATCTTCATCGTCGTCGTCGTTTGGTCCTGGCTGGCGCCCTTCCGATCCACCTGTTGGAGTTGTTGCACCGCCGCCAGCGCTCCGTTGACTCCCGGGGTGAACACGGTGATGTTCGTGACGCTCGAATTCGGCCCGCTCGGCGCCGTTTCACCCACTTCGCGCTTGGTGAGATCGAAATTCCCGTTGGTGTCCCGCTGGGTGCGGGTCATCACCGATTTCGATTTTCCGCCGCCGAGATCGGTCGAATCGGTTTGCTCGATGGCAATCACGCGGCGGTTGCCGTCGGCATCCTGGCCGTAAATGCGGGTGGTGGTGCGGGTGGTTTTGTCGTCGAGCTTCACGGTTTCGGTGTCCTGATCCACCAGCGACTTGGACCCGCCATTGATATCGGGTACCGACACCATCTGCGAGTTGCTGCCGCCCCCGGCGGCGCCACCGCCCGATTGGCTGGTCGTGCTGGCGATTGGAGGGCGGTTTCCGGAAGTGTCGCCGCCCTGGCTGGTGGTTTGCGCCGCGGGCGCAGTGGATTTCGCCTCCGCCGCAGGTTTCGCCGGCGCTTGCGCCGGCTGCGGTGCGGGTTTGGGTTCGTAGTAGCCCCAATGGGTTGGCGCGGAGGGAGCGGGTTTTTGCTGCTGAGCGGGCGGGTTGGATTGCCCCCAAACCGACAGAGCAGCCAGCGCGAAAGCGATCGCGCCCGGTTTCCACATGCGTGGCCATCCGCGCCTATCCAATCGCATGGCACCCTCCCGGTGCGCCCCTGTCAGCGGCCTGGGGCAACCAAGCCTATTGTCGCGCAATGCGAATCCCGCCGCCATCCCCGCCCGCACCCTAGGTTCGCAACAGCCTCCGGCGCTGTTCTAGAACTGCCGGCCGGCTGGCAGAGGTGAGAAGCGGTAGCGTAGCCAACGGGCGAGTGGCTTCAGGGGATGAATCCGTCGGTTCCGCGCGGCAATTCCCGGGAGCTTCCCGGCAAAAGATATCGGGGTGCAGAAACTACAGAAGCTCCGAACCTGGTAGGCGGAGATGCGCAGTAGCTCCTGGTGCGCCGCTTGGCAGTGGCCTTGGCGGGGGAATGGGAGCAAAATGAAGGCTGTCGGGACGCTGATGCGGGGCGCATTTCTACCGCGGCTGCTATTCGCCTTGATGATGGTGTGGCTGGTGGCGACAGTCGCTCTCCTGCTCGGGGCCGCCGCCGCCGCGCTGCGCGACTCGTCATTTTCCGTGGTTCTCGGCTTGATCGATGCCAGCGGGCTTGCAGCCGTTCTGGCAATGCTGTTGCCGGCGGTTTGCGGGCTGGGCGCCGCCTGGCTGGTGCTGAAGCGACGGCGGGCGGGACCGGCGCTGCTCCTGCTCTATAGCGCATTCTGGCTGGTGAGCCTGGGCGGCGGCGCCATTGCCAGCGTCGTCCAGCAGGGCCTCAGCGCCGCCGCGCATACTCCGCTGCGCGGCTGGCTGGTGGGCGGCTCCGCCTTCGGAACGATGATCGCCGCTTTCGCCCTGATGGCGGTGTGGTCGGTCCGGCGCCTGCGCGAGGCTGCGGGCCGCGCGGCTTCCTGAAATTCCCCCGCACGCTGGCAGTACAATGGGCGGGAAAATCCTTCGAATGAGGAGCGCGGATGACACTCGACGCAAAGGCAGGGGCCCGGCAGGCGCTGGAGTCGGTGCGCGGCGAATTGGTGAAACTCAGCCGCCGCATCCACGCGCATCCCGAGCTGGGCTACGAAGAGGAGTGCGCTTCCACCTGGCTCTGCGACCTGCTGTCCGATTCCGGTTTCCAGGTCGAACGCGGCATTTGCGATCTGCCGACCGCCTTCGCCGCACGCGCCGGTTCGGGACCGCTGCACATCACCTTTTGCGCCGAATACGACGCCTTGCCCGCCATCGGCCACGCCTGCGGGCACAACGTCATTGCGGCGATGTCCGCCGGAGCGGGCATCGCCGCTGCCCGCGTCGCCGACGACGCCGGGCTCGCCATCACCGTGCTCGGAACGCCCGCCGAGGAGGTCGGCAACGTCGGAGGCAAAATCCTGCTGCTCGAGCGCGGCGCGTTCGACGACGCCCACGCGGCGATGATGGTCCACCCGGCTCCGTTTGACGCCGTGGCGCCGCCGCTCATCGCCGCGGCGCTGTTCGAGGTGCGCTACACCGGGAAGGAGTCGCACGCCTCGGCCTTCCCCGAACTCGGGATCAACGCCGCCGATGCCCTCACCGTCGCCCAGGTATCCATCGGCTTGCTTCGCCAGCATATCCGGCAGAGCGACCGGATTCACGGAATCACCACCCACGGCGGCGACGCGCCAAACGTCGTTCCGGCGCACACGGCGGCCCGTTACATGGTTCGCGCCACCACCCTGGAGGATCTGGCCGAAGTTCGCGGCAAACTGTTCCGCTGTTTCGAAGCGGGCGCGACGGCTACCGGCGCCAGGCTCGAAATCCACGGCGGCGACAAGCCCTATGCCCAGGTGGTGCACGACGCGCCGCTGGCGGAGCTGTACCGCCAAAACGCCGAAACCATCGGCCGCCGGTTCCCCGACCTGGGCCAAATACTCGCTCGGGCGTCCGCCTCGACCGACATGGGCAACGTCTCGATCACCCTGCCTTCCATCCACCCAATGATCGGGATCGATTCGCATCCGGCGGTCAACCACCAGCCGGAATTCACCGCCTGCTGCATCACGGAAGCTGCCGACAAGGCGCTCGTCGACGGCGCGCTGGCCATGGCCTGGACGGCGGTCGACATGGCTACCGTCCCGGCGGCGCGCGAGCGGCTGCTGGCGCGGCCGCCTGGGCCGCACCGATAAAACCTTTTGCCAGGCAATCGACATCCTACAACTGGTGGCAAGACCTGCCTTCTGCGGGAAGGGGCGGAGTGTATTCCAACAGGGTGGGGAGGCCCGGCTAAAAAGCGGGCCAAACCGGGGCCGCGTGCTTGAAGCTCGCCAACCGGCGAGTCTTGCAACTGCTTCCGCGAGCTGACGCTCCGGGGCATCATGCAATCCCCTTGCGACCCAAGGGGAGGAGGAACTTTCGATGAGGAAGCGTGCAATCGCCGTTCTGGCGGCGCTGGCGATGTCGGCCGGCGTGGCCTTGGCGGCCCAGCATCCCCGCCACATGCGCGGGACGAGTGTGGACAACCAAGTGGCGAAGATGAAGTCGTCCTTGAACTTGAACGACCAGCAAGCCGGCCAAGTGAAATCGCTGTTCGAGAAGCAAATGCAGGAAATGCACGCCTGGCGCCAGAGCAATCCGCAAGCCACTCGCGACGCCATGCGTGCCCAGCATCAGAAGTGGATGCAGGAGCGGGAAGACGGGCTGAAAACCATCCTGACGCCCGATCAATTCAAAACGTATCAGTCGAACATGGAGAAGCACCGGGGCATGAAGCGCGGTTCCGCGCCTCCGGCCCAGAAGTAATCTTCCGTCCTCACCGACCAGTGCTGCGGGGCAGATCGCTTCGCTCGAAACGATCTGCCCCGCCTTTTTTTTGCGGCCGCCCCGATGCCCGCGCCTGGCCCCGACTTTTGCCGATGGTCTCAAACTACGGCGAACCCAAGCTCCGCTGTCATTGCCACCCGCCTCGGCTTGTCCCGAGCGACTTGTGGGGGTGGGCGGAGCCAAACTAAGCCGGGGAGGTGGACGAGGAGTCAGTCTTTCCCCAAGCGCCGGACGGCCGCCTCGGCGGTTAAATTTCGAGGATGACGGGGAGAACCAGCGGGCGCTTGGAGGTTTCGCGGTTCAAGAAACGGCGGAGATCGGCGCGAATCTTCTCTTTGATCACGCCCCAATCGGCGGTTTCGTCGGGAGTGGAGCTTTCGATGGTGCGCAAAACGATTTCGCGGGCGCGGGTGTTCAGCTCGTGGCCGTCGTCGGAAGCTACCAGTCCGCGGCTCACGATCTCCGGCGAGCCCTCGATGCGGCCGGTGTGCTTGTCGATGGCGATGATGGGAACCACGACGCCATCCTCGGCCAGGTGTTGCCGGTCGCGAATCACCGCTTCTTCGATTTCCTCGAGCGAGCCGGAATCGACGCAGACACGCCCGGCGGGAACGGTTTCGCGGACGCGGGCGCCCCCGGCGGTGAGTTCGACCATCTGGCCGTCCTCGACCAGCAGGACGCGCCCGGAAACGATCCCCGTCTGCTCGACCATGGCGGCGTGGCGGAACAACTGCCGGTATTCGCCGTGCAGCGGGATGAAGTAGCGCGGCCGCACCAGGTTGAGCATCAGCTTGAGCTCTTCCTGGCTGGCGTGGCCGGAGACGTGAATCGGCTGTGCGGAGTTGTCCTCGTAATAGACGCTAGCGCCGCGGCGAAACACGTGGTCGATCATGCGGAAAATCGGTTTTTCGTTGCCGGGAATGATCCTCGCGGAGAGGATCAGCGTATCGGCGTGGTCGAGAGAGATCGAGCGGTGATTGTCGACCGAAACCCGGGAAAGCGCCGAAAGCGGCTCCGCCTGGCTCCCGCTGATCAGCACCACCAGTTTCCGCGGGTCCATCGCCGAGATATTCTGCGGCTTTACCACGATGCCGTCGGGGATGCGCAGCCGGCCCAGGCCGTGGGCGATTTCCACGTTATCGACCATGCTGCGGCCGACGAACGCCACTTTCCGCCCCAGCGATTCGGCCAAGTCGATCACCTGCTGGATCCGGTGAATCGAGCTGGAAAAGCACGACACCAGCACCTTGCGAGGCGCGGCGCGTATCAGCTCTTCGAGCCGCGGCTTCACCGCACGCTCCGACGGCGTGTGCCCCGGACGCTCGATGTTGGTGCTGTCGGAAAGCAGCGCCAGCACGCCCTGGTCCCCGTAGCGCGCAAGCGCGTGGAGATCGAACGGCCGGCCATCCACCGGCGTGGCGTCCATCTTGAAGTCGCCGGTGTGCACGACGACACCGACAGGAGTACGAATGGCGAGGGCGACGCAATCGATGGTGCTGTGGGTAACCTGGATCGGCTCGATGCGGAACGGGCCGATCTCGATCGGCTGGCCGGGAGCGATCTCGCGAAGGGTGGTGTCCTCGAGCAAGCCGTGTTCTTCCAGCCGTCGTCGCACGAGCGCCAGGGTGAACTGGGTGCCGTAAACGGGCACGTCGAGGTCGCGAAGGATGTAGGGCACGGCGCCGATATGGTCTTCGTGGCCGTGGGTCAGCACCAGCGCGCGCACGGCGGCTCGGTTCTGCTTCAGGTAGGTGATGTCGGGAATGACGATGTCAACGCCCAGCAGCTCGGCTTCGGGGAACATCATGCCCGCGTCGACGACCAGGATGGCGTCGCCGTACCGGAGGGCGAGCATATTCATCCCGAATTCGCCCAGGCCTCCGAGCGGGATCAAACAGAGAGGAGTTTCACTCAATCGTGTCTCAACACCTCAATCTCAAGTCCTGAGCTATCGTACCACAGCCGGAGGTCCGATCGTGGCCGCCGGCGCCCATCCCAGGCCAGCCAGGCAAGACGGGGCGGGGAAGCGGCGCGGGGAATCAGCCGGCGCGGGGGACTTCGCGGCCCGTCAGCAGGACGTAGGCGAGGATCTTATAGACCAGCTTGGCGGCCAGGAAATCCGAGGCGTGATCGCCCGGCTGGGGCAGCAACTCGACCACGTCGGCTCCCACGATCGCGCGTTTCGCCGCTACCGCCCGTACCAGCCCGGTTACCTGCCTCCAATCCAGCCCGCCCGGCTCGGGCGTGCCGGTGGCGGGAACGAATGCCGGATCGAAGCCGTCGAGATCGACGGTGAGATACACGTGCTCGCTCAAGTCCCCGACCACACTCGGACCCCACACCTCGACCGGCTGGTGCGCGATCTCCCTGGCCCAATAGACTCGGGTGGGCAACCGAGGCATGGCTTCGGCTTCCTCGGCGGAAAGCGAGCGAATCCCCACTTGCACCGCCCGACACATCTCCACCACCCGCCGCATCACCGACGCGTGGCTCACGGGATTGCCCTGATAAGCCGCGCGCAGATCCGCGTGGGCGTCGATTTGCAGCACGCTCAGGTCGGGATACTTTTCCAGAGCGGCGGCAACCAGCGGGCTGGTGAGCGAGTGTTCGCCGCCGAGAACCACGGGCCACTTGCCGTCGGCGAGCAGGGCGCGCTCGGTCGCTCGCAGCTCCGCCATCACGTGGTCGAGCGTGCCCTCCTGGGTATCGACGGCGGCAAGCGTGGCGATGCCGAACCGCTCGTGAGGTTCGCAGCCGAATTCCTCGTCGTAGAGTTCCATGTTGCGGCTGGCGGCGAGAATGGCGCCCGGGCCGTTGCGGGTGCCGGTCATGTACGTTGTGGTGCGCTCGAGCGGAACCGGCAGGATCACCGCTCGCGACGAACCGTACGAAGACGACTCCGGCGGCAAGCCGCCGAAGTTTTCAGGCAGTGCGGTTGTGTAGGTTTTCTTCATCGTCGTGGGTTTTTCCGGCCGGTCGCGAAGTTCGCCTCGCGCCGGAACTTCATCCCAAAGGATACTGTGTGTAGTATTAGGTGCCCCGGTCCCCTGGCGAAAGGGCGGGAACGAGAGCTTACCTGCGAGGGAGGGGAATGGCCAAGCACAAAAAGACGCCGACCGGCCGGATTCTGCACGATCCGCTTCAGGACCGGCTGACACCCACCTACCCGCTGGATCTGGCGAAGGTGAGGAGCATCGACGACCTGGTGCGGGCGATGGGCCGCACCGCCTTTACCGCCCGGCAAATCGGCGATGCCGCCGACGTGCTGGAGGCGATGGCGCGGGACAAGGAATGCTTCGTCGTCCTGACGCTTTCCGGAGCGATGACGGTGGCGAAGATGGGCCTGGTGATTTGCGACCTGATCGATGCCGGGGTCGTGCAGGCGATCGTTTCCACCGGCGCGCTGATGGCCCATGGGCTGGTGGAAGCGGCGGGCCGCAGTCATTTCCGCTACGAGGCGAAGATGGACGACCGCAAGCTGTTCGCGGCGGGCTACAACCGCGTGTACGACTCGCTGGAACCCGAGGTGAACCTCGATTACATCGAGCAGATTGCTGACGAAGTGTTCAACGCCTGGGACGCCGTCGAGCCGCTCTGTAGCTGGAAAATGCTCGAACGAATCGGCGGCTATCTCGACAAGCACGCCCGGGGGCGGGGAATTTTGAAGTCCGCCCGGGAGCGCGGCGTCGCGGTATACGTCCCCGCCTTCACCGACTCCGAGCTGGGCATCGATTTGGCGCTGCACAATCGCGGCCGGAGAAGAGCCGGGCGGCCGGCCCTCCGGTTCGATCCCT
Source organism: Candidatus Acidiferrales bacterium (assembly GCA_035946455.1). Lineage (GTDB taxonomy): Bacteria > Acidobacteriota > Terriglobia > Acidiferrales > UBA7541 > JAKASX01. Next base: position 20,626 of record DASYZK010000015.1, on the reverse strand, counting down.
ACGAGGATTTCGAACATTTCGCCGCCCGGCTTCTCAGCCAGAAACGAATCGGCATTTTCACCATCGGAGGCGGTGTGCCGCGAAACTGGTCGCAACAATTCGGCGTTTTTTCCGAGCTACTGATTCGCCGCGGCTACGAGAAGCGCGAATTGAAGCGGTACCACTACGGCGTCCGCATCTGCCCCGAACCGGTACACTGGGGCGGGCTATCGGGCAGCACCTACTCCGAAGCCGTTTCCTGGGGCAAGTTCGTGCCGCAAGAGGAAGGCGGGCGGTTCGCCGAAGTGTTCGAAGACGCTACCGTCGCGCTGCCGCTGGTGGCGGGCGCGGTGCTCGAACGGCTGGGGTATTTGCGGCGGGCGGGCAGCGCCAGGCGGAGGAACGGCCGGAGGCCCCGCTGCTGACGGTGGAAAGGATTTGCCCGGAAGGGTTGTCGCCTGGCCCTAGTCCTCTTCGGCGAGCAGGATGCAAGCGGCGACCACCGTGCTCCACAAACCCCGCTTGTCGCCCACCGCCGACTGGGTGATGTTCATCGTCCGGACGATCTTATTGGAAATACGATAGACCTCTTTTTTCTCGTCCCAGGACAATTCGGGATCGAATTCGACGTTGAGGGTGGTGGCGAGCATTTCCGCCGCGAGCTCCTCGCAGTATTCGCCGGCATGATCCTCGGTTTCGCCGAAAGAATGGTGTTCGGACAAGTAGCCGTACATCGATTTGTCCGCGGGAATGGCGATGCCGATGCCGGCGGCAATCAGCCGGTGCGGCTCGCGAGTGGAGTTCTCGCTGAGCACCGTGAAAATCACCTGGCCCGGCTTCAGGTATTTCAGCCCCTCGCTGCGGGAAATGAGCCTGGCTCCCGGCGGGAAGATCGACGAGACGCGCACGATGTTGCAGGCGGCGATACCCGCCTGCCGCAGCGCCAGCTCGAAGCTGGAAAGCCGCTCGCGGTGCTTACCCACGCCTTTTGTCAGGAAAAGCTTCTTGGCGATGAAAGCCATCGTTTTGCGTGCTCGAAGAAGGCGCGTCGAAAATTAGCAAGAAGGCCAACCGCTGTCAATCGACTTCCGCAGGTCATTGCGCTGGGGCGGCACGGAGGGAAAGCGTCGCCGGGCGGCTCGCGAACCGCGCTGCCGCCCGAGGGAGGGGCGCGCCGGCAGGCGAGCGCCGCTGAACTGGTTTTTGGCGCGCTCGGCGGCGCTGATGAGCGCCCGTCGGGCTTCGGGAGGGACCACCTGCCAATTGCCGTCGGGCGCGGCGGGAATGGCATGCCCGGCGCGAAGATACCTGATGATCATATCGCGGTCCTCGTCGGGCGAGCGGTAAACCACCGGCAAGCCGGCCAACATGGCGTATCCCCCGCCGCCGGTGTAGCGGTAGTTGTTGATGGCGACGCGGAGCTTCTGGTCGGGCCGAAGCGGCTGGCCGCGAAAGGTGAGATCGACGATTCGCTCGCCAACCGGCCGGGTCAAATCCATCCGGTAATTCACTCCTTCGGCGGAATCGGCGTTGTAGCTGGGAAGGCGGAGCCGGTCCGGCGGCGTCGGCCAGGCGGGCAGGAAGCTCGCCGCGTGTTCGAGCGCCGCTTGGAGCTGGGCTCCGGTCATCTGCACGGTATAGAGCCAGTTTTCGTAAGGGTAGAGCGCGAACATCTGCCGAATCGTCACTTGGCCCGACGGAAATTCCGCCGAAGGGATGAACATTGTGGCCAGAGAAACGTCGGCTATCCCTTCGATCATTTGCGCCGCGTGAATCAGGTCCACCAGGGCATTGTCGTCGATGCGGCCGGTGGCGCCGCTGAGCGCCTCCGGCGAGTTAGCCAGCGGCGTGTCCAGGTAACGTTCGACCGCCGCGTTGGCACCGGCATCGAGCTTCTCGATCGCCGGATCGGCGGCGACTGCCTCGGTCACCGGAATCGTGCGGGAATGCTTGCTCGCCACTCGCCACCCCGCTCCCGCTTCGCGTTCCATTGTGACGTCCGCCTCGGCGAGCGACTGGCCCCAATTCCGCGCCTGGGCCAGCAGAACCCCATGCACGAACAGTTCCGGCATCTCCTGGTGGGTATGGCCGTAGAATTCGACGTCGATCCCCGGGTTCTCGTCCGCCAGTTCCCATGCAACGTTTTCTTCGGGATAGATGGCGTTGAATTCTCTGCCGGTTCCCGGATCGCGATCGATTCCCGAATGCACCAGCGCCACCACCAAATCCGCCTGCCGGCGCACCTGCGGAATCACCCGCCGGGCGGCGTCGGTGATCGGCTCGAACTGGTAGCCGCGATAGTGCGCCGGAATCTCCCAGCGCGGCACCGTCGGGGTGACGAACCCGACGATGGCGATGCGGATGCCGGCGACGGTCCTGATGATATAAGGCGGGAAGTACCCGATCCCGGCGGCGGCCTGCTGGCCCAGATTGGCGGCCAGCCAGGGGAAATGGGCCTGGTGCTTTGCCCGCCACAGTGCGTTCAGCCCGAAATTGAATTCGTGATTGCCTACCGACATGGCGGTGTAGCCGAGCGCGTTCATCGCCGCCACCACCGGGTTGCCGGCCGAAGTATCTTTGGCCGCGAAATAGTAGGCGAGCGGCGTGCCTTCGATCGCATCGCCGCAATCGAGCAGAATCACGTTGGGCCGCTCGGCGCGAACGCCGCGAACGAGCGTGGCGATCTTCGCCAGGCCCAAGTTGGCGGGCCGGTTGGTGATGTCGTCAAACGGCTCGACGTGCCCGTGGAGGTCGGTGGTGCTGAGCAGCGTGAGAGTAACGGTTTGCGGCGAGCCGGCGGCGCGCAATGTGCGCACGCGAATCCCCGCCGATAGCGCCAGCGCACACATCGCCGCCGCGGCGGCGCTTCCGGCTGCCACGCGGTGTATACCCGTCAACCGCGCCAAACACCTCACTCGCAAGCTCCTGCGCAGCCAGTCGGCTGGTCGAACAGGCATTGTAACAGGCGCGAGTGACGGGCAACCTTTGTCGGGCCCGAAAGATAGCGAGGCAGTTTGCCGCGATTGCCGGCCGGGGCGCTGATGGCTGCCTGTCAGGTCAGAGGCGCCCAGGCTGAATCCGCAACAGACTCGCTGACCGCCATGTTCGCTATCTTGCCAACACAGCGGGCGGTTTCCTATACTGGCCCGTCCGGCTGTTGCGTCGCCCGCGTATCCCGACCGACAGATGCCAGCAAAACTTGCCGCCTCCGCCGACGTTCCCGCCTCAGCCACGCCCGTTCCCGCAGCCGTTCCCGACTCGAGCTACTTCTGGGACAAGCTCCACTCCCTCACAGGCATCATCCCCATCGGCGCGTTTCTGGCCGAACATTTCTGGTCGAACGGATATGCGCTGGTGAGCGTCGAGCGGTACAACCAGATTTCCTACGACCTCCAGACGATTCCCTGGCGGGTGCCGGTGGAAGCAGCGGTGATCTGGATTCCGATCCTTTTCCACGGTTTCTACGGAATTTACATCTGGTCCAAGGGGAAATCGAATCTGCGCCGCTACAGTTACGGCGCCAACTGGATGTATGCGCTGCAGCGGTGGACCGGCCTGGTGGTGTTCCTGTTCATCGGCTGGCACGTGTACATCGAGCGATTCGCCACCCAGGGCAAATCCAGCTACGCCGACGTCGCGGCAAACCTGTCGAACCCCCTCTACCTGGCCTTCTACATCGTCGGCGTGCTCGCCGCCTCGTTCCACCTGGGCAATGGCCTGTGGCAGTTCGCCAACAAATGGGGCTTGGCGGTGGGTCCCTCGGCGCAACGAAAGGCAGCCTACGGGGCGGCGGCGGTCGGCGTGATTTTCGCGATTGCCGGCTTGATGATCGTTTTCGGATTCGTGTTCGGGTGGCAGCCGTTCCGGATTTACGCGCAATGAGCGAGCCAAAAATCGCGATCGTGGGCGGCGGGCTGGCGGGCCTGATGGCGGCGATTCGCGTGGTTGAGCTGGGCGCTCCGGTCGATCTCTTCTCGGTGGTGCCGGTGCGGCGATCGCATTCGGTTTGCGCCCAGGGCGGCATCAACGCCGCCAAGAACATGAAAGGAGAAGGCGACTCCGCCTGGCACCATTTCGACGACACCATCTATGGCGGCGATTTCCTCGCCAACCAGCCCCCGGTGAAGGGCATGTGCGATGCCGCCCCGGGGATCATCGATCTGCTCGACCGCATGGGCGTCACGTTCAACCGCACCGCCGAGGGTTTGCTCGATTTCCGGCGATTCGGCGGAACGCTTTACCACCGCACCGCCTTCGCCGGCGCCACCACCGGCCAGCAAATGCTCTACGCCCTCGACGAGCAGGTGCGCCGGTTCGAGGCGGAAGGCAAGGTGAGGAAACTCGAAGGCTGGATGTTCCTTTCGGCGGTGCTCGACGATGCCGGCGTGTGCCGCGGCGTGTGTGCCGCCAGCCTGCGCAGCGCCGAAGTGCGCACTTTCCCCGCCGACGCGCTGATCGTCGCCACCGGTGGGCTGGGTTCGATCTTCCGCCATTCGACGAATTCGGTGGCCTGCACCGGCGCGGCGCAAGCGGCCCTGTTCCTGCAAGGCGTCCATTACGGCAACCCGGAAATGATTCAGGTCCACCCCACCGCGATTCCCGGCGAGGACAAGTGCCGGCTGATCAGCGAATCGGTGCGCGGGGAGGGCGGACGGGTATGGGTGCCGAAAGCGCCGGGCGACGCCCGCGACCCGCGCTCGATTCCGGAAAGCGAACGATTCTATTTTCTCGAGGAGTGGTATCCGAAATACGGCAACCTGGTGCCCCGCGACGTCGCGGTGCGCGCCATTCACAAGGCGGTATTCGAGCTGGGGTTGGGGATCGAGGGCCGGCCGGTGGTTTACCTCGATGTGACCATGCTTCCCCGCGACATGCTGAGCCGCAAGCTGGGCGGCGTGCTCGAGATTTACGAGAAATTCGTCGGCCTCGATCCCCGCGACCACCCGATGAAAGTGTTTCCGGCGCAGCATTACACGATGGGCGGGTTGTGGGTGGACAACGAGCGGCAAGCGACAAACGTGCCGGGAATCTTCGCCGCCGGCGAGTGCGAATACCAGTATCATGGGTCGAACCGGTTGGGGGCCAATTCGCTGCTGAGCTGCCTATACGGCGGGATGGTGGCGGGGCCGGCGGCAGTGCGCTACGCCGAGGGACTGGCGCAAGGCGCGGCAGCCACTGCGCCGAACGTGTTCGAGCGGGAGCGGACCCGCCAGGAGGAGATTTACAGCGGTTTGCGGAGCCAGCAAGGCGAGGAGAACCCGATCACCTTGTGGAAGGAAATGGGCGAGTGGATGACCGAGCACGTGACTGTGATCCGGTACAACAAAGACCTCGAGCGCACTGACGCCAAGCTGGCCGAGCTCCAGGAGCGCTACCGCCGGATCAATCTGGCCGACACGTCGCGCTGGGGCAACCAGAGCCTGCATTTCACCCGGGAATTGGGGAACATGCTGGCTCTGGCGCGGCTGATCACCCAGGCGGCGATCCTGCGTGACGAGTCGCGCGGCGCGCATTACAAGCCCGATTTCCCCGAGCGCGACGACGTGCGCTGGCTGCGAACCACCCGCGCCTCCTGCGAGGACGGAAAATTCAAATTCCAGTTCGACGTGGTGGATACTTCGCTGATTCGGCCGCGCAAGCGCAGCTACAAGGCCTGACCGCGCCGGGAACTAGCAACCGATGGCCGACGCCAACACCATCGTTCTTCGAGTGAAGCGGCAAGCGGCCCCGGACCAGCCGCCGCGCTGGGAGGAATTTGCCGTGCGGCGCCGGCCGAACATCAACGTCATCGCCTGCCTGATGGATATCGCCGAGCATCCGGTGACCCGTGACGGGCGTCCGACGACCCCGGTGAGCTACGAGGCGAACTGCCTCGAGGAGGTCTGCGGGGCCTGCGCCGTCGTGATCAACGGCCGGTCGCGCCAGGCGTGCTCGGCGCTGGTGGAGCGCCTCGAGCAGCCCATTCACCTGGAGCCGATGTCGAAATTCCCGGTGGTGCGCGACCTGGTGGTGGACCGCTCGAAGATGTTTCACGACCTGCAAAGAATGCGCTGCTGGGTGCCGATCGACGGCACCTACGCCATCGGGCCGGGCCCGCGCATCGCTCCCGAACGCCAGCAACGCGCCTACGTGCTTTCGCGCTGCATCATGTGCGGCAACTGCCTGGAAGTGTGTCCCAAGGTGAACGAGCACAGCCAATTCGTCGGCGCGGCGATCCTGAACCAGGTTCGCTTGTTCAATTCGCATCCCACCGGCGCGATGCATGCCCGCGAGCGGCTGCGGGCCATCCGCGGCCCGGGCGGCGTGCAGGAATGCGACAACGCCCAGAATTGCGTGAAGGCGTGCCCGAAGGGCATTCCCCTCACCGAATCGAACAACGAAGTGAACCGCGAAGCCCTGCGCGACGCCCTGCTCGGTTGGGTGTTTCGCTAGCGGGCGGTTGAACGAACTGCCTTGGCGTTCCGGAACCCTCCGCCGGGGACGGCGGAGCATTCCGGCATGCCGCGAGGAGAAAATCCGATGCGTATAGCCGCGGCGCTGGCCCTCGGGGCGGCGCTCTTCGTCTTGCCGGTGGCTTCCCAGAACAAATCGGCGATTTCCGGGCACGCTCGCCGGCTCCATTTCAGCTCGATCGTCGTCGATACCCACGACGACACCACCCAGCGGCTCTATTGGGAGCATTTCGATCTCGCCACCCGCTCGAACGTGGGCCAGATCGATATCCCGCGGATGCGCCAGGGCGGGCTGAGCGCGATTTTCTTTTCCATCTGGTCGCCGGGAACGCTCACCGGCGGAGCGGGAGTGCAGCGCGCGCTCGACCTGATCGATTCGGTGCGCGAGCAGGTGCGGCGCCATCCGCGCGATTTGGCGCTCGCCGGCACCGCCGCCGACGTGCGCCGCGCCCATACCGTGGGAAAGATCGCGGTGCTGATGGGCCTGGAAGGCGGGCACATGATTGCCGACGACCTGGGCGTGCTGCGCCTCTACTACTCTCTCGGCGTCCGCTACATGACTCTGACCCACGAAATCGATACCGACTGGGCCGATTCCTCCACCGACAAGCCCATCCACAACGGGCTGACCCCGTTCGGCAAGCAGGTGGTGCTGGAAATGAACCGGCTGGGCATGCTGGTCGATATCTCGCACGTCTCCGACAAGACGTTTTGGGACGCCATCGCCACCAGCAAGGCGCCGATGATCGCCTCGCATTCCTCCTGCCGCGCCCTCTGCGACGCCCCCCGCAACATGACCGACGACATGATCAAGGCGCTCGCGACTCACGGAGGGGTCATCCAGATCAATTACCACGTCGGCTTCCTCAGCCAGGCCTACCGCAATGCCGCGAACAAAATCGCGCCGGAAATCGCCGCTGCCGACAAGAAAGCGGACCAGGCTTGCGGCAAGGATCTGGCCTGCGAGGTTTACGCCGAGGCGCGCGTGAGCGACCAACTCACTCGCGAGGGCAAGCTGCCGGTGGTGGGCTGGGAGGAGATCGTCAAGCACATCGACCATGCGGTGAAGCTGGTGGGCGCCGATCACGTCGGCTTGGGGTCGGATTTCGACGGCTCGATCCTGCCCGCCGGCATGCAGGACGCCACCCACCTGCCCCAAATCACGCAAGCCTTGCTCGATCGCGGATATTCCGACGCTGACATCCAGAAGATTCTTGGCGGAAACACGCTGCGGGTGCTCGAACGGGCGGAAGCGGTGAGCCGGGAGATGCAAGCCGCCGGAGAGAAATAGGGCGAGATTTCGCGACTTCGCTTGGCGCACAAGCCGGCGACCGCCGGCCGGCGGCTCTTTTCCGGCAAGAACCCCGACGGCAACCATAACGGATCTCCCAGTCCCCTGCGCCGCCGCACTTGGCATCGCGCCGCCCGCGCATTGGCCCGGCAACCGCGGTGCCGATCAGGCGCCGCGGTTGTAAGATACGGCACTCAACTCGGCAACCGGGCCCACGCGAATTCTCGCCGTGTTAGAAAGGCCACAATGCCTTGTCCCTCTTGCGGCGGTGAGACTCGCCAAAGCGGAGCGGCTTGTTCCCGTTGCGGGGCTTCACGGCCGGGCGAGGCGCTTGCCGCCGAGCCGTCGCGAGCGAGAATACCGCTGGCTGTCCTGGTGATCGTAGGAGTGCTCGCGGGCCTGGGCTATTTCATTCACGTTTCGCGGGCGATGAAGAGGTTCGAAGTTCTCCACCAAACAGGAATTGCCGACTTGGCTATCGGTCTGGCTGACCGCTCTCCGGCGGCTCAGAAGGCGCTGGGCGAGCCGATTCGCCAGATTGGCTTGCCCGAAGGCGAGGCGGTCGTGCCCAAGCTGGGCGGGTACGCAGAGGCCGTCATACGGGTGGCCCGACCCAAGGCGTCTGCGAAGCTTTGCATTGTCGCGAACCGCGACGCGGATAGCTGGGTGGTAGAGGGCGCTGCACTTGTCCTCGACGGCACAAGCCAAGACATCGACGTCACTCCTCCGGTTCCCAGGGAGGAATTACATCTACCCAGCCTCGGGAGGGTTTACCTGATTCCCCTGAGTCCCGGGGCGGCCCCTTTGCTTGCTGGGCTCCCCGCCTATTACAGAGCGAAACTCGGCATCTCGCTGGCAGCGTTGCCGGTTCTGACCCCGCCGTCCAGTGTGTGGGATCCCGCGAGAAAAGAGGTCGTTGCTTCCCGCCTCGTAAGCTTCCTCGAGCGGTCACATCCCCGTACCCGCGACGCCCGATACGATCGAAAATGTGGTTTCGCAATCGGTGGCCAATCAGAGATTCAATCTGCTGCTGCTCGGCGTGTTCGCGCTGACGGCGCTGATCGTCGCGCTGATGGGCGTTTACGCGGTCGGTTCGTATTTGATTTCGCAGCGGACGAAGGAGGTGGGGATACGGATCGTGCTGGGCGCGCAGCCGGTGGATCTGGTGCGGATGCTGACGGGCGAATCGCTGAAGATGATTCTGGCGGGGGCCGTGGCCGGCGCTTTGGGCAGCTTTGCGCTGACGCGGCTGTTGCGGGCGCTGTTCTTTGGCGTGAGCCCGGCGGATCAGATGACGTTTGTGGTTGCGCTGGCGCTGGTGGTGGCAGCGGCGCTGGCGGCCAGTTACGTGCGGGCACGGCGGGCGGCGCGAGTTGATCCGCTGGCGGCGCTGAGGGAGCAGTGAGCGGAGGAAGACCGTCGCGCCCGGGTCGGGACCGCGATGCCGCAGACTGCGGGGTTAGTTTTCTTGTTTCGGCAGGAACGGGGCCAGCTTGTCGGCGGTCCTGTCCTCGAAGATTCCTTGTGCTGGGGTTATCCCGTTTGCCTTTTGGAATGCCTTGAGCGCGGCGCGGGTCTTGACGTCCCACACGCCCGTGATCGGTCCGGAGTAAAAGCCGGCCTTCGTTAATGCTTGCTGGATCTCCATCCAACCGGGTTGGGTGCTGTCTAGCCAGTGGAACAGGGCTGGGTCGACTGCGGGCTTCGGAGGAAGGGCGGGGCGGTACATCGGCAGGTACGCTCCGAGCTTCAAGACGGTCAGGGCATCGAGCTTGCCGGTGCTGGGAAGGCCGGAGGCGGCCTGAAACTTGCGTAGGGCGCTGGTGGGCTTAGAATCCCATCTTGAGTTGGGCGCGGAACGGAGGTAGCCCGCTCTGGCCAACGCGCGCTGGATTTCCAGAATACCCGCGGGCGTGCGGGCCTGGAACAGCCAATAACCGGGCGGGTGCGGGGTCAGCGGCACCAGTCTTGCCGACGCGGGCGCGGGCGTTGGGGGCCTGGGCGGCGGGCGGTAGGGCAACCTGGCCATGTTGGGATAGTACACCCCGTTGTCGGGAGCGTAATTCAGCCTGAGAACCCATCCCGGGCCCATGAACCTGGCGAGCGCTTCCCAGCCAGAGACGCTTTCGCCGCTCGGCAGAGCGGGCGCGGCAGGGGTGGGGGATTCCAGCGGCATTCCCGCGACGCGGAACCTTCCGCCCCAGTCCGCCTCAAGCTGGCGGAAGATGGAGCCGAGCAGATCGTCGGGCATCTGCGCCTTCGCCTGGCCCGCTTGCTGTTCGCCGGGGATGGAAACGGCCGCCCCCAGCAGATCCGGCTGATACTCGAGGGGCCCGGATTGGCCGCGTGCTTCCTCGGGATACACTTCCCATCGCGGGCCGTAGGGCATGCTCAATTTCCGAACGAGGAAGGATTGTCCGCCCTGGGCGGCGAATTGATCCAGCACTTGCTGAATCAGTCGAGTCATCCCTTCCTCCGGCCACGCGTCGACCGGCGCGCAACCGAGGGTGGCAGCATTGCATGAGAGATACGGGATGCCCTTGGGGCCCTGGCCCAATTGCGTGTAACTCACCAGGATGGACCGCATCTTGGGGATAAGCGTGGTGTGGCCGGCCCTGTAGTGCGCTTGCTCCGTATCCTGGAGAGCCAAATACGGCGGATCGACGTAGTCGATCAGCACGCCGTACTTCTTCTCGATCGCGTCCATAGCGAGGGCTACTGGCCGAGCGCCCGCGGCGCTGATGGTCTCGTTGGTGCGGGTGGGGAAGGATTGCGCGAGGACCTGGACGCGGGGCAGTGGCGGCGCAACGAGCACAACCAAAAGTAGAACGACCTTGTGCGGCTTCATGGCAGGCTCCCGTAGGGCTTGCATTTGCCGTGGGCGCTCGGGTAGAAGGTGCAAATGTCCACGGGGGTGCTGCTTCCCTGTATTTCCACCTCTGAGTCTATCTGGGTTGCCCCTATAACGAAGCCGAGCTCGTTTGTCGTGTACTTTACGGGGCCGGTTCGCCCGTCGATATACATGTCCTGGGCGACCGCGTACCCGCACGGGAGTGTGCCGACATTCCCGCGGTACCAATCGATTCCCTGGCTCCATATTCCAATGTTGTCCCACTCCCAGATGTCGTTCTGGTTGACAAACCATCCCCCGCCTGTGACGCCGATCACCTGATCGGTGGGGCCGCCTGGATTCTGCGTCCAGCACGTGTCCGTGGCGCCGGTGCCGGACTGCTCGTAGACGAACCTGCCGACGAACCTGCTAAAACTGGTGTTGTTGGAGATGTAGGGTGGGAGGGTTCGGTACCAAGCTCCGAAAGTTGGATACTGCGATCCGGAATGAGGCTTTATCACGAACCCGGTTCCGGTTGGTGACTCGTAGTCTGGGAGATCTACCTGGCCCTTGAACAATGGGGGCACAATTCGGGAGTAGTATGGACCCTCCCAGTTGCTTAGGCTCCAGACGAAGTTGCGCTGTGGCCAGCTTGGGTATGCGGGGCAAGGCCCCGGACCGCCGCCGAGGCCCTGTGAAGTGACGTCGCCCGAGCCGAGCAGCAGCCACTCCATGCAGTTGTCGTTCAGGCCCTCGCAGGGTATGGAGAGGCCGAGATCGCCATACTGGTCCAGTGTACCCGTGACATCAAAGGTGCCGCAGGTAGTGTTTGATTCGGCGGTGCCTGTTATCGTCCAGGTGTTGTTGCTTGTGTCTTCCGCGCCTTGCGTGAGGGTCAGCGTCATTGTCTCCCCGCCGTCGTTATAGTACCAGGTGCCCTGCACCCACCACGGCCTCGGCGGGGGCAGGTCCTGCACGCCGGAGACGTAGGACACAAGCGGGCTTGTGTTTGGGACGCAGCAGAGGGAAGGTAGGCTCACAGCGGCGATGGTGAAGTTTGCGTTGATGCTGTCGTTTCCGCAGAAAGAGTATGGGTGGGCGCAGTCGGCCTCCGTTGCTGTGTCATCCTGGCCATAGGTCGACGACGTGACCACCAGGTCGCCGCTGGTGGCGTCGGAGGGGGGTATGAACTCGATCTCGGCGTCTGTCCAGCTTACGACGTCCGTGATCGGCTCGCCGTTGAGAGTTATGGTACCGGTTCCCTGTGTGTCGCCGAAGCAGTATCCCTGGATGTAGACCTCGGTAACGCCAGCGATGGCCACCTGGGGAGACACGCTTTGAATGTGGGTTGTGCTGTGCGTTAATGGGTAGGCCCCCGGCTCCCAGCAGTAGGTCTGACAACTGCCGGGCAAGGGGAGGAAGGGAGTCAGGACTGCGAGTGGGACGGACGCGATGTATTTGAGCCGCATGTGGCCCCCAGCGTATGAGAGTCCAAGCTATTTACTGAACGGTAACCCTTATAGCACTGGCTGTCAAGGGGAAGATTGCGTGCTGACGATGGCTGGGCCCTTACCTTTCCAAACGGTTATTGGGGACACCGCCCACAGCAAGGGGCGATGACCGGCCTAGCCGATCCGCTGGGCCATTCCTCCGAAATGCAGCGCGATTCCGAAGGCAATCTGCTGCACGTCACATCGCCGGCAGGGAATCGGATCGATTTTCGCTACGACGGCCAGAGCCGAGTCGTCGAGACCCATGACAGTCATGGCCGCAGCGTCCAATACGCCTACGACGGCGCCGGCCGGCTCGTTCACGTTCAAGACTCGAGGGGGCAGGTCGAGAACTACGCCTATAACGACAGGAACGACATGACGGAAATTGACGATGCCCTCCACCGGCCCCTTCTCGTGAACGAATACGACGCAACGGACTGGGTGGTCCGGCAGCGTCTCCCCGACGGCCGGACATTCACCTACGCCTACCAAAGAGCCTCGAGGGGGGGATTTGGAGCACGTCGAATTCGTCGATCCTGAGGGCGAAATTGTTGTCTACCATTCCGCCGGGAAGGCGTACTGGGAATCCTGGCCGAGCCAGGCCAAGCCCTGAGGAATGCGCCGCCCCCATGGTCGAGCCGCGCGACGGGTGGTTTCGTCGAAGTCGCGGGCTAGCGGGCCAGCATCGCTTCCAGCCGCGCTTTTACCTCCGGCCATTCCGCATCGATGATACTGAAATACACGGTATGCCGGACGCGGCCGGAAGCGGTGATCATGTGGTTGCGAAAGGTTCCTTCTTCGCGAGCGCCCAGCCGCGCAATCGCCGCGCGAGAACGTTCGTTGAGGGAATCGGTTTTCAATTCCACCCGGATACAGCCCAGAGTCTCGAACGCGTGCCGGAGCTGCAGGTATTTCGCTTCGGTGTTCACCGCGGTTCGCTGCCACGGCTTCGCTATCCACGTCCAGCCGATCTCCACCCGCCGGTGTGACCGGTCGATATTGCCGTAGCGGGTGCAGCCGACCGCCTGGCCGGAAGCTCGCTCGATAGTGGCGAAGGGCAACGCCGTCCCCCGCGCCTGCTCGGCGAGCGCGTTCCCGATGTAGCCGGCCATCTCCTCCCGCGTGAGCACCGGCTGCGGTATCCATCGCCACAATTCGGGATCCAACCCCGCCGCCACGAGCGCCGCATGATGACCGCGGGTGAGCGGTTCCAGCCGAACGTACCGCCCTTCCAGGGTCACCGGCTCGACAATCATCTCCATGGTCCACCCCTCTTGCGCCTTGCCGTCCGCCCGGCGCCGCCAACCCGAACTGCGCCGTGGGACGAGGGCGCGTGGCGCCGCGCCTTTCCAGTGCCGGCGCTCCTTCCACTGCACCGTAACGATTGCTTGCAGGATTAAGGCAGGGGGAAACCGTCGTCGCTCGTCGCAGCAGCCGCCCGGCAGCGGCTTTCGAGCGGCGAACATACCACCTTGGTCGTATGGCTCGGCCGGCTGCGCCCCGGCTCCTGCCGCATGGCGTTGCGGACCCGGCTGATGTAGTCGCGGGTTTCGGGGAAGGGAGGGATGCCGCGGTAGAGGCTCACGCGCTCCGGCCCGGCATTATAGGCGGCGAGCGCCAGATTCAAATCCCCGAACTGGCGGAGCAGTTGTTTCAAATAGCTCGCACCTGCCCGAACGTTCTCGCCGGGATCGAAAGGATCGCGAACGGCGAGCCGGCGCGCCGTTGCCGGCATCAATTGCATCAAGCCCAGTGCTCCCTTCGGCGAGACGGCCCGCGGCTGGAAATTCGATTCCGCATGGATCACGCCCGCCAGCAGCCGCCCGTCCAATCCGGTTTCCATTGCCGCATCGGCGATCGCCGGCCCGAAGGAGCCCGAGGGGACCGTCGGCGCGGGCGTCGCGGCGGCAAAAACGTCTTCGGGTTCCACGCGAACAACGTCGGCGGCCGGCACCGTCGCCTCGCCGCCCGCCAGGTGCAGGACGATGCTCGCGCCGCTCCGCTCGTAGCCGTTAATGTGCAGCCGCTGGCCGTTCCGCAGCAGCGCCCAGTCGGCGCGGGCCGCGGGAGCTGCCGCCAGAATCCCTGCCACCGCCGCCAGTACCACCGATCGGGTGACAAGCCGGCTCATCGGTTTCGGTCTCCCAGAACGTATCGCTCGATGGCCGCGGCGACGCCGCCATCGTCATTTGTCAGCGTAACCGGCCAGCCGATCGATTTCAACTCCGGCACCGCGTTGCCCATCACCACCGCCAGCCCGGCGAATTCGAGCATTTCCCGGTCGTTCAGGTTGTCGCCGATCGCCAGAATCTCCTCCCGCTCCACCCCCAGCCGCACGGCCCACTCGCGGAGAGCGTTGCCCTTCGAGCAGTCGCGGTGGATCACGTCCACAATCGAAAAATCCCGCGCCGGGTATTCGGTCACCGCCAGCGCGAACTCGCCCCGGCTCGCGCCGTCGCCCAGCAGTGCCCGCACCCCGCGCATCGGTTCCACCGGCCCGGTGTACATCACCTGGATGGGATCCTCGCTCAGGCTCGCTTCGAGCGGCGAAATCTCTCCGAGAAACGCCCGGTTGCGCTCGAAATAGCCGCGCCGCGCGGGGTCGTTCCAATCGAGCCGCTCGAAAACCACTTGGTTTGCCGCCGGGCGATCGAACACCACCGCGGTGCTTGCCCGGTAGGCGAGTGTGAGATCCAGGACGCGGCGCGCCACCTCCCGCGGCAGCAGGCGCCGCTGGAGGGTCGCGCCGTCGGCGGACTTGATCAGCGCGCCGTTGTTGACGATCAAAGCCAGGGAAACCGGCAGTTGCTCGGTGATCGACCGGGTAAAATCGAATCGGCGGCCGGTCACCAGCACCAGGTGCACGCCGCGGTCGACCGCGCGGCGCAGCGCCTGCTGGTTCGCCTGGGGCACGCGCCAGGCGCTGTCGAGCAGCGTGCCATCCAAATCGATTGCCACCAGTCGAATCATCGGGGATAGCACCCTGTTTGGTTCATCCAGGCGGCCCAGCACACAGTCTCGCAGGACTGGCCGCCGGGAAGAAAGCCATTTTCGCTCCCCGGGTGCGGCATCCACCCATCGCACCGTGGACCCCCCAACTCTCGACTCTGAACTCTCGACTCTTGATCCTGCCCTCCGCAAACGCCTGCGGAAAACCCTCAACTCTCCCCTGACAACGAACAATCGAAGTGCTAAAGTTTTGCGCTTATGCCCACGACACTCACTCATCTCGAATGCTCTCGTTGCCGCAAATCCTATCTCGCCACTGAGCTCCTGAATCTTTGCTCGTGCGGCGGGCCGCTGCTGGCGCGCTACGACCTGGCGCGGGCAGCCAAAACCTTCACCCGCGAGGCCATCGGCCGCCGCCCGGCAAGCATGTGGCGCTATGAGGAACTGCTGCCCGCCACCGGCACACCCGTCAGCCTGGGGGAGGGCATGACGCCGCTCGTTCACGCTCGGCGCGCCGGCGCGCGCATGGGTCTGGAGCGGTTGTTCGTCAAGGACGAGGGACTCAACCCCACCGCCTCGTTCAAGGCGCGCGGCCTCTCCGCCGCCGTCACCCGCGCCCAGGAGCTTGGCGCCAAAAAGCTCGCCACACCCACCGCCGGCAACGCCGGCGGCGCACTGGCCGCCTACGCCGCTCGGGCCGGTGTTCCCGCCGTTATCGTGATGCCCGCCGACACCCCCGAAGCGAACGAAATCGAATGCCGCGCCGCCGGCGCCGAGGTCATCAAGCTCGAGGGCCTCATTTCCGATTGCGGGAAATACGTCGCCGAGCACAAGGCCAAGGAAGGCTGGTTCGAGGTGACCACGCTCAAAGAGCCCTACCGCATCGAAGGCAAGAAGACGATGGGCTTCGAGGCGTGGGAACAGCTCGGTTGGAAGCTGCCGGACGTGATCATCTATCCCACCGGCGGCGGCGTGGGCATGATCGGCATGTGGAAGGGATTTGCCGAACTCGAGCAAATGGGCCTCATCGGCTCCGGGCGCCCGCGCATGGTGGCCGTCCAAGCCGCCGGCTGCGCCCCCATTATCGCCGCCTTCGACAAGGGCAGGGAAGACTCCGATTTCTGGCAGAACGCCGCCACGATTGCTTCCGGCTTGCGGGTGCCCAAGGCGCTGGGCGATTTTCTGATTCTCCGGGCGATTCGCGAGAGCTCCGGCGCGGCCGTTGCCGCGACTGACGAGGAACTCATGGCTGCCGCGCGTGAATTGGCCGCCGACGAAGGCATGTTCGCCGCGCCCGAAGGCGCCGCCAGCCTGGTAGCCGCGCGCAAGCTGGCGGCGAGGGGCTGGATCAAGCCAAACGAAGTTGTGGTCGCCTACAACACCGGCAGCGGCTACAAGTACCTGCCGGCCTGGCGCGCTGCTGTTGGTATTTGACGGCGGTCGCTAACGAGGAGCTGCCCGCTAGCCACTAGCCACCGTTCTTCCATGACCGACCGCCTCTACTACACCGATTCGCATCTCGACGAATTCGAAGCGCGCGTCTTGTCTTGCGAGGAGCGCGGCGACCACTTCGAGGTGCTGCTTGATCGCACCGCCTTCTATCCCTCCTCCGGAGGCCAACCAAACGACGCCGGCTGGCTGAACGATGTGCGAGTGGTCGACGTCATCGATCGCGAGAGCGACCACGAAGTCGTGCACCTCACCGAGCGCGCCTTGCTGCCTGGCCCCGTCCATGGCGCCATCGATTGGGAACGCCGTTTCGATCACCTTCAGCAGCATACCGGCCAGCATTTGCTCTCCGCCGCCTTCGTCCATCTCTTCCATTTCCCCACCGTTTCCTTCCATCTCGGCCGCGAAATCTGCACCATCGATTTGGCGGCGCCGGGCGTGGTGCCGCGCCACATCAGCGAAGCCGAGCAGCTCGCCAACAAAATTGTTTTCGAGGACCGGCCCATCGAAGTCAGTTTCCGCGACAAGAGCGAGCTCGAAGGGCTCGGGATTCGCAAGCAAGTGGACCGCGAAGGGACGCTGCGTATCGTCGCGATCACCGGGTTCGACCTCCAGCCCTGCGGCGGCACCCACGCCCGGCGCACCGGCGAAGTGGGGCCCATCCTGACGCGGAGGAGCGAGCGGGTGAAACAGGATTGGCGGGTGGAATTCGTTTGTGGGAATCGCGCAGTCGCCGCCGCTTGCGCCGATTACGACACGCTCGGCGAGGCGGCACGGGAAATCGGCTGCGGCCCGTTCGAGCTGCCGGCGATGGTGGCGAAGCTGCTCGAAGAGCGCAAGGCCGCTCATCGCGAGCGCACCCGGCTGACCGAGCGTCTGGCGGAACTCGAAGCGCGGCGACTGCTCGCCGAGCGCCCGGTCATCGTTCACGCTTTCGACGAAGCCGATGCCGCCTTCCTCCGCCAGTTGGCCGCGCGGGTTGTTGCGGAGCCCGGCGTGCGCGTTGTGCTGGCAAGCCGGGCGGCGCGCCACTTCGTTTTCGCGCAATCGAAAGGCGCGGCCGGCGACATGAACAAACTGCTCCGCGAAATCATCGTTCCGGCCGGGGGCAAGGGAGGCGGCTCGAAGGATTTCGCCCAAGGAACCGTTCCCGAAGCCGCCAACCTCGACGATTTGCTCGCCAAGGCGCGCGACTTTCTCGGCGCCGAAACCGCCTAGCGCCGCGGGCTCCAGATCCCGGCTGCTCGCGGCTGTGTGGTTCCCGCCCCCAATCGTGCCATCCCGGGCGCCGCGCCACGCCGGCTGCTCCCGGATTCCGGACTCCGCAGGAATCTGTTGACCGCTTGGGGCGTGGCGGCTATATTCCGCGGCAATTGGCGCGGCGCGTTGTGGCGGCGTTCCTGACAACCCGCGATCGAGGAAGCGCCACGGGCGAGACCGTCGTGCCACCAGGAGCCATGAGGAGGGGCCGATGACCGGCAAGCGGAATACGTTGGCGGCGGCTGCGGTGGCGGTGCTGGTCATCGTGATGGCCGGTTGCGCCGGCGCCCCGGGACCGAAGTTTGAAATCTCCTTTCCCGCCTCGGCGCGCGGCCAGGCAACCACCGGCCGCGTGTTCGTGGTGATTAGCACGAAAGACAAGCCGGAGCCGATCCTGCAAGCGGGTTCCTGGACCGATCGTTCGCCGGTCTTCGCCGCCGATGTCACCCAGCTCCGGCCGGGACAGGCAGCCGTGATCGATCGCTCCACCTCCGGCTATCCGCTCGCCAGCCTCGCCGACATTCCCGCCGGCGATTATTACGTTCAGGCGCTGCTGAACGTCTACACCGAATGCCACCGCTCCGACGGC
This sequence comes from Candidatus Acidiferrales bacterium, assembly GCA_035946455.1. Lineage (GTDB taxonomy): Bacteria > Acidobacteriota > Terriglobia > Acidiferrales > UBA7541 > JAKASX01. The sequence continues at coordinate 2,334 of DASYZK010000015.1, read as the reverse complement.
CACACCCTCTGGGTGCATCTGGACCAGTGGGAAGGGCAGCACTTCAACCGCTCGCCGGGCAACTTGACGAGCAACGTCCAAAGAATCCATCTCGATGCCCGGGCCGGCTACGACGTGAAGCTTTCCCTCGACAAAGTGATTCCTCCGGTGAAGATGCCCGCTGACACCGAGTGGGTGAAACACGTCAAGATACAAAGCGCGATGCTCACCCGGTTCTGGGGTCAGCCCATTTATCTGGGCGCCACCGTCCTCTTGCCCAAGGATTACGACCAGCATCCCGGCGTGTACTACCCGGTGCTCTACGAGCAGGGCCATTTCTCGCTGCTGCCCCCGCTCGGATTCACCACCGTGCCGCCCGATCCCGAAGTGCTGAAGCGCGCCGGCGAGTTCGGCATTTACCTCGAGCGCGGCTACGATCTGTACCAGCACTGGCTCACCGCCGATTTCCCGCGGATGATCGTCGTCACCTTCCAGCACCCCACTCCCTTCTTCGACGACTCGTACGCCGTCAATTCCGTCAACAACGGCCCTTACGGCGACGCCATCCTCCAGGAACTCATTCCCTATCTCGAGACGCATTACCGGATCCTCCGCAAACCCTACGCCCGGGTGCTCTCGGGAGGATCGACCGGAGGGTGGGAATCGCTGGCGCTCGAAGTGCTTCATCCCGATTTCTTCGGCGGCACGTGGACCTTCTACCCCGATCCCATCGATTTTCGCCGCTATCAGATGGTCGATATCTACGACGATCCGAACGCCTTCACCGTGCCCGGCTTCGAGTGGCAGATTCCCGAACGGCCGCTCCAGCGCACCCCCGAAGGACAGATGCTCGTTACCGAACGCGACGAAAGCCGGCTCGAGTCGGTGCTCGGCTCGCATGGCCGCTCGGGCCAGCAACTCGAGATCTGGGAAGCGGCGTACGGCCCGATTGGCGACGACGGCTACCCCAAGCCGCTTTGGGACAAGCAAACCGGGGCGATCGATCACTCGGTCGCTCTCTACATGCGCGACCACGGCTACGACTTGAGCTACTACCTCAAGACCCACTGGGACCAGGTTGGCAAGCAGCTCGCCGGCAAAATCCACGTTTACGTCGGCGATATGGACAGCTTTTACCTCAACCTGGCCGTTTACGATCTCGAAGACGTGCTGAAAGGCGTCAAGAACCCGTCTGCCAATGCCGAATTCCAGTACGGCCGCCCGATGAAAGGACACGGCTGGCAGCCGATGTCCCATGCCGACCTGCTCCGCATGATGGCCGATTTCATTACCAAGCACGCCCCGCCGGGCGAGAGAACGGCTGCCTGGAAGTACCGCTGACCGGGGCGGGAGGCAACCACAGCCTGCGTCCCTCGCCCGCCACCGCGCCTCGCATCTTGCGTGCTCGGTCCCGTTCGATGGTAAAAGGAAGGCATGCTGCTTCAAGGCCGTTTCCGGATTCTGTTTCTCTACGATGTCGCCGAAGATCTCGACCTGGCGAAGATTGGCGCGCTGCTCGGGCCGCGCGCGGGACCGGCGAAGCCGGCTTTTCCGCGTCGCACGCCGGAATACGTCCGTTTCGAGCGCGCCCCGATCGTCGAGCCGTGCGATCCGGTAACGCTTCCCACCGGCGAGCGACTCACCGCTTCCATCAAGTATTACGCCTTCGCCGCCGTCGTGCTCCAGTTCGAGGCGCCTTTCGAATGCGATTGGGATGCACTGCTGCCCCAGGCCTCCCGCTGGATGGATGCTCCCGACCTCGAGCCCTATGCCAGGGAACTGGTTCGCCGGCATCTGGATCGCGTGACGCCCGCCGTGACTCGGCCCACCGGGGACTGGCTACAGGAAGGCTACCTGGTCATTCACCTCGAAGAAATCCGCCAGGTTGACTCCCGCCCGATCGCCGCCAAGGAATTGCTGACGGCGCACGCCGAGTACGTGATGCAATTGGTTCGAGGGGAAACGGAGCCGTTGGCGCCGCGAGCCGCCGATGAGCTTCTCGCGTCCAGCCTCTCCTACTACCCAACCGACCTCGTGGTCGTGCGGTCGTCCGGCGCGCTGGTCTACGACCGGTCGGAGGATGCCGACGCCACTATTCAAGTGCTGGAATACGCGAAAATACAGTTGCTCGAATTCCGGTATTACGACAGCTACATGTCCCAGGTCCTCGCCGACGTCTATACCGCGTTCGAGCGGAAGCGGAACGTTCTCGTCTCGCGCTGGAGCCTGCCCCGGGCGGCGAAGCGGCTGAATACGATTCGGCTCGACGTGATGGACCTCACCGAGCGAATCGATAATGCCATCAAATTCGTCAGCGACATCTATTACGCCCGCGTCTACCAGATGGCTGCCGCG
>DASYZK010000014.1:0-438027 GCA_035946455.1 Candidatus Acidiferrales bacterium | reverse complement strand
CTCGCCGCCCGCCGGCCCTGGCGGTGGTTGCGCGGCCCCGGCGCGAGCTTCGCGTTCAGGCTCAGGCGACGCTTGCGGCTCGATTTCGGCTTGCGGGGTGAAATCGACGGGAACGGGAGTCAGCTCGGGCGGATGTTCCTCCTGGGGGGTCTCTTCAGGTCCGGAGTCGGTTGGGATAGGCGCGCCCAGCCGTCCAAGCGCTTCTTCCGCCCGTTTCCTCCATTCGGCTCGGCGGAAACGATCCCAGGCATGGTGGTACCACTTGGTCGCGCGCTCGATCTGGCCGGCGACTTCCTCGAGCTGGGCCAGCTCGAAAGCGACCATGCCGTCGCGGGTTTTTTCAAACAATTGTTCGAGTCGCGTCGCCGCGTCAGGGCCCGCTTTCGCCCGGCGAATGCGCGCGCGTATCTGTCGCCAGTCAGCCACCATGCCGATTCTAACCCAACCCAGCCGCAAACAGCGCAAGTTCACGATACGGAGCAGCGGCGGCGCGACGCCCCACGGGCGACCCGTTCGGCTTAGCTCAGGGTCTCGAGCGAATGTCGAGGGAGATGCCCGTGCCACTGATGCTCTGACTCGCCGCCCGCCGCCGTTCCGCACAAGAACCCTCGAACGGCGCCAGAGGCCATCCGGCTTCGTTCACGTCCTCCAGGGACCCTGCGTTGGGAAGGGATTCTTCGACTGCGCGTCCCGAAGCTTCGGGACGAACCTTCGGGACGACGCGGAAATCCGGGAGGCAGGATTTTCGCGAAAAGAATAAGGCGTCGGCCCGCCCGCCGCGGCGGGCTCAGAATGACGCGCTTTGGGATGTTCGCCAAGACATTTGGATATATGAGACGGGTTGTAGAATGGTGGCGATGGACGCTCGGGAACGCACGGGTTGGGTGGTGGCGAAAGCCGAGGAGCTGGGATTCGATTTGTGCGGAGTCGCTCCTCCCGGCCGGTTTCCCGAACTCGGCCAAATGGCCGAATGGCTCGAGCGGGGCCATGCCGGCGAAATGCGCTACCTGCACGATCCCAGGCGGCAATCGCTGGACCTCGCGCTCGAGGGCATCCGCAGCGTTATCGTTTGCGCCGCCAGCTATAAGACCCCGGAGCCGCTATCCACCCAGGCGCTCGCGCGGCCGGATGCAGAACGGCCGCGCGGCTGGATTTCGCGCTACGGCTGGGGCGACGACTATCACGACGTGCTGCTGCCGCGCCTGCGGGCGCTGGTGGACGCGATGCGAGGTGCATTCGGCGTTGACTTCCGCTCGCGCGCCTACGTCGATACCGGGCCGGTGGCCGAGCGGGTGGCGGCGAAATACGCCGGTCTCGGCTGGCTGGGGAAGAACACCTGCCTGATCAACCGAAACATGGGCTCGTGGATTTTCCTGGGTGCGGTGGTCACCACGCTCGAGCTCGAGCCGACCCTCGCCGAGGGCCAGCCGCCGCCCCCCGATCTCTGCGGCTCCTGCCGCCGCTGCATCGATGCCTGCCCCACCGGCGCGCTGGTCGAGCCGTACGTGCTCGACGCCCGCCGCTGCATCGCCTACCTCACCATCGAACTCCGCGGGCCCATCCCCGAAGAGTTCCGCCCGGCGATCGGCCAAATGGTTTTCGGATGCGATATCTGCCAGGACGTCTGCCCGTGGAACGGGAAGGCGCCGCTGGCCCGTCTGGCGGAATTCAGGCCGCGCCAACTGACCAGCGAGACGCGGCGCGGCGACTCGCCTTGCGGAGATGTCCCGGCGGCCGGTCACCAGGCGGGGGATGCACGCGTCGGCGCCGCGGGCGAGCCAGACTCCCTTTTCGCTCCCGAACTCGAATGGCTGGCCGGGCTCGATGAAACTGAATACCGGCGCGTATTCCGCAAGAACCCGGTGAAGCGAGCCAAATGGCGCGGGCTGGTGCGCAACGCTGCCGTCGCGCTGGGGAATTCGGAATTGACTCCAGCCACACGGCGCCGCGTTGCTCCGCTGCTCGAACGCCTGGCCGCCTCGGCCGACCCGCTCATTGCCGAGCACGCCCGCTGGGCGCTCGAGCGAATGGCCGCGAATCGCTAACGTTGTGGAACTGAAGAAAGTGACACAGTGTTTCGGCGGCGGGGTGGCGTGTGAGCCGGCAGAAAAGCCTGTCCTAGCAGCGGGATGCTTCGCTCCCGCACTGCGGGGCGGGCTCAGCATGACAGGTGTGGGGCCGTGATAAAGGTATTTCAGTTATACGACACTCGCCCCGTGCCTGCGGGTAAGCCGTGGGCGTCCTCGAGGAGGCCGGCGGTGAGGATGCTGCCGGCCGAGGTTCAAACGGAGTGGCGCCCCCCACCGACAGCGCAGGATTCAAGATTCAAGCGTAGCGCCGCGACCTTTAGCGCGGCGCCGCCCCCGGCTGACGAACGCGTTGCCATTATGCAGCGACGGCTCACGAACGTTCGGGACTGCCCGCGCCTCTGGCCAATCGCCAGCCCTTCGGCTGCGATGACGTCGGAGCCGGGCTCGGATCGTCGTTTCCGGGCCAGCCAGGAACGGCGTAGGCTCCTGCGTGGGGAACGCTACGCACCGCGTCGGGTTTGTGGGGCGGGGATTGGCGGCGTATCCCGACTACGGGCCCTGGTGGGCATTTCGTCGACATTGCCGGAATGGGCAGTGACCCGAGGGCCCCGGCTCCGCGCTCATCGACCGCACTGTAGGCGGCGCTTCGGGAACGGTCAATAGAACCAAAGTCAGGGGTTGACGAACAAGACGCCGGCAACGGCAGAATTCGAGCGCACCGAGCCGGCGCTGCGCCGTCCCGCGGGAGCGGGGCGAGCCGTGGCAGGCCCTATGCCGCGGCAGTTTCCCATCCATTTCCATGCGCGTCGTGCCCGGTGCCGGGGTAGTTCGCTGGTTCGCCTCCGCCCGCCAGAGGCTGCGCGCCGCAGATTGACAGCCGCCCGGCGCGCCCGCTAGCGTAGCTGCGCGTTCAGGAAGGAGACTCGATGGTCCCGCTCGCTCCGGCGTTCCCGGCGGTTTCAGCGCTTTGCCGTCTTCCCGCCACGGGGCCTGCCGCTGTCTTCTGGGTCCCCATCCATTTTTCGATCCCCGGCGGCGGGAACGCCATCGAGGAAATCGTGCTGCGCTGGATTCATTTCGTCGCCGGAACCATCTGGATCGGCCTGCTCTATTTCTTCAATTTGGCGGCAACGCCGGCGCTGGGCCGGCTGGAGCCGGAGATGCGCGCCCGGATCACCATCGGGCTGATGCCGCGCACGCTCGCCTGGTTCCGGTGGTCGGCACTGGTGACGGTGCTGGCGGGCTTGCGCTACTACACGATCCTGCTGGCGCAGGATGCCCACAACGCCGGCCGCGACGGGCTGATGTGGACGTGGCTGTGGCACTGGCTGGTGGTGTGGATGGCGGCCTACGTGCTGATCCACGGATTGATGATGCCGGTTTCCGGACCGATGAATCGCGCAATCGTGCGCGCGCCGCTGGTTGGCATCGTCGCGATTGCCGCCTCGTGGATCATTCTCGATTGGAACGGCGGAGCCGACGTGTCGAACGCTTCGCTGGCGATTGCCGTGGGCGGCGGGCTGGGCCTGGCAATGCTGTTCATCGTGTGGGGATTCGTCTGGCGGGCTCAGAAGCGCCTGCTTCGCTGGACCCGGGATCAGGCGGAAACGGGAAAGCCGTTGCCGGCGGAGGCGGCGAAATTGGCGCGGCGGGCGCTGGTGGGTTCCCGCGTCGGGTTCTGGCTGTCGCTGCCGATGCTGTTTTTCATGGGCGCGGCGGAGCATTTCCCGTTTCTATCCGCCGGCCGGTGAGGCCCGGCTCGGCCGGCACCGCAGATCGATTACTTCCGCTTCGGGTGTTTGCGGGCGGCACGCACCGCTGCCGGCCGGCGCAGGCCGCGGAAGGCGGCTCGCACCGCCTGATCGGCGCAGGATTCGAGTTCGGCTTGATAGCGGCCGGCAGCTTCGCGCGCCTGGGTCATCATCGACGGGTCCACCAGAAACGCGCAGCGATCGACGAACGCCCCGGCAGGCGGCCCCTTTCCCCGGCGCGGCCCCATCTTGCCCCTTTCGCGCGCCGCCAGCCGGAGGTACATGGCCAGGTCGCGGCGAAACGATTGGCGTTCGTCGTTGTCCCAGGCGAGCGAGCCGCCGAGGAACGTCAGATACGCCTCCTGGAACCGCGCCACCGCCTCGGATTCCGCCTGGCGCGAGAATTTTGCGGCAACCATCTCCGGCATCGTCCGCTCGATGCGCGCGGCCACCAGCAGCAGCGATTCCCTCTCGATGGCGTCCAGCAATTCCCGCCGGCGCTCGGCTTCGCCGGCGACGCCTTGCCGGCGGTAGGCGGAAGAATAGTTGTGAACGAAGCGGGCGGCACGCTCCTCGTCGAGCACCAGAGCGACCACCGCCCGGGCCACCATCCGCGCGCGTGCCGCCAGCGCCTGAGCTTCATCGGGGCGAAGCATGGAAGAGACTTATAACAGTGGCCAGTGGCTGGTGGCTAGCGAGATGCGCGCCGCGCCCGGCCCGCCACCCGAGGGAGGAGGGAGCCGGGGCCTCGCCGCAGGATTTACTGCAGGGGCGGCTGCGTCGGAGTCTCCGGCCGGCCCGCCGGCGGCATCACCGGCGCCGGCCGGACAAACTTCTCGAGTTTGCCGAGGGCGATCGTCAGCACGTCGTCGATGGTGTGGACGTAGCTCAGTTTCATGTCCCCCAGCATCTCCGGTTTCAGGTCTTCCTTCGCGTTCGGCTCGTTTTCCGCGGGCAAGATCACCTCGCGGATGCCGGCGCGTTTGGCTCCCAGAACTTTCTCCTTGATGCCGCCGATCGGCAGCACCAGTCCGCTCAAGGTGATTTCACCGGTCATCGCCACCGCCGGCCGCATCGGCCGGTTGGCGAGCAAGCTGACGATCGCCGTCACCATCGCCACCCCGGCGGACGGGCCGTCCTTGGGGATGGCGCCGGCGGGAACGTGGATGTGGATATCGTGCTTGCGGAAGAAATCCGGGTCGACGCCGTACCGCTCGGCGTTGGCGCGGACCCAGGACAAAGCCGTGCGCATCGATTCCTGCATCACTTCGCCCAGGTGACCGGTCATGGTGAGCTGGCGGCCACCGCGCATGCTGGTGGCCTCAATGAAGATCACGTCGCCGCCCGCGGGCGTCCACGCCAGGCCGACGGCCACACCCGGCTTGCCAACGCGATCGGTGACCTCGCGCTCGACGCGGAACTTGGCCACGCCGAGTTTTTCGCGCACCACCTCCGGGGTGACCGTTAATTTGTCGGCGGCGCCTTCAGCGAGCCGGCGCGCCTGCTTGCGAATCAGGGTGGCGATTTCGCGCTCGAGGTTGCGCACCCCGGCTTCGCGGGTATAGCTGTGGATGATCTCGCGCAGTGCTTCCTCGGTGAATTCGATCTGCTCGCCTTCCTTCAAGCCGTGATCGGCGGCCTGTTTGGGGAGCAGGTGCCGCTTGGCGATGTGGATTTTCTCCTCCTCGGTGTAGCCCGGCAGCTCGATGATCTCCATCCGGTCGCGCAGCGGCTCGGGAATCGGATCGAGCCAGTTGGCGGTGCAGATGAAGAGCACCCGCGAAAGATCGAACGGAACGTCCAGATAGTGGTCGCGGAAGGCCACGTTCTGCTCGGGATCGAGCACCTCCATCAGCGCCGCCGAGGGATCGCCCCGGAAGTCCCGGCCGAGCTTGTCGACTTCGTCCAGCATCAAGACCGGGTCTTTGGTCTCCGCCCGGCGAATCCCCTGGATGATCTGGCCCGGAAGCGCGCCGATGTAGGTGCGCCGATGGCCCCGGATCTCCGCCTCGTCATGCATCCCGCCCAGCGAAATCCGCGCGAATTTGCGGCCGAGCGCCCTGGCGATCGAGCGGCCCAGCGACGTCTTGCCCACTCCCGGCGGCCCCAGGAAGCAGAGGATCGGGCCCTTGGCTCCGGGCTGGAGCTTACGCACCGCCAGGTAGTCAAGGATCCGCTCTTTCACCTTCTCGAGGTCGTAATGGTCCGCTTCGAGGATTTCGTGCGCCTTGGCGATATCGATGTCCTCGGCGCCCGAGGTCTTGCTCCAGGGCAGCGAGCTCATCCACTCCAGATAGGTGCGCGACACCATGTATTCGGCCGAAGCCGGAGTCATCTTTTGCAGCCGCTTCAGTTCGCGCTCGCATTCCTTGCGCGCCTCGGCGGGCATCTGCGCTTCTTCGATTTTCTTGCGCAACTCGTCGACTTCGGCGACGGTGTCGTCGGTTTCGCCCAGTTCCTTGTGAATCGCCTTCAGCTGCTCGCGCAGCAGGTATTCCCGCTGGCTCTGGCCCACCTGCTCTTCCACCTGCTCCTGGATCTTGGTGCGCAGGTCGAGCACTTCCCGTTCCCGCGTCAGTTCCCGCCCCAGCGTCTTCAGCCGCTTGTCCACATCGGCGGTTTCGAGCAGTTCCTGCCGCCCCTCGGTGGTCAGCGACGGGATGTTCCCCGCCACGAAATCGGCCAGCCGGCCAGCGTCGGTCATCGCCGCCGCGGAATTCGTCAGGTCGTCGGAAAGTTGCGGGGAGCGGGAAACGATCTCGCGGAACAGATCGAGCACGTTCAATCGCAAAGCCTCGCGTTCGGCGTCGGTGCTGGTCAGGACGTCGGGCACCGGTTCCACGCGCGCCCGCAGAAACGGCCGCAAGCCCACCAACTCCGCCACTCGGACCCGTTCCAGCCCGTCGAGGACTGCCACCATGTTGCCGTTCGGCATCCGCACCAGCTTGTGCACCTTGGCCAGCGTACCCACCGCGTGCAAGTCGGCCGGGCCGGGATCCTCGACGCGGGGATCGAGCTGGGCCACCACTCCCAACAGCTTTTCCTCCCCTTCGAGCGAATTGACCAGCGCCAGAGAAGTTTCCCGGCCAATTGTCAGCGGAAGGATGATGCCGGGAAAGAGCACCGTATCGCGGACGGGGAGGATAGGAAGCTGATCGATGCTGCTGAGGGCTTTGGCCATGTCGGGACACCCCCTGGTCGGAGCTGTTCGAGCGAGCTGCAAGTAGTAAGATGCAGCAGCCGCGGGAAACGTTTCGTCTATTCGTCCATCTTTATCAAACCGCCTTAGTATACTACGCTAAACCTTGTAACACAAACCGCGCAAGCCCATGTGCCCAATAAGTCTATATCCAACAAGAACTTGGAAATAGGTTTCAGGAGGTCCATTTAGCTGATTTACCGGAAGACCCCTTCAAAATATCGTCAATCAGCCGCTCCGCTTCCTCCCGCGTCTGCACTGCCCCCTCCAACTGCGCTTCCTCGACAGCACGCAGTATACGCCCGAACAGGGGTCCCGGGGCCAAGCCTCGTTGCTTGAGATCTTCGCCGGTAACCAGCCGGGGCGGGCGCACCGCTTCGGCCGGGGTTTCGTCGATAAACCGGCGAACGAACTGGTAGCTCGCGAGGCTGCCGTGGCTCGCCAGGCAATCCAGCCGGTGGAGTTCCATGTGCTGTTCGAAGTGCGGCAGCCGAATGAAACGCTTAAGCGTCGCCGGACGCATCTGCTGAACGTCCTTGAACCGGAGATGGTTGCGAACGAGGGCCACGATCTGCTCGGTATCGGCATTGGAGAACCGCAGCCGGCGGCAGATTTCCTCGGCGATCGCCGCGCCGACCTCGACATGGTTGTCGAAACGGATGCGTTCGCCGGAAGCGGCCGGGGTGAACGTGGGCGGCTTGCCGACGTCGTGCAGCAGCACGCCCCAGGCGAAGGCGGGCGCCGCTCCCCTGGGCAGGGCTTCGAGCATCATTCGCGTGTGAATCCAGACGTCGCCCTCGGGATGAAATTCCGGCGGCTGTTCGACGCCCTTCATCCGGGCGACCTCGGGAAGAACGAAGGCGAGCAAGCCGGCGGCGTCGAGCAACTCGAAGCCGCGGCCGGCGGCGCCTTCGGTGAGCAGGCGGGTGCATTCGTCCCGCAGCCGCTCGGCGGACACCTGGTGGACTGCGTGCGCCAGCCGGCGGATCGCGGCGAAGGTTTCCGGCTCGATTTCGAACCCGAACCGGGCGGCGAACCGCACCGCGCGCATCATTCGCAATTTATCTTCGGCGAAGCGCTTGTCGGGATCGCCGATGGCGCGAACGATCCCGGCGGCGAGATCGGCGCGGCCGGCGACGAGATCGATGATTTCCCCGTTGCGTGGGTCGAGCAGCAAGGCGTTGATGGTGAAATCGCGCCGGCGAACGTCTTCGGCCACGTTGCCGGTATAAACGACGCTGTCGGGATGGCGGCCGTCGCTCGAGCCGACGTCAGACCGAAACGTGGCGACTTCCACTTCCGCTCCGTCTTCCACCACCATGACTACGCCGAACTTCGCGCCAACAGTCAAGCTACCGGGAAACAGGCTCTCGACCCGGCCCGGCAGCGCGTCGGTGGCGACGTCGAAGTCGCCCGGCTCGCGCCCGAGCACCAGGTCGCGCACCGATCCGCCGACAAGATACGCCTGATAGCCGGCGTCGAGCAGGACGCGGCAGATTTTTTCGGCCAGCCCGCGAGAAGTCACCCGCCGATTATAGCGGGAGGGAACCAGAGGGGCATCAGCCGCTACGGGGTCGCGCTGCGGCGCAGCACCAGGCAGGTGATGTCGTCGTGCTGGCGCGCCTGGCCGACGTAGCGATCGACGTCGAAGAAGACGGCTTCGAGCAATTCGTGAGCGCTCGTGCCGCGCATGCGGTCGAGCACCGCCCGCAGCCGGGCTTCGCCGTATTCCTGCTCGCGCTCGTCGACTGCCTCGGTGAGCCCGTCGCTGAATACCGCCAGCAGATCGCCCGCCGCCAGTTGCACGCGACTGGCGGAATAGACGGTGGTCGCGGCGATGCCCAGCGGCACGCCGGTGGCTTCCAACCGCTCGGTGGCGCCGGAGGAGCGGAGCAGGAAGGGAGCGTTGTGCCCGGCGTTGACGTATTCGAGCGCGCCGGTCGATGGCTCGAGTTCGGCGACGAAGGCGGTGGTGAATCGCAAGCCGTCGAGGCTGTGAGCGCTGGTGTACCGGTTCAGTCCCTGCGCGAGATCGGTGAGGTTACCCGGCAGGGCGGCAAGCGCCTCGAGGCTGGCCTGGAACGTAGCCATCAACAGCGCTGCGGGAACGCTCTTTCCCGCCACGTCGGCCACTGCCACCAGAATTCGGCTGGGCTTGCCGGGCCGCGGGAATGCGTCGTAATAATCGCCGCCAACGGTGTTGGCCGGGCGGCTGCGGAAAGACATTTCGAAGCCGGGAATCTCCGGCGGGCGTTCGGGAAGCAGCCGGTGCTGGATTTCCCGGGCGATTTCGAGGTCGCGTTTCATCGTTACCCGGTCGGCGAGTTCGAGCGCGAGCAGCACGAACAGCAGGAGCACACCGAGGGTTCCCGGCTCGATCACCACAATGCTTCCCCGGGGGGTGAATTCGACCCGCGGCCACAGCAAAAAGACCACTGCCGCGAGCAGCATCACCCGGCGCGCCGGCGTCAATTTCATCAGCAGCACGCGGAACAGCGCCCAGCATGCGCGGAACGGCCGCTTCCATCTCAGGCCGGTTTGCACCCGCTCCCAATCCACGTCGCGGGAATAGAGGCCGTAACTCGAGCGCGCTTCGGACAGGAATTGGTGCCAGAGCTGGGAAAGCTCGGCTCCTTCGGTCACTTCACGCCAGAAATTCCGCAGCCGATGGCGAGCGCGGCCGGGTGGTGGGGGTGGAGCAGGTGTCGGAGAGGCCGCCATGCCCGGGATTATACCCGGGGTCTCATCCTCGTGCGGGTCGAACCACCGCGGCGGCTACGTTATAATCCGCGCCCGCCGGAGGACCCCATCGCCTCGGAGGCCGCGGTGATGAAAAAAACATTCCTGGCGGCGCTCGCGGCTGCCGCACTGGCGCTCGGCGGCGGGCCGGCCCGCCCGCAGGAACAGGCTGCCCCGCCCGCCGTGCCATACGACGCCGTCCTGTTCTCCAAGGACACGATGATCCCGATGCGAGACGGGGTGAAGCTGGCCACCGACATCTATCGGCCGGCGCTAAGCGGAGTTCCAGTTCCCGGGAAGCTTCCTTTGCTCCTTCAGCGGACACCCTACGACAAGCAGGGCCGGCAACTCGTCCATCAAGCGGAAGAGTTCGCCCGGCACGGTTACGTCGTGGCTCTGCAGGACCTGCGCGGCACGTACCATTCCGAAGGCGTGGAGAGCAAGTACACCGCCGACGGCCCGGACGGCTACGACACCATCGAGTGGCTGGCGAAGCTCCCTTACGTCAACGGCAAGGTAGGGATGTGGGGCACGTCCTACGGTGCTCACACCGAAGCCGCAGCGGCGATTTTTCATCCCCCGCACCTGGCCACGGTGGTGCTGAATTGCGGCGGCATCTACAACGGCTGGCTTTACAAGATACGGAACCACGGCGCGTTCGAGCTGGCGCAGCAGGTGGGCTGGGCGTTCGGCCAGCTCGCCGAGCAAACGAAAAACCCGGTGGCGCGGAAGGCGGCGCGGCGGGAGCGAGCGGTGGATTGGGTTGGCGCGCTCGCCGGGAAGCGCGGGCTCACTCCGCTCGCCCTGGCGCCGAATTTCGAGGACTACATTTTCGAGTTGATGAGGCACGGCGATTACGACGGCTACTGGAAGCAGCCGGAAGTGAACTGGTCGCTCTATTTCGCCCGAACCTCGGACGTTCCCATGCTGCATCTCACCGGCTGGTACGATGCCTACACGATGGGCACCATCGCCAACTACCTGGGCCTCTCCAAGGTCAAGAAATCGCCTGTCCGGCTGATCGTCGGGCCGTGGACCCACGGAGCGAATACCCGGTCGTACGCCGGCGACGTCGAGTTCGGGCCGGAGGCGGCAATCGCCGATTTCTCCTCCGCATTCCATTTGCGCTGGTTCGATCATTTCCTGAAGGGGGTAGCCAACGGGGTGGGCGGCGAGGCGCCGGTGCGGTTATTCGTGATGGGAACCGGCGACGGGCACAAGGACGCCAACGGGCGGCTGTACCACGGCGGTACCTGGAAGGATGCCGGCGGGTGGCCGGTGCCGGGCACGCAATTCACGACGTTCTACCTGCACGCCGACGGCAGCCTGAGCACGAAGATGGCGGGCGCAACCGATCCCTCGATCACCTACACCTTCGACCCCCATCACCCGGTGCCGACCATCGGCGGATCGTTTTCTCCCGAGCGCGGGCTAGTGGCGGCGGGGGGCTTCGACCAGCGGGAGCGCCCCTTCACCGGCGATGAAACGAAGGGGTTCTACGGGTCGCGGCCGCCCTATCTGCCGCTCCGCGCCCGCCCCGACGTGTTGGTATTCCAGAGCGCGTCGCTTGGCCGGGACGAAACAATTATCGGCCCCATCGAAGTGACCTTGTACGCTTCGTCGACCGCGGTCGACACCGATTTCACCGCCAAGCTGGTCGACGTATACCCGCCGAGCAACGATTACCCTTCGGGGTACGATTTGAACGTCACCGATGGAATCATCCGCGCGCGCTACCGCAATTCGCCGGAAAAGCAGGAATTCATGCGGCCGGGAGTGGTTTACCGCTTCCGGATCGATCCGTTTCCCACCGCCAACGTCTTCAAGAAGGGCCATCACATCCGCGTGGATATCTCGAGCAGCAATTTCCCCCGGTTCGACGTGAATCCGAACACCGGGGAGCCGCTGGGGGCGAATCGGCGCGCGGTGAAGGCGGAAAACACCATTTACGTCGACGCCCAGCGCCCCTCGCATATCGTCTTGCCGGTGGTCGCCGACGCCGCGCGCGCCTCCGCCGGCCGCCGCTGACTATTCAACACCCCCGGCTCTGCCCGCCCTCGCAGGCTCACTCTTCCCCGGCGCCTTCGAGTGAGCTGCCGAGTACGAGCTTCCTGCTTCCGTAACGATCGCGCAGCCGGTCGGCGGCGCGGGCCAGCCGCTCGAGTTTCTCGCGCCGGCCTTCGTCCAGAAGGTGCAATTGACCGGGAGCTTGAGTGAACCCGGCCAGAGCGACGCCCACCAGGCGCAGTTTCCTGCCGGTCCAATTCGCTTCGAACAGCGCGCGCAAGGCGGCGAGAAGAGCGGTATCGAGATTGGTCGGGCTGGCCAGCGTTCGCGCGCGAGTAAATGTTTCGAAGCCGGCGTAGCGCAAGGTGAGAGTGACGGTGCGGGCGTAGAGCCCGGCGTCGCGCAGGCGCCTGGCCGCCTTCTCGCACAGCCAGCTCAGCGTCGAGCCGAGCGCCTGGCGGTCGTCGGTGTCGGCGCCGAACGTGCGGTTGTGCGAAATCGATTTCGGCTCGGCGTCGATCACGAATTCGAAGGAGTCCTGGCCGCGCGCCTTGCGATAGAGCGCCGCGCCCCACTGGCCAAACGGCTTCTCGAGCTGCTCAGTGGCGAGGGAGGCGAGTTGGCCGACCGTCTGGATGCCGAGTCCCTGAAGCGCTGCTTCGGTAACCTTTCCGATGCCGGGAATGCGTCGCACTGGCAGCGGCGCGAGAAACGCCCGCTCGGCGCCGGCGGGAACCCAGAGCAATCCGTGCGGCTTGGCCTGGTCGGAAGCGACCTTGGCGACCAGCCGGGTGGCGGCCAGACCCATCGAGCAGGGCAAGCCGGTTTCGCGCCGGATTTCGTCGTGAAGTTTCTGCGCGGCGGCGAGCGGCGGACCGTGCAGCCGCTCGGTGCCGGCCAGGTTGAGAAAGGCTTCGTCGATGGACGCCATTTCCACAACCGGGGTGTAGCGCTCGAGGATCGCCGCCACCCGGTCGCTGTAGCGCGTGTAAAGCTGGTGCCGCGGCTCCAGAAATTCCGCCTCGGGGCAGAGCCGGGCCGCGGTGCGCAGCGGCATCGCCGAATGCACGCCAAACTTCCGCGCTTCGTAGCTTGCGGCAGACACCACCCCGCGCTCGTCGCGCTGTCCCCCCACCACCACCGGCTTGCCGCGCAAATCCGGCCGCTCGAGCAACTCGACGGAGACGAAGAACGCGTCCATATCGACGTGGAGAACGGTGGTGGAAAGCGAGGCCGGGTCGGCGGGGGCAGGGTCGGAGGATTTCGCGCGGAAATGGGCGAGCTTGGGCATGGCGGCGCGAGGGCGGGGTCAGGATGGCACAAGGCGAAGAAAAGGTAAAGAAGACAGTGGTGTTGACAGTGGCTCAGTCCTGGAGCTGGGGAGGCCATTTCAGGGCCCCACCGCTTGCGGCGTGCGGGGAGACGCCGGAACTTGGGTGGTTGGGGAAGCGCACAGGCTAAAGCCTGTGCCACTACATTCCGGAAATTCTGGATTCGGCGCTGAGCCACTGCGGCGGCCCCTGGCGGGGCATCAACCGCTCGGGCAGTCAATCGTAGACACAGTAGAACCGGCGCTCGTTCGTGTCGATACCCAGCTTCAAGCGCGCCAGATGCCGGCGCAGTTCCGGCGTGGCGTAAATGGCGGGTTCGGCCTTCATCAATTCGTCGTAGTCGGCGATGGCCTTCTCGCGCGCCGCCGCCGCTCCCGGCTGATACTGGGCGCTCGCCGGCGCCGGCCCGCACGGCGCGGGACTGGGATCGAGCAGCGGCGAGCAGTTCCACCATTGGCTGAGCGACCACCAGGTTTCATAGGCCTGCGCCACGAGGAAAAGCACCGGCAGCCGATTCGCCGCCCCGGGATACTTGCCCAGATCGCTTTCACCCTGGGTGATGACCGCCCGAAACTGGTCTGAGCCGTTCCGGCAAACGCCGCTGGTGTCCCAACCGCGAGCGATCAGCAGGAAGAACGCATCCTGGCCCCAATCGCTGGCCGGCGCGTCGCGCCAGATTGTCCACAACAGGTCGTGCTGGTAAATCCACGCTCCGGCCAGATGCGACCAGGCGAAATGCATGCCGTCGCTGGCCTTCAATTTCGCGGTCCTCGAAGCGTAGGACCCGGCGAGCGTGTCGGAATTCGGCAGCGGCCAGCGGTCGGCGAGGCGATCGGCGGCGAGCAACAAGGCGGCGCGGCGTTCGAGCGGCGCTTGCCGGCCGGCGGCGAGCAGCTCGGTGATGGAACGGAGATAGGAATCGGGATCGGGTTGCTCCTCGGTGTCGCCGAGCAAATCGGCAGCGCGTGGAAATTGGGCGCCCAGCGCGTTCACCAGGCTGGTATCGATGCCGTCCTCGAAGCGGGCGTCGGGGCGCTCGTCGAGGATCAGATGCTGGCCCTGGCGGGTGGAAGCGAGTTCGAGGGCGCGATCGCGGGCGAGCAGCCCGACGGTCGCTTTCGCTCCGGAAACTTGCGTCCGGTAGAGATAGATGTCTCGGTCGCCGGTGTGCCAGATGCGCAAGGCGCGCCAGTCGGCCGACCCGAAGGCGAGGACGCCGGCGGGCACCGAGGCGGGCTGTTCCGCGGCGCCGTAAAGGCGGGTTAGCCGGCTTTCGATTTCACCGCGAAGCAATTCCAAGGCGGGCGCGGCCAATCCCGGCGATTCAACGACCTGGCCCTGGAAGCGGTGCAGCCGCGACGCGGCAGGCTCGGTATCGTCCATCACGTAGAAATAGCGGCTGGCGCGAGCCGCTTCCTCGGCGGCGGAACAGCGGTAGCTCCACTCATCGGTCAGAAACAATGCGCTGCCGTCGCCGTGAAAGGTCCGGCAGCTGGCCCGGGGATGTTTTGCCTTCCAGCCCTCGTAAGAACTCTGCCATTCCGTGGACTGTAGCTGGCCGACCAGCCAATCGGCCTGGGCCACCACGCGGCCGGTGCGCGCCTGGGGCGGCGGCAGCGTCGCAAGCGAAGCGCCCAGGCTGGCGGCGAATACCACCAGCGCGCCGGCGGCAAGCGGAAATGCCCGATTCAAGTTCATCAGCCTGGCAGCGGTAGCGTACCCCGAGCGAAACGGCGGCGCAAAAGGCTACGCTCGGTCGGCCGCCAGGACGCGGGGAATCCCGGCAAGGTCGTTGGTGATGGCGACGTTGCGCCACTCGGCGGGATCCATCAACGCCTGCACCCGCGCGCTGGCACCGTAGCCTAACTCCATCACCAACGTTCCGCCGGGGACGAGCCGCTCGGCCGCCTGCGCCACCAACAGCGGATAAATCTCGATGCCTTCTTCACCGGCAAACAGCGCTTCGGCAGGTTCGTGCTCGCGCACTTCCCGCGGCAGCGAGGCCGCGTCGCGGCGGCCGACGTAAGGCGGATTGACCGCCGCCAAATTGAACGCGCGGGCGGCAAAAGGCGCCAGCAGGTTCCCCTCGACAAACGCAATGCGATCACCGGCGCCGTTGCGGGCGGCGTTGCGGCTGGCAACCGCCAAGGCGCGGCGCGAGATATCCACCGCGAAAACACGGGCTTCGGGCAACTCGTGCGCCAGGGCCACGGCCAGGCAGCCGGCACCGGTGCCCACGTCCACCACCCGCAGCCGCTCCGCCAAACGACGCCATCCCACCCGTTCCAGCGCCACCTCCACCACATGCTCGGTCTCCGGCCGTGGGATGAGCACATCGGGCGTCACTTCGAATTCCAGGCTCCAGAATTCCTGCGTGCCTGTCAGATACTGCGTGGGGGTGCCCGCGGCGCGGCACCCGACAAGCTGGCGATAGCGTTCGAGCGCGGCGGGGTCGATGGGGTCGCTGATCCGAGTATACAGGCGGGCGCGAGCGCAGCCGAGTACGTGCATCAGCAGCAGTTCCGCAGCCAGTGCCGGCGAGCCAACGTTGGCCGCCCGGAGTTCACCGATGCCCTGCTTGAGCGCTTCGCGGAGAGTCATGGCGCCAGCCAAAACCCGAGCATGGCACGAAGCGCCGCCGGAAGCCAACAACCCCAGCACCGAGCCCCGGAGCGGCATGCCATACGAGCGAATTGGCCGGTTTCGGACGCCGCGTGCCGCAAGCGGGCGATGGCGGGGGTGGAGCCGAGCCGCCCAGCGCATCCAGCCCTCAGGCAGGGAGCAATTTGGTTTCTTCGACCCAAATGGTAGGCGCGCGTCGAAGGTGGACCCGATGGCCGCGCTGCGCTACAAGTGAGCGGGCCGTCGCGGCGGCGGATTCAATCGCTAGACGTTCAGCGACAGGGTGACGTCCGGGCGGATGGCGATGGGCGGGAGCTTCGAGCGATCCACCTCGCGATAGAGCGTATCGCGCTCGACCGGCCGGCGGCCCGCTTCCCGTATCAGCCGCTCGAGGTCGGCTCGAGTCATGTGCTGCGGGGTGGTGGCGCCGGCATCGTGGTAAATCTTCTCTTCGATCACCGTGCCATCGATGTCGTCGGCGCCGAACCGGAGCGCGATTTGCGCCACCGGCAGCGTCAGCATGATCCAGTAAGCCTTGATGTGGTCGAAATTATCGAGCAGCAGGCGGGCCACCGCAATCGATTTCAAATCGTCCCAGCCGGTGGGCTTGGGCAGGTGAGCGAGCGCGGTGTGCTCGGGATGAAACGCGAGCGGGATGAAGGTGACGAAGCCCGAAGTCTCGTCCTGCAACTCCCGCAGCAGCAGCAGGTGCTCGACCCGCTCCTCGTAGGTTTCGATATGGCCGTAGAGCATCGTCGCGTTCGACCGCAAGCCGATTTGGTGCGCGGTGCGGGCGATATCGAGCCACATCCGGCCGCTGGTTTTGTGGTCGCAAATCACCTTGCGCACCCGGGGATTGAAAATCTCCGCGCCGCCGCCGGGCATCGAATCCACGCCGGCTTCCTTCAAGCGGAGCAGCACGTCGCGCGGCGACAGTTTCGTGAGCCGGGCGAAGTAGCCGATTTCCACCATCGTGAAGACTTTCAAATGCACTTGGGGAAAGCGCTGCTTCAATCCTCGGATCATCTCCAGGTAATGCTCGAAGGTGAGCGTGGGATGCAGGCCGCCGACGATGTGGAATTCGGTGGCGCCTTCAGCCAAGCCCTGCGCCGCGCGTTGGTAGATTTCCTCGAGCGCGTAGGTGTAGGCGCCGGGAGCGTTCGGCGAGCGGCCGAAAGCGCAGAGCCGGCAATGGGCGACGCAGACGTTGGTGGGATTGATGTGCCGATTGACGTTGAAGTAGCAAACGTCGCCGTGGCGCTTTTCGCGCACCCAGTTGGCCAGCCAGCCCGCCGCCAGCAGGTCGCTCGTCCGGTACAGAGCAACGCCGTCGTCGAACGACAACCGCTCGCCGGCCAACACCTTGCGAGCGACGGGTTCGAGCGCGGCATCGCGGATTTGGAGTTCGGCCATCGACGGTTGCGGCTTCAGGGACGGCCCAGACACACCGCCGCGCCCCAAAACACCAGGAACAATACGCTAATATAGCCGTTCACCGTGAAGAAAGCAGCATCGATCTTGGTGAGATCGTTGGGCCGCACCAGCCGGTGCTCGTAGCCCAGCAGCGCCGCCACCACCGCGATCCCCGCCCACGCCGGCCACGCCAGGCGAAAACTCGCCGCCAGCCAAACCAGCAGCAGAATCATTCCCGCGTGCATGCCGCGGGCCACGGCCAGCGCGCGAGCGACCCCCAGCCGCCGCGGAATCGAGTGCAAGCCCACCTGGCGGTCGAAGGCGATGTCCTGGCAGGCGTAGAGCACGTCGAATCCCGCTACCCACAGGGTCACCGCCGCGCAAAGGATCAGTATCCGCAGGTCGAGCGCGCCGCGTATCGCGATCCACGCCGCCGCGGGCGAAATGCCCAGGCAGAGGCCGAGAATGACGTGAGACCACATCGTGAACCGCTTCGTGTAGGAATAGAGGAACAGGATCGCCAGCGCCACCGGCGAGAGCTCGAGCGCCAGCCGGTTCAGCCGCCACGCCGCTGCCACCAGCACCGCCGAACTGGCAACGGCGAAAACCCAGGCGAATGCCGGCGACAGCTCCCCGGTAACCAGCGCGCGGCCGCGGGTGCGGGGATTCAGCCGGTCGTACCGCAGGTCGGCGATGCGGTTCATCGTCATCGCCGCCGACCGCGCGCCCACCATCGCCACCACGATCCAAAGTATCTGCCACGCCAATTGCCTCGCCGGCGGCCATCCCCCCGCCGGGCCTTCGGTTCGCGCCGCCAGCAGAGCCGCTACCAGGGCGTAAGGCAACGCGAAAACCGAGTGCTCGAATTTGATCATTTCGAGCACGGTGCGTGTGCGGCGAAGCATCGGGACTTCCGGCTCCTGGTCCGCGAGCGGGTGCGCGGCTACTCGTCGCCTTTTTTCGCCGCGCCCGTCCAGCGGTATTGCGCCGCCTGCGGCAAGCCCAACTGCTCGAGCACGCGGCAGGCGAATTGGGTGACGAAATCGTCGATGGTCTTCGGCGCGAAATAGAATCCCGGCGCCGCCGGCATGATCACTGCGCCCGCCGCCTGCGCTCGCAGCATGTTTTCCAGGTGAATCCGGCTGAGCGGCGTTTCCCGGACGCAAAGCACCAGCCGCCGGCCTTCCTTCAGACAAACGTCGGCGGCGCGCGCAATCAGGTCGTCGCTCGTGCCGGCGGCAATCGATGCCAGCGCCCCGGTGGTGCAGGGCACCACCGCCATCGAGTCAACCGGATAGCTGCCCGAGGCGATCGATGCGCCGATGTCCTTGTTGGGAAGCAAATCGATTTTCTTCGCCGTGCCCGCCAGCAGTTGCGGCAGTTGCTTGCGATCGGCGGCGACGATGCCCAGTTCCATCGCGATCAGCCGCTGCCCGGCTTCGCTCACCACCAGATGCACCCGGCCCACTCGCGCATCCGCTTCGAGCAACTCGAGCACTTTCCGCGCGTACACCGCGCCGCTGGCGCCGGTGATCCCGACGACGATAGTTTGCAAAGGCATCCCCGGGGAAAACGGACAACTGTTAACTGCGGCCGCGGCCGGTGTCAAGCGGGCCGGGTGGTAGAATCGGCGGCGAAGCTTGCCGGGTTGCGCGCGATGAACGAAAGGGACGTCCGCCAATTACTCGCCGACGTGTTGCAGGGCCGGCTGACGACCGAGCAGGCGGTGGAGCGACTGAAGCGGTTGCCGTTCGAGGATCTCGGCTTTGCCAAGATCGATCACCATCGGGCGCTGCGGCAGGGCTTCCCCGAGGTGATTTATGCCCGCGGCAAAACCCCGGATCAGGTGGCGGGAATCGTGCGCGGCATTCTGCGCCACCGCGGCTCGCACAACATCCTGGTGACGCGCGCCGACCCCGGCATCTATCGGCGGGTGCGGCGGCTGGCGCGCGCCGCCCGTTTTTACCCGCTTTCGGGCGCGATCGTGGTTCGCCGGGACCGCGAAATCCGCGGCCGAGGATTGATTCTGGTGGTTTCGGCGGGCACGAGCGACATTCCGGTGGCCGAGGAAGCGGCGGTGACCGCCGAGGTGCTCGGCAACCGCGTCGAAACGATCTACGACGTCGGCGTCGCCGGGCTGCACCGGCTGCTCGAACATCGCGCGAGACTTGCCGCGGCGCGAGTGGTGATTTGCGTGGCGGGAATGGAAGGCGCGCTCGCCAGCGTGGTGGGCGGCCTGGTGGCGGCCCCGGTAATCGCCGTGCCCACCAGCACCGGTTACGGCGCCAGCCTGGGCGGCGTGGCGGCGCTGCTGGCCATGCTGAACAGTTGCGCCGCCAACGTCTCGGTGGTCAATATCGACAACGGCTTCGGCGCCGGCTGCGTTGCCAGCGCCATCAATCGCGCTTAAGCGGCCGAGCCGGTGCGACTGTGACAGCAGCGGCGGCACCCGGCTCGCTTTCCTCGCCTGCCAGATTCACCGCCGTCACCCGGTAGTGATAGGTCTTGCCCGGCGCGACCGTCATATCGCGATAGGAGGCGGCAGCCAACAATTGTGGGTTCAGCCGTTCGCCACGCTCCTCCGCCTGCTCGCTACGGTAGATATTGTATCCGGCCAGGTTGGCTTCGCCACCGATCACCCACGAGACGTCCACTTCCAGTGAATCCGCGGCGTTCCGCACCGCCACCGCAACCACACCGGTCGGCGGCACCGGCGCGGCTTGTTGCCGTGCGCGAACTACGAGCGGAGTGGAATCGGCTGATTCAATTTCGCCCCCGGGGCCACGGGCGACGCTGCGCACCGTGTAACGGTAGGTTGCATCCGGCTCGACCTCGGTATCCCGATAACTGGAATCCGCCGCCGTCCCAGTCGCCGTCGCCGCGGCGGGAACGACTTCACCGGCCTTCACCGCCGCTCGATAAACGATGTACCCGCTGGGGCCCGGCGCCGGGCCCGGCCCCGGGGGCGTCCAGCGCAGCGTGATGCCTTGGTCGGTAACGGTGGCGGCCAAATCGGTCACCGGCTGCGGCGGAGTCGTCAGGTTGAGCGTTGCCAGGTTGGATTGCGCGGACCAGGAGCTGCGGCCAATGCCGGTCCGCACCCGGTACGCCACCAGTTCGCCGCGATGGGCTTCGAATTCCTCGGGGGTCAGCGAGTCGGGGAAGGCGACCGTGTCCCCGGCAAGGTAATTGGACAGGGTTCCGGCGGCGAAGGAATACGCGGGCGGCCCGGGCAAATCCGCGGCTGGCGGCGCGGGAGTTGTGGCGGCGAACTGCCGGTAGATTTCCACCCGCCACGTTCCTTCGAGTTTGCTGCCATCGATGGCGCGATCCGGCAGGGTGAACCTCAACTCGGCTGCCCGGCCCGCTTGCCGCGCCCTCAGGTCCTCCACCGCCACCGGCACCTGCTCCCGCGCCGGACGCGGCCCGCTGGGCGCCGCGCAGCCCGCCAGCCCGCTCACCAGAAGGGCCAGGGCAATCCACGACCCGGCAGGCGCAGCGCGCCGCCTCACAGCCGAACATTGGCCCCAAGCGACAGTTGAAGGCCGGCTGGGCCGAGGGCGGTGGTGGTTGGGCAACGCGTTCAGAGGATGTAGCGGCTCAGATCCTGGTTCTTGACGATATCCGCAAGTTGCTTCGAAACGTAGCCGGCGTCCACTTTCACCATCTTCTTCTTCAATTCCGGCGCTTCAAAAGAAATCTCCTCGAGCACCTTCTCCATGATCGTGTGCAGCCGGCGGGCGCCGATGTTCTCGGTCTGTTCGTTGACCACCGCGGCGAAATGGGCCACCGACTGCACCCCGTCGTCGGTGAACTGGAGCCGCACTCCTTCGGTTTCAAGCAGCGCCAGGTACTGCTTGATCAGCGCGTTTTTCGGTTCGGTGAGGATGTTCACGAAATCCTTCTCATTCAGCGAACTCAATTCCACCCGGATGGGGAATCGGCCCTGGAGCTCGGGAATCATGTCGCTCGGCCGGGTGACGTGGAAAGCGCCGGCGGCGATGAACAGAATGTGATCGGTGCGGATCATCCCGTAGCGGGTGTTCACCGTCGTCCCCTCGATGATCGGAAGCAGGTCCCGTTGCACCCCCTCGCGGCTCACGTCCGGTCCGTGCCCTGATTCCCGCCCGGCCACCTTGTCGATTTCGTCGATGAAGATGATGCCCATCTGCTCGGCGCGCTCGGTGGCGATCCGGGTCACCTGGTCCATATCGATCAGCCGGGTTTCCTCTTCCTGCACCAGATAGTCGAAAGCCTCGGACACGGTCATTTTCCGTTTCTTTTTCGCCTGGCCGAAAAAATTCGAAAGCATGTCTTTGATGTTTACGTCCATCTCCTCGACGCCCTGGTTGGAGATGATCTCGAAGGCGGGCATCGAACGCTCCCGCACTTCCACCTCCACCATCCGCTGGTCCAGCTTCCCCTCGCGCAGTTGGGCGCGCAGCTTGTCCCGGGTGCGCGCCGCCTGTTCGGCGCGGGCGGGATCGCTAGAGGATTCCGGAGAGCCGGGCAGCAGCAGATCTAGCAGCCGGTCTTCGGCAGCCTGCTCGGCGCGCTCGGCGACCTCGTCGAGCTTCTCCTCCCGAACCATATCGATGGCCACTTCGACCAGGTCCCGCACCATCGATTCCACGTCCCGGCCCACGTAGCCCACTTCGGTGTACTTCGACGCCTCCACTTTCACGAACGGGCAGCCCGCCAGCCGGGCCAGCCGCCGCGCGATCTCCGTCTTGCCCACGCCGGTCGGCCCGATCATCAGGATATTCTTCGGCAGGATGTCCTCGGCCATTTGGGGGTCGAGCCGCTGCCGGCGCACGCGATTGCGCAGGGCCACCGCCACCGCCCGCTTCGCCGGAGTCTGCCCGACGATGTACTTGTCGAGCTCGGCAACGATTTCCCGGGGGCTCAACTCGTCGAAGGTTGGCAGCGATTCCGGTTCCTGCGGGGGCTGGCCGCCGGGCAAATAGGCAAGGGATTCTTTTTTCCCGTTCACAGTTCCTCAACCGAAAAATGGTCGTTGGTGTAGATGCAGATTTCGCTCGCCAGGCGCATCGCTTCCTGGGCGATTTCCTTCGCGCCCAGCTTCGTGTACTTGGCCATCGCGCGCGCCGCCACCAGCGCGTACGATCCTCCCGAACCGATGGCGCAGATACCGTCGTCGGGCTCGATCACGTCCCCGTTGCCGGAAATCAACAGCGTCTGCTTCCCATCGGCGACGATCAGCAGCGCCTCCAGATGCCGCAGCAGCCGGTCAGTGCGCCAATCCTTGGCGAGCTCGACCGCCGCCCGCGCCAGGTTCCCATGATGCTCCTGCAGCTTGTTTTCGAACCGCGAAAACAGCGACAACGAGTCGGCGGTGCTTCCAGCGAATCCGGCGAGCACCTTGTCGTCGAACAACCGCCGGATTTTCCTCGCGCTGTGCTTGACCACGATGTCTCCCATGGTCACCTGGCCGTCGCCCGCCATCACCACTTTATTGTCCCGCCGCACGCACAGTACGGTCGTGCCGCGCATCGGCGCCGTTTCCCCCGGTTGCCCCATCGCGCCATTATAACCCCCCATCACTGACGAGGCATCACGTGGTGGACTTCCGGTAGCGGGTCAGTTTGACGAGATTTGCATCCGCGGTGGTTGGGTGGTGGGGAGAGACGCGGGAAATTGAGCCCGCGCGGGCGAGCCGCTCCCTCGTCCCGCAGGGCGGGATCGGGACCTAGCGGCGGCTCGCCCCTCCCAAACCGGTTGCTTTGGGAAGATCCGGCTCGGGTCGACACAGGCGAGCAGGAATAACAGGATTTTGCGGAGCAAGCAAGTGGGAACGGCGCTAGCGGCCGTGGCGCTTTTTGCCGCCCACCTTGGCCCAGCGCTGCTCGAGCGATTCGCGAGTGAAGTACTCCGGAGACAGGCCGGTGTTGTAGCGGCAGTCGCGAATCCAGAGCTGGTAGGTTTTCTGGTTGTCGCGGGCGCGGGTGTCCTGAAAAGCCGTTTCGATTCCCTGCACCGGCTGGTAGTTCGAGAAGTATTCGGTTTCCTCGGTGCGTTCGTGGGTGACGGGATCGCGGCTGATGTATACGGCCCGAACCGGCAGGTGGCTGATGCGGGAGATGGCGATGCGGGTGGTGCGCTGCTCGGCGTCGTCGATCTCCACCCAGTCGACTTCGTTCAGGTCGACGACGTCGGGACCGCCGTAGCTGAACTCGAGGCCGGGCTCGTTCATCCGGAAGCGGAACAACTGGTTGATGTCGCGTTTCAAGCCGCCCTGGAAATCGGCGACGGCGCTCGCGGGCATGGCCGAAACCCCGCTACGGTCAAGCGTCCAGCCCTGGTTTCCGTTGTAGAGATCGATGATGTTGCCCTTTTCCGAGTATTCGGTGCGTTCCTTGTCCGGGAAGATATTGAAATCCCGCACCAGCTCGTAGTCGTTGACGTCGTTGTGATGGCCGAAGAACGCCACCCGGCCTTCGCACGTCTGGTCGCGGGCGCCCAGATACGCCTGTCCGCCGAGCGCCTGAATGGTTTGCTGGATCAGCTGCTTCGCCTTTGCCGCGCTCGCCGCAGGCGTCAGCGGTTCCTGCGCCCCCACGGCCAGTCCCAGCACCAGAACCGCGGCCAAAGTCCCGGCCGATCGTGATTTCATCCGCACAACACCGAGCCCCCGTTGACGTTGAGCACTTCGCCGGTGATAAAGCTGGCCAGATCCGAAGCGAGGAATACGATCGGCCCGGCAGCTTCCTCGGCGGTCGCCACCCGCCCCAGCGGAATCTGATTCATCACAAACTTTCGGCCGGCTTTTGTCGCCAGGATCGGCTTCGACATATCGGTATTCACCCAGCCCGGCGCCACGCAATTCACCAGGATATTGTGCCTCGCCAGCTCGGTCGCGAGCGACTTGACCAGGCTGATCACCGCGCCCTTGCTGGCGGCGTAGTGGGCGTGAAACGCTTCGCCTCTCTGGCCGGCGGTCGAGCTGATGATGATGATGCGCCCGGAGCGCTGGGCGATCATGGCCGGCGCGGCGAAGTGGGTAAGGCCGTAAACGCTTTTCAGGTTCGACCGCATCATCTCGTCCCATTCCCGCTCGGTCATCTTCTCGATGGGAACGTCCACAGCGTTCCAAATGCCGCTATTGGCGACGGCGACGTCGAGCCGTCCCAGCCGCTCGAGCGCGAATTCCACCAGCTTCCGCGAATTGTCGGCCACGCGAAGATCGATCTGCATGGCTTCGATGCGCGTGCCGTGCTTTCTGGCCTCCTGCTCCACCAAGTGCGCCGCCTCTTTGTCGCGCCGGAAACTGAACACGACATCGGCGCCCGCTTGCGCGAACAGCTTCACCGTCGCGGCGCCGATGCCACGGGATCCGCCGGTGATGAGAGCCGCCTTGCCTGCCAGCGAAATCATTTCCCCTCCAAATTCCTCCTGATTCCCCCCTCCCCCTTCGCCATCCGGCTGCGCGAGCCGCCTTCCCCGCGCCCCGGTCACCGCTTGGCCCCAGGCGGCCAAACTCCGCTCGCCTGCCCCATCGCGGACCGGGGGCCCATTACCGGCAACGCCGGCGCGCCGATCCTGCGAATCGCTCACCGCATGCGCATTTCGGGAGCCGGCTGCCGAACGCGGGCCCGCGCCGCTCGAACCAGTTCGCGGAACAGCGCCCGCGCCAATTCAGCGCCCGGCTCGCCGCCCGGGTCGCCCCGCCGCCGCTGCCGCTCGGGATGCCACTGCGCCCCCACCACCCAGTGACCGGGGTCGTCGAGTTCCAACCCTTCCACAACTCCGTCGGGAGCTCGCGCCGTCACCCGAAGCCCAAGCGCCGATTCTCGCACCGATTGGTGATGCGAGCTATTGACCACTGCCTCAGGCGTTCCGGCCAGCCTTGCCAGGATCGATCCGGCCTCCAGTCTCGCCGCATGGTGTGGCTCGGCTTCGCCACCGCCGCGATTCCAGCGATGGCGCAGCGCCGCCGGCAACTCGGTTTCAATATCCTGCACCAGCGTGCCGCCCCGAAAAGTATTCAGGAATTGCATTCCGTAGCAGATAGCCAGCACCGGCTTAGCTGTTTGAAATGCATGTTCGAGGAGCGCCCCGTCGGTTTCCTCCACCCGCTGGTCGGCGAGGGCCGTTTTCGGGCCCCGGACCTGGTGGTAACGCGCGGGATCGACGTCGGCCGAGCTGCCAGGCAGCAGGATCCCCTCGAGGGTTTCCGCCACCTTTGCCCGCTCCTGGCTGGAAAGAAAAAGCGAAAGGATCACTGCTTCGCCGCCCGCCTCCTCCACCGCCTCGACGTAAGGACGCAGCTCGGTATGGCCGCGTTCCGCGTCGCGCTCTTCGCCCGCGCTCCGGTACGGTATGCCGATTCGTGGTTGCCGCTGAGTATCCATATCCGGGGGATTTGCCTGCCGCCTGGCCGCAGAAATCCTAGCATCTATGCCGTGGTTCGGACAACCGGCTGCCGGACGCACCACTCGCAGGGCGCCCCTCTCATGGCCCTGGCGCACGCCCCGGAGCGGCGGCCAGCCGTACGCCGCGCTCGGTCAGCTCCAGCAGGAATGGCCGCAGGTCCCCTGCCAGATAAAGCGACCCGGTGACGAAAACGACGTCATCCGGGCCTGCCAAATCGAGCGCGCGGGACACCGCCGCGGCAGGTTCGGCAATCACCTCGAACTGGCGTGCGAGGTGGCCGCTCATCGCGGCGAGAGCCTCGGCCGAAATGGCCCGCGGCTGGTGCGGTGCGGTGAATATCACCCTGTCGGCACGGGGAAACAGCACGCCGGTGATTTCGTCTACCGCCTTGTCCCGCATCGCGCCGTAGACGAGCAGCAGCCGCCGGCCGGGAAACTGCTCGCTCCAGAACGCGACCAGCTCGCGTGCCCCGGCTGGATTGTGGCTGCCATCGAGGTACAAGGCAGGGCGCTCGCCCATTCGTTCCAGCCGGGCCGCCCAGCTCGTTTGAGCGATGCCGCGCTCGATGGCGGCGCGGGTGAGCGGAAAGCCTCGCCGGGCCAGCAGCCTGGCCGCAGCGGCTGCCGCCAGGGCGTTGCGGAGCTGGTACCGGCCCTCGAGTGAAGGCGCCAGCTCGATTCGCTCGCCCGATTCCACCTCCACCGCAACCGCCCTGTAAGAGCCGCCCTCGCTCCGCACCGCCTCCAGACGGTAAGCCCGGTCCGCCTCCACCACCGGCGCCGCTAGTTCCTCCGCCCGCCGCACAATCACCGCCCGCGCGGCGGCTCGCTCGGCGGCGGAAACCACCGGGATGCCGGGCTTGATGATTCCGGCCTTCTCCGCGGCAATTTCTTCAATGGAATGGCCCAGGTAACTCTCGTGATCGAAATCGATGGAGGTGATGATGGCGACCTCGGGCTTGATGACGTTCGTCGCGTCGAGCCTGCCGCCCATCCCGACTTCAAGCACCGCGAAATCCACCGGGCGGCGGGCAAAGACCTCAAACGCCATCGCCGTCAGGCATTCGAAATAGGTGGGGTGGGCAGCCAACTCGCCGGTAGCAAGCAGCCGCTCGATCAGTTGACGGACTCGAGTGAAGCTGCGGGCGAATTCTTCATCGGGAACCGGCTGGCCGCCGACGCGGATACGTTCGTTGATACGCTCGAGATGGGGCGAGGTGTAAAGGCCGGTCGCCAGCCCCGCCGCCCGCAGAATGGAATCGAGGAAAGCCGCGGTCGACCCCTTGCCGTTCGTGCCGGCGATGTGGGCGGAAGGATAGCGGCGGTGGGGCTGCCCGAGCGCCTGCGTCAGGGAGCGGATATTCTCGAGGTCGAATTTATGCACCCGCGCCTGGCGCGGAGCGGCCAGTTCGTGCCCCAGCGCCAGCAGGTAGCGCACTGCTTCCCGATAGGTCATGCCCGGCTCAATGTCCCGTGCCGGAATCGCCAAGCCCGGTGACCAAAATGGCGTTGGTGCGGGCGCCGGCTACTCGAAGCGCCTTCACATCGCGATATTCCTCAGACTTGTACCAGCGCTCGGCTTGCTCGATGCTCGGAAATTCCAGCACGACCGGGAACCGGGGCTGCCAGTCGCCTTCGAGAACACGCGTTTGCCCACCTCGCACCAAGTAGCGCCCGCCGTAGCTATCTATCGTGGCGCCGACCCGCTGGCGGTATTCGTTCATCTTCGCCTGGTCGAGGATCTCGAGGATGTCGGCAATGATGTAAGCAGCCATGGCGTCTCCTTTGGCCGAAAGGAATCGGCTTGGCAGGGGACCGGGAAACGGCCCTCCCTCCTCGCGCCGCTTAATTCAGGAAGAAATCGAGCGCGTTGGCGATGTAGGTTTTCAACTCGAGCCGGTGCACCACCGCGTCCAAGAAACCGTGTTCGAGCAGGAATTCGGATCGCTGGAAGCCCTTGGGCAGTTTCTGCCGGATCGTTTGTTCGATCACCCGCGGCCCGGCGAAGCCGATCAGCGCGCCGGGCTCGGCGACGTTCAAATCGCCCAGCATCGCGTAGCTTGCGGTGACGCCGCCGGTGGTCGGATCGGTGAGCACCGAAATGAAGGGGACACGGGCTTCGTCCATCCGCGCCGCCGCCGCCGACACTTTGGTCAGTTGCATCAGGCTGATCACGCCTTCCATCATTCGCGCGCCGCCCGAGCAGCTAACCACCACCAGCGGATGCTTCTTCTCCGCCGCGAGCTCCATCGCGCGGGTCACCTTCTCGCCCACCACCGCTCCCATCGTGCCGCCGATGAACCCGAATTCCATCGAGCAGCACACCACCGCCCGCCGGTTCAGCCGGCCTTCGACCGTCAGGATGGCGTCGGCGAATCCGAATTTGTCCTGGGCGTCCCTGAGCCGGGCGGTGTAGGGGCGGGTGTCGACGAAGTGCAGCGGATCGCTCGAGGCGAGTTCGCGGTCGTGCTCGATCCATTGCTCGTCATCGAGCAGCAGCTCGAGCCGCTTGGTGGAGCCCAGGCGGAAGTGGTGATTGCATTTGGGGCATACCTGCCAGTTTTGCTCGAGGTCTTTTTTCCAGATTATGCCCTGGCATCCCGGGCACTTCACCCACAGCCCTTCGGTCCGGATGCGCCGTTGCTCCGCGGGCGGCGTTTCGATGCCTTTGCGCTCGCGCTTGAACCATGTAGTCATGGAATCCCGCCGCTCGCTTCTCAGTAATCGATCCCGCGCTGGGCCTGGATCCCCTTCGTGTAGGGATGCTTCACTTCCCGCATCTCGGTGACCAAGTCCGCCGCCTCCACCAGCTTCGGATGGGCGTTTCGCCCGGTGCAAATCACGTGCACGCGCTCCGGCCGCTTCGCCAGCGCGTCGACCACCTCGCCGGGATCGAGCAGCTTGTAGCTGATCGCGTAGTTGATCTCGTCCAGGATCACCAGCTCGTATTTCTCGCTGTAAATCTGTTCCCGGCCGAACCGCCAAGCCTCCTCGATCAGCCGCCGGTCCTCGGGATCGGTTTCCGCGCCGCCGATTTTGATGAACCCGCGGCCCATCGGCAGGATCCGAATCTTGTCGTCGCCCAGCATTTTCGCCGTATCCAGCTCGCCGTAGTGCCAGGAACCCTTGATGAATTGCACCATCAGGACCCGGAAGCCCTGGCCGACGGCACGAAAAGCGGCGCCGAGCGCGCAGGTGGTTTTCCCCTTGCCCGGCCCGGTGTAAACGATCAGGAGCCCTTTCTCGTCAGCCATCTTCCACGGTCAGCGGCCGGTTCCCGGCGAGCAGCGGTCGGCTATCGGTTCGGCGGCAATGCGGGTGATACGCCCCTCATAGTGAGCGCGGGTGGAGGAACCGTCAAGCGTGGCGGGCGTCACTCGCTCCGGCTGGAAGCCGGAAGCCGAATGCGCCCAGCGCTTTAACCGATGCCGAGAGTCTGCTGCAAGGCGCGGGCAATCGCCGCCACTTCCGTTCGCGCCGTTTCCGACATCGGATTCTGGTCCGAAACGCCGCTCTCGCGCACCACGAGCCACAACCCCGGCCGGTGAACCCCGCCGTCGTGGCAAATGGCGCCGGTGAGTTGAAGGATTTCGAGCGGCTTCCCGGCGCAGTGCTGGTCGAAGACGCTGCGCGCCTCGTCCAGCAAATCCTTGAACCCCTGCGAGGCCAGCACCGGATCGACTTCCCGAGGGGTGGCCATCTCGATTTCCCCGAGATCGTAATCGGCGAGCGGCCGGAGGATGGGCAATTCCACCGACGCGATCGGGGCGTTGTGGTCGTGGCTGATGCGGATACTCATCGGCATGTTTGTACAACAATCGGGTTCATTTCGGGTAGGGGTGGCCGGCGAGGGCGGCGAAGGCGCGGTAAAGCTGTTCCGCCAAAACCACTCGCGCCAGTTCGTGGGACATCGTCAGCGGCGAAAGCGACAATCGCTCCTGCGCCCGCTGGCGCCAGGCCTCGGGAAATCCATCGGCGTTGCCGCAGAGGAAAACCACTTCCCGCGCGCCGCGATCGCGCAGCCCGCCAAGCCACCGCGCGAATTCCTCCGAGCGGTACTCGCGGCCGCCGGCATCCACCAGCACCCACACCGCCGCCGGTTCGACCTTCACCCGGGCGAGCGCCGAGCCCTCGCGCAGTTCCGTCCATTCCATCCGAGCGAAGCGGCGCAGCCGATCGAGGTAATCCTCGGTGAGCAGGCGCAGTTCCGGCCGGCGCGTCTTGCCCAGGACGATCACTCGAAGTTTCATCGCCGGGAGAGAGCGGGAATCAACCGGTGGCGATGTGCCCGGCACCGGGTTCGGGAATTTCGATTCGCCGCGCCGAGCGCCAAAGCCGCTCGAGGTCGTAATAGAGCCGGGCCTTCTCGCTGAAGATGTGGACGACGAATTCGCCGTAATCCAGCAGCACCCATTCGGCGGCGTTGTATCCTTCGCGATGCGGCCGCCGCAATCCCTGGTCCTTCATTCGTTTCTCCATCTCGTCGGCGATGGCCTGGACTTGCGGCCCGCTCCAGCCGGTGCAGAGCAGAAAGAAATCGGTGAATGCCGCCATCTCGCGCAGGTCGAGCACGGTGATTGCGGCCGCTTTCTTATCGAGTGCGGCCTGGGCCGCGCTCGCCAGGCGTGGACTGGGGAGTTCGGGCATCATCCGCGGTAAAGCGCCTGTTTGTCGATGTATTCCCCCACCGGGGGCGCCACCAGCCCGCGAATCGCCCGCCCCTGCCGGCAGCGGCGGCGGATCTCGGTGGAGGAGACCCCGCTCGAAACCGCCCGCAGCAAGTGCACCGTGGTCCGTCGCAAGGCGATGTCGCCGCCCCGCGGGGGCCGGCCAGCGAGCAAATCGGGTGGAATCACCTCGGCGAGCGCGTCCAGGCGGAAACCGGGACGATGGGCGACGATGAAGTCGCAGGTTTCGAGCAGAGCCCGGTATTCCTTCCAGGTGCTGATTTGGAGGAAGGCGTCGGCACCGGTGATGAAATAAAGCGCCGTTTGCTTGTTCGCGCGTTGGCGTTGGTAGCGCCGCACCGTGTCAATTGTATAAAAGAAGCGCCCGGGGCCGGAAATGTCCGCTTCCGCCAAGGAGGGAACAAAGCGGCGGTGGCCGGCGCAAGCCAGCGCCACCATCGCGTATCGGTGCTCGAAGGGGCTGAGCGCCGCTTCGGTTTTGTGCGGCGGCCGGCCCGAGGGAATGAAATGCACCGAGTCGAGATGGAACTGCCGGCAAGCGACCCGGGCCACCGCCAGGTGGCCCATGTGGATAGGGTCGAAGGCTCCGCCGAAGAGGGCGATGGCCCCATTCTTTGGCGATGAACGCGGCGTCACGGGTTGCCAGCACGCTCCGGCGAAATCGCCTGTGGGGCGCCATTTCCCTCCCCCGGCGGCTCGAGACGCGGCAACCGGTCGAGCGCGTCGGCCATGGCGCGCACCAGTTCCCTCACTCCCGCCCCGGTGACCGCCGAAATCGGGCGGAAGGCGAGCCCGCGCGAGCGGGCGAACTTGCCCAGCCTGTCGCATTTCTCCAAACTCGTCGCCGCGTCGATTTTCGTCGCCACCACAATCATTGGCTTGGCCGCCAATTCCGCGCTGGCCGCCGCCAATTCCCCCATGATGATCTCGAAATCCCGTAAAGGATCGCGCGGGTTTCCATCGCTGACATCCACCAGGTGCGCCACCAGCCGCGTCCGCTCGATGTGCCGCAAGAATCGGGTTCCCAGCCCGGCGCCTTCGTGCGCCCCCTCGATCAGGCCGGGCAGGTCGGCGACGACGAAGCTGCGACCCCAGGGGGTGCCATCGGCGGAAACCACCCCGAGGTGCGGCTCGAGTGTCGTGAACGGGTAGTCGGCGATTTTCGGCCGCGCCGCCGAGATCCGTGAAACCAGCGTCGACTTGCCCGCATTCGGGAATCCCACCAGCCCGACGTCGGCCAGCAGTTTCAGCTCCAGCCGCAGCCGCCGCTCCTCGCCATGCTCCCCCGGCTCGGTTTCCGTGGGAGCCCGATGCCACGGCTTCGCGAATCGCGCATTGCCGCGGCCGCCGCGTCCGCCGTGCACCGCCACCAGCCGCTGGCCGGGCTCGGCCAGATCCGCCAGCCGCTCGCCGGTTTCCTCGTCGTACACTACCGTGCCCGCCGGAACCAGCAGCGTCTTGTCTTCGCCCGAGCGGCCGGAACGATTCGAGCCTTCCCCGTGCCGGCCGCGCTCGCCACGGAATTCGCGGTCGTATCGGTAGCGGAGCAGCGTATTTTCCTGGGAGGTGGCTTCGAGGACGATGCTGCCGCCGTGGCCGCCGTCCCCGCCTGAGGGTCCTCCGCGGGGCACGTACTTTTCCCGGCGGAACGCGAGGCAACCGTTGCCGCCGTCGCCGCCCTTCACGTAAATGCGCGCCTCGTCAACGAACACGGCAAGCTCTTCGCCTGTCAGGATACGCCAGCCCGGCGAAGGATGACACAGGCGGCGTGCGATTTGCTCCTGCAAGCACCGCCGTTTCGGGCGTTCCCGACGCCGGCCCCTTGCTCGTCGCCGGGGTCAAATCGGCGGCTCCGCCGGAAAATCGTGTTCGCTGCGGAAATGCTGTTCGACGGCGGACATCAGCGCCAGCGCGACGTCTTCGCGCCAGTGCCGCGCGGCCACTTGTACGCCCACCGGGAGTCCGGCGCTTCCCGCTTCCGCGCGCAGCGCCGCTTTCACCGCGCGCCCGCGCTCGTGCCTCCGGTCGCTCTCTTCACCGGGGCGTACCCGGGTTGCCGCCACCACTCCCGCCGGCATGCCGAGCAGGTTGTAAAGGGCGGTATAGCTGATGGCATCGGTCAGCTCGAAGCTGGCGCCAGGCGGCAGCGCCGCCAGCGCGTGCGCTGGCGCCAGGATCGCGTCGTACCCGTGCAGATCGAGTTCATTCGCGAACCGCATCCGATATTCGTCACGCAGCCGCAGCAACTGACCGTAGTCCCCGGCTGAGAGCTCCCGAATCCGGCGCACGCCTTCGGCCAGCCGCGCCTCGCCTTTCCATTCCAGCCATTTCGCCAGCAGCGCTCGCGCCGGAGCCGGCGCCCGCGCAACGCGTATCAGCCGGCGGATCGGCGACCCCAGCTTCTCCGACCGCAGCAACCGCCGCGCGCCGCGCAGGCCGTCGGCGACCAGCATCCGCTGGTAAATCTCCCAGCCCTCGCCGGCGTCGAGCGGCGTCCATTCCTCCACCGCCACCCCGCGAGCGGCCAGCGCCCGCGCCCCTTCCTCCACGGCACGCCGCACCGCCGGCGACGGGCGAAAAATGCCGTTGTCGGTGTAGAACGCCACTCGCAGGCGACCAAGCTCGACTCGGGCCGGGTCGCCCAGAAGCACCGGCGGCACTTTGGGATCGGCGTTTTGCTCTCCCGGCGCCACGACCAGCAAGCGCAGCGCCAGCGCCAAATCACTCGCGGTTCGCGCGAGCGGTCCTCCCTGCGAGAAACTGCTTCCCGGCGCAGTCAACTGACCCCGGAGGGTCAGCCGGTGCGAAGTCGGCTTGAAGGCGCAAATGCCGCAGGCGTTTGCCGGCAGCCGCAGGCTTCCCCCCGAATCGCTTCCCAGTCCGAGCGCCGAACCGCACGCCGCGACAATCGCCGCCTCCCCGCCCGAAGAACCGCCCGGCGAACGGTCGAGCTTCCACGGATTATTCGTTCGTCCGTAAAGCGGGTTGTCGGTTTCATTGGCCATCAGCAGTTGCGGCACGTTCGTCTTGCCCAGCACGATCGCTCCCGCGCGCCGCAGCCGCGCCACGTTGGGCGAATCTCCCAAGGCGCGTTGCCTCGCCCGCTGCGCTAGGCCGTAGGTGCTGGGCGCCCCGGAAACGTCGAATGATTCCTTGATGGTGATCGGCACGCCGGCCAGCGGGCCAAGCGATTCGCCCCGGGCCCGGGCGGCGTCGCGCCCCTTGGCTTCCCGCCGCGCCTGCTCGTACAACATCACCACCACGGCGTTCAGCTTCGGATTCACTTCCTCGATCCGCGCGATGTGGGCCTCGACGATTTCCACCGCCGACGCTTCGCCCCCGGATACCAGCCGCGCAATTTGGCTGGCGGTCATGCGGCTGAATTCGCGGGCGGGACGGGTGCTCGATGCCATCGCTCTTCCGGCCGGTTATCCGGCAAAGGCCAAGGGCGCGAGCCGCCCCGCCGCGCCGAGTGGCGTTCTATGGCCCCCGATTGTAGTCCCTTCGTGGCAAACCAAGGTGGGAAACTTCGCGAGGAGAGGCGAGTGCCGGCGCTTAGTTGGCCGTGTTGGCCGGTGTTTCCTCAAGCGGATCGATGTGGATGAACTTGCCGGTGCGGCCCTTGTTCTGAAAACGCACGACGCCAGCCACGCAGGCGTAGAGACTGTCGTCGCGGCCCCGGCCGACGTTCAAGCCCGGCTTGTAGCGGGTGCCGCGCTGGCGCACGAGGATGCTGCCCCCGGACACCACCTGTCCGCCAAACCGCTTCACCCCCAGCCGCTGCCCGGCTGAGTCGCGGCCGTTGACCGAGGAGCCGCCGCCTTTCTTGTGCGCCATTCGAGCCGCCTACGCCTGGATTTCGTTGATTTTCACCGCGGTGAATCCCTGCCGGTGCCCGCGGCTGATCTTGTATTGATTGGTTTTCTTGAATTTGAAAACGGTCACCTTCGAGTGCCGGCCCGCTTCCACCACCGTCCCCGTGACCCGCGCGTTCGCTGCCGCCGGGCCGGCAACGACCCCGCCGTCGTTCCGCACCACCAACACCTCATCGAAGGTCACCGCCGCACCCACCGGCTGGGCCAGCGATTCGATTCGAATTGTGTCGCCGGGGGAAACGCGATACTGCTTTCCTCCAGCGCGAATAATGGCGTACATGGAACCCCCGGAAGGAATCAAACCGGAACAATTGATTATAGGGGACGCGACCGCCTCGGTCAACGCGCGTGCCGCGCTCAGTGTCCGTGCCCTGCCCGATGCCGGCACATGGGGCGAATTTCAAGGGGAACTTCCCGCCGCGGGCAGCCGTATCTTCTTCCTGTTCGGATTTCCGGCGACGAATCTGTCGTGCGGAACGGGCGGCGTGTCCCAGGGAGGAGAGCCTTTGTCATTCCTCGCCAGTCAGCTACGCCAGGTGATGCGGCGGCTCGGCCGAGCGCCGATGTTCACCGCCATCACTTTGGTTACGCTCGCGGCCGGCGTGGGAGCAAGCACCGCGGTCTTTAGCGTCCTTGAAGGCGTCGTCCTGAAGCCGCTTCCCTATCCTTACCCCGAGCACTTGGTTGGCGTGTGGCACACCGCTCCGGGCTTGAACTGGCTCGACGTGAACATGGCGCCGTCAAACTATTTCGTCTATCGCGATCAAAACCGCACGTTTCAGTCGCTCGGCATGTATCGACACGACTCGGTAACAATCACTGGCGTCGCCGAGCCGGAACAGGTGCCCGCCTTGGATGTTACCGACGGCGTCCTCGAAACGCTGGGCGTACCGCCGCTAATCGGCCGGTGGTTCACCCGCCAGGACGATACGCCCGGGGCGCCCGAAACAGCCATCCTGCTGTATGGCTACTGGCAGCACAAGTTCGGCGGCAGCCCCTCCGTCATGGGGCGAACGATTCTGGTGGATGGGAAGCAGCGGCAGATCGTCGGCGTAATGCCCCGGCGTTTCCGTTTCCTGAACGTGTCCGACACCGGGCTGCTCCTGCCTCTCCAGCTCGATCCCAGCAAAACCTTCCTCGGCAATTTCAGCTTCGAGGGCCTCGCCCGGCTCAAACCCGGAGCGACGCTCAAGCAAGCCAATGCCGACGTTGCTCGCATGCTTCCCATCGTCATGCGCAGTTTTTCGCCGCCTCCGGGCTTCAGCCTCGATCTGCTCAAGAAGGCGCGTATCGCCCCGAACGTGCATCCGCTGGAACAGGATGTGGTTGGCAACGTAGTCAAGCTGCTGTGGGTGTTGATGGGCAGCATGGTGTTGGTTTTGCTGATCGCCTGCGCGAATGTCGCCAATTTGCTTCTCGTTCGAGCCGAAGGACGCCAGCAGGAGCTGACCGTTCGCGCCGCGCTGGGCGCCAGCCGCGTCCGCATTGCCGGCGAACTGCTGCTGGAAAGCGCCGTCATCGGCATCATCGGCGGCGCGCTCGGCTTGGGCATTGCGTGGGGCGGCTTGCGCCTGCTGCTCGCCATGGCGCCGGCGGGCCTGCCCCGCCTTGCCGACATTGGCATCGATGTGCCGGTGCTGCTGTTCGCCCTGCTGATCTCGCTTCTGGCCGGTTTGCTCTTTGGCTGTATTCCCGTGCTCAAGTATGCCGGTGCTCATGCCGGAACAGGTCTCCGGGAGGGCGGACGCACCCTCAGCCAGAGCCGAGAACGCCATCGCGCCCGAAACGCGCTGGTGATCGTGCAGGCCGCGCTGGCCTTCGTCCTTTTGGTCTGCTCCGGGCTGATGATTCGCACTTTCCGTGCCTTGACCCAAGTCAATCCCGGCTTCGTCCGGCCCGCCGACGTTCAAACGTTTCGCCTGGAAATCAACGATTCCGACGTTTCCGGCACCGAACGCGTGCTTCGGGTGCAGGAACAGATTTTGCGCAAAATTGCCGCCATTCCCGGCGTCTCCTCGGCAGGAATGACAAGTACCGTCCCGATGGACGGCAACAGCTGGATCGATCCGATATACGCCGAAGACCATAGCTACAGCCAGGGCCAGCTTCCCCCGCTTCGCCGGTTCGTCATGGTCTCGCCTGGCTACTTCCAAACGATGGGAATCCCCCTCGTTGCCGGCCGCGATCTCACCTGGGCGGAAAGCTACAACAAGACTCCGGTGACTATCGTCTCCGAGAAGCTGGCCCGCGAGTACTGGGGCGAACCGGAAATGGCGCTGGGGAAACGAATCCGCGTGGCGAACACCGACGATTGGCGGGAAATCATCGGCGTCGTTGGCGACGTTCACGACGAGGGAATGGACAAGGCGGCGCCTGCCGATGTCTATTGGCCAATCCTCAGGGTGAGGTTCGAGGGCGACCCGAAGGTTGAAGGGCGCCGGTACATGGCCTATGCCATCCGCAGCCCTCGCGCCGGTTCGCAGACCTTCCTCAAGGAGGTTCGTCAGGCGGTGTGGTCGGTGGATGCCAATCTGCCCCCCTCCCACGTTCACAAGCTGGATTATTTTTCCCGGCAGTCGATGGCTCGGACATCCTTCACGTTGGTAATGCTCGGTATCGCCGGCGCGATGGCGCTGCTTCTGGGCACCGTGGGCCTGTACGGAGTGATCGCCTACTCGGTTTCCCAGCGCACCCGCGAAATCGGCATTCGCATCGCGCTGGGCGCACGGCGGCAGGAACTCACCGCCATGTTCGTTCGCCAGGGACTGCGGCTCACCGGCGTGGGCATTATCGGCGGGCTGGCCGCAGCATTTGCAGCGATGCGGCTGCTATCGTCGCTGCTCTTCAACGTCAGCCCGTTCGACCCCGCCACCTACGCCGCCGTCACCGTCGCCCTCGCAGCGACGGCACTCCTCGCCAGCTATCTCCCGTCGCGTCAGGCGCAGGCGGTGGATCCCATCGAAGCCCTGCGAGCGGAATAGAGGTTGGGCGATAGCTCCCAGGGCCCTGCCCCGGCGGGCATTAAGCCTTTGGCCATCCGGGAAGCCTTTTTCACCGCCCGCGCATCTGCATGAAGGGCTATGGTTCGTCGAGTATGCGAAGGAGGGCAGGCGACATGAAGAACCTCATCTTAGCCACCTTGTTTGCGGTGATGCTGCTGGGCGGCGGCTCGGCAGCTCGCGCGCAAATCTCGGTCGGAATCGTAATCGGTCAACCACCGCCGGTGCGTGTGGTGCGCGTTTTGCCGCCCAGCCCGGGACCCGGGTTCGTGTGGGTGGCGGGTTATTGGTATCCCGGCGGCAGGCGGTACGTTTGGCACGAGGGCTACTGGACCCGACCGCCATACGGAGGAGCCCGCTGGGAAGAGCCACGCTACGAGGGACACCGGTACTATGTGGGTTACTGGGACGGACCGCGCGGCCGAGTGGATCACGACCACCACTGGGACCACGAGGGTGACCGCGACTATGAATATGACCACGACCGCGGTCATGGTCACGGGCACGGTCACGGTCACGGGCACGGGCACGAGCACTGAGCACTCGGCGGATGGGCGAACCCAGGCCGCCCGAAGATCTTGCGGGTGGCCGTCTTTCGGGGTTTGAATGGCAGGGTTTCTCCTGCTTTTCAATCGAGCGGCTGGCATCCCTGCCGGAAGCGCCGCGCGTTGGGGTTACAGGTCGCGACGCTGGAATAGAAGGAGCGCGACGGCGAAGGCCGCCGCCATGTACACCGCCGCGTAAACCACCATCGCTGCGCTCGGCACCGAGGCCGCCAGATTCACCATCGGTCCGAGTCCCAGGGCGGGCGCCAGCGGCGTCTGCATCTCGTATGCCGCTCGCCGCCACAGCGACTCGCTGGGCATCACGACGCTCGCCACGATTCCCAACATCACCGCCCGCTGGCTGTGCATCATCGCGCCGAACTGCTCGATCCATCCGCCGAGGAATGCCAGCCCGTGCAGCCCCAGCACCAGCACTGCGCTCGCCAGAGCCGACAACGTCGTGCCGCCCAGAATCGTCAGCGTCAGCACCAATGCGCTTTCCAGCCAAACCAGTCCCACGCCTGCCGCCAAGTGTTCGACGCGCGCCCCGGCCACCCATCGTCCCAGGGCTGCCGTTCCGCCGACCATCAGCGCGAGGTACGCCGTCGCCACCACAGCGCACCCCAGCCATTTCCCCGCCACCATCTCCCACCGGTCGATCGGCTTCGTCGCCACCGCTTGGATCGTTCCCGAGACGATTTCGCCGGAAAGCGTGTCCGCCGCCACCAACACCGTCAAAATCACGGTCAGCATGTCGGCGCCGTACAGCCCGACGACCAGGAACACGTTCGCCGCCGGGCGCCTCATCACCGCCGGCAGTTCCCGCACCGCGTCCTGCATCTGGAAGTGCAGCCCGGTTCCGAACAGCGCCAGAAACGCTCCTCCGCCCACCAGCGCCAGCCACAACACTTTCTTCCGCGCCGCCTCACGCAGCGTCAGTTCGGTGATCACCCGTACGCCGGTCACAGCCCGCCGTCCTCACCCACGATATCCAGGAACATTTCTTCCAGTGACGTCCGCCGCGGCGTCAACTGATACACTTCCGCGCCTTGCGCCGCCAGATACCGCACGATTTCCGGCAAATCCTGTCTCCGGGCCTCAAACGTCAGCCGCTCGCCCTCCGTTCGCACTTCCCGCGCCCACCTCCCCAGTCCATC
The DNA here is from genome assembly GCA_035946455.1 of Candidatus Acidiferrales bacterium. Classification (GTDB taxonomy): domain Bacteria; phylum Acidobacteriota; class Terriglobia; order Acidiferrales; family UBA7541; genus JAKASX01. The sequence goes on along the minus strand of DASYZK010000014.1, from coordinate 399,278 downwards.
GAGCGATTCCCGCGTCAGCCCTCCGACCCGTGCTTCGACACGCGTCTCGCTGCCGGTCCGGAGTTCCCGCATCGCGACCACCTCGCCGCTCTTCAGAAACGCCACCCGATCGCAGGTGAGCTCGACTTCGCCGAGCAGATGCGAGTTCAGGAATACCGTCGTCCCGCGCGCGCACTCCTCGTGCACGATGTCCCGCACCAGCCGCCGCCCCAGCGGATCGAGTCCCGATGTCGGCTCGTCCAGAAAGACCAGCTCCGGTTCGTTCACCAGCGCCTGCGCCAGCCCGATTCGCTGCAACATGCCCTTCGAGAAAGCGCCCAGCCGCCTGTCCCGGTGTGGCCCAAGGCCCACCATCTGCAGCAGCCGCGGAATCCGCTCCTCAAGCCGGGTTCTCTCCATCCCCGCCAGCCGCCCGTGCGCCTCCAGCAGCTCGACCGGCGTCAGCCAGTCGTAGAAACGGAAATGTTCAGGAAGGAATCCCACGCGCCGCCGGGCCTCGGCTTTTCCGGCCGGCCGTCCCAGCACCTGCGCCTCCCCGCTTGTCGGCCGCACAAGCCCCAGCAACATCTTGATCGACGTGCTCTTTCCCGCGCCGTTCGGTCCCAGGAATCCAAACACCTCGCCCCGCCCGACTTCGAGCGTCAGGCTTTGGACCGCGACCCTTTCCCCGAATACCTTTCGCAGGTTCCGGGTGTCGATTGCCGGTTCGCTCACTCCGCGGTTTGCACCCCACAAACTATTCGGCTCTGTCGGGATCTTTCTCGCCTCCCCTATCGCGCCGAGATTTCTCCACTGCGCGCGCCTAAGCTTCGGGCGACACGGAAATCCGCACAACCGGATTACCGGGAGAAGCATGGGAGTCGGGCCGCTTCGCTCGGAATGACCGGCTTGCCTGGCCGTCAGTTTGTTGAGCGAACACCTCTCGGCGCGCTGATCTCGGCAGGGCCACGCTATTTCAAAGGCCGCCGGCTTTAGGGGTTAGAGCTTCAGCTCTGACAAAAAGCTCCACAAAACAGCGGACTCCCGCCCCTGGAGCCCCGGGTTCAGACGTGTTGCAATCGGTTCTGAATTCCGCCTCCGTCTGCCGGCTCCTCATTCGCCGCTGAGCAAAGCCGCCAGCGCCAGGCCGGAGGCAGGCCCGCCGAATCCCGCGATCGCATAGACGATTCCGCTCTTTACCCAGATCAGCGTGTAGCCCTGCTGGTGTTCCCAAACCGGATAGGCGACCAGTTCGCCGCGCGCTCCATCCACATCGACCGTGCTGTAGGAACCGGCATTCCGTGGCACCGGAACTACCAGCGTCGAAGTCCAATCCACCGTGCGGCAAAACTCCGCCGCTTCCTGCGCCGTCATTCCCGCGAATTGCAAGCCGATCTCCGCCAATTCCGAAATCTTCAATTCCTGCGGCACGCTCACCGTCGGGCTCGGTATCTCCGCCACCGTCACGCAGCTCGAATCGTCTGCCGCCGTGCTCCCCCGCGGCTCGTCTGCCGGTTGCGGCGCGCGCAACGGGGCCTGTGGCCGGCCCTCGGGGCAGTTTCCGTACTGGGCAAACACCGCCTTTGGGATGTGCACGGCAATCGTCATTCCGTTCACCGAAGCAGGAATTTGCAGGTCGGTCCGGCCCGCCGAATCCAGGATGGCTTGCAGCCTGTTTCGGTCGATCACCATATTCGCCGCCTGCTCGCCCACCACCCGAATCTTCGGCTGCGCCGGCTGATTCGTCAGCAGCCTCACCGGGAATCCCGCCAGCGCGCTGGCTTCCGCCGCATTCGCGGCGGCTCCGGGCGGCCCCGGTTTCAGCGTCACGGTCACGTCGTCCGACATGAGCTTTTCGATCATCCCTGCAATCGGGCTGCTTCTATCACCCATGGGTAGCAACGCCGGGTCCACCGGCACCGCCGCCACTTCGCGGATGCGCAGCATCTCCAGCACCCGCTGCGCCCAAATCCGCGCCGGCGCGAACCCGGTGAATACCACCACCAGCGCGGCAGCGGCGGCAAGCATGCCCGTCAGGGCCGGGCGGTGGCCCAGGAGCCTGCTCGCCGCCCGCCACGCCGGCCGAACGGCGGATTTCTCAGCGCCAACTCGTTCCATCAATCGCGCGTATGCCGCGCGGCCGTCGAAATCCGCGGAATCCGGTTCCGGTCCGAGCACGCCGAGCGATCGCGCAACTTCCTCACTGCCCACACGGATCTCTTCCAGCCGCCGCCGGCACTGCTTGCATGCGGCCAGATGCTCATCCAAGTCCGGCGAATCCTCTCCCAGAATTTCTCCATCCAATTTTGCCCGCAACGCTTCCTCGGCAGCGCAGTTCATCGCTCCTCCTCCTTCTCTCGCACCGCCCGGTAGCAAGCGCGAAACGCCGTTTCCGCTCGGATCAGCATCGTGCCCACCGAGGTCGCCTTCACACCCAGCGTTTCCGCCACATCTTTGTAAGAGAATCCGCTCGCCCGCAAGATCAGCGCCTGCGCCTGAGCCGGTTTCAGAAGCGCCAGCGCCGCGCGAACCTGGGCCCGTTCTTCCTTGCCCAGCGCCGTGCCCAATGGGTCGGCTGGGCTGCTCCCGGATGCTTGTTCCTCCCCGGCCGCGCGCTCGTATCGCCGGCGCCGCGCGTCGGCTCGCAGGGCGTCGATCCCGGCGTTGGTCGCGGTTCGATACAGCCAGCTCGCCGCGTTTTCACCGGGAGGCAGCAGTCGTCCGCGATACAGTTTCCAGAAGATGTCGCTGGCCAGCTCCTCGGCCCGTGCCTGCTCCCCCACGAGCCGGCACAGGATTGCCGCAACGCGCCCGTAGTGCTCGCGGAAGAACTGCTCGAATGCCGCTTCGGACCATTCCGCCGCCCTCATCGCGGCATTCACCCGGCCGTACAGGCTTTCGGCCATCAGCGCTCTTGCCTCTCCACTGCTCTAACGCTTCCCGGCCGGCGAATGTGCCATGGAAGATGGGGAAAGTCCCGGAAAAACCCGATCCGGTAAGCCATCTCACGACTCCGGTAAAGGGCGAACATTAGGCGAAAATAATTGTTGACTTGGCGAAGAAAAAGAGAATATCATTGGAACCGTTGCGAGGCGCGCCTTGCATGCTCGAACCGTTCACGCCAAACCAATGCCGCCGTCCCGTCGGCGGCTTCCTTCACCTGCCGCTTTGTGTTTGTTTCCCACAGACACCGGTACGAGCGCTGAGGGCGATCTCCCGGGAGTTGCCCGCTCCCGGCAGCCCTTGGTGGGCATCGCGCGCCTCGCTTCCCTTTCTCCCTGTGCCGAATCGAAAAGGGGTGTCGAGTACTTCCTGCTCCCGGTTCGCTCTATCCTGAATCATTGCGATTCCGACCGCGTTCCATTTTCCTGGACGATTAACCCCTACCGCGGCTGCGAGTTTGGCTGCCGGTACTGCTATGCCCGCTATACCCATGAATACATGGAAGTTGATGGCAGCGAATTCGAGCGAAAGATATACGCCAAGCGCGACGCCGCCCAATTGATCGATCGGGACCTGGCTGCGCAGAGTCCGGCTGGCGACCACATTGCCATCGGCACCGCAACCGACCCCTACCAGCCCGCCGAGCGCCAATTCGGCGTCACCCGCTCTTTGCTCGAACGGCTAGCGTTGCGTGAGGATCTCAGCCTGTCGATTACGACGAAATCGGACCAAATTGTCCGAGATCTCGATTTGCTCCGCTTGATTGCCTCCCGGTCCGAACTCCAAATCAATATCACCGTCACCACCCTGCGTAATCGGCTGGCGCACTTGCTGGAGCCCCGGGCGCCCCGGCCTGACCTGCGCCTGGAAGCGCTACGCCGCTTGCGGGATGCCGGTCTGGCGGCTGGTCTGTTCGCGATGCCGGTTCTGCCGGGCCTGACCGACGCCGAAGCCGACCTCGACCGCCTGGCCCATGCCGCTCGCGACGCGGGCGCGCTCTGGTTTGGGGCCAGCCTTCTGTTCCTGATGCCGTCTTCGCAGCGGGAATTCCTGCCGTTCGTCGAAAAGCAGTTCCCTCGCCTTGCCGCCCGCTATCGGCAGTGGTACGTCGGACGCAGCGCTCCCCCGGAATCCTATCGCCGGGAAATCTCCGAGCGGATAGCGCTTCTGCGCCGGCGCTATGGATTGGCATCCCGCCCCGTCTCCCGCCCGGCTCCGGCCGCGGGGTCGCAGTTGCCTCTGGCCTTGGTCGCGTCGCCCAGCGACGTCTCTGCCGCCCCGGCTTCGACCGCGCGCGTTTCGTGCCAATTCGCTTCTAGGGGAGGATGATCCGGCCGGTTTCCGATGTCCGTTCCGCCGGCGGCAGCCAGCCACGAATGAAATCGAGGAACGCTCGTGAGCGGGCTCGGCCATTGGTTTCCTGCTTGCCGACCCGCAGAAGGAAAACCAGGATTTCGAAAATCTCGTTTTCCCGAAGGGCAGGCCGGCCTTCCGAACGCCCCGGCTCTTGCCGGTAATCATCGATCGCCTTGGCCAGCCGCCTGTAGAGTTCCCTCGCCACCGCCCCATTCGGCGGCTGCTCGTAGTAGATCCCCGAGCGCAAGGTGCGGTAGGTTTCGGCCATCGCTCCCAGCGCTCCGAGCGCGTCATCGTCGATGGCGCGTGTTTCCGGCAGAGCCTCGACGACGGCCTGGCACAGATGCAGCACCGCGTCCTCGCGCCCTTCGACAAGCTCGGCTCCCAGGCGAACCTCCGGATAGGGCAGTTCGCTGCGGTCGAGCGGAATCCGGTGCTCCTGCTCGTAGCGGTGCGCGGCGGTGAGATGAGGGCAATCGGCGGGGCAATCGATCGTCACTTCGCGGCTGGTTCCGCAGCAAATCGCGCAGATTTTCTCCCCTTGCGCGGGACAGAACCGCTTCGGCTTACGCTGGCGGCAGATGGGGCAGGTCAACTCGTTCCCCCGGCACCGTCGAAACTCGCGAATCTCCGAGGGTAGGGCAGATGTGTGCTTGGGCGCAATGCCGGGATGATCCTCGCGCCCGAATGGGGCGCCGGCCCCGTCGGTGCAGGGCCGGCGCAGGTTCCGACGCTCGAGCCGCTCGTCGTCCAGGAACGGCCGCCGGCAGGGGGAGTTACTTCAACCGGGGCGAATGCTGATTGAGCACGCGAATCATGACCGCGGCCGCCGCGGGCGTCCGGGCATGGCCGACCACAATTTCTTTCGCGGGCAAATCGCTGCCGTAAATCTGTTGATTCGCTTCGTGGTCGGGACGAAGCGAAGCGCCCGCCAGGGAAATGCCCGCAAACAGGCCCCGGGCGCGCGAATAGGTCAGGATTTCCGACTTCATGTAGGCGTCGGTATCCGCCGCGGCGTTGCGTCCGACGGGTCCCACTGCCGCCGAAGCGTCGGCGCCCAGCTTTACCTTGCTGCTCAGCAGCGAGTTCGCGCCCTGGTCGTTCATCACCAGCAAAACGAAATCGGTGGCTTGCCCGCCGAGCTGGAAGCCGAAGCTGCCGCCCTCGAGCACCATCATCGCCGGCGCGCTCCAAGGGCCGTCGAATTTCGCTCCGCTGCGGCAGGTCATCGCGCCCCGCCCGTAGCTGCCGCCGACGATGAAGGCCGCCTTTTTCACCGACGGCAGCACGATCACGCAGCGGGCGCTGTCGAGCAGACTCTGGGGAATATCATCGGGAATATTGAGGATTTCCGTCAACACCGCGCCGCTGTCCTGGAGCCGCTGATTTACAGCATTGTTGCTATCCGCCACGGCCGGCGCGGCCAGGAAAGCGGCGAGCAGCAAAATCCACGCCTGTCTCATCTTCTCTTCTCCATTGGCCGGGCCGTTGGGAAAAGGGCCCCGCCGGACTGATAGGAATCCCTTACAAAGATTAGACGGCGGCCCGGGCCACCGGGCTGCCTCGGCCTTCGGCCGATGCCCTCCCGTTGGATTATAATCGCGCTCCAGTTGGATACCGATGAGGAACTTTCAACCTTCTTCTCGTCTGCTCGCCCGGGCCCTCGTCGCCGCCCTCGGCTTGCTGCTGCCGGGCGCCCCGCTGGCCGCTCCTGCTGCCCGCTCCCGCGCGACCGACTCCCCGTCGCGCCTTGCCGCCGCCATCGATGCCATTCTCGCCGAGCCTGGCGCCCGCCAGTCCGACTGGGGCATTCTGATCGTCGACCAGCAAACCGGCGAGATTCTCTACCAGCGCAATCCGGCTCATTATTTCATTCCCGCTTCCAATGCCAAACTGTTCACCTCCGCTCTGGCCCTGGCTTCGCTGGGCCCCGATTTCCGCTGGCGCACCACCCTCGAGACGTCCGGGGAAACCGACTCCGCCGGCACGCTCCACGGCGACCTGGTGCTGGTTGGCCGTGGGGACCCCAACCTCTCCAATCGCAAATTTCCGTTTGGCGAGAAAGAGGAATTCGAGGGGCCTCCGGAGAAGGCGCTTGCGGATCTGGCAGACCAGGCGGTGGCGGGTGGTCTCAAACGGATTGCCGGCGATGTGGTTGCCGACGACACCTACTTCTCCTACGAGCGCTATCCGCCCGGCTGGAGCGTCGGCGACCTCACCCGGGAATACGGCGCTGCCGTCAGCGCCATCGTGGTGGATGATAACGCCGTCGAAGTCGATGTCGCTCCCGGCGGTCGCGTCGGCGATCCCGCGTCGTTTCAGGTGCTGCCCTGGGCCGGGTTTTATCGCTTCGCCGATCGGGCCGCCACCGTCGCCGCCGGCTCGCAAACGCAAGTGGACTTGTGGCGCGAGCCGGATGCGCTCGAGGTCACCCTGTCGGGCCAGATTCCGCTCGATGCCCAGCCGGTCAAGCTCCAGTTGGCGGTCGAGCAGCCGGCGCGTTATGCCGCCACCCTGCTCAAGCGGCTGCTGGAACAGCGGGGCGTCGCTGTTTACGGCCAGTCGCGCGCCCTGCACTGGCTTCCCGGCGAGCCGGCGCCGCAGCCGCCCCCGCGCCGCGTGGTCGCCGAACACCTCTCACCTACCCTCGCCCAGGCGGTGCGCTATCTGCTCAAGGTCAGCCAGAATCTCCACGCCGAATGCCTGCTCCGCACCGTCGCTTGCGAAAAGACCGGCGTCGGTTCGCGCCGCAACGGGCTCGAGTTCGAACGCCAATTCCTCTCGGGCATCGGCGTCGCCGACGACGTCGTGCTGTTCGACGGCTCGGGACTCTCGCGCAGCGATTTGGTGACGCCCGAAGCGGTGGTGGCTTTGCTGCGGTACGCTGCCAGCCAGACCTGGGCGCCGACTTACCTCAATGCCCTGCCCGTTGCCGGCCGCGACGGCACGCTCGAACATCGGATGAACGACACCCCGGCTGAGGGCCGGCTGTTTGCGAAAACCGGCACGTTGGTTCACGACAGCTCCCTGTCGGGCTATGCAACCACCGTTTCCGGCCGACACCTGGTTTTCTCGATCTTCGCCAACAACGACCCTCCCGACGAAAGAATCACTCCATTCGTCGATCGGATCGCCGCCGCCATGGTCACCGGCCTAGGCGCCAGCCCGCCGCCGGCGAAGCCGTCCATGCGCCGCCCCGACTCAACTCCCTAACGGCCGCGCGGCTAAGTCTCGACTTCGCTCGCCGGCAAAGGTAGACTCCTCCACCACTCGCGGCAGCTTCCGGCTGCGCGGGCTGGAGAATCGAGGACGGGGCCGCAGGCGTGGTGGGAGGCAGGGGCGAAGGAGCGAGAAATGAGAGTCAATTACCTGGCGGTGATTGTCTGCGCCGTGGCGTACTGGCTGCTCGGGGCAGTGTGGTACGGCGTGCTCTTCGGCCGCCCTTGGATGGCACTCGAACATATGACGATGCAGCAAGCGGGAAGCATGAATCCGGTCTTGCCGTACATCCTCACGTTCGTGCTGAACCTGCTGATTGCGTTCGTGCTCGCCCACGTCTGCTCGTGGCGCAACGCCAGCACCGCCGCGCGCGGCGCCGCCATCGGCGTGCTGCTCTGGGTGGGAATCGTCGGGCCGATCACCTTCACCACCTCGATGTACGAAATGCGCCCGCTCGAGCTGTTCGCCATCAACGAAATCTATCCCCTGGCCGGATTGTGCCTGATGGGCGCGATTCTGGGCGCCTGGACGAAGAAATCCCCCGCCTAGCGCCGCCCCCACTTCCGCGGATTCTCGCGTGCCCCCCAAGCCAATAGCCGTGGTCGTATTCGGCAGTTCCCGCGTTCGGCGCGGCTCTGCCCCCTACGAGCAGGCTCGCGAGCTCGGCCGTGAACTCGCCGCCCGCGGCTTGGCGGTTTGCTCGGGCGGTTACGGCGGCGTGATGGAAGCGGTATCGCGCGGCGCCCGCGAGGCGGGCGGCCACGCCATCGGGATCACCGCTCGAGTGTTTCGCTCTCGCGCCAACCCATGGATCGAACGCGAAATCCGTGTTCGGAGCTGGCAGGAGCGGCTGTTCGAGCTCGTCGGTCGCGGCCGCGGCTACGTGGTTTGCCCGGGCGGCAGCGGCACTCTTGTCGAGCTGGCCGTCGTATGGGAGTTGCTCAACAAAGGGCTTACGCGAGCGAAGCCGCTGGTTGTCCTCGGCTCCTTCTGGATGCCCGTCATCGAACATGTCATCCGGGGCGAAATCGGCCCCAGCAGCGAGGGGCGCACTCGCGGTGCCCGCGTTATACACCTGGCCGCCTCGCCCGCCGACGCCGCCCGCTATCTTGGCGAGCAACTGTCTGTTCCGCTGCGTCCCGTCCGCCTCGGTTGATTCCCAGAATCGATGGCGGCGCGCTCGCCGCCACCGCCCGCGGCGCGCTTGACTACGTAAAATAGCCAGGGCTTGCGCGAACGTCCTAGAATGGAAGCTCGTGGCCCGCTCTGCCGAAGAACTCCTCGCCTTCGACGACCTGCTCGACATCGTTATCGGTTTCTCCACTTGGGAGCCGGGCCGGCGGGGCCTCCGCTCCCTGGCCTTTTCCACCGACCGAGCAGCGCTCGAAGCCGCCTTCGCCGCGATTGGCGAAGCGAGCCAGTATCTCGCGAGCGGCTCCGAACTCGGTTTCGGAGCGGTCGCCGATCCCGAACTCTGGCTCGAGCGGCTGGCATTGCCCCAGGTGGCGCTCGATCCGGCGCAATTGCTCGACGCCGCCGGACTTGTCGAAACCTCAGCCGAAACTCGCCGCACCCTGCTGGCGCTGCGCGATCGCTGGCCGCTCCTCGCCGGCCGAGGCGAAGGCCTGGCCGACTTGGGGGCACTGGCGGGCGCCATTCGCCGGGCCATTCTGCCCAGCGGTGAAATTTCCGACGACGCCTCGCCCGAATTGAAGCGGCTCCGCGGCAGCCGCGCTCGTCTCCGCGAGCGCACCCTTCAGGTGCTTCGCGCGATTCTTCGCCGGTTGCAGCAGTCGGGCAACGAGGAGGATTACGTCACCCTCCGCAATGACCGCTACGTGATTCCGGTTCGTTCCGCCGGCCGCGGCGCGGTTCCCGGCGTCGTGCACGGTTCGAGTTCCACCGGACAAACGCTGTTTGTCGAGCCGCTCGACGCCGTCGAGCCAAACAACGAGCTCGTCCGCCTGGCCGAAGCCGAAGCCGCTGAAATCGCCCGCATCCTCGAGGAACTCACCGGCCGGCTGCGCGAGCACTGGCCGCTCCTCGCTCGCGCCGCCGCCGCGCTCGGCGAACTCGATTCGCTGTTCGCCCGCGCCCGTTTCGCGCGCCAATTCGAGTGCGCCCTGCCGCGGTTTTCCGCCCAGCAGCGGCTGCGGCTGGCGTCGGCGCGTCATCCGGTTCTGGAACTGGCGCTTCGCCGGCACAATCGCGATATGGTCCCGATGACGCTCGAGCTGGGCGGCGCCGACACGGTGATGGTGATCAGCGGGCCGAATGCCGGCGGAAAGACCGTGGTGCTGAAGACGGTGGGCTTGGCGGTCCTCGCCGCTCAGAGGGGGATCCCGGTCGCCGCCGTCGATGCCGAGCTGCCCCTGGCCGACGTGGTGCTGGCAGACATCGGCGACGAGCAATCGATCACCGCCGATCTCTCCACGTTTTCCGCTCACATGCTGAATCTGCGGGCGATGATGGAGAACGCCACCGAACGGTCGCTCGTTCTCATCGACGAAATCGGCACCGGCACCGCCCCCGAGGAAGGCTCAGCCTTGGCCATCGCCCTGCTCGATCAATTCCGCAGCCGCCGCTCGCTCACCTTCGCCACCACCCATCACGACCGGCTGAAAACCTACGCGCTCACCGCCACGGGCGTTCTCAATGCCGCCGTCGAGTTCGATCTCCCAACGCTACTGCCCACCTACCGCCTGCTCGTAGGCCTCCCCGGCACTTCGAGCGGAATTGAAATTGCCCGCCGCCTGGGCTTGCCCGCCGAAGTGATCGAGCGCGCGCGGCGGGAAATGGCTCCCGAAGCCCTCGAAACCGGCCGGCTGATCGACCATCTCCACCGCTCGCTCGAGGAGCTCGACGAGTTGAAGCGGCAGGCGGCGGTCGAGCGACTGCGCCTCGAAGAGGAACGCACGCGGCTGCGCACCGAATGGGTGGAGCGCCAGCGGCGCCGAGTGGAGGAACTCGAGCGCCAATTCCGCGAGGCACTGGCGCGAGTCGAGAAGGAAGTGGCGCGTCTCGCCGCCGATATCGCCGATCGCAAGCTGCGCGCGGCCGTCGAAAAACAAGCCGTGCGCCGGCTGGTGAAAATTCGCTCGGAAGGCCAGGCCGAGGCCGATGCCGCCGTCCTCCAGCAACGCGCCGATTCCCAGCAGGACCTCGGTTTGGCGGCCGAGCCCGCCGCTCGTCCGGTGGATGCCGAGCTGCTCCTGCCCGGCCTCCACGTTCGGGTCCGCGGCATCTCGAAGCCGGTGGTCGTCCGCCAGCGCCGCGATCGAAGCGTCGAGATTCAGGCGGGACCGCTGCGCATGAAGGTTCCGATCGAGGACGTCGTTGGCGTCGTCGACGAACCGGCGACCGGGGCGCAAGCGGGCGCGGGGGTCGTGACCGTCGCCACCCAGGCGAAGGCCGGCGACGCTGATGAAATCAACGTCATCGGCTGCACGGTGGAAGAGGCGGTGCGCCGGGTCGATCGCTTCCTCGATCGCGCCACCCTGGCCGGGAAGCCTCGCGTGCGAATCGTTCACGGCTACGGCACCGGGGCGCTCCGGCGCGGGCTGGCCGAGTTCCTCATTCCTCATCCGCTGGTGGAGAAGATAGCCGCGGAATCGCCCGAGCATGGCGGCGAAGCGATCACCGTGGTCGAATTGAAGGAGTGAAGCGGCGACCAGGCCCGGGTGGGTGGACGCGCGCTATACTTTGCCCAGATCAGTCCTCGAAGCGATGGCCGAGCCTGGATCGATCGCCGAACGAGTGAAGCAGCAGGCGGATATCGTCCGCGTGGTCGGTGAATACGTCCGCTTGAAGAAGAGCGGCCAGAATTTCCTCGGCCTCTGCCCCTTCCATCAGGAGAAAACCCCTTCCTTCGCCGTGCATCCCGCCAGGCAGATTTATCACTGCTTCGGCTGCGGGGCCAGCGGCGACGTGTTCGGCTTCGTCATGGAACTGGACAAGTGCAGCTTTCCCGAAGCCATCCGTGCCGTCGCCGAAAAATGCGGCATCTCGCTCGCCGGATGGCGGGGACGCGGCGGCGCCGAGAGCCAGCAAGCCACCCAACAGCGCCGGCTGCTGATGGAAATGCATCGGGAGGCGACGGCGTTCTTTGTCGCCCAGATGGGAACACCCGAAGGCCAGGCCGCCCGCGGTTACCTCGAGGATCGCGGGCTCAACCGCGAAACCATCGCCCGGTTCGCCATCGGCTGGGCGCCTTCGGCGGGCGAGATGCTTGTGCGCCACCTCCGCTCGAAATTTCCTCCGGCGCTACTCGACCTCTCCGGGCTGGCCGCCCGCGATCCGGGCGAGCAGTTGTTTGACCGGTTCCGCCGCCGGGTGATGTTCCCCATCGCCACCGAGGCCGGACGGACGGTCGCCTTCGGCGGCCGCGCTCTCGGCGACGAGCAGCCAAAATATTTGAATTCGCCTGAAACCCGCATCTACACGAAGAGCCGGGTGCTCTACAATCTCGACCGAGCCCGCGAAGCGATCCGCCGCGAGGGTTACGCGGTGCTGGTCGAGGGATACATGGATGCCATCGCGCTCGCCGAGGCCGGCATCGAGAACGTGGTCGCCAGTTGCGGCACCAGCCTCGCCGAATCCCAGGTTCGCTTGCTCGCCCGTTTCACCCGCAACGTCGTGGTCAATTACGATGTCGATCCGGCCGGCCAGGCGGCCACCGACCGCTCGCTCGTGCTGCTGCTCGGCGGCGAGTTCGAGGTGCGCGTGCTCGTCCTGCCTTCGGCATCGGACGATAAGTCGGATCCCGATCAGTTCGTCCGCCAAGCCGGACCCGCTGCCTACCGCGAATTGCTGGCAAAAGCGCCGCTCTACCTGGATTACCTGATTGCCCGCGCCCGGAAAATGGATGCCGGATCGATCGAGGGCAAGTTGCGGGCAGTGAATTTTCTGCTTCCCTACGTTCGACTGCTCGCCAGCCCGCTGGCGCGCTCGGAGTGGGCCAGCCGCATCGCTTCCGAACTCCGGGTGGAACAGGCGGTGCTGCGCCAATCGCTCCAGCAAGCCGCGGTGGAGCGCCGCGCCGAGGTAAAGCCGCGTTCGGAGCTGCTGGCTGCGGCCGTCACCATGGCCGAGCGCCGGCTGCTGAAGATGCTGCTCGAAACCGACGCCTTTCGCGCCCGGTTGGCGGCGGAAATCGTTCAAGCCGGCTTGCACCGCGGTCTCGACACCGAGCCACTCTTCACCGTGTTGCTCGAAGCCGGAACCGGGGCCCGCCCCGCGGCCGAAATCACCGCGCTCGGCGAACGGTTGCAGGAACGCGACCGGCGGCTGCTCTTCGATCTGGCGTTCGAGCCTTCGATCGAGTCCACCTGGGAGGAGGCCGAGAGCTGCCTCGCCGCCCTCAAGCGCCGCCGGCTGGAGGCGGACCTGCGCGGCGTGCAAGCCGAGATCGAAGCACTCAAGTCCGGCGGCGGCCAGGCGACGAGCGGCAAGACGGAATTGATGCGGCTGCTCGAGCGGAAGCAGGCGCTGCGGGCGTCGCTGACCCGGCTCGAGGCTTGACCGGCGCGGCGCGCTACAATGTGGTGGCTGCTCGGCTGGGGTTGTCGGCGCGGCATCGAGAGGGAGAACGTGGTTGACGGGTTCGCCGGGACTGTGTGTAATTTGCTAGGATCGAAGGCAAGTGGCTCGCAATCGACGCTGGCCGGCGGCGTCGCCGCCCCGGGCTCAGGGCGGCGCGGAGCACCACTCCCCGGAGATGCCCTCACTCCCTTGACCCCCTCGCACTCACCGTCTTTCTCGTTTCCGTCGCTGCGCGCGCCGCGGCGCGTTGGCCGAGCTTTCGGAGGCTTCTGAGCCTTGGCCATCGAGGAGAAGTACGACCAGGTCCGGCAGCTCATCACTATGGGCAAGGAGCGTGGCTACCTCCTCTACGACGAGGTGAACGACATCCTGCCCGCCGAGGTCCATTCCTCCGACGAAATCGACGATCTGCTCTCCACCTTCGAGCGTTACGGCATCGACGTGTTCGAAGATGCCCCGGGCAAGCCGGTGGCCGGGGTCGATGGCGCCGAGGCGCTGGATGTTTCCGAAGCGGAAGTGAAAGAAGCCGACGAGTTACCCGAGGAGGAACTCGATCTCAGTCCCGGGGCGCTCGAAAAAACCAACGATCCCGTTCGCATGTACCTGCGGGAAATGGGCACGGTGCCGCTGCTCACCCGCGAAGGCGAAGTCGCCATCGCCAAGCGGATCGAGCGCGGCCAGTTGCTCGTGCTCAAGGTGATTTCCCGCTCCCCGCTGGTTTGGAAGGAGATGCTGGGCATCGGCGAAGATCTCCGCCAGGGGCGCCGCTCGATCAAGGAAATCGTCCAATTCGACGACGACGAATTGACCGACGAAAAGGTTGAAGAAAAAACCCGGACGACTCTCCGGCTGATCGACCGGATGGCCAAGCTCTACCTGGAAGTCCTCAAAATCGCGCAGAAGCTCGACCGCGCGGCTCGGCCACGGAAAAAAGGCTGGGTGCGCGGCAAGTGGCGCATCTCGCGCCGCCGGGTCGAGCTGTCGTGCCTGATCCGATCCATTGATTTCAACCTCCAGGAAAAGAAACGACTGATCGACCGGCTGCGCCAGACCGTCGAACGCCTGCAAGCGCTGGAAAAGGAAGCGGGCAAACTGGAGCGCCGGGCCGAAGTCGCCAAGGGCGATACCGCCAGCGAGGCGCGAAAGGAACTGCGCACTCGCCGCATCGAGCTGAAGGAAATCGAAATCGAGAGCGAAGTCAGCCTGGCCGAGCTGAAGCGCAACCTCCAGCTCATCCAGCGCGGCGAGGCCGAGGCGGAGCAGGCGAAAAAGGAATTGATCGAAGCGAACCTCCGGCTGGTGGTCTCGATTGCCAAGAAATACACCAACCGGGGCCTCCAGTTCCTCGATCTGATCCAGGAAGGCAACATCGGCTTGATGAAAGCGGTGGACAAATTCGAGTGGCGCCGCGGCTACAAGTTCTCCACCTACGCCACCTGGTGGATCCGTCAGGCCATCACCCGCGCCATCGCCGACCAAGCCCGCACCATTCGGATCCCCGTCCACATGATCGAAACCATCAACAAGCTGGTCCGCACCCAGCGCCAACTTGTTCAGGAACTCGGTCGCGAGCCCACCTCCGAGGAAATCGCCAAGCGCATGGAAATCCCGGTGGCGAAGGTGCGGAAGATCATGAAAATCGCCCAGGAGCCCATTTCGCTGGAAACGCCGATCGGCGAGGAGGAGGATTCCCATCTGGGCGATTTCATCGAAGACAAGGCGGTCGTCTCGCCCTCCGACGCGGTCATCAACCTTAGCCTCAAGGAACAGACCTCCTCGGTGCTGAAAACGCTCACCCCGCGCGAGGAGAAAGTGATCAAGATGCGTTTCGGCCTCGAAGACGGCAGCGAACACACTCTCGAGGAGGTGGGCCAGTCGTTCGCCGTCACCCGCGAGCGCATCCGTCAAATCGAAGCCAAGGCCCTCCGCAAGCTGCGGCATCCTTCCCGTTCGCGCAAGTTGCGTGCTTTCCTCGAAGGGCCGGCCCACGATTTCTAGCGCCGTTCCAGCTTTTGGGGACGAACGAGGGATTCCGAGGGCAGCCCATGCCGCGGGGGCGGCACGCAAACGTCCCGGTCGAGGCAAACGGGAGCGTCGCCGGCGCGGCGGGCTATTTCTGCTGGATCGCCGTCGACCAGTTGACCCCCAGCCCGTAGCGGTAAACCATCTCCGCCCCGCGATCGGCTCCGAGCGTCACCAGCAGCGCCAGCAACACCAGCCCCGCAAGTAGCACCATCTTGAGCGCATGGGTCAGCCGGCGCCGGGAGAAGTAAGCGAACACCGACAAGCCGGTCGCCAGGAAAAAACTGGTCAGCATCAACTCCTCGTGCACTTCGAGCGCGTGCGCCACTTCGTCGGTCGCGACCGTCGCTTCGGCATTGAGTCCGGTAACGACGGCGAGCACCGCGGTCAGCGTTCCCAGGTAGAGCAGATAGCAGGCCAAGTCGTGGGTGGGATCGCTTCGCCGGCGGAGCGAAAGAATTTCGAAGAGCAACGCCGCCAGCCACAATACGATCGGGAAGTGAACGAACGCCGGGTGATGGTTGAGCGCTGCGGTCCAGCCGGGGAGAAGGCTTCCCATCGCGTCCTCCTGCGTCCGCGGGAGCCAAGAGCGAGGCTCATTATTCTCCGCCGACCGCGGGAAAGCGAGCCACTCGTGCTCATCTTCGGACCGAGGCGAGTGTAAGGGATGTCCTGATAACACCGTGTAAAGGATCGCATGAGACTGGACTCTGGAGCCTGTGGCACCGCCTCCCGAGGGTTGGGGACTGAGCGACTACCGATCCAAGCGCCGTTCCAGGCTTATCATGCAGGGGTGCCTCCGCTGCTCGATGTCCGCGGGCTCACCGTCGAGCTTCTCACGCCCTCGGGAGAGATACGGCCGGTTCACGACGTCAGCTTTTCGCTCCAGCCGGCCGAAGCCGCCGGCCTGGTGGGCGAATCGGGCTCGGGCAAAACCATGCTCGGGCTGGCGCTCCTGGGTCTGGTGCCGCCTCGAGCCCGGCGCTGCGGGCAGGTGTGGCTGGCGGGCCGCGATGGCGCTCCGCCGGTCGATCTGGTGGCGCTGGACGAGCCGGAACTCCGGCGGGTTCGAGGACGCGAAATCGGCATTGTGTTCCAGGAGCCGATGACCGCGCTCGATCCGGTGATGCGCGTCGGCACGCAAGTGGCGGAAGCTGCGCGCGTACACCGGCCGGGGCTTGGCTCCGGCCCCGCCCATCGCCTGGCGCTGGCCGCGCTCGAGCGCGCTGCGATTCCCGATCCGCCGCTCCGCGCGCGCCAGTTTCCCCACCAACTCTCCGGCGGCCTGCGCCAGCGGGCGATGATTGCGATGGCGCTTGCCGCCGACCCCCGGATGCTGATTGCCGACGAGCCCACCACCGCGCTCGACGTCACCGTCCAGCGACAGATTCTCGAGCTGTTGTCGCGGCTGCGGCGTGATGCGGCTCTGGCGATGCTCTTCGTCAGCCACGACCTCGCGGTGGTGGCGCAGGCGGTCGATCGGCTGCTGGTGATGTATGCCGGGCGGATCGTCGAATCAGGGCCGGCGAGCACCGTGCTCGCCAACCCGCGGCATCCTTACACCGAAGGATTGCTTCGCGCCGCCCCTCAGCGCGGCCGCCGCCTGGCGCCCATTCCGGGGTCGGTTCCCCGTCTGGATGCGTTGCCGCCAGGCTGTTCGTTCGAGCCGCGCTGCTTGTACCGCCAGCCGGAATGTTCTGTGGCGGTGCCCGAGCCGCGCCGGGCTGGCCCGGACCATTTCGCCCGCTGTATTCTGGTGCGATGAGCGTGGGTGACGAGCGCGAGCAGCATCAGCGTGTGCGCGAGCGGTTCACCCGCTCGGCCGATGCGTTCCTGCGCTTGGCGGTGCCCCATCGCGCCGGCGAAGCGGAAACCATCGCTCGGCTGGCGGCGCCACTCCCGGGCGAAATAGCACTCGATTTGGCCTGCGGGCCGGGGACCTTCACCCTGGCGCTGGCGCGCCAGGCTCGGTTGGTTGTCGGGGTGGACCTGACGCCGGCGTTTCTCGAGCGCGCTCGCCAAGTGGCCGCCGATCAAGGCGCCGCCAACGTCGTGCTGGTCTGCGCCGACGCCGCGGCGCTTCCCTGCAGCGACGATTCCATTGACGTCGCGGTGAGCGGCTACAGCCTTCACCACATGGCGCGCCCCTTCGACGCTCTCGGTGAACTCGCCCGGGTGGTGCGGCCGGGCGGCCGACTCGCCCTGGTGGACCTCATCGTGCCCGACGGCGCCGATGCCGAGGCCAACGATCGCATCGAGCGTTGCCGCGATTCCTCTCATACCCATACGCTGTTTCTCGACCAGCTTCGCCGGATGGTCGAGGACGCCGGCTTCCGCATCCGCTCGACCGAATCCATCGAGCGCCCGCGACGATTCGCGGACTGGTTGCGCATTTCCGGCTGGGAGCCCACCGACCCCGCTTGGCGGCAAACGCGCCGGTTGATGGAAGCCGCGATGGACGGCGATGCCTCCGGCTTCCGTCCCCGCCTGGTTCCCGGCGTCGGGGGGGCCGGACCGGAGATCGAATTCACCCAGTCCTGCTCGTTCCTTGCCGCCTGGAAGCCCTGAGAGCCGCTGCTCGCGGATGGCATCGTGTCCAACCAGACTCCACTCCTGAGCGTGCGCCGGCTGACCAAAACGTTCCTCTTGCCCGGCGGTGGCCGTATCCGCGCTGTCGACAACGTCGAATTCGATCTCCTCGCCGGCGAGACCCTTGCCGTCGTCGGCGAATCCGGTTGCGGGAAGACCACCCTGGCGCGGCTGCTGGTCCAACTGGAAGAACCCGACAGCGGCCAAATCACTTTCCTCGACGCCGATTGGCTGCGAGCGCGCGGGGCCGGTCGGCGCGCGCTGCGACGCCAAATCCAGATGGTTTTCCAGGATCCTCACGGTTCGCTCGATCCACGCCAGAAAGTGGGTTCGATTGTCGCGGAACCGCTCGAAGTCCACGAGCCCCGGCTGGGAGCCGACCGGCGCCGGGCCCGCGTGGCCGAAGCGGTCGAAGCCGTTGGCCTGTCCCTGGATGCGCTGGGCCGCTTCCCCCATGAGTTCTCCGGCGGCGAGCGCCAACGCGTTGCCATCGCCCGGGCGGTGGTGTTGCGACCGAAGCTTCTGGTCGCCGACGAGCCGGTATCGGCGCTCGATCCTTCGATTGCGGCGCAAATCCTGGATTTGCTGGCGAGGCTGGCCACCGATTTCCATCTCACTTGCTTCTTCATTTCTCACAGCTTGCCGGTAGTGGCCCAATTGGCCACGCGGATTGCGGTCATGCGCGGCGGGCGCTTCCTCGAGATTGGCCCGACCGAGCGAGTGCTCGCCCGGCCCGAGCATCCCTACACCAAGGCGCTGCTCGATTCCGTGCCCCAATTGCCGGGATTGTGAAGGCGGCCAACGGCGCTAGACTTGGTTTGCCCATGGCCCCGCGTTTCGAGTTGCTGAAAACCGATCCCACCGGCGCACGCCTCGGCCGTCTCGAAACTCCCCACGGCGTGATCGATACCCCCGCTTTCATGCCCGTCGGCACCGCCGCCAGCGTCAAGGGCCTCACCCAGGAAATGCTGTTGCAGCTCGGCGTTCAGGTGCTGCTGGCCAACACCTACCACCTCTACCTGCGCCCCGGACACGAGCGCGTCCGCCGGCTGGGCGGCTTGCACCGATTCATGTCGTGGCCCCGGGCGATTCTCACCGATTCGGGCGGCTACCAGGTGTTCAGCATGGCCGGCTTGCGCGAAATAAGCGACGAGGGCGTGCGCTTTCGCTCCCACCTGGACGGCGCCGAACATTTTTTCACGCCCGAGCTGGCCGTCGAGGTGCAATGGGCGCTCGGCGCCGACGTCGCCATGGTGCTCGATGAATGCATCGAATACCCCGCAAGTCACGAACACGCCCGGCAAGCGATGCGACGCACCTTCGAGTGGGCGCGTCGCTCGAAGCAGGCGTTCGCCCTGCGTGGCGACCCCGGCCGTCAGATGCAATTCGCCATCGTACAGGGCGGCGTCTACGCTGACTTGCGCCGCCAGTCGGCCGATCAAATGGTCGAACTGGATTTCCCCGGCTACGCCATTGGAGGGCTCGCGGTGGGCGAGCCCCGCGCCCTCACCCTGGACATCGCTGCGGAAGCCGCTGCCCGCTTGCCTGCCGGGCGGCCCCGCTATCTGATGGGAGTAGGCAAGCCGGAGGATTTGCCGGACTACGTCGCCGCCGGTGTCGACATGATGGATTGCGTCCTGCCCACCCGCAACGGCCGGAACGGCTGCCTCTTCACTCGCTACGGCCGACTGCTCATCAAGAATGCCGCTTACGCCGACGACGAACGCCCCATCGACCCGACGTGCGCCTGCCCGGTTTGCCGCCGCTATTCCCGCGCCTACCTCCGCCACCTTTACCTGGCAAACGAGCTTCTGGCGCCGGTCCTAAACACCTGCCATAATGTATACTTTTACCTTGACACGATGAGGCAAATCCGTGACGCTATCCGCTCAGGGACCCTGGAGGTGTTTCGTTCCGACCTTCAGGCGCGCCACCAAGCGGGTCATCCCTAGTCCTGCGGTGCGATTTGGGAAGCTCGGAGCCGCCATCCACCTCCAAGGGTTCTCGCACCTTGTCGCCGCGGATCGGCCTCGTTGAAATCTCCGGATGGAATGGGCGGGCAACACCAGATGTTCCTGCAATCCGTTTCTCTGGCAGGCCAGGGACAGCCGGCGGGCAGCCCGGTGGCCTGGATGCTGCCGATGGTCGCCGTCTTCGCCATCTTCTACCTCCTGCTCATCCTGCCTTCCCAGCGCCGGCAGAAAAAAACTGCTGAAATGCACCGGGGGCTCAAGTCCGGCGACAAGGTCGTCACCAACGGCGGCATCTACGGCGTGGTGGTTGGCGTCGATGGTGATACGATTCAATTGCGCGTGGCCGATCAGGTGAAGCTAAAGGTGGCGCGTTCGGCGGTCGCCGGCCTCCAGCAGGAATCCAAGGAGGGCTGAGTCGGCCGGAATTCCCCGGCAGGGGCACGATGAATCCGAACCTCAAATGGAAGGCCCTCTTCATCGCCCTCATCATTGGTGCGTGCCTCTGGGGTCTTCTGGGGCGGCCTTCCTTCCCGACTTCCTGGCCGCAGGTGAAAGACAATTTCCGCCACCGCATCAAGCTGGGCCTCGATCTCCAGGGGGGCAGCCACCTCGTCTTGCAGGTTCAGGTTGACGAGGCGGTCCAGTTCGAGTGCAATCGCGCCTACGACGACCTCACCGACCAGCTCCGCAGCAAAGGCATCAAGGCGGGCGAAATCCGGCGTGTAAGCGACACCCAGATTCTGGTCGCCAACCTTGACCCGGCGCAATCGGGCGCGTTCCGCGACCTGGTTCGCGAGCAGCTCCCCGATTGGGATTTGGCCGTGGCTGCCGGCCAGAACAATGGCTACGCCCTCACCCTCAAACAAACCGCCGTCGGCGACATCAAGCGGCAAACCATGGACGAAGCCATGGAAACGATTCGCCGGCGCATCGATCAGCTCGGCTTGACCGAGCCCACCATCGCACCGACCGGCAGCGCGGATGACGAAATCCTCGTCCAGTTGCCCGGCGAAGGCGACCTCAACCGCGCGAAAGAGGTCATCCAGGCCGGCGGCCAGCTCGAGTTGCGCAAAGTGATCGACGGACCCTATCCCTCCGAGGCCGAGGCGCTCGCCGGCCACGGCGGCATTCTCCCCGCCGACAGCGAACTGGTTCCAGGCGTGGCCGAAGGCGCCGGCCAGCAGGCGGGAGCGACCGTCTACTACCTGCTCACCCGTTCGGCGGTGGTGACCGGGCGCGATTTGCGGAGCGCCGATGCGGCGCTCAACCCCCAAATGCCCGGGCAATGGGAAGTGCACTTCAATCTCTCTCGCGACGCCGCCCAGCGCTTCGGCCCGTTCACCGAAGCCAACGTCGGCCAGCGGCTCGCCATCGTGCTCGACCACCGCGTCCAATCCGCTCCCACCATCGAAGGCCGTATCGAAGATTCGGGGGAAATCACCGGCAGTTTCGGTCAGGACCAGGCCAACGACCTTGCCCTCGTCTTGCGCGCCGGCGCTCTGCCCGCTTCGATCCGCTACCTGGAAGAGCGCACCGTCGGCCCCTCGCTGGGCGCCGATTCGATTCGCGAAGGCGTGCAGGCATCGATCATCAGCCTGCTTGCGGTGATGATCTTCCTGCTGGTTTATTACCGCTTGTCCGGCGTCAACGCGGTGTTGGCCCTGTTCCTGAACCTGGTGATCCTTATGGCGGCACTCGCCTATTTCGGCGCCGTGCTCACCCTGCCGGGCATCGCCGGGGTCATCCTGACGATCGGCATGGGCGTGGATTCGAACGTGCTGGTTTTCGAGCGCATCCGCGAGGAATTGCGCGCTGGCAAGGCGAATGCCTCGGCCGTCGACCTCGGGTTCGAGCGGGCCTTTCTGACCATCATCGACACCCACGTCACCACCGTGGTTTCCGCCATCTTCCTGTTCATGTTCGGTACCGGCCCGGTGCGAGGGTTTGCGATCACCCTGGTCATCGGCTTGATCGCCAACGTATTCACGTCGATCTACGTGTCCCGCACGATTTTCGATTGGCACCTCAGCCGGATGGAGCGGCAGGCTTCGTTGAGCATCTAGCAAGGCGGAAAGGCGCGGCTACCACCGCCGGTGCGGCGGGCGTCTAAACCAGTAGGGAAGTGAGAAGGCGTTTCGATGGAGCTTTTCAAGAGTCCGAATATCCGGTGGATGAGCAAGGTGAAGTATTTTGTGGCCTTGTCCGTCTCGCTCCTGATCCTGGGCGGCATCGCCTGGCTCCGCCAGGGGGGCCTGCGCTACGGAATCGACTTCCGCGGCGGCACCTTGGTTTACGTCCGCTTCTCCGGCCCGCCTCCCATCGAAAAGATCCGAGCCGCTCTTGCCCAGGAGGGACTGGGAAACAGCTCGATTCAGCAAATCAGCGACCTGTCCGATCCCAACTCCAGGAATGATGTGGTCATCGGGCTCGAGGAATCCGGTCAGAGCGAACGCCGGCTCGACCAGGGCCGCGCCGCCATCCTCGACGCCCTCCTCAAGACATTTCCCGGACCCGCCGGCAAGCAGGACTTCAATGCAACCACCTCCCCCTCCCTTGCCGAATTCCTCACCCGGCAGGACCCGCTCCGTCTGGGACTCGCCGCGGGTACCCGGTACACCCAGCTCGCCCAGTCCCTCATCCACTACCGCGACAGCGCCCGCAGCGGGCTGGTCCCGACGATCGCGGACCTCGCCCCGGCGCCCGGAACAACTCCGGCGGTTGTGGCCAGCCTCGAGCGGGGGTATTATCCCGGAGCGTTCGCTATCCGCGACGTCGAGATCGTCGGCCCGCGGGTGGGCGCCCAGCTCCGCCGCCAGGCGATTCTGGCTACCCTCTATGCCTTGGCGGGCATGCTGGTCTATATTGCGTTTCGCTTCGAATGGGTTTACGGAACGGCGGCGGTGATTGCGGTTTTTCACGACGTGCTGATCACGCTCGGCTTTTTCTGTTTGTTTCATTACGAGATTTCGCTTACCGTTATCGCCGCCCTGCTGACCCTGGTGGGCTATTCGATGAACGACACGATCGTCATCTTCGACCGCGTGCGCGAAAACCTGCGGTTGATGCGCCGCGAGCCATTTGCCGAGATCGTCGACCGTTCCGTCAACCAGACCCTCTCCCGCACGATCCTCACCAGTGGCTTGACGTTTCTGGCGGTACTGGTGCTCTATTTGCTGGGCGGCAGGGTGCTCCGCACTTTCGCTTTTGCCATGGTGGTAGGAGTTGTGGTAGGAACCTATTCTAGTTTCGGTATCGCGGCGCCGATTGTGGTGCTTTGGTACAAGCTCCGGGGCGGCCGGACCGCTCCGGGCGGCGCAGCGTCCGGTGCCGGAGGGCGCCAGCCCAAGGCCCGAACGGCCGACCGACGCTTGGCGACCGCTGGGAGGAGGTAGGGTGTGTTCGACGATCTGGTAGTTTCAGGCGTGCATCGGCGTAAGACCCACACCCGGTGGACGATTCTGGTTTCGATCCTCGGCCAATTGGGAATCCTCACGGTGCTGATCCTGATTCCGCTGATCTACACCGAAGCCCTCACCCCAGCCATGCTGACCACCTTGCTGGTTGCCCCGCCACCGCCGCCACCACCGCCGCCACCGCCGCCCAAGGTCATCAAGATCGTGAGACCCCCGCCATCCTTCATTCAGCACAACCAAATGGTGGCCCCGAAGGTGATCCCGAAGACCGTCTCCATCGTCAAGGACCAGCCGTTGCCCCCGGGGGTGAGCTGGAGCGATATAAACAGCGGCGTGGCCGGCGGCACCGGCGACCTTGGTCTGAGCAGCGGTCCGAAGCCCCCGCCGCCTCCGAAGCCCGTGGTTCCCCAGCGAATCAAGGTGGGCGGCAGCGTGCAGGCAGCCCGAATGGTGCGTATGGTGCAGCCGGTGTATCCGCCGATCGCCAAGGCAGCGCGGATTCAGGGCACGGTTGTGCTGCACGCGGTGATCGACAAGGACGGTTCGGTGGTGCAGTTGGAATACGTGTCCGGGCCGCCGCTATTGGTGCAGGCGGCCGAGGACGCGGTGAAGCAGTGGAAGTACCAGCCGACGACATTGAACGGAGAACCGGTGCAAGTGGATACGGTGATTACGGTCATTTTCACTTTGGGTGGGTAGCAATCGGGCGAGAGCTGGCAGGCTCGCCCGCGATGGAGCTCGGTAGCGAATCGGATGGACACAGGAGGATAAAACCCAATGGCAGCATACCTCTCACTGGCGGGCCTCTGGTTGTGGCAGGCCGGAACCTGGGACCTGCGGAGCATGTGGGGGACGATGGGCGTGCCGGCAAAGCTGGTGGTGGTCGTGCTGTTCATCATGTCAATCTGGTCGATCGCCATCATGATCGACCGGGCCCTGATGTACAGCGCCGCCCGGAAACAGTCGCGCCTCTTCGTTCAGCAAGTGGCCTCGGCCTTGAAAGACAACAAGCTAGATGAAGCGATTTCGATTGCCGAGAAAAACAAGAAGAGCCACATCGCCAAGGTGGTGGCGACCGGTTTGGCCGAGTTCCAGGCAGCCGCGGCGCAAGTGCCCGAGGACGAGGTGATTCAGGCGGCCATGCGCGGCCTGGAGCGCTCGGTGGCAATCGTGCACGCCGAGATGAAGCGCGGGCTGGGCGGCCTGGCCACCATCGGCGCAACCGCCCCGTTCGTCGGGTTGTTCGGAACGGTGCTCGGCATCATCCACGCGTTCCAAGGCATCCAGGCGGAGAAAGCCACCGGACTGTCCGCGGTGGCCGGCGGTATCGCTGAAGCGCTGGTCACCACCGCGCTCGGCCTCTTCGTCGCCGTCCCTGCCGTTTGGACGTATAATTATTTCAACGGCCGGGTCGAGGCCTTCGACGTCGAGATGGACAACTCGTCGATGGAGTTGATCAATTACTTCATCACCCGTCGCGCCTCGAAGAAGAGTTAGCGACCGAGGATGGGTTAGCCATGGCGTACTACAAGCCACACGCAGGCCCCACGATGGCCGAGCCGAACGTGATTCCGATGGCCGACATCATGCTGGTCCTGCTGATCATCATGATGGTCATCACCCCGATGCTCCAAAAGGGCGTCTCGGTGGATCTGGCCAAAGTGAACAACCCGCACGATATGCCCAATGCCAACAAAGATGACGCGATCCTCGTCTCCGTCACCCGCGACGGCGCCATCTATCTGGGAACCCAGAGGATCGATCTGGCTCAGATCACCTCGACGGTGAAAGATCGGGTTCAGGATCGGCTCGATAAAACCGTGTTCGTCAAGAGCGATTCCCGGACCAAGTATGGCGATGTGGTGCAGGTGGTCGACGAAATCCGCGCCGCTGGCGTCGAGCAGTTGGGCTTGATCACCCAGAAGACCGAGCGACCGGAAACAGGCCCGCCAACTCCCGGGGGCGGTGGCTAGCGAAGGGCTGGGTCATGAGCGCGAAATTCCGTTTGGGGGTGTCCCGATGAGCATACAAGTAGGCGAGAAAAAGGGGGCGATGTCCGATCCCAACGTGGTTCCACTGATCGACGTCCTCCTGGTGCTGATTATCATCTTTATGGCCATCACGCCGACCACCCCGAAGGGTCTTGATGCCCAGGTGCCCCAGCCCGCTCCCCCCACCAAGCAGCAACAGGAACTCGATACCAGGACCATCGTCGTCCAAGTGGCCACTGACGGCGGCCTGAAGATCAACCAGGACAGGGTCACTTGGGACCAACTGGGTCCCCGCCTTCAGACCGTCTTCAGCCAGCGCGCCCCCGGCGATCGGGTCGCCTTCATCAAGGGCGACAGTTCGGTCCAGTTTGCCTACGTTGCCCGGGCGATTGACATCATGCACGATTCGGGGATCGAAAAGGTCGGCCTCATCACCAAGAAGGTGGAAGAGGGCCAGTAGAGTCCGGCGCATCCGACCGCTTTCGCCCGCCAGGCTCCGGAGGAAATGCTGATGCAGTATCCACAGCGAGTGGTGAATGGTTCGCTTGGCTTGCTCCTGCTTGGCGGGCTTTGCGGCGTTACCGGCTGCAACAAGCTAAAGGCCCGCGACCTGCTGAACCAGGGCATCGAGGCCTATAAGGTTGCGCAGTTTGACCAGTCGGAGGAGGATTTCAAGCAGGCCGCCGAACTCGATCCCAAACTCATCAACGCCCGGGTGTATCTCGCCACCGCCTACGCCAGCCAGTATGTTCCCGGCGGCCCGACGCCGGAGAACGTCCGCCACGGCCAGCAGGCGATCATCGAATTCAATAAGGTGCTCGAGCAGGACCCCTCGAACCTCTCTGCCCTCGACGGCATCGGCTCGGTGCTTTACCAAATGGCTTCGAACCCGTTCGACGCGGCGAAACTCGAGGACTCCAAGCAATACCACGAAAAGCACATCCAGATCAGGCCGGGCGACCCCCAGCCCTATTACTGGGTCGCGGTGATCGATTGGACGCTCGCTCATCACGCCAATAGCGATCTCCGCCACAACTTCAACGATTCCCTCGCCACCGCCAAGCGCAGAAGGCCGGCCAAGCCCCTGGGCGAAGAAGATCCCCTGCCGCAAAATCTCCGCCAGCAATTCGCCACCCGGTACGGCCAGATCGTCGACGAAGGCATCACTGAATGCAAGAAAGCCATCGACATCAACCCCGACTACGCCGACGCGATGGCCTACCTAAACCTGCTCGACCGCCAGAAAGCCGATATGGTGGAATCCGCCAGCGAACGGGAAGACCTGCTCAAGCAGGCCAATGCCCTGGTCGACAAGGTGAAGGAAATCAAGGAGAGAGAAGCCGCAGCCTCGAAGTCTTCCTGATCGAATCGGGATCGCGTCTGGCCGGCTGGCCCGGCACCGGGCCGGCCGGTTTCTAGTTTCATCCTCCGCGGGGCAGGCGGAAGGAACCGATGCCGCTCGAGCCCAAACCCATCACCGCCGCGGCCCGCCGGGCGCTCGATTTACGTTTCATCGAGCTGATGGACAAGGTCCGCCAGAATCGGCCCAACGAGGACATCGATCTGCTCCGCCGGGCGTACGACTTTGCAGCCGAACAGCACGCCGAGCAGCGCCGCGAGTCGGGCGAACCCTACCTTTCCCATCCGCTGGCGGTCGCCCACCTGCTGGCGGACATGCGCCTGGATGTCGCCACTCTTTGCGCCGCCCTGCTGCACGACATCGTCGAGGACACCCGCATCCCCACCGCCCAAATCGCCGATCAATTCGGCGGCGAAGTGGCCAAGCTGGTCGAGGGCGCGACGAAGATCAGCCGCCTCGATCTGCTCGCGCCCGAAGTCCGTCAGGCGGAAAACGTCCGCAAGATGCTGCTCGCCATGGTTAACGACGTACGCGTCGTATTGATCAAACTCGCCGACCGACTCCACAACATGCGCACCCTGGATTTCCTGCCTCCCGATCGCCAGCAGCGCATCGCGCGCGAGACCATCGATATCTACGCCCCCATCGCCCATCGTCTGGGCATGGGCGCGATGCACGCCGAACTCGAAGATTTGGCGTTCGGTTACCTCGAGCCCGACGCCTATCAGGACCTCCGCAAGAGGCTGGAATCCAAGCGGAAGTCGTACGAGAAGTTCCTGGGCGAGGTCCAGGACCAGATCCGCAAGAAACTGGTCGAAAACGGCATCCCCGCCGAAGTCGACGGCCGCATCAAGCCCCTTTCCTCGATCCACCAGAAAATCCAGCGCCAACAGCGCACCCTCGACCAAATCTACGACTTGCTCGCCGTTCGCGTCACCACCGACACAGTACGCAACTGCTACGCTACACTGGGCGTCATCCATCAGATCTGGCCCCCCGTTCCCGGCCGCTTCAAGGACTACATCGCCATGCCCCGGCCCAACCTCTACCAGTCCCTGCATAGCACCGTCATCCGCGGCGGCCAGCCTTTTGAAGTGCAGATCCGCACCCAGGAAATGCATCGTATCGCCGAATACGGCGTGTGCGCCCATTGGCGGTACAAGGAAGGGGGCGGCTCCGCTTCCGAGCGCGACGACCAGCGCATCGCCTGGCTGCGCCAATTGATCGAGTGGGTCCAGGAGATGGAGGAGCCCAGCGAATTCCTTTCTACCCTCCGCGTGGATCTGTACCCCGAGGAGGTCTACACCTTCACTCCCAAAGGCCACGTCGTGGTCCTTCCCCGGGGCGCCACCCCCGTCGATTTCGCCTACTCGATCCACACCGAGGTGGGCCACCAGTGCGCGGGCGCCAAGGTGAACGGTCAGATCGTCCCCTTGCGGCACGCCTTGGCCAACGGGGACGTCATCGAGATCCTCACCCAAAAGGGCCACGTCCCCAGCCGCGATTGGCTCAGCTTCGTGCAGACTTCTCGCGCTCGCAGCAAGATTCGTCAGTGGATCAACCTGCAAGAGCACGCTCGCGCCACCGAGGTCGGCCGCCAGCTTCTGGAAAAGGAAGCGCGGGAATACGGCGTGAGCTTGAAGAGGGTGGATGAGCAATTGGCGCGCGTCGCCACTGAATGCGGCTGCGCCAACGCCGAAGATCTCTACGCCGGCGTCGGCTTCGGCCGGTTGTCGGCCCGCCAGGTGCTGGCGAAGCTTTCGGGAGAGCCGCTTGCCGAAAAGAAGCCCGCCGCCGAGCCGCAGCGGCTGGCATCGGCAGTCAAGCGGATGCTGGGGATGCACGAGCCGGCGATTCTGGTTCGCGGTCAGGACGACGTGCTGGTCTACCGCGCCGCTTGCTGCAATCCCATTCCCGGCGATGAAATCGTCGGCTACATCACCCGCGGCCGCGGTGTCGCCGTCCATCACGCCCGCTGCCCCAACGTCCAGAACCTCATGTATGAAACCGACCGCCGCATTCCGGTCGAGTGGGCCGCTTCGTCTCCCGGCACTTACTCGGTACGCCTGCGGGTGTTCACCGAAGATAAGCCCGGCGTACTCGCCGCCATCACCGCCGCCATCAGCGAGGCGGGCGCCAATATCCGTTCGCTCGAAAGCGCCAGCGACGATCTCCGCGCCCGGATCGATATCCTGCTCGACCTCGCCGACCACAAGCAGTTTGACCGCATCCTCGCCGCCATCCGCCGGCTTCCCGGCATCTTCGATGTCGAGCGCGTCTATAACGTCTAGCATCGCCTCCCAGATCTCGGCTGGGTAATTTCCCGGGGTCGTGGCTTCAGTGCGTTCTGTGCTCCCCCAGTTTCGACCGGATCGCTCCGACCCGAACCACTCGCCCGTCAAGGGTATCCGCGTTCCTGGCGGCTCCGCGGCCCGGTCCGAAGCTTAGGGACTTCGGGATCTGTCGGAGCGCTGTTGGAGAGAGGTTCAACTCTGCACGCTCTTCCCGCTCCCCGCTTGGACCGTCTTGCTGAGCCTCCGTTACAATGGCCGCGTTGATCCGCACACTGCCAGCTCGCCTCGCTGCCGGGGCGCTCGCCTCCTTGCTGTCCGGATGCGCCGCCCCGCTGGGTCCTGGCTACCAGCTCCGGCGACAAACGGTCGCGGCCGGTTATCTGCCTGCTTCGCCGGGCGAATTGCGGGTGCGGATCGAGGCTACCGTGCGTAACACCGGCACTCGGCCGCTCGAGTTCCTGGAAGTCCGCCTCCCACGGCTCCTTCCGCAGGCAGGATCGATCTCCGCCTATGTTGCCGGCCGCCAGGTCACCGCCACTCCGAAGGGCCAACAACGGATCCTGCTAGCCCTGACTCCGCCGCTTGCCCAGCGGCATTCTCAACGGCTCGCTCTCACCTACGCGCTGCCGGCGCCAGCCGGGAGTTTCGTATGGGAACCAGGCGACTGGTTCGCCACCGCGGTTGCGCCGGCTGGCGCGTTCGCTTCGGGCAATCGCCGCGCTGGCCACGTCCGCCTCTCCGTTACTGTCCCCGAGGGCTACCGTGTGTTCACCACTGGCCGAAGTCTGGGAGTCCGCCGGTCCGCCGGCCAGGCGGAGTATCGCTACGAAATTCAGCCGACTGATTTCGATCCGTTCCTGCTCGTCGGCCGCTATGACGAGCGGACGGTGGCGGTCGCCCGCCGCCAAGTGATGTTTTGGACTCTCGGTCCGCTGGACGGCGCTTGCGCCCAGTCGCTTGCATCGCACTTGTCGGCCACCAGCGACCTGTATCGTTCCCTCTTCGGACGGATTTGGAAAAACCCGCCGCCGATTCCGGTCATTCAGGTTTCCGGCGCGGTCGATTCGCCGATCCAGGTCGGCGCCGGCCGTGCCCGCTCGGTGGGCGGCGGGATGCTCATGGATCTACGGCCTTCGGAGATCTGTAATCGGCGGGATCAGTTCTTCCAGTTGGCCGATCGTGCCCTCGCGTCCGCCTGGTTCGGCTGGGCGGTGCGGCCCGAGCCGGACGCTCGAGTTGTACTGGGGATTGGCGCTGCCGACTATGCCGCCTTGGCTGCGGGCGAGCAAGGGGGCGGGCCGCAAGCCCGCTCCCGGCTGGTGGCTGAGTGGCTGGGCGAGTACGCACGGCTGCGCTCGGCCGCCAAGCCATTGCCTCCGGCGCGGTTGGGCGATCGCCCATCTACCGAACAAAGGCGAATGGCCGGCATTCAGGCCGCGCTCGGTTTCGTCGCCCTCGACGACCGGTTCGGCCCCCAGCCGGTTCGCCGCGCCCTGATGCATCTGGTGGGTACCTTGAGCGGAAGCACTGCCGGCCTTGACGACTTGCGGTCCGCCCTCGAGCAGGAAACGGGAGAAAACCTGTATGCTTTTTTCCAGCAATGGTTTGGCAAGCCGGCGATTCCCCCGGCTTTTCTCGACCGCTACCCAACCGCACAATCGGGGTTGGTAGCGGCACCATGAACTTGTGATTCCGAGGAGGCAAAGTGAGAGACGTGATTTCCACCGACCGCGCGCCGCGAGCCATCGGCCCCTATTCCCAGGCGATCCGAGCCAACGGCTTCGTCTTTCTCTCCGGCCAAGTGGCCTTCGATCCGGCCAGCGGCTTCATCGTCGAGGGCGGTGTTACCCAGCAAACCGAACGGGTGCTTGAAAACCTCAAGGCGGTGCTCGAAGCAGCGGGCTCCTCATTGGAGAAGGTGGTGAAGACGACCGTCTATCTCAAATCGATGGACGATTTCTCGAAAATGAACGAGGTCTACAGCCGCTTTTTCGCCAAGGACCCGCCCGCCCGCTCCACCGTCGAAGTCGCTCGGCTCCCCCGCGACGTTCGCGTGGAAATCGATATCATCGCGCTCGCTCCGTTCATCTGACCGGCGGCGCGCCGGCGGGCGGCAGACGGGAGCGGCGTTTCCCCTTGCTTGTCGACACTCTTCCAGCTACGCACGTGCCATCCAGCGCTGAGAATTCACGGTGCCGTTGACGCTCGGTGCGAGGGGGAGTTGCAAGATTCGCAAGGCGATGAGTTCCGCCACCCTGCCTCAGCCGCCGTGCCAGCCTCCGGATCGACACGTCGGGGATTGAAAGGCGGCCGGGAGGCGCCGCTCAGCCTCCGACCGCCGCCAGTCGCCGGGCTCGCTGCGGTTCTGCCTTCTGCGCAACTGGTGGTGTGCGGTGGTCGAGGAGGATTTTCTCGACGATCTTGAATCGGTTGGAAACACCCATCTTCATCATCGCCAGCCGCAGGAAGGCCTTCACCGTATTGGGGCTGATTTGCATCCGCTCGGCAATTTGCTTGTTCGACAGACCCGCCAATACATGCCGAACCACTTGCTCTTCCCGCGGTGTGAATTGGAACTGGGCCATCACCGCTCCGTCCGGCGCAGGCAGACGGGAATCCCGCTCGAGTACGATCAGAGCCGCCGGTTCGCCCGGCGCCGGCTTCGGCGGGCCAAACCTGTACACCCGGCACAAATAACGCCGCCGGCCGGATTTGTAGCCCTGTACCGCCGCTGAATCGGGCGCCATCCTCCGCCGCGAAAACCTCGAGCGCACCTGATCCGCCAGCGCCTTTGGCGCGTCTGCGCCTTCGGTCGTCTGGTTCGGATACGACAGCACCCGCACCGCCTCGGCACTCATGCGGAGCGGAGTGAATTCCGCGTCCACGAGCACCAGGCCCACCGGCGCGACGGTTCGTGGCATGGCCCGCAAACTTCGTCCCTCCTGCAGGTCCCTCATCGGTGGCTCCGCACCGGCGCGATCTGCGTCGTCGAGTCCAGTCCCTCTCCGATTGCCCCTTCCAGAACCTCGGCGGGCTACACTCCGCTTGCCTAGGTCTGGTTGATGAAAAAGCCGGGTGTTGCCGTTACCCCCGGAGCGCTTTCCGCCGTCAACCTCGAAACCGTTGTGGACAGCCACCCTCGTCGCACCTCGCTCGACACCCACCCCCCTTTCGGCTGAAACCGAATCTCGACGGCGTCTCCGGGGAGGTTTTAAGATCGCTGTAGGATAAAGGCCTCGATGGACGGGGAGTGTAGCAACTTGGGGCGGGCCGTCAAGCGCCTGCCTCGATAATCACTTCCGAGTAACCAATCTGTTCTACGTCGACGGCGGAAAAGCCAACGTCGGCCGCGGGAGGCGTTTTCTCCATCCAAGGTGAACGGTGGGAAATGTTCATCTTGTCGCGATGGGCCGCACAAAAGCCCGAATCGAGCGTCAAGCTCTCCACGACAGGGTAACGCTCCGCCTCCCTTCGGAATCGACGCGGAAACCATTTCAAGACGGGAACTTCTGGAGAAGAAGTACCGAGGGGAGGGCGTCCGGCTCTTGCGGCTACGCGCCCCAGCCCTCCCGCAGAAAAGAGGCGGTGGGTTTCACCACCGCCTCTTGCCTATTGGCCGGCTGCGATTGTGGTGAATCGGCGCCAGTGATCCGGCCGCAGCTCGCTAGGCGACCGCGTTCACCGCCTTCCTGCCGTCCTTCCGGACCGCTGCGAAGATTCAATCGCTTCTCGAATCGCCTGCTCGAAAACGGCAAGTGGCTGGTTGCCGCTCAAGGCAACTCCGTTGACGAAGAATCCCGGCGTCCCGTTGACGCCCAGAGCCTCTCCAGCATCGAGATCCTGCTGGACTACCGCCGCGGGTTTGCTGCTGGAAAGACAGGAATCGAATTGCTTGGCGTCCAGATGGAGGGTGGCGGCGTCGGCGGCAAGAGAATTTCGGTCGAGCCGCGGAGGATCGGCCATCAGGAGATCATGGTATTCCCAGAATTTTCCCTGGTCCTGGGCGCAGCGGGCCGCCTCGGCCGCCAGTTCCGCCTGGGGATGAATGCTGCGCAGCGGGAAATCGCGATAGGCAAAACTCACTTTGTCGGCATATTTCTGTTGGATCTGGCGGAGCGTCGGCTCGACACCACGGCAATAGGGGCATTGGAAGTCGGAGAATTCCACGATCGTCACCGGAGCTTTGGGATTGCCGCGGAAGCGAGCGGGATCGTAGGTCACATGGAATCGGGGCGGGTCCAGGAGCACTTGGACGTTCGCCTTGGCACGCAGCGCGGCGATATAGTCCTTGCGCGCCTTCGCCACAAGAGCACTGCGCAGCGACTGACGCAACTGATCCTTGATTTCGTCGAAAGGCCGGCCTTGCAGGTTCGGCTGGGCGACGTAATAGGCGCGCACCGCATCGTCAGTCGGCTGCGGAATTTTCGCGTCCACCTCGCGCACGACTAGCGCCTCCGCTGTCACGCCTCCCGCCTTGGCCTCGTCGGCGACCACCTGGTCGTCGATATAGGATTCGAGCGCCTGCTTCTTGATTTGGTATTCCTGGCTCTGCAGCTGGATCAGGCGGCCTTGAATCCGGGCGGCGATGTCCCGCTCGTAAACTGGTTTAGCGCCGATTTCGGCAATCGGCGATTGGCTGGCGCCGGCTGGCGCTTGAGCCGCGCAGGCGATGGCAGCAACGGCAAAACCCAGCAGCACTCCCACAGCTTTTGTCATTTTTCGCATTTAGAAACAGACCCCGCTTGGTTTTTGCCGAGGTTCCGCTCAGGCACACCTTGCTTGGCCGCGTGGTTGTGCATGTAGGGGCAAGGGCCTCGACTGGGCCGAGTGTACCAGCAGTCCAAGGGCTGTCAAGCCGCTGTACCTTTAATAACTTACAAGTAACCGTTTCTCGCTGCGGGGCTGGGCCGTAAATTCTTCGAGTGCTGGCGTATGAGGGCGGCTCGAACCTCTGTCCCTGTACCTCATTGAAACAAGGATATTTGTATAGTCCAAAGTGTCGAAATGGACACTAGGCGAACAGGGCATTTGGAGCCAAGATGGCAGCCGAAATCCTTCCTTAGTTTACTACTATATAAATAGATTTTCGGCCTACGAATCCCAAGGAGGATTCGATGACCTGGCGCCAGCTTTCGGCCCCGTGGGATTGCCGTCGGGCATTCTTCCGATCCTGTCCTTTCGCCCGGCCACTCTCCGCGGTCTAGGCCGCACGGCGTTTGCCCACGTACCGCCGGTTCGCTGGCCGGCTTTTTCGTGAAGGCTTTTCCGGCCAGTTCCGGCCCATGGAGGAAAGATGAGTTTGCCCGCAAGAAAGTCTTCCTGTTGCAGTCTGATCCCCAGCTTCCTGGCTTTGGCGCTAGCGTCGGTCGTCTTCGCCGGCCCCGGCGACGGTTTCGCCGCGCCTGACGGCGGCCAGACCACCCGCAGCGCCGCGGCCTCGCCTCAATTGCAGGTGGGACCGAACCAACAGGCCCGACTCGACGGCGAGCTTGAAATCATCCATGAAGATTTCAAGGATGGTGGCGGCCAGGATTTCTACACTTTAACGCTCGCCGACGGCACCCGGGTTCCGCTCCGATTCATCGGGAAATCGCCGACGCGTTTTCTGACCGGAGACCGTGTTCGCGTCAGCGGGCAGCTATCAGGAGGCAGTTTCGTCCTGTATTCGGGGGGTATGAACGCCAAGAAGGCGGCAACGACGATTTCGACGGGGCTGCTCCCCTACACTCTCGGCCCCCAATCAACGTTAGTCATTCTTGTCAATTTTGAAGATGATGCCGTCCAGCCCTATACGATTGCCGACGCGCAAAACATGTTCTTCGGCTCGGTGCTTGATGGGAACGGCATCGTCTACGGTACGGTCAACGATTTCTTTATCGGGAACTCCTACGGGCAGACTTCGCTGGTGGGTGATGTCGCCGGTTGGTACACGATTCCGGTGAGCGTCACGACTTGCGACGTCTCGCAGATTGCCGCTGACGCTCGAGTTGCGGCAACTTCTGCCGGGGTGAACTTGTCGAGCTACGCACGTTTTGTCTACGCCTTTCCTCTCGATCCTTCCTGTGGATTTGGCGGCGCCTCGGATGTAGGCGGCAACCCATCTGAAAGCTGGATCAATTCGAGCATCATGGATTACCGAGCGGTCCAACTCATCGACCATGAGCTAGGCCACGCTTTTGGCCTTGAGCACTCCCACCTGCTGGATTGCGGTACGACGGCTACGATTTGTTCCGCGGGTACCATCGTCGAGTACGGCGACCGGATAGACACAATGGGCGAGCCGCAAACCGCGTCTCCGGACTTCAACGCCTTCCAGAAAGAGCGCCTGGGCTGGCTGGGTTACGGAGCCTCGCCCTCAATTGAGACCGTGCAGACGAGCGGCGCATACCTGATCAATCCCTACGAACTCGGCGGCCCGGGGCCGAACGCATTGAAGGTTCTGAAGTCCTTCGACAGAAAGACCGGGGTAAAGGTCTGGTATTACCTGGAGAACCGCCAGGCGATTGGCTTCGATGCCTTCCTCACGAATCCCATCTACTACACCCAGAACGAAACGGCCGGCGTGCTGTTTCACATCGGGACCGAAGCGGACGGCAACAGCAGCGACCTGCTCGACATGACGCCCGCGACGCCGACGATTAGCGGCTGGCTCGATATGTCGCTGGCGGCCGGTGAAACTTTTCAGGATTCCACCGCGGGCGTGACATTCACGGTTGAGTCGGTCACGCCGAACGGCGCGGTAGTGGACGTGCAGTTCTCGGGCGGCCGGTAGTCGCGGCGGAGCAGACGGGCTAAAGGTCGGAGCTGCCTTGATACGTTCGCACTCGGCGGCGTGCCGCGCCGAAGACCTTGACGCTTCGTTTAAACCCGGACGGATGCGAGGGTTGTTTCCCGCCACTGAAGGTTGATGCGAGGCTCGAGAAACAGATCCCTCACCGCCATCCGCGGAAGGCGCGGCTGGGTTCGGGATGACGGGGCGCTGCGTGCGGGGCGGAGCGAAAAAATGGCCGCCTTCGTTTGCGGTGTGCCGGTTGGCGCTCCTGGCGCGGCTGCGATGACACGAGAAGACACGCTCACCGCGGTGACGCGGCTGTCCGATGATCCGCTCCAAGAGAGAGGCCCGGATAGCGTTCGCGATCCGCCATCCGGGCCGCAGTCTTGATGAGGCCGGGGCGAATCGGAGTCGCCCGGGGAGCGGGCGACTCCGGCTCGCGTTGTGGTTTAGTTCTGCTTCGTGAACGAGGCCAGGCACTCGTTCACGGTGAACGTGTGGGAGGTGACGGTGACTGCTTCGCTCTCGTCACCCGTTATCGTGATCCCATTGATCGTGTTGACGTGCGAGATGCCGAGCGGGCAGGTCGCGTCGCAGTCGGAGTTCTTCACACAGGCATTGCCGATTTTGAGGGGATCGCCGGCACTGCACACGCTGGCCGTGCAGACTCCGGTTCCGAACTCTTCAACCGGCCCGGTCGCGCCGCAGAACTGCGCGTCGAACTGACACTTATAGTCGGAGCCGCTCACTGGCAGCGAAGCCGGCAGCGCGCCTCCGTTGGTAGAACTGGCGGTCACCCCTGAGAACGTTCCGAGGCCTGGGTTGCCGTCGGCGACGCCGCAGGTGGTACCCAGGACGGCATCGTGGACGGTGGTGATGCTGCCGTAGCTGCTATCGGCGAACGCCGAGAGCGTCAGGTTCTCGTCCGCTGTGCTCGTGTTTGCAACGTCCACGCTGTATCTTACGGTCGCGCAGCCGGCGGTGGTGTTAACCAAGCCCTTGGTTATCGTCGCCGTGCTTGGCGCGTCCGAAGACGTGACTGTGACGGTGTTGGAGGCGGTCGGGCCGAAAGTCGCGCTGGCCGAGAGGGCTGAGTGGCCCGCTACGGTTACGGTGTCGATGACCGTCGCGTTTTCACCCTGGACTGCCTGGAAGGTGCACGATGCGCTGCCGGGGTTTGGTATCGTGCCCAGCGAGGCACAGGAGGACGCGCTGCCGACGACTATGCTGCCGAGAGTTCCCGCGGGACAAGTCCCGGAGGTTGGGAAGACCTGGCCGTAGCGGTTGTCGCAGATCTGGTCAACGATGACGCCGCCTTCGTTGGCAGGAGTCGTGTCGGTTATGGTGACAGTGTAGGTGACCGTGCTGCCCTCGGGGCCAGCATCACAGGAAACCTTGCCCGCTCCCAGGGTATTCGCGGTGTTGCAGCTCTTCGCCACGGAAACGGCTGGCTCGATGGGCTGGACGGGGATGCTGACAAATCCGCAACTGCACTTCGACGGAGAGCCGGGTATCGCCGCGGGCTCCCACGGGTAACTGGGGCCCGGCGATACGCACTGAATCGTCTTGCCCGGGACCTGCCAGCTCGTGCACACCGGCAGCGATAGCGAGGTGCCGCTCAGAGGGCAGGTGACGTTGTCGACCTCGAAGACGTCCGCTTCGGTCCCGGCGCCAAATTGCGGGCTCGTGTCGGTGCTGCTGGTGTCGCCGCAGGTGTCCGGAGCGCCGTCGAGTTCATCGTACTGGACGGACCCGCATGTGAGGTTAGTGTCGCCGGTGCACGGGTGCGTCGGGGCGATGATGGAATCGGAGCAGGTGCCCGACAGCGCGTTTGCTTGGGCGGTGCCAAAGTAGATGCCGATGTTCGATCGGGAGCTTTTGGAGGTCGTCAGGATTTCGAAGTCGGCGACAAAACTGAACGTGGTCCCGGCGAGGCATTTGTCAGCGAAACCGCCGCTGAAGATGTTGATGCTCTTGGGGTCGACCGCGGCGACGCTCACGTCGTTGGCCGTGCATTGTAGTGTTTGGGTGGCTCCGCTCGCTTTGAATTCATCCTGCAAGCAAGTCTGCGCGGAAGCGGGCGTGGGAGTGAGCCCGATTGCCGCCGCGAGCAGGATGAGGACACCGAGAAGCGGAGAAATCCGCCTCGCGGCGCCGGGTGCCGGTGAGAGCGCATTGGTTCCGGAACATCGCGTCAATCGAAACATCGTAGTTCGCATCTCGTTAGCTCCTTGATTCTCCCGTCCGTCGAGGGCCGGGGCAATTCTTGGTTCGCTGTCATCCACCCCGTCGCCGCCGGGGTTCGTTATGATTTCCGAAGAAGGGACGCTTCGCGGCGCTGCCGCCGCGCAAAATACTGCCGGCTCCTTTTTCCCTCCCTGTTTTCGTCGATTATCCTTCGTTCATCTGTCGGGCCATGGAGATCGGTGCCCTGATTCTCTACATCGCCGCTTGCCCGTCAATTCCACCTTCGTGCTAATCCATGTGGGTTAAGCCGCAAGGGTGAGACCTGCTGTCCCGCGCTCGCGATGTTCCTTCCTCATACGCGGCTCCGCCCTCCCCGCCACGCACCAGCCGTTCGGCGACCACACCACTCCCGCGCGCCTCCCGGCGCCGTAAAGAACGCACTCGATGGGCTTTCCTGAGCCAAGCTTCAAGGAGGGAGGCGCAAACCGGGCTGGCGTTGCGTCACGGGAGTGGCTGCGAGAAGTTCGCGGCTGCTTCAGGGGTTGAAACCCCTGATTCGTCAGCGGGTTGGATGTCGGAGCTGAAGCTCGAACGCCCGTACCCGGGGAGTTTTGCAATCGCTTCTCGTGCGCGTGGACTGCGGAATGTGGAAGCTCGTGGGGATGGACATGGTGGGCCTGGACCGAGGGGTTTATCCCGAACTTGCCGAGCGAAACAGCCGACCTTCCCGATGCACTTCATCGGGACGCGCTAACCAACTGAGCTTCAGGCCCGCCGGCTACACGCCATCATAAATGGGCTGTTCCCGCCAGGGTCAATCGCTCGGAAACCCCGACGCGCCGCCTCGCGCCATGCCACACGCAGCGAGCAGCCGTTGCACGTCCCAGACCTCGACTCCTGTCTGTGAGGCCGCGGCGACCGCCAGCCAGTGATCGTCGGGGCTGAGCGCCGCAATCGCGTTCGAGGATTTTGGAGCGGAGCAATACTGCTTTCCGTTGGTGTCCCAGATGCCGATGGCGGCGTCGATTCCGGCGAAAATCAACGAGCCATCCCGATTGAATGCGATGAACGCCGCCAGCCCGGCCCCCAGCCGCGCAACTTCGTGGCCGGTGTTCAGCCGCACCACCCGCGTCAGCTTCGGGCCGCCCACCACCGCCAGACCTCCTTCTGGAAATGCGGCAAACGCCGCCGGATAGTCGGGCCCGCTCGGAACGCTGTTCACCGGCATCCAATCGCTCGTGTTCCAGATGATGATGCGGCTCGCGCCGGCAGTCACCAGCGACGAGCCATCCAGGGAAAACCGGCCGAACCGCGCTCCGGGGAATTTCGCCAGCAACTGGCCGGTGAAAACGTCGAACACGGAATTATCGGCGCCATTGGCGCCGACGTCCAAGCGGGTGCCACTGGGATCGAAGCGCAGGTCGTCGACGGTCCCTGCCGGACCCTTGAACTGCTTCAGCCGTTTCCCCAACGCCGTTTCCCAGATCACGATCGTGTATGCGGGCTCGTCTCCGCCGGTGGCGAGCAGCTCCCCATTGGGGCTGAGCGCCGCAATCGTCGCGCCTTGATGAGTGTCGAGCGTACGAAGCTCCTTCCGCGCCGCCGTATCCCACAGATCGACCCGGCCGAAATCCGTCCCCAAAGCAACGGTTTTCCCGTCGCCGCTGAACGCGATGCTGTCCAGCCCGTATTCCGCCCCCCGCTCGCCGGCGTTGCGCGATTTGCCTTTGCGCCCCGGCGCATCCGTTTCCCGCAACACGAAATCCGGCTTCGGGAATGGTTTGACGGTTTCCGGCGGTGGCGGTGGCGGCGCCGGCGGGCGCTGCCGATCGGAAGCCGCGGCCAGCGTCACCGCCGCCAAAATCAATACGATCGCCTTCATAACGAAGAACGATAGCGCAGCCTTCGCTCGTTTCGCCAGGCGTCTCGCGCCCGGCGTCTGCGGGTTCGCCTCTCTGGACGATCCCCGATTCCGGTGTTAGCGTAAGCGCCCGGAATCCAGGAGGCGCCCATGAACCGTCGGGGAAGAGCGCGAGTCGAGTGCATCGCCGCGGTTGCCGCTATTTTCTCTTTGTTCTGCTTTGCGCCGAGCGTCCGGGCGCAAGATGAGACCCAAAAATTGTTTGCCGAGCTGACCGACGCGCCGGGACCTTCCGGGTTCGAAGAGCCGGTGGCGAAGATCATGGTCGGCGAGCTGCAGCCCTACACCAAGCCGATCACCTTCGATGGGCTCGGCTCGCTGATCGCCGCTCAAGGATCGACCGGCCCGCACATCATGCTTGACGCCCACATGGACGAATTGGGCGGCATGATTCGCCGGGTCACTCCCCAAGGCTTCCTCACCATGCAAATGCTCGGCGGATGGCTCGACCAGGCGCTGGTCGACCAGCGCTGGCAAATCATCGGCTCGAAGGGCCCGGTGCTCGCGGTCACCGGCATCCGCGACGCTCATATCACTCCTCCCGAGGAACGCGCACGAGTGTTCCCTCGCGATTCGCTCTTTCTCGATGTTGGCGCGAAGAGCCAGGAAGAAGTGAAAGCGCTGGGAATTGAGCCTGGCGACCCGGTAGTGCCCGATACCCAATTCACTGTGCTGAATGGCACCCAGAACTACCTCGCCAAAGCCTGGGACGATCGCATCGGTTGCGCCGTGCTGATCGAGGTTGCGCGGCAGCTTGCCTCCCATCCCCACCCCAACCAGGTGTTCTACGCCGCCACCGTCCAGGAGGAGATCGGCTTGCGCGGCGCCCAGACCGCCGCCGAAGTCATCAAGCCGGATATCGGCATCGCGCTCGAGGTTGGTATCGTGAAGGATGTTCCCGGCGTCCATCTCGAGGAAGCCCAGGAAGCGCTCGGCGGGGGTCCCGGGGTCTTTCTCTACGACAACAGCGAATTGCCCAACCGCAAGCTGGTCGCTTTGATCCGCGACGTTGCCGCGCGGAAATCCATTCCCTTGCAATACGACCTGGTGGTGGGCTACGGCGACGATTCAGCGGTCATTCAGAAGAGCAATGGCGGCGTTCCCACCGTGAACCTGGTGGTGCCCACGCGCTACACCCACTCCCACAACGGCATCATTAACCGCGGCGATTTCGATCGCATGGTGGATCTGGTGACCGCGCTGATCGAGAGTCTGGACGCGGGCCAGGTGGCGCGGCTGCGGAGCTTCGCCCCGGCGCCGTAGCCAATCGCTCTCGCCGGCCAGGCAACGTCGAAAAACAAAAAAGCCCGTTCGCCGAAGCGAACGGGCCGCAAACCTGCGTTTATTCTTTTGTTCTTTGACAACCGAATGAAACCTGACAGAACCCGTTTGGCCACGGGCCGAGGGCAGTGATTGCCTGCCTACCGTTCGGCAGGGCACTGCCTTTCCATTAGAAAGGAGGTGATCCAGCCGCAGGTTCTCCTACGGCTACCTTGTTACGACTTCACCCCAATCAGGGATCATACCTTGGGCGCCTGCCTCCCTTGCGGGTTGGCTTGGCGACTTCTAGTACAACCCCCTTTCGTGATGTGACGGGCGGTGTGTACAAGGCCCGGGAACGTATTCACGGCGCCGTTCTGATGCGCCATTACTAGCGATTCCGGCTTCATGCAGCCGAGTTGCAGACTGCAATCCGAACTGAGCGCGCTTTTTTGCGATTGGCTCCCCCTCGCGGGTTCGCGACGCTTTGTGGCGCGCATTGTAACACGTGTGTAGCCCCGGACATAAAGGCCATGCTGACTTGACCTCATCCCCACCTTCCTCTCCGTTATCCGGAGCAGTCCCCCTAGAGTGCCCGGCCGAACCGCTGGCAACTAGGGACAGGGGTTGCGCTCGTTGCGGGACTTAACCCAACACCTCACGGCACGAGCTGACGACAGCCATGCAGCACCTCTACCGGCGTCCCTTGCGAGAAGTCCCGATTTCTCGGGATGGTCGCCGGCACTTCAAGCCCGGGTAAGGTTCTTCGCGTTGCGTCGAATTAAACCACATGTTCCACCGCTTGTGCGGGCCCCCGTCAATTCCTTTGAGTTTCAACCTTGCGGCCGTACTCCCCAGGCGCGGAACTTAACGCGTTAGCTGCGGCACGGACCCCGAACGAGGCCCACGCCTAGTTCCGATGGTTTAGGGCTGGGACTACCAGGGTATCTAATCCTGTTTGCTCCCCCAGCTTTCGTCCCTCAGCGTCAGTTGCGGTCCAGGGAGCCGCCTTCGCCTCCGGTGTTCCTGCCGATATCTACGCATTTCACCGCTACACCGGCAATTCCACTCCCCTCTCCCGCACTCGAGCATGGCAGTTTCGGGAGCAGCCCTGGAGTTAAGCCCCAGGATTTCACTTCCGACTTGCCACACCGCCTACGGACCCTTTACGCCCAGTCATTCCGAGCAACGCTGGCCCCCTACGTTTTACCGCGGCTGCTGGCACGTAGTTAGCCGGGGCTTTTTCTGCCCGTACCGTCCGCCCCATTGCTGGGGCTTCGTCCGGGCTAAAAGGGGTTTACACCCCGAAGGGCTTCATCCCCCACGCGGCGTCGCTGCGTCAGGCTTTCGCCCATTGCGCAAGATTCCCCACTGCTGCCTCCCGTAGGAGTCTGGACCGTGTCTCAGTTCCAGTGTGGCCGGCCACCCTCTCAGGCCAGCTACCGGTCGTCGCCTTGGTGAGCCGTTACCTCGCCAACTAGCTGATCGGCCGCGGGCCCCTCCTCAAGCGTCCGTTTGACCGGACTTTGATCCCAGCGGCTTGTGCCATCGGGATGTCATGCGGTATTAGCCCCGCTTTCGCGGGGTTATTCCACACTCGAGGGGAGGTTGCCCACGTGTTACTCACCCGTTCGCCACGCGCCAGTTCGCCGTATTGCTACGACAAACCGCGCGTTCGACTTGCATGTGTTAAGCACGCCGCCAGCGTTCGCTCTGAGCCAGGATCAAACTCTCGTTTGAAACCTGGATCCTCGGTTGCCAACGCAGCCCCGGCAAGCCGGGGTGGTTGGGCCGAAGAAAACCGACGGTCGCTCGGCTCAATGAACCGAACGGGTTCTGTCATGTCTCATTCGATTGTCAAAGAGCAGGTCTCCTGGCCAGCAGGAGGACGTGCAGGCAATTATTCATGGTACGGAACTGCCCAGAGCCTGTCAAGCGAACTTCCCCGAGGGTAGTGGGCCAGTTTGGCAACATGTGCAGCCGCATGGTTCGGGTGGTGCGGGAAAACGGGGGAATTTGAGAGGGTTGGGGCGGCGCACAGGTCCCGCGGGGCGGGATGCCACTACCAAACTGGCCCACTACCTCCCCGAGTGGAACCGCCGCGCCGACGCTCGGGCGCGGGCCGCACTTGCGGCGCCAATCGGGCCGGGTGTAACCTCTAAATCGCCTTTCTAAAGAAACATGAAAGTGGTTTTCGGGGGCGATTTTCACAAGGGGGAAGAGAACGCCATGGCTCATAGCGGTGCGCGTCTCACTACACGATTGTTTGCTCGAGCCTTTCACCGACTGCTGCCAATCGTCTTCATTCTGACGCTGGCGGCGACGGCGGCCCGCGCCCAGGTGGAAGCCATCAACGGCAGCATTCGCGGGCGCGTGGCCGACCAGAACGGCGCCGTCGTGCCCGGCGTGGCCGTCACCGTCACCAACGAAGCCACCGGCTACACCCGCGCGGTCGACTCCGGCGCCGACGGCTACTACGTCTTGCCCAGCCTCCCGCTCGGCAGCTACACCGTCACCATGCGCAAGGAAGGATTTTCCACCCTGAGTTACACCGGTGTCGTGCTCCAAGCCGGCGTGGAGGCGGTGGTCGACGGCTCTCTCAAGGTCAGCTCGGTCGCCACCACCGTCGAGGTGCAGGCCTCCGGCACCATCCTTCAGCCTTCGGCCGCCTACGTCGGCCGCACCATATCCGACCGCGAAGTGGCGAATCTGCCGCTCACCTCGCGCAATCCTTACAATTTCATCATGTTCCAGCCGGGCGTGAGCGGCCATCCAAACCAGGAACTGGGCATCCCTCGAACGCTCAACACCAACGGCCAGATGGACCGGATCAATTACCAGATGGACGGCATGTACGACACCGAAAGCGACCGGTTCGGGCTGCGGCTGTTCCCCATCTCCGACGCCTACGTGCGCGAAGTGCAGACCGTCGCCAACAGCTTTGCGCCGGAATTCGGGAACACTACCGGCGACATCTATAACGTCATCACCGGCTCCGGCACCAACGATTTTCACGGCATGTTCGAATGGCTGCGCCGGCCAATCTCGACCGCGGCGCGGCCCATGCTTCTTTCCCC
This sequence comes from Candidatus Acidiferrales bacterium, assembly GCA_035946455.1. GTDB lineage: Bacteria > Acidobacteriota > Terriglobia > Acidiferrales > UBA7541 > JAKASX01. Next base: position 355,381 of record DASYZK010000014.1, on the reverse strand, counting down.
CACCCAGCCGAAACCCGATCTCGAGCTGACCGATTACGCCGTCAACGCCGGCGGCAACATTATCAAGAACAAGCTCTTTTACTACGGCGCCTACGAGCACATGCGCCGCGGCGGTCCCACGCCAATCACTATCACTTCCGCAAACGCCGCCGCCATCGGCCTGCCGGCGAGCGATTTGGTCACCCCGCCGAGCGTCGAGCACTCGACGTTCGTCGACAGCCGGGTGGACTGGACCATCAATTCCAAGAATCAGGCCTTCCTCCGGTTCAATTATTTCCGGAATGAGTATCCGTTCAACACCGCCGTCGGCGGCCTGAACTCGCTCGACGCCGCCAGCGATTTCCACGATCGCGCCTACATCATCGGCACCCAGATTGTCAGCAGCTTCACGCCGACGCTCCTGAATGAGTTCCGGTTCTCCTGGCCCTATCGCAAGGAAAAGCACGTACCCAATCCCCTCGACGGCCCCGGTCCTGCGATCACCATCTCGGGTGTCGCCAACTTCAACGGAACCACCGCCGCCGGCGATTCCTTCGACGAGAAAGTGCCCGGCTTCAACGACAACGTCACCTACATCCACGGAGCGCACACCTTCAAGCAGGGCGTCTACCTCGACCACATCCTGGACAACCAGGTGAACGACACCTTCAGCCAGTTCACTTTCCCCTCCATCGCCGCCTACCTGGCGGCCAAGTCGGGCGCGAATCCTTTTTCCTACTCGAACCTGAAGACCGTGCTCGGGAACACCGGCGTCGGCTACCACTCGCTGTTCTGGGGCGCATTCTGGCAGGACAGCTGGCAGGCGACTCCCAAGCTGATGCTGATCTACGGTCTGCGCTACGACAAGTACGATCCGCCGGCGGCCGAGCCGAACGCCCCGTTCGCCTTCACCCGGAGCTTCAACAGCCCGGGCGCCGATTTCGCGCCGCGGATCGGCTTGGCCTATGAAATCAATGCGAAGACGGTGGTGCGGGCGTCGTTCGGGAAATTCTACGATCAGCCGCCAACCAACACCTGGTACAACGCGCTGTTCAACGACGGCTCCGGCCGGTCGATTGTGGCAACGGTCACCCCAAAGCAGGCGTTTGCGCCGCCCTTTCCGCAAACGCTCACTTCGCTGCCGACGTTGCCGACACTGGACGTCACCGCGGTCTCGCCCAACTTCAAGGACCCCTACGCGCTGACCGCCAGCCTGCAAGTGTCGCGGGAACTCAGCCGCAACGACTCGGTGACCATCGGCTATGCCTCCACCCAGGGGCACCAGCTCCTTTTTCTGCACAACATCAACTTGATCAATCCCATCAGCACCCTGGCCGACGGCCGGCCGGTCTTCTCTTCGGCCATCAACGGTTCGACGCGATTCGACCCGCGGTTCAACAACATCAGCTTGCAGGATTCGGGCGCAAATTCGAATTACCACGCGCTGCTGCTCAACTACCAGCATCGGTGGTCGCAAGGGCTGGAGATGAGCGCGTCCTACACCTGGTCGCATACGATCAGCGACGCGCCTGATGTCAACAGTTTCGAGCAGAATCTCTCGATCGAAGATTCCACCAACCGCGAGCGCGACCGGGGCAACAGCTCGATCAACCGCCCCGACGCCTTCACCCTCAGCACCGTTTACGCTCCCCGCGTCACGATCGACAACTCCTTCCTCAAGCGCGTGCTGAACGACAACATGTTTGCCTTCCTCGTCGTCGCCCAATCCGGCGACCAGCAGAACATCACCTCCAAGACCGCGCCGCTCAACGGCGATTCCACCACGTCGAGCGTCACCCGCCCGATCGCCATCGGCCGCAACACCGTGCGCGGGCCGAAAATCATCCAGTTCGACACTCGCTACACCCGCGACCTGTTCCGCATCCGGGAGCGCATCACCCCGCAGTTCCTGTTCGAAGCGAACAATCTGTTCAACCGCCACAGCAACATCCCCTCGCTGAATACCGCTGTCCCGGTGAATGCCGGCGGTTTCGCGACGATCCCGGCGAGCTTCCCGTTCCAATCGGCGGTGACCCTCGAAGCGAGAATCATCCAGTTCGGGTTGGGGGTGCGGTGGTAAGTTCCGCGGCAGTTCCACTTGCCGGGCCGGCGACCGTCCGCCGGCCCGGCAGTTGCTCCTGCTTCCGAACCCATGACTGACGATCGCCCGCCTCACGGTTCCGACGACCGTTTCCCCGCTCCCGTTTACGCCGAAACCGTGCTGGCGGTGAATTTCGAGGACGCCCGCCGCTATTTCCTCGACTCGCTGCTCGAAATCCATGCCGCCCACGCCCTGATGCTCGCCCGCGCCGGCATTCTGGCCGAGGCCGAAGCCCGCGCTTGCCTCGAAGCGCTTGCTTCCCTGGATCGCGCCAAGCTCTCTGGAGCCCGGTTCGACGGCGGCGCCGAAGACCTGTTCTTCTACGTCCATGAGGAGCTCGAGCGGCTGGCAGGGGCGGAAACGGCCGGGAGGCTGCAAACGGCGCGCAGCCGGAACGATATCGATATCGCCCTTTACCGCATGCGACTGCGAGCCGAGTTGTTGCGGCTGGCGGAAGCGGTCTTGCGCGGGCGCGAAGTGCTCGTCTACCGCGCGGCGCAGAACCTGGAATCGCTGATGCCCGCCTACACCCACACCCAGCCGGCGCAGCCCACTACCGTTGCGCATTACCTGATGGCCGCCGCTGCGTTTGCCGGGCGCGATTTGGACCGGCTGCGCGCCGCCTTCGACGTGGTCAATCGCAGCCCGCTCGGCGCCTGCGCCATCACCACCACCGGATTCCCCATCGACCGGTCCTACACCGCCGAACTGCTGGGTTTCGAAGGCCTGGTGGAAAATTCCTACGACGCGATCGCCGGCATCGATTACGTCACCGGTGCCGCCGGCGCCCTGGCCTCCGCCATGGTGAATCTGGGCCGGCTGGCGCAGGATCTGCTGTTGTGGTGCACCGAGGAATTCGGAGCGCTGCGGCTCTCGGGAGGATACGTGCAGTCGAGCAGCATCATGCCGCAGAAGCGGAACCCGGTCGCGCTCGAGCATGCGCGAATTCTCTCCAGCAAGGCCCTGGGCCAGGCGCAGGCGATTCTGACCGCGGTGCACAACACCCCGTTCGGCGATATCGACGACAACGAGGACGACCTCCAGCCGCTCGTGCTCGCCGCTTTCCACGACGGTGCCCGCGCCTGGCGGCTGTTTGCCGCGCTTTTCGCGGCCGCCGAAATCGACCGCGACCGCCTGCGCCGGCGCTCGAGCGGCGACTTCCTGACCGTTACCGAATTGGCCGACACGCTGGTGCGGCGCGAGGGCCTCAGCTTCACCGCCGCGCACCACCTGGTTGCCGAAGCGGTGCGCGCCTCCGGCGACGATCGCACGCCCCAGCGCCTAGCGGCTGAATTGAAACGCCTGGCGCCGGACCGGCTCGGCCGCCCCCTGCGTTCGACGGAGAAAGAGTGGCTCGAGGCGCTCGACCCGGAGTATTTTGTGCGCGTGCGCGTGGTGCGCGGCGGCCCGGCGCCGGCGGAGGTCAGCCGCCAGATCGACCAGGCGAGCCGGGAAAACGAGGCGGCGCGCGCCTGGCTGAACGAAAAAACCGCTCTGCTGGCCCGATATCCCGAGCGCATCCGGCAGGCCGCCCGGGAGCGAGGCGCCGGTGGGTGGTAGCATTTGCGGCTCGGGCTGCTCCTTCGATCCCCATGGATTCCAAGTCTTCGAACGAAAACGCGAGACTGGTTCGCGGCCTCGGCCTGGGTGGCGGCATCGCGCTGAACGTCATCGGCATGGTGGGCGTCGGCCCGTTCATCACCATGCCGCTGGTGATCGATGCCATGGGCGGGCCGCAAGCCATGCTCGGCTGGATTCTCGGCGCCTTGCTCGCCCTTTGCGACGGCCTGGTCACCGCCGAACTGGGCGCGGCCATGCCCAACGCCGGTGGTTCCTACGCCTACATCCGCGACGCGTATGGGCGGGAGAAGCTGGGCCGGCTGCTCTCGTTTCTCTACGTCTGGCAGGTGACGTTCAGCGCCCCGCTGAGCATCGCTTCGGGCTTCATCGGTTTCTCGCTTTACGCAGCGTATTTGTGGCCGCCGCTGCTCCATCCCATCGCCACTCTCCACTTGGGCATTCCCCTGCCGCTCGCCGGCGCGCTCCAGGCCGATCTGGTGATCACCCGCAGCACTGGTGTAGCGGTGGCGGCATGCCTGCTGGCCACGTTCCTCGCCTATCGCCAAATCGGCATCGTCGCCCGCGTGTCGAAGCTGCTGTTCTGGGGGGTGTTGGGCACCATGCTCTGGGTGGTTTTCGCCGGGTTCACCCATTTCCATCGCTCCCTGGCTTTCGATTTCCCGCCCGGCGCGTTCACCTTCTCCACCGGGTTTCTGACGGGGCTGGGTTCGGGGATGCTGGTAGCCACCTACGACTACTGGGGCTACTACAACATCTGCTTCATGGGCGGGGAGGTGCGCGAGCCGGGCAAGAACATCCCCCGGGCGGTGATCTATTCGATTTTCCTGGTCGCTGCTCTCTACCTGCTGATGAACGCCGCGGTGATCGGCGTGCTGCCCTGGCGCGAGTTGCTGGGAACGGCGCATTCGGACGCGCGGTACTTCGTGATTTCGGCGTTCATGAAACGCATCTACGGGCGCGGGGCAGCGGTGCTGGTAACCTTGCTGATTTTGTGGACGGCATTCGCGTCTGTTTTCGCGCTGCTGCTCGGCTATTCCCGGGTGCCCTACGCCGCCGCCGTGGACGGCAACTATTTCCGCGTGTTCCGCCGGCTGCACCGGCGCGGCCAGTTCCCCCACATCTCGGTGCTGACGCTCGGGCTGGTGGCGGCGGCGTTCTGCACGCTGCGTTTGGCGGACGTCATTGCCGCGCTGGTGGTGATTCGGCTGCTGTTGCAGTTTCTGGTGCAGGAAGTGGGGGCGCTGGTGCTGCGCTGGCGCCGGCCCGATCTCGAGCGCCCGTTCCGGATGTGGTTGTTTCCGCTGCCGGTGCTGCTGGCGGTCGCCGGTTTTCTGTACATCCTGATTTCGCGGCCGAATTTCAGCAGGGAGTTGCGCTACGCGATCGCCATCCTGATCGCCGGCCTCGTCATCTATTTCGCGCGGGCGTGGCGGCGCGCCGAGTGGCCGTTCCCCGCGCGGCCGGGAACCCCGGCGGTCGAGGGATAATGCCCAAACGAAACGCGCAGTGCCGCGTCGCGCGTCCCACGCCAAAGTGGCGCGCGGCAGGCGCTCGATCGAGGCAGGTACATCCAAGGGGGCGAGCATGCGAATGAAGAAAACGGTGCGGTGGGCGCTGGCGGCGGGCGTGGCGGCGCTGGTGGCGGGTTCGCTGGCCGGCCGGCTGACGGCGCAGTCGCCCCGCCCGGTGGCCCTCCGGCCGGCCATCCGCCAGCGCCCGCTGGGCATCGATCGCGGCGCCGCGGCGGTGTGGCAAAGCCTGCTGAAGCTGCGCACCCGCGCCAGCTTGATCATGATCACCGCCCACCCCGACGATGAGGACGGCGGCCTGCTCGCTTACGAATCCCGCGGCGAGGGCGCCCGGGTGGCCCTGCTCACGCTCAATCGCGGCGAATCCGGCCAGAACCTGATGACCGGGGACTATTTCGACGCGATGGGCTTGCTGCGCGCCGAGGAGCTGCTGGCGGCCGACCAGTATTACGGCGTGCAGCAGTACTTCAGCCGCGTCATCGATTTCGGATTCTCGAAATCGAAAGAAGAGACGATCGACAAGTGGACCCATGACCGCACGCTCTACGACGTTGTTCGCACCGTCCGGATGGTGCGGCCGCTGGTGATCAGCTCGGTTTTCGTCGGCACCTACTCCGATGGCCACGGCCACCACCAGTACGCCGGGCAGATGGCTCAGGAAGCATTCAAGGCCGCGGCCGATCCCAGCGTCTTTCCCGATCAAATTCGCGCCGGATTGCGCCCGTGGGCGGCGCTGAAGATGTACGCCCGGGTGCCCACCTTCGCCGTCCGCGACAACGAAATCTACGATTACGCCGACGGCCACACTTACCCGCTGCGCTTCTTCAACTACATCGATGGCACCGCCATCGAAGGCCAGCTTTCGACCAACGTCGTCGTTCCCGAGGGAACGTACGATCCGCTGCTCGGCGGCTCCTACGCCCAGGTGGCCCGGCAGGGCCTGGGATTCCAGAAATCGCAAAACGGCGGCACCGGCTTCCTGCCGCCGGGCCCCGCCGATTCCGCCTATCACCGATTCGCCTCCCGCGTGCCCGCCACTGACCGAGAGCAAACCATGTTCGACGGCATCGACGTGTCGCTCGCCGGCATCGCTGACTTGGCCGCCAAGCAGGACAACGGCTTCCTGAAAAGCGCCCTGGGCGGGATCGACACGCTTGTGGCGCAGGCGATCAGCCAATTCGACGCGCGCAATCCGGAGCGCATCGCGCCGCTTCTGGCGCAGGGCGAAAAGGCGACCACAGCCCTGATCGCCCAGGTCCAATCCAGTTCGCTCACCGAAGACGCCAAATACAACGTGTTGCACGAGTTGCGGATCAAGCAGGCGCAATTCAATAATGCCCTGGCAGAAACCCTCGGCCTCTCGGTGCTCGCGAGCGTCGTTCCCGCCCGCGAGCCTTCCGGGCCTTTCGCCCGCTTCCTCGGACCGGCGGCGACGTTCCGGGTGGCGATTCCCGGCCAAGCGTTTTTCGTCAGCGTGCGAGTGGCCAACCAGGGCAGCGCTCCGCTGAAGGTTGCCCGGCTCTGGATCGATACGCCGCAGGGCGAGTCGTGGTCGGCGGCTGCGGAGGGATCGGCGCCGGCGTCGCTCGATCCCGGCCAGGACGCCGCCCAGCGGTTCCGGGTGCAGGCCCCGGACAACGCCGCCTACACGCGGCCCTACTATTCGCGCGTAGGCGTCAAGCAGCCGTATTACAACATCGACGATCCGCGCTACCTGAATTTGCCCTTCGCGCCGTATCCGGTTTCCGGCTGGGCGGAAATCGATTACCAGGGCGTCCCGGTTCGGGTCGGGCAGGTGGCGCAGACGATTCAGCGGGAAGTCGGGCCGGGCCAGGTAGCCGAACCGCTGGTGGTGGGTCCGGCCATCTCCTTGTGGATTTCGCCGCACGCCGGCGTGGCGCCGCTTGGCGCAAAGCCGTTTCCAGTATCGGTGCTGGTGCACAGCAACGTGAAGGGACCGGCGAAAGGGACGGTGCGGCTGGAGCTGCCGCCCGGCTGGCAATCGACCCCGGCGGCGGCCGATTTTTCGACGAGCAAGGACGGAGAAAACAAGCCCATCGAATTCGAAGTGCAGCCAGCCTCGGTGGAAGCGAAGCCTTACGAATTGCGCGCCGTCGCCGACTACAACGGCCGCCAGTACCGCGAGGGCTACGAGCGGGTCGGCTACCAGGGCATCCGCCCCTACTACTTCTACCAGCCTGCCAATTACGAAACCACCGGCACCAACGTGAAAGTCGCGCCCGGACTCGACGTCGGCTACGTGGTGGGCACCGGCGACGAGGTGCCGGCCACGCTCGAGGATCTCGGCATCACGGTGAAATTCCTGAGCGCCACCGATATCGCCACCGGCGACCTTTCCCGCTACGGCGCCATCGTTCTGGGCGAGCGCGCCTATTCGGTGCGCCCGGACCTCGCCGCTTACAACCAGCGCCTGCTCGGCTACGTGCAGCAAGGCGGCGTGCTGATCGTGCAGTATCAGGCGGGGGAATACGACCACAGCTTCGGGCCGTATCCCCTCACCCTGGGCCGGGCGGAAACCGTTACCGACGAGGATTCCGCCGTCCAATTCCTGCTGCCCGATAACCCGGCGATGTTGTGGCCAAACAAGCTTACCCAGGCCGATTTTCAGGGCTGGGTAGAGGAGCGAGGGCACGGCTACCCGCAATCCTGGGATCCGCACTGGCAGGCGCTCCTCGAGATGCACGACCCCGGGCAGGCGCCGCAAAAGGGCGGCTTGCTCATTGCCCCTTACGGAAAAGGCGAATACGTCTACGTGGCGCTGGCGCTCTATCGCCAGTTGCCCGAGGGCGTCCCCGGGGCCTATTGCATCATCGCGAATCTGCTCAGCCTGGGCCACAATCCCGAGCGCCAGTCCGGCATGGCCGCTGACCGGTAGGCACGTCCGGGATTGGTGCTGTAGGGGCACGCTGCGCGGGCCCCGCACACGTCAACTAGCTTCTATGCCCCCGCCGGGGGGCCAGCACCCGGCAAAAACGATGTCCCTGATGATGGACGAGATCGCCGAGCAGCCGGAAGCGCTTCGGCGCACGTTTCATGCCGAACGCGCCCATGCCCGGGAATTCCAGCGGTTCGCCCGGCGGCGCAATTTCCGCATGATCGTCCTGGTGGCGCGAGGCACCTCGGACAACGCCGCGCTTTTCGGCCGCTACCTGCTCGAGCTGACCACCGGCATTCCCGTTTCGCTCTCGGCGCCCTCCATTTATACGCTCTACCACGCCCGGCTGGCCTTGCAGCAAACCCTTATGGTGGGCATCTCTCAATCGGGAGAATCAACCGACGTCAACCGGGTGCTGCGCTCCGGCCGCCGCCAGGGCGCCTATACCATCGGCATCACCAACGAGCCGCGCTCCTCCATGGCCGGTATCGTCGACGACGCCTTCGTCGTCCGGGCGGGCAAGCAACGCTCGGTCGCGGCAACCAAAACCTATACCGGCCAGCTCCTCGCCCTTTACTTGATCGCCTTCGGCCTCGGCTCCGCCATCGAGCTGGATGCCGTTGCCGAAATCGGCGGCTGGGTTGAGCGGGCGCTGGAATGCCGGCGCGATCTGCGGGAGCTGGTGGAGCGGTATCGCTACATGCGCCAGGCGGTCGTGGTGGCCCGCGGCTTGAACTACGCTTCGGCGTTCGAATTCGCGCTGAAACTGATGGAAACCTGTTACGTGCTGGCCGAGCGTTTCAGCTCCGCCGATTTCCTCCACGGCCCGATCGCCATGGTGGAACGCGGCCTGCCGATTTTCCTGTTTCTTCCTCCGGGTCCCTGCCGGCGCACGCTCTCGGCGCTGGCCCGCAAGCTCCGCGGCATGCACGCCGAAACCGTCTTGTTCACCTCTCAAGGCGTGCCGCTGCCGCCGGCCACTCGCGCCATCCGCATCCCTGTCGCCATCCCCGAAACCTACACCCCGATCCCCTACATCGTCCCCGGCCAGATCTTCGCGGCGTTGCTGGCCGAGGCCAAGGGCATCAATCCAGATAAGCCCCGCTTCCTCGAAGTGGTCACGCGGACCGTGTAGTTTCCCCCCGGCGGGCCGGGCGACGGCGGGAGGGAACAGGATGGATGCAGGGATTGGAATTGGTCCGGCTCCCCGCCGCGACTGGTCGCCGCTCGGCACGCGCTCGTGGCACTGGCGAAAGTAGGTGACCGGGGGGGCGGGTCGGATTCGGACGCTGCCTGCGGCCGGGCGCGGATCGGAGGATCAGCTTGCGGCAAGCGCCGCGGTCTCGTCGGGGGCCATGGGGAGCACGGTGTCCAGCCGAACCATTTTCAGCAGCATCATCACCTGCTTATTGGCGGCAAACAGCACGCATTTGCCGCCCGCTTGGCGGAGCACGGTGTAGGTACGAACGAGTTCGCCGATGCCGGAACTGTCCATGTAGGCGACGCCCGCCAAGTTGATGGCCAACAGCTTCGCCCCCGCCGCCATCAGTCCTTCCACTTCCCGGCGCAATTCCTGCTGTGGCGGGCCCAGGCTCAGCGGTCCGTCCAGATCGAGAATCGTGGTGGAACCGGCTCTGCGAAGTTGTATCTTCACGCCACCTCCCGTTGTCCCGGCAACGCTAGCCGAACGGCCGGGCGTAAGCAAGTCCCAGCCGGAGATCGGGGCCAGCCATGCCCAGTGTACTGCGGCGGAGCCGCAACCTGGCAAGGCTCAGGGGAATGGGACTCCCTGCCACGCGCCTGCCGAATGCGCCGCCGGCCTTGACGAGCCAGGACCCGTTTGGTAGTTTTCGCCAAGCCCGAGCGACGCCCCTCCGTCTCCATACAGGAGCTCTCCGCCGCGGGTGCGCAGTTGCGCTGCTCCGGCGCCCCCATGCCCGACGACGCGGCACTCATCGAACTCGCCACGCTCTACTACTCCTGCCGGGATACCGACGCTTTGCTGAGGACGTTTGCCACCCGCATGGGCCACGCCCTGGACGCCGGGGCCGTGCTGGTGTGGCTGCCGCAGGACGGCCAGGGTCTCCACTGCCGCGCGCGCTGGCTCGAGCCGGGGCTGAGAATCGAAGCGGGGGAGGAACCGGCGGACGCCGGCCCGCTGCTGGAGGCGATGGAGAGCCGGGAGCCGGTGAAGCGGGGCGCCGGTCAACTCGATCCCGGCGAGCTGGCCCACCTTTCGGAACCGTACCGCCAGCGAGTGAGGGCCGCGCTCTACGTCCCCCTGCCCGGTGCTCGCGCCTCGCTGGGAGTGGCCGAATTCCTCAACCCGCGAAGCGGCGAATTCGACCTTCCGTTCGCGCGGCAGGCGGCTCGCATCACCGGACTCGCGCTCGAAAGGCAGCAGGAACAGGAGTCCGAGCGGCAGGGACAATTGGTGACGGTCCAGCGCCTGACGGAACTGTACGACCTAAGTCGGGTGTTCAGCTCAACGCTGGAATTGGGCGATCTGCTGCCGGTCATCGCCGAGAAGCTGAGGGACTTCCTGGGCGCGCGAGCAGCGAACCTCTGGCTGGTGGAGGGCAAAACGCGCGAATTGCGGTTCGCCGCTCAGGCGGGCGAGGATCCCACCACCGAGCCGGGGATGCGCTGCGCGCTGGGCGAAGGGCCGCTGGGCGTCGCCGCCGATCGCGGCGAGCCGCGCCGGATCGAGAACGCTGCCGATGAGGAATCCCTGCTCGAGCGCCGGGAAAGGGCCCCGGAATTCGCGCTTGGCAGCCTGCTGATTGCGCCGCTGCGGATGAACGAGCAGGTTCTGGGCGTGGCCGAAGTCGTCAACAAATCCGGCGGCGCTGCGTTCACCGAGGAGGAACTGTTTTTCCTGACGACGATCGGCGAGCAGGCGGCGATCTCCATCCACAACGCCCAATTGCTCGAAGCCGAGCGCCGGGTGCATCAGCTTGACGCCCTGCTCCAGATCAGCCGGGAAATCACCTCCACCCTCAACCTCGACCATGTTCTCGCCGCGGTCGTCCAGCACGCTGCTTCGGTCGTTCCCTTCGATCGCTGCGCCATCGGGTATTTCGATCGCGGCCGCTTCGTGCTTGGCGCCGTTTCCGGGGAAACGGAAATCCCGCAAACCGACGAGATGAGCGAGTTGCGCCGCCTGCTGGAATCCATCGCCACGAGCGAAGAACCGGTTTCGGCCAATCGTGGGGCGGGTGGGTGGAAATCGCAGGCGCCGGGCGGGGCCGAGCGGCTCGAGGGATTCCTCGAGCGCCATGGCTACAACGGTTTCTACGCCTTGCCCCTTCGCGACGAGCAGGGAGCGTTGGGGACGCTAGCGCTGGTTTCCTCCGAAGCCGATTTCCTCAGCCACAGCCAGCGGGAGACCCTCGCCATCCTCGCCAGCCAGGCCACCGTCGCCGTTCGCAACGCCCAGCTCTACCAGCAGGTGCCGCTTTCCGGTCTGCTGCGGCCGCTGGCCAAACGGCGACAAAAACTGCGGTCGGCGCCGCGAGGGCGCTGGGTGGATGCGGCGACCAACATCAGCGCGGTGGTCTTGCTGCTCGTCCTGGTCCCCTGGAAGCTGCGGATTCGGGCGGGCAGCCAGGTGGTTCCGGCCGAGCGCCGGCTGGTGACCAGCGAAGTTGCCGGGCTGGTGGAACGAGTGTACGTTCGCGAGGGCAGCCGAGTGGAACCGGGGCAGGTGCTGGCGACGATCGACGACACCGACGATCGACTCCATTTGGTGCAGGCGCAGACGCAACTGGCGCTCGCCCAGCGCGCCCTTTCCGAAGCGGAGTTTCGCGGCGATACCGGCGCTTCCAGCCAGGCGCGGCTGAGCGTGCAGGAATACAGCGCCGAGACGAATCTCTACGGAAGCCGGCTGGCCCGGGCCGAGCTGCGCTCGCCGATTGCGGGCGTGGTGGTGACCCCTCGGGTGGAGGAGAGGGTGGGGGAGCGGTTGCAGCCGGGCGATCGGTTTTGCGAAGTGGTGGAACAGCGGCGGATGGCGGTGCAGATGCGGGTGCCGGAAAGCGACATCGGCGAACTGCGCCCGAACGCGGCGGTGGCGTTGAAGCTGAATTCCTTTCCCACCGTCACGTTTCACGGCGTGGTCGAATACATCGGCGCGCAGACTGCGTCGGCCGGCGGGCAGGAATTTTTTCTGGTGAGGGCGTTATTCGAAAACACCGGCGAGCAGGCGCGGGACGGCATGGTGGGCCAGTCGAAAATCACCGCTGCGGGCGGCTATTTCGGGAGCGGCTGGTATTCGACGGGCTACGTGCTTTTGCGGGTGCCGGCGCGATGGGTGTGGGAGAGGCTCTGGGCCTGGTGGCCGTAAGAGCCGGGGAGCGGTGGATGTCACAGGGGCGGAAGGCGTGGGGAGCGATCCTGGGATTGGCGCTCGCGGCGGGAACACTCGCTTGCGGCCAATCGAGCGATCGTCGCGTCGCGGCTGAGACTGACGAAGCCGTGGCAAGGCAACCGGCCCCGGCCACCCCCAAGACCGGCGTAGCTGTCAGCACCGGCCATCCCTCGGCCGCCGCGACGGAAATTTTGAGCGTGCTCACCGTCGAGCACCAAGTGGATGTTCTGGCCCAGCGGGATGGAGAGGTGATGTCCATCGACGCGGACGAAGGCAGCAGTGTCCGCCAGGGCCATCTCCTCGCCCAACTGGACGACCGCTCGCTCCGCGCTCAACTGGCGCACGACCAGGACGACCTGGCCGTCGCCAACGACAACGTCAAATACAACGAAGCCGAGTTGCGGGCCAAGCAGGCCAATTACCGCCGCTACCAGGAGTTGCGACAGTATGGCTTGAGCAGCGCCGCCGACCTCGAGAAAGCCCGGTTCGAAGCTGAAGGCGCGCAATACGATCTCGATTCCTGGAAATCGATCGTAAAACGCACCCAGGCGCAGATTCGGATCGCTGAGTTGGCCGTCGAGCAAATGCAGATCCGCGCGCCTTTCGACGGCGTCGTCGCCCGCCGCTTCCTTCGCCAGGGGCAGGAAGTGGCGAAGGGTGAGCCCTGTTTCCGCGTCACCCAACTGCGCCCCCTCCAGGTCCGCTTCCCGGTCGCCGAAACTTCGCCGCATGGCCCCAGGCTGGGCGAGCGGGTCCAGGTGGCGCTGGCCGGCGAGACGCAGGGCTGGTTCGAAGCGCGCATCGTGAAAGTGGGTCCGGTGGTGGACCCGGCCAGCGGCTCGTGGGACGTGCTGGCGCGGCTGGTGGGTCCGATCCCTGAGAGCTGGCGGCCGGGCATGGCGGTGAAAGTCATTTGGCCGCCCGAGGCGGGCCGCCCGGCGCGCTGAGGACGAGCCGGTGCGCATCGGTCCAACCAGCCTGCACTTGACCAGCGTTCTGGCCAAGGGGTACCACCGGCCGAAGTTCCGCCAGGACTTGCGGACCAGCCGGCAAAACATCCAGGGCGAAATCAGTTACGTGATCAAGGTGCCGGAAACGGAAAGCTACGCCCGGTACGGAGTGCTGGAATACGACCTCTTCCTCCTCTGCGACGGCACGCGAACTCCCGCCGAAATCGCCGAAGCCCTCGCCGAAACGCATCCCGAGAGTTCGGTCGACGAAAATGACGTGCTGCAATTCCTGGACGACTCCGACCCTCATCTCTGGGAACGTACGCCGGCAGAGCGCAATCTGGCGCTGCTCGCCAAGATCCGGGACGAGCGCAAATCGTACATCGGCCAGTCAAGCCTGCTGTATCTGCCGGTGACGTCGTGGGACCCCGACCGGTTGCTCGACCGGCTCCATCCCTACGTCGGCTGGATGTTCACCCGGGGGTTCGTTGCCGCTTCGATCGCCTTGTTCGCCGCCACCGCCGCCATCCTCGGCGGCGATTTCCACCGGATCCAGCAGGACACGCTCGACCTCTACAATTTTTCGACCAAGACAGCCTACGACCTGTGGGCGTTCTGGTTCCTGCTGCTGCTCATCGGCGGAATTCACGAATTCGGTCACGGCATGGCGTGCAAGCATTTCGGCGGCGAAGTGCACCACATGGGATTCCTGCTCATCTATTTCACTCCCGCTTTTTACACCGACACCACCGATCAATACCTGTTTCCAAGAATCGCGCATCGGGAGTGGGTGATCTTCGCCGGAATCTGGATCGAGCTGGTGTGCTGCGGGGTGGCGACGCTCGCCTGGCACCTGCTGCCGCCGGGCAACCTGTGGAGCGACCTCGCCTACAAGACGATTCTGATCAGCGGCATCGCCGGCGTGCTGGTGAACCTGAATCCGCTGATGAAATTCGACGGCTATTACGCGCTCGCCCAATGGCTGCAAATGGATAATCTGCGCGAGGATGCGTTCGCCTACGCCCGGGCCTGGTTCGAGCGGCGCGTCCTGGGGAGCGGAATCGAGCTTCCGCCGGCCACCAGGCGCCAGCGGCGCGTGTACCGGGTGTTTGCCCCGGCGGCATTCCTTTACAGCGCGGTGGTGCTGCTCCTGGTTGGTTTGTTCGCCAAGAACGTTTTCGTCTCCCATTTCGGAGCCTGGGGCTACGCGATCATCGCTGGCGCGCTTTATCTGGTCTTTCGCAAGAGCCTGCGGCAGGCCGCGCCAGCCATGCGGCAGGCCGCTGCCCGGGCAAAGGAGCACCTGATGGCATGGAGAATAATGAGGACCGCCGGGCGCGCCGGCTTGCTAGCGGCCGTCGCCGCGATCGTATTGGTTCCGTTGCCAACCAGCGTTTCCAGCAATTTCCTGCTTGAACCCATTCGCAGGACGGAAATCCGCCCGCCGGCGCCAGGCGTCGTCGAGCAGGTGCTGGTGCGAACCGGCCAGCGGGTGGCCGCCGGGCAAACGCTCGCTCTCATGGCCAACCCGGCGCTGGAGGAATCGTTGGTGCGCGACCAGAGCCGGCTGGCGCAAATCGAGCGGAGCCTGCTGGACGCCGAAGCCGCCGGAAACCAGACGCGAATCGGCGAAGCCGAGCGGGAGCGGAAGGAAGCGGAGTCGGAATTAGCCCAGGTGCAGGGCAAGCTCGCCGGCCTCCGGTTGCGCTCACCCCAGGCGGGTATCGTCACCACTCCGGAGGTCGAGCAAAAGACCGGGGTGTACTTGCAGGCGGGAGAAACTTTCGCCGTTGTCGCCGATCGCGCGGCTTTCAGGGCGCGGCTCCTGGTGCTTGACCGGCAATTGCAGTTCGTCCGGGGGGGCGCGGAGGTGAAGTTGAAACTGCGAGCGCTGCCCTTCGATACGTTCAGCGGCCGGGTAACCGAAGTGCTCCCGGCGGCAGCCTCCGAACGCCCCATCGACGAGCGCGCCCGGCCGGTTCGTTACGGACAGGATGCGACGAATTATTTTGCAGTGATCGTCGAATTGCCGAATCCCGGCGGCCGGCTGAGGGAGGGAATGACGGGCTACGCGAAGGTGTATGCGAGCGCACGACCGCTGGCATGGCAGACCGGTCGAACGCTATGGCGGTGGATGCATTCGCTGGCGTGGTGACCCGTGGCGAGCTAAGGGGGCCTTCTGGGCGGGGGCCCCCGGCAGCTTCAGCCGGTGGCCCCGTCGAAGCCAGAAGCGGTTACGGCATGTAACGCAGAGTTTGGGCCCGCTGTATTTCTTTCTTCGGCTGCAGCTTCTTGCCTTTCTTCAGGCCTTTTTCCGCCGGCAGCTTGTTCCCGGGAGCCGCTTTCTTCTCGGTCATGGCTTGGTTCTCCTGTCCTCGACTCCGGCGCGAGATCGCGGCCGGGCCGGCCCTACATGTTGATCCTGAGGGTCTGAACCTTCGGCAGGCTCTTCTTTCCGAGTTTCTTGGTCTTGCTGACCGGCCTGGTTTCTTTCTTGGCTGGCATCGCGCCCTCCTGTCGGATTTACAGCAACGTGGGAAGGAGCAAGTTCGGAGCCATCGTTGCGCGCCCGAGGGGGCCTTGCTAACTCCTTTGCTTTCGCGCGAAAGGCCCCGCGGCTCCCGTGGGTGCGACCAGGCTTGGAGTTGAATTATTGCAATCCCGGTGAATTATTCAACGACAAGGCGGCAGGGTCAGCGTCCCGGACAGAGAGCCTGCATCGCCCGGCCGCCGGCAGTAGGCGCCAGGGGGCGGCGAAGGGAGCAACCTGCGGGATGCTGTCGGAGCGCAGCCAGCCTGGGGAGGGGGGAGGTCCCCAGGGCCGGCCGCGGTGGTTCTGCCGCTGTCCTCACTGACCGCCTGTCCCGGCGACACGACCCACAAAGGCTCTCGCCTTCCAACCGGGATAACAGGGCCAACAGCCACAAGCAAGTCAGCAGGTCCATGGCGGCCCCCGGAACGGGAATCCACCAGGCGGGGATTCCCGAACAGATCGTAGGCTAGTAGGGCTTGAGAAGCGTTTGCACCTTGGGCAACGTCTTCTTTCCCAGCTTCTTCGTCTTCTCGGTCTTGCTTGCCGGCTTGATTTTCTTGGTTGGCATCGTTTCCTCCTGGCCAGGTGGCCACGGCCGATCATCGAGCAAGTGCGCTTCCAATCGGCGAGTTGGCACGGCAACCGTTAAGTCCTTCGTTTGCGGTCGGGGGCAGCCAAATCCGCCAGCGAGGCGTGCGAGCGGCAGGTGAATTATTCACATAGAGGTGGATTTCTCACCGCCCGCCGAGGCGGTGCTTGCGGCAGAGATACTTGATGCGATTGTCATCGACGCCAAGCAGCCGCGCCGCCTGCGCTTTCACCCCGTGGGCCTGCGCCAGGGCGGTTTCCACCAGCCGCCGTTCGTAGGCAGCCACTTCTTCGTCCAGACGGAACCCGGCCGCGGGAAGCGGTGCGGGCGAGCGGCCGGAAGCGTCGCCGGCGGCGAACACCTCCGAAGGCAGGTCGCCCGCGCCAATCTCCTCGTGCTCGGCCATCAAAACCAGCCGCTGCACCAGGTTTTCCATCTCCCGCACGTTGCCCGGCCAGGGGTATTGTTTAAGCGCGCGCATCGCCTCGTGGCTGATCTTCATGGTGGCCAGGCGATTGGCGGTGCAATAGAGGCGCAGGAAATAATCGAGCAGCAGGGGAATGTCCTCCACCCGCTCGCGGAGCGGCGGCACGAAAAGCGGCAACACGTGGATGCGGTAGTAGAGGTCTTCACGAAAATGCCCGCGCCGCACCGCCTCTTCAAGATTCTCGTTGGTGGCCGACACCAGCCGGAAATCCACCCGGATGGATTTCTTTCCTCCCAGGCGCACCAGGCTGTGGTCCTCGAGCACGCGCAGCAGCTTGCTTTGCAGGGTCGGTGGCAGCGTACCGATTTCGTCGAGGAAGAGGGTGCCGCGCTGCGCCATTTCGATGCGGCCCTCTTTGGCGGCGACGGCGCCGGTAAAGGCGCCCTTCTCGTAACCAAACAACTCCGATTCCATCAAGCCTTCGGGCAGGGCGGCGCAGTTGACGCTGACGAAGGGGCCGCCGCGGCGAGGGCTGTTCTCGTGAATCGCGCGAGCGACCAACTCCTTGCCGGTGCCGCTCTCGCCCCGGACGACGACGGTGGTGTTGCTGGGAGCGACCCGGCGGATGGCATCGAAAACGTGACGCATCGCTTCCGTCGAGCCGATGAGGTCGCCCATCTCGTTTTTGTGGCGAATCGCCTCCCGCAGAATGCGGTTTTCCCTCTGCACCTGCAGCTTTTCGACGGCGCGCTCGACCAGCAGCCGCAAAACGGCGGGATCAACCGGCTTGACGAAGAATTCGTAAGC
Source organism: Candidatus Acidiferrales bacterium (assembly GCA_035946455.1). Lineage (GTDB taxonomy): Bacteria > Acidobacteriota > Terriglobia > Acidiferrales > UBA7541 > JAKASX01. The sequence goes on along the minus strand of DASYZK010000014.1, from coordinate 337,620 downwards.
GCCCGCTTCGATCAGCCGCATCACCTTCGCCTTCACCATTTCTTCGAACAGAACGAACACCAGGGTGTCGATGTCGGTTTTGGCCAGGTTTTCCACCAGCTTGAATGGGTCGTTGTGGCCGGTGGCGGGCAAGTTAGCGTCGAGCAGCAAGACGTCCAGCCCGCCATCCTGGAGCAAGCGGTAGGCATCGGCCAGGCTGGCGCCTTCCAGAACTTCGTGGCCGGCGCCGAAAATCGACATGACCTGGGAGCGGATGGCGGGATCGTCGTCGACGACCGCGATCTTCGACTTGGGTCGTGGGGCCGCCACCGAAGGATCCCCCCAGGGCGGGCGCCGAACCGAAGGCAGGCGGCCGCGGCCCGATTCTAGGAATGGAATCGCCACGCTGTCAACGAAGCGGAGCGAATGACAGTGAACCGGACTGGCCACGGCGAAGGCGGAGCGGTCCCCCGGCCGTGCCCGTACTTGCGCAGAACCTGGCTTCTTTAATCCAGGTGATTGGCGCGCAGAAATTCGCGGACGACGTCACGGGCATCGCGATGCTCGCCGTCAACGGCGTAGTTCATTTTCCGCATGTCCTCGTCGGTGACCTTGCCGGCGAGCGCCGCGAGGGCGGCGCGCAGCTCGGGATGGCGCTCGAGCGCCTCGGGCCGAACGATCGGCACAGCCTGGTAGGGGGGAAAATCGTGCTTGTCGTCTTCCAGCACAGTCAAGTCGCGTGCGGCGAGCAAACCGTCGGTCGAATTGCCTGCGGCCAAATCGACTTGGCCGTTGAGTAGGGCGCGGTACAACAGCCCGAGGTCCATCAGGCGAATCGAAGCGAAATGGAGGCCGTAGGCGCGCTCGAGGCTGGGGTAGCCGTCGGGCCGTTCCATGAATTCATAGCCGAATCCCGCGCTCCACCTTCGGGCGTATGGAACGGCGTCGGAAATGGTGAGTAGATGGAGCCGGCGTGCATCTGCGCCCCGCACCACCAGCGCAAAAGAGTCGTTGAACCCCAGCGGGTCGCCGACGATCAAATGGAACCGCCGGGCGTAATCCCGGCGGACGCGGTCGAGCACGGCGGCGGCGGCGCCGGCGGGCTTCTCCTTCAGGATGGCGGTGAGGGCGGTGCCGGTGTATTCCACGTACAGGTCGATGCGGCCGGCGAGAATCGATTGGTGACAGATGTAGGTGCCCCACAGGTAGAAGCGGCGCTCGACCCGGAGCCGCGTGTGGCTCTCGATCTGCTGAGCCACCAGCTCGGCCAGGATCACCTGCTCGGTGAAATTCTTCGAGCCGATGACAATTGTGTTGCGCCGCGCGGCCCCGCAGCCGGCCATCACGCCGGCCAGAAGCACCGCGACGGCGGCAAGCACCCTCCTCACCGCGCCCGCCGCACCATCCGCTCGAGCCCGCCCAGCAGCAGATCGGCGCCGAGCGCCAGCAGCGCCGCCGGTATGGCCCCCGCCAGGATCAGGTTGTTGTCCACCATGGCAATGCCGCGGAAGATCAGCTCTCCCAGGCCTCCGGCTCCAATCGCGGGGGCAATCGTGGCGATACCCACCGTCAGCACCGTGGCCACCCGCACCCCGGCCAGAATCACAGGAAAGCCGAGCGGCAGCTCGACGTGTCGGAGAATCTGCCCGCCGGTCATCCCCATCGCTCGCGCCGCCTCCCGCACCGCGGGATCCACCCCGACGATCGCCGCGTAGGTGTTCTGGATGATGGGCAGCAGAGCGTAGAGCGCCAGCGCCGCGATCGCCTGACGGCCGGCGCGCTGCTCGATCCAGGGCACCGACAGCAGGAACCCGAAGAGGGCCAGGCTGGGAATGGTTTCGATGACGTTCGCCGCGCCCAGCACCGCCGGCCGCCAGCGCGGCCGGCGCGCCAGCAAGATTCCCGTCGGCACTCCCGCGGCGAGCGCCAGTCCCATCGACGCTCCCACCAGCCACAAATGCTCGCCGGTCATCGTCAGTATCTCCAGCCGATGCGCCACCAGCACCGTCCACAGGTTCATGGTTCCCCCTCGCCCCGAAACGCCGCCACGTACGCCGCTGCCGCCGGATCGGGCGATCTCAGGAACTCTTCCGGAGAATACACCCCCGCCACACCGCCGTCCTCCATCAGCACGATGCGCGTGGCCAGACGGAGCGCCTCGGTGAGGTCGTGGGTAACGAAGACCACGGTCTTTCCCAGCCGCTGCTCCAGGCGACGAAATTCTCGCTGCAAGTCGGCCCGGGTGAGCGGATCGAGCGCGCCGAATGGCTCGTCCATCAACAAAATCGGCGGATCGGCGGCCAGCGCCCGTGCCACACCCACCCGCTGCCGCTGTCCGCCGGACAACTCGCGCGGCAGCCGGTTGCGGAACCCGGTCGCGTCGAGCCCCACCAGTTGCAGCATCATGTCGACGCGGCCGGAAATTCTCTCTTCCGGCCAGCCCTCGAGCCGTGGGACCAGGCCGATATTGCCGGCAACGGTGAAATGGGGGAACAGGCCGACCTCCTGGATCACGTAGCCGATGCGCCGGCGCAGGGCGATGGCGTCCCAGGCGAGGGTGGAACGGCCATCAACCCGCACCTCGCCTTCCGAAGGCTCGAGCAGCCGATTGATCAGCTTCAGCGCCGTGGTTTTGCCCGATCCGCTCCGGCCTAGCAGGACCAGCGTCTCCCCCCGGCGAACGGTCAGGTCGAATCCGCGGAGGATGACCTGCCCTGTGGGAAGGCGATAGGAGGCGCCGAGGAATTCGATGGCGGCCGCGGTGTGGTTGGGATCGGGCATGGCGCGGTAATGGGAGCGGTTGGGATTTCGCCCGCCAGCCGGTACCTGGCCGTTTTAACGGCGCGAGCGTGTATCGCCCGGCGCCCCGGGGGAGGCTAGCAGCAGGCTTGGCGGCGTGTCAAACGCCGCTCCGCGGAATCCATCGTCCGGGATACGAGCAACCACGGGCGGGTGGATGGACGGACAAAGCTGCGGTGTGCGTGCGGGCGAAAACCTGAGGATTGTCACCAAGATTTAACAAACCCGGGCCGATGCGCGGGATGAGGAGTATTGGTATTATCTGGGCGACAGCCTGCACTGTGCCTGAACTGGCAAACCCGAAGAAGCGAGTTGCCAGCAGCCGAAGGCGATGAATCCTGCTCCCAGCCGCGTGCTCATCATCGAGGACGACCGGGACATCGTCGAGCTGGTGCGCTACAACCTGGAAAAGGAAGGATTCCAGGTGGCCGCGGCGGGCGACGGCATGACCGGCTGGTTGCAAGTGCAGAAATCGCCGCCCGACCTTCTGGTGCTCGACCTGATGCTGCCGAACCTTTCCGGATTGGAAATCTGCAAGGCGGTGCGCCGCGACGACGGGCTGAACCGGCTGCCGATTTTGATGCTCACCGCTCGCGGAGACGAAGCCGACCGCGTGATCGGCTTGGAACTCGGCGCCGACGATTACGTGACGAAGCCTTTCAGCCCGCGGGAATTGGTGGCGCGGGTGAAAGCCCTCTTGAGGCGGGTGCAGCCGGCGGGCGCGCAGGAAAAGGCCATCGAGGCGGGCCCGCTGCGAATCGATCCCGCCTCTTACCGGGTGACTCGCGACGGGACCACCGTGCCCATGAGCACGCTGGAATTCCGGCTGCTGTACTACCTTGCTTCCCGCCCGAATCGCGTGTTTTCCCGCGACCAGTTGCTCGACGCAGTGTGGGGAACCGGCCGGTTCGTCACGCCGCGCAGCGTGGATGTGTACATCCGCCGTTTGCGCGAAAAGATCGAGACGAATCCGGACAAGCCGGCACGCTTGAGAACCGTGCGAGGCGCAGGCTACCTCTTTGAAACCCGTGCGAGCTAGCCTCATCGGGAGACTGGGACTCAGTTACATGGTCCTGCTGCTCCTGGCTGTGGCTGGCGCACCTTTCTACGCCGGCAGTATCTCCGGGCTCTTCGCTGCCGGGATCCTCTTTCTGGCCTTGGGAGCAGCCGTTTCCCTTTTCTTTTCCCGGCAACTCGCCCGGCGGGTGGAGCGGTTGAAGCAGTTTGCCCGCCGAGTTGGGCGCGGGGATTTCCGTCCGCTGGGCCCGCCGACGAAGGCGGATGATCTTGGGGCACTCGCAGCGACGCTGGATGACAGCGTGGCGCGCTTGGCAGTGACGATCGGCTCGCTCGCGCGCGAGCGGAACCGCTCGGCGGCCATTTTGCACAGGATGGCGGAGGGGGTGGCGGTCATCGACGCCGGCGAACGAATCGCCTTCTGCAACGAAGCCTTTTCCGCATTAGGCGGGATGAGTCCCGCCCGCTCGGAAGGACGACCGATACTGGAAGTGGTTCGGCAGCCGGAAATACTCGAATGGATCCGCCGGGGGCTCGAAGCAAACGAGGGCCTGCGCGGCGAGTTCGTGATGGCGGCGGTGCGGCCGCGCGTTTTCGCGATCACCGTTTCGCCCCTGCCTCCCCCCGACGACGGAGCGAACCCGCCAGGCTCCCCGGCCGAGCGGTCGCCGGGTGCGATGGTGGTGTTGCACGAAATCACCGAGCTCCGGCGGCTCGAACAAGTGCGCCGGGATTTCGTCGCCAACGTTTCCCACGAACTCAAGACGCCGCTTACGTCGATCCGCGGGTTTGCCGAAACCCTTCTCGGCGGCGCCCTCGAAGATCCGGAAAACAACCGCCGTTTCGTCGAAATCATCCGCAACCACGCCTTGCGGCTCAGCCGGCTGACCGACGACCTGCTGAAACTGTCTCAAATCGAAGCAGGCAAACTCGAACCGGAATTCCAGCCGGTGGCCCTCGGCCCGATGATCGAAGCGGCGGTGGAAACGGTGCAGCCCGCGGCGCACGAGAAGCAGCTTTCCCTGTCGGTACATTGCCCGCCGACCCTGCCCCCGGCACGGGGCGACGCGAGCCTGCTTCAGGAGGTCCTCGGGAATCTGCTCGATAACGCCGTCCAATACACACCCGCGGGCGGCAAAATCGACGTCGTCGCCGCCCGGCAAGAGGCCTTCTGCGTCGTCACTGTCGCCGATACCGGGATCGGCATCCCCCAAGCCGACCAGGAGCGTATCTTCGAGCGGTTCTACCGCGTGGACGCTTCCCGCTCCCGCGAGCCCGCCTCCACCGGGCTCGGGCTCGCCATCGCCAAACACATCGTCGAAGCGCATGGGGGTCGCATCGGAGTGGAGAGCGCCGTCGGGCAAGGTTCCCGCTTCCATTTCTCGATTCCGGTCGCCGGCTGACGCCCCTCGCCTCCTTTCTCCCAGAATTCATTCCGGCGTCATCGCACCGCAACAAGCCGAGCCGACAGTAGGCTGGTGTCGGTATCGCCGCCGGTCCTCTCCGAACCCGTTCCTTCGGCCGGCGAGCGGCGGCGAATCCAGGCAAGGCGGCGATCGATGGCATCGGCGGCGAGCGGTCCCGGGAGGGTGTACCACACGGCGCTGGAAAGCTACCTGATCTCGATGGCGAGAACGGTGGAAGGCTCGGTGAACCGCAGCCTGGAGGCGCTGCTCAGCGGCGACGAGAGGGCGGCGAGCGACATTTTCCTCACTGAACCCCGGATCAACGAAATGGAGATCATCATTGACGACCATGCGGTTCGTTTGCTCGGCGCCGGCAACTCGTCCGAAAACGAAGTGCGCCACATCGTGGCCACCCTGAAGATCAACAACGACCTCGAGCGCATGGGCGATCTGGCGGTGAACATAAGCCAGCGGGTCGTCGCGCTGGCCCAATTACCCCGCAGCGATACCCCCGCCGAACTCGAGCCGATGAGCGTTTCCGTGCGAGCCATGGTGGGCCGGTGCCTGGGCGCTCTGATCTACCGGAACGTGACCCTGGCCAATCAGGTGCTCGCAAGCGAGGAGGCGGTGGACAACTTCCGGGATCAAGTCTTCAACCGGCTGCTCGCGGCGATGAAGCAGGACGCTTCCCGGGTCGCGGCGAACATCCAGTTCCTGCTCGCGACGCGGCATCTGGAACGGATCGCCGACCACGCCACCAATATCGCCGAGGACGTGGTGTTCTGGCTGCGGGGTCTGGACATCCGGCACGGCCGCATCAGCAACTGGCATCCGCCGGATCCGCCCGACGAGCCCGGCCAGGGGATGTAACCGAATATTCATTTCCCGCTGACGCTGCGTTCACCATGCCCGGCCAAACTACCGCTTCGCCAAGGAAGCGAACTTGAATCTGGCCCTCGTCCGAAAGACTCCAGGTGACCGCCCCAACCTGCCCCGGGGGCTGGCGTTCCCCCACGCCGGCCCCTTGTCCCCATGGAGAGGATCCGTTCATCGGAGGGAGGCCCGGCAATGCGGTTCAAGCGTGGCACGAGCAGCTTTCGCGAATTTTCAGGGAGGAACGCATGCGAGCAATCTTGACGTGGGTACTCGCGCTCGGTCTGGCTGGCGGAACGGCGGCATTCGCGGATACCGACAAGACCAAATCCGGTGCCAGCGGCGAAACGGCTAAATCCGGGACGGCGAAGGCCACCGCAGCGGCGCCGGCTGCCAGCGCTGGCAGCAGCGCGGCGGCGAAGACGCCGGAGCCCCCCTCGGCGTTGGCCGCCGAGGTTCAGCGGCTGCAAGTGATGATCGAAGCGCAGGCTAAGCAGCTTGATGCCCAGCAGAAAGCCATCGAAGCACAGCAGCAGAAGATCGCAGCCTTGGAAATGCAGATTACGCAAACGCCGGCAGCGAATGCGACCGGGGCGTCGAGCCTGCGGGCCGTGGCGCCGGCGACGGCAACAAACGCAACCCAACAGGCCGACTTGGCGGCCGCCGCCCCCTCGACATCATCGCTGATGCCGCCGGTCGCCCGCCTGCAAGAGGGCCAGCGGGAGGAAGCGTCCCCGCTTCAGGTGCGCGTCGGCAGCGCCTACATCACCCCGGTGGGATTCATGGATTTCACCGGCATATGGCGGAGCAGGGACGGCGGAAGCGGGATCGGCACGAATTTCGGAGGCATCCCTTATGGCAGCACCTTCCAGCGGAACCTGAGCGAATTCCGGCTGAGCATGCAGAACTCCCGGATCGGTTTCCGGGTGGACGCGCGGGTGAAAGGCGCTCACGTGATTGGCTATATGGAATCCGACTTCCTGGGGAACAACCCTGGAAACGTCGCGGTGAGCAGCAACAGCAACACGCAGCGCTCGCGGCTTTATTGGGTCGATCTCCGCAAGGGACAGTGGGAGGTGCTTGGCGGGCAAACCTGGAGCTTGATCACCCCCGGACGCACCGGTATCTCGGCTTTGCCCGGCGACCTCTTCTTTACGCAAAACATCGACGTGAATTATCAGCTCGGCCTCGTTTGGGGTCGCATTCCCGAATTCCGTTTCGTCTACCACCCCTCGGCCAAAGCCGCTTTGGCCTTCGCCCTGGACAGCCCGGAGCAATACATCGGCGGTTCGGCGGGCGGCGGTACGCCCACCCTGCCATCGGCTCTCAGCGCCACCTTTGTGAACGGTGAGCTGAACGCCGGAAACTCCACTCTGGGTGTTCCCAACCGCGCCCCCGACTTCATCGCGAAGCTCGCCCTGGATCCTTCGAGCAAATTGCATTTCGAGGCTGGCGGAGTGGTGCGGGAGTTCCAGCTCTTCAACCCGCTTACCGCCACTCACTCTTCGACGACCGGCGGCGGCGGATTCGTCAACCTGAACTTCGAGTTGTTCAAGGGATTCCGCGTGCTCACGAACAATTTCTGGAGCGACGGCGGCGGGCGGTACATTTTCGGCCAGGCGCCCGACTTGATCGTGAGGGCCAATGGCAGGCCGTCGCTGGTGCACTCCGGCTCGACCGTTACCGGCATCGAATACACGCGCGGGAACACGCTGCTCTACGGCTATTACGGCGGGGTTTACGTATCCCGCAACGTGACCCTCGACGCAAACGGCAAGCCGATCGGCTACGGATTCGTTGGTTCGCCCAACGGCCAGAACCGCAACATCCAAGAGGGCACCATCGGCTTCAACCAGACGTTCTGGAAGGATGCCAAGTACGGCGCATTGAACTTCATGGGGCAGTATTCGTATCTGACGCGCGATCCGTGGTCGATCGCCGCCGGGCAGCCCAACAACGCGCACATGAGCATGGTGTTCTTGAACTTGCGTTACACGCTGCCGGGCTCAGCGCCGGCGATGAAGTAGCGGCGGAAATCGTGGGCAGCGTGCGCACGGCCGGCGGACGATGGAAACGCGGCCGGTGAACGCCAGCCACGCCTGCCCCGGCTCTGTCTCGTGCCCACGCCGTCGCCGCTTGCCGCCGGATTCGGGGCTGCGACCTCTCCGGCAAGAGGTTTCGGGACGGGCGATGGAGCCGTTCCACCGCTCGTCCCGGTTGAGGTGGGGGCGTTCATCGTGAATTTCACGGCTTGTAACACTTCCGTAACAATCCACGGCCAAACTCATTCTTCGAGGAGAAGCGAGAGAAAATGTTCAAGAAAGCGATTTGGCTACTGCTGGTCCTGGGACTTGCGGCGTCGGCGAAAGCCCAGTCCAACACGCTGATCAATGCCGCCGGGGCAACCTTCCCCTATCCCATCTACTCGCTGTGGTTCGACGAATACCACAAGCTCCACCCGAATATTCAGATCAACTACGCCTCCATCGGCTCGGGCGGGGGCATCCAACAAATGAAATCTCGAACGGTGGATTTTGGCGCTTCCGACATGCCACTGAACGACCAGTTGCTGAGCACCTTCGACTTCAAGATCATCCAGTTCCCGACGGTGTTGGGCGCGGTGGTGCCTTCGTACAACATTCCGAGCGTCAATCAGGAACTGAAGTTCACCCCCAAGGCGCTGGCTGACATCTACCTGGGTAAAGTGACCAAGTGGAACGATCCCGAAATCGCCGGACCCAATCCGGGCGTGAGATTGCCTGCGAACGACATCGTCGTGGTACATCGCTCCGATGGTAGCGGGACCACCTTTGTCTGGACCGACTATCTGTCGAAGGTGAGTCCGGAGTGGAAGAGTCGGGTCGGAAGCAGCACCTCGGTGCGCTGGCCCGTGGGCCTGGGCGGCAAAGGTAACGAGGGAGTCGCCGGCTTGGTGCAGCAAACACCCAACGCGATCGGCTACGTCGAATTGATTTACGCGCTGCAGAACAAGATGGGTTATGGGGTGGTCCAGAACGCCGCCGGCAAGTTCGTCAAGGCGAGCTTGGCCACCGTCACCAGCGCTGCGGCAGGCGCCTCGGTCAAGATGCGCCAGGACGTTCGCGTTTCGATCACCGACGCGCCCGGCGCCGACAGCTACCCGATCTGCAGCTTTACCTATCTGTTGATCCCCGAGCAGATCACCGATCCGGTGAAGCGGACGGCGATCAGGGATTTCCTCCGTTGGATGCTCACTGCGGGGCAGTCGAAGGTGGAAGCTTTGAATTACGCTCCTTTGCCCAAGCCAGTGGTGGCGATCGAGGAGCAGCTTATTGCCATGGTCCGATAGCGGATGGGTTCCATTTCTAGCTCGATGGGAGGCGTGGCCCCGGCTCGTTCGGGGCCACGCTCGCTTTTGCGCCGGTTGCAGGTAGGCGACGCGGTCGCCCATATCGTTACCTTGATCTTTGCCGCGTCGGTCATTCTGATCACTTCCCTGCTCGTCTTTGACCTTTGGCACCATTCGGGCCTCGCCCGCGCCAAGTTTTCCTGGGGATTCATCCTGGCGCGGGTGTGGGACCCGGTTTTCGAGAATTTCGGCGCCCTGCCGTTTCTCTATGGAACGGTGGTGACGACGGTGATCGCCCTTCTGTTGGCCGTACCCCTCGGCCTGGGTGTAGCCATTTTTCTAGCGGAACTGGCGCCGCCGCGGATCTCCGACGCGCTGGCGTTTGTCATCGACCTGCTGGCGGCGGTACCGAGCGTCATTTACGGGCTCCTCGGCATTTTCGTGCTCGTTCCCTTCATGCGCGAGATCGCTGCGCCGTTCCTGAAAAGCACGCTCGGATTTCTGCCGCTGTTTCGGGGGCCGTCGTACGGAGTGGGCATGCTGACGGCGGGGTTGATTTTGACGATCATGGTCGTGCCCTACATCATCTCAGTTTCGCGCGAGATTCTGCTGGTTGTGCCGCGAGAGCAGCGGGAGGCGGCGCTTGCGGTGGGGGCTACCCGGTGGGAGGCGATCTGGCACGTGGTGGTTCCCTACGCACGCAACGGCATTCTCGGCTCCATTTTTCTGGCGATGGCGCGGGCCTTGGGCGAAACCATGGCGGTGACGATGGTGATCGGCAACGATCCTAGTATCCACACCTCGCTTTTTGCCCCTGGCTACACGATAGCGGCGGTTATCGCCAATGAGTTCACCGAGGCCACCGGCGCGCTTTACCTGAGCGCTCTGATCGAGCTGGGGCTGGTGCTGTTCCTGGTGACCTTCATTCTGAACGGCCTGGCGCGACTGTTGGTGCTGGCGACGACGCGGCAAGCGGCGGTGTCCGAATGACGGCGCGGTTGAGGTGGCGGAAATTCGTGAACCTGCTCATGTTTGGGGTGACGGCCCTGTTCGCCCTGGGAACGGTTTCGGTGCTGTTCGTGATTCTGGGATACCTGGTATGGCATGGCGGCAAGGACGTGAACCTGGCGTTTCTCACTCAACTGCCAAAGCCGGTGGGTGAGAGCGGCGGGGGGATGGCGAACGCAATCGTCGGAAGCGGCAAGCTGTTGCTACTGGCGTTGCTGATGGGAGTGCCGATCGGCGTCCTGACCGGGGTCTACTTGGCCGAATTCGGAGGGAAAACCTTCAGCTTTTTGGTGCGGTATACCGCCGACCTTTTGAACGGCGTGCCTTCGATCGTGACCGGGATTTTTGCCTACACGGTGGTCGTGGTTCCGATGAGGCACTTCTCCACCCTCGCCGGAGGATTCGCCCTCGGGGTGATGACGATTCCGATTACCGCCCGGAGCACCGAGCAGTTCCTGAGGGCGGTGCCGCTTCCACTCCGCGAAGCGGCGATGGCGCTAGGAGCTAACCGGTGGAGAACGGTGGCGACGGTGGTGCTGCCCGCGGCGGCTTCGGGCGTCATCACCGGGGTGATGCTGGCGCTGGCGCGGGTGGCGGGCGAGACGGCGCCCTTGCTGTTCACCGCGTTCAGCAACCGCTTCTGGAGCCCCGGTTGGAGCCAACCCATCGCCTCGCTGCCGGTTATGATTTACACTTACGCCATCGGTCCGTACCAGAGCTGGCACGAACAGGCCTGGGCCGCCGGGCTGGTTCTGCTGGGTCTGGTCCTGATGGCCAATATTGCCGCCAAGCTGCTGCTTGCTCGCCGCACGGCGGAAGCGGGACGCTAGCGGATGTCGTCGCCGACCATCGGAAAGTTGCCGCTGACCCAGGCCGGAGTGCCGGATCCGGTCGAAACCAAAGTGCCCAGCTCCGCTTCAGTCCGGTTCGACGTGAAGCATCTGGATTTCTTCTACGGCACCAAGCAGGCGATTTGGGACGTATCGATCGAGCTGCTGGCCAATCAGGTGACCGCGCTGATTGGCCCCTCCGGCTGCGGCAAATCCACCTTCCTGCGCAGCCTGAACCGCATGAACGAAACAATTCGCCACACCCGTCTGCGCGGAACCATCCTGCTGGACCAAGAGGACATTCTCGACATGGATGTGGTGACCCTGAGGCGGCGAGTGGGGATGGTGTTTCAGCGGCCGAATCCGTTTCCCAAGTCGATTTTCGACAACGTGGCCTACGGCCCGCGGGTCAACGGCTACCGGGGCAAGCTGGCCGATACGGTCGAGCACAGCCTGCAACGGGCGGCGGTGTGGGACGAGGTGAAGTACCAGCTCCACAAATCGGCCTACGCGCTTTCCGGCGGCCAGCAGCAGCGGCTGTGCATCGCCCGGGCGCTGGCGGTGGATCCGGAAGTGCTGTTGCTCGACGAGCCGTGTTCGGCGCTCGACCCGGTGACCACGGCGAAAATCGAGGAATTGCTGATTCAATTGAAATCCACCTGCACCATCGTCATCGTCACCCACAATATGCAGCAGGCGGCGCGGGTGAGCGACTTCACCGCGTTCCTTTTGGATGGCCGGCTGATCGAATACCAGCCGACGGCGAAGTTGTTCACCACTCCCGCCGATCCGCGCACCGAGGCTTACATCACCGGCCGGTTCGGGTAGGAGCATCAATGGAACGGCATTTCGATCGCGAACTCGAGGAACTTCAGCAGCGGCTGCTCTGGATGGCAGGCTTGGCGGAGAAGGCGGTCCACCAGGCGGTCCAGGCGCTGTTCGACCACCAGGAGGACCTGGCCAAGCGGGTGCTGGAGGAAGAAGCGGCACTCAATGAGTTGCAGATCGAGATCGACGACCGGGTAATGCGCCTGCTGGCGCTGCAGCAGCCGATGGCCGTCGATCTCCGGTTCATCTTGTCGGCTTCGCGGATCAACAGCGAGCTGGAGCGCATTGGCGACCAGGCCGTCAACATCGCCCAATCCGCCCTGCGCATCCTACGCCATCCCCAGGTGAAGCCCTACGTCGATCTGCCGCGGATGAGCGCCATCGCCGAAGGCATGGTGCGCGACAGCCTGGATGCGCTGGTGCGCCGCGACGACGAGCTGGCAAAAGCGGTGCTGGTGCGCGACGACGAGGTGGACCACCTGCGCGACCAGATTTTCCGCGAGTTGCTCACCTACATGATGGAGAACTCGGCGGTGATCTTCCCCGCCTTCGAGCTGATCCTGGTGGCGAAAAACCTCGAACGCATCGGCGATCACGCCACCAATATCGCCGAAGACGTCATCTACATGGTCGCCGGCCGCGACGTGCGCCATCTGGCCGCCGACCGCCGCTGATGTCCTCTGCCCGCGGTAAAATCTGCCTGTTGAGGCGTCAGCACTCGCCGCGAAGGAGGGTTTGCCATGGCCATCTATCTGGTCGACCGGCACCTGCCGGGAATCACAAGGGAGCAATTGGCCGCCGCCCAGGCCGCAGCCATACGGCTGGGCAAGGAGATGAGCGCCCAGGGGAAGAAAGTGCGCTACATCCGCAGTACGTTCGTGCCTGCCGAGGCACACTGCATGTGCATGTTCGAGGCCGATCGCGCCGATTTCGTCAAAGAGTTGAACGAAACGGCGAAAATCCCCTTTACCCGTATCCTCGAGGCCGAAGACCTCAGCCCGCGCTGATCGGGCCGGGGACACTTCCCGAGCATTTCGGGCTTGCCGCCCGGGTGGCGAGCGGCGTATAAGCAGCCACGTCCAGCCCGCCCATGAGCCCGCCCGATTCCGCCGCTGCGCTTTCCGCCGCACCCGAGGGCGCCTCCGCGCGCCTCTGGAACCCCGATCTGGCGGCGGTCCCTGTGGAAAAGCGCACTTGGGGCACATACAACTACACCGCGCTCTGGGTGTCGATGAGCGTCAATATCCCCACCTACATGCTCGCCAGCGGAATGATTGCCGGCGGCATGGATTGGCGCCAGGCAATCTTCACCGTCTTCCTGGGTAACCTGATCGTGCTGATCCCGATGTTGCTGAACGCTCATGCGGGCGCGCGCTACGGCATCCCCTTCCCGGTATTCGCCCGGGGCTCCTTCGGCGTGATGGGCGCGAACTTGCCGGCGATGCTGCGGGCGCTGGTGGCCTGCGGGTGGTTTGGAATCCAGGCGTGGATCGGCGGGGAAGCGGTGAACGCGCTGGTAGGCGCGCTAGCGCCCGGCTGGAACCATCCCTGGATCTGCTTCCTCGGATTCTGGGCGCTGAACTTGGTGGTGATTCTCCGCGGGATCGAAACCGTGCGCTGGCTGCAAGGCGTGAGTGCGCCGGTGCTGGTAGTGCTGGGCGTGGCGATGCTGGCCTGGGCTTATCGGAAGGCGGGTGGCTTCGGTCCTATGCTCTCCGCGCCTTCGAAATTCCATTCGCCGGGCGAATTCTTCCGGTTTTTCGTTCCTTCGCTCACCGGGGTGGTGGCGTTCTGGGCCACCGTCGCTCTGAACATCCCCGATTTCACCCGCTACGCTCGCGGCCAGCGCCAGCAGATGCTCGGCCAGGCGCTCGGGCTTCCGGCGACGATGACTTTCTATTCCTTCATCGGCGTGGCAGTGACATCGGCAACGGTGATCGCCTTCGGCCAGGCGATTTGGGATCCGGTAGCGGTGCTCAGCCGGCTGGGAAGCCCCTGGGCGGTGGTGATGGCGATGGTGGGGCTGCTGCTGGCGACGCTCAATGTCAATATCGCCGCCAACGTCGTTTCCCCCTCGAACGACTTCTCGAATCTCTGGCCGCGCCGGATCAGTTTCCGCATGGGTGGCGTAATAACATGCCTGGTCGGACTGCTGATGCAGCCGTGGAAGCTGCTGGCGAGCTACGGCAACTACATCACCGGCTGGTTGGTGGGCTATTCGAGCTTTCTCGGGCCGATTGCCGGCATCCTCATTGCCGACTACTACGTCGTGCGCAAGACGATTCTGCTGCCCGAAGACCTCTATCAGCGGGGCGGATTCTACGAATTCACCCGGGGAGTGAACTGGCGAGCTGTGGGCGCGCTGGTGGCCGGCGTCGCCGTCGCGCTCGTCGGGCTGGCGGCCAGCCCGCTCGCGGGGCCGGGCCATGCCGGGTGGGTGAGCGCCGCCGCGGCAGTGGTCGCGCGCTTCTACGATTACGCCTGGTTCGTCGGCTTCGCCGTCTCCTTCTTCGTGTATCTGGCGCTGATGCGCCGCCCCAGGCGGCGGTAGGTCGCCTGACGCGCCTCGCGTCGCACCGGCGCTTCCTCGTCTCTTCCCGGCTTCATTTCCGATTCCCGGGTGAACCCGGCGAGGGCAGTGTGATGGCCGGCAGGTTCCCCTGCTCGAGCTGGTGGTTCAGCTTGGCCAGGTCCTGCGTCTTCAGCGCCGTCCACCGCGCCATCATCTTCGCGAACGTCTGCCGGCGCGCTGCGACTGCCTCCACTTCAGGAGTTGTGGGCGCAACATCGGCGCCTTCGAGCATGCCCATCAGCGCGAGCAGCGAGCCGCGCACGCTGGTGAGCGTGTCCGGTCCGGCCGCGCCGCCGAAAAACCCTCTGGCTTGGCTTCCCTCGATGGTTTGGGCCTGCTTGTCAAAAGCATCGATGGCATCGGCGGCCGCGCCCGCACCGGCCTGCTGCCGCACCTGCCGAAGCTGCATCCGCAATCCCTGGAGTTGAGCGAGCGCGCTTGCCGCCTCGAGGGCGCCGTCGTACATCTGCTTCGCCAGCGTGTATTGGTCGGCCAGGCCGGCAGCCGGGGTTTTCACTCGCGGATCCAGTCGGACTGCGAGCGGCTGCGAATAGCTGTGACCGTCGGCGGTGAGTTTCACGGTGTAGCGCCCGGGCAGCACCCACGGCGCCGTCGTCGTGGGCGGCGTGTTGTGAAAGACGGCTTGCATCGGCAATTCCGGCGGTATCCCCGGCACCGGTGCCAGGCGCAAATCCCAGATGAACCGGTGCATTCCCGGCTCCGCCGAGAGGATATGCGCCGGCCGAGCCCAATAGGCAGGTACCGCCAGCTCGTTCGGGTTGGAGATGGCCGGCTTGTCGGCGCTGGAGAACCGGCGAACCAGTTTGCCGACGCTGTCCAGGATTTCCAGCGTCACCGGTCCTTCGGCGGCGGACTTCAGCCAGTAATCGAGGATGGCGCCGTCCGGAGGATTCTGCGCGTGCGGCTCGTCGGGCGGGAGCGGCGTATCGGTGTTCACGTCCCAGCGCACGCGGGTGGCGAGCTGGGGCCGGAACAGAAACGCCTCGGCGGCCGCGGCCGCCGAGGCGAGCTGGCGGAGCGG
The DNA here is from genome assembly GCA_035946455.1 of Candidatus Acidiferrales bacterium. Classification (GTDB taxonomy): domain Bacteria; phylum Acidobacteriota; class Terriglobia; order Acidiferrales; family UBA7541; genus JAKASX01. The sequence continues at coordinate 321,938 of DASYZK010000014.1, read as the reverse complement.
GGTGACGTCGTCGAGAATCCAGAAGCCGCGGCCGTGGGTGCCGGCAACCAGGTCGTCGCCCTTGATTTGGAGGTCGCGAACCGAGGACGCGGGCATGTTCAGCCGCAGCGATTGCCAGTGGTCGCCGTCGTCGAACGAGACGTACACCTGGGTTTCGCTGCCGGCAAACAGCAGGCCCTTCCGCGCCGGATCGGCGCGGACGACGTCGATGGGAGCGCCCTGGGGGATGCCATTCACGATTTCCGTCCAGGTTTTACCGCCGTCGCGGGTGCGGAGGATGTGCGGGCGAAGATCGTCCAGGCGCAAGGTATTGATGGCGGCATAGGCGGTTTGCGCGTCGAAATGGCTGGGATCGAGAATCGACACTTTTTGCCAGGGCCCGAGTTGGGGCGGGGTCACGTTGGCCCAGTGGAGCCCGCCGTCGGTGGTGAGCCAGACAAGCCCGTCATCGGTGCCCGCCCAGATGAGGTGGACATCGAGTGGCGAAGGCGCCAGCGCGTAAATCACGCCCCGCTGGGTGGGTCGCGCGGCTTCGCTATCGCTGTACTTGCCCACGGTCGCCGGCGCCGCCCACGTCTTTCGCGAGAGGTCGGGGCTGATTTGCTTCCACGACTGGCCGCCATCGCGCGTTTCCCACAGCGTGTTGGCGGCGAAATAGAGAATGTGCGGATCGACCGGCGAGAAAATCACCGGCTCGGTCCGCAGCGCGCGGAAGCCGGCGCCGCGAAGCGGCTTCGGAGAGACTTCGGCGGATTGGCCGGTACGGCGATCGAACCGCGTCAGCTTGCCGCCGTAGACGACATCGGGATCGAGCGGGTCGGGCGTCAGATAGCCGTACTCCTCGGCGCCCGCCGGCAGCCAGTCCCGCTCGGTGACTTCGCCCCAATTGCCGCGGCTGGAAACGCAGGCCGAGCCGCTGTCTTGCTGGCCGCTGCAAACCCGGTAGGGGAACGCGTTGTCGGTGGAGACGTGATAAACCGCCGCGGTCGGCTGGTTGTACCAGGAACTCCACGTCTCGCCCCCGTTGACGGTGACAATCGCGCCCTGGTCGCTGGCGATCAGCAGGATCCGGGGATCGTTCGGATTGATCCAGATGTTCTGGTAATCGTCGCCTCCCGGCGCGCCCCGTATTCCGGTCCAGGTGTGTCCGCCGTCCTCCGAGCGCCAGGTAACTGTGCTGGCGACGTAGACGACGTCGGGATTCCTCGGATCCACCTTCGGCACCGGCAAATCGCCCCCGCCGATGCGCAGCGCCGGCCGCGGATCGTCGGTGATCCGAGTCCAGGTGGCGCCGGCGTCGTCGGAGCGGTAAATGCCGACGCTGCGGCCGGCGGCAACGGTGGCGTAAAGCCGGCTGGGCCGGCTGGCGGCGATGGCGACGTCCACCTGCACCACGCCTTGGGGGAATCCATCGGTCAGCGGCTGCCAGGTTGTGCCACCGTCGGTGGATTTGAACAAGCCGCCGGCGGTCCCGCTCCAACTGCCGTTTTCCCACGGCGCTTCCTGCGCCTGCCAGAGCGACGCATAAACGACGTTGGGGTTCGAAGGATCGATTTCCACGTCCGACCCGCCGGTGTATTCGTCCTTGTAGAGTACTTTCTGGAAGCTGCGGCCGCCGTCGAGCGACCGGAAAATGCCGCGCTGCCCGCTGGGGCCATAGGGGTGGCCGAGCGCGGCGACGAACAGGCGGTTTGGATTGCCCGGGTCGACGGCGATTTGGGCGATCTGCTGGGAGTCGTCAAGCCCGATGTGCGTCCAGGTGCGGCCGGCGTCGGTGGATTTATACATGCCGTCGCCAACGGACAAATCCGGCCGATGCAGGCCTTCGCCGGTGCCGACGTACACAACGCTCGGCTCCGAAGGGGCTACGGCAATCGCCCCGATCGAACCGGTCGGCTCGCCATCAAAAATCGGCTGCCACGTGCGGCCAAAGTCGTCGGTTTTCCAGACTCCGCCGTTGACTGCGCCGATATAAAAGACGCTCGGCTGGCTGGGGACGCCGGCGACGGCGCGGGTGCGGCCGCCGCGCAGCGGCCCGATCTCGCGCCACCGCATGCCCTGATACAGGCTCTCGGGATACTGCTGTGCCCAGGCGGCGGGTACGCAGGCCGCCGCGAAAAGGACCGGGATGAATGTGCCAAGGATGATATGGGCCAGAAAACGACCGCCCTGCTGCTTCATTTCACCGCCTCCGGAAATCGGCACACTATAGCTCCGTCCGCGCTGGCGGCACAATCGGCCGCTGGAGACCGCCGCCGGTCAGTGGGAGGCGGCGAACTCGGCGAGCGCCTCGAGGCAGCGGTCGACTTCCCCGGTGGTGTTGTAATGAACCAGGCCGATGCGCAGCAGCCCGCCGTCACGTTCCACGCCGAGCCGCTCGGTGAGATTGAGCGCGTAATAATTGCCGTCCCAGGTGAAGATGCCCCGCTCGCCTAGGAAAGTGGCCGCGGCAAGCGGCTTGCTGCCCGCCAAGCGTATCCCTACCGTCGGCACGCGCTCGGAGAAGCGGGCGGGATCGGCAATGCCGTAGAAGCGCAAGCCGGCGATGGCTGTCAGCCCGCGAATCATCCGCTCGGTCAGAGACATTTCGTACCGGCGCATGGCGCGATACGCGGATTCGAGCGCAGCGCGGCGGCTGCTCCCCGCCGCGGGATCCGAATGGCGGCCGACGGCGGCGATGTAATCGACGGCCGCGGCGACGCCGGCAAGGCCCTCATGAAGCTGCGTGCCGGTCTCCCAGCGGTCGGGAAGCGTTTCCGGCGCGGGCCGCACCTTGTAGGGGCGGAAGCGCAGCAGCAACTCGCGCTTGCCGTATAGGCAACCCATGTGCGGGCCGAAAAACTTGTACGGCGAACAAGCCAGGAAGTCACAATCGAGCATGCGAACGTCGATGGGGCCGTGCGGGGCGTAGTGGACAGCGTCGACGAAGGCGAGCGCGCCGGCGGCGTGGGCCAGCCGCACGATTTCCTCGACCGGATTGATGCTGCCGACGGCGTTCGACGCGTAGCCGACGGCCACCAGCCGCGTCCGGGAGGTGATCTTGCGGCGCAGATCGTCGATATCCAGCGTGCAGTCTTCTTCCCGGATGTCTGCCTGGCGCACGACTACGCCGCGTTCTTCCTCCAGCGCTCGCCAGGGAGCGACGTTGGCGTCGTGATCGAGCGTCGTGACAACGATCTCATCGCCGGGGCCGAGATCGCGTCCGATGCCGCGCGCCAGCGCGAAGGTGATGGAGGTCATGTTCGGACCGAAGGAGACTTCCTCGGCATCGCAGCGCAACAGATCGGCCATGGCCGCTCGCGCGAGGGCGATAGTGGCGTCGGTGCGGCGGCTGGTGGGAAACGCGCCGCAGGTGTTCGCGTTCGAGCGCTCGTAGTAGTCGCGCACGGCGCCGATCACCTGCTGAGGGACTTGCGTGCCGGCCGGAGCATCCAGGAACGCCGCCGGATGGCCGTTTACCATCAGCTTCAGCGAGGGGAATTGCGCCCGCACCCAGGCCACGTCGAACGGCGCGGCGGTCGCCTCTCGAGCAGCCGGCGTGCTCACCGGGACTTCCTGGAGTCGCTAAGCTTGGACATGGCCGGTACAGATTCTACTTGGTGGAGCTACCGGGGCGCGAGGGCGGGAAGCGATATGATTTTCGAGGCAAGCGCCACTAGCCGGCCCAGCGGAAGCGCAGCCGCTTGCGGACAGGCGGGAGCGGAGGTGGAGGAAGATGATTCTTCGTATCTGGCGAGGCCAAACCACGATCGGGAATGCCGATAGCTATTTTCGGCACCTTACCGGAACCGTGTTGCCGGGACTGACAGGAATCCGCGGATTTCTCGGCAGAATCGTATTGCGAAGGCCGGCGGCGGGCCGAATCGAGTTTCTGGTGGTGACCCGCTGGGAGTCGGTACGGGCGATTCGGGAATTTGCCGGCGAACAGGTGGAAACCGCGGTCGTGCAGCCCGGCGCTCGGGCGCTGCTGGCCGACTATGACGAATTCGTCAGGCACTACGAACTCGTGTACAGTTCCAGGGGAGAGACGGAGGCGCTTGGATGAAACTGGAATTGATTGGCCGCCCTGATGATTCCGAATTCCCGCCGTACGCGAAAATCTACGTCGATCTCGTCACCAGCCCCGATATTTTCAGCGCCCTCGCCGCCCAAATCAATTCGACGCTGGCAATGCTCGAACCCATCGCCGACGGGTTTGCCTCGACGCGGGCCTACGCGCCGGGGAAGTGGACGATCAAGCAGGTCGTCGGCCACGTGATCGATACCGAGCGCATTTTCAGCTATCGGTCGCTCTGCATTGCCAGGAACGAGCAGGCCCCGTTACCTGGGTACGAACAGGACGACTACGTGCAATTTGGCGGCGCTAACGAGCGTCTCTGGGCGGAGATTTTAGATGAGCTGCGGATCGTTCGCCGGTCGACCATGGCGCTGTTCGGCGGAATGCCCCGGGAAGCCTGGCTCCGCCGCGGCACGGCGAATCAGGCGAGCGTAACGGTGCGCGGCCTGGCTTACCTGATCGCCGGACACGAGCTTCACCACGCGAGAGTCCTGCGGGAGCGCTACCTGGGCTGACGCTCCCGGGAAGGGTGTTGATTGCAGCAGCAGGTGAATCGAGAGGGGAACGAACCATGGCGGTGAACGCGGCGGGTCGTCTGGAGGACGCAATCCAGCGGTTGCAGGCGCTGCTGGGCCGGCGGGCGACGACGGCGGAGGCGGTGCGGCAGCATCACAGCCGGGATGAATCCTACCATCCCCCGGCCATGCCCGACGCCGTGTGTTTTCCTCACACCACCGAAGAAGTGAGCGAAATCCTCAAGATCAGCGCTTTGTGCCAGGTGCCGATCATTGCCTTCGGCGCGGGCACGTCACTGGAAGGGCAGGTGATCGCCATCCGCGGCGGCATCGTCATCGACTTGCACGAGATGAATCGAATCCTCCGCGTGAGCGTGGACGACATGGATGCCACCGTCGAGCCCGGCGTCACTCAGAAACAGCTTGCCAAGGCGCTCGAAAACTCCGGCCTGACCTTTTTCACCGATCCCGGCGCCGACTGCACGCTCGGAGGCATGGCCGCCACCCGCGCCTCGGGCACGACGGCCGTGCGCTACGGCACCATGCGCGAAAACGTGCTCGGGCTGACCGTGGTGCTGGCCGACGGGCGAATCATCAGAACCGGAACGCGGGCGCGGAAGTCCTCCGCGGGCTACGACTTGACGCGCTTGTTCGTGGGCTCGGAAGGCACGTTGGGCGTTTTCACCGAGCTGACGCTCCGGCTGCATCCGCTGCCGGAGGCGATAGCGGCCGCGGTTTGTTCGTTCGATACGCTCGAGGGCGCGGTGGATACGGTGATCGCAACCATCCACCTGGGCGTGGCGGTGGCGCGAATCGAACTGCTGAGCCAGGCGACCGTCGCAGCGGTGAACCGCTACTCGAAAACCAGCTATCCGGAAGCGCCGACGCTTTTCCTGGAATTCCATGGAGACAACGAGCGAACCGTGGCCGACCAGGTGGCGACGGTGCAGGCGCTGGCGGCCGAACGTGGCGGGCATGCCTTCCGCTTCGCGGCGCGCGGGGAGGACCGCGAGGCGCTTTGGACGGCGCGACACAACGTCCATTATGCCTGCGTGGCGGCGCGGCCCGGCTCGAGAGACTGGGCCACCGACGTTTGCGTGCCGATTTCGCGGCTGGCGGAATGCATTCGCGAGGCGGAAACCGACGCGACTGCCGCGCCATTTCCGGTTTTCATCGTCGGCCACGTCGGTGACGGCAATTTCCATCAGCTCTTCATGCTCGATCCTTCCAGCGAAGCTGAACTCGCCGAAGCCCGCCGCCTGTCGGAGCGGGGAGTGATGCGGGCGCTGGCGATGGGAGGCACCTGCACCGGCGAGCACGGCGTCGGCTACGGGAAAATGAAATACATCGAAGCCGAGCACGGCCCAGCGATCGACGTGATGCGCGCCGTCAAGCGCGCACTCGATCCCGACAACCGCCTGAATCCCGGCAAGCTGGTGGACCTGGCGCTGCCCTGACAACTCCCAGCGATGCCCATAAAGTTGTCGTCTCTGAAAGCGCGACTGCAATAGAGCCAGCCTATTGCAGGAGCTCTCCTAAGCGATTGCTGTTCTGCCCTGGTAGAGGCGGGTTGCAGAGCCCGCGCCACCGGCGTAGGTCCTTTATTTTCAAGGCAACAGGAAATGGGTGGCCGGAAACGGTGCCCCATCACGCGCGGATGCCGTTCCCGCTGAAACGGTTAGACAAGGTAGGGCCGCCAGTTCTACGGCATGCTGGCGCTTGAAAAGCCCGGCTCAGTAGCGAAAGAGTGGATTGTCAGCGGTAGTTGATCTTTGGTGAGGATCAGCCTGCCGGTTGCCGTGTCCACAACTGAGGGGGATGGGGGAATTCGATGGTGACGACGAGGGAGTGCGGCTTCAGGAAATCGCGCCGGGAAATGGCTGCCGCAGCGCTGTTGCTGGCGTCGCTCGCCTGGACGGCCCCGCTGCGCGCGCAGGGAGTGCGTTACGACAACATCGTCCTGGGGCCGCGCGGCGTGCCCGCAGCCGCGGCAACGATCGCGGTTTGCACTTCGGTGGCCGACACCACGACGGCGCCGTGTTCGCCGCTCGCCACGATTTACTCCGACGAGGCACTGATGCACCCGGTCGCGAATCCATTCCCCGCCGATTCGCTCGGCAACTACGGTTTCTGGGCGTCTCCGGCGCACTACATCGTGCAGATTTATGGATCGGGGCTGACGACCAAGGTGATGGACGTGTTCCTGCCCTGCGATCCGGCGAACTGTACCGCCAGTTCGGCAAGCTTCAGCACGCTGTCGGTTGGCACCTTGAACCTGACTGGCGCGCTGACCGTCAATGGCCGGACCGTGGCCACCGAGGCTGCCTCCGGCGACGCCGTTTACTTCGTCTCTCCGAACGGCAACGATTCGAACGACGGCCTGTCCTGGGGTTCGGCGTTCCAAACCTTTTACCACGCCGTCACCGTGATGGAGGGTTCCTCCGTCCAGGGCGGCACGCTCTATGCCGCCGCCAACAGCGCCTGTGGAGGGCCGGTGACCGGCCAGGGTCTCTGGCTCTTTACCACCGGCTCGAGTCCCGGCAGCGGATGGCTTCAGCTCAATTATCCGCTTCGCGTCGTTGGCGTCGGCACCACCAGTTGGGTGGGCCAGTCGGTTCCTTCGGCCGTGAATCTGAACTGCGGAAGTTCGACGCAAGTCGCGCTGCAGCTCAGCTCCACCGATCGCCCCATAGAATTCGACAACCTTGGCTTTACCGGATCGGAAGGCCTCTCCATCTCGGCTTCGGTCAGCGCCGTGTTCCGAAACGACTACTTTAATGTGAATCGCAGTGTGAATACGAATGGTCCGGCGGTCTTGATCAGCTCGACTTCGGCGGCACCCTCGTTCAACCTTTGGTTCTATGACTGCCTCTTCAATGCAAACGCGCCAGTAGCCTCGCCTGCCTCCGACGCCTCCGAGGCATTCGTTGTCAATCCCGGCGGCGCCAATCCCTCCGATGGATTGATATTCCTGCAGCACGTACAGTTGGAAACCGGAGACCTGAAATACTATATGGGGGGAAACTTCGGATCCCTCTTTGTCGATGGGCTGGTCACGGAGAACCAGACTGACGGACACGGCGGGATTTGGTTTGTTGGTGGTACGAATGCGATCACTGCCAATTTCAACGCGACGCTGGAGAACATTGCCGTCGCCGATGCCACTGGCTGCGTTGCTGGAGCGGCGAACAACTGTTATGCGATTGAGAACGACGGCTCCGTAGGTACCGACGAAATCGTGGCCTGGGACCTCGGTGGGGGCAATAGCGTTGCTACCTACGGCCCGATGACTGTGTTGGGTGCCACGAATACAGGAATAGCAGCTAGTTTAACCGCACTCCCTCTTGTACAGGGGCAACCTGGCCCTTATGCGGGACGGAGTTTTTGGCAGAGCGATTCCGCCCGGCGAACGTTCGGGCCATCGGTTGGCCAATTCGCCAACCTGGACCCGCAGCTTCCCACTTCCTCCAATTGGAACCTTGGGGGTGGCGTTACCGTGGCGAGCGCGACCGCTCCGGATGGGACGAACAATGCTGGTTTGGTGAGCAACAGCAATAGCTCTATTTCCGGGGCCAATTTCCACGCCAGCAATGTCACGCTGGCTGCTGGTGATTACCTGATCGGCGGTGTATGGGCGAAAGGCGATGTGAACAACGGCGGAGCGCAGGTCATCAACGTCGGCTCCTGCGGCTCGGGGACACTGACTCAGATTGCAACGTCACTTGGCGGCTTTCCAACGAAGGGGGCATCCTCGCAGGAATGGGAGTGGTACTCCGCCGCTTACAAGGTCAGTGGGACGGGAGGGTCATGTCCGGTCAACCACAGTTATGGCGTTAACAACAACAGTTCGGCCACGTTTTACGCCCCCGTCCTCTACCACGTCTCGTCCGGCGCCATCACCGACAGCGAGGCGGCGCTGATCGCCCTGCACTTGGCCCCATACCCCGATACCCTCACTCCGCCCGTAGAGGCGACTCTTCGTGGCCATCCGTTCGCGTTTGGGGGTAGTGGCGACAATTTCTTCGCCACGCTTGATCACGCGGCCCTGACGGCAAATCAGGTCTACAATTTGCCAAACGCGAGCGGTACGATCGCTCTGGTCGGCGCAAATGGCGTCAGCGCCGGAACCATTACCATTACCTCCTCGACAAGCGGTAGCCACACGTTCACCGCCTCTTATGCTTCGCCGCCGGTGTGCACGGCCTCGCCTTCGGGATCGACGCCGCCGGCCACCGCCCTGAGTTACGCCGTCGGCAGCACCACCGGCTCGGTGACCGTCACCCTGAGCGCAACGGCAAGCGCGGCCTTCAATTGGCAGTGCCAGCCTGCGGCTAACTGAGCGCTGCTAAGTCTGCCAGAAAACTGCAGCCGTTCCGCGTCCTCGCCCTAGGAGGGAAAGGCCCTTCGCCGCACACGGGTCGCCTCTACGGTGGAGCGGGCGCTCGCCGCGGCGAGCCCGCACCATTTCTCGCGTACCGCCCGACGATTCCTCGCCAAATCCTCTCGAACCTATCCTTCTTCTTTTCTTCGCCTTCTTCCCTGAAAAAAGACCCAATGAGTTATGGATGTTAAAAGATTAAGAGCCTCATTCCGCGTGCGTTCCGTGGAATTCTGTTCGTGAGGCGTCCTCGATTTGCCCAAATGGCTTTTTTGGGAATGAATAACAGAAGCTGGTGGGTGCCGCCATCCATAGGCTGTTCCCACAATCACGGACCGGGAGGCCCCCTCCTCTCCCAGACGCTCAGTGAAGATTCATGTACTCCCGATCCCCCATCCGCCCAGCGGAACGAATCATCCTCAGCTCGACAGGGCTGCTACGGTCCCAGACTCGACAAGTCAGTGGTAACCAGTTGAGTGCGCCCCAGGGCCGGCCTCTCATCCAGCGCGCGTCCCGCGGTAGACTAAACGTTTACATCCCGGATCCACCCCGACTCTCCCCACAGGCCCGCGGGAGGAGAGCCGACCGGGCGTGTAGGAATGTGCCGAACCTTCGGGACGAGTTTCCCCCAGTTCCGTGCGCGTTGGCCGCAGGCCGAGGGACGACATGGCAGTCGCGAGGAGCGGCCTGGCACGGAGGGATTGAGTTTCGATGGCATTTCACTCACCCGACATCAGAAGAAATCAGAAGCTCGTAGGCTTCTTGATTTTGGTCTTCTCTATTTATTTGGCCTATCTGGCCGGGGAATGGGTGCTCGAAGGCGGCATTCGCGGGGTGGCGCTGCGGATTGGCGAGATTGGTGCGCTCTGCATCGCCTTGGCGGTGCTCGTGCGCTGGCGGACCGGCGTCTTGCTCTTTCTGGTGTGGCTGACGTTCGAGGACTTGCCCCGCAAGTACATGGGCAACGACATGCGGATTTACTTTCTAAAGGACCTTCTGGTGGCGGTGGTCTACGGGGCGTTTCTGGTGGCGGTGATCAAGGGGCGGGAGAAACTATTTCGTCCCGGGTTCTGGGTGCCGCTGGTGGCGCTGATCTCCCTGGGACTGGCGCAGTGTTTCAATCCCCGATCGACAAGCATTTATTACGGCCTGCTGGGGATGAAGCTCGACTTCTACTACGTCCCACTCATGTTCCTGGGCTATTCGCTGCTGACCGACATCGAGGACCTGGATCGCTTCCTTTCCTTCAACCTGAAAGTCGCCGGGGTGGTGGCGCTGGTGGGAATCATCCAGGGCCTTGGATGGAGGAATTTCCTGAACCCGGTCGCCCTTGCGCCCGCTCTGCAGCTGCTGGGTGATCTGGTCAGAGTCGCGCCGGGAAGCAGGGTGATCTTGCAGGCCCCGCCATCGGTGTTCGTGAGCCAGGGGCGTTACGGAAACTACCTCGTCTTGATGTTCACGCTCGCCTTGGGTGTGCTCGCCTTCGAGCTTTTCCGCCACCGACGGGCGCGGAAGTCAACCTACCTCGCGCTGGGGCTGCTGGGGGTCGCGGTCTTTCTGGCCGGATCGAAAGGGGCGGTGATGTATGCGTTGCTTACACTGGCGGGTTTCGGCGTTAGCCTGGCGTTGGGAGTGAGGTATCAACCATGGGCGAGCGCGCGGCTGGGGAAGATCCTCAGGCGCAGCGTGGTAGCGCTGGCGATTACTTTCTGCCTCGTGTTGGCTTTCTTCCCGAACCTCATGAGTTCCTGGGGTACCTATTACTACGAACTGCTCTCCCCGGAGAGTCCCAGCTCCGTGCTCGCCTTTCGGACAGGCGCCTACCCGCTATCGGAATTTGAAAAAGCGCTCGAGTATGCCGACTGGACCACCGGCTATGGAACGGGAACGGCTTCGCTGGGAGTGCAGTATGTCACTACTTTGCTCAATGCGCCGGAGCCGGCGGCCAGCCCGGTGGAAAATGGGTACGGCGACTTGATTGTGGAGTGGGGCATTCTCGGACCGATCCTATGGATGGTGATGGGTGCGGCGCTTGTCGTCTCGGGGTGGAGAGTGACGCGGCGATTATCGGCAACCCCGCTTTATCCGTTGGCCTTGGCGATTCTGTGGTTTGCCTTCTGGCTTCTGTTCCCGCTCACCTGGGGATCGATGACCACCTATCAGAACTTCGTGGTCAACGCTTATCTGTGGATCCTGGTCGGAGTGCTGTTCCGGCTGCCCGGCTTGGTTGCCACGAGGGAAGCGACGATGCGCTTCTCGGCCGGGGAATTCCAGCGCCGAGCTGTGGCTGTGCGGGGCGGCTAGTCGAGTGGGATTCGGCATGCACTCCGTCACTCAGGCGAAGCCCTACGCTGCTGCCGGGCGCCAGCCCAGAGGCACCTCCGTGGAGCCGTTGGCATGTTAGAGTTGAGCGCGGCGTTTCCCGTTTACGCCAGCGATTGCTTCTATCTGCTGCGAGCGGGTGCGAGGGGCCGATTCGCGCTGTGGTGGACCCTCACGCGGCTTCTGCTCGGCCGGGCCACCAACATTGTCGCCGGGTACCGGGTTCGCTGCCTGGATCCCCACGCATTGTTCGTGTGTTTCCACGACATATTCGTGAGAGAGGTCTACCGGTTCGAGACGGAGAACCGGACTCCCTTCATCATCGACGCCGGGGCCAATATCGGGATCGCGACACTCTACTTCAAATCTCTTTACCCACAAGCGAGAATCTTGGCCCTGGAGCCGCACCCGCAAATCTTCGAGGCGCTCCGGACTAACGTTACGGCAAACCATCTCGAGGGCGTTCAGTTGCTCAATGCTGCACTTTGGGACGATGATTGTCCGATTGACTTCTATGGTTCTCCGAGCGGTCCCGAGTCTTTGATCATGAGTACCAGCCGCCGTAGCGGCGGCGCGAAAGTTTCCGTTCGAGCGAGGAAGCTTGCGCCACTGATAGACCAGCCGGTGGACATGCTGAAGCTCGATATCGAGGGCGCGGAGACGCGCGTTCTACGCGATTTGGCGGAAACAGGCAAGCTGGCGATGGTCAGGGAGACAGTGATCGAATATCATCACCACGTCGAGGACGGGCCGTCGTGTCTTTCAAGCTTCCTCGGGATCCTCGAGTCGGCCGGCTATCGCTATCAAATCTCTGCCTCGCACTTCCCTTTCGTCGCGCATGATCGTCCGCAGGACATTCTAATCCGGGCTTATCGTGGATCTTGTTGAGCATTCGACAAGCGCGATCAGGTTGAGCATGAACACCCCGGGGCCGAGCGTCGCCGTGGTTTCCCCGTTCGTGGACAAGCGCCACGGAACCGAGCGGTGCCTGGCCGAGCAGCTCGAGCGCCTGGCCGGGGACTACGAAATACATCTCTTCAGTTCTCGAGTCGAGGACCTCGATCTCTCCGGCATCGTTTGGCATCCCGTCCCTGGCATTCCCGGACCGGAAATCGTCAAGTTCCTGTGGTGGTTCGCGGCCAACCCGATCGCGCGCTGGCGCGAGAGCCGCAAGAGCGGGCGGGCTTTCGATCTGGTGTATTCACCGGGCGCCAATTGCCTGGACGCCGACGTCATCGTGGTTCATCACCTGTTCGCCAGCCAGCTCGAGCGCGTTTCGGCGGAACTCCGCTGGCGATGCCATCGGTTGCGGGCCTGGCCTGCGCTGGCGCATCGGCGGCTGTACTACGGATTGCTTGCGCGGCTGGAACGCCGCATCTACTCCCGCCCGCAGGCAGCGCTCGCCGCCGTCTCGCGGGCGATGGCCGCCGAATTGGCGCAACGATTCCACCGCGGCGACAGGATTGCCGTGCTTTACAACGGAGTGGACCGGGCAGTATTCAATCCGCTCGTGCGCGGGCAACGGCGGGAATGCGAGCGTCGGAAGCTCGGATTTGCGCGGGAAGAAGTTGTCGCGCTCCTGATCGGCAACGACTGGGCCAAGAAGGGCCTGCCCTGCCTGATCGAAGCGCTGGCAGAGCTTCCAGGGCTGCCGGTGCGGGCCCTCGTACTCGGCCGGGATGCCAGGCAGCCCTATCTGGATCGCGCGAAGCGGCTCGGGGTGGCCGATCGGGTGGTGTTCGCCGACTCCAATCGCGACGTGATGCGATTCTTTGCCGCGGCCGATCTCTATGCCGCTCCATCAGTCTACGACCCGTTCGGGCTGCCGGTACTGGAGGCGATGTCGTGCGGCCTCCCAGTGGTTGCTTCACGCGCGATGGGCGCAGCCGAATTGCTTTCGGATGGCGTGGACGGATTGCTGCTGGATGATCCCCGCGACGCGACCAGCCTGGCAGGGCGAATCCGGCAGCTGGCCACTGACGGAACTCTCCGCGAGCGCCTAGGGCGTAATGCCGCGGAAACGGCGGGAAAATTCACCTGGGATGCAAACGCTGAAGCGGTGAAGCGCCTGTTCGGCTGTGCGCTCGAGCGAAAGCGGCGGACGGCCAGAGGGGGCGTGCCGCAGGCTTGAGGATGAGCGGGATGCAAGCGCGGGGCGAACACGAATCCGATGCTGTCCGCACGGCGGCTCGCGAGCCGACACGTACGGAACTGAAGGCGGTTGCAGGGCTGCTGATGCTTGTCTGCGCTTCCGGGGCACATTACGCGGCGGGTTCTTTCGAGCGGCCGGTGAAGACCGCGTTTGTCACGCTCTGCTCCGCCTTCCTCCTCATCTACAGTGCGCCGCCGTGGCCGCTGGCCATTCATGTGTACCCCCTCTGCTGCCCCTCCCTCCCCTTTCCCTGTGGGCGTTCGAAGAGCGGCGGCCCATGGGCTGGGCCGATAGCAAGCTGAGCCGGCGGCTGCCCCGAGCGATGGCGGAACGGATTGAGTCGCTGCCCCAGCCCCCGGGTAGAGCCAGCAACCGACAGGGCAAAACCTCGGGGACGAGCAGAGGAGGTCGCGAGGTTTCCGAGAGGTCGCAGGAGAGCCGGATCAAGGCCCCGATTAACCTGAATCCTGCGTCATGAGCATCGAGGAAATGCCAGAAACGCTTCCCGGAGGCCCCCCGCAGCGCTCTTTTGCCGTTTGTTGTGAAACCTCACTAAAAGTGAGCGTTGGCAACAACCGCCCGAGGGCCCTGAAAAATGCGTTTTGCTATCGACGGCGGCCAGCGATTCGGCCATTTTCACGCAGGATTCAGGTTAACTCCCTTCGGAAGGCGCGTACCTCGCTGTCTTAGCCAGCGCTGGGCTCGGGAGTGCGGAACTGCGGTTGCATGCAAGCCAGCAGCGCGCGCAGCGTCCGTGCCTGCGAACCCAAAACGCAGATCCTCGATTGCGAGGATCCCGCTGTCTGCCGGACAATCGGAGAAAGTGCCGCACGCACCTCAGTGGCTTACGCTTGGGAACGAAACGCGACCGGGGTTTGCGCCGTCTTCGGGCAGTCGGTGGCGCGAAAGGCGGAGAGAGGAGCTCTTGGCCGCGCCGCGCCCGAGGCGGCGGATCCGGTTCGAGCGCGAGAGAGCGCCGGAAACGACCCGAGTGGAACCAGCGCGAGCGCGCAGCTACCCGGCGCAACCGCCACGGAAATGATCAGCCGATTCCCCGCCGACCAGAATCCTTCCGGGCCGCGCAAGCCGGCATGGCCTGAGCGCCCCGAGACCCCCGACTACTCGCCCAGGGAGTATTGGGAGAAGCTGGCCTCTCTCTCCGGGCCAGGCGAAGCGGAAGCACGGGCCGTAGTGCTGCACCCCGGCGCTCCCGATTGGTTCAACCGGACGATCGACCGGCTGCAGGCGAAGGCCTGGTGGAGAGCTCTACGTCGGTGCAGACTTGGGGCTGGCGCCCGCGTGCTCGACGTCGGTTGCGGGACGGGCCGCTGGCTTGAGCGCCTAAACCGCGCGGGAATGGCGCCGATCGGAACGGACCGCACACCAGCGATGCTGGGGATCGCGCGGGAAATGTTGCCCGGCGCGGTGCTCCTGGCGGCCGACGCCCAGCGGCTGCCTTTCGCCGACGCCTCCTTTGATTGCGTCCTCGCCGTCACGGTCCTCCAGCACCTTCGTTGGGAGGAGCAGGCTCTGGCGCTGCAGGAAATGGCGCGGGTTTCGCGCCCGGGGGCCCACATTGTGTTGCTCGATTTGATTCGAGGCAAGGGCCCGCACATCTTTCCGCGCCGGCCCGAAGATTGGATCGAGCTTGGCTCGCAGACGAACCTCCAGAGGGTGACTTGGTTCGGGCAGGAATTCATAATCTTCGATCGGCTCGTTCGCGGAGCGGCGCTGGGGCTCCGCCGCCTTCTGACGCGACCTTACGAGGCACAATCTCCTGGGCTCCCCGGCCTTCGTGGATCTGGGGGGGAACGCGCGGTACCGCGCAGGCTGTATTGGCTGGCGCGGCGGGTGGCCGTCAGGCTCTCGGTCTGCGCGGAGCCACTCGCCGAGCGGCTTTGCCCGCAGAGCTTGGCGGTCCATGGTGTCTTCGTTTTCCAGAAGCCTCGGCAGCGCTGACATGCCTGTGAGCGCGAGCCTGGAGTCTCAAACCTGCCACCAGCTTCTCCTGAACTATTTCGGGTTGGGCTGAGTCTGCCGGAAGTCCTGGACAACCGGCAGCGTTCCCATCGCCCTTACGCGAGCCGCCGAGCGCCCCTGCCGCTTGTCGGCCGGGGCCGGGGGCGGCGCGGAGGTGGTAGAATCCGCTCACGCCGCTGTAAACGTGTAACCTAAGAGCGCAGATGAAGCTCATCCTCGCTTCCAAATCGCCGCGGCGCGCCACCATCCTGCGAAACGCCGGTATCCGGTTTGAAACCTGCGGGGCGGCGGAAATCGACGAATCGCCGCTGCCCGGCGAAACCGCCGAACAGACCGCCCTCCGCCTGGCGGAAGCCAAAGCTCGGCAGGGCGCCGCCAGGATGTCGGGGCCGGCCATCGTGATTGGCGCCGATACCATTGTGGTCGTCGATGGCGAGACCTTGGGCAAACCGGCCTCAGCCGAAGACGCGCGGCGGATGCTGCGGCGGTTGGCAGGCCGAACTCACCGGGTGGTGACCGGAGTGGCGGCAATGCGTTTGCCGGATGGAGCGTCGCTGCATGGCGCAGAAGTCACCGAGGTGAGCTTCGCGTTGCTGTCGGACAGGGACATCGACGCTTATGTCGCTACCCGCGAGCCGCTGGGCAAGGCTGGCGCGTACGCAATTCAGGGAAGAGGCGGCCGGTTCATTACTCGAATCGCAGGATGCTACTTCAACGTGGTGGGCCTGCCGCTGGCCCGGCTATGTAAAATGCTAAGGGACTTGGGCTGGCAGCAGGAACCAGGTACAGGGACGGAATGACGCGGATCGGGAACGTGAACTTATTTCTTCTCCTGCGTCGGCTGGGTGGTGGTGGTCGTCGAAGGGGGAGTGGCGGCGGGGGGGGTTGGCTCCCGCATGCCTTCCTTGAATTCCCGGATCCCCTGCCCGAGACCCCTCATCACTTCGGGGATCTTGCGGCCGCCGAACAATATCAAGATGATCAGCAGCAGTAGAAGAATATGGGGCAAGCTGAGATCCATGTTCATCCTCCGGGCGTCGGCGCGCCGGCGCCCTCAATTCGCCAAGCTAAAGTATAACCCTCTCATCGCCAACCCGTCGAGTAACCCTTTCCCTGTCGAGATATTCCAGTAACGGAATGGCATATTTGCGGGTGACACCAGTCAGTTCCTTAAACGCAGGAACGGAGATACGCTCGCCGTGAGCAAGCTTGTAATCGGCCAGTAACGGCCGAAGCCGCGCCACCGCGGAGGCGTGGTACACCAGATCCTCGGTGATCCTCACCAGAACTCGTTCCCGCAGCAGGAGTTGCAGCAGCTTTCCCGCCCGTTTGGTGTCTACCGGCAGGCGCGGTAGCAGATCCGCAAGGCGCGGAACCGCCAGCCCTGCCTGCTGGAAGGCGCGCTCGATTTGTCGGCGGGCTTGTTCTTCCTCAGCAGTGAGCACGATCTTACGTCCGCCGCGCATAACGAGGTCGCCTTCCAGGACAACCTGGCCTGTGCGCGCCATATCGGCAAGG
This sequence comes from Candidatus Acidiferrales bacterium, assembly GCA_035946455.1. Classification (GTDB taxonomy): domain Bacteria; phylum Acidobacteriota; class Terriglobia; order Acidiferrales; family UBA7541; genus JAKASX01. The sequence continues at coordinate 305,016 of DASYZK010000014.1, read as the reverse complement.
GCAGCGTGAAAGATTTCCTGCCGCAAGCCGCGGGCGGCGCGGTCGCGTAGGTCTTCCTTCGGGATGCCGGCAACCAGGGGATTTGACTGGTGGAACTTTTCCAGAGCCGAGCGGATGCTCTCAGCGCAACCGGCGACCGCCGCCGCAGAAGCTATCACCAACGGCTCCTTGCCCACCGCCCGAACTCTTCCGCAGCGCTCGAGCGCCTCGGCGGCGCCGCGCAAGTCGGCTTCCAACCAGGCGGTGCGGGCGACCGCTTCCTTGAGCGTAAGGCCGCGGGGCTTGGCCTCAGCCAGAACGGCCAGGCTTTCCTCGCGACCGGCTGATTCCAGGGTTCGCAGAAGGGGGAGGAAGCCGGTGTCGCGCCGGCGATGGCGCGATGCAAGGCAATCGAGCACGATGCCGCCCCCGAAGGTGGTTATCGGAGAGAACTGACGCAAGATGAAGCGGTCGCCGGGCAGTAAGAGCACCGGCTGGCGAATCCGCAATTGCGCCAAAGCGGAATCGCCAGGTTGGAGTGAGGGACCTTCGAGCAATACGACTTCGGCGACCGCCTCCGCGGTGCCTTGGTGAAAATGGACCAGGGCGCGATTGTTGAGCGGTCGCGACGTGCGCAACAACGTGATCCGGGCATCAATCTGGCGCGTCGCGCGGAAGCGGCCCGGGGCAACCGCCACCGTCCCCCGCCCCACTTGGTCCAAGTCAACACCGGCTAGGTTCAACGCGGTCCGCTGCCCCGCGACGGCAGATTCGACCACATGCCCGGCCGAATGAATGCCGCGCACGCGGACGCGCCGCCCTCCAGGGAGCAATTCCAATTCGTCACCGACGCTCACCCTGCCAGAGACCAGCGTTCCCGTCACCACCGTCCCGAAGCCTTTCATGAGGAAGGCGCGGTCCACGGGTAGGCGGAAATACTGCGACGGGTCGCGCTCCGGAACCCGCCTGGCAGCCGAAACAAGCGCCTGCTTCAATGGGGCGAGACCCAAGCCGGTTCGGGCGCTGACCGGAAGAATAGGCGCGCGTTCGAGGAACGAGCCTCGCACGAATTCCTCCACCTCGAGCCGCGCTAACTCCAATGTTTCCGAATCCACCAGATCTGCCTTGGTCAGGGCGATCAGGCCGTGCGGGGTGCCCAACAGCCGGCAGATGTCGAAATGCTCTCGCGTCTGCGGTTTGATGGACTCGTCGGCGGCCACCACCAGAAGCACCAAGTCGATTCCGCCAACTCCGGCAAGCATGTTTCGCACGAAGCGCTCGTGTCCGGGGACATCAACGAAGCCCAGCCGCACCTCATCCATCTCCAGAAAAGCGAAGCCGAGGTCGATGGTGATCCCACGACGCTTCTCCTCCTCGAGGCGGTCAGGGTGGGTACCGGTGAGGGCCTCGACGAGGGCGGACTTGCCGTGATCGATATGGCCAGCGGTGCCGACGATGATGTTTTTCATGCGCGAAGGGGATGCGGCCCTGAAATGGATGCTAATCGAGGGGTCGGGAAGCGTCAATCAGCCAGCAGGGCTTGGCCGATTTCCGCGACGATGGCGGCTGCTGCGGCGGCAGGCGCAGGTGCCGCGGTGATGGGGCGGCCGACCACCAAGTAGTCGGCTCCAGCGCGGATTGCCTGGGCGGGGGTGGCTATCCTCGCCTGATCCTGCCTGCCGGCGTCGGCAGGCCGGATACCTGGTACAACCAGCAGGAAGCCTTCGCCGCAGGAACGACGGATCGACGGCGTTTCGCGCGCCGAAGCCACCACCCCGTCCAATTCCGCCTGCCGCGCCAATTTTGCCAGGCGAAGGGCGTTCGCTTCCGGGCTGCCCGACAATCCCAGTCTTCGCAGGCTGGCGGCGTCGTGGCTGGTGAGAATCGTGACGCCGAGCAGCCGAGGCCGGGACAGGCGGGCAGCGATTGCATCTACCGCGGCGCGCATGGCCTCGAAACCGCTCAGGGTATGGAGATCGAGGAATTTGACGCCAGGCAGGTTCGCGGCGGCGGCTACGGCGCCGGCAACGGTGTTGGGAATATCGTGGAATTTCAAATCGAGGAAGATTCCGCCCAGCCGGCACAGCTTTTCCACGGCGCGCGGGCCTTCGGTGGTGAAGAGTTGGCTACCGATCTTGAAATTTCCGGCTGATCCCTCCAATTGGCGGGCCATCGCCAAGGCTTGGGAAAGACTGCCGTAATCGAGAGCGACAATCAGTTTTTCGCGCGCGGAGTGAGCCAAGAGGTGGTCGGCAGCTTCAGGAGTTCGATTTGCACCCGGGCGATGCCTCGCTGGGCGAAGCCGAGCATCCGGGCAACTTGATAGGATACGTCCAAACCACGCCCGGGAACATAGGGTCCGCGGTCGTTGACGGTGACGACCAGGCTGCGGCCGTTCTTCGGGTTTGAGATGCGGACAATCGAACCCAGCGGAAGGCTCGGATGGGCTGCCGTGGCGGCGTGCATATTGAACGCGTCACCGCTGGCCGTTTCCTCGCCATCGAAGGCGTCCCCATACCAACTCGCCATTGCCTCCCAACATTGCAGCGGCTGGGGCTTCAGAGGGGTTCGCGGCCCGAAATTTCTTTCGCAGATTCCGGTTCGGAACAAGTCCGGTGGCAGCGGTGCGTGCATGGCGGGAGGCAAACCGAATAGGAACACCACGGCGCAGCCAAACAGAGAGACACTGCGGCGATCGAGGGCCAAGTGTCGCATAAACTGTTAGAGGAATTATAGGTTCTAAGGGTGGTCCAGGCAACTCATTTATGCCCGTAATTGCCCGCGCAAGTCATTGATATTACGGAGGTTGATGCGTGACATCAGATCATGTACCCCCTTCACTAGCTCTTGGCAAATTGCTGGGTTGACAAAGTGGGCTGTTCCCACCTGAACCGCCGTCGCCCCCACCAGAATGTATTCGAGAACGTCTTCCGGAGTCTCGATACCACCCAGCCCCAGGACCGGGATTTGGACCGCCCGGCAGGCCTCGTAGACCAGCTTCAGGGCCATCGGCTTGACGGCGGGACCTGACAGACCGCCAAAGAGCCTGCCCAAGCGGGACCGGCGGGTGCGAATATCTACCGCCATGCCGGGATAGGTGTTGGCGATCGTGAGCGCGTCGGCCCCGGCGTCCTCGGCGGCTTTGGCCAATGGGACAATGTCAGTGACGTTGGGGGAGAGTTTCACCCAGAGGGGGCGGCGCGCAGTGCGTCGAGCCGCCCGCACCAGTTCGGCGGTGACGGCGGGTTCGAGGCCGAATTCCCGGCCGCCGGCGTCGGTGTTGGGGCAAGAAATGTTCAGTTCATAGGCGGCGAGGCCTTCGGCTTGCTCGAGGGCTTCGATGACTTCGAGGTACTCACGAAAGGTCGATCCGAAAATGTTGGCAACGATAGCGGTTTCGCACGAGCGAAGTTGGGGAAGCTTTTCGGCGATAAACGCGCGGACGCCGATATTCTGCAAGCCTACGGCATTGAGCATGCCGGCTGCGGTTTCCGCCAGCCGCGGCGAGGGGGCGCCGGGCATCGGCTGGGCGGAGAGACCCTTGGTGACGAGTCCACCGAGCGCGCCGAGGTGGACCAAGTGAGCGAATTCGAGGCCATAGCCGAAGGCGCCGCTGGCGGCGAGAATGGGGTTGGCGAGCTGGAGGGAAGCGACGCGGACGCGCAGGTCGAGACTGAGAGACACGGCCGGGAGGCGAGTCTAGCACGGCTAGAGGCTCCGCCGGATGGGGTGCGCGGTTCGAGGGGCGTGTGCTAGGATGGGCGCCCATGCGGGTCGTCGACAAAACCCAGCTCATGTCGGCCACCGAATTCGATCGAACCCTACAGCGACTGGCGCACGAAATCGTCGAGAAAACACCTCAATTGGAAGCACTGGTGTTGGTCGGGATCCGGCGCCGCGGAGTACCGCTGGCCCGGCGGCTGGCGCGGCACATCGAGGCGATCCTGGGACGGGCGGTGGAGGTGGGCTCGCTGGACATCACGCTCTATCGCGACGATCTGTCGACCGTGGCGCAACAGCCGGTGGTGCAGGCGAGCGACATTCCGTCGGTGGACGACCGGGACATCGTGCTGGTGGACGACGTTCTTTACACCGGCCGCACCACCCGCGCCGCCATGAACGGCCTGTTCGACTTGGGCCGGCCACGCCGGGTGCGGCTGTGCGTGATGATCGATCGAGGCCATCGTGAGCTTCCGATCGAGGCCAGCTTCATCGGCCGCGTGGTACAAACCAGCGCGACGGAAATCATCGAAGTGCGTATGCAAGAAATCGACCAGGAAGAGAGGGTGATGCTGGTCGATCGCGTTCCCTGAGGGAGGGCCGGTGCTCGAACGTCTCCGCCACCTGCTCGCCATCGAGCCACTATCGGCGGAACAAATCAGCTTCCTTCTCGATCAGGCCAAGCCGTTTCAGCAAATCCAGCGGCATCCGCTGAAGAAATTGGCCACGTTGCGCGGCAAGAGCGTGGTCCTCGCCTTCTTCGAGGCCTCGACTCGGACCCGGATCAGTTTCGGCACCGCCGCCGCGCGCCTGGGAGCGGACACGATGGCGCTGCAGGCCGAATCCTCCAGTCTGAAGAAGGGGGAATCGTTGATGGACACGGCGCAAACGCTGGAGGCGATGAAGCCGGATTGCATCGTGATCCGCCACGCGGCGTCAGGCGCGGCCCAATTCGTCTCCGAACGGGTGGGCGTGCCGGTGATCAACGCCGGCGACGGCCTTCACGAGCACCCTACCCAGGCCTTGCTCGACGCCCTCACCATCCGCGACCGCCGGGGCAGCCTGGACGGCCTGGCGATCACGATCCTTGGTGACATCCTGCACAGCCGGGTGGCGCGCTCGAATATCCACCTGCTGTCCAAGTTCGGCGCCGCGATCACCTTGTGCGGGCCGGCGATGTGGCTGCCCGCGGAACTCGAACGGCTGGCTCCGGGCGTGCGGCGATCGTTCCGCGTGGAGGAAGCGCTGGAAGGCGCCGAGGTGGTAATGGCGCTGCGGGTGCAGCAGGAACGCCTGAACGAGCCGGCGCTTCCCCCCGACGAATACGTCCGGCTGTACCAACTCACCGAGGCGCGACTGTCGGGTGCCAGGCCGGGCGCTCTGGTGCTGCACCCCGGGCCGATGATTCGCGGATTCGAGATCGAACCGGCGGTAGCCGACGGCGCCCAATCCTGCGTTCTCGAGCAAGTGACCAACGGTTTGGCGGTGCGCATGGCTTTGCTGTTCCTGCTGATCGGCGGAGCGGGCGGCCCGGAGGATTTGGCCCATGCTGGTGATTAGGAAGGGCAGAGTGATCGATCCGGCTTCGAAGACCGACGCCGCGATGGACGTGCTGATCGACGGGGAGCGCATCGCCGCGCTCGGGGCGGAAGCGCGGGCGGCGGACGCGGAGATCGTTGATGCCACCGGTTGGATCGTTGCGCCGGGATTCATCGACCTCCATTGCCATTTGCGCGAGCCGGGCGACGAGGCCTCGGAAACCATCGAGACCGGCACGCGGGCCGCTGCTTGCGGCGGATTCGCGGCCGTGTGCCCGATGCCAAACACGCGGCCGGTGAACGACAACGCGTCGATGACTCGCGCAATCGTAGAGCGGGCGGCAGCCGCGGGCCGCGTGCGGGTGTGGCCGATCGGCGCGGTGTCTGCCGGCAGCGGCGGGGAGGGGCTGGCGGAAATTGCGGGGATGAAAGAAGCGGGAATCGTCGCCGTCAGCGACGATGGGCATCCGGTGGCGACCGCCAAGCTGCTGCGCCAGGCAATGGAATACTGCCGCCCGCTCGGCCTGCCGGTGATCGACCATTGCGAGGAACCTTCGCTTTTCGCCGGAGCGGTGATGCGCGAGGGCCTGCCATCGACGCGGCTGGGACTGGCGGGGATGCCGGCGGCGGCGGAATCGATTGCGGTGTCGCGCGACGTTCAAATCGCCGGATTGACGGGCGGGCGGCTGCATATCGCTCATCTTTCCAGCCGGGCTTCGCTCGAACTGGTGAGGGAAGCCAAGAAGCGAGGATGGGCCGTCACCTGTGAAGTTACTCCGCACCATTTCACGTTGACCGACGAAGAAGTCGGTTACGACAGCCGGTACAAGGTGAATCCGCCGCTCGCTTCGCCCGAGGACCGCGACGCCCTCGTCGATGGTCTCGCCGACGGTTCGGTGGACGCCATCGCCACCGATCACGCTCCCCACGAGCGGGCAAAAAAGGATGTGGAATTCGATCGCGCGGCATTCGGCATGACCGGATTCGAGACGGCGCTGGGGCTGGCGCTCGAACGGCTCTACCACCCCGGGCGCATCAGTCTGATCCGGTTGGTGGAGCTTTTCACCACCGGCCCCGCCGGCGTTCTGGGTATCGGACGCCGCATCGCGCCCGGCGAGGCGGCGGACCTGACGCTATTTTCTCTGCACCATCAGTGGACTTTCCGCAGCAAGCACTCCGCCAGCCGCTCCCGCAACACTCCGTTCGACGGCCGATCGTTCCGCGGCGGACCGGTGATGACAATCGTCGGCGGCCGCATTGTGTACCGGCGGTAGAACCAATTTCAAAACTCCCTGGCTCCGGGGGTCGGAGCTTCCAGGGTGATTGTGTTCCGGCGCTGTTGGCCGGGAAGCCCCTGAAGCCGCCGGCTCTCCCCCACCGCGGCGGGTCATTCCGACGCGCGTTTGCTGCGTCCCCGCGCCCTCGGCCAGGAAGCGGGCAGTCTGTGGTGAGCGAAGCCTGCGCTGAGCCCGCCGCGGCGGGCCGAACCATCGAACCACGCCGGGAGGGCGGGAACCTCGCTGTCCGTCCGATGCTCTCGCAATCGGGCTGTCAACAGAGCCAAATAGGTTCTAGCCTACTACGGACCATTCCGCCAGCAGGCGGGGCAATTGGCGAATGGACTCCAGCAGAGCCAGGGGCCTCGAGGCGTGGAGCCGCTTGGCAGTCGGAAACGGCCCGATTACTCCGACCGACCGGACGCCGGCGCGCTTGGCCATTTCAATATCTTCGGGAGCGTCACCGACGTAGACCGAGTTGGCCGGCGGCACCCCGAGCTGCCGGAGGGCCAGGCGGAGGGGCTCGGGATGCGGTTTGCGATGGGACGCGTGTTCGTGGCAGACGCGGGCGGAAAAAGTGCGGGTGAGATGAAACTGGCGGAGCTGGGGCAACACGCGGCCACAGTCGCCACTCGTCACCAAGCCGAGGCGGTAGCGGCAACGCAGTTCCCGCAACACTTGCCGCGCGCCAGGCATCAGTCTCGGCCGATGTCGGCGGTACGCGCAGCGCCACAAGCGGTCGGCCTTGTTCCAGCGATCCCGTGGCAGGCCTGCCGCGCGATAAACGTTATACCAATCCGGCGAGTAATGCGCGGCAAGCTCGCGAACGCCCCAGGCGATCCCCAGCGCGCGGAACATCTCGAGATAGGAGCGGGTATCCGCCTGGAAGGAATCCAGCAGGGTGCCATCCCAATCGAGAAGGACAGCCTGGATGGCAACGAGGCGCGACATCGTTTTCGATGGTAACAAATCGACGAAGGACGCGGTGCGGCTTGGTGCCCGGCGCTTGACAGCCAACCGAAGTTCCGATTAGCTCGCTGCGGGGGACCGGAACTCGGCGACGCGCGGGGGGCGCGGCTGCGTTCCTTCGGCAAGGCGGGAGAGGAGCAAGAAATGACGCCGAGGGGAGTTGACCAAAAAGAGATAGCGGCCGCTTACCGGTTGATCCGAGCGCACATCCGGCGCACTCCTATCCTCGAGGTTCGTGGGGAAGGTTTCGGACTGGGAGAGGGCACGATCACGCTCAAGCTGGAATTATTTCAATACACCGGCTCGTTCAAGCCGCGCGGCGCGTTCACCAACCTGCTTACACGGGAAATTCCCGCCGCTGGCGTGGTGGCAGCTTCCGGCGGCAATCACGGGGCGGCTGTGGCCTACGCGGCGATGGAGCTGGGCATCCCGGCGAAAATTTTCGTACCCAAGGTGACTTCAGCGGCGAAGCTGGAACGCTTGCGAGAATATCGCGCCGAGTTCACCGTCACCGGCGAAAGCTACGCCGACGCCCTCACCGCCAGCCAAGCCTGGGCGTCCGCCACCGGCGCGTTGCCGGTGCACGCCTATGACCAGGCGGAAACCCTCCTCGGACAGGGCACTGTCGCCCTCGAACTCGAGGCACAGACGCCGGAATTGGATACGCTGCTGGTGGCGGTGGGCGGCGGAGGGCTGATCGGCGGAATCGCAGCGTGGTACGGCGGCCGAGTGAAAATCGTGGGTGTCGAACCGGAGAAAGCGCCGACGCTTTACAAAGCTCTCGAGGCGGGCCATCCGGTCGACGCCGAAGCGGGCGGTATTGCGGCGGACTCGCTGGCTCCGCGGCGCGTGGGGGAACTCATGTTCCCGATCGCCCGGCGGCACGTCGATCGCGTCGTCCTGGTGACCGACGAGGCGATCCAAGACGCTCAGAGGGCACTCTGGAGCTCGGTGCGGATCGCTTCCGAACCCGGTGGCGCCGCCGCATTCGCGGCTCTACTCTCCCGCCGTTACCAGCCCCTGGCGGCGGAGCGCGTGGGCGTGCTGATTTGCGGAGGGAACACCACCGCGGTGGACTTCAGCCGCTAGCGGGGAGCGACGGGCGGCCATGTTTGCCGAGCGCACGAATTGGAATCTCGAGCCCAACCGGCTGAGCCGGGCGCTCGCTCGTCATCGCGAGAGCGGCAAGCCGCTGCTGGACTTGACCGCTTCGAACCCGACCGCCTGCGGATTCGCTTGCGACCGCCAGGCGATCTTGGCGGCGCTCGCCAGTCCCGCCGCGCTCGCTTACCAGCCCGATCCCCGAGGTCTGGAATCCGCTCGCCGGGCGGTTGCCGCCTACTATGCGGCGGCCGGCGCGGACGTGCCGGCCGAGGACATCTTCCTGACGACCAGCACGAGCGAGGCGTACTCCTTCGTTTTCCGGACGCTTTGCGACCCGGGCGACGAGCTACTGGTTCCCGCGCCCAGCTATCCGCTGCTCGGTTTCCTGGCCGACATCCAAGACGTCCGGCTTAGGCGCTATCCGCTGGTGTACGAGCACGGCTGGCAGATTGATTTTCAGGCGCTGGAACGGGCGATGAGTCCCCGGACGCGGGGAATCCTACTGGTGCATCCCAACAATCCCACCGGACATTTCACTGGGCACGAAGAGGCAGCGAGGCTGGACGAAATCTGCGCGGGCCGTGAGATAGCGCTGATCGCCGACGAGGTGTTTCGGGATTTCGCGTATCAAAGCCATCAGCCGGCGAGCTTCGCCGCGAACAGTGCCGCGCTGACCTTCACGATCAGCGGCCTATCGAAGATTTCCGGCTTGCCGCAGATGAAAGCCTCCTGGGTGGTCACGAACGGCCCAGAGCAGCGGAAAGGCCAAGCGCTGGAACGGCTGGAAGTGATTGCCGACACCTACCTCTCGATGAGTGCGCCGGTGCAGCTGGCGATTCCGGTGTTTCTGGAATTGCGGCGCGGATTCCAGAAACAGGTGCTCGAGCGGGTGCGGAAGAACCTCGCCGCGCTGGACGGCCAATTGACGGATCAAAAACCTTGCCAGCGGCTGAAGGTGGAAGGCGGCTGGTACGTGGTGCTGCGGGTGCCGGCGACGCGACCGGATGAGGATCTCGCCGTCGAGCTGCTGGAAACGCAGAGCGTCTACATCCATCCGGGTCATTTCTACGATTTCTCCGGCGACGGCTGGCTGGTGGCAAGCTTGATTGCGCCGGAGCCTGATTTCGCGGAGGGAATGCGGCGGTTGCTGGCGATGTTTTGAGGCCCTCCCGCCGCTGGCGGCGTTGGACGGATGGCCGGCGCTACTTTTTGTAAACGACTCCGCCTTTCATCACGAAGGATACCTTCCCGGCGACGCTGATGTCGTCGAGCGGGTTGCCGGGAACCGCGATGAGGTCGGCCAGGTAACCGGGCTTGAGATCGCCGATTTGTCCCTGCCAGCCGAGCAACTTCGCGCCGTTGAGCATATCCGCTTGGAGCGCCGCCAGCGGCGTCATGCCGTACTGGACCATCAGCACCAGTTCCCGCGCTTGGGTTCCGTGGAGAAATGGGCCGACGTCGGATCCCACCGCCATGGGCACTCCGGCGGCAAGCTGCCGTTTGAACTGCTGGGCGTGATAGTCGAGCGTTTCGTGTTCCCTCCTCCCGATCGCCGGGGTAGCGGCATGATCGGCGAAGTATTCCTGAATCGCGAAGGTGGGCACCGCGGGAATATCCTTTTCACGCATCAGCCGCATGGTTTCGTCGCCCAGTTGGTCGGCGTGGTCGATGGATTCCACGCCCGCTTCGGCGGCGTAGAGAGTGCCCGGCTCGCCGGTGGCATGAACGCCAACGCGCTTGCCGGTGCGAGCGGCTTCAGCGACGGCGGCGGCGAGTTGGGCCTCGGTGTATTGATACGGAGTGGAAAACCGGCCGTCGCGGAACGAGTCGCGCCCGGTCTCATAAATCTTGATGAAATCGGCCCCTTCTTTCACCTGTTGGCGGATGACCTCGACGAGTTCTTCGGCGTTGTTGGCGTAATCGGCGTTGCCCAGGGCATGCTGTTCGGGATTGAAGCCGATGGCGTCTTCGTGGCCGCTGAGAATGCTGATGGCATTGCCGCACACGCGGAGCCGAGGGCCGGGAATCTCCCCGCGATCGATGGCGTTGCGCAAGGCGGTGCCGGCGGAATCGGCGCCCTCGGTGCCCATATCGCGCTCGGCGGTGTAGCCGGCCATCAAATCGGCTTTGGCGGCGCGGGTGGCGGTGATCGTGCGCTCGGCCACCGACTCGCGGAAGGTTTGCATCGCTTCGTCGCCGGGATGCAGGAACATGTGGACGTGAGCGTCGATCAAGCCGGGCATCAGCGTGGCGTCGCCCAAATCGATGACCTCCGCATCGCTCGGATGCGGCACCGAGGAGCCGGCTTGGACGATCCGCTCGCCCTGCACCAGCACCTCGCCAGGCGAGAGAATCCGGCCGGTGCCGACCTCGAGCAAGCGAGCGGCATGAAGCACGATCGGGTGCGGAGCCCCGGCGTCGGTTTGCGGCCGTGCCGCGGGAATGAGCAGAGCAAGGAGAACCGCGGCCAAAAAGGCGGGCAGCAAGCGTGTTCTTGTCATGGTCACGGGCGGGATACTACCACTTTGAGGGGCGCGGTTCGAGTGGGTGGGGCGGAACTCGGCTGCAGCCGGAAGGGCGAGCAGTCACTGGACGGGCGGAGATGCGGGTACCTCGGTTCCCGTCCGAGGCTCCGCCGCCAAGCTGTCAACGGAGCCGAGCAGTTCCTAGCCCGCGGGCTTGATTTTCTTCGTGCCTTTGGGCCAGCGAGCTTTGAAGAGATCAGCGCTGAGTGCGGCGTTCCGAACGACGTTCGAATACCGAATGATGAAATAATCCTGGGTGCCGGTTTCGAAGAACTTCTGCTGCACGGGGAGCCAGGTGGCTTCGTCGACCCAAAGCTGGATTTTGGAGATTTGGTTGCGCACTTCATCGGATTTGGGAGTCATCTCCAGCAAGATCGTTTTCTGATCGCCGAGCGTCTGCTCGCCGAGCAAGGTGATCAAGTACGCTTTCTTGAGCAGATGGGAGCGCGTGCCGAATCCGAGCAGAAGGAGCTGATCGACTAGGTCGCGGTGCTTGGCGAGATTGTACTCGTCGACTTGGCTGATGCGGGGAGTGTAGATATAAAGGTTGTCGCCCACCCGGAGAATCGTGCGGATGTCGGGCACTGTCAGATCGAGTCGCATTTTGCCGTCGCCCCGAACGTAGAATTCGCCCGATTCGGTGGACCGGTCGTTGACGACGACGGTGACTTTAGTTCGCTCGACGCGAGCGGAGAGGGTACGGAACGCCCGGGCGCCGCGGTCAAGCTGATCCAGCACCTGATCGAGAGTCCAGGACGCGGCACGAGCCGTACGAGTCCGTGTGGCGGTAGTGGCGGCGAGAAGTAGGCAGAGAATTGCTGGGATCTTCCCTCGAAAATTCAACCGGTTCCCCCGAAGATGGCAAATGCTCATGATAGCACAGCGAGCGTTGGCGCGAGGCGGGTTGGAGTCGGAGAAGAATCACCGGAAATACATGAGCCAGCAGGGCTTAGTGGGAAGGCTTCACGCGCACTTCATAATCGAGCACGCTTCCATTTCCAGAGCGAACCGGGCGTATCTGCACAATCTGGAAGGTGCGACCGTGGAGCGCGGGAACATCCCGGCTCAGGACGGCATGGGCTTGCTGTTCGAGTTCGGCGGCTCGTTGGGGAGGAATGAGCAAGCCGGCCTCCACCCGATAGAGTTGGGTGCTTGAGCCGGGATCCTGATCGAGAAGGGTGATTTGACCGGGGACGGGCGGTGCGGCGACGCTGGGTTGATCGTGATACCACTTGCGCGGAGTGAGTAAGACGAACAAAACGATGGCGATGACCATCAGGTCGTAGGGCAGGCTGCCGCGATCGTAGGACCAGAAGACCACCCGGACCAGCAAGCGCCAGAGTCTGCGCATCTCAATCGGCCGGCATGCCGTCCCAGATCTGGCCATCGCGCATGTGAAGCAAGCGCTGGGCATAGGCGGCGGCATCGGGATTGTGGGTAATCAGGATAATCGTCTGACCGAACTGCTGATTCAGCTGGCAAAGCAATCCCAGCACCGCCTCGGAGTTCTGCGAGTCGAGATTGCCGGTGGGCTCGTCGGCCAGGAGAATTTTGGGCTCGCTGATGATGGCCCGGGCGATGGCCACCCGCTGCTGCTCACCCCCAGCCAGTTCCGCCGGCCGGTGGCGCAGCCGGTCGCTGAGGCCGAGCATGCGGATGATGACATCGAAGCGGTGGGGATCGAATCCGTTGCCGTGGATGTGTTGGGCAATCAGGATGTTGCCGCGGGCGTCGAGGGTAGGCAGCAGATTGAACCGCTGGAAGACGAAGCCGACTTTGATCCGCCGGAGGCGGGTGCGCGCCGCGTCATCCATCAGCGCCAAATCGTTGCCATCCAGCAGCACGCGGCCGCGAGTGGCCTGGGCGAGCCCGCCGATGACGTAGAGCAGGGTAGATTTGCCGCAGCCGGAAGGTCCCATGATGGCGACGAAGTCGCCCGGCATCGCCTCGAGATTCACCCCCCGCAGGGCGGCGACCTCGACTCTTCCCGACCGATAAACCTTCCAGAGGTTCTCGGTCTTGATGATGGGTTCCAAAGCGGGTGCTCCCGCGGGCTGCGTCCGGGGGCCGGCGAAAGTTATTTTAGCCGCTGCCGGAGCCGATGGCCACTCCCCGCGCTTATTCATAGGCGAGGGCCTCGATGGGATCCTTTCGGCTGGCGAGCCAGGCCGGATAAGTGGTGCCGGCCAGACCGGCCAAAATTGCCAGTGCCGCCGCGCGAGCAATCCAACCGGGGGTGATGAGGACGGTGAGGGTGGGGAAGAGGGAGTGCATCACGAACTGCGCGGCGTAGCTGATGAGGATCCCGGCGATGATGCCTCCCAGGCAGATCAAGGTGGATTCGCCAAGCAAGGCGCGAACGATATAGGTCTTCGAGGCGCCGAGGGATTTCAGCACGCCGATATCGCGGGTACGCTCGACGATGGTGGCGTACATCGAGAGGAAAATCACCAGAAACCCGATAACGCCCGCCAAGGCTATCATGGCGTGAACGAAGGTGTTGAGTCCGGGGACGCTGGTGGGGGTCATCAAGGAAAGGAAATTGCTCAGCGGTCGGATTTGGTAGCGAGGCAAAAGCTGGGTGATTTGCCGAATGACGGTGTCGGTGTCGCCGGGCTCGACGCACTTGACGAAAAAGAGCGAAGCCTTGTCCTGGGCGCCGGTGAGTTGCTGGAGGGTGCCGAGGGGAACGAACACCCGGGCCCCCTTGCCGTGCTCGACAACGCCGGCGACGTGAAAATCATGGCCGAGCAGGTGGAGCGTTCCACCGGCATGGAGGCTTCGCGCGCGGGCATACCAGTCGTCCACCAAAACGTCGTAGGGCTGCTCGAGCCCGTGGCCTTCGAGATAGACGAAGCCATCCGAAACCGCTTTGAAGCTGACGGAATCGATGCCGTAGACGATGTCCAGCCCGCCCCCCGAACTTAATTCCAGCAGGACTGGCGCGACCGCCTTCACCTCTTTCAAACCGCGCAGCAGGTTGCCGACGGCAACCGGCATAGGCGCCCCGCTGAAAGCCAGCAAGACCGACGATGAGGGAGGCTGGACCATGATGTCGGCGCCGACGCCCTCGATTCGCTTGCCCACCTCGGTCAGCATACCGTGGGTCAGGCCGACGATCAGAAGCACCAGGGAAACCTCGACAGCGATCGCCACCACGCCCAGGAGCGTCCGCAGGGGCCGGTAAAGCGCGTTGCGCCAGACGAATTCTCCCATCATCGCCTTTCCTCGCTGCGGCCCACTTCCACCTTTTCGGTTCCGGGCGGCTGCTCCAGCCGGAACCGCTCGGGAGGGATGGGCTGATTCAAGGTGAGGCGGGTGAAGCTGATTTCCAGGCGGTAATCCTGGTAGGGGCGCCGAATGGAGAGATGGCGGGCAAAGGGCGAGGCCGCCACCGCCGTGGACCAATCGTCGTAGCGAAGGTCCGACTCGAGCCGGCCGTCGGAGCCGAAAATCTCGATCCGGCTGATTTCCAGGTTCGAGCGATCGAACCAGATGCGCCGGTCGATGGCGAGTTCGCGGCCGGCGCCCCGGAGAAGGGTGAGGACGTAGTCACGCGAGGGCGGCTGGTCTTCGGTTTCTTGCTCGATCACGACGACCTGGTCTGGCGGGATATCCGGCCAGAACAGCGCATCGACCAGGTGCTGCGGCCGCAAATTTTCGAGCGCGTTCTTGGCGGTCTGCTCGCCCCGGGCGGGGCCGACCAGGAATTTCCTTTTCGAGGGGATATACATGCCGAACGTTGTGCCATCGCTCGCCATATCGAAGATGTCGGTGCCGACCACCGGTGCCTGCCCGATGACGCGAATCCAGGCAGGCCGCTGAGCCAGGATGTAGCCATCGATTTGCCGGTACTCCTTGATGACGCCGGCAAAGGCTGAGCCGGTTACGGCCTTCAACTGCACCGCAGCATTCAGGCTTTGGATGGCGGCGGCCTGACGGTTGTAGCGAGCGACCAGGTCCTGCTTGGAGGCTTCGAGCGCCGGAGCGGCAACCTTGCCTGGGGGGGTGACGCGGGTGGTGCGACTGGCGCAGCCACCCAGGAGCGCCAGCGCACCCGCGAGCACCGTCCCGCGGAAACCTCGAACGCTCATGGAGTTCCCGGGTTCCAAGGCAAACCGCCAATCTAGCAACCGCTCGAAGGCCGTGTCAATCGAAGGGCGCTGGTGGAAGAGCCTGGTCACGTCGTATCCCCCCGGCGAAACCAAAGTGTTTGAGCGAGAAGCGGAAGGGGGAGTTGGGAGTGTCCGGCTTTGGGGTTTGCCATACGGCGGAGGCGGGAGCCGGGTGCAGCCGATCACACCACGCCGGCGAGCGACTCGAGTTCCTTCAACTGCTGGGTTTCGCCCATGGCGATCAGGAAATCGCCCGACTCGATCGCGGCGTCGGCGCCGGGATTGAATTCAATCTTGCCGGTCTTCCGGCGGATGGCGAGCAGCAGCACCCCGATGCGCCGACGCAGATCCGCCTCGCCCAGCCGGAGTCCGGCCAGGCGGGAATGGTCGCCGACGCTGATTTCCTCGATCTGGAGATCGAGTTCGCTGCCCAGCGACGACATCGCCAGGTCCAGGAACTTCTGCACGTGGGGGCGGGTGAGCAGCCGGGCCATGCGCTGGCCGGCGTAGAGGTAGGGGGAAACAACCAGGTTGGCGCCGGCGGTGAGCAGCTTCGATTCGGCGTCTTCCTCACTGGCGCGCGCGACGATGAAGAGGTTGGGCGAGAGGCTTCGCGCCGTCAACACGATGTAAACGTTCTGGGCGTCGGTGGTGACCGCGCTCGCCAGGCCCCGGGCATGTTCGATGCGCGCCTGCCGCAGAATCGCCTCGTTTGACGCGTCACCGAGAATGACCGGCAGGTTGCGCTGCTCGGCCCAGCGCGCCCGCTCCGATTCCCGTTCGATGATCACCAGGGGCAGGCCGCGCGCCGATACCTCGGCCGCCAGCCGCCTGCCCACGCGGCCGGCCCCGCAGATGACGAAGTGATCGCGAAGGTGTGCGATTTCCTTTTCCATGCGTCGGCGGCCGAAAAACCGGCCGAGTTCGGATTCTATCACCCCGTGGGTGAGCACCCCGATGGCGTAGCCGATGACGGCGATCCCCAGGAAAATCAGGGCGACGTTGAACACCCGGCCGGCGTGGGAGAGTTGGTTTTCCGGTTCCGCCCCGATCGTCGAAACCGTCATCAGCGTGGCGTAGAACGCCTCGAACCAGGACCAATGCTGGATCAGCCGAAAGCCGAGCGTTCCGATGGCGAGCAACCCGGCCACCATGCCAACCACGACCCGTACCCGCCGAAACGGGCGCATGCCGGCATTATACGGTGCGCCGAAGACAGCCGTGGACGGCTGTGCCACCCGGGGCGAACCCGGGGTCAGGCCAAGCCGGCGCGAGCGAGCAGATTGCGGAACGCAGGGTTGGATTGCAGAAACTGAAAACGGGGCTCGACTTTGATCCAAACCAGCCAGACGTCGTGCTCCTGGTAGGCGCGCTCGAGCGCGTCCAAGGCCGCTGCGCTCTCGCCCAGACCGGCGTGCACAATTGCCGGCCAGTAAGCAGGCACGTACGTCTTCGCCGCCAATTGCCGCAAGCGCCCAAGCGCCTGTTCGGCCTCGGCACGCGTCCCCGCCAGGCCCTGGGCGTGGCCGAGAGCGGCAATCGTCGCCGGATTCTCCTGGGAGATGCGCCGGGCTTCGCGGAACGCCGCGATGGCTTCCGGCAGCCTGCCAATTTGTTCGCGGGCCAATCCGGCGGTGTAGAGCGCGGGAGCGAATCCCGGTTCCAGGGCCAGAGTTCGGAGCGAGTGTTCCTCCGCTCGGGCGTACTGGCCGGCCATGTATAGGTTCCAGGCCGCCTCGTTCGCCAGCACCAACGAAAGCGGATCGAGCGCCCAGGCGCGCTCGATTTCCCGCATCGCTTCGGTGGTGCGCCCCAGTGCGGCGAGGTAGGCGGAGTAGCCGCGGTGGGTAAGGGCGCCGTTGGGATCGAGCGCGAGCGCGCGGCGGTATTCACGCTCCGCCTCGGGCCAATCCCAATCGTAGGCTTTCAGCACCGCGGCCAGCGAGGCGTGCGCTTCGGCGAGCCGCTCGTCGAGAGAAAGCGCTCTCAGGGCCGCCTGTTTCGCCTGAGGCAGGCACGCCAGGGGCGAGGCCAGCCCAAAAAAGGCACGGAGGATGAGACAATCGGCCTGGGCCGCCCAAGCGAGCGCAAAGCCGGGATCCAGCCCGGCGGCGCGCTCGAAGCTCGCCATCGCCTTTTCCAACGTCTCCCGCGTCATCTTGTTGTAGAAAAAGCGGCCGTGAAGGTATTCCCGATAGGCTTCGGAATTGACGCTGGAATGGCTGGCGACGCGCGTGGAATCGCCGCCGCCGGGCTGGCGTCCCAGGCTTTTCGCCACCTCCCTGGCGATTGGCTCTGCCACGCGGCCTATGTCCTTCGAGCGGCTCTGATAGGATTGACCCCACAATCGTGCGCCGTCGGCTGCATCCACCAGCTCGACGATGATGGCAAGCCTCTTTCCCAGGCAGCTAGCCCGGCCGGTGAGCACCGCCCGGACTCCCAATTCCTGCGCCGCAACGCCCGGATCGGCCGACTGGCCTTTGAAGCGCGCCACCGTGCTGCCTGCCTGCACTCGCAAACCCGAGAGCTGGGACAGAGCGTGAATCAGCCCTTCGGTCATCTCCTCGAGCAGGAATTCGGCCCTGTTGTTGTCCTTGCCCCCGTCGTCGAGACTGAAAGGAAGCACGGCAATCGAATCGATAGGAACCTCGGAGGTATTGCCCGCCCCGCGCACCGGGGCGATAAAGCGGTAACCGCGCCGGCTGAGCGTCTCGACAAACCGTGGATTCCCCGCCGAGTCTCCCAGCACCTCGCGCACGCGGTTGATAACCGTATTGAGGCTGCGATCGAAACGGACGTGGGTTCCGGGCCAGAGGATTCGGTAAAACTGCTCTCGATCGATTAGCTCGCCCGGCCGGGAAACAAGCAGTCCGAGTGCTTCGAAAGGCTTCGGCTCGAGTTTGAGTCGAAGCCCGTTCCTGCGGAGTTCGCTGGTGCGGAAATCAACTTCGAAAGCGCCGAAACACAGAAAATTTCCGGCAACGGCCTTGAGCGGCTCCATGCGAATCAAGCTCCCCCGCCGCCCCGGTACTCAGGAAATTCTTTGCCACGTTTCGGGATTGGATGCTGGAGGAGGCACGTAGTTGCAGGGAAAAACGATGTTTAAGGGTAACTGCCAATATATCAGCGAGTTGACGGGCGATAACTTCTTGATGCCATCCTGAGGTTCGCCGCCATCCTCGGCGTCGTCCAAACGTCAGTGCCACGGGGCAGGTCGAGTGGCGGGGACCTGCCGACACGGGCCGAATCTGTGAAGAGGAGGTTTGAAAGTGAGTTTTCTGCGAAGTATGCGGTGGATTCGTTGGATTCCCATTCTGGCCTTGGCCACCTGCCTATGGACGACCCAAGCCAAGGCCGACGCCTATCACGGTCAATTCACTTTGGCGTCTCCCGCACAATGGGGGGACGTGGCGCTTCCGCCGGGGACCTACCGGTTCAAACTAGCTTCGACCGATTTCCCCTACACGCTGTACCTCGAAGGCAACGGCCGGGGAGCCTACATCGTCGCCCGAGCGGCCGGCTTGGACAAAGCCGGCAGAGTCCAGGAGATGAGTCCAAAGCTCAGGCTGGATGACGTTGGCGGCCGGCTCGTCGTGCGCGAGCTGGATTTGCCCACGCTCGGTCTCTCGCTCGAGTATTCCGTGCCCAAGACGAACCGGCTGGTCAGCGGCGTCCACACACCCGAAGGCAACTCCGCCTGTTCCGGCAAACAGTAACCGAACGAATCGAAGTCCCCAGGCAACAAAGGCAAACCCTCGGAATTGAATTCCGGCTTGTCCGAGGGTTTGCCTTTTTTTCTTCCGTCCATCGCAAACGGCGGCAGCGGCCGACGGCGGCACCGGAGATCGGGCGCGAGGCCGGCGGCGGGAAGATCGGTCTCGTTCACAGGGCCAAGCCCTTCGCTCGGCTGTGCCAGAAAAAATAGGCGGGCACGCCCGTCAAAACAATCGCCAGTCCTTCCGCCGCGCCCGACGGGCCCACGGCAATCGCGTTCACGACGATGGCGGCCGCGGCGAGCACGAACAGCGCCGGCGTCCAGGGATAGCCGGGTACCAGATAGGGCCGCGGTCGGTGCGGCTGGCGCCGGCGATACAGAAAGATGCTCGCCGCCGCCAAGCCATAGAAAATCCAGCCGGTGAAAATGACGTAAGTGAAAAGCTGCTCGAAGCTGCCGCTCGACGCCAGCACCGCCGACCAGATCCCGCTCGCCAGCACGGCGAACGCCGGCGTGCGGAAACGGGGATGGATTGTGGCGAGTTTTTGGAAGAACAATCCGTCGGCGGCCATCGCGTAAAACACCCGCGGCGCGGTGAGCTGGACGCTGTTGGCGGCGCTGAACGTGGCCACCAGAATGATCAGAGCGACGAGCCTGGCCAGGCCGGCGCGGGAAACGGCGGCAACGGCGCTGGCGGCGATGGTGTCGGTCGCCGCCGCGCGGGCCGGCCCGAGCGCTGCCAGGTAACCGGCGTTGGCGAACAAGTAGATGGCAATCAGGCAGAGCGTTCCGATGAGGAAGGCGCGGGGAAAGTTCCGCTGGGGGTCCACCGTCTCCCCGGCCGTATAAGCCGGGAATTGCCAGCCTTCGTAGGCCCAGAGCACCGCGAGCATGGCCACGCCGAACCGCGAGAGCAGCGAACCGCTCCATTTCGCGGGCCAGAAGCCGGCGGCGGTGAGCGCGTAGCCGTGTCCGAGGACGAGCAACGCGACGCCCATCAGGACGATGGCGCCGACTTTGACGAAAGTGGTCCAGTTCTGGAAGTTCGAGCTGTGGCGCGCCCCGCGGATGTTGATTGCCGTCACCGCAGCGATCATCGCCACCGCACCCGCCTTCGCTGCGAGCGGCGTCAGCGGCTCGATCTGGGCGAGGTAGGCGCTGAACGCCACCGCCAGGGTGGCCACCGATCCGGTGGACACCACCAGAAAAAGCGTCCAACCATAGAGGAAGGCGGGCAACCGCCCGAATCCGTCACGCACGTAAATGTACAGACCGCCGGTTTCCGGGTTCATCGCCGCCAGCTCCCCATAGGTGAGCGCCCCCAGCAGCGACAGCAGTCCGCCGACAAGCCACGCCAACAACCCCAGACCGGCCGAACCGTCCACCCGACGCAAAATCGCTCCCGGCACCAGGAAGATTCCCGAACCGATCACTCCGCCGACAATCAGCAGCGTCAAATCCCGGAATCGGAGTGTGCGGACGAGCGTGCCCATTTTCCCCGCTGCCCCAGGCCGGCGAAACGCCTGGTGAACCGGGCATCATACCCTTCGCTGCTACGACAACAAAACCGCAAGCCGGCACCATCCGGCTGGGTTGACATCCGAGGGGCAGGGGGTTCGGGCGGTGACCGAGCGTCCCGCGCTTCCGGCGTGGTTCGGCGCGCCGCGGCGGACTCGCCACCGGCTGCCGAGCGAGGCGGAAACCGTGCGCAACAAGTTGGAACGGGGCTAGAATCGACGGCACGGGAGGATCGACCCGATGGGTGAGGCGGAAGCGGCGCGTTCGCTGTTCCCGCGCAATTTTCACAAGCCTTATCCCTTCGCGGCGCGCGGCGAGGGCTGCTGGCTGTTCACCAGCGAGGGGAAAAAACTGCTCGATGCCGCCGGCAGCGGAGCGGTGGTTTCCATCGGACACGGGGTCGAGGAAATCGGCAGGGCGATGGCGCAACAGGCCCGCCAGCTCGGTTTCGTCCATTCCACCCAATTTCACAACCAGGCCGCCGAGGAATTGGCGGAACGCCTGCTGGCGCTCGCGCCGGCCAGGTTTCGCTCCGGCGGCCGCGTGTTCCTCACCAGCGGCGGCTCGGAAGCCACCGAGACGGCGCTGAAACTTTGCCGACAGTATTGGCTCGAGCGGGGGGAACCGCGCCGCACCAAGGTGGTGTCGCGGTGGCAGAGCTATCACGGCACGACTCTCGGCGCGCTGGCGGTTTCGGGCAATGTGGGCCGAAGGAAACCCTATTTGCCCTTGCTCGCCGATTGGGGACACATTCCGCCCTGTTATTGCTACCGGTGCCCGCTCGAGCTCTCCTTTCCCCAGTGCGATCTGGCCTGCGCCGCGGAGCTGGAAAATCGAATCGCCGGCGACGAGCGGGGTACCGTTGCCGGATTTATTTTCGAGCCGGTAGTGGGAGCAACGCTGGGCGGGGTGGCTCCCGCGCCGGGGTACCTGGAGCGCATCGACGGAATCTGCCGCCGTCACGATGTTCTGCTGATCGCCGATGAGGTCATCACCGGCATCGGCCGCCTGGGCACGAATTTCGGCGTCGATCGCTGGGGCATCGAACCCGACCTCATCACCGTGGGGAAGGGGGTGGGCAGCGGCTATGCGCCGCTCGGCGCGGTGCTGGCTTCGGGCCGGGTGGTGGAAGCCATCGCTCGCGGCTCTGGGAAGTTCGTTCACGGATTTACCTACAACGCGCATCCGGTCTCTGCGGCCGCCGGCGTCGCAGTGCTGAACTATCTCGAGCGGCTCCGGCTGATCGACCGGGTTCTAAACGCCGGCGCCGAATTGGCCCGGGCGTTGGAGGGATTGAAGGCCAGGTTCCCGATCATCGGCGACGTCCGTGGATCGGGACTGCTTTTCGGCATCGAGCTGGTGCGCGATCGCGACACCCGCGCCCCCTTCCCTCCCGATCTCAGGATGGCCGACCGCGTGTACCAAGCCGCTTTCGAGGCCGGCGTGCTCACCTATCCCGTCCAGGGATGCGTCGATGGCGAACGGGGAGACCACTTGATGCTTGCGCCTCCGTTTGTGATCTCCGAGGCGGAGATTGAGGCCTTGATTGCGGGGCTGGAAACCGCTTTCGTCAGCGTGCAGCGAAGCTAGTACGGTTGCCTAACGACTAGCCGAATCCCTTCCCCAGGGCCGCACTCCCTGTGCGCCGAATACCTGCGGCGGCGTGCCAACCCCGCCCGGAGAATCAATGCCGGCAGAGCGCGCAGCGGAGGAATGCGGCCGATGTTCCATTTCGGGGCGGGCGAGCAGGTTTGGTGCGCCAGCCGTGTTTCACGGCACTCCACATCTCTCCATCCAATCCCAACTCGTTGATATGACAGACGCATAATTGCCTCCTCCCGGTGGATTTGGCCTCCTGCTTGCCCGGAAAGCTGCTATCGGAGCTGTGGAGAGGGTGTTTGGCAGGCGTGCGCGGTCGACGCGAATACCTCCGAGCCTGCTGCATTCGACACTACTATCGAGCGCAGGCAGCAAGCTTGGGGCTCAGCAGGAGCGGCACACAAAGCCGTCTCGCCGCGGGGTCGACAGCTCGTCGACGCGCAGGATCCGTGGAAACTTGAGGTGGAGTGTCTGAATCTCCCTGGCAGGCGGCAGCCCCACTGTAGGTTCGCGGGGTCCACACTGGTGTGCCGGTTTGCCACCCGCCGGCAAGAGCGCTTGGGGGGCCGGGCACGCCGTAAGGTTCTGTGGGCTCTCCTGCTGGCGTCGCTGGGCCTGGCCACGACCGCATCTCCCGCTGCGGGACAACCCCGCAGGCCAAGTGAGTATCAAGTCAAGGCTGCTTTTCTTTATAACTTCGCGAAATTCGTCCAGTGGCCCCCGAGCGCCTTCGAGGGCCCTTCAGCCCCGCTGGTGATTTGCGTTGCCGGGGAGAACCCCTTTGGCACTTTACTCAACGAGATGATTACCGGGAAGACGATCAATGGCCACCCGCTCGAGGTCGAAAACCGAAGCGAGACGGGCGACTTACGGTCTTGCAACGTCCTGTTCGTCGGCGCCGCCCAAACGAAGCGACTGCCCAAGATTCTGGAGATCTTGAAGGATTCTTCGGTGCTTACCGTTGGTGAAGCCGATGGATTCGCTGGACAGGGCGGGGTGGTGAATTTCTATCTGGAACAGGACCGGGTGCGGTTCGAGATCAACGTCTCCGCCGCCGCGCGTTCCCGGCTCAAAATCAGCTCGAAACTGCTGGCGCTGGCTCGCATCGTCGGTGGCGACAATCGGGAGGCGAACAACTGACATGCGCGCGTTCCGCGATTTTTCCATCCGGCGCAAGCTGACCACCATCTCGATGGTCACGACGGTTCTCGCGCTTCTCGCGGCCGGGGCGGCTTTCATCGGCTACGACTTCCACGACGCCCGGGAGTCCAAGGTGCTCGATCTCACCACCATCGCCAACGTGCTCGGCTCGAACAGCGCCGCAGCGCTCGTTTTCAACGATGCCAGTTCGGCGCGGGAAATGCTCAGGGCGCTCGGGGCCAAACCTCAGGTGGTTCGTGCCTGCTTGTACGCACCGAGCGGCCGTGTTTTTGCAGTCTACACACGGCGCAACACTGCGGCCGCCTCCGGCTGGCCGCCGATCGGCCCCGAGGGAGCCCGGTTCCACGACGGCTATCTCGATTTCTTCCATCGGATCACCCTGCAGCTCGAGACCGTGGGAACCATCTATCTGGAGGAGGACTCCCAGGACCTGCGGGACCGGCTGGCTCGTTCGACCGGCGTGCTCGGCGTCGTCTTGCTGCTCGCATCGTTCGGGGCGTTCCTGCTCGCGTCAAAACTCCAGCAGGTGATTTCCGCCCCCATCCAAGACCTTGCTCGCACCACCAGAACCGTCTCGACCGAAAAGAATTATTCGGTACGCGCCTCGAAACAGGGTGAAGACGAACTCGGCCTGCTGATCGAAGGATTCAACGAGATGCTCGAACAGATCCAGCGGCGCGACGCCGAATTGCAGGACGCGCGCGACAGCCTCGAACGCCGGGTGAAGGACCGCACCGCCGAATTGCAATCCCAGATCGCCGAACGGCAGCGCGCCGAGGAAGCGCTCCGGAACAGCGACGAACGCACCCGCCTGCTGCTGGATTCCACCGGCGAAGGGATTTACGGCCTCGACACCCACGGCAACTGCACTTTTTGCAATCCCGCCTGCGTCAGAACCCTCGGCTATCGGAATGCCGGCGAACTTCTGGGCAGGAACCTCCACACTCTGATCCACCACAGCCGTCCCGGCGGCGCCTCCCTCCCGGAGCAAGACTGCCGCATCTCGAGCGCCTTCCGTCGCGGGGAAGGAGCCCATGTGGATGACGAGGTCTACTGGCGCGCCGACGGCAGCAGCTTTCCAGTGGAATATCGGTCGCATCCCATCCGCCGCAGCTCGATGGTGGTGGGAGCGGTGGTCACCTTCACCGACATCACCGAGCGGAAACGCGCCGAGCAGCATCGGGCCTTGCAACACTCCGTTGCCGGCATCCTGGCTGCCTCTCCTTCGGTCGACGTGGCCATCCCGGAAATCCTCAAGGCACTCTGCACGGGAACGGGCTGGGAACTGGGCGCTCTTTTCACCCTGGACCCATCCGGCGAAGCCCTTCGCCCGGTGAGTCATTGGAGCACAGATGAGCGGCTCGGCGCCGATTTCTCCGAGGAGGCGAAACCGCTGTTGGTTCCTCGAGGGACCGGGCTTGCCGGCCGCGCCTGGCAAAGCGGAGAAGCCGTCTGGGCGGGCGACCTGCGCGAGGTGCGCGATTTGGCCAGGCCCGACTCGCGGGAACGGCTCGGGCTGATCGCCGCGCTCGCCTTTCCCATTTTCGCGCAGAACCGCGTGACCGGCGTTCTGGAATTTTTCAGCCGCGTCGCCAGCGAGCGCGATGAAGAGGTGATCGGCGTGATGGGTGGGCTCGGCAGCCAGGTGGGCCAATTCCTGGCACGCAAGGCGGCCGAGTCGCAGCTCGAGCAGGCCAAGGAAGCCGCCGAAGCCGCCAGCCGCGCCAAGAGCGAGTTCCTGGCGAACATGAGCCACGAGATTCGCACGCCGATGAACGGCGTGCTGGGGCTCACCGAACTTCTGCTGGACACCGATTTGAGACCCGATCAGCGGGAGTACCTGACCTTGGTGCAGTCCTCCGCCGAAAGCCTGCTCCAGATCATCAATGACGTCCTCGACTTCTCGAAAATCGAGGCGGGCAAGATCGATCTCGACCGCATCGAGTTCAACTTGCGGGACTCGGTTGCCGACGTCCTGAAAACCCTCGCCGTGCGCGCCCACAAAAAGGGGCTCGAACTCTCGTTTCGCGTCGCCCCCGACTTGCCGGAACGGGTGGCGGGAGATCCGCTGCGCCTGCGGCAAATCATCATCAATCTGGTGGGAAACGCCATCAAGTTCACCGAGCACGGCGAGGTCAACTTGTCGGTGGATCCCGATTCGGCCGCCGATGGCCGCGTTCGCTTGCATTGGGTGGTTTCCGACACCGGAATTGGGATATCGCCGCAACAGCAGAAAACAATCTTCGAACCCTTTACTCAAGCCGACAGCTCCACCACCCGCCGTTACGGAGGCACCGGGCTCGGCTTGACCATTTCCGACCGGCTCATCCGCATGATGGATGGCGGGCTGTGGGTGGAAAGCGCGCTGGGTCAAGGCAGCAGATTCCATTTCACCCTGGTCCTGGATTGCGCGGCCGACCCTGCAATGGCTCCTTTTCCCGCCGAATTGCATTGCTTGGAAAACCTGCCAGTGCTCGTCGTTGACGACAACGGCACCAACCGGCTGATCCTCGACGAAATGCTCACCCGCGCCGGTTTCAAGGTCATCCTGGCCGATGGGGGCCGAGCCGCCTTGGCGCTACTCAAAGCGGCCCGGGATGAGGGCAAGCCGATTCCCCTGATTCTGCTCGACGGCCACATGCCGGAAATGGACGGTTTTGCAGTCGCCGCCGAAATTCGCTGCGGTCTCGGCCTGACGGGCGCCACCATCATGATGCTGACGTCCGATCAGCAAGCCGCTGATTTCCTGCGATGCCGCGAGTTGGGCATCGCCGACTGCTTGACCAAACCCATCGGCCAACGCGATCTCTTCGAGGCCATTCAACGCGTGCTCAACTCCTCAAAACCGCGATCCGCCGAGACCCCGCGCCGCACCGCCTTGCCGAAAGCCGCTCCCGCCGAGAGGCTTCACGTGCTGCTGGCGGAAGACAACACCGTGAATCGGGAGTACGCCAGCCGGCTTCTCGAAAAATACGGGCACCGGGTGACCGCAGCCGTCAATGGCCGCGAAGTGCTGGCGGTGCTGGGGAAAGACGGCTTCGGCGCGTTCGATGCTGTGCTGATGGACGTGCAGATGCCGGAAATGGACGGGCTGGAAGCCACCGCCGCAATTCGGGAGCGAGAGAGAAACCAGGGCGGCCACCTTCCCATCATCGCGATGACCGCTCACGCGCTGAAGGGCGACCGGGAACGGTGCCTGGCTGCGGGGATGGACGGCTACGTCTCCAAGCCGGTTCGCGCTGACATGCTCTTCAAAGAACTGGAAGCGCATATCCGGCACGCGGAGTCCGCCCCGGCGCAGCCGGCGGCACCGGCGCCCTCGGAGCCGTCCGGACCGATGCTACTCGACCGAGCGGCGGTGCTCACCCTTGTCGAGGGCGACCGCCAACTGCTGGAACAATTGGTTTCGATTTTCCTGGATGAGGTTCCCACTCAGCTCGCCGGATTGAAGCAGGCGATTGGCGACGGCGACGCGCCAAGGGTGGAACGGCTGGCGCACACGCTCAAGGGGGCGATCAGCAACTTTGCCGCTTCTTCCGCATGGGAGGCGGCCCGGCGGCTGGAAACGCTCGGCAGGGAGAAAAATCTGGCAGGCGCCGAGGCGGCTTTGACCTCGCTGGGACAGGAAGTGGAGCGACTGAAACCTGCTCTCCAGGCGCTCGCCCAGGAGGTTCCCTCATGAAAATCCTGATCGCGGATGACGACCCGGTTTCCCGCCGGCTTCTGGAGAACCTGCTCAGAAAGTGGGATTACGAAGTGGTTCCGGCGCGGGACGGGCAGGAAGCCTGGGGCATCCTGCGCGCGCCCGGCGCTCCTCGTTTGGCGCTGCTCGATTGGATGATGCCCGGCATGAATGGATTGGAAATTTGCCGGGAACTGCGCAAAGACGTGGCCGGAAACTACACCTACGTCATTCTGGTGACCGCTCGAGACTCCAAAATCGACGTGATTGAAGGCCTGGAGGCCGGGGCGGACGATTACCTCACCAAACTGTTTCATCCCGAGGAGTTGCATTCCCGGCTGCGCGTCGGCCAGCGCATCCTCGACCTCGAGGATCGCCTGGTCGCGGCTCGCGAGCTGCTGCAATTCAAAGCCTCTCATGACGAACTGACCGGGCTGTGGAACCGCGGTGCGGTGCTCGAGGTTCTGAAGCGGGAATTGGCTCGCGCCCGGCGCTCCGCCCCCCTCGGGATCATCCTCGCCGACCTGGACCGCTTCAAGCAGGTCAACGACACTCATGGGCACCAGGTTGGCGACGAAGTGTTGCAGGAGGTGGGTCGGCGAATGATCGCTTCGGTGCGCAGCTACGACAGCGTGGGTCGCTATGGCGGAGAGGAGTTTCTCATCCTGGTTTCCGGCTGCGATGAATCCGCCGCCAGCGAGAGCGCTGACCGGTTGCGCGAGCAAATCGCCCAACCTCCGATACAGACTTCCGCGGGTCCGGTGTCGGTGACGCTCAGCCTGGGCAGCGTCTCGAGCGCCACCTTCGGCGATGCCGATTCCGATGCACTGTTGCGCGCCGCCGATGTCGCTCTTTACCTCGCCAAGAAGGCCGGACGGAACCGCGTCGCCATCGCTTTGCCTGATGACGTCTCCGCATCCTGCTCCGCGCCGGCCGAGAGACCACCCGCCGAAAGTGCTGCGGCGCCCCTGCGCAAAGAGGAACAGCGCCATTCGCTTCCAGGAGAGAGTCCCGGCGACCGCTGCTAGCGCCCGGGCCATCCGTACAGCTCGATGGCGTTGCCGCGCAACACCATCCGGGCGACTTCGAGCGCGCGATCCCGGCTGATTTCGTTGTCGCTCACCATCCCCGTCAGCGCCAGCGCCAGGGCCTCGCGCGCCGATTCGCTGGTCTGCCATCCAATCTCTTCCCAATCAACTTCCGGCGTGCCTGGCGACAGGTCGGTTCCGAATAACACCTTCTCCGGATACCATTCGAGCAGGTAGCGGATTACCCGGCTCAACTGCCGCGTGGGCAGAAGCCACGTCTGCTCGGAAATGTCGGTGTAGACGTTCGGTTTGCTCAGGAGAGCAGCCACCGCCTTTGTGTACGGCCCGGCACCGCCATGCAAGAGGACGAAATTCGTTCGCCGCAATGCGGGATCATCGAGCGCCGATTCCAGCAGCAGCGGATTGGCGCCGCTCATTTGGAAATACCCGCCGCAGCCGAACCCGGTGTGAACGTGCACCGGCAAGCGAAGGCGGCCCGCCTCGGAACCGATGTAGCGGAACAGGAAGTCTTGCAAGATTTTGTAGTCTCCCGCCGAGGGTACGCCGCCGCGGGAGTACCGAGCGTAAACCTGTTCGGCTCTCGCCCGCTCCGCCGGCTCGAAATCCAGCGAACGAAGATAGGCGGCTTCGAATTTCAACGCCACCGCGCCCTGGCGCTTGTGCGCTTCGAGCGTCGGCGTCACCACCAGCGAGAGATACTGGCCGAGCGTTCGCGGCATCGCCCCTCGGTTCAACGCCTTCAGATAACGCCGCAACAACCAGTCTTCGCGGCTGAAGAAGAATTTCCGGTCCGGAGTCTCGGCAGCGAGTTGGCGGTTGTCGAGCGGGAAAAGGAGGGCATCCTCGAACGGTACCCAGCGGAATCGCGGCGGCGCCAGCCCGCGGCCCAGCGCCACCCGGTTCGCCAGTTCGGTTTCGATCCCCAGCCGATCGAGAACCCAATTGGCGTAGTTGTCGCCTTGCTGGGCCTTGATCCGCTGTTTGGTGACGAGAAGCGCCTGGACGTGGGCGGGACTTCTGTCGCCGTAGGGGTATTGGTAGAGCGCTTTCCAAGCTTCGAGGAATTGGGGGTTCTCCGGCCGTCCGGCCAGCGTCGGAGCGGTAGGCTCCAGAGGATCGCAGGGCAGCGCATCGTATTCGTCGTCCTTTTCGCCCGGCCCAACCACTCGTGGCGGATGCGAATGATTGTCAATCGCCGGGATGGCGCGTATCTTCGCCAGTAAATCGGGATCCGGCGCTTGCGCCGCGCGTAGCGACGCCAGCCCGCATGTCAAGAGAATCGAAAACGCAAGCACACTGCTTTTCATTCTCGCTGCTCCCATTCCTTTCAATCACTGGCACCGCTTCGAGTATTCTGAATTCCTCGCGGCCGTCGAGCGCCAGACCCCGGGCAACACTATACCCTTGTTCTTCCCAACGGAGTCGGAACCGTGCGCGCTTCGGCTTGCATTTCCAAAGACAAACCAGGGGGCGGTTGTTCCGTTTCGGCGCAGAAACACGGCCCTGAACCACATCCAAAACTTGCGACCTGCTCGCTCCCGCAAACTGTTGATTCTAGGGAGAGAGCAATCGAGACTCTGGCCTTTGGCTTGCGCTGCTGTTGCTTCCAGGGGAGAGTGTCCCGGCGATTGTCTTGAGGCCTTCCGCACACTGACCTTGAGCGTGGTTTTGCGCCCAACTGGATTCGACCGACAACCCCGAGGGAGAGGAATGCAAGGCCGGTTTCGCCTCGTATGGATTCTGTGGATCTTGAGCTTCATCCCGCCGGCCGCCGCCCAAGACCAGTCGAGAGACATCTCCTCGCTCTCTATCGAGCAATTGATGCAGATCCAGGTGACCTCGGTTTCGAGAACCAAGGCATCGGTCGAGCATTCCGCCGCCGCGATATACGTCATCACTCAGAGCGACATCCGCCGGTCCGGCGCCACCTCGATTCCTGACCTGCTGCGCATGGTTCCGGGTCTGGAAGTCGCGCAAATCAACGCCCACGCCTGGGCGATTTCCGCGCGGGGATTCAATGACCGCTTCTCCAACAAACTCCTGGTGATGATCGACGGGCGCACCGTGTATTCCCCGCTGTTTTCCGGCGTATTCTGGGACCTCCAGGACGTCATGCTCGAAGACGTCGATCGGATCGAAGTGATTCGCGGGCCGGGGGCGGCGCTTTGGGGAGCCAATGCCGTCAACGGGGTCATCAACATCGTCACCAAGAAGGCCAAGGACACCCAGGGCGGCCTGCTGCGCGCCGGCGGCGGGAACGTCAACCTTGGATTCGGCGATCTTCGATATGGCGGCAAGATCGGTGACAAGGCGTACTACCGCGTCTTCGCCAGCTCCTTCGCCCAAAATCATCTCGAGCTCCCCTCCGGAGCGATCGGCCTCGTGGGAAACGGCTTGGACCAGTGGCAGATGGGCCAGGGCGGCTTCCGGCTGGATTGGGATCCCAGCGGCGGCGATGCGTTCACCTTCGAGGGCGATCTGCATGGCGGCCGGGAAAGCCAGCAACTGGAAAAGCTGGTTTCCTTCGCCCCGCCGTTCCTGCAAAAGATTACCGACAACACCGGCGTCGCCGAAGGCGACCTCTTGGCCCGGGTGACCCACAGCTTCGCCGGCGGATCGCAAATGTCGTTCAAGTTCTACTTCGATCGCACCAATTACAACGATGCCGTCTTCGGCGAGAATCGGAACACCTACGACATGGACTTTCAGGACCAGGTTCGCTTGCCCGGCCGGCAAACCTTCGTCTGGGGAATGGGTTACCGGCATACCGACGATGAAATTGGCGCCCGCTTCGGACTCACATTCCATCCTCCGAGCGGGGATGAGGATCTGCTCAACGCCTTCGCGCAGGACCAGTTCCAGTTGCTGCAAGACCATTTGTCGCTGACCGTAGGATCGAAATTCGAACACAACGACTTCTCCGGGAATGACACCCAGCCCAATGCCCGGCTGTTGTGGACGCCGCAACCGCGCCAGGCTTTGTGGCTGGCGGTATCGCGCGCGGTGCGCACTCCCAATCGCGCCGAAGACGCGGTAGCATTCAGCGAGCGAGGGGTTGCTTTGGGCGGCGGGCTGAATGGCATCCTCACCGTTTTTGGCGATCGTTCCTTTGTGTCGGAAGGCCTGGTGGCTTACGAAGCGGGCTATCGGGTCGAGCCAACCGCCCAATTGAGCTTCGACATCGCTTCCTATTTCAATCGCTATACCCATCTCGGGACTCTTGGCCTTGGTGCTCCCTTCCTCCAGACCAGCCCGCCGCCCCCGCATCTGATTCTGCCGGCCGTCTTCGGCAACAACATGCAGGGGGAAACGTATGGCATCGAAATCGCGGCCAACTGGAACGTGACCGGCAGGTGGCGATTGAGTTCCGCTTACACTTGGCTGGTC
The DNA here is from genome assembly GCA_035946455.1 of Candidatus Acidiferrales bacterium. GTDB lineage: Bacteria > Acidobacteriota > Terriglobia > Acidiferrales > UBA7541 > JAKASX01. The sequence continues at coordinate 273,678 of DASYZK010000014.1, read as the reverse complement.
GAAACGCTTCACATCGATTCCAGGGCCCCGCCTTCCCAGCTCAACAACCTCCTTCCCGGCGACATGCCGCGTAACCAGTTCCTTATACGGTCGTCCCTGGATTTACCGGGAAACTTTGAATTCGACGGCTCCCTGCAGCACGTGGGCAAACTGCCGGCACAAGCCGTGCCCAGCTACAACCGTTTCGACACCCGCCTGGGATGGCATCCAAGGCCCGCGCTGGAATTCAGCCTGGTTGCGCAAAACCTCTTCGACCCCCGTCACGTGGAATTCCTCAAGACCGACCTCGGCGAACAGCCCACGGCAATCCCCCGCAGCGTCTACGTTCAGGTGACCTGTCATTTCCCCGCAAAACGATAACCCCGCGGCCTTGCCTCCAGGCTGAGAGCCGCGGGGAAAGGCCTTACCTCGTGCGGGGAGAAGGCCGGCGGGCCGCCCTCGGATACCCAGTCGCATGGGGGGGAGAAACAACCATATAAGTGACGATTGCCGTGCCGACGGGGCGGCTTCGCTCGTCGGTCAAATCGACGCTGCCAACCGAAAGCCTCGATCCGATGCGGAGCAGGTGGGAGCGAGCAATCAGGCGGCCCTGGGTGATCGGCCGAAAGTAGTTCACCTTCAGCTCGACGGTGGTGATCGGGCGCTTGCCGCCGAAGTGCCGCTGGAGCGCAATGCCCACCGCCGCGTCCGCCATCGTCGCCGCTACTCCGCCATGGGCGGCCCCGGCGCTGTTTCGCAGCTCGCGGCGAATGGGACATTCCAGGGTGATGCCGTCGCGATGAAGCCGGGTGAGTTGCAGGCCGACGAGCATGTTGAACGGCACTCGTGCCAGGAACTTGGCCACCCGCTGGAAGCCAGCGTTCCGGTGACTCATCGTCTCTCTTTGGACCACAAAGTTGGGTCCTCCGCTTCGGCAGGGAGTCCCCTGCCGGAGGCGGGACGCGCCGGAGGAGCATTGTATATAATCACGCTCACCCTGACACGCCGGGCAATGCGGTGGATGGCTTGGACGCGAGTTGTCCGCGCGCTGCGGCCGGCGGGTAGGCCATCGCGATGGATTTCGAATACAGCGACCGCGCCAAGGATCTGCAGCGCCGCCTCCAGGCCTTCATGGACGACCACATTTATCCGAACGAGCAGCGCTACTACGCCGAACTCGGGCGCGATCGCTGGTCGCCCCCGGCGGTGCTCGAGGAGCTGAAAGCGAAAGCTCGCGCCGCCGGTCTTTGGAACCTTTTCTTGCCGGGGCCGGGCGGGGCCGGGCTGACGAATCTCGAATATGCCCCGCTCTGCGAGTTGATGGGACGAATTCACATGGCGCCGGAGGTATTCAACTGCTCGGCGCCGGACACCGGCAACATGGAGGTGCTGGCGCGCTACGGCACGCCGCAGCAGCAGGAGCGCTGGCTGAAGCCGCTGCTCGACGGGGAAATCCGCTCGTGTTTCGCAATGACCGAACCGGCGGTGGCCTCGTCGGACGCGACGAACATCCAGGCGAGCATCGTCCGCGACGGGGACGAATACGTGGTGAACGGTAGGAAGTGGTGGATTTCGGGGGCGGGCGACCCTCGGTGCAAAATCGCGATATTCATGGGCAAGACCGATCCCGGCGCCCACCGGTACCGGCAGCAATCCATGGTGCTGGTGCCCATGGACGCGCCGGGAGTGAAGGTGGTTCGCCGGCTCACCGTGTTTGGTTATGACGACGCTCCGCACGGCCACGCCGAAGTCGCCTTCGAGAACGTGCGCATCCCGGTTAGGAATATATTGCTCGGCGAAGGACGCGGCTTCGAGATTGCCCAGGGGCGCCTGGGGCCGGGGCGGATCCATCATTGCATGCGGTGCATCGGCGTGGCCGAGCGCGCGCTGGAAATGATGTGCAAACGAATCCAGTCGCGGGTGGCTTTCGGCAAGCCGCTGGCCGAGCAGGGCGCCCTGCGCGCCGAAGTCGCCCGCTCGCGCCTGGAAATCGAGCAAGCGCGGCTCCTGACTCTGCTTGCGGCGCACAAGATGGACACCGCCGGGAACAAAGCGGCGCGGGCGGAAATCGCGATGATCAAGATCGTCGCGCCAAATGTGGCGCTGCGTGTGGTCGATCGCGCCATCCAGGCCCATGGCGGCGCCGGCGTCTCGCAGGATACCTTCCTTGCCGCCGCCTGGGCGGGCGCTCGCTCGCTGCGCCTGGCCGACGGGCCCGACGAAGTCCACTTGGAATCCATTGCCCGGTGGGAGTTGGGGAAATGGAGCAAGCCCTCGCTACCATCCCCGTCCGATTGACGGCCGGGCCATCGGCCAGCTCAAACCGAGCCCGTTTCCATTGTCCGCAGTGAGGCGCGCAAGAGGATGGCCGTCACCTCGTCCAAGCGGGCGAATCGCTCGTCTTTCGTCACTCCCTGGCGATACCGGTAATAAATCTGCTGCACGATTACCGCAATCTTGAACCGGGCAAAGGCCAGATAGAAAGCCACGTTCGCCGGGTCGCGCCCGCTTTTCTGCGCGTAGCGCTCGACGATCTGGGCGCGCGTCGGGCTGCCGGGCAGCGTTGTGGGTCCCCAGCGGACTTTCTGGAGTTCGTCGGGATCGCCGGCATCGACCCAGTAGGCCAGCGCCGTCCCGAGGTCGCTGAGCGGGTCGCCAAGAGTGGCCATTTCCCAATCCAGCACACCGACGATGTTCGCGATGTCGGCTCGATCCAGAACGACGTTGTCGTATTTGTAGTCGTTGTGAATGAGCGTCGAATCGCTCGCACGAGGCAGGTGAGCGTTCAGCCACGGAACGATCCTCTCCACTTCCGGCCGGTCGTGCGTCCGGGAGCCGTGGTAGCGCTCGGTCCAGCCACGCACCTGGCGATCGAGATACCCTTCCGGCTTGCCCAGATCCCCCAGACCCGCTGCTCGGTAATCGACCCGATGCAACCGGGCAAGAAGGTCGACGAAGGATTCCCCCAGCCGCCGCGCCGTCGCCGCGGGGAACGGCAAACCGGCCGGCGGGTCCCGGCGCAGGATGACTCCGTGGATGGGCTCCATCAGGTAGAAAGGCGCGCCCAGAATCGCGGTGTCTTCGCAATAGAGCAGTACTTTCGGCGCTTCCGGAAACGCCGGATGGAGCTTCGACAGCACCCGGTATTCCCGGCGCATGTCGTGGGCCGTTTTCACCTGGCTGCCGAAGGGCGGGCGGCGCAACACCAGTTCCCGATCGCCGGATCGCAGCAGGTAAGTGAGGTTGGAGTGGCCGCTGGGAAACTGCTCGACGACGAGGGGACCGGCCTTGCCGGGGAAATGGGTTCCGAGGAAGGGTTCAAGCCTGGAAGCGTCCAGTTGTTCCTCCGCTCTCACCGCGGTTGGATGGTCCAGGAAATCGGCCATGGCTCTCTGAAGTCTTCTCCTTTAGCGGTAAGTGAGCTGCGAGGGGTCGTCCAGATGCGGATGCGCGTTGAACGCGCTGAGAGTGAACCGGCCGCCGGAAAACAGGAATTCGCTGTACGAACAGTTGGCCGACATCCAAGTGACTCCGAGGGTGTGCCGCGCCGAGAGGTTCAAGGCGCGTTGCATCGCGACGCCGATGGGTCCACCGGATGCAAAAACGGCGATTTGCTCGCCGCGATTGCCGCCACCCAGCACCAACGACAAGCCGCGGTTCACCCGGGCGCAGAATTCGCTCCAGGGTTCGACACCATCGAGCGCCGGCTCCTCTTCGACCCAGGTGGCGATGGCCATTTCAAAGAGCCGTTGATAAATTCTGCGGCGTTCGTCGGGGTTCATCGAACGCTGATAATCCTCGTGGAGCCTGCGAACGCCCTCGTCGCGGCGCAGTAGGCCGGGCAAAATCCGCTCCATCACCGCCTCGCCGGCGTATTCGTCGAATTCCGGCACCAGCAGCGGCTCGGGAAAGGCCTTGCCCTCGGCTCGGAACGCTTCGCCGACTATCCTCGCCGTGCTGGTTTGGCGGGTGCGCGGGCCCGAAGCGGCTCGCTCGAACGTTTGGTTTCGCCGCGCCCAGTATTGTCCCAGCAGCCGGGCCTGGGTTTCTCCCTGGGGCGACAATTCGTCGTAATTCGGCCCGAGGAAGCAGGCTTGGGCGTGCCGCACCAGGAAGAGGCGGCTCATGGGTCAGGCGATGGCGCCCTGATCCCTGTGGTACTGGGCGAAGCTTCCGCCCTGCTCCGCCAGTCGTTGCAGGAGGGGGGCCGGCGTCCAGAGCGCGCCGTGTTGTTGTTGGAATTCGCGGATACGATCGAGCACCTCCGGCAGCCCAACGGCGTCGGCATACCACATCGGCCCGCCGCGGTAAGCTGGAAATCCATAGCCGTTCACATAGATGATGTCGATGTCCACCGCTCTCAGCGCGTAACCCTCCTCGAGGATGCGGGCGCCTTCGTTGACCAGAGCGTAGAGGCAGCGGTCGACGATTTCCCCGGCGGAAATCCGGCGCTGTGGAATGCCTGCTGCCGTCGCCCACCGCCGCACCAGCGCCGCCACTTCGGGGTCGGGCGTCGCCACCCGTTTCTCGTCGTACCTGTACCAGCCAGCGACGGTCTTCTGCCCGAACCGGCCCATCTCGCAAAGCCGGTCCTCGGCCATCGGCTGCCGCACGCCGGGAGTTTCCAGGTGGCGGAATTCCTTGCGAATGCGCCAGCCAACGTCCAGCCCCGCCAAGTCGCCGGTGGCCAGCGGACCCATCGCCATGCCGAAGTCGTAAAGCGCCTGGTCGACTGCCTCGGGACTGGCGCCCTCTTCCACCAGGAATTGCGCTTCGCGGCGGTAGGGCCCAAACATGCGGTTGCCGACGAAGCCGCGGCAGTTGCCCACCAGGACGGCCACCTTGCCGAGCCTCTTCGCCAGTTGCATGCAGGTGACGATCGCTTCCGGGCTGGTTGCCTTGCCCCGCACGATTTCCACCAGCCGCATCACGTTGGCCGGACTGAAGAAATGGGTACCAATCACCGTTTGCGGCCGCGAAGTGGCGCTGGCGATTTCGTCGATATCGAGCGTGGAGGTGTTGGTGGCCAGGATCGCTTCCGGCTTGCAGATGCGATCCAGTTCCCCGAACACCTCTTTCTTGATCGCCATGCCCTCGAACACCGCCTCGACTACGATGTCCACGCCGGCGAAGCCCTCGTAGCCTTGCGTCGGCTGGATCAGCCGGAGCCGTTCGCCGGCAAACTCCTGCGAGAATCGTCCCCGATCGACGGAATGAGCGTAGTTTTTCCGAATCGTTGCCAGGCCCTGTTCGAGCGCACCCGCGTCTGCGTCCTGGATCAGCACCGGAATGCCCGCATTTGCGAACGTCATGCCGATGCCGCCGCCCATCGTTCCCGCCCCGACGATTCCCACCGTCTTCACCGACATCACTGGGGTTTCCTTCGCCAATCCCGGAATCTTCGCCACTTCGCGCTCTCCGAAAAACACGTGAATCAGCGCCTTGGATTGCTCGGAAAACAGGCATTCGAGGAAAAGCTTTTGCTCCGCCTGGCAGCCCTCCTCGAAAGGCAGCCTGGTGGCGGCTTCCACCGCATCGATGGCGGCGAGCGGCGCCGTTCTGCCGCGCTGCCGCTTCCGGGCAGTTTGGCGCGCGGCGGCGAAGATCGGCGCGTTCTGCTCGGGCGTGCCGAGTTTTTCGATGCGCTCGCGTGTCTTCGGTCCCGGCTTCCCCGCCACCTCGCGAGCGAAAGCCACCGCCCCGGCAAGCAAGTCCCCCTCCACCAGCCGATCGACGATGCCCAGCGCCAGCGCCTCTCGCGCCGGCACGGGATTGCCGCCAGCGCACATCTCCACCGCCTTGGTCACACCCGCCAGCCGGGGAAGCCGCTGCGTCCCCCCCGCCCCCGGTATCAGCCCCAAATTCACTTCCGGCTGGCCCACTTGCGCCTGGGGCGCAGCCACCCGATAATGCCCGGCCATCGCTAGTTCGAGCCCGCCACCGAACGCGGTGCCGTGAATGGCCATCACCACCGGCTTCCGGCAATCCTCGATTTGCAGCAGCAGGGGCAGCAGCCCCGGCCCTCGCGGCGACTTGCTCGAAGTCATTTTCCCGAATTCCCTGATATCCGCGCCGGCGACGAACGTCCGGCCGGCGCCGATCACCACCGCCGCCCGGATTCGCTCATCGCCATCGATCCGCCCGATCGCTTCGGAAAGTCCCTCGGGAACGCCCGGGCTGAGCGCGTTCACCGGTGGATTGTTGATGGTGACGATTGCTACCGCTTCGTTCAAGGTTAGTTGAACCAGATCGCTCATGAGGGTCGGCCCTTTCTCCGGGATGTTCGGGCGGTTCGGTGGTGCGCCGCTTGGGATCGGCTAAGCTGTCTCGCCTCCGTCCACGACAAGCACTTGTCCAGTAACGAAATCGGAAGCGTCGGAACCCAGATACACCGCTGTTCCCTTCAAATCCTCGTTGTTGCCAAATCGGCCCGCGGGTATCGCTTCGAGCAAGCCGGCCCGGTTTCGCTCGATCACCGCTCGCGAAAGGCGCGTGGGAAACCAGCCGGGAGCGATCGCATTCACCTGGATGTTGTGGACGGCCCACTTGCGGGCCAGGTCCCGGGTGAACGCGATGATTCCCCCCTTGCTGGCGTGGTAGCCGATCGCCTGGAATTCGGCCGGCGACCCGCGCAGCCCGGCAATCGAGGCGATGTTGATGATTTTCCCCCGGCGCCGGCCGATCATGATTCTTCCCGCCGCCTGCGAGCAGAGAAACGTCCCGGTCAAATTCGTTTCGAGGACTTTGTTCCACTGTTCAAGGGTCATTTCTTCCACCGGGGCGCCCCAGGCGGTGCCCGCGTTGTTGACGAGGATATCGAGCCGTCCGAACCGGGAAACCGCCGCACCAAAAGCGTCCTGAATGCTCGCCGCGTCTCGCACGTCGCAGGCGAGCGCCAGCGTCTCGACGCCCAGTTGCTTCAGCTCTTCCGCCGCTTGTTCACAGCGTTCTTTCTTGCGGGCGCACAAAACCAGCTTGGCGCCCATTTCCGCCAGGCCCTCGGCCATCTGGCGGCCGAGTCCGGCCGATCCCCCAGTGACCAGGGCCACACGGCCGCTGAGGTCGAGAAGCTGCTTAACGGTTCTCGAGCTGGTGATTCCCTGCAAGGGCTGCCCTTCATCGGCCAGTCAGGCCGGCTCCACTCCGCTCTCGCTCGGGATTCCAATTGTCTCGCAGGAATCAGCCATCGTCGAGCCCAGCCGTCATCCGGGGCAGCGGGCTGCCCTCCGGGCGCGGCGCACAGTGATGGCCGAACCCCGCGCGGCCGGCGAAGCTCGACGAGCGTCAGAAGCTCAGCCGGAGGCCGAGCTGGATTTCGCGCTTCGGAAGATCGGAGGTGAACCCCAGCGGCTGGCTGGGCGAAAGCGCCTTGCTGCCGTGCACGTTGAAGGTGGTAAAGCCGGGCGTCAAGCCGAAAAGGGGGCTGACCTCGTTGTTCACGCTGGCGAAATTGGTTCGGTTGGCGAGATTGAATCCTTCGGCGGTGAATTGCAGGTTGGTTTTCTCGCCCAGTTTGTGCTGCCAGCTCAGCCGCATGTCGAAGTCGATGTAATTGGGGCCCAAGCCGGTGTCCCGCGGCGCGCCGATGGGACGTTCGTTGGTGGTGTGATTGTCGCCGTTCACCTGGCCGCCGGCGAGCAGGTTGAACGGATGGCCGCTGTGGTAGTTGAAGATGGGGGCGAGCTGGAATCCGGCGAGGAGTGGATTGCTCCACGGGCTGTCGAACACCCCCGCCACCACCACCTTGTGCCGCTCGTCGAACTCGGAAAGGCCGCGATCCAGGCCCAGATTGGTGGGATCCTGCGGTCCATAATCGGAGTTGAAATCGGTGGACGTGTCGAATCCTTTGCTATAGGTGTAATTCCCGAACAGGGTGAAGTGATTGCTGAACCGCTTGCGGACTTCGAGGATGCCCCCCTCGTAAAGCGCCGAGGCCGCCGCGGTGTATTGATTGTTCTGCACGATCAGCGGGTTCACAAAACAAGCGAACGGGTTCGCGCAGGGGGATAGCCCGCCGGGGAACTCCGTGCCGCCCAGCGGGTCGGCGGGACCGGGGTGTCCCGGAGTCCCGCCGTTCCAATTCCGGTAGGAAGCCGTTTGTCCGTTGGCCAGCTTGATCGTGCTCATCGGCGCGGGCAGCAGATTGGTGTCGATGGCCACCGGCAGGCGCAGCGTGTGGGAATAGATGCCGCTGATGGAAACGGAGAATCCGTTGGCGATTTCGCGCTCGATGCCCAGCGAGGCCTGCTGAGAATAGGGAGTCTTGTAATTCGGCGGGTTACTGAAAATCACTTGCAGGGGCGCGAGTTGGCCGCTGTTGCCGACGAACATGCCGAAGGGCGCCAGGTCCGCTGGTGTGATGCAAGCGGTGGCTCCCGCCGCCGGCGTGGTGCACTGAATTTTGCCCTGGGCGAACAGCGTCTGGAAAACGACCGCCGAGTTGTGGATCGGAAGTCCGGTGGGCGGCAGCGGATCGATGTAGATGGAGATGTACCGGGTGCAGGGGCTGCCGCCGGTCCCCGGGAAAATGGGCACCCCGGGAAAACCGATGCCGCATGTGCCCACCACGTTCTGAACCTGGTTGGGAATCTGCCGGGTATTGTTGTGGTTCTCCACGGTGCTGCGATCCTTGTTCAGGACTCCCAGGCTCAAGTCCACCTGGGGTATCTGCGCGTCGATAGGACCGTAGAAAATCCCGTACCCGCCGCGAAACACGGTTTTGTGGTCCTTGAACGGGTCCCAGGCGAAGGCGAGCCGGGGAGCAACGTCGCGATATTCGGTATTCAGGGGGAGGAATTGGCCGTCGATCTGATAGCGGATTCCGTAGTTGAGGACGAAATTGGGGACGATCGACCAGGCGTCCTGCCAGTAGAGGGCGGTAAGCGGCCGCGCGTAGGCGGGATAGTCGGCAGTGCCGAAGCCCTGCTGATACACCTGGGGCAGTCCAAGGGAAGCCGCCTGGAGCGAGTCAACGGCGGTGGCGGCAAGCTGCGGGCTGAGCAAAAAGCCCGGAAGCGATCCAAAGATGAATCGGCCGGGGAAGAACGTGTGGGATTCGGTGTGGTTGCCGCGGATCAGTTCCGCGCCACCGAACTTCATGTCGTGATGGCCGCGGATCATCGTGAGGTTGTCGGCGAACTGGTAGCGGCGGAGGATCGTCAGGTTGGGAAGGAAGATGTTCGTTCCCAGGTTGTTCGCAAAACCGGAGATTTGCAGGCCGGGCTCCGCCGGCTCGTTCGGGATCACGTTGAAGCTGTTGTAGTCCCACTGCAGGTGCAGCTCGTTCTGGGTTCGCGGGCTGAATTCGTGATACCAAGCGCCCTGGATGTCGTCGTCGTAGTTGTGAACCGAGCTGCCGGCGGAAAAGCCGGTCAGCGATTGCACGTCGGGATTTTCTTCCAAATCGTGGCCGTACCGGTATTCCAAAGACAGCTGGTTGGCGTCGTTGATGTGATGATCGAGGCGTCCCGACGCCAGGTACTCCCGCGTGTTGTAATGGAACACGCCGCCGTTGTTCTCGAACTGGTTCACCAAAAACCCGTTCAGCGCCTTTTGGCCCGCCGTCAGCCCGGTGAATTGGCTCACGGTCAGCGCGCTCTCGAGCGCGCCGGCGCAATTCGCCGCCGGCAGCGTCAGCACCGTGCCGTTGGGATCGTTGATGCAGGGCACCGGCGCGCCCCCCTGGCCTGCGAGCGAGGCGAGAATCCCCGCCTGGGACGCGGTGGGCCGGAAAATAGAGGTGTTCGTCAGCAGCGGAACCGCGCTCTGTGAATTCTGGAGCAGGCCCTCGAAGGCACCGAACAGGAAAGTCTTGCCCTTGCGGATGGGGAAGCCGAGCGTGCCGCCGTACTGGTAGCGCTGCAGGGAATTCTTCACCGGCTGGCCGAGGCTGTCGGCGCCGGCGGGATTGAAAGGCTGGCCCGGTAGCAGCGCCTGGCTGAAGGCGAAGGGGTCGCGGGCGTCCATCGCGTCGTTGCGGAAAAAGCTGTACAGGCTCCCGTGCACGTCGTTGGTGCCCGATTTGGACACGATGTTGATGCTCGCGCCGCTCGCCCCGCCCAGGTCGGCAGCGTAGTCGCTGCGATTCACCTGGAATTCCTGCACCGCGTCCTGGCTCAGGGTCAGCCGCACGCCCCCGGCGTCGTCGTTGGCCTCGGCGCCGTCCACCGTCACGCTGTTACCCCGGCCGTTGCTTCCGTAGAAGGAAAGCCCGCTTTGCGGCGTTTGCTTCACCCGGAAATCCTGGTCGTCGGCCAGCCGGGTGGAATTCGACACGCCCGGTAGCAGCAGGGTGAACGTCAGGTAATCGCGGCGGTCGATGGGGAGTTGGGAGATATCCTGCTGGGTGAGTGTGTTCGCCTGGCTGCCCCGTTCCGTCTCCACCACTAGCGGCGCCGCCGTTACCTCCACCGCCTGCGCTTTGGCCGCCACTTTCAGGTGGAAATCGACGATTACCGACGCACCCACGTTCACCACCACCCCTTGCTGCGTCTGCGTCTCGAAGCCGGTCATCTCCGCGGTCACGTTGTAGGTGGCCGGCAGCAGGCCGGTGAGCTGGTACCGGCCGGTCTCGTCGCTGGTTGCCGTAGCGCGCGTCCCGCGCGCCGTTTCCGCCGCGATGATGGTCGCCTTCGGAACCACCGCCCCCGAGGGATCGGTCACCGTTCCGCTGAGATTTCCCGACGTGCCTACCCCTTGTGCGCGAGCCGGATTCGTCCCCAGCAGCAAGCACGCAATCCCGCATGCCAAGATCTGGATCGGCTTCATGAAGCCTCCTTCTGGATGGGGAATGTCCCGCATCGAATGAACGACGTTGAGGACGCGGAACCGTTTGTGGCCTTGTAGCAGCCCCGCAGCGCTTCGAGTGCTCCCAGCAGGGCGGGGGCAGGCCCTCCCCTCGTCCCAGAACCCCCCCTACAGCCGGAGAATGTGAGAGTCAATATCACATTCCGGCGACGAGCGTCAAGAGATTCGCAACACTTGTCGGGAAGCTGGCGTTCCGCGCCGGGCGTTTCCCATCGGCGGGCGGAAACAGGTGGGCTGCGATCCCCCGGTGCGCCTCCGCACCTGCATCGGCGGGATGCGGGTACGGGAGGGAACCGACCTCTACGGCTGGATCCCGTGCAGGAAGATCTCCACGGCGTTGTGCGCCCGTACGCCCAGCTTATGAGGACCGGTCAGGCTCACAGCCCACTGCCGCACCAGGGTGTTGTAGAGACCCTCCATGAATTCGGCCAGGTGGTCGGCGGGAATCGAAGCGGTGACCTCGCCCCGCTGCTGGCCCTGGAGCAAAATTTCCCGCAGCAGGCCGATCGCCGCTTCCTTCCGCTCGCGCATCGCCGGCGAATGCACCGGATCCATCGCGCCGGAGAGTACCACCGCTTGCCACAGCGGCCGGTCGGCTTCCGTTTCCCGCGCCAGCGCTTGATACAAGTGCCGCAAACGCTCGGCGGTGGTGGCGATGCTCGATAGTTCCGATTGCAGGTGTTCGCAGATACAGGTAAACCCGCGCCGGCCCACCTCTCCCAGAACCGCGTCCTTGCTGGGGAAATAGCGGAAAAAGGTGGGCTGGCTGATCCCGAGCATCCGAACGATGTCCTCGACGCGCGTCTGTTCGTAACCGCGCTCGCGGAACAACCTCACTGCGGTCTCGATGATCTGCCGCCGCAGCAGCGCCTTCTTCCGCTCGCGCACCCCCGGCGCTCTCTGGCCGGGCGTTGTCCCGGCTCCGCCGCCGTCGCCGTTGGTTCCCGGCGCCGGCCGTGGCGCGGCCAGCGAACGACTCTCGACAAGTTTGGCGCGAGCCATGATTGGTGGATCTCCTGGGTCGATGCCGTAACGCGCCGGCGGCATCTCGCCTCCGAGACGGCTACTCTAGCATGAGCGCCAGCAACGTCAAGCAGGGCAACCGCTGTCTGTCGCTTCGAAAAGAGTAGATCTCTCGCGCCGCACGGCATGACATGCGGCAAGCTCCCTCCGTATCCTGCTAGGCGCTGTCCCGGCCGATGGGACGGATCCGGGAAGCGCCCGGTGCGGCGCCGGCGAATTTCGTCTCCCCCAGCACTGTGCGAATCTTGCGAGCCAGCGCTTCGAGGCGGTACGGTTTTTGGATGAAGGCGGCGCCAGGCCCGAGAACGCCTTGACGGGTCATCGCGTCGTCGGCGTAGCCGGATGCGAAGATCACCTTGATTCCCGGGTGAAAGGCAGCGATCTGACTGGCCAATTCCGGTCCGGTCATTCCCGGCATCACCACATCCGTCAAGAGCAGATGGATGGGCACTCGAATGACTTTCGCGCGCCCCAGGGCCTGTATTCCTGAATCGGCATCGATGATGTGGTAGCCCAAACCCCTGAGGTACTCGCTGGCGATTTCCCGAAGGGATGCGGAATCTTCGGCTAGCAGGATCGTTTCCGGGCCCTCGAGGGCATCCGTTCCGAGGACCGGGTCCTCCGCGGCGGGGGAAGGCGCCTCGCTCACCCGGGGAAAGTAGAGCTCGAAGACGGTGCCCCGCCCGACCTGGCTTCTGAGCCGGATAGAACCACCGCTCTGCTTGACGATGCCGTAGACCGTCGCCAGCCCCAGCCCGGTGCCCTTTCCGAATTCCTTGGTGGTGAAGAAAGGCTCGAAGATGCGCGCCTGCGTCTCCGGGTCCATCCCGCACCCGGTATCCTCGACCGAGATCATGACGTACGCGCCGGCGATTACCGGCTGCTGCTCCTGCTCAAAGGACCGATCCCATTCCACATTGCGCGCCTGGATCATCAGTCTGCCGCCGCGAGCCATGGCGTCCCGCGCGTTAACGGCGAGATTCAGGATGACTCGCTCGATTTGTTCTGCATTGGCGGCGATGTTTCCGAGGGAAGGCTCAATCGAGACGGAGAGGTCGATGTTCGCTCCAAGCAGTTGTCCCAGCAGCGATTGCACCCGCTTCACAATCGGTCTCAGGTCGAGAACGCGCGGCTGGAGCATCTGTTGCTGGCTGAATTCGAGGAGTTGGCGGGTGAGTTCAGCCGCCGACGAACCCGCGTTCCTCATCAGTTCGATCTTCTCGATGGCCGGGTGATCCGGCGGGAGCAATCCAGCCGCCGCGTCGCAGCAGCCGAGGATCACACCCAGCAGATTGTTGAAATCGTGGGCGACGCCGCCGGCCAGCCTGCCGATTGCTTCCAGGCGCTGCGACAACCGCATCTGCTCTTCCATCTTTTTCCGCTCGGTAATGTCGGAGATCGTGGCGGAGACCCAGGTGCCATCTCTCATGGCGAGCGGACCCAGGCTGATTTCGGCTGGGAATTCGGTGCCATCCTTGCGGCGCGCAGCCAATTCCATTCCCTGCCCCATCGGACGAACCCTCGGTTGCTTCGCGTAGCCCGCGCGATGCGCCTCATGAAGCTTTCGCAGCCGGTCGGGCAGAAGGATGTCCACACCTCGCCCGACCAGCTCTTCCCGCTCGTAGCCGAACGTTCGCAACGTTTGCTCATTCACATCGGCGATGCGCCCGCTTTCATCGATGATGACGATTCCCATGGGAGCCGTCTCGACCAGCATGCGAAATCGGCTCTCGGCCCGTTCCCGCTCTTCGATCTCCGCTTCCAGGTTTCGGGTGCGCTCCTCGATGATCAGGAATCGTTGCCCGTTCTCGTACGCCAGCGCGAGGTGAGCGGTCACAACCGTCAGGATTTCGGCGTCTTGCCGGTTGAATTCCGGCGAGCCGAGCTTGTTGGCAACGTACATCCAGCCGTACACGCGATCGCCGACTTTGAGTGGGGCCCCCAAAAAACTGTGGACCGGAGGGTGGCCGCCGGGCAAGTCGAGGCCGGCGGGTTCGCCGTCCTGGCTGGAGGCCAAACAGGCTTTCTTTTCCCGAACGATGGAGGTAAACACCGGCCCTGCGAACGCGCCATTGGCGAGCCGGGCAGCCGTCTCCGCGCCAGCTCCATAGAGGTCGAAAGACCGCAGATGGCGTCCATCGTCCGCGAGGATGCCAACGCCGCAATAGCTTGCTCCAATCGTCTTTCTCGCGCTTTGGCAGGCCGTCTCGAGCAGGCTCTCGATGGTGGACGGCCGGGCGAGGTCGAAACCCAGTTCCAGCAGGGTCGCCAGCCGAACGCTCACCGCATCCAATTGCTTGCTCCTCTCGGCGACCGCGTCGATCAGAGCCGGAATCGGGTCGTCCCCGGGCGGACGGGGAGCGGCAACGATTGGATTCTCGATTTTCAGTCCCAGGACTTCGTGAACGACGGCGAGAGCTTTGTGAGGTTCGCAAGGCTTTAGAATGAAACGCAAAACGCCACAGGCGGCCCCGAGCGAGCGGGCTTCCCTGTCGAGAAAACTCGCACTGTGAAAGATGACCGGCACGTGCTCGAGCGAAGGGTGTTTGCGCAGGGCAAGAACGAATTCGTAACCGTTCATGGTGGGCATCAGGATGTCGGAGATCACCAGGTCCGGCTTGCGGCTTTGCGCCTGCTCCAATCCCTCCTTTCCGTCGCCCGCTTCCAACACCTCGTACCCGAACGGCGCGAGCATCGCCCGGTACAGGTCTCGAGTTCCCTGATCGTCGTCGACCACCAGGATCTTCGGCTTGAGGTCAGTTGCCATGACGGCGTTCCTCGCCTCCCGCAGCGCTCCACAAATACTCTCCCCATTCCGAAAGCAAGGCTTCCGGATCGATGGGCCGGGAGATGAAAATTCTGGCGCCCTGTGCCGCGTCAGAAGGGAAGGGGGGTCCGTGCGAATGCGGCTGCCGCGCCAATCATCAGGGCGAGCCACAACACACGTTGGAGAAGGGGTTCTCCATTCATACTCCGGAAGGGCCCCCGGACGCAAGCCCTTATCCGGCCGGTTGTCGAATCAGCCTAAGGGGTTGGAAACGGAGAACGCGGGGCCGGGCCAGCAAAGAAAAGGCGACGCCGACGCCTCGCTACACGGTGTTCCGTCCCTGGGCAGGCGGGGCGCAACGTTCCGGTTGACCTGGCCATCGAGCGTCGAGGGGGCAGCGTGAGGTGAGCGTGGCCCGTGGATTTCTGGCGCGGCAAACCTGATCCGACGTCGCCAGCAAGAACGGTGCTCCGATGGCCTGCCATCCGGAGCGAATCTTCAACCAGCACGTTCGGCAATGACCGCGATTGCGCGCAGTTCGCGCACACCGTCCAGCACAAGCCGAGGGAAAGAGCCGGAGGCGAAGCTCTCAGGTGCTTGCCATCGGCAAGGAGGAAGATGGTGGACGTGGGGGGATTCGAACCCCCGACCCCCTGCTTGCAAAGCAGATGCTCTCCCAGCTGAGCTACACGCCCGTCGATGGAATCCTCTCCATTCTAGTGGATTCGCCCCCATCCCGAGAACGGAATCCTCCCCTATCGGTCAATGCGATCTTGTGAAAGGACGAGTCAGCGACTCCTGGTCGCGCTTTCCATCGGCGCGACAATCCTGACTTGGGGCGGAATCGACTGACGGCCGCGCGGCAGATTTCGCTCACTCCGCCGAAGGGAGCAGGCCGGAGATCAGATGCTCGGCGAATTCCTCTCCGATTTCCACCGAACTCGCCTCGCCGGCGGCATCGAACCAGTAAGGAATCCAGTTCACCGAGCCGAGGATGGCGAAAGTGGCCAGCTTCGGATCGGCTCTTCGAAAGACGCCTTGTTCCATGCCTTCGCTGAGGATTCGCCGCATCCCCCGGTCGAACTGATCGCGCTTGGCGATGATTTTCCTGCGCCGCGCCGGCGAGAGCGCCTGAACGTCCATCGTCAGCGCCGTTCCCCGCAATTCGTCGATCATCAGGTGCACGAACGAGACGATCGCGCGCCGCAATTTTTCCCTGGGCGGATAGGGGCTTCCCTCCAGCTTCTTCAGCATTTTCAGCAGCAGGTCGAGGGCGTACTCGTGGCAGGCGAACAGGATGTCCTCTTTGTCCCGGAAATAGTGATACAGGTTTCCCTTGGTCATGTGGAGCGCGCTGGCGATCTGGTCCACGCTCGCTCCGTAATAGCCCCGCCGGTGGAACGCGGCCGCGGCGCTCTTCAGGATTTCCAGCCGCCTGTCGCCGTTTTTGCGCGACCTGGTCCTCATCGCGGGGCTGTTCCGGGACGAAGATCCCCGGCTTTCCGGCGCGTGTAAATCGTTTTGAATTTCGACGCGACCGCCGAATGACAGCCGGTGCAATCCTGCTGAACTTCCTCGAAGCGCAAGGATTCGGCGCGCACCTCGTATCCCAACCGGCGATACAGCTCGGCAACCTCTTCGACCCGCTGCGCGTCGGCGGTGAACCGGCGTTCCCATCCTTCGGCAGCCAGCGCTCGATCCGGCTCGGGCGGGCTGTCGGAGAACGTTCTCCTGCCCGCCCTATCGGCGAGACCCTTTATTTTGACAAGATCAGCCATGGCCCCGCCCCGGCGGTCAGCCGCGCGCCCCGGCCGCCGCATCGCTCGCCACGGCCATCTGGAGTTTCTCGAAGCGCCGCTGGGCGAGAATGGCGGCGCCCAGAGCGCTTACGAATTGCGCCATGTCCCCGGGCGGCACGTTCACCTCCGCCTGGAGGTGCTCCCGCACCACCCGCGCCATCGTCTCGAAACGCAGGATCCCGCCGATCAGCGTGAACTCCGGCTCCATCCGCACCCGCCTCATCAACTGCACCGACCGGTCCACCAACGACGCGATCGCGCCGTGCATGATGTCCGCCGGCGCGCAGCCGAGCGACAATTGATTGATCACCTCGGATTCCGCGAACACCGCGCACACCCCGGAGATCGCCACCGGCTGCTTCGAGGTTGCCGCCAGCGGACCGATTTCAGCCGTTCCGTACCCCATGTAGCGCGCCGTTTTCTCCAAAAAGGCGCCGGTCCCGGCGGCGCATTTATCGTTCAGCCGAAACGATTTCACCCGGCCCAACTCGTCGAGGCGAGTCGCTTTCATCGTTTGCCCACCCACGTCCAGAATGGTTCCGGTCCGAGGGAAAAGGTGGCGTGCGCCGCGGGCGCTGGCGGTCAAGTCCGTCACCTGCGCGTCGCTAGAGGAAACCAGGTGACGCCCGAATCCGGTGGCGACGATGTAAGAGACGTCGGCCGCCGTGACGCCTGCGGCTTCGAGGGCGCGTTCGTAGACCAGCGCCGCCGCTTCCGCCAGTTTGAATCCGGAATTGTTCAGCGCCCGGCCGCGAATGGCGCCGTCGTCGCTCAAAATCACCGCCTTGGTGTACGTCGAGCCGACGTCGATTCCGCCGGTTAGAATCACGAAAGCCTCCCGGCGACGCTCGGCGCGCGGCCCGCCAGAACGTGGTCCAAAGCGAACAACGCGGCGCCGAGCGCGCCGATAAAGTGCGACTCGCCGCTCACGTTGAGTTTCGTCCCGAGACCTTTCTCGAGCGCTTCGATCATGCCGATGTTACGAGCGACGCCCCCGGTGAACGTGATTTCCTCCTCCACGCCCACCCGCCGGAGCAAACCGATCGATCGCGCAGCAATCGATTGGTGAACGCCCTGGAGAATGTCTTCGATCTTCTTTCCCTTGCCGACCCAGGAGAGAACTTCCGATTCCGCGAACACGGTGCAGGTGGTGCTGATGCGAACCGGCCTTTCGGCGCGCAGGGCGGTGGGGCCCAACTCCTGCAAGGGAATGTCGAGGGCGCTGGCGGCTGCTCCCAGGAACCTGCCGGTACCCGCCGCACACTTGTCGTTCATGCAGAAATCGACGATTTCGCCCGATGCCCGCACCCGTATCGCCTTGGTGTCCTGGCCGCCCATATCGATCACCGTGCGCGTGGCGGGGAACATGTGGACCGCGCCGCGGGCGTGGCAACTGATCTCGGTGATCTGCGCGTTTCCGAAAGTCACCCGGTACCGGCCGTAGCCCGTGCCAACCACAAATTCCACCTCCCCTTCCTCCACCTTTGCCGCCCCCAGCGCTTCGGCGAACGCCCGCTCCGCAGCGATAACGACGTTGGCGCCGGTGTCCATCAACGCGCGACCGGCGATCCGCCTGGCTTCGTCGATCACCACCGCCTTCGTCTGCGTGGATCCGACGTCCACTCCCGCCACGTAAGCCATCTGCCGGTTCCTCCTCGCGGAGACTTCCTCCGCCTCAACGCGCCGCCTCGAGCTGTCTGCGCGACGCCAGACCCTCGAAGAAAGCGTCGATCCGGTTCTTCATTTGTGCTTCGGCCACCACCCGCCGGTCCATCATGTCCGATTCGATGAACAAGCTGGGGATGTCCCGCCGGGCCATCAGCGCCCGGCGGTTGTCGGCCATGCCGGTCGAGGTGGTGCGGCAGCTTTTCACCGGGTGGTAAACCACTCCATCCAGATGAAACGTGTCGACCATGGCGAGGATCGCCCGGTCCTGGTAGAACATGCTGTCCATCGCGTCGCGCACGCTCGTGAGCACGCCCTCGGCCAGGCTCTCCATCGGCCGCGCCAGATCGTACTCGAATCCCAGATTCGCGCCTCCCGAGGCGAACCACAGGTAGGTGGAATGCACGAAGACGCCCCCCCACTGCGTAAACAGCTCGTTGAACCGCCGGAAAATGGGGTAGCAGGGAACGCCGATGAACGTCAGCCGGTACTTCTCCCCGGTGGATGTGCCGATCCCGTTGGCCGCCTTGTAGGCCATCTCTTCCGCCAGATTGGTGAAGAAGCGTCCGCCCTCCGCGGTTGCCCGAAAACCGTTGGCCACGCCCAGGTAGATCGTTCCGTCGGTCAGCGCGTTGAAAAGCGCCGGCCGGCTCTTGTTGAACTCCAGCACCCGCTTCCACCCCCGGGACATTTCGTTGGCGTAAGCCATGCATTCCCTCAGCCGGTCGATGTCGAACCGGACGCCGGTCACCCGCTCGCAAAGCGCGATCAGCTCGGCGATCTGGGCTTGCACGTAGCTCCGGTCGTTTTCAAAGTCGGGATCGCCCGGCCAGGTTTGCAGGCCGGCGGCGCGGGTGCCGGGCACGTCGAGGGTGAAGGTGGGAATGCCGTACATCCGCTGCCAGATCTCCGCCCACTTGATGTAGGTATTGCAGGCGTTGGTCAGCACTGCGAGCGAAGGCTTGGGCATCCGGCCCATCGGGTGCTCTCCCCCGCGCAACTGGACGGCGACGTCGGCTTTCACGTACCCGCAAATGTCGGGCGAGTAGCCGTAATCCTCCGCCTGGTTCAGGTATTCGTGCGCCACGTGCCGCACCGCCATCTGCAGGGAGTTGATTTCCGGGAAAACTACCGGCAAGTCGAACGCCCGCAGAATCTCGCACAGGCTTCCCATGACGAAAACGTAGGCCGCCTGGCCGCCCGATTCCGCGGTGCGGCCGAGCTCGGCGAACCACTTGCGGAACAGTTCCGCCCCCTCGCGGTTCCCCCGCCCCGCCAATCCCGGTTCCGGCGTTTGCTCGCTCATCGATTCGTCCTTCTTCAACTGAACAGAATATTTTCCACGAAGGTTTCCAGCTGGATTTCCATATGCTCGAACGTCGTCATCTTCTCTTCGAATTCGCTGATGAAATACGGTATGCCCGCCTTCTCGAGCGCGTGCTGGTAGGCCACCTGCTCTTCGAGGCCGGGTTCGCACATCTTCGCCGCCATCAGGATCGCCGCCTCCGCCCGCGAGTTTCGAATCCGCTCGATCAGCATCTTTTCCTTCGGCTTGCGAAGGTCGTGCTGTACCGGGCTGTAGCCGCTGGTTTCCAGATACGCGGTGGCCAGGCTCGCCAGCGGGTCGCCCTCGAGCGGCACGTCTTCCAAAATCCACCGCAAGCCGATCAACAGGTCGTCGTCGACCACGTAGCACGACCGGCCGATCGCCCGGATCAGGTCAACCGGCGGCTGCTCGCAGAATCCGCCTTCGAAAACCAGGCGGATTTTGTCCTGCTTCTTGGCCGGCCGAGCCGGGAGCTGCGGCAGCACCGCCTCCAGCAATTCATTGTGTTCTTCCCGCGGAATCAATCCGCCGATCGCCACCAGCACGTAGGCCTCGTCGGCCGAAACCAGCCAGGGAGCGTCCCGCTTGATCGCGTACAATTCCCGCAGCAGCGCCCGGTTGCGGTTGTAGACCGCCAGCGAACGCCGCAGATCGTCGTCGGTCGCCGGCCGTCCGGCGATCGCTTCGACGCTCCGCTTGAGCCGCGCGTATTCGTTTCGCAGATAGGCGGCCGCTGCCGGCGAATTCGCGTTTTGCGGCAGGTACAGGATCTGGCAGGGATAGGGGAAATTGCGGCCCCACACCGCGCCCAGGTTGCGGGCGGCGTCGCAGATGGGGTGGGTGACGAACAGTTCGAATTCCACCCGCTTGCTGAGCGCCAGCTCCAGCGAGGTTTTCAGGATCGAACAGAGGTACGAGCCGAACCGCGAGTCCGCCTGCGCCGCCTCGATGGGGGCGCCGCGGACCTTGAAAGGCAGCATACCGGCGGCGTGAACGATCTCCTCGGGAAAATAGACCTGGAAATGGCCGACGACCTTCCCGCCGCCTTCGCGCCACCGGCGCACCGTCGGGAAGCTGGTATCTTCCAGCAATTCGCGGCATTCGTACAGAGCGTCCTCAAGCGGCTTTCCCCGCCAGGCGTCAAAGGTTCCGGAGGTCATCGGCGCCACCTCGCGATTCCAGCGATTCTCCAGCCCGGCCCGCCTGTTGCCATCGATCCGCGCCTCAGCTCCCTGCTTCCTTCCGCGGCGGCACCCAGGGCGCAATCTCGCGAATCAGTTCTTCATTCCATCTCGCCCCTTGCGCCAGCCTCTGGCGCAAGCGCACGAAATCGACTTCCCGCCGGTCTTTCGTTCCGTGATGGAACGCGCGGAAGCCGGCGTTGGCCTCGGTCATCATGTTCAAGGAAAGCCACGCGCGATTGCCTTCCCGGTTCCTGTCCCAATGCTCGAGTTTGTGTTTGCGCAGGCTTTCGATCGTTTTGGCGAGGCAATCGGGCATCGTGTAGAGCAATTTGCCGCAGAGCCGCTCGACCGCGTCGTCCAGCAACGCCAGGTCCACCGTCCCCCGCCCGAGCAGCGCTTTGCCCGCCTCCCGCGCCTCGCCCGTCTTCCACTCCCCCAGCACCACCCGCCCGTATTCGTCCAGGAACCGCTCGGTCACTACCAGGGGATTAGGCGCCCACTTTCCGTCGATCTGCAGCGCCGGAACGATCTCGGTAAGCCCGCCGAGCGCGTAAAAGCGATGCGCGCTCCAGGTCTCGCACAGGGTCCCGCTGTACATCGCGTGTTCGATGCCCACGAAAAGGGGAAGAAAATCGGTGCTTCCGCCGTCGGGGGCCGAGCCGTGTTTCGGTCCGGCCTGGCTGAAGACCGCTAGATCGCTGGCGATCGAGAAATCGCACGCCATCCCGATTTCCTGGCCGCCGCCGACGCGCATGCCGTTCACCCGGCAAATCACCGGCTTATCGCAGTGCAGCACCGCGGTGACCATGTCGTTGAACAGGCGCATGTACTGGCGGTATTCGGCGGGCGCGCCGGCGTAATTTTCGGCGTACTCGCGGGTGTTGCCGCCGCTGCAAAACGACCGCGTCCCCGCGCCGGTCAGCACCACCGCCACCGCCGCGCGGTCGTTGCTGGCTTCGCGCAGCGCGAGAATCACTTCCTTGGCCATCCCGGTGGTATAGCTGTTGAGTTCGCCGGGATTGTTCAGGGTGATCCAGACGTGGTGCAGGCCCTCGACTGGCTGACCCGAGCGGTCACGAGCCGGCCGCCTTTCGACCACGAGCTCCCGCGGGGTTGCCGCCTCCACGAGGTTGTGATCGATCACGGCTTTGCCTCGCCAAGGGAATTTCTCGCGTGCTGCCTGGGCCGCAGAATCACCCGCCGTCGCAAAGAATGATTGGCGACCGCTTCGAAAATCGCCGGAGCTTCGTCCAGGGCATGCATTTCGAGGAACGGAGCGAGCGTCAATTTCCCGGCGAGGACGAGTTGCAGCGCCGCCGGATACTGCTCTGGAGGACAGCCCCAGTTGCCTTGCGCCGTCGCGTCGAACGCCATCAAGTTCGATAGCCGCAGCTCGATTGGCTTCGGATTGAAACCCACCACCGCCAAATAACCGCCGGGATCGAGTAAGCCGAATGCCGTCGTCTGGCCCGCCGCCGTGCCGCTCATTTCGAAGACCTTCAGGCCAATTCCTTTCCGGCCGGAACTCTTGACGAAATCCCGTACCGCCGCCTTCAAACCCTTCGCGTCGGTCGCACTGGCGTCCAAACCCAATCCGGCGCCATGTCGCGCCACCAGATCGAGCCGGTCCCGGTCGATATCGATGGCCACCACCGCCGCTCCCCTCGCTGCGGCGATTTGGATCCCGAACCCGCCGATACCGCCGGCGCCAACAACCACTGCCACGTCGTCGGCCCCGAGTCCCGATCGCCGTATGGCCTCGTAGGGAGTCGTCACCGCGTCGGCGACCACCGCGAGCATCTCTAGGGTAAGGCCGGCGGGAAGCTTTTCCGGAACCGGGCACAAACCGCGAGCCGGGATTCGCACGTGGGTGGCGAAGCCGCCGTCGCCGTCGTTGCCCGGCATGAATTGCTGGCGGCAGATCGTACCCCTACCCGCTAGGCAGGCGGGGCAGTTACCGCAGGGGATCACCGCAGGAACGACGACGCACCGCCCCAGCCATCTCTCGGCGCCCGGCCCGGCGGCGACGACCCGCCCGGAGACTTCGTGTCCTAAGATCAGCGGAAGCGGATGCCGCGTGGGCACGCCTTCCAAAGCGAATCCCACGTCGGTGTGACAAACGCCGCAACCTGCGACTTCGACCACAACCTCACCGCTGGCTGGCGAGATGGCCCGCATTTCATAGCGGCGCAAGGCAGCCCCGCGCGCCTCCAGCCGAAAGCCATGCGCACCGACGATCGCGGTCATCGCCATTCTCTCGCGGCCCCGCGGATCGGGCGATCCGGCGGCGCGGCGGCGGCCCGCCAGGCGAAGCGCTTCCTAAACGCACGTTCAGGAATTATGAAGGGCGCCCCGCTCATCGAACTTCTCTCGCGCTCGGATGCGATATTTCGTGCAGAGAACAATTGAACACTTGTTCAATGCTTATCACTGTCCGACCGGCATGTCAAGCAAATAAGACGGCGGGTATTGGCTCAGTCCCGAAGATCGGAGACGCCGGCAGGGCGCCGACGGAGGGCGTCGGGATGCAAACGGCGCCCGCTGCCGTTCGACAGGCTCAGGGCAGTGAGCGAAGTCGAACGGCAGCGGGCCGGCCCGTAGGACAACTTGCCGGGTTCTTCTCCTGGCGCGGCTATTTTTCTCCGTGTTCTCTGGGGCAGCAAGACATTTCACACGGTGTCCAGCGAGTGATTCTGTGTGCTCTGTGCGAACCCCTCTGATACACGGAGGCCGCAGAGCGGCTGGTTTTGGCTGTGGCTGCCGCCTACCTCATCCGCCACGCGGCTTATCCCTCGTAGGATTCGCCGGCACGCTACCGGCGCCGCTTTCTCGTTGAGGGACCGCCCCGCCGTGCGCCGAGCTGCGCTTGCATTTCCGGCGGCGTTACCGATTCCGTGCCCCGTTTGCCGACCACCACTCCGGCGGCCAGATTGGCCAATTGCGCCGCTGCTTCCCAGCCGGCCCCGGCGGCCACGGCAAGCGAAAAGGCGGCAATCGCCGTGTCTCCCGCTCCGGTCACGTCGTAGACGCTCCGAGCCACGGTGGGAATTTCCACTTGGCGAAGCCCGCCCTTCCCCGGCTCGAACAGGCGCATTCCCTCTCCGCCGCGCGTCACCACCAGCGCGTCGAGACCGAGCTTCTCAATCAGCCGGCGCGCCGCCTCGCCCATCCAGGCGTCGCCCTGACCCCTTTTGCCCGCCAACTGCGCCAGTTCCCGCAGATTCGGCATCAGCACGCTCGCCCCGCGATATTTCTGAACCTGCGAATTCTTCGGCCCGACGATGCAGGGCAGTTTCTGCCGCCGCGCGGCCCGGAATACGGCTGCGAGCACGGGTGGAGTGAGCAGTCCCTTCTGGTAATCCGAACAGAGTACCGCTTGCGCTCCGGGCGGCATGGTTCGCAGCAGAGTCGTCAGCCGGTCTTCGGTTTCACCCCGCACTTCCTCAGTCGATTCCTCGTCGATGCGGAAAACCTGCTGGCCGTGTTCGAGAGAGATCAAGCGGGTCTTGCGGGTGGATTTCCGCCCCGGATCCCGTAGCACGCCGCTGGTTTCCGCTCCCAATGCTTCCAGCAAAGCGAGGATCCGGTCGCCGGCTCCATCCTGGCCGATCACCCCCGCCACGGTGACCAGGGCTCCCAGGCTGCAAAGGTTTCTCACCACGTTGCCGGCGCCTCCCAGCGCCGCCGCTTGTTTGACGAGATTCAGCACCGGCACGGGCGCTTCCGGAGAGATCCGCTCGACATGCCCCCAGAGATACTCGTCGAGCATCAAGTCGCCGACGACGAGGATGCGGCATCCGGCGAAATTTTTCAGATAGTGGTCAAGCTGGCTCACCGGTTCATCCTATACAAGCAATTCCGAAAGACTTATTAGGGGGCGCCGGGGCCACCGGTACGGCGACCGTACGCTTTCCGCCGCGCCGGTACGGGCACCCGCCGGGGCGGGTGCCCCTACTACATTCATTGGCCAGCCTTGCGAATCACAAGGTCCCGTTCCACCAGCTCGCAGAGGATATGCAGGAGCAGCAGGTGGGCCTCCTGGATCCTGGGCGGCGAATCCGACGGGACGCGCAGGCAAAGGTCGACCAGCCGGCGCATCTTGCCTCCGGTTCTGCCGGTCAATCCGAGGGTTTTCAGCCGCATTTCCCGGGCGGTTTTTAGAGCGCGGAGAATGTTCGGTGAATTGCCGCTCGTTGACAGTGCCAGAACCAGGTCGTTCCGCGTGGCCAAGCCGCGCAGTTGGCGGCTGAACACCCGATCGAAACCGTAATCGTTCCCTACCGCGGTGAGAATCGAAGTATCGGTGGTAAGGGCCAGCGCGGCGAGCGGCCGCCGCTCGCCTCGAAAGCGCCCGACCATCTCTGCCGCCACATGCTGCGCCTGGGCGGCGCTGCCGCCGTTTCCCGCCAAGATCAACTTCCCGCCCGATCGCAAACAATCCTGAATCATTCGGCCCGCAGCGGCAATCGTTTCCGCCTGCTGCTTCAAGGATTCGGCCAGCGCAGCGCTCTCGAGAATGGCGTTGAAGATCTGTGCGGTTTCCTTCAAAGGGACTCCTCGCGCGTGCAGAAGGAAGCTGCGGATTTGATCCTTCCCTGAGGACCGCCGACCCCTTCCTCGCAAAGCAAAAATCTAAACCCGCTTCGCCTCCACCGGCTAACGCAGGTTCCTCCCGGTGTGAGGGCCCCGGCGTGTTGCACCGGATGGATCCTGTGCCACGACAACCTTAATGCCGGCTCCCCGGTGATGACGCCGCCGGCTGCGCCGGTTTCGCCGGCGGCTCGAATTGCGCGTCGGTTACCGCCGCGTTGACTTGCACCGATTTCACTGTTTCCGTCCAGCCGTGCCCACCCTCCCACCAATCGCTCTGGAACGGAATCTCGAAACCATTTTCCTTGCGGTAGTCCCGGTAATAGATGGCGTATAACAGCTCGCCGAAAATCGTTTGGTAGACGATTGCCCGGCGAAGCAGCAGGCCGGAATCGACGTCGAAACAAAATTGGTCGAAGTTGCCATCGGGAGCTTTGCCCACCACCACCCATGCCTTGTGTTCGCCGAGTTGGACCATCGCCGCCAATCGTTCGTTGGTATAAGCGTCGAGAGCGGCGGCTGGGTTCAACTGCCCCGCCCGCCGCAAGAGCAGCGCATCCATCCCCGACAGCTCCCTGGTTCCGCGCTCGGTGGATTCCCACGCCTTGGTGCCGTCGAAACCGGCGGAATAAGGGCCTTGCTGCCCGCGGCCCGCAATCAGGATTTTGTTGGGCGCCTTCTCATAAACCTGCTCGGAGCTGACGATGTGTTGGTCGCCGCCAGGGTTGCGCACCACCTCGAAGCTGAGCGAACTGGGAGCCACTTCGTCGCCTCCCACCGCTTGCTTGTACTTCGCCAGAATCGCATCCACGGTCGGGATGGCGGTGCCGGTGGGGAGCTGGATCGGCTTTGCCCGCGGCATCGCTGGTCCGGGGGGAGGCTCGAAGCCTTCACTATCGAGCGGGAGCGGCGCGATCATCGGCTGGTAGCGGCCCTGGTGGCAGGTATAGCAGGAAACCGAGGCGCGGCCGTTGAAATTGTCCTTGTTGATGGCGAAGAGCATCTTCATCATCTGGCGCGCGGTCTTCTTCTCCTTCTTGTCGTCATTCGAGAAGTCCTGGGCGTTGTGGCAGAACTCGCATCGCGTTCCCAAGGCGAAGGCGATGTATTCCATTCCGTCGAGCACTTTTTCCCGGGGGAAGTCTTGCAGCACTTGCAGGTTCTTAAATGGCGGCTCGCCAGGCTTCGGCGCGGTTGCGGCTTGAGATTGTGCCGCCTTTTGCGCGGGCGCGGCTTGTCTGGCGCGCCTTGGAGCCGCCAGTGCGATCCCCGCGCACAGCGCCGCTACCACGGAAATCCTGGCTGCCATCCGGTCAACCCGCATCATCGCTCCTCCCCCGGTAGGGGCACGTTGCAACGTGCCCCTACGCACCGTCCTCCGCGCCGGTAGGGCGCCTTGAAACGTGCCCCGCGCGCCGGCGCCCTCAAATTGTTCCGTTGATGAACCGTCGTATTCCGTCCTTCAGCACAGTGACATTGAAATTGATGAGCAACGCGAGTTTGCATCCCGAGAGCCTCAGGTACGACAGCGTCTGAGCCTCATGTATTGGCGCTAACGCGCGTCGACGGACTTGACCTCGACGACTACCGATCCTTCCACCAGCAGGTCCATTCGGTAGCCGCACTCGAGCTTGACCTCTTCATATATGAGTGGCACTGGTTTCTGCTGTACCACGACAAGCCCTCTTTTTCGCAGCTCGTGCGCCGGGCATGCCTCGTAGGCGGATTCGAGCAGCCCAGGACCTAAGACACGATGGACCTGAATTGCGGCTCCAATAATGGTCTCCGTGATCTTGTTCAGCCTCTCCCGGCTAATCATTGGGAGAGAGACTTTAACACGGAGGACACGAAGAGGAACTGAAATCAGAGCACACCGAGGACCGGGCGTGCGTTCCCCCGGCTCTTCTCAGTGTCCTCTGTGCGAAACGTTCCCTAGTGGGGCGGGCAGGCCGATGTCTTGTCGCCTGCGGCGGGCGGGCAGGCGTTACCCGCGGGCTTTTTCCCGTTGGTCTGCGGAGTTTGAGCCTTTGTGTCCTTCGGGTTCTGGGACTGATCGTCCCCTGCGAACTTCACGGTCACGCCCGGCGCCGTGCTGACGATGCGGTCGTGGATCTTGATGTACTCTTGGATCTTCTTCATGTCTATCTGCCTGGACTTCTGATCGATCGTCTTTTGCAACTGCTGGGAGTTCTCCAGGGCGGCTCCATGGTCGGCATTGAGCTTCATGGGCCCGTAGGGAGTGGGAATCACCGCTTCGTCCCTCATCGTCAGAAACCACTCGCCGCCGATCTGCTTCCAGACCGTGGCCGAAACCGAGTGAATGGGCCCGGGGAACTGCGGGGTTGGGCTGGGATGCTCGGTGGAGACATAAACAACGGCAACGTCGGGCTTATCCTGCTTCAGGATCTTGTCAAATTGGAAGGCGGTGACCGGCGGCAGCGGCTGGCCCAGATACATATCTCGAGAATCCGGAGCAACCAGGTCCAGCGCTTTCACCCGCTGGCCCGCGGTCCAGAGGGACCAGAATTGTTCGGCGCGGACGCGCAGCGCCTGCTCGGCCGGTGAGAGTGCTTGGGAGGCAGACGAGCCCGCCGCCTGCGGAGCCGCGGCGGCTTGCGCGCCGGCGGTTTGCGCTGTCTGCGCGGACGCGCTCGGGGCGCGAGCCGCCTGCGCCCATGCGCCGGGCACGATGGCGGTGCTCGCCAACAAACCGGCTGCCATTCTGAAACCTGCTAGAGAACTCGCTCGTCTCGATCTCATGGCTCTATGCCCAACCTCCTTGGCCGAACTTTCAATCCGAAACTTGGGTAGGGGCACCAGCCTCGGCGGGCAAGCTGCCCCTGCAAAAAGGGCCGCCGCGGGAATGACGCTCCTCGACCTTTTCCGTCAGATGCCCGGCAAACAAGAATCATAGCAAACTGCGAAGCGGGCGACGAAAAGAAAAAGGGCGGGGCCAACTGCCCCGCCCTTTTTCCGTTCAACTCGAGTGTACGAGGATGCAGACGCTATTGGCCGCCTTTTAGTGTTTCCGCCTAGCAACCTGCCCCTGCGGCTCGGGCACGACGAACGGGCTCCCTGGAGCGAATATGCTCCCACGCTCGACGTTAGTGGGCAGGACGATGGCGGGAGTGTCGGCAAAGCCGAAGGATGGTGTGAAGACGAAGACCGCGGCATGCCCAAGCGTAAACCCGGTCTGAATGAGCATGTAGCCTTCCTTCGGCGTCACCACGCCGGCGGCGGCGAGGAGGCCGGTGAGGTCAACCGCCCACGTAGCTCCAGGCGCTAGCGTTCCGTTCGCGGCAAGGCCGCGGCCAGGAGTCTTGCCGGGGCCGGTAGTGAAGATGATGGGCGCAGTACCGTCGTCGGGGAAGAGGGTAACGGTGACGGGTCCGGTATTCGATATCCCCGTCCCCTGGCTCGTAGCTGCGCACGGCGGTGTGGGGCAGAAGAACGTGCCAAAGGTGTCGAGGCCGGTGTTGGAAACCGAGATGCCGGCGTTAAACCCGAAGAGGTTGGTCACCCACGGCACCACGATATCGGTTTTCGTCGGGACGATCTCGAAGAAAGCGTCCTTTATGATCCCCCGGCCCTCAATCCCGGAGCCGGCAAAGCAATCGTCAAAGACGCTCGAGCAGCCTTTCGAATGCATATAGCGCGGGATGGCTGCCGGGCTGGTGTTTGCGTCGGGGCCAAAGGTGGCCACCAGATCCATGACCCCGCTGCCCGAAGAGGAGCCGATGGTCACGACGATAGTGTTGGCCGCTGCTGCCGCGGCAGTCACAATCGCTGTGCCGTTGGCGGTGGTGAAAGCCATGTCGTCGGCGTCCACGTCGGAGGCAAGCGTCTGATAGGTGCAGTCGAGATTGAGACCGGTTCCGCTGCACGTGCCTGTGGGGCTCCCCAGGAGCAGAGCGCCATCGAGCGGGTCGACCAGGAACTGGCTTGGGAAGGCTACGCTCACGCCGGCGATGGGCGCGCCGCCATTGATGTCGGTATCGCCAACTACCGCGAACTCGACCGAGGTTGGGGTGGTAGCTATATCGCCAGGATGGCTCGGGGGGCTAGCGGGTATCGCTGAACGCAAAGCACCCAAAAACCCTTCGTCGAAGCCCAGGTCCGCCTGGATGAGCAGGCCTCCGTTGGCGTTTTGGATCCCGACCCCCTCGTCCATGAAGCTGCTGGCGATGGTGTCGAGCGCGGTGCCCAGCGTGAGGAATCCGCCGCTTCCCGTCACGGTCTCATCACCAGCGAGCGGGATGGCGGTGGAGGTGGTGCAACTGGGCGGGTTTGTGCAGTCAACGGCACTCGCCTTAAAAATACCCCCGTTGGTCAGGTCGGTGACATCCCATCGCAGGTTGCGGAAGACGACCTCCCCCTCCCCCGAGGTATTGGCGGCGGTCACTTGAAAGGAAATCGTCACCTGCACGCCGAGGATGGTTAACGACCGGTTCACCACCGGCTGTGTGATTGCCAGTGCGGGATCGCAGAGAACCACATTGGCGAGGGGCAAATTGCCGCCGGTCGCCACGACCGGAGAAGTCAGATCAACTCCGTTCGTGATCGTAACCGAGATCTGATGCCCGACGGTGAAATTGCCAGCGCCCTCGGCCTCGACAACTACGTCGGCACCTTCCTCGGTGATTCCCTCGCGGTTCACCGTGGGAACGCCACCGGTGCTCGCTGAAGGCGTGCCGCAGGTGCCGTTGGTCCCGATCTGCTGGTAAATTTCGAGCTGCGCGAAACCTTTCTGAGGAAGGGCCATCGCTCCCAGGAGCAGTACCAACACACCTGCGAGCCGGCAAAACCATTTATTACTCATCACGTCTCTCTCCTCGTACCTCGAAGTGAATTCTCCCTGCACGACACCCCGCCGCTGAACCACAACGTCACACGCGAACCCTTTGTGCAACGGTGCGCAACGTAGCACAGCGCGGAAAATAGTGTCAAGCACTTTCTGTCCAGTACTTTCAGAGCGTGTGCCACGACCCGAACGTCGGGCTGAGAATCGATTCCGCGCCAAGTGCGGCCCCATTCCCGCCGTGGGAAGGCAGCCCCGGCGAAACAGTCTCCGCCGCCACCCGGATCACCGGAGGAAGCTTTGGCGAGGCCGCGCAGCCCGGCACGCTCTACCCAGCAAACGGGTTTCGCCGCAGAGGCAGTTTAACCTAATTTCAACTGGTTGAACGACAGAAAATGGGAGCTTGGTTTCCTCCTGAGTTACGGCCTCCCCGGAGGGTAGGGCGCGTGGAACGTGCCGGTGCGGGCGAAGCGGCCCCGGGCTTGGAAGGACGGGTCCAGCGACCGGTCAGCGCACGCGGAAAGGCGTCGGGCGCCGATTGGCAGCGCTCTCCGGTGGCGCCATTCCGGAGATATTGCTCGCCCGCCGCCCCTCGGGAGCCTCACGGGTCGCCACCGCAACAGCCCGCCGCCGTTCGACTTCGCTCACGGCCGTGAGCCTGCCGAGGGGCGGCGGGTGTCCGTACGGTCCGCAGCGGACCGCATCCATCACGGTGGGTCAGTCGGGTTTCTTGATCATCTGTTTGAGATTCCGTAACTGATTGATGAAGTCGCTGCTGGTCTGATTCGCCTGGGCCATGTCCTGGATGACATGGGGAGTCAAAATCAGCACCAACTCGGTGCGCGCGGTCTGATGGGTGGTGGAACCGAAGAGCATGCCCAGGCCGGGGATATCGCCGAGCAGGGGGATGCGGTCGCGAGTGAGGGAATCCGAAGTCGTAATCATGCCGCCGAGCGCCAGCGGCTCCTCATCGTGGAGAACCACCGAGGTTTGAAAGGCCGTTTTGTTGATCACCGGAGCGACGATGGCCGAAGTTGTGTTGGGAACGGCGCTGCTCACTTCCTGAGTGATGTTCAGCGACACGATACCGCTGGCGTTGATCCGCGGGGTGACGGTGAGGATGACGCCGGTGTTTTGGAACTGAATCGTTTGGGCGAAAATGCTGGTGCCGCCGGATTGGATGGGAGTCAATGCGGAACCCAGCGGCACCGGCACCTCGGCGCCCACCTGGATTTTCGCAGTCGTGTTGTCGGTGACCAGAATCGAAGGAGCCGAGAGCATGCGGACGCGGGAGCGGTTGTCGGTGGCGTTCAGAAAGAGCTCGAGGGCGCGGGTCTGGCTGATGATCGAAAACGTGGTGGCTTGCAGGGAGCCGCCGGTTTGGCCCGGCGAAAACGAGCCGGAGGTGGCGAGCGGCCCGGGGAGCTTGGCGTTCTGGTTGAGGAACGCGGAGATTCCGAAGCTGAGATCGCCGGTGAGATTCACCTGGTAGATTCTGGCGTTGATCAGCACCTGGCGTGGCAGGATATCGAGTTGCTCGATGGTCTTTTCGAGGATGGCGTAGTCGTGCGGGGTAGCCTGGATGATCAGGGCATTATTCTTCTCGTCGGCGGTAATCATGATTCCGCCCTGGAGGTGAGGTGACGTCTCCGGCGCCGGAGCTTGCGGCGCCTGGGCCTGCGCTTGCGGCAGGACCAGTGGATTGGCCGATTCGACGGGCGGGGGCGCTTGGGGCTGGGCTTCGCTGCCGCCGTAGAGCACGGTGAGGATATGACGAAGGTCGTCGGCCTTGGCGTTCTGCACCATGTAGACGTAGTTCTCGACGCCGCTTTCGGGGATCGGCTGATCCAGCCGCTCGATCCATTTCTTGACGTCGGCGAACACCTCGGGCGAGGGGGAAATGGCGAGAATCGAATTCAGACGCTTGAGTGGAACGAACTGTACCGCTGATGTCTTCGACCCCAGCGCGTAACCGGCGAAGACGTTTTGCAATTCGGGAATCAAGTTATCGGCGAGGCTGTTTTTTACCGGGAAAAGCCGCACGCGCTGCCGGGCGAACTCGGGACTGTCGAACGTGTCGATTATCTGGCGGAACTGCTCGAGTTTTGCCGGGGTTTCGGTAATCAACAGGATGTTCCCCTGCTCGAGCGCGGCCACCGCGCCGGCGGGGGAAACAAAGGGCGCCAGGATTTTGCCCATTTCCGCGGCAGAGACGTACCGCATCGGCACCACCTCGAGCGTCAATCCCCCGCTGGGAACCGGTGGCGCAGGCAGTGCCTGGCCGGCGGGTTGGGTTGAAGGCGTTCCCGCCGGCGCCGGTGGAACCTCCGGCTGCTTGACGAACTCGAGCGGCACCGGCGCCACTTTCGCGTCGCCGAGCGGCATCACCCGGTAGTACGCGCCCACCTTCACCATCATCGCGCCGTTCAATTGGAGAATCGTCTCGAGCAGGGTGAACAGGTCGGCGCGGGAAACCGAGCCCGAGGTGTTGATCGACACGGTGCCCTTGACCGAGGGATCGACAACGTAGTTGATGCCCAGTTCCGAGCCGATAATGCGCAACACCTGGTAAAGGTCGGCGTTCTCGAGGTTCAGTGCGATGCCGGGCTGCGCCGCGCCTACCGCGGCCGGCGCCGCCGGCGCGGCCTGCCCGGGCTGTTGTGGCTGTTGGCCGGGCTGGGGAGTACCGGGTTTGGCTTGCTCGGGCTGCGGATTTTGCGGCGCGGGTTGCGCCGCGCCAGGCTTGGCTGGCGCGGGCTGTTGTTGGGGTCCGGCGGGTGTCGCCGCGGGCCGAGCCTGTTCCGGCTGGGCGGGCTGCGCCGAAGGAGCACTCGGATTCGCCGGCGCAGCCGGAGCCGACTGTGCCGGGCCGGCGGGTTGGTTTGAAGCCGGTCCCGCTGGCGCAGGTTGAACTTGGCCTCCGGTGGCCGGGGGGCAAGTCATCATCGGACCAAAAGGCGTCATGACTTGCACCTCCGGCCGGCCTCCGCACTCATTTGAGGGCGCGGGAGCCGCCTTCGCCGGGGGCTGCTGCTTCGCTTGTGACGCGGCAGGTTGAGTTGATGCCTTTCCGGCCGGCTTCGGCTGCTGTGATGCCGCGCTGCCGACCAGCAGCACTCCTGCCAGGATGGCCACGCAAACCGCTGGCAGCCCCGCCCGCGCGCGTAGGGGCACGTTGCCCGCCGCGGCGGGTACCCCTACACACATGGAACGGGAGTATTTCCTCCGTCCGGTACGGGTTTCTGTACTGTGCATTTGAGTTCGCAAGTTTCCCTCGGAGCTAGTGATGTGGCTGATCCTGGACCCACATGGGCCCAAACGGGGTTTGCACCGCATGCATGCCCGCATGCCCTGCCTCAGGCGGGGCTTGCGCCGCCGATTGCGCCTGCGTCTGCCCGGAAACGACAGTGAGGCCTGCTGTCGCCGCGGCGGCGGTTCCGGCCGTAGGCTGAGCGGCAGCAGAAGCAGCGGCGGCAGGCGAGGGCTGCGTCTTGGCATAATCGCGGTGCAGGCGCGAAATCGCGTTATAAAGCATCACCTCGGAAGTTCCCGATTGCGTCTGGAACACCACCGACTCCGGCCGGACGTTCACCAGTTTGTACCCGTTGAAAGTGTCGCCTTCCGCAGTTCGCTGGGGTTTGGGACTCGCTTCACTCCCCAGCAGCGCGAAACGCTGCTTACCAAAGATGATGGAGCCGTAGTAGAGGGGAGGCGGGCCGAGAGCGGCAGCCTGCGGCGGCGCCGCAATTACGTCGTTGCGATCGACGGAAAACGGGTTCTGCTGGCCGATGACGGTGTAATCGCGCGGCGCGAGCGCCGGCGGCGCGGCGGCCAAAGCCAGCGGCCGCGCCCGAACGGCCTGGGGTCCGTCTTGTCTGAAGTCCGCGCGCCAATCGGCGCGCAGTTTCCAGGCCAGGCCGACGGCTCCGGCCAGCAAGAGAACGTTCACCACCCAGCGTGATTTTCGCATCGTCGATTCCCTTAGCCGCCCTTGGCCATCAGCCCTGAAACCACCACAACGCAATGCACCTGCTTTTGTTTGGCGTCGCCGTAACTGCTGAATTGCATCTCGTCCACCGAGGCGATCTGGTTCCCCTGCGTCACCGCGGCCAGGTAGGCGGTGATCTGGCTGATGCGGCCGTGCAGCTCGATTCGCACCGGCACGCGCACGAACTCGGCCGTCACCGGCGCCGGCGGCAGGAAATCGCTGCGCAACACTTCGAGCTGCTGTGCCGCCGCCTGCTGCGCCAGCCACGACTGGAGCTGCGCCCCGGCCTGGTTCGCGTCCTTGCCTTGCAGCAGCCGCTTTTGTTCCTGCTGCAATTGCGCTCGCGCGGCCGCCACCCGCGCCGGCAACTGCCGAGCAGCCACCAGCTCCCGCTCGCGTCGCAGTCGCCTCTGCGCCAGCGCTATCCGCTCCTCGCCGTTGTTCCAGATCGCGCTCGCGGGCAAAACCACGAACTCCGCCAAGCCGTAAGCGAGCAAGGCGGCCACGCCGGCGATCGCGAATATCTTTTCCCGACTGCTCAGCTTCTTCATCGGCTCCCCTTCAACCGCATCTGCAGCCGGAAATGCTCCATGCCCGAATCGTCGCGCGTGAGTGCGCCGTTGAACTTCACGTCTTCCACCTGGGGCAGCCGCTGCAAGGCCGAGAGCACTCCCGAAGCCGACTTCGCCGTTCCGACGATTTGCAGTTGGCCCGCCTGGTAGTTGTAGAATTCCAGCCAGGCGTCTACCGGCAACTGGCGCGCCACCGCCGCCAGCAAATCGAGCGGCTCCCTGCCCTGTCCCTCGAACTGGCCGAGCAGCGCCAGCCTTTGGCGCAGCGCTTTTTCACTCGCGAGTTGGCTGTCCGCTTGCGCCGCCGGCGCTTCCAGCCGGCCGATGGCGCCCTGGTATTGCTTCAGCAGGATCTGGCGCTCGACCGGCACGCGCAATCCCAGTGCCGCCAGCAGCAAAAGGTTCGCCGCTACCAGCGTGTACGTGGGCGCGTAGCCCCATAGTCCGCGCCGCGCCCGCAGTTCCGCCGGCAGCAGATTGAAGCGATACTGCCCCTGCCAGCTCAGCCCTTGCACCGCCAGCGCGATCGCTCCCCAATGTTCCTCCGGCTTGGTCTTCCTCAGACTGGCGTTCCCCATCCACTCGTCCAGTCGAAACAGCCGGCCTGTTTCGCCCAGCTCGTGCTCCGTTTCCGGCGAAACCGTTCCCGCCAGCAACACCGGCTGCGGCGTCGGCCACCGCAGGCTCGTCAGCGCCTCCTGCACGGCGGCGAGCAGTTGTTCCCCCGCCGCCGCGTCCTCCGCCGGCGCAGGTGGGCCCGGCGGCGCCGAGCCGGCGGGTTGAGTCGAAGCCGTTCCCGCCGGCAACAGCACGCTCCGGGAATAGATCAGCGCGCGATTTCGCAGCGCCGCAATCTCCGCTTCCCGCCCGCGCTGATGCACGAAAAGCAGTTGCTGAGGTCGATCGGCCGGGGCGGCGCGCAGGATCAGGTCGGCCAGCGCGAATTGGGTCACCGTGAGAAGGGCGGGAGCGTAACCGGCTTGCGTGAACTTGCCTGCCGCGGCCTCCGCCGCGCTCCTGGGCAGCAGCGCCAGCGTCGCGGCAAACGCGCTTCCGTCGCGTGCTGCCGTCCCCTGGGCGCAGAATTCCTCGTCGTCGTTCGGCTTGAACAACGCCTCCTGCAGCCGAAGTGCTCCGTCGAGCGCACGCTCCGCTGCCGCCGGCAGGCTCAGGTGCCGGACGATCACGTCGCGTCGCGGCAACCCCAGAATCACCACCGGATCCGCCGCCCCGCACCGCGCCAGGAAGCCGTTCAGCCGCCCGCGAAGCTGCTCGGCGCCAAGCATCGCCGAATCCGCGATCGTTTCGGTTCCCGCCAGCCAGCGCCGTCCCAGCCCCGGGCGCACGCAGGCCAGATGGAGCGCCGAGCCGCCCACTTCGATGCCGAGCGCGGGCCTTCGCAGGCTCAAGCGATACCACTGGCGGTCTCGCCGCAGTCGAAGCGCGCGCTGCCCGCCGAGACGCCGGGCGATGTCCTCGATCGATTGCCGTCTAGCGAACATAACTGTCATCCCATCGCACGAATTGGAATGGCGGGTCCTTGCCCGGCTCGAGTTCGGTCAGTGCCCGCACCCGGGCGCTCACCCCGCCCGCTACCGTCGCCGTCGCCAGCAGCGAAAAGCGGCCGCTCGCCTGCGTGGTCAGGTAGGAAAGGGTCTGGGCATCCAGCGAGGCGGGGAAATCCTCGGTGAGTTTGTTCAACGAGGCAAACGGCCTCCGTTCCCGTTCTTGAACGATCGAATTCGCCACTTCCTGGTCCATCCCCGGCACGGCCATCAGCACGGGATAGGGCGCTGAATTGATATTAATCGCCGCGCCCGACGCGTTCGTCGTCAGGCAGTCCACCAGCCCCGGCAGTCGTTCCACTCGTCCGTCGGGCCGCGTCACGTATCCTCCGTAATAGAGGCCTGGGGTAACGCCGCGCACCAGCAACAATTCCCCGATCGACTGAAAATCGGCGTGCGCGGGCTGGTAAGGCGGCCGCAGGCTCAGGTAGTACGAATCCTCGCCGCCGCTCATCCCCCCGCTGGTGTCCGGATTCCGCCAGGCTTCGATGGCATCGCCCAGTGACTGCGCCGAGGTTTGGTTCAGCCCGAGCGCCTGAAACAGCCGCACCAGCATTCTCTCGGGCGCGCGATTCACATCCAGCTTTCCCGCCTCGTCGCTGATTTGGACGGTGGCCTCCCACCCCGTGCCCCGCCAGTCCGCCTGGGGTGGCGGGCCGGAATAAGAGTCCGGCCCCGTCGCGCTGGGGGGCGGCGGAGCCAGCAGCAATCCCAGGGTTTGATAGATCGCTCCGCGGGCGTAGTAGTGGGCTTGCAGCTGTTCCTTTTGGCTCTGCAAACCTTCCACTCCCGTCCGCATCGCCGTTGCCAGCGCGATGGCCACCAGCGTGAGCAGCACGATGCCCCACAGGACAGCGATCAACACGATGCCCGCTTCCGGCGGGAATGGTGTTAACTCAACTCGCCGGCCCGGGTCGCCGCGGCGACCCGGTCCCACCTGCGCCGGTTGCTTGCCTCGCTCGCTCATCTCGCTCCGGCTCCCGAGCGGCGGCGGTTGGGTCCCGCCACCTGTTTCGACTCCACTTTTCGCACGGGAATCGCAAACGTCAGGGCGCCGGCATAGGTGTCGCGCCACACCTGGACGCGAATGCCCATAGGCAGTTCGGTTTCATCCGGCTTCCATTCCGCCACCCATTGCGACGGCCCGCTCGGCGTGCCCGGCCGCAGATAGGATATAAGGATGCGCTTGGCGGGATCTCCCAGCGATTCCACCCGGCCCGCCGGCACAAGTGCGGCCGGGTCGCCGCGGCGACCCGGGCTGGCGGGTTGGCTTGAAACTGTTCCCCCCGTCGCAACTGCGCCGACCAGCGCGGCCTGCAGGTGGTCGCGATCCAGCACCGGCGTTTCGCTCGCCAACATTTGTTGCTGGCCGTCTCCGGTTTCCACCACGCGGTAAGTGGCGAGCCAGAGAGCCTGAGCCATATCGTGAGTCAGCGAAACGCGGGTCAAAAACCGCACTTCGCGCGAGTCGCCGCGAAAGCACAGATAGGGCGCCTGCCCCTGGTCCTGCTGCACCATCACGATCCGCGGAACCGCGCCCGCTACTTGCCCCTCGATCGCCTGGACAATGGCCAAGTCGCGATCCAGTTTCGTCAGCCGCCGGTCGCCCGCCTCCAGGGCATTGGCGCCCACGCGCATGCCGATCAGGAGGATCGTCATCAGCGCCGCCGAGAGCGCCAGCGCAACAACGACTTCGAGCAGCGTGAAGCCGCCGGCATTCTCATGCCCGGCTCGGCGCAGGCGGGGACGCCTGCGCCACTCTCGCAGCGTGAAGCCGCGGGCGCGTTCAGGGCTGGCTCGACGGATTTGGCCGCCGGGCCCATTGGGTGGTTTCGACCACATACGTCTTCGGGTGCTCCCGATCTCCCCAGGCGATTTGCAAACGCACTTCGAACAATCCATAGGCGCCGAACTGATCGGGCTTCACGCCCGGGTAGGGCGCGATATCGGCTTGCCACCGGTACCCGTCGTCCCATTGGCCCGATTGCCGGCCCGGAGCGAGCTGTTCTTGGAGCAGCAGCTCGGTCATGGCCTCCCGGGCGTGCAGCAGGACCTGTTCCTGCGGCCCCATCCGGTCGATATTCCGCAAGGATTGCGACATCACTCCCGTGACCGCGACAAACGCAATTCCCAGGATCGCTGCGGCGATCAATACCTCGATCAACGTGAAGCCCTTCGCTGCCGAGTTGCCGCGCGTCATCAATTCTCCTTGTACAGTTCGGCTACTTTCAGTCCGCCGGTGAGGGGATCCAGCCGCATTTGCACGTGCGACTTGTTCTCGCCGGCCAGGTCGATCTGGAGCGGCTCGCTGCTGCCGTTGGGAAAGAAGCGCGCCGGGGGAGGGTTCTCCGCCCATTCACCCTGCTCCGTCCGGCCTCGCAGCGAAATCCCCGCGGGCAGCGTGATTTTGTTCGCCACTTTTCCGTCCTCGCCTGCCAGATAAAGCGTTCTCTGCCTCCCCGCTACCGGCCCGAACACCACCAGATAGGTGCCGGCTCGGTAAAGCGCCCGCTCCCGTGCCTGCAGGAACAGATTCGCCACCGCGCGTGCTTCCAGCCGCAATTCCGCATCCGCGAACGCCCTCGCCAAGTTCGGCACCACCAGCGCCGCCGCCAGCGCCACGATCGTCAGCACGATCACCAGCTCGAGCAGCGTGAAGCCGCGGCCGCCCGCCGCCAGCGGCGGCGGCGGGCCGGCGGGTTGCGTTGAAACGGTTCCCGCCGATTCGAATTTCGCCGGCCGGCTTGCCTCGCGCATCAGCGGGCGAGCCATCGCTTACTTCCAACTCTCGATGTCCGCGTTCACGCCCTCGCCGCCTTCACGCCCGTCGGCGCCGTAGGAGATGATCTCGTAATCGCCGTGCTTGCTGGGCGAGCGATAGATGTAGGGATTTCCCCACGGATCCTGGGGCACGTCTTTGGGCAGGTACGGCCCGTCCCAGTTCTGCACCCCGGCGGGCGCCACCCGCAGGGCCGCGAGGCCCTGGTCGGTGGTGGGGAACGATCCCACGTCCAGCCGGTAGGCGGCCAGGGCCGTATCGAAGGCGGCGATTTGCGCCTTGGCCGCGTCTACTTTCGATTTCTCCAGGCTGTTGAACAGCCGCGGCACCACCAGCGCCGCCAGAATCGCCAGGATGGTCATCACCACCAGCAGCTCGATCAGAGTGAACCCGCGCTCGTCTCTTCTCCGTGTGTCGCTCATCAGGCACCTCACATGGGGATCTGGTTGACGCTGAATACCGCCAGCAGTATCGAAATCACCACCGATCCCACCACGATCCCGATCGCCACGATCATCAGCGGCTCGAACAGCGCCACCAGGCTCTTGATCGCCGTTCGCGCCTCGCGTTCGTACACCTCGGCAACGTGCAGCAGCATGCCGTCCAGCCCGCCCGTCTCCTCGCCCACGCCGACCAGGTGCAGCAGCAGCGGCGGAAACGCTCCCGATTCCCGCAAAGGAGCGGCCAGCCCGCGCCCTTGCTTCACTCCTTGCGCCGCCCGGTTCACCGCCCGTGCCAGCTTTTGGTTGCCCACTACCTGTCCGGAGATTTCGAGCGAGCGCAGCATCGGCACGCCCCCGCGCAGCAAACTGCCGAGGCTGCGCGCGAAGCGCGCCACCAGCACTCGCTCGATCACACCGCCCGCCTTCGGCAGCGCCAACACCGTCCGGTCCCACCACTCGCGGCCCGGGCCGCTGCGTAGCGATTGCGTCAAAACCAGCGCCGCCACCGGCAGCCCCGCCACCCACAGCCACCACGTCGCGCCGATGAAGTGGCTCACGCCCAGCAGAATCTGCGTCGGCAGCGGCAGCGCCGCGCCGCTCTGCTGAAACACTGCCGCGAATTTCGGCACCACGAATTGCATCAGAAAGATCACCGCCGCCGTCCCCACCACCATCAGCAGCGTCGGGTACACCAGCGCCGAGCTGACTTGTCCCCGCAGGTCGTTGGCCGCCGCCTGGTAATCGGCCAGTTGCAGAAACGCCCCGGGCAGGTCTCCGCCGGCTTCCCCGGCGCGCACCATGCTCGCGTAAAACGCCGGGAAAACCCGCGGATGCATCTCCATCGCCGCGCCCAAGCCCTTCCCTCCCCGCACTTCCCGCAGCAGTTGCACCACCGCTTCCTTCAGCGGCGGGGAATCGAGCAATTCGCTGGTCAAGTCGAGCGAACGGTCCATCGGAATCCCCGCTCCCAGCAGGGTCGCCAGCGTGCGCGCGAAGATCTCCCGGTGCGGGCCCAGCCGCCGCGCCGGCAACGCCAGCCGCGCCCAGCGCTTGCCCTTGGCGCCGGACTCTTCCGGCGCGTTCACCGCCAATGGCACCAGCCGTCGTTGCTGAAGCTGGCCCACGGCCGCGCCACGATCCATCGCCTCGATCGAGCCCTGCACCAGCCTGCCTTCGGCTGATACCGCCCGGTATGCGAAAACTGGCACGTCAGCTCCTCAATTCGATTCCTGCGTCACCCGCAAAACCTCCTCGATCGTGGTGATTCCCGCCAGCACCTTCTCGAAACCGTCTTCCCGCAGCGTTTTCATCCCCTGCTTGCGCGCCGCTTCCGCCAGCACGTTCGCCTCGCTGGTCCGCACGATCAGCCGGCGCAGATCGTCGCCGAGCTCCATCAGCTCGAAGATGCCGATCCGGTGGCGAAACCCGATCTCCCGGCAGGCCGGGCAGCCGGCGGCTCGATGGATGCGGACGGTCGCGCCGTTGCTGGCGACGCCGAAAGGCAGTTCGCCCGCCGGCACCTCCTCGGCTCGCTTACATCCGGGGCACAGCACCCGCACCAGCCGCTGCGCCAGCACCGCGATGATCGAGGATGAGAGCAGATAAGCCGGAACTCCCATATCCACCAGCCGGGTGATGGCGCTGGGCGCGTCGTTGGTGTGCAGGGTGCTGAACACCAGGTGGCCGGTGAGCGCGGCGCGAATCGCTATCTCCGCCGTCTCCAGATCGCGGATCTCCCCCACCATGATCACGTCCGGGTCCTGGCGCACGATGTGCCGCAGCCCGGCGGCGAAGGTGAGGCCGATCTGCGGCTTCACCTGGATCTGGTTCACCCCGGCGATCTGGTATTCCACCGGGTCTTCGAGTGTCACGATTTTCTTGTCGGTCTGGTTGATCCGGCTGAGCGCGCTGTAAAGCGTGGTGCTCTTGCCGCTCCCGGTGGGGCCGGTGACCAGGAAGATTCCATGCGGCCGCGCGGTGAGTTCGCGGGTCCGCTCGAGGATCGCTTTCGAGAAGCCCAATTTTTCCAGGCTCACCAGGCTGGAATCGGCGCGGTCCAGGATGCGCATCACCACGCTTTCACCGTAGACGGTGGGCAGCGTCGAGATCCGCAGGTCGATATCCCGCCCCAGCACTTTCAGCCCGATGCGGCCGTCCTGCGGCAGCCGCCGCTCGGCGATGTTCAGCTTCGCCATCAGCTTGATCCGCGAAACCACCGCCGGCCCCATTTGCCGCGGCGGGGCCTCCACCGGATAGAGAACGCCGTCGATCCGGAACCGCACGCAGAGCTCCTGCTCCATTGGCTCGATGTGGATGTCGCTCGCCCGCGATTCCACCGCCCGCGTGATCAAGAGCGTGACCATCCGGATCACCGGTGCTTCCAGCGCCAGGTCGCGCAGGTGCTCGACGTCTTCCCCGCTGGCCTCTTCGCCTGCCGTTTCAGCGTCGCCGAAGGATTCCGCCAGGCGCGTCAGGTAGCTGCTTCCGGCGCCGTGATACTTCTCGATGGCGTCCTGGATCTCGGTTTCGAGGGCGAGGTGCACTACCGGCTCGAAGCCGGTGGTCAGCCGGATCGAATCGAAGGTTTCGTGGTCGAGCGGGTCGGCCGCGGCGATGTGCAGCCCGTCCTCCTGCAAATCGAAGGGGAAAAACTTCGCCGAACTCATGAACCGCGGGGACAAGCCGCGCACGTCCGGCGGCAGCGGCGGGAACTCGGAGCTTTGCACGATCGGCAGGCCGAACTGGACGCTCAACGCCTGAAGCAGATCGCGCTCGGGAAGCGCGCCCAGGTTCACCAGCAGCCTGCCCAGCCGCTCGCCCGATTCCTTCTGCAGCTCGAGCGCCCGCTCCAGGTCTGCCGGCGAAACCTTGGCCCCTTCCACCAGGATCTCGCCCAGGGGCTTGCGCAGCCTGTGGCGAGCGGAATCGAACTGCGTTTCAGCCTTGCCCGCCATCCCCCTAATACTCCATCACCGAGAGCTTGCGCAGGAACGCCGCCCGGTCGATCGCGTTCGAATGATATTCGTCGATCGCCTCCTTCGGCGCCTGGACAACCATCACCGACCGCTCCAGACCCTGGTCCCGCACCGCGACGGTGTGGATCACAATCGCCACCGACTCGCGCGCCGGCACGTCGCTCAGCGTCTGGCCGAAATCCGCCAGTACCTTCTCCGCCAGCTCTTTCACCTGCTCCCGCCGCTTCATCTCCTGCTCGCGCTCGGCTCGCTGCTTCTCAGGCGTCAGCAGCGGCGCGAACGAGCCCATCGGGGGACTTGAGGACAGGTTCAGTTCGAAATCGAGGACCGCGCCGTAGCCGGGCAGGTAAACGCCGCGGGCGGCGTCGAGCATGCCGAAGGGCGCCGAGAAAGTTTGCGCGATGCTCTGATTGAGCACCGATTCCAATAGGCCGATTTCGTTCTTGAGCTTCTTCAATTCGTCCTTCTGGGGAGTCGCGCTGGTTTGCAAAACGCTCCCCGCCAGCGCCACCAGCAGGCCGAGAACCGCCATTGTCGTTCGTCTCATCGCTGCCTCTCTCATTCCGCGCCCGGGCGGCGTTCCGCCGCCGGCATCGCGGTGGTGCGCCACAAGCTTCGGAGGTTCACTTCTTGTTCCTGCACTTGCCGCCACAGGTAAGCCTGCGACTCGCCGAGCAATTCCAGCCTCGAGCCGAGCTGCCCAACGCGCCGGGCCTCTGCGTCGTTCCATTCGGCCTGCACCGGCGCCGGCCCCGCGGTGCGGGAAGCGTTCTGCTCCGCCACCTCCCGCTTCACCGCCGCCTGCACCCAGCCCTCGATTTGCTCCTTGTTCACCGGCTCGCCGGCGATCGCCTGGCTGGAAGGCGCGGCGCGAAAAGCCAAACTGACAATCGACCCGTCCCATCGCACCGTCGGCCGCAACAGCACCAGCGCCACCAGGCTCGCCGTCACCAGCCCCGCGCTGGCCCAGGAAAACCACCGCCACGCCCGCTCGATTCCACCGGTGCTCCGCCGCGGAAACGCCAGCGCCGGCAGCGATGGCGGATCCTCGGCAGGCCATCCGGCCCGAAGCCAGCTCTCCACCTGCCGCCACCGTGTCAGTTCCGCCCGGCAGGCGGCGCAACTCGATTCGTGGCGGGTGAATGACTCCTGTGCCTCAGCCGCAAGCTCGCCGCCAAGGCAGTCAAGCATCAACGAACGGAATTCTTCGCAATTCATCGCCAATCTCCTGAAAAAGCGTGGAGTCGCAATTCCGTGGTGGAGGGAAAATCAGGTACGGGCGCCGTTCGGATGATTTCGTTCGGCGCTAGCGCCCCAGAACAGTGGTTCTCGACATAGGTGTCGAGGCCGAGTCGGGATGGTCCGGGCG
This sequence comes from Candidatus Acidiferrales bacterium, assembly GCA_035946455.1. Taxonomy (GTDB): domain Bacteria; phylum Acidobacteriota; class Terriglobia; order Acidiferrales; family UBA7541; genus JAKASX01. The sequence continues at coordinate 230,049 of DASYZK010000014.1, read as the reverse complement.
TAGCAGTCCCCCTGGTAGCAACGGGATGCTTCGCTTCGCTCAGCATGACAGGGCTTGGGTACGTGTGTCGCGAATTTCGGCTATGGGAGGCTAGGAATTGGCCGGCGGCCCCTGGCTCTCCCAGCCGGCGCGTATCAGCTCGAAGGCTTTGTACAACCGCGACTTTACTGTGCTCTCCGGACAATCCAGAATGCTGGCGATTTCGTCGAACCGGAACCCGTGATAGACCTTGAGCAGCAACACCTCGCGCTGTTTGGCCGGCAGCCGCACGATCAGCTCCCGCACGGTAAGCTGCCTCTCCCGGGCCTCGGCCGGCGCCTCGCTCGATTCCACGCCATCCGGCTCGCATTCGCTCCCTGGCTGCCGGGCGCGCACTTGCGACCAATGCAGGTTCACCGCGATGCGAAACAGCCACGAGGCGAACTTCTCTTTCTCCCGCAGGTCCTTCAGGCGGGTGTAGGCGCGCAGGAAAGTTTCCTGGGAAATGTCCCGCGCCTGCTCGCGATCGCCCGTCAGCCGCAGCAGAAAGTTGTAGAGGGGTCTCTGCCATCTCCACACCAGCAAGGTGAACGCCTCGGCGTTGCCGCCGGCCGCCTCTTCCACCAGACCCTTATCGGCTTCGCGTTCGGTCAACCTTGTTCCCTTGTACAGACGTGGAAACGCCTTAAAAAGACGATGAACCCCGCTTGGCCCGCCTCAAGCATCCCTGAAGCGGTCGCTCAAGCGACGACCAACCCTGTGGAATCAATCACTTAGCGAAATTATACAACGCGCCCTACCGACTCGGGCGCCCGTCTGCTGCTCGTGGCGGTTCCCCGCTCTGCTCCCCCGCCTTCGAACGCTCGGCCGCGTCTAGCCACGCAGGCTTCTCCGCCACCGCCACGAACTGATAGGCCAACAGGGACAGAAACATCCGCGTCAGCCGGCAAAGGGCGCGATGCAGCATCTGAAACCACCAGCGCCCGCTCACCCCGGCGAACAGCCACGGCAGCGGTATCGGCGTCGCCTGCACCGACAGAATCTCCAGGCCGCTGGATTCCACCAGTTCCCGGAACGTGCGCAGAGTGAAAAACCGCAAGTGCGTCGCGTCGAGGATCCCTCGCGTCTCGTAGCGGAACCGCCCGAAAAGCAAGTTCAGCCGAACATAAAGATTGGCCACGTTGGGCACGCAGACGATTGCCTTTCCCCCGGGTTTCAGCGTCGCCGCCACTCTTTCCAACACCGCTTCCGGCTCCCGCAGGTGCTCGAGTACGTCGCCCAGCAACGCGCAATCGAAGCTGCCCGCGTAGGGGCCGAGGTCGAGCGTCTCCACGTCGCCGGCGATCATCTCGTCGCAGTACCGCCGCGCGCGGTCGGCGCGCTCCGGCTGGCATTCGATACCGGTGACTCGATGGCCGCGAGCCCGCAACTCGCGGTCCAGGTAACCCCCGGCCGTGCCCACATCCAGAATGTGGAGCGGCGGCGGGGCGGGCAGCAGGTCGAGGATCGTTCGGTGGCTGCTGCCGGCGAAATCGTGGAACTCGTATTCGGGATCGACAGCGGCATACCGCGCCCCGGGCCACAATCCCCACCGCGTCAGCCGGTAGTTCGCGCATTCCCACAAACCACGCGCGCTGTTGGAAATCTCCTTCCCCAGCGAAACTCCCTCCCCGCAACAGGCGGGCGCCGGCGCTTCCTTGATTCGAAAGCCGCGAGCGTGGAATTCCAACAGCACTTGCGTATCGAACCGCCGCGAGTCGCTGTTTTCCGCCAGCGGCAGTTTCGCCAGCGCGCTCGTCCGGTACGCCCGGTAACCCGAATGGAAATCGGTCAGCCGGAGTCCGGCCAGCCGATTCTCCATCGAAGTTAGCAGCCGGTTCGCCGTCCACGCGTACACTGGCCTGCCCTCGGCCGCCGGCCGGCTGCCGGACATCATCCGCGACCCCAGCACCATCTCCGCCTCGCCGGCTTCGAGCGGCGCCAGCATCTCTCCCAGCTTCTCCGGCGCGCACCAGCCGCCGCCGTCGAGCTGCGCCACGTAATCGAAGTCCCGGCGCAGGATGTATTGGTAACCGCGCTTTTGGGTGCCGCCGTAGCCCCGCTTGCGCCGGTTGCGGAAAATCTCGAGTTTCGCCAGCCCGCGCTCCTGCCTATAGGAAAGCGCCGCGTCGGCGATGCGGTCCGCGCTGCAATCGTCAAACACCACGATTGCCTCGGCGCGTTCGACGATCTCCGGCGGAATCCGGCGGAGCGATTCGAGCAGGCGGTCGGCCCGCTCGAAGCCTGCGACGAGAATGGCGATGCGCGACACCCGTCGATTCCTGCACTCTCCGGCTAGCCGGGCCCTGGCGAAGCCTTGCCGCGCTCGAGCCAATGCTCGAGCCCGCGCCAGCGCTCCGTCAGGTGCGATGGCGCCGGCCCCGCATGCCACGTCCGCGCCAGCTCCGTGTCCGGCCAGTCCCACACCCGCTCCGGATGCTCGTCCACGCTCACCGGCGTGGTGTTCCAGTCGCCGGAGGGGAAGTAATACGCTCCCACCACCTGCACCCAAATCGCCGCCGCCACCGCAACCACGAACGCTCCCCGAAGCCAGCGCCGGCGGCGTATCTCCGGCCAAATTGGCGCCAGAAAGAAAGCCAGCACCGGCAGCAAATCCGTCAGATAGCGCGGGCCGAACGTCCACCCGCCCCACCAACGCTCCAGCTTCGAGTACACCAGGAACAACCCGATGGCGCCGGCAATCAGATACCGGCCCCAAGGAATCCGCGTGTCCCGCCACAGTCGGACCGCCCCCCAAATGGAAAACACCGTCCACGGCATGAACACGAAAATGCTTCGGCTCGGACTGGCCAGGAACCCCGCCATGCCGCGCCACAGCGACCCGCGGAACCCGTTGGCTACGCTGCTGTAGCCCATGGTGCGAAACGCCGCGGAGTACGCCCCGAAGACGCCCCCGAAATAATGTAGGTTGTAGCTCAGCACCAGCGCGCCCAGCACCGCGGGCGGCGCCAGGAACATGGCAAGCTTGTCCCGGTGATAGAGGAAGAAGTAAATCACCACCGGCAGCGCGAACACCGCATTGGGCGGCTTATCCGCCACCGCCATCGCCAGCCCCAGTCCCGCCCAGAACGCCGCCCGCGGCTTGCCCGGCAGGCCGACCAGCGCCCAGAGCAGCAGCGCGAAACTCACCTCCGCCAGCGGGTGCGTCCACAGCGCCTGGCTGGCGATGCTCCAGGTGCTGCTGGCCGCGCCATAGACGACGGCGATGGCCAGCGCCGCTCCCGGCGCGGCGATTTTTCGCAAGGCCAGAAAGAGAATTCCCGCCGAGAGCGCGGCCAGCAGCGCCGCGCTCAATTTCTCCATTCCCTGGCTGATGGTCTGCGCCGTTCGCGCCGGTATCGGGCCTGGCCGCCGCGCCAGGTACAAGCTCGGAATGACGTAGAGCGGCGTCACCACCAGCGGCGTCAGGATGGGGTAACTCGACATCCAGTGTCCGTGCGCGCAAGTGACGAAATAATTGTTCGGCGAGCCGGGCGGAAACAGGTACGGTCCCACCCACCGATCGACGTTCAAGGTGTGATCGAGAAGCAGGCTAAACGGGAGAAACCGGGTGGCGACGGTGTCGCCGGTGTAGATGGTGCGCAGGTTCGAGCAATAAAGGAGGAAGAGACCCGCGCACAAACAGAGCGCCGCGCCGCGGCCCTGGACTTTAGCCGCCGCCCTGCTTGCGGTTTGGCTCACTCCGGCCTCAAGCCGCAGCTTCGGCCACGGCGACAAATCCTACCGCGAAGGCCTTTTTTCGATCAAGCTTGTCCAGGTAATAGCACGCCAAAGGCACCAGAAAACCGAACACCGGCGCCAGCGGCACGAACAGGATCCAGCCCGCGCCGCGCTCGAAAAATTGCAACAGATCGATCGAAAGTTTGCCCGCCAGTTGGAAGTACCCGCCGGTGGGCTCCAGCTCGACCACCCGGAATCCGGCGCTCCGCAGCAGATGCTCGAGGCCGTACCGCGTGTAACGGTAGAAATCGTGTGGCTCCTGGTGCAGCTCCCAGATCTGCGGCACGGCAACCAGGCACCGGCCCCCCGCCTCCAGTACCCGGCGCATTTCCCGCAGCGCCGCCTCCGGATCGGCAAGGTGCTCGAGCACCACTACGCTGATGGCGGCGGCAAAACTGCCGCTCGCGAAGGGCAGCGCAGCGAGGTCGGCGATTGCCGAAAGCCGGCTGTAGTCCCAGCTCGCATCGCCGGCGGTGTTGTCCACGCTCACGTAATGGTTCGTGGGGAAGAAAGCCTGGAACCGGCACTCGCCCGCCCCCGCATCCAGAACCCGCTCTCCCGGCGGCAGACTCGCCGCAAACTCCGCAAGTTTTTCCTCGATGCGGGAATGGAAAGGATCAAGCCTCCGGAGAAGAAACCGAGGCAGCAACCGCCGCGCCAGTCCGAGTGTTCGGGGATTGTGCAAGCCTCTTCACCTCTCCCGTCGGCGCCAACTTCGCCTCGTTCCGCGCGACGCAGCCGCTGCGCCTCGACGAAGGGAAGCCCGAGTATAACCGAGGTTGCTCGGAGGCCCGGGTGGCTACGCCGGCGCCTCACGCTGGCGGTGGGCTGACAAAACCGCTCGGCGCGGTGCGTGGTCCAAGCGAAGTTCACGCTCACCCCGAGTCGCCGCATTCCGCGGCCCCCATGTCTCACTCCCGTCCCGTCCCGTACCGTCCCAGTCCCCATCCCCTGATGCTTGGTCCGAAGCCGGGCGCGGGCCTTCTGGTACTTTTTCGGTACGAACCCCGGTACTCGCTTGGTACGCCTTTGCCGCTTCCGCGGTACCCGCCAAAGTACGTCATTGAACCTTCCCCGATTTCGCTTTTCCCGGTATTCCCATCTTGGGGACGTGTGACGTGAAAACGAAAAGGGCTATTCGCGTCGTCGTTGCGAACCGGCCGAAGCTGATGCGAGAAGCGGTGCTCGCCACCATTGGCGAGCAACCGGACGTGGAAATCGTCACCGAGCTCGCCAACGAAGGCGAGATGGAGCGGGTGATCGAGCGGACCCACCCCGACGTCCTGGTTGTTGCCCTCGGACGTTTCGATCGCTTGCCCGATGCGTGCTATTCGATTCTTCAGAATCATCCTTTCCTGAAGATCATCGGAATCGCTCCCGACCGCAATAGCACGCTGTTCTATTGGGCCTCGCTCAATATCCATTCCCATCGCCTGGAGACTTCGCAGGAAGAACTTCTGAAAGCCTTGCGCAGGAAGGGATAAAGAGCGCGTGGGTGACTCTCCTCATCGATCGTCCCTGGCGGCGGGAGCCGCAGCGACGAAACGAAGCTTGCGGCACGGCCGGAGCCGTGCCCTGACGCAAGGGCGGGTTGCCGCAAAGAGTTCAGAGGGACAGGGAAGTTGGAAATGAGTCTTCGACCGACGAGACGGTTTACAACAGGCAGTTTGGCCTTTCCGTCCGGCTTGCGCGCCGCCCTTCGCTCGGCTCAGGGGTCGCCGCGGCGACCGCCCGCCGCGGCGGATTGAACGGAAGCCGACTCACCGGCGAGCTTGTTCACCAAGGGAGGTGGCCGTGTTCCACTCTGCGAGTGGTGATCGAGAACGAAAACTCGGAGGCCGTACGCCGCGTTGGGCCACGATTTTGCTGCTGGCCCTTGCGGCGGCCGCCCCGCCCTTGGCCTCGCAGCAGCAGTCCCAGCCCCCAGCCCCAGGAGCGGCGTCACCGGCGCAAACGACAACTGTGAACGATGCCTCGCCCCTGGCCGAGCAAAATCTGAGCCGCGTTGCCGCATCGGCCACCGAAATCCAGGAAGTCTTGAAGACGCAGCCGGGCCTGATGATTGAGCTGAAGGCCTGGATGGCCGAAGACGCCACCGCGAAGGGCCAGATTCTCACCGATGGCGATCTGACCGATGAAGCTGTGTTCGACCGCCTGGGCAACGACGTCAAGTTCCGCTCGGTCGCCACCCGGCTGCTCGAGCGTTACGGCTACCTGATCCCCGAAATCAATCCGAAGTCCGAGCAGGGCCAGGAGCGGGACATGCTCATGAAGGAGCGTACCATTCAGCTCGCCCGCGCCGAAGAGCAGGAGCGCACCGCGCCCCCGCCCGCTCCGCCGAAAACAGAGGAAACGAAGACCTGCAACCCGATCCAGGACCGCAGTTGCATGCCTTCGCTCGGGGGTAATGGTTCCGGCTCCTCCGGCCAAGGTCCCGCGTACGCCTCGCCGTATGGCGGAGGCATCTACCCGCAGTTTGGAATATTGCCCCTCTCTCCCTACAGCACGCCTCTTTACGAGCGCGAGATTCAAGCTTCGTTCCCAGGCACGGCCACGTCGGCGGCGCAGACCGCCGCGCAAATGAGTATGCTGGGCGCCTCCGCTGCCGGCGGACTGGGATCAGGCTCTTCCTTCGGCCAAACGGCCGGGGCGAGTGCGGCAATGGGGATGGCGTCGCAATCGGCCATGGGATCGCAGCTCGGCATGTTGCCCCCGGGTGTCGGCTTTGGGGATAGTTCAGTCGCGTATGCCGGAGGGGCCCAGCCCGCAGTCAATCAGCCGTGGGAGCGGCAGACGACAACCAGCGCCCTCTATGCGGGAGCCGGCGGGGGGCCGCCAGCAATGGTTTCCCGCCCCAACCCCTTCGCCAACATCCCCTCGCTCTACGACATGTACATGCAGGCGGCTCCGCAACCTGGTCAACTCGAGCGATTCGGCGAGGCCGTGTTCCACGACACGAATGCCTCGAACCAGTTGATTCCGATGGATCTGCCAGCCGGTCCCGACTACGTTGTCGGCCCCGGTGACGTGCTCACCGTGAACATGTGGGGAGGGGTTTCGGGGCAGATGCAGCGCGCAGTTGACCGCACCGGGCGAGTGACGTTGCCGGAGGTGGGGCCGCTGCTGGTGAGCGGGCAGACACTCGGACAGGTGCAGCAGGCGGTCGAGCGCTCCTTGCGGACGCAGTTCCGGGATGTCTCCGCCGACGTGTCATTGTCGCTGCTGCGGACCGTGCGGGTGTACGTGGTGGGCGACGCGGAGCGCCCCGGCGCCTACGACGTGAGTTCGCTTTCGACGCCGCTGAACGCCGAATTCGCCGCCGGCGGGCCCACCTCGGTCGGGTCGCTGCGCCTCCTCGAGCACTGGCGCGGCGACAAGCTGCTGCAAACCGTCGACGTTTACGATCTGCTCTTGCGCGGCGTCACTGGCGACATCGTGCCGCTCGAAAACGGCGACACGGTGCGCGTGCCGCCGATCGGGTCTGAGGTGAGCGTCGAGGGAATGGTGCGCCGCCCGGCGATCTACGAGCTGAACGGGGAAAAGACCCTCGCCAATATCCTCCAGCTCGCCGGAGGCATTCTGCCCACCGCCGCGCTGGGGCACATCGAGGTCGACCGGCTCGTCGCCCACGAAAAGCGCACGATGCTCAGCCTCGACGTCTCCAATGCGTCCGACCCGGCGGCGGTGGAGAAGCAGCTCGCGTCGTTCCAGATTCAGGATCGCGATGGCGTGAATGTGTTCCCGGTCGCTCCTTACAATCAGGATGCGATCTACCTGGAAGGGCACGTCGTCCGGCCGGGCAAGTACGCTTACCGCCCGGGAATGAAGCTGACCGATCTGATCGCTTCCTATAAGGACGTGCTGCCCATGCCCGCCAGCTACGCCGAAATAATTCGCCTCTCGTCGCCCGACAAACACCCCAGCGTCACCAGCTTCGATCTGGCGAAGGCGCTGGCGAACCCTTCCACGGCGCCGAAACTCCAGCCGCTCGATACGATCCAAATCTTCAGCCGTTATGATTTCACCAACCCGCCGACCGTCTACGTCGGCGGAGAGGTGCGCCATCCGGGCCTCTATTCCACCTCCGGGCAGGTTCATTTGCGCGACGCCATCGCCCTGGCCGGCGGTGCCTCCCCCGACGCCGATATGAATTACGCCCAGGTGTTCCATCCGCTGCAAGACGGCCGGATGAAGGTGTCGAGCGTGAATCTGGGCCGCGCGCTCGATAACAACCCCATTGACGACATCTTGCTGGGACCGCGCGACCTCCTTCTGGTACACCCGAGCCCGGCGCACGTCGACCCGCCGATCGTTTACGTCAAGGGCGAAGTGCTCCGGCCCGCCCGCTACCCGCTCACCGTCAACATGCACGTTGCCGATTTGATTCGCATGGGAGGCGGGCTCAAGCGCAGCGCCGACCCCACTGTCGCCGACCTGATGCGCTATACCGTCAGCGACAATCGCAGCCTCACCGGCCAGCACATGCTGGTGAATATCGCCAGTGCCCTCGGCGGCGACCCCAGCGACAATCTGCCGCTGCGTGACGGCGACATCCTCACCGTCCGCGAGCTGCCCGGCTGGCAGGACATCGGCGCCTCGGTCACGCTGTCCGGTGAAGTGGTCCATCCCGGCGTCTATCCAATTCGGCCCGGCGAGCGGCTCAGCTCCGCGCTCGACCGCGCCGGCGGCTTCCTGCCTACCGCTTATCCCCAGGGCATCGTTTTCGAGCGCGAGGAAGTGAAGATGCTGCAACGGCAAAGCCGCCAGGACCTGATTCAGCGGCTGCGGCAACAGGAAGCGAGCTTCAAGGCATCCATCCAGACTTCCGCGTCCGAGCAGGCCCAATTGCAACAGGCGGCTTACGCGCAGAGCGAACATGCCATCGCCGCCCTCGAGCAGGCGCCGATCACCGGGCGCATGGTGGTGCGCTTGAATCCCAGCCTGCAGCGTTTCCGGAATTCAACCGATGATATCGAGCTTCGAGCCGGAGACACGATCGCCATCCCGAAGCGACCCGATTTCGTTCTCGTCACCGGCCAGGTTTACAACGCCAACGCGATTACCTTCATGCCACGCCGCAACGCCAGTTGGTACCTGCGCCAGGCCGGCGGCCCGACGTCGGACGCGAACAAGAAAGGAGTTTTCATCATCCGTGCGAACGGGGCGGTTGTGAGCGGCCATGCGAACGGGTGGTTGTTGCACGGCAGTGTGCTCTCCACCGAAATTCAGCCGGGCGATACGATCGTGGTTCCCGAAAGAGTGCTCGGCGTATCGGTGGTCTGGAGAAACCTGCTGAGCGTGGCCCAGTTGGCTCAGTCGGCGTCATTCGTCGCGCTGGCTACCGGGCTATAGGCCAACTCGAAAGGGCGTCATGAGAAGGTGGCTTCTGGGAATGATTCTTGCGGCGACAGTGGCGACCAATGGCTGGGCACAAACCCCCGGCCCGGCCGCCACGCAACAGTCCGGCGGCGGCTCCCAAACCGCGCCGCCGGAAAATGCGCAGGCGCAAGACCAGAAGAAGAAAACGCCGGCCGGCGCCAGCGCCGGCCTGACCGGGCTTGCGGGAAGGTTTTTGGCCGACCAGAGAACCATCTGGACGAGTCCGGGCCGGGTGCGGCAGTCGGACGCGCTGTGGCTGGCGCCGATGCTGGGAGCCGGCGCGGCGCTGCTGGCTACCGACAGCGACGTCAGCCGTCACCTCTCGAACTCTCCGAGCCGGCTAAACCGCAGTTCGCAAATCTCGAACGCGGGGGTCGGGGCGCTCATCGGCGCCGCCGGAGGCATGTACCTGTGGGGCCGGATGACGCAAAAGCCGCACTGGCGGGAAACCGGCTTCTTGAGCCTGGAATCGCTGGCGAATGCGCTGGCCGTCAATAACGCTTTCAATCTCGCCGCCCGTCGCGAGCGCCCGCCGGTCGATAATGCCCGCGGACGCTTCTGGATGAACGGCAGCTCGTTCCCGTCGAACCACTCGGTGGCGGCATGGTCGGTGGCGAGCGTGATTGCCCACGAGTATCCCGGCACGCTGACCAGGCTGCTGGCCTACGGCCTGGCTGCGGCGGTCAGCGGATCCCGCATCACCGCGAAGCAACACTTCCCCGCCGACGTGTTTGCCGGCGCCGCCATCGGCTGGCTGGTTGGCCAGCAGGTCTACCGGGCGCACCACGATCCGGAAGTGGGCGGCGAGGCGTGGAATACGTTCGGGGAACAGAATGAGGAGGAGGCCCGGAATCCCGCCAATTTCGGCTCGCCCTACGTGCCGCTGGATAGCTGGGTCTACCCGGCATTCGAGCGGCTGGCGGCGATGGGTTACGTGAGCTCCGAGATGCTCGGCTTGCGACCCTGGACGCGCCTGGAATGCGCCCGGCTGCTCGGGGAAGCCCAGGATCGCATCGACGCCGATGGAGGCGATCCGCCGTCCTCGGTCGGGTCGATCTACGACGCGCTCGAAAGGGAATTTCATGCCGATCTCGATTTATTGGGCGGGGGCTCCAGTCGCAGCGCCGAACTCGAATCGGTTTACCTCCGCATGACCGGGATCAGCGGTAAACCGCTCACCGACGGCTTCCATTTTGGGCAAACCGTCATCAACGACAACGGCCGGCCGTACGAAGAGGGCGCGAACGCCACCGCCGGATTCACCGGCTGGGGCAGCTACGGGCCGCTCGTCGGCTACGTGGAGGGGGAATACCAGCACGCGCCGGCCGCCGGGCCCCTTCCGCTCGCAGCGCGGCAGTTCATTTCTCAGGCCGATCTCCTGCCGCCGATGCCCGCCCTCTCAACCCAGGCGGTGGATCGCTTCGACCTGGTGAATGGTTACGTCGGCCTGAATTTCGAGAACTGGGAGATATCGGCGGGGAAACAGAGCCTGTGGTGGAGTCCGGCCTCCGGCAGCTCGCTGATCTATTCGGACAACGCCGAGCCGCTGGATATGATTCGAATCTCTCGCGCTTCGCCGTTCAGGCTGCCGAGCATTTTCGGCTTGCTTGGCCCGATCGAGGTGGATTTGTGGGTGGGGCAACAACACGGAGCTCAATTCGTCGATACTCCCCGCGGGTTGGTGGGCCAGTGGGGCACCACGCTAAGCCCGCAACCCATCATCCACGGTCAGAAAATGAGCTTCAAGCCGACGCCCAACCTCGAGTTCGGCTTCGACCGCACGACGATCTATGGCGGGCCGGGCTTCCCGCTCACAACCCACACATTCCTGAGAAGCGTGTTTTCCACCGGCAACGAGATCGGCGGATCACCCAACAAACCCGGCGATCGGCAATCGGCCTTCGACATCACCTACCGGCTGCCCGGCCTGCGCGACTGGGCAACGTTCTACGCGGAGTCGTTCGTCGACGACCAGTTCACTCCGGTGGCCTATTTCGATCGCGCCGCCAACAGCGCCGGGCTCTACATGCCCCGGCTGCCGAAACTGCCGCAATTCGATTTGCGCATCGAGGGCTCCTACACCGATAACCCTCTGGGGGGGAATCTGTGCTGCGGCTTCTATTATTCCAACGGCACCTGGCGCTACGGCCAGCGAAACGCCGGCAATCTGTTCACAAGCTGGGTTGGCCGCGACGGGCAGGGCGCGCAGGCATGGCTCACCTGGTGGCATAATCCGCAAGACTTCGTCCAGCTCGAATTCAGGCACCAAAAGGTGAGCCATCAGTTCGTCCCGTTTGGCGGCACCTTGACCGACGCGGGGGCGAAGGCCGGCTGGTGGCTGCGGCCGGACCTGAGCCTCTCCGGCGCCGTCCAGTACGAGCGGTGGATTTTCCCGATCCTGGCGCCGGGCCACCAGTCCGACGTCACCGCTTCGCTCCAGGTCACTTTCTGGCCGCGGTGGAGGGCGCATTGAACCGGAAGCGGAAATCGGCCGCGGAAGGGGAACCGGGAGGAAAGGCGTCATGAGCGATTTGCCTGTCAAGCCGAACCCGGCCAGCCTCGATGACCAGCCCTACAACGGGTTGGTGATCGAGGCGATCAACGAAACCAGCCTGCGCGAGGCGCGCGAGCGTAAAATGGCGCGGCTGCGTCGGCTCTGGAACAATCGGCGGTTCCTCTTGCGCGTCACCGCGGTGGGATTGGTTGTGTCGACGGCGCTGGCATTCTTGACTCCCAAGCGCTACACCTCCGTCGCCCGCCTGATGCCCCCCGACCAATCCTCCGGCGGTTTGGGTTCCATGCTGGCGGCCCTTACCGACAAGACCGGCCTCGGCGCCGCCGGCGGGCTCGCCGCGATGGCCGAAAGCGCCCTGGGGATCAGAACGACGGCTGAACTCTTTATCGGGATTCTGCAAAGCGAGACGGTCCAGGACGATTTGATCCATAAGTTCAACCTGCAGAAACGCTACCACGATCGTTACCTCTACGATGCCCGCAAGGACCTCGCCAGCCACACCGACATCGATGAAGACCGCAAAAACGGCATCCTCACCATCAAGGTGACCGATCGCGACCCCGGCATGGCTCATGCCATGGCTCAGGAATACGTCGATCAGTTGAACTGGGTGGTAAACCACCTCTCGACTTCCTCGGCCCGCCGCGAGCGGATCTTCCTCGAAGAGGAAGTGAAGAAGAGCAGCCAACGGCTCGAAGACGACGAGAAGGCCTTCAGCAGGTTTGCCAGCAAGAATACCGCCATCGATATCCCCGAACAGGGTAAAGCCATGCTGACCTCGGCCAGCTTCGTCCAGGGCCAGCTCATTGCCGCCGAATCTCAACTCGAAGGCTTGCGCCAGATTTACACCGATAACAACGCCCGCGTGCGCACTCTCCAGGCCCAGGTGAACGAGCTGAAGCAGCAGCTCGAAAAACTCAGTGGAAAAGGCGGCGAACCCGCCGATCCCAATGCGCTGTACCCATCCATCCGCCAGTTGCCGGTGCTCGGCGTCCCCTACGCCGACCTCTACCGCAACGTCAAGGTCGACGAAGTGATCTTTGCGATGCTGACCCAGCAATATGAAGCCGCCAAGGTCAAGGAGGCGCGCGAGATTCCCACTGTCATGGTGCTCGACGTTCCTCAGGTTCCCAAGAAAAAATCTTTTCCGCCCCACATTTTGCTGGCGTTCCTTGGTACTCTGTTGTCGCTCATCGGCGGGGTGGTCTGGGTGCTCGGGCATGCGGCGTGGCATGCCGCCGATCCCGGCGATCCCGGCAAGGCCCTGGCCGCCGATGTCATGAACGACGTGAGCGCCATGATGCCGTGGCGAGCTACAAACGGCTCGCGCGCCCACGCGGCGTGGTCCAGGACGTTTGGCCGGTTCGCAAACCGGAAGAACGCTGTCGAAGAGGACGCGGCCCAGACCGAAAATCTCGACGCGGGAAATGGCTCGCCGGGTCCGCCAGGTCATTTGCCGAAGGAGGAAACTCGATGAAGCCGAATGAGGAGGCGTCAACCTCCGGCTGATGGCCAACTGGGTCCAATGCGTCGCCGCATGGCTGGCTTCGGTGGCGGGCTTCGCCAGCGCCGCCCCGGCGCATCCCCGCTCCGTCGGCGATCACCGCGCGCCGAAGGGCCAGACTCCCTCGGCCGGCGGTTCCCCCGGCGCCAACCGCTCGCGGTCGCTGGGCATCCGAAACGCTCGCTGGGTTCAGGCGGGTTTCGTGCTGCTCGACCTTGTCTGCGTGAGCGTAAGCGCCGTTTTGGCGTTCAGCCTGCGTTTTGCGTCGCGGCCGGCCCAACAGATTCTCGGCGCCAAAGGACCGGAATTGTCCCACGGGTTTCCCCTTTCGCAGTATGGAGCGTTCCTGCTCCTCTACGGCGCCCTGGTCGTCCTCTTCTGCCAGAGTCAGCACCTGTATCGCACGCTCCCCGAGCGCGATGGGACCGGAGAATCGCTGGCGGTGTTGAGGGCGGTGACGCTGGCGACCTTGCTGCTCACCGCTTTCATCTATCTCTCCGGAGTGAAGATTATCTCCCGCTTGGTTGTCGGCCTCAGCGGGGTGTTGAATCTGGTCTTTCTGTCTGCCTGGCGTTGGGCGAAGCGCCGGCTGCTGATTCGCGGTGTCATCCGCGGCGCCGGCGCGCGCCACGCGCTGATCATCGGCACCGGCGCGGTCGGCCAGGCCCTGGCCACGCATTTCGATCGAAACCTGCAGCTCGGCTACCGGGTCAAAGGGTTCCTCGACGGCAACGGCAGCACCGACCCCCGAGTCCTGGGCATGATCGAGGATTTCGACCGGGTGGTGCGCACCGAATTCGTCGATGAAGTCTTCATCACCGAGCCGGGAGAGCACCAACTGGTCCAGCGCCTGGTGGCCGAAGCGCGGCGGTTGCGCCTGGGCGTGAAGATCGTTCCCGAGCTCTACGACGGGCTCGGCTGGGAAGCTCCCATTCGGTACGTCGGGCCCTTCCCGGTGATGGAACTGCACAGCGAACCCATCCCCGCCGTCGGCCTGTTTTGCAAGCGCGTGCTCGACTCCGCCCTCTCCGCCTTCGGCCTTGTTGCGCTCTCCCCGGTGTTTCTCGCCATCGCCGCCGCCATCCGGCTCGATTCCGAGGGCCCGATCCTCTATTGCTCTCCGCGCGTGGGGAAGAGGGGCAGCAAATTCACCTGTTACAAGTTTCGAACCATGGTGGCAAACGCCGACGCGCTGAAGGAAGAACTCAGAAGCCGCAACGAACGCAATGGTCCCTTCTTCAAAGTCGCCGACGATCCCCGCGTAACCCGGGTGGGCCGGTTCCTGCGCAAGTACAGCCTCGACGAATCGCCGCAGCTCTGGAACGTACTCCGCGGCGAAATGAGCCTCGTCGGCCCGCGCCCCCACCCCCTGGACGATTACGCCCGTTACGACCTCGAGCATCTCCGCCGGCTCGATGTGAAGCCGGGCATCACCGGGCTGTGGCAGGTGACGGCGCGGCAGGATCCGTCCTTCGAAAGGAACATCGCGCTCGATCTGGAATACATCGAGCGCTGGAACTTCTGGCTCGATTTCCAAATCCTGCTCCAGACGGTGCCGGAGATCCTCCAAGGCCGCGGCCAGTAGCACAGCGGCACGGTGCCGCCCCGCGGCTCACGCCGGCTACAGAGTTGCCAGGGCTTGAATGTAGCGCCGGGCTTCAGCCCGGCACCGCCGCCAGACGGCCGTGCGCCGCGGCCGGTATCGGTATCCAGCGAGAAGCCTGCCACCGGGCGTGGGTTCAAGGCGACCAGGACGTGAGAACGAGGCATGGGCAGCGGCGGCACACCCCACGAGCCACGAGGCACGGCGTGGAGTTTCGTCGATCAGGGCGCCGTCAGCCTGGGCAATTTCCTCACCCAGGTGGTCCTGGCGCGGAACCTTCCGCGAAACGACTATGGGATTTTCGTTCTCTTGTTCAGTGCGATGCTGTTCCTGAACAATTGCCACATGTCGATTGTTACTTATCCTCTTTCGGTCCAGGGAGCAGCCAGCGGCCCCGACCGCTTGCGGAAAATCACCGTGTCCAGCCTGGTGCTGACCGCCCTGGGCGCGTTGCCTCAAGCTCCGATCGTCTTCGGCGTCGCGCTCGCCTTGAAACATGCCGGTCTCACGGCGGGAATCGTTCTTGCGCTCCTCTGCTGGCAGCTTCAGGAAACGTTGCGCCGCGCCCTGATGGCGCACTTCCGGCATCGCGCCGCCGCTCCAGGGGATGCGCTCAGCTACGCCGGCCAGGCGGCGCTGCTTTGGATCTTGGCTCGTTACGGCGCGCTCAGCCTCCCTGTCGCTTTCGAGGTCATCGCCGCCACTTCGCTCCTCGCCGCGATTTTGCAGGCGGCTCAGCTTCGCCTGGGGGTCGCCTCCCCGCCGGAAACGCTCGCTTTGCTGCGTTCGTATTGGCGGCTGGGAAAATGGAATCTGCTTACATACGCCACCGACGCGGCCACGGCGGCATTATTCCCTTGGACGCTGGGTTTGATGCAAGGCCCCCAGGAGGCGGCGTCGTTTCAGGCGGCCTCCAATCTATTGAGAGTCAGCCATCCGGTGGTGTACGGGGTCGGCAATCTGATTGTGCCGGCCGCCTCGCGGGCCGCACGTGAAGGCGGCCTGCGCCGGGCGGGGCGGTCGGCAATCCGTTCCGGCGCCGAAGGAGCTATGTTGCTCTTCCCCTACTTTGCCCTCCTGCTTCTGTGGCCGCGAGGAGCGCTTTCGCTGGCTTACGGGCACGGCTCGGCCTACGCCGGCCTGGCCGCGCCCCTGCGCTGGTTCGTCCTGGTGTACCTGTCCGCCTACATCTTCACCGTGCTTGGCTCTTTCCTGAACGGGATCGGGCGCCCAGCGACGCTCTTCGCAGCCGAAGCGGTGGGAACCGGCGCCGCCTTGCTGGCAGGCATCCCCCTCGCCATGCGCTACGGGGTAGTTGGAGCCTGCGCCGGCTTTTTCGTGGTGCTTATGATTCGAGTCCTTACCGCATCGGCTTTGACGCTGCGTTTGCTCCGCTCCGATAGACTGGGGGCGGCTGCGCTCGTCCCGGGAGCCGAACGATGAATTCCGAGCGCGCGATTACGGCTTCGGACCCCTGGGCCCCCATCGTGATGTTTCTGCTTTTGGGCTACCTGTGCATGGAGAGGCCGTTTTCCTACCTTGGAATTCCGCCTTGGTCCCTATTCGTGGGAGAGGTGGTGCTGGCGTGGTTCGTGATGTTCGGCCCCCGCCTGGGGACGTGGCGATGGCTCTCGGTCGCCGCGAAACTTCCCCGGCTGAAGAATTTCAAACGGCTCCTGTATCTCTTGCTTGGCTACGGAGCGTTCCAGATCGTTCACGGGATCTACGCCGGCTACCCTCCGCTCACCGCGATTCGAGACTACGCATTCGATTACTATCCGATCTATTTCTTCCTCGGATTGTGGGTGGGCCTCAGCCGGCCGCAAACTTTGCCGCGATTTTTCCGGATTTTCGCCTGGGTCAACGGAATCTACGGGACCGCCTACGTTCTGTTCCTGGACCGTCTGACCTGGACGATTCCCGGCGTGAGCCCGGATATAACGCCCGTTCCTGTTTTTGGCCTTCCCCAGTATTCGTGCCTCGCGCTCGTCGGCCTGCTAGCTTTCGAGAAGAGTTTGCGCAGAGCTTGGCCGTTGCTGGTTTTGAACGGGTTCGTGATGCTGGGCATGGAAGTGCGGGCGGAATGGCTTGCCTTCGCCGTCGGTCTGGCGGTCTGGGCGTGGCGAACGGGGAACTTCAAGCGAGCGGCGTGGGGTGGCGCGGTCGTGGTGCTGATGCTCGCCATCATGTTCGTCAGCAACTTCACGCTTGCTGGCCCGGAGCTGCGAGGAGGCGCGCCGATTTCGGCACGGGACTTGATTGGACGCGCGGTGGCCCCGGTGAACAAGGGCTTGGCCGAAGACTACACCGCAAGCTTCCAGGGCGACGTGGACACCGCCGTGTTCAGGACCCTCTGGTGGGCGGCGATCTGGCAATCGGTTCACAAGAACGCCACCCGCGCCATCTGGGGCTACGGTTACGGTTATCCTCTGGGAGACTTGGTGCCTTATCTCAAGGGGCGTTTCGTCCAAACTCCTCATAATGCCTTCTTCTTCGCCCTCGCATACACCGGCTGGGTGGGCGTGTTCATTTTTTTCTTGTTCCTGACGGAGCTTGCCCGGCTGCTATTGGCGGTTCCCGACGCGCAGGTCCGGGATTTCGGGATAGCAGCCTTCGCGAGCCTCTTGGCCTATGCCATGTTTACGCCGTTCTTCGAGACGCCTTACGGCGCAATTCCCTTCTACTTGGTTTTCGGTATTGCCGCCGCTTCGTTGCTTTCCCGCCAGCATGCGCCCGCAACGGGTCAGCCGGGGATCGTGCACAAGCAGAAGTGCGAGGCGGGAACCGCTCCCGCGGTCGCAACGTGACCCAGTTTGCGCTGCAGGTGATCCTCCGGGCGAGTGGCACAGGATTCATCCTGTGCGCGGGTGGCAACTTGGCTGTAGGGGCGCGGTAACCACGCCCGGTTGTCATTCAGCCTGCGCTGCTGGGGATCTGCCGTAGCCCCCGCTGGAGGCGAGTCTTCATGCAATCCGATGGGCCTGTGATGAAGTAGAGTCGGAGAAGAAGGGGCGGGGGCGCCGGCCGCGCCCGGGCATCGCGTTCGATTTCGGCGCCCGAAGGCCAGCGCTCGCCGCAGGGCGAAGCCTCGCGATGACCGACGGAGTCAAGCCACCGGAAAACAGGAAGTCCCGGGAACAATTTCTGCGGGTGCTGAAGTCCCGGATCGAGCGCTGCCGGATATCGCTGGACGGGACGGTGTTGATCGTTGGGGGCAGCCTGGACGATGCCGAAGCACTTCGACAAGCTGGCTTTGGGCGGATCGTGAATTCGAATTTCCCGGGCGGCAGCGAATCCGGGACGGCACATGAGGTAGACTCGACAACGGAACGCCTTCCGCTCGATGCCGAGGCGATGGACCTGGCGGACGATTCGTTCGACTTGGTCTTCGCGCATGAGGTGCTGCACCACTGCCGTTCTCCCCACCGCGCGCTGTGCGAGATGTTGCGCGTATGTCGAAGGCATGCCGTGCTCCTCGAGCCGAACGAATCCCTGGCCATGAGCGCGCTCACGGCAATGGGATTCTCTTCCCCTTACGAGCTGACCGCCGTGGCCTACCACCTGTTCGTTTCGGGCGGAGTCCGGGAATCGGCGGTCCCTAATTTCATTTATCGCTGGAACCGTCGTGAAGTGCTCAAGACGGTGTCGTCTTTTATGCCCGAGCGCACTTTTTCCATTGACGCTTACCCCTACTGGGATTTCAACGCCACCGAACTCGATCTCGAACTCAAAAAAGAGACGCGCATCGGCAGCATCACCGCGATTCTAGGCGCGAGCAATTTCCTGTCGTTTTTGCGGTTCGTGCAGTTTTTCTTGAATCAGGTGCCGATTGTGCGGCGGCAGGGGAACAAATTCTTTTGCTGCATTGAAAAGCAAACGAACTTGCAACCGTGGCTGGCGCGAGAGGGCGACCGGATCGTTTTCCGGCGGCCATCCAGCTTGGATGAGTGAGCGGATGCCCTTCGCGCCGAGACCCAGGCGTGACACAGGCATCCTGCCTGTGGGCGGCTCAGCCCGGGAGTGGCGACTGCACGAGCGGCTGTAGGGGCGGGGTTTCCCCGCCCCGGCGCTGAGGCGCGGACCTGGCTCCGTCCCGGAAGGCGGGACTGCGGCAGGCAGGCCGCGCTGCCGGCGGCCGGGACGGACCGGCTGATCTGAACTAGCGCTCGGGAGGTGCGAAATCCTGCTTTGCCCGCTTTGCTCGCAGCCGGCACGGGAGTATCTCACGCTCGAGCATACCCGCGTCTACCGGTGTCAGGCGCCGGCTTGCCGGCTGCAGTTCGCCGAGCCACAGCTTGGCGACGAAGCCCTCGCCGCCGCCTACCGCCGGCTGTATTATCCGAATGCCGGCGGGCGCGCCATCTTGGAAAATACGCCGCGCGAAGTGATCGTGCAGGCCCTGCACGGCATCTTCGCCCGGTTCGGAGAAGTTCCGGGAAGGCGTCTCCTCGATTATGGCTGCGGAAAGGGTGAGCTTTCCAAGATCGCCCGGGAATTCGGTCTCCTCCCGGTGGGAATCGAGCAGGACTCCGAAGCGCGCCGGGAAATCGAGCGGCAGTCGCTGTTTCCGGTGTACGCAAACCTCGAAAGCCTTGCACGACGGGAACGGGACAGCCGCTTCGATCTCATAATTCTCTGGCAGGTGCTCGAGCATCTGCGCCGACCCTGGGATGAACTCGCCCGGTTGCGAGGTCTCCTCCGCGGTCAGGGCTGGCTGGTAGCCGCCACGCCAAACGCCGGTGGCTTGAAAGCACGGCTGCTCGGTTCGCGCTGGGACAACTATTCGAACCCCACCCACTTTTACTATTTCACCCCGCGATCGCTGCGTGCGGTTTTCGAACGGGCCGGCTTCTCGCCCATCGAGCAATGGCGCTTCAAGTTGGTTTATCGCGGGCACGGGCCGCTCCGGCGCGCTCTGCACGCGCTCTTGGCGGCCACCCGCCTTGATGGGGATCTGTTTTTTGCCGGCGCCGGCAGCGGAAGCGTAGACTCGGAGCGAGCGCCGGCCGCGTCCGAGCCAAGAGCGCAGTGGCAGGGGAAACATAGTCAGTGACGATAAACAGATTACCGCCGGGAGGCATCCGGCTAGCGATCCGCGCTGGCGTGAAACGCGCGCTCGTCAGCGTGCCGGTCGGCCCACTGACCCTGTTGGAGAAGGTTTGCTGGGGACTCAGATTTGGGAAGTGGCTCAGAGCGCAGGGTGCCGGGGCCGTCCCATACTTTTCAGATCGCTTGGACCTGTACACCTACCTTAGCCAATCCGTCTTGGCGAAGGTGGCCATAGACTACCTGGAATTCGGTGTGGCCGAGGGGGACTCGATTCGCCGGTGGACGGATCTGAATACCAACGCGGGCTCACGCTTTTTCGGATTCGATTCCTTTCGAGGACTGCCCGAGGATTGGAAGCTGGCCGGCCGCGCGATCCCCCGGGGGTCGTTCGGCACGGGGGGCCGCACTCCGCTGATCGAGGGCGACGCGCGGGTCAGGTGGATCGTGGGCTTGTTCCAGGAAACCCTTCCCGCCTTCTTGCAAGACTTTCACCCGGAAAATCAGCTGGTCATCCACCTGGATGCTGACCTCTACAGTTCCACTCTGTACGTTCTCAGTGCCTTGAATGACATCTTGGGGCCCGGAGCGATAGTTATCTTTGACGAGTTTGCTTCCTTCGACAATGAGTTTCGGGCGCTGCAGGATTTCAGTTCGGCGTTTCGTAGGGTGTACGGGCTGCTTGCGGGCGCCGGAGGCTGCTACGACAAGGTTGCGATCCAATTCGGCGGCGAGCCTCGGTCCAGCGCCGCTAGGATTGGATGGTAGGAACTGCCGCTCCATGCGCATCCTCCTCGTTCACAACCGTTACCAGATGCCCGGCGGCGAAGACGAAGTCTTCGAGCGGGAAAGGAGGCTGCTGGAAAGCAAGGGTCACTCGGTCGCAACTTACGAACGAGACAATGCGGAAATCGCCGCCTATAACCCCTGGCAAAAACTGATGCTTGCGCCCCGCATGGTTTGGAACCGTGGCAGCAGGGGCGACCTGGCGGGGCTGCTCGCGCGCGAGCGGCCCGACGTGGCCCACTTCCATAATACGTTTCCGCTGATTTCTCCCGCCGCCTACTTTGCCTGCCGCGAAGCCGGCGTCCCGGTGGTGCAGACCCTGCACAATCCGCGATTGCTTTGTCCGGCCGGCACGTTCTATCGCGACGGCCGCCTCTGCGAGGATTGCCTGGGAAGCCGGGTATTCTCGCCGGCCGTCCGATACGCTTGCTATCGCGATTCCCGCGTCCAAAGCGCGGTTGTCGCCTCGATGCTTTCGTTTCACCAATGGCGGGGAACATGGCAGCACGGGGTGGACCTGTACATCGCCCCGACCGAATTCTACCGGCGGAAATTCATCGAGGGCGGGCTCCCGCCGGACAAGCTTGTCGTCAAACCCCACTTTGTTTCGCCCGATCCTGGCCCTCGATCCGGGCGGGGCGACTACGCCCTGTTCGTTGGAAGGCTGGCGCCGGAAAAAGGCGTGCTTACCCTCATGAGGGCCTGGTCCCGGTTGAAAGAGATTCCCTTGCAAATTCGCGGCGAGGGTCCCCTGCTGGAATGGGTCAGTAAGCAAGCCGCCGCTGACGGTTCGCTGACAAAGGTGGTAGGTCGCCAGACGAGCGAGGCGATGGTTGGCATGCTGAAGGGCAGCCGTTTCCTGGTCTGGCCGTCCGAGGGCTACTACGAGGTATTTGGGCTGGTGGCGATTGAGGCATTTGCTTGTGGCGTGCCCGTTATAGCGTCCCGGATCGGAGCGATGGCCGAAGTGGTTGAAGACGGACGCACCGGGCTCTGCTTCACACCGGGCGATCCCGAGGATCTGGCCGCAAAGGTCGAGTGGGCTTGGACCCATGCCACGGAGATGGAGGCGATGGGCCGCGCCGCCCGCGCTGAGTTCGAGGCAAAGTACACGGCGGAGCGGAATTACCAAATCTTGATGGATACCTACGCAAAAGCGGTCACCAGCCGAGGAGGCTATCGGGAGGCTCTGCGGCGCCCGGCTCGGCGCACAGAAGATTTGGGACGGCGGTTTCGGCCGGTCGACGTCTCGGGGCCATCGGTCGCCGTTAGCTGGCGGAGACGTATCGCGGAGTTGGTAACCGTCAGCATTGCCTCCTACAACGGAAGAGAATTCTTGCAGCGATGCTTGAATGCCGTCTCTGCCCAGACGTACGAGCCCCTGGAGATCTATCTGGTGGATAATGCGTCGACCGACGGAGCAGCGGATTTTGTCTCAACGCACTTCCCAAACGTGAAGGTAATTTCGTCGAAGGCCAACCTGGGATTTGGAGCGGCGCACAACCTCGTCATCCGCAAGACGGAATCCCCCTTTGTCCTCGCCCTCAATCAAGATGCCTTCCTCTCCCCCACGTTCATCGAGGAGCTTGTCGCCGCGATGAAGCTTCGGCCGGAAGTAGGCATTGCCGGAGGGAAGTTGTACTCGTCGAGGAAAACTGCGCCGGAAGGCAACGGGGAAGACGTTATCGACATGACGTGGCTCGACATCGAGAAGAAAAGACGCCAAGTCTGCTACGCCCAATTCGAATGCGATCGAGATCAGGACCGCGCGGCCAGATTCGTTTTCGCCATTGATGGGGCCGCCATGCTTCTGCGGAGACCGATGCTGGAAGACATTCGCATCGAGCAGGAGTTCTTCGACGAAGATTTCTTCGCCGGGAAGGAGGACCTGGATATTTCGTGGCGCGCGCAACTGCGCGGGTGGAAGTGCCTGTACGTTCCGTCCGCGGTCGGATGGCACGTGCGCACGTTCAGCTCCAAGGATCGGCGCTCGCACATCTCGGATACGCTAAAAGCCAGCTCGATCCGAAATCGCTATCTCCTGATGCTAAAAAACGACCTGTTTCCCCACTTTCTGAGGCACCTCCCCCATATCGGCATTTACGAGCTGAAAATCTTGGCCTATGTCCTGCTCTACGAGCGTTCCTCCCTGAAGGGGTATGCACAGGCCTTGCGGCTGGTCCCCAGAACCATGAAGAAGCGCAAGCTCATCATGGGTGGGAAGAGGGTCGATAACGCGTACATCCTCCAATGGTTCAGATGATCGTGAGCCCGGCCGCATCGACCATACCACGCCGGGCGGCGGCCTTTCCTCCCGGCGCGCGTGAGGGAATCTCCGGCGAACGATGACGGCTCCCGTCAGGAACGATTCTTTCTTTCTCATGCTCGGCGTCCGAGTCGACGCGGTGCAGATTCCCGACGTGATTCTCCGGATCGAGCAATGGATCGAGAAGCGGGCCGGCTGCCGCTACATCGTGCTCGCCGGCATGCATAACGTCATCCGTGCGCACAACGATCCCGCCTTCCGGCAATTCATCAATGCCGCCGCTCTGTCGGTCCCGGACGGTATGCCGCTGGTGTGGCTGGGCCGTTTGCGCGGCGAAAAATTGCGCCGGCGCGTTTACGGACCTGAGCTCATGGAGGCGTTCTGCGAGCAGACTGCCTCGAAAGGCTACCGCCATTTCTTTTATGGCGGCGCGCCCGGCGTGCCCGAGCGCGTGGCCGATCGGCTCAGCCGGCGATTCCCGGGACTCGTCGTGGTGGGAATCTGTTCGCCGCCCTTCCGGCATTTGACGCCGGAAGAAGACGAAGAAATCGTCGCGACGATCAACCGCGCTGCTCCGGATGTGCTCTGGGTCGGCCTGGGCACCCCAAAACAGGAATTCTGGATGCATTCGCACCAGCACAGGCTGCGCGTGCCAGTGCTGGCTGGCGTCGGCGCCGCCTTCGACTTCCACGCCGGCGTCAAGCGACAAGCGCCCGCCTGGATGCGCGAACACGGCTTCGAGTGGCTGTTTCGTCTGCTGCAGGAGCCGCGGCGGCTCTGGCGCCGGTATCTTGTCTACGGCCCGCAATTCGTTTACTACGTTTGCCGGGAAGCTCTCCGCCGGCATGCCCCGGGCCCGGACGGCTCGTGAAAACGCCAGCCCCTGCCGAAGGGGAATCGCTTCAAAAGCGCTGAACAGCGAAAAACCGTTTCGCACGGAGAACGCAGAGAGTGCCGGGGAAAGCGGTCCGGTTTCTTTGCGTTCGCGGGGTTCCGCCTTGTGTCCTCTGTGCGAAACTCTTTCTACGGACTGAAAACGATTTCGCACAGAACGCACGGAGGGAGGCGGGAGGGTAAGAAGGGAATCGCAGCAGGGCGGCCGAGCCGTTATTGGTTCGTGTAGATGGTGCGGCCTTCGTCGTCGACGAAGCGATGAATGGGGAGAGAGCCGGGAAGCTGTTCGTCGATAGCAGCCAAATAGAAGCGGGTCACCCGTTTCACGTAGGCGCGAGTCGCTAGGTCCCGAGGCACGCCACCGGCGTGGTCGATCCTCTTCTCGCCGGCGTAGTAGGCGGCGAGCGATTTCGCCAGGTCTCCGTCGTACCGGGCCAGCAGCTCGTGCAGGTACCGCACCCCGCCTTCCACGTTCTCGACGGGATCGAAGACGTCTCGCACGTCGAAGCGCTCCGCAGTCGCCGGAATCAACTGCATCAATCCCTGCGCTCCCTTCGAAGATATCGCCGCCGGGTTCCAGGCGGATTCCGTCCGCACCACCGCTCGTACCAGCCGCGGATCCAGCCCCTGCTCCGTCGCCCGGTCCTGCACGATTTGTTCGAGCTGGCTGCGGGAGACCGGTGTTCTTTGCGCCGCGGACGGCAGGGCGCGCCGGGCCGGTCCGAGAATTTCGTGGCGGCGTTTCGCTCCCGTCTTCTGCGCCACCGCCTTCTGATTCGTATAAATCCGCCTTCCCGCCCCATCCACGTACGACGCGATCTGGGCGTGGGCGGGACGAAGCCCAACCGTGGCGCTGCCCGCCAGCAGAACCAGAATCGTCAGGAAATGGCGCCTCATTTGCCGCACTCGTCTGTTTCCCTCGTGCCGCCACCGCGACGGGAGCAAGAATCCCCGCTATTTTCCCACCAAAAACACGAACATTTTACGCCGCGCAGCAACAAGGGGTCAAGCTGGCGTGTCGCGCGGTTTCGGCGGCAGCGAGATCTCTGGTAGCATAGGGATTCCGCTTGTGGCAAGCCCGTCGCCGTTCGATCCCGCCACGCGGGACTCACGACCCTGAGCCTGCCGAAGGGCGGCGGGCCGAGCCGCCGGTGTCCTTTCCGCTTATAGGGAGCCGCCATGTCCAAGCAATGCGAGGTTTGCGGCAAGAAGCCGCAGTACGGAAATAGCGTCAGCCACGGCCATAATCTCACCCGGCGCCGCTGGGAGCCGAACTTGCAGCGCGTACGGGTGCTGGTCCAGGGAGCCAGGAAGCGGATGCGGGTTTGCACCAATTGCTTGCGCTCGGGAAGAGTCACCAAAGCCGCCTGACGGGGCGCGCATGGCTCGCGTCTGCCAACCGTACCGCGTGTCGAGATCGAGCGTCGTTGCCGCGGCCGCTCTTGCCATCACCGTTCTCGGCCAGGCTTGCCAGCGGCCCTCCGCCCCCAGCTCCGAAGTGTGGGCGCTCGTCAACGGCCGCCCCATTCTCCGCCAGCAGGTCGAACGCTACTACCGCAGCCAGTTCAAGCAGCCCTCCCAGCCTTCTCCCGAAGAGTCCCTCTTCCTCAAGCTGAACATCCTCGACGAGCTGATCGACAACGAGTTGATGCTCGAGCAGGCCCAGAAACTCGGACTCACCGCTACCGATAGCGAATTGGAGCAGAAATTCGCCCAGCTCAAAGCCCCGTACTCCGAAAAAGACTTCCAGGCCCAGCTCGCTCAGCGCGCCATCAACGTCGACCAGCTCAAAATCGATCTCCGCCAGCAGGTGGCCGTCGAGAAGCTCATCAACCGCGAAATCACTTCCAAGATCGCCGTCACCGACCGGGAGATCGCCGACGCCTACAACCGGAACCGGGCGGAATTCGAAGTCGCCGAAATGCAGTACCACCTCGCCCAGATCGTCGTCGCCGGCCCCGGCCAAGCCCCGGCTCGCCATCGGCAAGCGGATGCCGCCGCCAACGGCGCCGATGCGCTGCGCAAGGCCCAGATGCTCCTCGCCCGGATCCGCGCCGGCGCCAATTTCTCCGAACTCGCCGCCGAATACTCGGAAGATCCGAACACCGCCACCAGCGGCGGCGACCTCGGCTTCATCTCCGAATCGGCCCTGAACCAGGGTGATCCGGCGCTCAAGCGCGCCGTGCTCGCCCTCAAGCCGGGCCAGACCAGCGGGCTGATTCCGGTGAAGAGCGGCTATCGCATCATCCAGTTGCTCGCTCGCCTGACGCCCGGCCAGCGCTCGCTCTCCGACCCGCAAGTGCGTCAATCCATCCGGGACGACTTGCGCGACCGCAAGGAACAATTGCTTCGCGCCGCCTACCTGGCCAACCTGCGCGACCAGGCGCGCGTCGTCAACTATCTCGCGCGGGAAATCCTGGCCTCTTCGGGAAAGCTTCCTGCCGGAGAATCCACCGCTCCCGCAAGCCCGGCTGCACCCGCCGTGAATTCCTCCCCGGCGAATCCTCCCCAGCCATGAACTCTCTCCGCCGTCCCCCTCACGCCACCACTGCCAGCACGTCCCCCGCGTTGACTGCCTGCCCCTCGCTCACCAGCAACTGCTCCACCAAGCCCGACTTCGGCGACCGCACCTCGTTCTGCATCTTCATCGCTTCCAGCACCAATATCCCCGCTCCCGCTTCCACCGCCTGCCCTGCACCCGCCAGCACTCTGACTACCTTGCCCGGCATCGGCGCGGTGACTTGCCGGCGCCCGGCCAGTTCGATCTCGCGGTGATGGCGGCTCAATCGCCGTGGATCGATCACCTCGATCCTCATCCGCCGCTCTCCCACATCGACTTCCAATTCCCCGCCTTGGCCCGCCACCCGCGCTTCGAATCCCCGCCCGCCCAGCAGAATCGAATACACTCCCCGCCCGGTCTCCACCACGTCCGCTTCCACCGGCTCGCCATCGATTCGGCACACCCACCCTTCGCCCTGCCGCTCGATTTCCACCATCTTGCTCTTGCCGTTGATGCGCACTTCGCGTTTCATGGCGTCGTTCCGGCCAGCCCGGGCAAATGCTTGGGCTGCTCGAGTGCGGCGCGCGCCCCCGTTGCCGGAAATGCGGCCGCCAGCCGGACTCGCGGCGGCGCTATTGCCGGGCGATGGGAAGCGTGAAATTCCATTGCCGCTACCGCCGTGGCCGGCAATCGAGTAGTTCGGCGCGTCCTTCGATTCTCCAGCGCGATACCGGCTCCGCCGCCGCGGCCGTTGGCCCGTCCCCGTTGCGCGACGCTTCCCACAGCACCGCCGCCAGCGCCGCCGCCGTTTCCGGCGCGTCCAGCTCCGGCTTCGGCGCCTGCGGCGCGGTATCGGCCGCCGGCCGCGACAGCCACTGGTCCAGCCAGCGGGTGTGGAATTCGCCGCGAACGAATTCCGGCTCCCGCACCAGCCGCCGGAACAACCCAAGGTTCGTTTTGATCCCGGCGACGGCGTATTCCCTGAGCGCCCGCGAGAGCAGCGCCAGGGTTTCGGCGCGGTCCGCGCCCCACGCGATCAGCTTGCCGAGCATCGGATCGTAATCGCCGGGAACCGTCCAGCCGCTCGAGATGCCGACGTCGTTGCGAATGCCGCGCCCCTCGGGCAGCCGCAGCGCCAGAATTTTTCCCGGCGAAGGGAAGAAATGGTTCTCGGGATCCTCGGCGTAGATGCGGCATTCCATCGCATGGCCTTGGAGCTTGACGTCGGCTTGGCGGAACGGCAGCGGCTCGCCCGCAGCGATTCGGATTTGCAGCTTCACCAGATCGAGCGCCGTCACCGCTTCGGTCACCGGATGCTCCACTTGCAGCCGCGCGTTCACCTCGAGGAAATAAAACCGCCCGGCGCCGTCCACCAGGAATTCGGCCGTCCCCGCGTTCCGGTAGCCCGCCGCCCGCGCCAGCCGCACCGCCGCTTCTCCCATCGCCTGCCGCAGCCTCGCGTCCACCACCGGCGACGGCGCTTCCTCGATCACTTTCTGATGCCGCCGCTGAATCGAGCATTCCCGCTCGCCCAGGTACACCACGTTGCCCTGCTCGTCGCCCAGCAGTTGAATCTCGATGTGCCGCGGCCGTTCCAGGTATTTCTCGATGTAGACCCGCGGGTCGCCGAAGGCGTTCATCGCTTCCGAACTCGCATCGCGCCAGCCGCCCATCAGCTCGGCTTCGCTTTCCACCACCCGCATCCCCTTGCCCCCGCCGCCGGCCACCGCCTTTAACAGCAAGGGATAGCCCACTTGCTCGCCCGCCTCCCGCGCCCGGTGCGGAGTCTCGATGGCTCCCAGCGTGCCGGGAACCGTTGCGACACCCGCCTCGGCCGCCGCCTGCCGCGCCGCCGTTTTCGATCCTAGCCGCTCCATCGCTTCGGGCGTCGGTCCGATGAACGCCAGCCCGGCTTCGGCGCACGCCCGCGCCAGGGCCGGATTCTCGGCAAGGAAACCGTAGCCCGGATGCAGGGCGTCGGCGTGCGCGCGGCGCGCCGCGCCGAGAATTCGCTCGATGGACAGGTAGCTCTCGCGGCTGGCGGCCGGGCCGATGGGCCAGGCCTCGTCGGCCAGTTGCACGTGGAGCGCGGCGCGGTCGGCCTCGCTGTAAACCACCGCCGCGCCGATGCCCATCTCGCGGCAAGCGCGCAAGATGCGCACCGCGATTTCGCCTCGATTCGCAATCAGAATTTTCCGGAACATCGTTCGGGCGCATTCTAACACGCGATCGTTGCCGCGCTCGGATCGCCTCCGCCGCCGGCATCGCTGGTTGCGCCGGCGCGCCGTTTCCGCGCCAGCGCCGGGAAAACCCCGGAACGGGGTCCGCGCATCTGTTCAAAGAGTCGGGCCGGGCGGTTTGCGCGCCTCCCGAGCGATCGCGGCGGTCGTTCTCGTTCCTGTCGCGGCGCCGACCCCAGCCCACAATCCTCCGACTGCCCGACAGGGCGGCTCGGACGTGGGAGGCAGGACATGGACGAGAATCGCACCAATGGCGAGGAACATCCCGAATCGAATCCGGCGAGCCAGGCTTGGCCGGTCGGCTTGCTGATTGTCTTGCTCGCGGTGGCCGCAATCGGCATCGGTTATGGCTACACCCAGCACCGGGCCACCGACGAGCTCGCGGCGCGCAACCAGCAATTGGGCGCCACCATGGGCCAGCTCGCCGATAGAAATCAGGATTTGACCGCGACGGTTACCCAGATGCGCGGCCAGATGGATACCCTGAACGCGAAACTGACCAACCTCACCAAGCCACCGGCCGCTCGATCGGCGGCTGCCGGCCGCGGGGCCGCGGCGCGCCGTCGCGTCGACCCCGCCGTCAGACAGCTCCAGTCCAAACTGAGCGATCAGCAAAAGCAGCTTGCTCAGATGCAGGACCAGGTGGCGCAAAACCGCAGCGATCTGGAAACCGAACTCGGCTCTACCCGCGACGATCTGAACGGGTCGATCGCGAAAACGCACGGCGAGCTGGTCGCCCTCGAGCGGCGTGGCCAGCGGAACTACTTCGAATTCGACCTGTCGAAGTCCAAGAGCTTCCAGCGGGTCGGACCGGTTCTGCTCTCGCTGCGCAAAGCCGATCGGAAACACGACCACTACAACATGACCATGCTTGTGGACGACAAGCAGCTCACCAAGAAAAATGTCGACCTGTACGAGCCGGTCTGGATCTACCGCAACGACGATCCCGCCCCGCTCCAGGTGGTGGTGAATCAGATCGACAAAAACTTCGTCCACGGCTACGTCAGCGCGCCGAAATTCAGCAAGTCCGATTTGGCCGCCGCCGAAGCGCAAAACCCCGCCGCTGCCACTCCGGCGAATGCGGCGTCTCCCACGATCCAGAATCCCCCCAGCAAGCCGCCCGTTCCTCTGCACCCGCAGTTGTAGTGCCGCAGCAGCCAGTCCCAGCAGGGCGTCCGCCGCGACGGATGCCCTGCTGGTTCTCCTCGCTGGCCTGCGGCGTCCTGCCCCTGCCCCAACTCGCTGCCCGGCTCCCCCCGCCGGGCAGCGAGTCCCCCCTTGTCTTTTTTCTTCCTCATCCGTCCGCGCTTCGCTGCCGGAAACCGATTCCACCCGGCTCTCGCCACCCCGTTTTCCATTGACATCCGGCCGCCTCGGTCCTAAACAAGGCAGGCGCCGTAAATGCGTTGCCGGTCGAGTGGAGGCCGCGCCGTGGTTCGAAATCGAGTGCAAGCCGCCAGGGGTCGCGCTCTCGCGGTCCCTGTCCCGCTGGTTCTGGCATTCTTTCTGGTTGCAGGAGTCCCGATGATTTCTTCGCCATCGCTTCCCGCCGCTCCCGCCGGCCTGCGCCCGCCGGCGAGCCTGGTGATTCTGAATGGCCATGTCTACACCGTTGATTCCCGCCAGCCACGGGCGGAGGCGGTTGCGGTGGTCGGCGACCGGATCGCCGCCGTGGGTACCGACGCCGAGATTGGCCGCTGGACGGGCCCGGCAACGCGCGCGATCGACGCCGGCGGCCATACGGTGATGCCCGGATTCATCGATTCCCACGTCCATTTCGCCACCGGCGGCGCCTCGCTTTCGAGCGTGCAGTTGCGCGACGCCGCCTCGCCCGCGGAATTCACCGCCCGTATCGCCGCCTATGCCAAAACGCTTCCTGCCGGCGAATGGATCCTCGAAGGCGAATGGGACAACGACCGCTGGGGCGGCCAGTTGCCCGCCCGCGATTGGATCGACGGAGTGACTTCGGCGAATCCGGTCTTCATCGAGCGCTACGACGGCCACATGTCGCTCGCCAATAGCCTGGCCCTGAAGCTAGCCGGCGTCACTCGCGACACGAAAGCTCCCGAAGGCGGCGAAATCGTCCGCGACGGCGCCGGCAATCCCACCGGCATCCTCAAGGACGCCGCCGAGGCTTTGGTCGAGCGTGTCATTCCGCCATCCCGGGAACGACTGCGGCGGTCGATTCTGGCCGCGCTCGAAGAAGCTCGGCGAGACGGCGTCACTTCGGTCGACGACATCAGCTTCGCTGCCCACGTCCGCCTGTATCAGGAACTTCTCGGCGAAGGAAAACTCACCGCGCGCATCTACTGCATCACCCCGCTTCCCGATTGGCAATCGCTCGCCCGGGAAGGCATCGAAGCCGATTTCGGGAACGACTGGATTCGCATGGGTGCGGTGAAGGGTTTCGCCGATGGCTCGATCGGCTCGCGTACCGCCTTGCTGTTCGATCCCTACACCGACCAGCCCGGCAATCGCGGCTTGATGAACGCAATGATGTTTCCCGAGGGCAACATGCTGCGCATGGCGCTCGGCGCCGACCAGGCGGGGCTTCAGCTCGCCGTCCACGCCATCGGCGACCGCGCCAATCGCATCATGCTCGACGTCTACGCCCAGGTGGAAAAGCAGGACGGCCAACGCGATCGCCGCCTGCGCATCGAACACGCCCAGCATCTCCGCCCGCAGGATTTCGACGATTTCGCCAAATGGCACGTCATCGCTTCGGTCCAGCCCTACCACGCCATCGATGACGGCCGCTGGGTGGAGGCGCGCATCGGCCACGAGCGCGCCCGCACCAGCTATGCCTACGGCATGCTCGCCAGCCACGGCGTCCGGCTCGCGCTGGGCACCGACTGGCCCGTCGCTCCCCTCAATCCCCTGCTCACCCTCTACGCCGCCGTCACCCGCGCCACGCTCGACGGCAA
Organism: Candidatus Acidiferrales bacterium; assembly: GCA_035946455.1. Lineage (GTDB taxonomy): Bacteria > Acidobacteriota > Terriglobia > Acidiferrales > UBA7541 > JAKASX01. The sequence continues at coordinate 198,633 of DASYZK010000014.1, read as the reverse complement.
GCATCCCCAAGGCTGGTTTCCGGAAAACAAGCTCACCCTCGATCAGGCCCTCTACGGCTACACCATGGGCTCCGCCTACGCCCAGTTCAGCGAAAACGACAAAGGCTCTCTCACCCCCGGCAAGCTCGCCGACATCGTCGTCCTCGATCGCGACCTCTTCGCCATTCCCGAGGCCGCCATCAAGGACGCCCGCGTCAGCGAAACCATCGTCGCCGGCCGCGTGGTTTACTCCGCTGCTGCACCCTAGCGCCGAATTTCTAGCTTTTCTTGACCAGGCGCCGCGGGCCCTCCGAATTGCGTAGGGGTGCCGTCACCGCGCCCAGGCCAGGGCGAGGAGACCTTGCTCCCACAATTGGTACAACCTGATCGGAATGCACTCTTGCCCCTGTGCCGGCTTTCCTCGGGCAACTCGGGGAGCCAGCCGGTCATCACTTGGACATAGGCGGGACCGCATTCCGGCAGGGGTGTGCGAGAATTCCTATAGCCCGGAAGTCTGAAGGACGCGGAGTTCACATGGAACCCAACCAGAGCAGCGCCAAGTTTCGTACCTCGTGGATTCGTGTGTCGGTCATCGCCGCTTTCGCTCTGGCCATTTGCTTTGGAGGTCTTCCGCTTTGGGCGGGCCAGCAGCAGGCCGGACAGTCTGAGCAGGCCCCGCCGCCCACCCAGATCGTCCCCGACCAGGCACTGCCGCCGACTCTCACTTTGCCTGCCGGAACCGTGCTTCCGGTGCGGGTGATGGAGTGGCTTTCAAGCAAGCAGAGCCGGCCAGGCGACAGTTTCAGCGCCATGCTCGACCAGCCACTGGTAGCCAACGGGTGGGTGGTGTCCCGACGCGGTCAGTACCTGTTCGGCCGGGTAGTGGTGGCGCAGAAGGCAGGCCACGGAAAACATTCCTCGGAATTGGGCGTCGATTTGAACGAATTGACTCTCGTCGACGGCCAGGCCGTTCCCATCCAGACGCAACTGCTGCAAAGTTCGGGGCCCGGTTCGACCGGCCGTGATGTCATGCTTCTGGTGGCAAGCACGATTCTCGGCGCGGCGATTGGCGGCGCCGCCGGCGACGGGACGGGTGCCGTGATTGGCGCGGCCACCGGCGCTACCGCGGGCGGAATTGCGGTTCTCGAAACTCCCGGCCATCAAACGGTGATTTCGCCTGAGACGCTCCTGACTTTCCGCCTCGTCGCCCCGCTCGCCATTTCCACCGATCAGGGCCGGGTGGCCTTCCAGCCGGTCACCCAGCAGGATTACAATCCGGCCCCGGGCCTTTCGCGCCGCCCGCTTCCTGGTTATCCGGCGTATCCGCCTCCGCCACTCTACTACCCGTATTACTACTGCCCCTTCTGCGTCGGCTGGGCCTACTACCCCGCCCCGTATTATTTTGGCTTCTACGGGTACTATCGCTCTGGCCGGGGTTACGGCCGCTTCGGCCGGTTCGATCGCGACGATTCCCGCCGCGGCCATTTTCGGCGCTGAATCATCGGGCCCGGTCGGCGGAACCATCCCCCGCGGAGGAAAAGGGTTCCGACTCCAAACTGGCCCCGTTGATTCTTTACGGTAAACCTGCCTGTGGGCGGATCCTCGGTTCTGGCGCTACTGTGGAAGTGTGGCCCCCAACTCTCCTCCCAAGAATGCTGATTGCCAACTAAGCTCCCACACTCGGCCCGCCGGCATTCCGGCCCCAGATGTCCCCGACGGTGAAGCCTTCGGGGAAGGGGTCGTCAACCTCGACGACGTAGCTGGCCAGCCCGGTGATCCACGCCCGGCCGGAGAGCGTGGGAATGACGGCCCGGTAGGGACCCACCCTGGCCTCCCCGATCAGCCGGCCGGTGAAAGTCGTCCCCAGAATCCCTTCATGGACGAAGTCCTCCCCCATCTGGATCTTGCCCTTCGCGTAAAGCGCGGCCAGGCGCGCGCACGTTCCCGTTCCGCAAGGCGAGCGGTCGATAGCGCCGGTCCACGACTCGGGCCGGCTCCAGTCGAGCGCCCCGGTGGAGACGACCACCGCGTTCCGGCCGGAAACGCCGGGGCGGCTGGCGGGCCCGGTGAGCTGGGCGATGCTGATCCCACGGATCCCGGGGTTCTCCGGATGCGACGCCGGCAGTTGCTCATTCGCCGCCGTCTTGATCATCTCGCCCACACGGACGATATCCCGGGCCTCCTCGGGGACCAGTCGTAAACCGAGCGATTCCCCGTCGGCGATAGCGTAGAACATTCCTCCCCAAGCTACGTCCACTTTCACCGTTCCCAACCCCTTCACTTCCACCGGCGCGTCCAGGTGAACGGCGAACGCAGGAACGTTGCGGAACGTCACTTTCGTCACTCGCCCGGCGGCCACCTCCGCTTCCACTTCGATCAACCCCGCCGGGCTTTCCAGCACCAGCCGCGTCACCGGCTCCGCTGCCACCACCATGCCGGTTTCGATCAGCACCGTGGCCACGCAAATCGTGTTCGAACCCGACATCGCCGGGTATTCCGTCTGCTCCATGATCACGTAGCCCGCTTGCGCTTCCGGCCGCGTTGCCGGCAGGATCAGATTGCAATTCGCCGCGGGGTAGCCCCGCGGCTCGCGCAGCATCAGCTTGCGGAGCCCGTCCTGGTGCCGCGCCAGGTGCTCCCTCTTCTCGAACATCGTCCGCCCCGGCACGTCCCCCACCCCGCCCACGATCACCCGGCCCGGCTCGCCGCAGGCGTGCGCGTCGACGGCGGTAATCATGCGGGAAAACTGCATGGGATGCTCTCTCCTTCTTCGGCGGTCGCGCTGGTCCCGTCCACGCCAGCCTCTCCATGCTCGCCGAACGATTCGATGTCATCCTGAGCGGAGCCTTTTGCGACCCCTCGACTCTCGCTCAGGGCGGTGAGCGGAAGTCGAACCGCGACCGAAGGGAGTCCCGACGGATTCTGTCGGGAAGGATCCCGGCGATCGCCAGTCGGCGCGCGCCACGCGCCCCCGCCTGGCCGTGCCGCGCGCTCACTGCCTCCTTTGGGATCAGGACGAAGCGCGGGACGCCGCCATCCTCCGGCGCAGCAGCAGGTACACCGGCAGTCCGATCAGGGTGATCGCCAGCCCCGGCCACGTCGTCGCCGGCCGGTAAACGAACAACAGCACCAGCACGATCGTCCCTCCGGCGAAGTACAGCGCCGGCACCACCGGGTAACCGGGCACGCGGTACGGCCGCTCGGCGCCGGGCTGCTTCGCCCGCAGGCGGAAAATGCCGGCAATGGTCAGCACGTAGAAAATCAGCGCCGAGGAGATGATGTAATCGAGCAGGTTGTTGTACAGGTTCCCGTAGGTCCGGGTGGCGGGATCGTAGGTGAGCGGCAGCACCAGCACCGAAGCCCACACCCCTTGTGCCGCCAGCGCCCAGCCCGGCACCCGCGCCCGGTTCAAACGGCCCGCTGGCGCGAAAAACAACCGGTCGTTCGCCATCGTGTAGTACACCCGTGCGCCCGCCAGCACCAGTCCGTTCACGCAGCCGAAAGTGGAAATCATGATGAGGATGGCCATCAGCGCGGTCCCCAGCCCGGGGAACACCGCTTGCAGCATCGCCGTCGCCACCCGGTCGCCCCCGGCGGTCTGGATCGCGTGGAGCGGCATCACCACCAGGTAGGCGAGGTTGGCCAGCAGATAGAGCGCCATCACCAGCACGCTGCCGATCGCCAGCGCCCGCGGCAGCGTTCGCCGCGGATCGCGCACTTCGTCGGCGGCGAAGGTGATGTCGTGCCAGGCGTCGGCGGCGAACAGCGATCCCGATTGCGCCACCGCAATCGCCACGAACAATCCGAAAATCGTCGCCGCGTCCAGCCCCGCCGCCAGCGGCACCTGCCCGCTCACCTGCCACAAGTGGCCGAAATTCTGCCGCACCGCTTCCGCGTTCCAGCCGAAAAACAGCCCGACGACGATCAGCCCGGCCAGCGCCAGCGTCTTCGCGCCGGTGAACAGGTTCTGCACGATCTTGCCGTATTGCAGACCCCGGCAATTCGTCCAGGTGAGCAACAGGATCACGCCGATCGCCAGCAACTGCGCGGTCGATAGCGACAGCGCGTACCCGGTGGTCACGTGCACCGGAGCGATCAGGTAATGCTGTTCGTTGATCGAAGGCCAGAACACCCCGCTGAACCGCGCGAACGCCACCGCCACCGCCGCGATCGTGCCCGTCTGGATCACCCCGAAAAGCGTCCAGCCGTACAGAAAGCCCCAGAGCGGCGAAAACGCGTCGGTCAGGTACAGGTACATCCCGCCCGCGCGCGGAATCATCGACGCCAGCTCTCCGTAGCTGAGCGACGCCGCCACCGTCAGCGCCCCGGTGATCACCCAGGCCAGCAGCAGTCCGCCGGTGCTGCCGATCTTCCGGGCCATGTCGGCCGAGACGATGAAGATCCCCGAACCGATCATCACCCCCACCACCATCATCACCGAATCGAACAGGCCCAGCCCGCGCACGAATCCCTGGCTCGGTTCCGTCTGCACCCTCACTGCGGTTGCTGCGGTTTGTTCCGCCATCGGGATTGTCCTCGCATCCTGCCGAACCGGTTTTCGTGGCCCGTCGCTCGCCGCTGAAAAATTCAGGAAACCAGGTTGCGTACCAGAAACAGCACGTTCGCCGGCCGCTCCGCCAGCCGCCGCATGAACCAGGGAAACCAGTCCTTGCCGTAGGAAACCAGTACCCCCGCCCGCCAGCCGTCGCGCGCCAGGCGCAATTGCTCCCAGCGCTGGATCCCGTACAGCATCTGAAATTCCAGGCTGCCCTTGCCGAGCCCTCGCGCCAAAACCAGCGCCTGGACCCGGTGAACCAGGCTGCGATCGTGGGTGGCGATCACCGTCCGCGCGCCCGCCCGCCGCGCCTCCTCGCTCAGCAGAACACCCGCCAGGCGGAAAAAGTTCTCGTCAACGTCCTTTTTCCTCGGGTAGGCCACCTCCGCCCGCTCTTTATACGCTCCCTTCACCAGTCGGATCGCCGGCCCCAACGGCAGCAGCTCGTCCAGATCCTTCGCCGTTCGGTACAGATAACTTTGCAGGCAGACGCCGACGTTCGCGTGAATCGCCCGCGCCCGGCGATAAACTTCCAGCGTCGCGTCCACGTAGGAGCTCGATTCCATGTCGATCCAGACGATGTCGTCGCCGTGCGCGCCTTCGATGATCCGGCGCAGATTCTCAAAGCACAGTTCCCGGTCCAAATCGAGCCCGAGTTGCGTCAGCTTCACCGAAAGCACCCCCGGCAGGTTCAGCGCCGTGATCCGCCGCAGCACGTCCAGATAGTGCTCGACGTTTGCGTAGGCTTCCGAACGGTTCCCGATGTTCTCGCCCAGCTTGGTGAAGATCGTCCGCAGCCCATGGTCTCGCAGCATGCGCGACGCTTCGATGGCGCTCTCCAGCTTTTCCCCCGGCATGAACCGCCGAACCGCGCGGCGCATGAACCAGTTCCTCTGGGCCCGCTGGCCCAGCCGCTCGTTGCCGGCGATTTTCAATAGCGCTGTGCGCATCACACCCATGGCCGTCCCCGTCCTCGGAAATTCCTCCGTTCTCTTTCCTGCCGCCGCGCCCGCGCGCAGGAATGGCGCGGCACGCAGCCGTCGATGCTACCGCCCTTCCCGGCTCATCCCCATTGCCCGGTCCGCTGCACCCGTCGCGCCCGCGGCCTGCCGGCGCCTTCCGCGCCGGCCATTTATCTCTCGGCGGGCATCGGTTACGCAAGCTATTCCGCAAGCGGGTTCCGGTGAAGCCGGCCCTCCTGGGCCCCGGCGGCGAGTGGGCCGACGGGATAGGGCTGCTATCCTAAATGGTCCGTTGTAGGCAACCAATGGCGCTGAAGGGGAACCGATGGACCTGCACTTGAAAGGGAAAGTCGCGATGATTTCGGGCGCAAGTCACGGCCTGGGCCGCGCGGTCGCTCGCGAACTGGCGGCCGAGGGCTGCCGGGTGTCGATGGCATCGCGCAACGAAGCGGCGATTCGTTCCGCCGCCAGCCGCATCTCCCGCGAAACCGGCGCCAGCGTCTTTCCTTTCGCCGCCGACGTCCGCGTGGCGCACGATCTCGAAGCCTGGTATCGGGGGACGCTCGGCGAATTTGGCGGCGTCGACTTGCTGTTCCCGAATGCCGGCGGTCCGCCGCCGGGAGAAGCCGGCATGTTCGACGACGCGGCGTGGCAGGCGGGCTTCGAGTTGCTGGTGTTGAGCGTGATTCGGATGGTGCGGCTGGCGGTGGGCTCGATGGCCGGGCGCGGCGGGGGAAGCATCGTCATTCCCACGTCCACTTCGGTGAAGCAGCCGATACCGAATCTCGGCCTCTCCAACGTCCTGCGGGCCTCGGTGGCGGCCCTGGCCAAGTCGCTTGCCAGCGAATTGGCTCCGCGAAACATTCGCGTCAACCACCTGCTGCCCGGCCGCATCTCCACCGAGCGCCTCGCCCAGATTGACGAAGCCGCCAGCCGCCAACTCGGCATTCCGCTCGACGAGCAGCGCCGCCGCTCCATCGCCCAGATTCCGCTTGCCCGCTACGGCGAGCCCGAAGAGTTCGCTCGCGCCGCCGCATTCCTTTTTTCAGGCGCCGCATCCTACATCACCGGAGCCAGCCTGCAAGTCGATGGCGGCGCGGTTCGCGCGGTGCTGTAACCGGCGGGGAGGCAGCCGCCGGGCGACAAGCTACGAATTCCACAAGACCGGCGCCAGCCGCTTGCGCCGCACTTCCCACTGCTGGCCGGTGAAGATGTTGGGCGCGACGTCGATCAGCCGCGGCAGGAGGCGGAATACGTTGGCGGCGGTCCACGTCCCGCCCTCGCGGGTCGGGAATCCTTTTCGGTTCAATTCCTCGGCCACTCGCGCCAGCGAGATGTCCTGAATCATCAGTTCCATCATCGAGGTCAAAATCTCCATCTCGGCCGGGTTTTCTTCCAAATGGAGGCAGTCGCCCGCCACCCGCAGCCCGAATGGCACTTCCTCCCGCAGCCGCTCGGAGCGGGCCTGCCCACCCTCCACCTCGCGCTCCCATTCAACCGCCACCGGCCGCCAACCCCCCTGCAACCTCAATTCCAGGTAATCGCTGGTGATGGGTCCGCGCATCAAGTCGCGCGTATGTTCGTGCTTGGCCATGGCAGTTCTCCTTTCATTCTTGCCGCAGCGCAACCACCGGATCGACCCGAGTGGCTCGCCGCGCCGGCAAATAGCTGGCCGCGAGCGCCACGGCGGCCAACGCCGCCGCCACGGCGGCGAACGTCGCCGGATCGCTCGCACTCACTCCGAAAAGCATCGCGTGCAGCAGCCGCGTCACCCCCAGCGCGCCGGCCAGCCCGATGACGATCCCCGCCAGCGCCAGCCGTGCTCCTCCCATCAGCACCTGCCGCCGCACGTCGCCCGGCGCCGCTCCCAGCGCCATGCGCACGCCGAATTCGTGCGTCTGCTGCGCCACCGCGTAGGAAATCACCCCGTAAAGTCCCAGCGCCGTAAGCACCAGCGCCAAGCCGGCGAAAAGCGAGAGCAGCAGCATGCTGAATCGCGGTTGCGCCACCGCCGCGCCCACGTACTGCTCCATAGTCTCCACGTCGTACACCGGAATGTCCGGATCGATCGACGCCACCACGCCGCGAACGGCGCTCGCCAGCGCCTGGGGCGCGACTGCCGTACGCACCTCGGTGGTCAGCCCGCTGATCATGACTTGCGAATACGGCAGGTAGAATTCGGCCGGCGCCGCGTCGCTCAAATTCCGCGATTTCACGTTGCCTACCACGCCGATCACTTCGTAGGGAGGCACCTGATCCACATGGTGGTCGGAAACGTCGGGAACGATCCGCTGGCCGATGGGATCCTGGCCGGGAAAAAACTTCTCGACGAAAGCCTGGTTCACCACCGCCACTGGCGCGGCGTTTCGGCTGTCCTGCTCGGTGAATTCGCGCCCTTCCTCCAGCGGAATCCCCATGATCCGGAAGGTGCCGGGTCCCGCGAAGCGGATATCGGCGTCGGGCTGGTCGGCACGAGCGGTTGGGTGTCCCACCACCGAGAAGGTGAGATCGATGTGACTGTGGCTCAGCGGCAAGGGCCAGAGCACTCCGGCGGCTCGCACGCCGGGAAGGGCCGCCAGCCGCCGGCGCAGCGTGTCGTAAAACGCCACTTGCTGCTCGTTGGTATAGCGCGCGTCGGGCAGGCTCACGCGGAATGTCAGCAGATTCCGCGCGTTGAATCCGGGATTGACCCGCTCCAATCGCGCGAAGCTGCGGATCAGCAGCCCGGCGCACGCCAGCAGCGCCACCGCCAGCGCCATTTCCGTCACCACAAGCACGCTCCGCATCCGGTTCTGGCGCACCCCCTGCGAGAGCCCCCGCCCGCTTTCCTTCAAAGTTCCGACGAGATTGGTTTTCACGCCGTGCAGCGCCGGCGCCAGCCCGAAGACGAGCCCGGTCGCTACTGCTACCAGCAAGGTGAACAAGAACACCGCGCCGTCGATCCGTATCTGGCCCATGCGTGGAACGTCCTGCGGCGCCAGGTGGAGCACCCCGCTGATCGACCAGGCCGCCAGCAGCAGCCCCACCGCTCCTCCCGCGAGCGAGAGCGTCACACTCTCGGTCAGCAGTTGCCTCACTACCCGCCCTCCACTCGCTCCCAGCGCGGCGCGGATCGCCATTTCCTTTTCCCGGCCAAGCGCCCGCGCCAGCAGCAGATTGGCCACGTTGGCGCAGGCAATCAACAGCACGCAGCCGACCGCGGCGAACAGTATCCACAGCAGCGGCGTCACGTTGCCCAGCAACCGTTCCAGTTCCGGCTCCAGTCGCGCCCCCGCGCAATCGACGTTGCTGTCCGGATATTGTTTCGCCAGGTTCGCCGCGATGCGGCCCATGTCCGCCTGCGCCCGCTCGAGCGGCATACCCGGGCTCAGCCTTGCCATCACGCTCAGCCAGTGCGCTCCACGCTGCGCCGTCATCGGGGTATCGCCGGCCGGCGCTTCCGCATCCGCCGAAATCGTGGCCCACAATTCCACCGGCGGCGTTTCCGGAGGAAACTGGAATTCGGCCGGCATCACCCCCACCACCGTGTAACCCTGCCCGTTCAGCATGATGGACCTGCCGATGATGCCCGGGTCGGCTCCGAAGTCGCTCTGCCACAGCCGGTGGCTCAAGATCACCCGGTGATGGCCAGGCTTCTCCTCCTCGGGAAGAAAGCCGCGTCCCAGCGCCGGCGCCGCGCCCAGCGTCGAGAAGAAGTTCGAACTGACCACTTCGCCACCCAGATGTTCCGCCTGGTGAACGCCGGTCAGCGTGAATTGCGTGTCGTGGAACGCGGTCATTCCTGAAAAAACGCGGTTTTGGCTTCTCCAATCGAAAAAGTCCGGATACGAAGCCGACGAATCGATGCCGCCGTGAATGGTATCCACACTCTCCACCGCCACCAGTTGGTTGGAGCGGGGAAAAGGCAGAGGGCGCAGCACCACCGCGTCGACGACGCTGAAAATCGCGGTGTTGGCGCCGATGCCGAGCGCCAGCGTCAGCACCGCCGCTAGGTTGAATCCCGGCGCTTTCGCCAGCATCCGCAGGCCATGCCGCAAATCTTGCGCGAAAATCATCACCCTTGTACCTATTCGTTCCTCAGCGCCGCCACCGGGTCCGTCCGCGTCGCTCGCCGTGCCGGCAGGTAACACGCCGCCAGCGCTACCGCCACGAGCAGCGCCGCGCCGCTCGCGAACGTCGCCGAATCGGTCGGCTGCACGCCGTAGAGCAGGCTCTCGAGAGAGCGTGTGACCGCCAGCCCGCCAGCCAGGCCCGCCGCCACTCCCGCCAGCGCCAGACCGGCGCCGCGAGCCAGCACCAGCCGCAGCACGTCGGCCCGTTCCGCACCCAGCGCCATGCGGATGCCGATTTCATGCGTGCGCTCGCTCACCGCGTACGCCATCACGCTGTAGACGCCCACTGCCGCCAGCGCCAGCGCGATGAGCGCGAATAACCCCAGCAGGGCCGCGGCGAACCGCGCTCGGGCCAGTGAATCGCCCAGCCAATCGTCCATCGTCTGTACACCGGCAACCGGCAAATCGGGATCGAGCGAAGCCACTTGGGCGCGAAGCGCCGGCGCCGCGCCCGTCGGATCGCCGCCGGTTCGGACCACCAACGTCATGGCGAGATAAGGGAGCTCGGGATAGGGCCAGTAAACCGTAGGGTGCGGCGCCTCGTCCAGCCCCAACTGGCGCACGTTGTCTACCACTCCGACAATGGTCGAGGGCGGGTTCTCGTCCTTCATGTCGATCACCAACTGCCGGCCGAGCGGATTCTCGTTGGCGAAATACCGCCGCGCCAGCGCTTCGTTGATGATGACCACGTGGCGTTCGGCGGTCTGCTCGGCGGCGTCGAACTCGCGCCCGCGGACCAGCGGCATCCCCATCGTCTGGAAATAATCGGAGAACACCACGTGTACGTCGGTGATCCATTTGTTGCCCGGCGGCGGCGCAGGCCGGCCAACGATGGTGAAGTCGGTGCCAGCGGCTATGGTAGTGAAGGGAACGAACGCGTCTCCGCTGGCTGACCGTACTCCGGGCATCGCTCGCACCCGGCCAAGCAACTGGCCGAAGAAGGCCACCCTGCCGGCATCGTTCCCGTATTTCGATTGCGGCAGCAGCAGCTTCGCCGTCAGCAGGTTGCCCGGCTGGAATCCCGGATTCACTTCTTCCAGCAGTTCCAGGCTCCGAATCAGCAGCCCCGCGCCCGCCACCAGCACCAGCGCCAGCGCCACTTCCACCACTACCAATACGCTGCGCACGCGTTGGCTGGTGCGGCCGGGGCTCGTTCCCCGGCCTCCTTCCTTCAGCGCGTCCTGTGGGTGCACTCTCGAGCCGCCCAGTGCCGGCGCCAGGCCGAAGAGGATGCCTGTCAAAATCGAAAGTCCGGCGGTGAACCCCAGCACTAGCCCGTTCAGATGGATGCTGGTCAAATCCAGCAGGCCCTTCGGGGCGAGCGCCACCAGCCCGCGCGTGCCCGCATAGGCCAGCTCCACTCCCAACGCACCCCCCGCCAGCGACACCACCATGCTCTCGGTCAGCAGTTGCCTCAGCAGCCGCCCCCTGCCCGCGCCCAGCGCCGTGCGCACCGCCATCTCCCGGCCGCGGGATGCGCCGCGGGCCAGCATCAGACTGGCCACGTTCGCGCAGGCGATCAACAGCACCAGTCCCACCGCCGCGAACAATACCAGCAGCGCCGGCCGCACCGCGCCGGTCAGTTCCTCGCGAATCGGCGCCAGATTCACTCCCCAGCCGGTGTCGAAGTCCGGAAATTTCTGCGCGAGGCTCGCGGCCATCCGGTTCATCTGTTCCTGCGCCGCCCCAAACGTCACTCCCGGTTTTAGGCGCGCCACCGCCTTCATCCAGCGTCCGTGCGGCAGGCGGTCATCGGCGGCGAAAGCCAGCGGCGCCCACACGTCCGGGGCCTCGCCGGTTAGTGAGCTGCTCTTGATGAAAAATTGAAACCCGCGTGGCATCACTCCGACGATCGTCAGTGGATTCCCGTTCAGCCGGATCGTCTTCCCGATTGCCCGCGGATCGCCACCGAACCGCCGCTGCCACAGCCCGTAGCTCAGGATGGCGACCTGGTCCCTGCCTTGAATGCCTTCCTCGGCGGTGAACGCCCGCCCCATGGCCGGGTTTGCGCCCAGGAGCGAAAACAGGTTCGACGTCGCGTACTCCACCGCGATTCTTTCCGGCTCGCCCGCCCCCGTCAGATTCGCCGGCTGTTCCTGAAAGCCGGCCATCTGGTCAAAAACGCTGTTCTCGCCGCGCCAGACCAGGAAGTTCGCCGGGGAAACCACGTTGTGAGGCCGGGAATGAAGCCGGTTGTTTTCCCAAACCATCACCAGCCGGTCCGGCTGGCGGTATGGCAGCGGCCGCAGCATGGTCGCATACACCACCGAGAAGATCGCCGTGTTCGCCCCGATCCCCAGCGCCAGCGTTGCCACCGCCACCGCGGCGAACGCGGGCGATTTTGCCAGCATCCGCCAGCCGAATCGCAGGTCCCGAAGCAACGAGTTCAGCATCCGCCGTTCTCCCATCTCCACTCGCGCCGCAGCGCCGCCATCGGTTCCACCAACGTCGCCGGCCGGACCGGCCCTCTCCTTCCAGCCACGGCGATCAAGACTCGGCCGAAAGCGTTAAGCGCAGAAGCACGCAGAGGGCCGCGCCATTGGCCACAACTCTCTTACTTTTCAATGAGTTGCCGGTCTTTCGTCCGACGCGATGGCGGCGCCGGCGTCCACTTGCGGGACGGGTCCGTTCGCGGCCGGACATTGGAAGGAGGCACGTGGGTCGGGTAAAACGTCGCTCTCTAGCGCACCCTCGTTTGCCGGCGTGCTCCCGTCGCCCAGGATTTCCGGGGCCGCCGGCCGCCCTCACACGATCCCGAGCTGTTTGCCCACCCGGCCGAGGATTTCGAGCGCGCGCTCCAAATCCTTGCGCTTGTGGGTGGCGGTCATGATCGTGCGCAGCCGCGCCTTGCCCTGAGGAACGGTGGGATAGCCGATCGCCGGCGCGTATACGCCTTCGGCAAACAGGGCGCGCGAAAATTCGAATGCCTTGCCCGCGTCGCCCACCATGACCGGCGTAATCGGCGTTTCGCTGGCGCCGGTGTCGAAGCCGAGCTTCTTCAGTTGCCGTTTGAAGAACTTCGTGTTGCTCCACAGCCGCTTCACCAGCCGCTCGCCCTCGGGCGAATCGAGCAGACTGAAAGCCGCCTGGCACGCCCCGACCACCGCCGGCGGATGCGAAGTGGAGAAAATGAACGGGCGCGCCCGCTGATGCAGGAAATCGATCAGTTCCCGCGAGCCGCAGACGTAGCCGCCCATCGCTCCAATCGCCTTGCTCAGCGTGCCCACTTGGATGTCCACCCGCCCGTGGCAGCCCAGGTGATCCACCGTGCCGCGCCCGCCGTGGCCCAGCACGCCCGAGGAGTGCGCGTCGTCCACCATCATGATGCAGTTGTATTTCTCCGCCAGATCGCACAGACCCGCCAGTGGGGCGATGTCGCCGTCCATCGAAAACACGCCGTCGCTGATCAGCAGCTTGTGCCCCGCCCATTGCTCGGTTTCCTTCAGAATCCGCTCGCAATCCTCGAGATCGCGATGCTTGAAGATCTTGATCGTCGCCTTCGACAGCCGGCAGCCGTCGATGATCGAGGCGTGGTTCAGCTCGTCCGACACGATCAGGTCGTCCTTGCCCAGCACCGCCGCCACCGTGCCCGCGTTCGCGGCGAAACCCGACTGGAACACCACCGCCGCTTCGGTCTGCTTGAACCGGGCGATTTGCTCTTCGAGCGCCACGTGAATCGACATCGTTCCCGAAATCGACCGCACCGCTCCGGCACCCACCCCATATTTGCGCGTCGCTTCGATGGCTGACCGCCGCAGCTTCGGATGGGTGTTCAGCCCCAGGTAGTTGTTCGAGCTGAGGTTGATTTCTTCGCGTCCGTCGAACACCGCCACCGGTTTCTGCTCGCCTTCGAGCACGTGGATGCTGAAATAGAGCTGCTTGGCTTTCAAATCGTCGATGATCTCCTGCAGGTAGTGAAGCTGGGGGCGGACGGCGGCGGTGCTCATGAGGGCATTCCTCCTCGGTGCGCAAGGATCACACGATCATTATAGGCCCGCGCGCGTCAGTCCAATCGGCCGTAGGGGCAGAACAGTACCTTATTGGCGAGGCCTTGCTCGAGCAGCGCGAACGTGCGTTCGAATTCTTCGAGCGGCAGCCGCTCGTGGAATAGCGGCTCGAGGTGGAACGATTCCATGAGTGTCGCTACGCGACAGCAGGAGTATCGCAAAACGATTCGTTTTGTTTTTTATATTGACTCGCCACGCTAGCGAGCGTATTGTCACGCGGGGGGAGGTGTGCGAGCCGTTTCAAGGCGGCGTTCCCGCTTGCGGTCAGCAATCGGGTTGTTTGCAAACGGGTTCGGGGCTTTTGAGGGGGGGAAGAAATGTGCCCGGGTTGGATGCGAGCGGCGGGTGGGCAGACCGGCTGCGGCTGAGTGGCCATGGCGCGATGCGGTTCTCTGTACCAAGCCGAGAGCTGACGCTGTGTTCTGGGTAACCCCTCAACGGTCTCTCGTTCCCTTCGTTTTTGTGCCGTCATGCGTAAAATTCGCGCCGACCAGGCCTTGCGATTTTCCGGAATCCAGCGGGCTAGCGCCTGCGCAGGGGGTGCTGGGGTGCGTTTGGGGGGTGCGCTATTTCCAATCTTGTGTTGTCTCTGTTTGATCGCCCTGGCCGCTTCGCCCGCGCGAGGCCGAGTGGCTGCTCGCGGCACCATCGCCGGCACGGCGATCGATAATACCGGGGCCGTCATCGCGGATGTGACCAACACGCTGACCAGGACAGCAACGACCGGCAGCCGGGTCTCGAAATCGAACGGCAAGGGGCAATCCATCAATCCCTGGAGCTCATAGGCCCAACGTTCTCTTGCCGACGCAAGGCCCCACTATTGTGCTTGGGCAGGACGGCGGAATGGAATTCCTGGCGTAGCAGTTTATTGACGGACGCAGGCGTGCGTTTTTCGGACGGGAATCGCGAATCAGGGAACAAGGTCCCTGAGATCTGGGAGGATGCCATGAACGTAGAGCCGCGTGGATTTTTTCGAAGGGAGCAATGTCTTCGTTTCTTTATGTATATTTGTATCCTGAGCCTTGCCTGCGTCTCCCTGCATGCCCAAACAGCGACTACGGGGCAGATGGTGGGACGGGTGACCGACCCCAGCGGGGCTGCGATCCCAGCCGCACGCGTCACCCTTGTTGCACCTTCAACCAATACCACGCTTTCCACGGTCGCCGATTCCACCGGGCACTACGCTTTCCCCGTCGTTAGCCCCGGCCAATACGTTCTTACCGTCGACAAGACTGGGTTTCAGACGAGCACTGTTACCGGCATTGTCGTTCAAGTCACGAAGTCCAACACCGTGAACGTCGAGATGAAAGTCGGCGCAGTCACTCAAACGGTTACGGTGGCGGCGACTGCGGGAGTAGAACTGCAAACGACCAACGCCAGCGTCGGAAACCAGTTGAGCACGGCCTCACTGGAGAACTTGCCGCAAATCTCTCGAGACGCCTCGGCGCTCATGTTTCTTCAGCCGGCCGTAGCGCCCGCCACAGATAGTACAGGCACGGGCGGCCA
Organism: Candidatus Acidiferrales bacterium; assembly: GCA_035946455.1. Taxonomy (GTDB): domain Bacteria; phylum Acidobacteriota; class Terriglobia; order Acidiferrales; family UBA7541; genus JAKASX01. The sequence continues at coordinate 183,512 of DASYZK010000014.1, read as the reverse complement.
AATTGCCGGCGCTCTCTCCGAGCAGGTTACTTACACCCTGGATGGCGGCAACGCCACTAGCGATTTAGAGGGCACCAACAGTTACCCAAACACTTCTTCCCCGTTTTCGTCGCTCGGCCCGGCGTCATCGTCTTCAGTGATCCCCAATCCGATTTCAACGACCCAGGAGTTCCGCGTGGTGACGGCCGGGCAGGGCGCGAGTTTCAGCCTTTCCGGCGGAGGCGAAATAACGGTTTTGACCAAGAGGGGGACTAACGCGTTTCATGGGGAATTGTACGAATATCACGACGACGACGCCCTGAATGCCAATTCGTGGCACAACAACGCGGCTCGGCTGGCCAAGCCGCACGCCGTCGATAACCGCTTCGGCGCGAATATAGGCGGGCCATTCAGCGCGCTCTTCGGCCCGGCGGGCAAGCCACTGCGGAATCGAGCCTGGTTCTTCTTCGGTTGGGAAGAGCACCGCTTTAACAACAGCGCCACCCTGTCGCGATTGGTTCCGACCGCGTCGCTCATGCAAGGCATCTTGCAGTTCAAAGACGCGGCCGGCAACATCAACAGCTATTCCTTCGTTCCCGGGTCGGTTTCCTCGAATTGCGGCCCAGCCGGCGCATCCCTTTGCGATCCGAGAAATAAGGGCATGAGCCCCGTGGTCGCCTCTCAGTTGGCGCTTTATAAGAATCTCCCTCACAACGACCCTGCCCTGGGTGATGGCCTGAATACCACCGGCTATACTTTCAACCTCCCGCTGCCGGTTAAGGCAGATATCGGAGTGGTGCGCACGGATTTCACGATCAACTCGAAGTGGAGTTTTTTTACCACCTACCATTTGGCTAAGGACACGCGAGCCGATAGCAACCAAGTCGATATTGTTAGCAGCCCTCCCAGTTCCGCATCTGCCCTTCCCGACTATCCATCCATGATTACGTACGAACTGACAGGGCAACTCGCGCCCAGCTTCACCAACGTCTTCCATGGCTCTTATACCCGCAACTGGTGGGCATACGGGCGCACGGTGCCCGCGCCCTTCGTCTCCGGGACAACACAGGCGATTCAACTCGCGGGCGAAGGCATTGGCAGCGCCAACTCCACCCAAAAACTACTGGCCGATCCCATCAACGTCAACGCGCAAAATGCCCGGCAGCGCGTCTGGAATGGCCACGACTGGTATCTCGCCGATGACATGAGCTGGGTGCACGGCAGGCACCTGTTCCAATTTGGCGCCTCGGGGTACATGAATAACCAATTGATGATGACCGATTTCCCTTTTGGCAGCTTGGCTGGCGGCCCGATTCTGGACCTCGAGGCAAAGGGGAACTCGGCCTCGCAGGCCCCAGGCAACTTTCTCAGTATTGGAAGCGCGTACGAGCCGCCGGCTTGCAGCAGCTCGGTGACCGCCAACTGCCTCCCTGCGAGCCAGATTGTCACTTTCAACGAGCTTTACGCGTCCGTTCTAGGGTTGGTAGACCGCGCGGCGCAGACCGGGGTGCTAAGCGGCACTAATCAGCCACTGCCGTTTGGAACGCTCGCCTCGGCGAGTCCTTCCCAGCCAGCCCTTTACACTTACTTCCAGGACACCTGGCAAATGACGCCGGATTTGACCGGGGTGATTGGCCTCGAGTGGGGAGCCCAGTTTCCCTTTACGGAGCCGGGCGGCAAAATACCCATATTGGTGGACGCGGCCACCGTGCAGCCCCTCAATGCAACCACCTACCTCTCCGCCCGCAAGGCCTCGCTCGAGCAGCAAGGCGTGAGTATCGTCAACGGGCAAGTGAACGCGTACAATCCCCTTATCGGCATCGATCCGACCAATTTTATTCCGGGCGGGGGCCCTCTGCCACCCGGCCAGGGGCAGGTCGGCAACTGGCACAATTTCGCTCCGCGACTGTCCTTGGCTTGGAACGTTCCCTACCACAATCGGCTTTTCGGGGGGAGCAAGCAGACGGTGATTCGAGGAGGATATTCCATCGTCTACGATCGTATCACCGGATCTAGCGCCATTTTCCCGTCCGTGCTGGGCGGTTACTTCGGCACGACGTATACTTGCGGCGGACCGCTGATGAACGGGACCTGTTCCGGGGCCGGCACGAATCCGGCTACCGCCTTCCGCATCGGGGTAGACGGCAATAAGCTGCCCATTCCACCCGTTACCCCGCTGCCGGTTCCTTTCGTGCCTGTGGGAACCCAAGCCCAGCCGTTCGGTAACCAGCGAGTTTCGCAGATTAACCCCTGGGAGAACCCAGCCCATTCCCACGTTTTTACGCTGAGCGTCCAGCGGGCGCTGCCAGGTCACATGCTGATCGAGCTCGGCTATATCGGACGGTATTCACGCGGCATCCAGGAAGTTACGAACTTGAGTGCTGTGGACTTTAGAATGAAGGACGCCAAGAGCGGCCAGACTATTGCTCAGGCGTTCGACGGCGTGGCGCAGGCGCTTCGAAACGGCACCACCGTACCCGACGAGCCTTTCTTCGACAATTTGATCGGGCTAACCACGTGCCAGGGCAAGGGCTTCGCGAACTGCTCGGCCATGGTCGCTTCCCAGGATCGAGCTGATTTGATCAATGGATCGTTAGGCGGCTTCCAGCAAACGTTCAACTTCGATACTCCTGGTTCTATCGATAACTTGCAGTTCGTTCGGATGGATGTTCGGGGCGCTCTCGGCGTCCTCAACTACAATGCCGGTTACGCTAGCCTGCAGAAGTCCTTTTCCGGCAGCAGCCCTATTGGCGGACTCACGTTCCAGCTCAACTGGACGTGGAGTCATGCTACTGGGATCTTTGAACACCAGCAACAGGAGACGGGTGCGCTTGATAGCCCATATGCTCCGTACATCGATTATGGCAACGAGCCGTTCGACCGCAGACACGTGATCTCGGCGTGGTACACCTATCCGCTGCCGTTCGGCAGGGGGCAGTGGCACAGTTTCAGCAACTCCTTCCTCAACCGCGCCCTTGGCGGTTGGACCCTCTCGGGTGTCTACACATTCGAGACTGGCTTGCCGGACTGCATCAGCGCGGACGGCGATTTCGGAGCCGCTGACGGTTTCGGGACCTGCGCCATACCTGCAAACGGCTTTAACCTGAATGGCGCCAGTGGCAGCACCCACGCCAATGTAGCGGGCAGCGGTGGGATTGGGACAAGGGGATTCGGTCTCAACCTCTTCGCGGATCCTGCCGCAGTCTACCGAAACGTTAGCCGGCCCTTGCTGAGCGGTCCGAACCCGAATACCGGGTTTGGCAACTTGCGCGATCCCATTAACTGGAACTGGGACTTTGAAATCAACAAGAATATCGCGGCGACCGAGCGGTACAAATTCATCTTTGCCGCCGACTTGCTGAATGCGTTCAATCATCCCACTTTCGGCGCTCCCAGCATGGACCTTGCTAGCCAGGCCTCGTTCGGTACGTACAGCGCGCAGAACAACCAGCCGCGCGATATCCAGTTGAGTCTGCGAATCCAGTTTTAGTTCTTCCGTGTTTCGGGTCGGCCCAGCACCGGTCCCAAAACCGGGGACCGGTGCTGGGCTACTGTCTCTCGTCCCTCCGGGACTCGCCCTTGCGGAGGAAACGGAGGAGAGATCGTGGCCGCGCCGTGACCGGCGCCAATTTCGCCCGAGCGACGCTCTCTCGTTCGGCGCGAATCTATTGCCGGCCGGCGACGCGCTGGGGAGTGACTCGCAGTCCGGCGGCCGCCGCCATCCGCTCCACCGCCGGCAGGTCCTTCCCTTCAATCTCCTTCCACTTGGCGGTCTGCAAACCCAGTTGCTGGCTGAGATACTGGAAGACCTCGTAGGCTTGCGGCGTCGGCGCCGCGTCGGCGCTATCGACTGAGCGCTCGAGGCCAATCAGTCTAATTCTGAGCCTTATAGGGAAACCCAGGTCGACCTCCGGAGCGCCCTGCCGTAAATGATGCTGGTACAGTTCGTCTTCGACCAAAGAGGCTTTCCGGTCCACGCTATCGATTTCCTCGAGCAGCGGTGCATCCGACCCGGCTCTCTGCCGGAGTGCGGCGAGCCGCTGGCGGGCACTGTGAATTTGGGCCACGGTCGACACAAGATCCTCGAACCGATTGACTATCCTGGTCATCAAATCGAACTGCCGCGCCAGGTCCGCCTGGGTGACCCTCGCCTCGGGATCCATCTTGACTTCAAGCGGCTGCGTAAGTGTCTTGCCGTTCACCTCCAGTCGGACCTGGTACATGCCGGGCAGGGCCAACGGAGCGCGCATGGGACCGCCCTGCCAAGGGCCGGGATCAGGCACGACATCCGGAGGAGTGGAATGACGAAGATCCCATACCAGGCGGTGCATTCCAGTCTTGTTCCCCAGAGAGAAATGGCGAATTGCCTTGCCCTGGCTGTCCAGGATGTCCAGTTGGGCGTTTTGGCCGGCCGAAACGAGGTAGTAATCGACGACGGCTCCATCGGGAGGGTTCTCTGCCAGCGGCCCGTTCCCTAATCCGAACCGACCGCCACGGCGAACGCGATAAGCCAGTGCCGGCTTGTAGAGGTAAACGCTTGAATCGGCGGCTGCCTGGTTGATCTGACGCAAGGGTGCAATGTCATCCAGGCTCCAGAATGCCCGGCCATGCGTTGCGATGACGAGGTCATCGCCGTGTACGATCAGATCGCGAACGGAAGCTGCCGGCAGGTTCAGTTGCAGCGACTGCCACTGGGCCCCATCGTTAAAGGACACGTAGATCCCAGTCTCGGTCCCTGCGAACAGCAGCCCTCTCCTCACCGGGTCTTCCCGCACTGCCCGGACAAACGCACCAGCAGGAATGTTGCTCGCGATGCTAGTCCACGTCTTTCCGTAGTCGGTGGTTTTCCAGATGTAAGGCCTCAGGTCGTCCAGCTTGAAACGATTCACCGCCACGTAGGCCGCGCCCGCCACATGCGGCGACGGGTCAATCACGCTCACCTTGCTCCAGGGTGGGAGATCCTTGGGCGTCACGTTGGCCCAATGCGCGCCGCCATCCCGCGTCAGCCAAACCAAACCGTCGTCGGTGCCAGCCCAGATGAGGCCCTTTTGCAGCGGCGATTCCGCCACGGTGAAGATCACGTCGTAGTACTCGATTGCCGAATTATCTTGAGTTAGCGGACCCCCGGAAACTTCCTGCTTGCTCTTGTCGTTACGAGTCAGATCGGGACTGATGATCTTCCAGCTTGCTCCGTCGTCGACGGATTCGAACAGCAGTTGAGCGGCATGGTAGATGACGTGGGGATTGAAGGGAGAGATCGCGATCGGCTCGGTCCAATTGAACCGGTACCTCATCTGCCCCGCCGACCAGCCGAAGATGGGAATAGGCCATTCGCTGATGTCATGCGCCTGCTCGGTGCGATGATCGTAGCGAGCGATGTTCTCCATCCCCCGGTTGCCGGAAAACACGGTGTCCGGGTTGGAAGGGCTCGGAACGTCGTAGCCGCTCTCGCCACCGCCGACGGGATAGAAATCGGCAACGGTGATGCCTCCGTGGCGGGTGCGGCTGGCGATCGAAACGCTGGAATTGTCCTGCTGGGCCCCGTAGATGCGGTAATCGAATTGGTTGTCGGCAGCGACGTGATAGAACTGGCCGGTGGGCTGGTTATAGACCGAACTCCACGTTCGGCCAAAATCATTCGAGATCGTCGCGCCGCCGTCATTCCCGAGGATCATCCGGTTGGAATTTTTCGGGTCGATCCACAGGATGTGGTTGTCGCCGTGCGGCTCCGCAATGCGAGTGAAGTGGGCGCCAGTGTCCGTCGAGCGCCATAACCCCAAGTCCAGGACATAGACCGTATCGGCGTTCTGCTGGTCGGCGAACACATCAGTGAAATACCACGGGCGCTCCAGGAGATAGGCGTGCGTATTCACCTGCTGCCAGCTCTTGCCGCCGTCATCGGAACGGTACAGCCCCCGCTCGTCTCCCTCCGCTTCCATTAGGGCATAGACACGATTGGGATTCGCCCTGGTCATGGCGACGCCGATGCGGCCCAGCATTCCCCTGGGCCATCCCCGCCCACCTACCAGCGACCAGGTGCTGCCGCCGTCCGTGGATTTGTACAGGCCGTCTGCGGGACCTCCGCTCGACAGGCTCCACGGTTTTCTCTGCACCGTCCACATCGCTGCGTAGAGGGTTTGGGAATTGTTAGGATCGAAGATCAGATCCACAGCGCCGGTCGTATCGTTCTTGTAAAGCACCTTTTCCCAGGTCTGGCCGCCATCGGTGGAGCGGAAGACACCGCGGTCCTCGTTCGGGCCGTACTCGTGGCCGAGCGCCGCGACGAAAACTCGATTGGGATCCTCAGGATCGATCAGAACCCTTGCGATGTGCCGCGTATCGGTCAGACCCATGTGCCGCCAGGTCTCCCCTCCGTCTGTGGATTTGTACACGCCGTCGCCATAGGTTGTATCCCCACGCTGCAAGTACTCGCCAGTGCCTACGTAGATGACGTTAGGATCGGAGCTGGCCACGGCAACGGCGCCAATCGAGCCGGTGCCTTCGCGCTCAAAAATGGGCGTCCAAACTTGGCCGGCGTCGGTAGTCCTCCACACACCGCCGCCGGCAGTTCCCATGTAATAGATAAGGTCGTTGCTGGGAAGCCCGGTTACTGCGTCAACGCGACCACCACGAAACGGGCCGATGAGCCGCCACTTCATTCCCGTATATAAACTCTCGCTGTAGCCAGCAGAGGACTGGGCGAGCACGCGACCAGTACCGATGATTCCCGCTGCTGTGGCGAAAAGGAAAGCGACCAGAGCCAGCGCCCTGCCTTCAGCGAACATCTTCGCTCCTTCCTCGGGAACAGTGCCCGCGCTCGCGCGCCGCGGCGCGCCCAACCTCCAACTGGCGTCGTAGCCAAAACGGCCCACGCGAACGGGCACTGATAGTTGAATCAGCATTGTCTGGACCGGCCAGCAGACGCAACTCAACCACCCCGACCGTCCCTGCCGCGACCTGACCTGGATTCACGTCGCGTTTCTTTTCACCCAGGATTTCCATTTTGGCGTCCTGGGCAAGCGCAGTATAAATCCATTGGCGCGCTGACGACCGCATATTCGCAGTCCGCATGCCAGCGGGAGATTCGGCTACTGGAGGCGCCCCTCCAAACGGAGTCAGCCGGCACCGATCCGCGGAAGCTCAGCACCACCGCGGAAAAGCACGTCCACGTGATGGCGTAAGTGAGCAGGAAAAAATTCAGGGTGTTTCGCACACGGTTGCAACTCCCGTTTTCGATGCGCCCGTCGAGTCCGAATTGTTCTATCAAGAGCCATTTCACACCCTCTCGCCCCTCATTGCTGCCTTCTCCAGCCGGATCCGTGGATTGAAATTCCCACGGGAGCCATCGGGTGCGGTGGGTCGCCGTTCGACTCACGCTCACGTCCCGAGCGAGGGCCGAGGGGGCGGCTCGGACGGGTGGCGTCAACTCGCGGCGCGGCGGGTTGTTGGCCAAATGTTTGGTGCGCAGGGACAGCTCTGATGAGGCAAAGGCCCACCGATTGAAGAGCGCGGGCCGCGGCTACCGTTTTTGCCTCAGTACAGCCGTTGCCTTACAGTCTTTCGGCTGAACCTGCGCCGGGGTAGCTCACTGGTAGAGCGCGGCACACGTGTTTTTTGGGACCCGGGCAGCCATTGCCCGACGGGCGCAGAACCTGGCTCTCCGGCAAGACGTCCGAGGGGGCGCAGAGAAGGATAGGGTGGTATCGGTCATTGCGGTAGAGTTCATCCTGTTTGGCGACGAGCCGGGAAAGTCCACACCGTTGTGAAGCTGGGGACGTTCGGCGGCGATGGTCGTAACGGCGTACCTCCTCTGTATGGAAGACCCTCGCCGCTATTATTGGCCCGCGAGTGTCAGTCCAGCCGGCCGTTGGGGAAGAGCAGCACTTTGCTGGCGTGGCCTTGCTCGAGCAGGTCGAATGCCTGCTGGTATTCTTCCAGCGGCAAACGCTCGCGGAACAGCGGCTCAAGATCGAGCCGGTCGCTCTTCAGAAGCGCGGTCATTTGCACCCACGTCTCGAACATCCGCCGGCCGAATATCCCCTGCACCACAATTCCCTTGCTGATGACGCTCTCGTATAAATCGAGCGTCACCGGCTCCTTGGGGATTCCCAGCAGCGAAGCGCGCCCGCCCTGGCGCAGCATCGCCAATCCCTGCCGGATCGCGTCGGGGTGGCCGCTCATCTCGAGCAGCACGTCGGCGCCCGACCCGCCGGTGAGTTCCCTCACCCGCGCCACCACGTCCGCTTCCCGCGGATCGAACGCGGCGTCCGCCCCCATCCGCAGCGCCAGCTCCCGCCGGTGCGGGTTCACCTCGGTCGCCGCCACCAGCGTCGCTCCGCAGGCCCGCGCCACCGCGATCGACATCAGCCCGATGGGCCCCGTCCCGGTGATCGCCACCGTCCGCCCGGCCACGTCACCCGCCAGCACCGTGTGCACCGCGTTTCCCAGCGGGTCCATCACCGCCGCATAGCGCTCGGGAATCTCCGGATCGAGCTTCCACAGGTTCCTCGCCGGTATCCGCACGAATTCTGCGAAACAGCCGTCGCGATCGATTCCGATGATTTTCAACCGCTCGCACACGTGGCCCTGGCCCATCCGGCAGGGCTTGCACCGCCCGCAATTCACGTGCATCTCGGCGCTGACGAAATCGCCCTCCGCCACGCCTTCCGCTTCCGCCCCCGCCGCTTCCACCGTCCCGCAGAATTCGTGGCCGAAAGTCAGCGGCGGATGAATGTGCGCCTGCGACCAGGAATCCCAGTTGTAAATGTGGAGATCGGTGCCGCAGATCGATGCCGCGCGCACGCGCACCAGCGCGTCCGTCGGCCCCGGCGTGGGAATGGGAACGGTTTCCAGTTGGGCGCCGCGGCCCGGCCGCGCCTTCCGCAGCGCTTTCATCGTCGCCCCAGTCACCAGCTTGCCTCTCGACACGACGGCGCGTTTCGCGCGCTATCCGGTGAACGCGCGAGTGTAGCACAGCGTTCCCGGGCCGGCCCCGCTTCCCCGCCGATTTCCGCCGGCTCCTGCCCCGTTCTTCCGGTACAATCTCGCCCAACGGCTATGGACGCGGGGATCGGTTTCGGCGAGCGCTTCCAGCAGCTCCGGCGCGGATTCCAGGCCGCTTTCTGGGTGGCCAACGCGAGCGAGCTGTTCGAGCGTTTGGCGTTCTATTCCCAGCAGGCGTTCCTCGCTCTATTCCTCGTGGAGAAGATGAAGCTGTCGGTCGTCGCCGCCGGCCAGTTGATGGGCTGGTTCGGGCTTGTCGTCTACGCTCTGCCGGTGCTGGTGGGTTCGCTCGCCGATCGCTTCGGCTTCCGACGCGCGCTGGCCTGCGCCTATCTCTTCGCCGCCGTCGGCTATTTTCTGCTGGGGTCGGTTTCCGCTCCCTGGATGGCCCCGTTGCGAAACGCGGTGCCGCTGTACTGGCTGATTTTTGCGATTCTGATGATTACCGCGGCGGGGCCGGCGCTGGTGAAGCCCTGCGTCGTGGGCACCGTCGCCGTCTCTTCCACCGAGGATGTGCGCTCGATCGGCTATTCCATCTACTACACGCTCGTCAACGTCGGCGGCGCGCTCGGCCCGCTGGTGGGTTCGGCGCTGGTGGCCGCCTTCGGCATGGAAACCAATTTCCGGTTCTCGGCCCTGGTGGTGTTTGCGATGATGGCCCTGGTCCTTCTGCTGTTTCGCGAGCCTGCCGGCGCCGCCGGCCGCTCGGTCGCTACCGTGCGCCAGGCGATTGCGAACACCCTTCTGGTGCTGCAAAACTGGCGCTTTATTCTGTTTCTTCTGATTTTCGCCGGCTATTGGATCACTTTCTTCTCGTTTTTCGTGGTGATGCCCACCTACATCCACCGCTACGTCGCTCCCGGCATGAGCGACGCTGCCATCGGCCGGCTGCTCTCGATCGACGCCCTGATGATCATTTTCTTCCAGGTGCTCGTCAGCTACCTCACCCGCCGCGTCTCCACCTTGCCGGCAATGGTGATCGGCGTGCTGCTGGCGACTCTATCGATGCTCACGCTTTCCGTCCACCGCTCGGTCTGGACGGCGGTGGCGGCGATGATGGTGTTCTCTCTCGGCGAGATGACCCAGGCCCCGCGCTTCTACGAATACGTTTCCCGGCTGGCGCCGTCCGGCCAGCAAGGCGTCTTCATGGGCTACGCTTTCTTGCCCATCGCCCTCGGCTATTTCGCCGCCGGGCAGATGGGCGGCCACCTGCTCCATCATTTTGGCGAGGTTCTGGGCCGCCCCTATCAGCTCTGGTGGCCGCTGGCCGGGATCGGCGCAATCACCGCTCTGCTGATGGCCGGCTACAACCGCGCCTTCGTCGCCCGCGCCGCCCGTCCGCCGGCGCACTAGCCAGACGGCTGCGACGCTTCCGGGACCACATGAATCGCCGGCTGAGCGTCCGCTAGGCTCCGCTAATCGGCAGTTGCCTCACGCGGATTCGATTCGCTTCGATCACCGCCACGCTTCCCCGCGCGGCGCACTCCTCCGGTGACCGGCAACTCCCGCTCGCGAACGGCCTCTGCCGCATCCCGCAGAGCTTCCCGTATGTCTTCGAGTTCGAGGTGGGGATACGCCTTGAGTATTTCGGCATCCGTCATTCCGTCGCCGGCCATGCCGACCACGGTGGCCACGGGGATCCGCAGTCCCCGAATGCAGGGTGCTCCTCCCATTTGGTTGGGATCCACCGTGATTCGCTTGAACCGCTTCATCCTTGTTCCCCGCGCGGAATTTGGCGCACGTCAGGCAAGCCGAACCCCCAGAAATCTAAGAATAGCCCGGGCAGCCCATGGCCAGAGTCACTCCGGCGCCTGCTGTCGCGTCAATCGGAGGCTGATCCCGCTGCCCCGGTGGACCGGGGTGCGCCCCACCTGCAGCTTGTGTCGCCTCCGTGGTAATCTTGTGTCCCGCCCGGCGCACTGGAATCAGAAGGGACGTCATGCCCGTCTATATCGCTTTGCTTCGCGGCGTGAATGTCGGCGGCAACACCCTCAAAATGGATCGCTTGCGCGAGTTGTGCGCCGAACTCGGTTTGCGAAACGTCCGCACCCTGCTGCAGAGCGGAAACGTCGTTTTCGAAGTCGCCGGCTCTGCCCCGCACTGGGCTCAAGCACTAGAACGCAAGCTCACCGGCCAGGCCCGCCTCCCGGTCTCCGTAATGGTGAAAACCGTCGCTGAATGGTCTCGAGCGATAGCTGCCAACCCGTTCCTGAAAGAGAAAGGCATCGACACATCCAAACTCCTCGTCACCTTCCTCGATCACCCGCCCGCAGAGGCCGCGCTCGAGCGGCTACGCGCTGTCGACGCAGGCAACGATCGTTTCCACTCCCTTGCCTCTGCAATTTACCTTAATTGCCCCAACGGCTATGGCCGCTCGAAACTCTCGAACAACGTCATCGAGCGCCTGCTCTCCCTCCGCGCCACCACCCGCAACTGGAACACCGTCCGGAAACTCGCCGATCTATCTTCCGAGTAGCGGGCGCTGTGGCGGCGCCTGGAGGGCTTTCAGCTCGCCGGTCCCGCGGCTTCGGAGGCGGTGAGGTCGGTTCTGAGCTGGATGCCCCCGCCTGCCGGGGCGGCCAGCTTCAGTTTCGGCTCGCGATCCAGGGCGTTGAGCAATTCCCGGCTGATGCGTTCGTCGATTTCGGCTGCGTGCTGTAGATCCACCGGGAAGCGGATCACTACCTCGATCCCCGACGGGGTAAAACGCAACTGGCTTTTCGGGCTTAGCCCGCTCCCGGTCGCCGCGCCGAAAGTCTCCAGCCGCCGGTTCTGTCGTTCCATTTCCTCGCGGTAATCGGCGAGAACCGTATCGACGGCGCCCACCAGCCGGGTCTTGATGCCGCTGTAATCGCTCACCGGCGAAAGAGTGAGCGTGATTTCGTGCCAGACGAAATTCGTGCCCGGAATCTGCTTGAACAGCCCCGCCGGCTGAAGCGCGACCGAGTTGGAGAAGGCGACCACGCGGCCGGTGGGAATATCGACGCCCGGCCCGCGCAATTCCATCAGGTGCAGCCGCACCAGCCCGATGTCGATGATTTCCCCGCTCACCCCTCCGATCTGCACGCGGTCGCCCACCTTGATTCCGAATTTGCCGATCAGGAAGAAATAGCCGACCACCGAAAGGATCACGTTCTGCAGGGCGACCGCGACGCCCGCGGTCAGCAGCCCGGCGAAAGTGAGCACCGAGCCAAGCCTGCTGGCGAATGCCAGTGCGACGATCGCCGCGATCAGTGTCCACAGAGCGAATCTCCGCAGAAGCAGGAACTGGTAGCGGCGCCGTGTATCGCGGACATAGCGGTAGATGGCCCGCCGCCACAGCTCCGCCGCCACGATCACCGCCCCCAGCAGCAGGCCAAGCAGTGCCAGCCGCACCAGCAAGGCACGGAGCGCCGTCCGGTACTCCCCATGCGTCGCTTCGCGCCAGCTCGCGATATTCTTCGAGTAGCCCGCCAGCAGGATCCCTTGCTTGCTCAAGGGAAGCAGCGTCGCCGAAACCTGCTTGAACTGCGCTGCCAGCGAATCGAGTTGTTGTTTTTCCTGCGCCAGCGTGGCCGCGTTCGCCGCGTCCGCCTGCTTCGCCAGTTGGTCGCCCTGCTCCGACAGTTTCTTGAGCGAGTCCAGCAAGGGCGCCCGCACCGCGACGGAACTCCTGGCCAGTGCCTCCGTCTGCTGAATCTCCGAATCGAGCGCGTGAATCTTGTCTGAAAGCGCGAAAACCCTCGCCGTCATGTCCCAGATGCCCGAGGTCCGCGGCGCACTCGCGGCCGCCGGGGGAAGGGGAAGGCCTTCGAGCTGCGGACTGGGTGCGGCTGCGCGGAGACGCCCGGCGGCGGCCGGACTCGACAATCCCGCCGGAACCGAACCCGCCAGCGCATCCACTTGCTGCTTCAGCCCGCTCGCGCCACTGCCATCGGCTCCGCCAACGAATTCGAGCATGCCCTGCAAGGCTTCCCGGCGCGCGTTCGCCAGATCTAGCTCCGCCTGCAATTCCGAGACGGTCGCCTGCATTTCCTTGCGGTTGCCCGTCCCGGCCGCAAGCTTCTGCTTGTCCGCATCCATCTCCGCCTGCGTGTCCTTGATCTGTTTGTCGATTGTCGCCTGCCATTGGCGAAGCGCCTGGTATTGCGTGGATTCCGCGCCGGAGCTCTGCGCCTGGCTCGAACCGCTCTCCTTGGCCATCAAGTCCGCTTGCGCCCGGGCGAACTCGAATGCGAGCTGCACCACGCGATCGGCGGTCTGCCGGTTGTTGTAAACGATCATCCAATCGCCGGGACCCGTCGCCGCCTGTTCCTGGACCGGAAGCTGGCGATACCAGGCGATCGTCTGATTCAGGAATTGGACCACTTGCGTGGGATCGGGGCCTCGGACCGGGACATTCTGGGCAAACGCACTCGCGCCAAATCCCAGCAGGGCCAAGCTGACGGCGAGCGCCTCGCCGAAATGACCGGCGCGTTTCGCGGCGGGCGAGCGTAGAAACCCCATGACGGACATGATTCTCCTCATCCTAATTGGTTGTCGCCGCCGCGCATAAGGTTGCGCGGCGGCGCGAGCCTGCCCGCCGTAGCCTCGGCGAAGGCGGGCGCCCGCCGCGGAGGATTTTCGGGCTCCAATCCCCAGCCTCTCTGTCCATTCGTCAAGGCGCCCGGTCGCACTTTAGCGCTGCTGCCAAGCTGACTCGCGGGCGGGGATGAATTTCCTTGGCTTCCTCCGCGCCCTGCGCGACTCCGCGGTGAGAGGTCTTGGTCCCCGCTCGCCGCGTTGTGAGAAGATGCATTCGGCGCGGGGCATGCTCGAGCCCGGCGCGCGGGGGGAGGCCCCTGCGGATGTCAGACGCTGTGGTGGAAGTCGGCTTGAGGGAGAAGCCGGCCCCGTCGCTCGCCGTGCGCTGGTCCGTCCTCGCGGTGATCGGCATCGCCTGCTTCGGCGGCTACTACGCCTTCGACTACATCGGCCCGCTCGCCCCGCTGCTCAGCCGCCAGCTTCACTTCTCGAATACCGATGTCGGGCTGCTCCAGGCCGTCTACAGCCTTCCCAATATCGTCTTCACGCTCATCGCCGGCGTCATCATCGATCGCCTGGGAACGAGGAAGTCGCTCTCCATTTTCGGCATGCTCATCTTCGCCGGGCTCGTCGTCACCGCGCTCAGCCGGCGGCTGGGCGTCATGGCCGCCGGCCGGCTGTTCGTCGGCTCGGGCGGCGAAGCGCTGGCTCTCGCCGCCAACGTCGTCGTGGCCCGCTGGTTCTGGCGCGCGGACCTGAGCTTGGCGTTCGGGCTGCGTGCTTCGGCGGCGCGGCTGGGATCGCTCAGCGCCCAGGTGTCGCCCACCTGGGCGCCCGGTGCCTATACCTACTGGCGCTGGCCGCTGCTGATCGGCGTCGGCTTCGGCGGGTTCTGCCTGCTCGGCGCTGCGGTGTACTGGGTGCTCGACGCGCGTGGCGAGCGGCGGTTCGCGCTCGGACACGTCCCGCGGACAACGAAGATCCCGCTGGCCGAGGTCTTCCGGTTCAATCGCTCGTTCTGGTTGATTGCGGCGCTGTGCGTCACCTTCTACGGCTGCATCTTTCCCTTCGAGACGTTCGGCCAGAAATTCCTGATCGAGGCGCGACACGTTTCGCCGCAAACCGCATCGCTGCTGGTGGGCATGGAGCCGTTCTTCTCGCTCGTCGGCATGCCCATCTTCGGCCTGCTGGCCGATCGCTGGGCCCACCGGTCGCTCCTGATGATGTTCGGCTCACTGCTCATCGTGCCGACATTTCCCATGCTGGGCTACACGAACGTTCCGGCGGCGATCCCGATGGCGATGATGGGGGTGGCGTTCGCGCTGGTACCGGCGGTGATGTGGCCGGCGCTGGTCTACGTGGTCGACAAGTCGCGCCTGGGCCTCGCGAACGGCATGCTCGATTCGGTGCAGCAGCTCGGGCTGGTGGTCATCAATCTGCTGATTGGATGGGCTAACGACCACTGGCTGGCGAGCGCCGCCAACGCCGCCGGTTACCATGCCGGCATGTGGATGTTCACGGCGATTGCTGGGCTTGCCGTGTTCTGCGCGTTCTTTTTGTGGCGGGTGGAAACGGGGCCCTCCGCGCATGGCCTGGAAACCATCACCGCGCGGCCCTGACTTTCGCCGCGCTGCGCTTCCGGTGGCGCGGGCATCCTGCCTGAATGAGTCCCCGCACCTCTTCAGCGGCGCAGGCGCTCGCCGCAGCGAGCCCGCGCGCTTTTCCCCCGCCGCCCCAGCCTTGACGAAGCCGTTTGGCCGGGCCTAGAGTTTGTCCGCAACGCCCATGAAAATCGCCGAAATGAACTGGATGCAGGTGGAACAAAACCTGCGGCGCGACCGCCGCGCCGTCGTGCCGATGGGGAGCACCGAGCAGCACGGGTACCTCTCGCTCGCCGTCGACGCCATCTTGGCCGAGCGCGTTGCTTGCGAGGCCGCCGAGCCGCTCGACGTGCCAGTATTTCCCGTCCTCAGCTACGGCATCACTCCCTACTTCCGCGCTTACCCCGGCACGATCAGCCTTCGGCTTGACACCTACCAGCGCATCGTCGCCGACATCCTCGAAAGCCTCGCCGGCGCCGGGTTCACCCGCATCCTGTTCGTGAACGGCCACGGCGGCAACATTCCCGGCGGATCGATCCTCCAGGAGTGGATGAACGACCATTCGGGAGTGGCGGTGAAGTGGCACAACTGGTGGAACGCGCCGAAGACCGCCGCTGCGGTAGCGGCCATCGACTCCGTCGCGTCCCACGCATCGTGGATGGAGAACTTTCCCTGGACGCGGGTAGCCGGCGTGAACCTGCCCGACGGCCAGAAACCGATGATCGATATCGCCCGCATGCGCCTGATGGACGCCGCCGCCGTCCGCGCCTACCTGGGCGACGGCAACTTCGGCGGCGCGTACCAGAAACTCGACGACCAGATGTTGAAGCTATGGCGCACGGGCGTCGAAGAGACGCGCGAAGCGCTCGAGGGCCCGTGGCCGTGACCGCCGATCGAGCCGGCTCCCCCGATCGGATCCTGGTCTGGGGCGCGGGAGCGATTGGCGGCACCGTCGCCGCCTGCCTGGCTCGCGCCGGCCTTGCTATGACCGTCGTCGATGCGAACGCGGCTCACGTGCGCGCGATCCGCGAGCGCGGCTTGGCCATCACCGGCCCGATGGAAAGTTTTACGCTGCCCCTGCCGGCTTATGCCCCGGCCGATGTCGCCGGCGCGTGGGACACCATTTTCCTGTGCGTCAAAGCGCAGCACACCGAGGCTGCGGCGCGGCAGCTCGCGCCGCACCTCGCCGCCGCGGGAGTCGTCGTGTCGCTGCAGAATGGTTTCAACGAGCTGGCCATCGCCCAGGTGGTGGGCCGCGAGCGCACGATGGGCGCCTTTATCAATTTCGGCGCCGACGTCCTCGAGCCGGGCGTCGTCCACTTCGCCGGGCGCGGCGCAGTGGTGGTGGGCGAACTGGACGGCACCGAGACCGAGCGCCTTGCGCGCGTGCGCCGCGCGCTCGGCCTGTTCGAGCCGGGCGCGATTACCACCGACAACATCTGGGGCTATCTTTGGGGCAAGATGGGCTACGGCGCTCTGCTGTTCGCGTCCGCACTCACTCCGGCGAGCATCGTCGACGTGCTCGAGTCGCGTGATGCGCGCCCGGTGCTCACCGCGCTGGCCCGGGAAGTGATGGCGGCGGCTGCCGCCGAGGGCGTGCGGCCGATGGGCTTCAACGGCTACGACCCCGCCGCCTTCTCCGGTTCGAACGGAACCGGCGCGGCGATCGACGCCTCGTTCGACGCCATGGTGGCGTTCAACCGCCGCTCGGCGAAAACGCACAGCGGCGTGTGGCGCGACATTGCCGTACACCACCGCAAAACCGAGTGCGATGCGCAGTTCGAACCCATCCTGAAGCTGGCGCGCCGGTCGGGCGTCGCCATTCCCCACGTCGAGCGGCTGGTGTCGCTCATGCGTGAGGTGGAAAGCGGCGCGCGCCCGCAAGCGCTCGCCAATTTGGCCCTGCTCGCCGGTTAGTTGCTTTGTCATTCCCGCGGGAGCGGGCTTCGGGAACGCTGGTGCATCCGATGCAGATTCGTTTCGACGGCCGAACGGCGGTCGTCACCGGCGCGGCACACGGCTTCGGCCGCGCCATCGCCTTGCATTTTGCGAGCCTCGGCGCACGCGTGGTTGCTTGCGACGTGCTCGCCGCCGAACTCGGCGAAACAGCGCGGCTGGCCAAAGAGCAAGGGACGCCGCTCGGGATCCGCGTGCTCGACGTCACCGATCGCCCGGCCGTTCATGCCGCAGTCGCCGAGACGCTCCGGGCCAGCGGCCGCATCGATATCCTGGTCAATGACGCCGGCGGCGTGCTCGGCCAGGTTGGCCGGCCGCTCGAGGAAGTTTCCGAAGCCGACTGGCGCGCCATCTTCGCCGTGAACCTTGACGGTGCATTCACCTGCTGCCAGGCGGTCGCCCAGGCGATGAAGGCGGCGCGCTACGGCCGCATCATCAATATCTCGAGCGGCGCCGGCCTAGGCATCAGCCTCACCGGCATCCAGGCCTACGCCGCGGCCAAGGCCGGGCAGATCGGCCTGACTCGCCAACTCGCTCACGAACTCGGGCCGTGGGGCATCACCGTCAACAACGTGGCTCCCGGCTTCGTGCGGTCCAACCCCACCACCGAGCGTCAATGGCAGTCGTACGGCCAGGAGGGACAGAGCCGGCTTGTCGACAACATCGCGATGAAGCGGCTCGGTTCGCCGCAGGATATCGCCTACGGAGTCCTGTTCTTTGCCAGCGAGCAGGCCGGCTGGATCACCGGTCAGACGCTCGCGATCGACGGAGGAAGGTAAATCTCATGTCAAATCAGATGTTGCAGGTCGGTTCGCTCGCCGCCGCGCGCGGCGAGAAGCTGTACGGCGTGTGCGAATTTCCGGTGCAGGGCCAGCCCTACCGGCTCCCGATGTGGCTCGCGAACGGCAGCGCGGACGGTCCCACTCTCGCCGTGACCGGCGGCGTCCACGCCGCCGAGTACGCCAGCATCGCCGCGGCGCTCGACCTTGGCCGCTCCCTCGATCCAACGCGGCTCCGTGGCCGGGTCATCGTCGTGCCGGTGATGAACGTGCCTGCTTTCACCGCCCGCTCCATCTACGTCTGCCCTCTCGACGGCCGCAACCTCAACCGGGTGTTTCCCGGCGATCCGCGCGGCACCGCCTCCGAACAGATTGCCGATTGGGTGTTCCGCAACGTGATTTCTCAGGCCGGATACTTCGTGGACCTGCACGGCGGCGATTTGATCGAGGCGCTCGTCCCGTTCACTATCTTTTTCCGCTCGGGCAACGAGACTGTCGACCGGATGTCGCTCGAGATGGCCAAGGCCTTCGGTATTCCTTACCTGGTGTGCAGCGAAACGCCGGGGTCCACCTTCTGCGCCGCCTCCCGCGCCGGCATTCCGGCCATCCTCGCCGAGTCGGGCGGCCAGGGCATCTGGACGCCTGAAGACGTCGCGCGCCACACCAACGGTCTGCACCGGTTGCTGCGCCGCCTCGACATGATTGCCGGCGGCGCCCCGCAGCCCGTGCCCTTCACTCTGCTCGAACGTTTTCTCTGGCTGCGCAGCGAGCACCAGGGCTTCTGGTATCCGGGGGTCGCGGTGAACGATGCGGTCAGGGCTGGTCAAAACCTGGGATGCGTGAAGGACTGCGAAGGGGGCGTGCTGCAAACGGCCGTCAGTCCCGCCGACGGCCGCGTTCTGTTCATCGTCTCCTCGTTGTCGATCAACGACGCCGATCCCCTGCTGGCCGTCGGCGCCTGAGCCGCGCAGCGGCTCATTCCAGAGCGCCCCCAGGGGCTAAGCCCCTGGGTCTTTGGCCGCGTTTGTGGCACAGCTTCCCGACACACAGCGGCAGGACGCAAAGGGCGCAGAAGCCGCGCCCTTCCGCGCGCGCGAAATCCCGCATTCACGAGACAGGTTGGCTCTGTTGACATCCTCGCGAGAGGGGCCTTGGCGCAATGAATTGGGGTGCAGCCCGAACCCTGTCATTCTGAGCGGAGCGGGCCGATGCCTTTTCCCTTCGCGGAAATCCAGCCTCCAGGATTTCCGCGTCGGCCCGCGCAGGCGAAGAATCCCTTCCCAACGCAGGCGGAGGAGGGCATGTCAACAGAGCCAGACAGGTTCTAGTCCCTTCCGAAGACGAGGACGTGGAACGTGCCGGGCGTCATGCGGAACGGCCGGGTGTGCGGCGGCGGGTTCGTGATGCGCTCGAGTTTCGCGGTGACCAGAAAAACCTGATGCGTCGTGGGATCGAGTGCCATGGTCCGCGCGCCCAATTCCGTCGGTACGTCTTCCACAACGTGAAACTTGGTCGGCGAATCTTCCTGCACCACCGTCAAAGTGGCATCCTGGCCGTTCGAAGAAAAAGCGTAGCCGGTACCCGGGTCGAATCGGGTGGCGTCCACGCCGCGCCCGATGGGTTCGGTGGCCACCACTTTCCCCGTATCCGAGTTCATGATGACCATCAACTGATTGTGGCAGCCGGAAAACAGAAGATGATGCTTGGTGTCGATGGCGAGCCCGCTGGGAGATTTGCCGGGCGCGAGAGGCCAGCGATTGGTGATCTTCAGGGAACGCGAGTTGATTTCGACGACTTCGCTGGTCGTTTCGATATTGGCGTAGATGTGGCCGCGGCCGTCGGCGACGGGAAATTCGGGCCCGCCACCCAGGTCGATATGGCCCACGACTTTCCCCGTTTTTGCGTCGACAACCGTCGAGCTGTGCGAATCGCCATTCATGGTGAAGACGCGCTTCGAGGAGGGGTCGTAGACGACGCCGTCGGCGTCCTTGTCGGCGGGCGCGCTGCCGATCACCTTCAGCGTTCCCAAATCGAAAATCCACAGCTTGGCCCCGCGGCCATCGGTGACGAATCCGCGATGGAATTCCGGCGCCAGCACGATCCCGTGAATCGCTTCCATGCCGCCGATGTCGCCGACCACCTTCCCGGTGTCGACATCGACCACCACCACGTGGGTGCCATGCGAAACGAACAGCCGGCGAGTGGAAGGCTGGAATTTCACGTAGTCCCAGAACGTGTCGCCGGGTAGGGGAATGGTTTTCAGCAGGTGATAGCCGGATGGGCCCGGCGCGGCCGCCGTCTCCCCGGACGCGGGCGCCGGCCGCGATGCGGGATTTCCGGCCGCGTAAGCCGCTGCCGACAGGAAAAGGATCCCTGTGAGACTGATTGTGGAAATAAGCAGTTTTGATTTGCAGGCGTCATTCATTTGCGTTCCTCCTCAGCCGGGGCGGATCCTTCAGGCGCTGTAGCGGGACGGCCCCTGCTTCACCCACGCTCTTCTAACCTTGACGCGGGATATCGCTCGGGCGTTTCTGGTTTGTGCGGAACACGACGAATGCGGTAAGCCAGCGGAGACAGGGACCTTGGTACTATTGACGGCGGAACGAAGCCGATAGTAGCGTCTGAAAGCTTGCACGGCGAGTGCCTGCAGGAATGGGCCAGCGGCGGGGGTGTCGGAACGGAGTGGCCATCGAGTTTCCGTCAATGCAAAGCGAACCAATCGTCGGGGCGAACGCACGCGTTCAAGAGCGTCGGGTAAGCTTCGTTCCTACGGCAGCGCGCGGGCTGTTTCCACGAGGCAGCTCGCCGCTCGGACGGTTCCCTTGCTCGACGTGCTCGATGCTCCATGCTCGCCCGATGCCTTTGATTTGTGCCGCTGGCCAAGCGCCTCTGGGGCTTCCCTGGGGCAAGGGACCACCCCCGGCCGGGTCTGTTGCTGAATTGTTCGCGTGATTTCACTGCCTACCCCCTTCCAGGCATTCCTTGGCAAGACATTCAAGCGAGCCGAGCCCCAGCAAGATCCTGGTTTCCCGCGCGCGCGGGAAATCCACACGAGAGGGCTCGCTCGTCCGCCAGACCCGCGTACTTTCCTACCACGCGGGGGCAGGAGAAGGGGAACGCAGAAGCAGGCGCGTAGCCGGTCATGCCAACGATTCACGTGATTTCCGCCAATCGGTTCCTTCGGGAGTCGCTGCTGCGGCTCTTTCGCAGCGACAAAGGACTGCACGTTCTGGGCGCGGCGGAATTTTCGGTCGCGGTTGGCGAGCAGGTGTCCCGCGCCAATCCGGAGATCGTCGTTTTAAGTCCTGAGCCGGATGACGCATTCTTTTGCGCCACCCGCGCGATTCACGGCGCCGCGCCGCAGGCGAAGATCCTCATGATCGGCATGAAAGACGACAGCGAGGTATTCTTCCGGGCGATGCGAGCCGGCGCGGTGGGCTATCTACTGAAAGATGCCTCTCCCACGCAGATTCTGGCGGCCGCGCACCGACTGGCAAGAAATTCCGTTGTATGCCCCCAGCACTTGCTCTGGGAGTTGTTTCACATCCTTGCCGATCGGCGCGGTTTGGACCAAAGCCACATCGAAGGCCCTTGCGACCTGACCCCCCGCGAGCAGCAATTGGCCGCCTTGCTGGTGCAAGGACTCGCCAACAAGGAAATTGCTGAACGGCTGAATCTCTCGCTGGGAACCGTGAAAAGTCACGTGCATAGCATTCTGCAAAAGACGCAATCGAAGAATCGCGCCGTGCTCGCCCAGGTGGTTCAGGCTCATTCGCCGCCCGACGAGGCAGTGAACTGACCGGCAGCCTCACGCCCGATGGTTTCTCAAGCCTGCTACCGCCCCTTACGCCAGCGATTTCGCGGACTCGTGCCGGGAAGGCGCGGCGTGCGTCTCGCCCACCGGGTCTATTTCCATGGCCTAGTCCGCGGGCTTACGCAAAAGGGCGCGCACGTCGAGGAACGGGACTAGGCCAAAAATACATCCCCGTGAACCTTGCGTCTTGCCTCTTGCCTTGTCAACAATGCCGGGCGTGAGACTCGAGGCTTGGGAGAAAAAAAGATTCGCGTGCTGATTGCCAATCCGACTCGGGTGTTGAGGGAGTTCCTCTACGATGCGATCCGGAAAGCGCCGGGCATCGAAGTCGTGGGGGACGTGAGTGATGAAAGCGCAATCGTTCCCGCCACCGCGCGGACCAATCCAGACTGCTTGATCGTCCCCCTGGACGACACCAACGCCCCCGCGCCGATGTGCGCCGAAATCCTCAATGACAGGCCAGGGATGACCATCGTGGCTATCGGTGAGGGAACGAACATCGTCGCCATCTACTGGAAGTCCGAGGAGGGAGAGGTGCGTTGCACCTACACGACGGCTTCGCGCGAAGGTATTTTGAAGGCAATTCATTTCTCGACTGCCTGATAGGAACTCGCAACGAGCTTTATCGCGTCGTTTGGGAATGTGTGAGAAGGGAAATTGAGGAGGATACCAAGATGAGCAAGACAGGCGCGGTTGGAGGAAAGGTGTTTCTGGCGTTGGTTTGTTCGCTGCTGCTGGCCTTTCAGCCCGTGTGGGGCGCGCCGGCGCCGGCGCCGATCGGCAGGGTGAGTGGACCGGGGCCGGTCGAATTGAACGGAATTGCGGCACCGACGGGGACCATCGTCTACGCGGGGAATCGCGTCACCACGGGCGCGCAGGCGATTGGCTACGTCAGCCTGGCGCGAGGGGGCAGACTCGTGATTGGCCGTTCCACCTCGGCGCGAATCGACCAGGACGGCAAGGGCTTTACCGTGCAGCTCGACCGCGGCGTGGTGGGCGCGGTGAGTGAGGCCAGCGGGCCGATCGTCGTAATGGCCGGCGGCGTAACCATTCGCCCGAAGCAGGCGAGCGGCGTCTACGAGGTTGCCCTCAACGGGAATGCCCTGAAAGTGCTCGCCAATCACGGCTCGATGATGGCCGAAGGAGCGAGCCGGACGGTGGAAGTGCCGGAGGGGAAAGTGATGGATGCGAGTGTGAGTCCCCCTCAGGGCCAGTCGTTCACCGGCACGGGGGACATCGTACTCATCAGCTTGCTCGCCGCCGCGGGTCTCGGCATAGGCTTGGGTGTCGCTCTGTCAGGACAGGGTAAGACCTGCGCTTCGAGCAGCCAACTGAACTGCCAGTAGATGGTTTGCCAGGGGCCCGGGGTTTGAACGCGCCGGAAAACGCGACGAACGGGGTGGATTCCGTGCAAGGGGCGGCTAAAAAGATGGCGGGGCGAGTGGCCGTATTTGTGGTTCTCGCCAGTCTCGGGTGGGCCATGCCCCTGGCCGCTCGGCAGCAGTCGGCCGGCGGCCAGGCGCGTTCCCCGTCCGCTCCGGCGGCAAGAGCGGAAACCACGCAAGATTTGAACCTGAGAATGCAGCAGATCCTCGGCCGCACCAGCGGCACGAACATGAATTCGAACGCCGGGGATTACCAAATCGGTTCGGAAGACTTGCTCGATATCTCCGTTTTGGAAGCGCCCGACCTGAGCCGCACGGTGCGCGTTTCCGACGACGGAAAGATTTCCCTGCCCCTGCTCGGCACGGTGGGCGTCGCCGACCTGACCTCACGGGAGATGGAAGCCGTTCTGGAGAATCTGCTGCGGCGCACCTATATGAAGGACCCGCACGTGAGCGTTTTCGTGAAGGAAATGCGCAGCCACCCGGTATCCGTATTCGGCGCGGTGGAAAAGCCGGGCGTATACCAGATCCGCGAAGCGAAAACGCTGATCGAAGTGCTGTCGATGGCGCAAGGCCTGGCCGAGGACGCAGGCGATACGGTCATCGTCATGCACCACGCCGGCGATCCGGCGAGCGCGGCGCTGGCGGCTACGCCGAACGCCGGGGCGGCGAGAGCGGTCGATGCCGCCGCGCCGGTCGCTCCGCCGGAAGGGGCCGGCCCGGCCGATCCACTCGCGGCGCCAGCGGGCGCCGATCCCGAAACGAGCAGCGTCGAAATCAGCCTGAAAAGGCTGCTCGATTCCGGCGATCCTGGCGACAACGTGCTCGTCTATCCCGGCGACGTGGTCAAGGTGACGCGCGCCGGGATCGTCTACGTTGTCGGAGAGGTGCGCAAGCCGGGCGGCTTCCTGCTCAAAACGAATGAGAACATCTCGGTGTTGCAGGCGCTGGCGCTGGCCGAGGGGCTCTCGCCCACCGCTGCGGGCAAGCAGGCGCGGATTGTGACTTCGAGCGGAGCGAGCGGAGCGCGCAAGGAAGTCGCAATCGATCTGGACAAACTCATGCAAGGCAAAACGCCCGATCCGCTGCTGCATTCCCGGGACATTTTGTTCGTTCCGACCAGTAACCGAAAAGCGGCCATCCACGCGGTTTATCGCAGCGCCGAGGGAATCGCCGCGGCGGTGAGCGGCGCGGCGGTGTACCGGTGGTGAAGTGGCCGAGATAAACAAGATCGAGCCGTTCGAGCCTCAACTGCCCGGTGCGGATGACCGCCGCATCGAGCTGCTCCACGGCTACCCCGCGCCTGAAGAAAGCGAACAGGGGGCGTATCTTCGCGCCTACTGGCGCATTCTCCGCAGCCGGCGCTGGACAGTGCTCTCCGCGGTGTTCGTCATCCTGACGCTGGCGACCATCTACACCGTGCGCGAAAAACCGGTCTTCGAAGCCCGTTCCACCCTCGAAATCGAGCAGGAGAACCCGGATATCATCACCGTGCAACAGCTTTTCCAGTTGCAGGGCGTTACCAACGATTATCTCCGCACGCAATACAAGATCCTCGATAGCGACAGCCTGGCCCGCGACGTCATCGGCAAGCTGCATCTCGATCAGGCGAAGGAATTCAATCCGCCCAAACGCGCCTGGCCCTGGGAAACACCAAGCGCGAGCGCGGCGGCCGATCCGAATTTGCCCGCCGACGCCGCTCACGAGCAGGGGGTGCTGAAGAGCTTCGAAGCCCACCTCAGCGTGAATCCGGTGCTGCAGAGCCGGCTGGTTTCGGTGTCGTTCGATTCGGAAGACCCGAAACTGGCCGCCAGCGTGGTGAACACGCTCGTGGCCAGCTACGTGCAACAGAATCTGCAAGCGCACTGGGACGCGACCCAGCAGGCCTCGGGCTGGCTTTCGCAGCAGCTCGACGGGCTGAAAATCAAGCTCGAGAGCTCGGAAGACAATCTGCAGCAGTACGCCCAGGCGAACGGCTTGCTCTTTCTCGAAAGTTCGCAGGGCCAGAACGAGAACATCGTCAATCAGCGCCTGCGGGAACTTCAGGACGAGTTGACGCAGGCGCAAGCCGATCTGTACCAGAAAGAGTCGCTTTACCACCTGGTGCAGGCGGGCGACTATGCCGCGCTGCCTGGAGTGTTCGACAACAAGATGATGCAGGATTTGACCGTCAAGCTGGCTGGACTCGAGCAGGAAAAAGCCCAGCTCGCGCCGAACTTCAACGCCCGCTACCCGAAAATGGAGGAGATTCAGAGCCAGATCGATCGCATCCAGGATTTTCTCAAGCGGCAGCAGCAACAGGCCGCCCGCCATATCCAGGACGAATACCTGGCGGCCCAGCGCCGCGTCGCTCTGGTCGGCGAGGCGTTCGCCCAGCAGCAGAAGCAGGCCAACGTGGTGGCCGAAAAATCGGTCGAATACAACATCCTCAAGCGCGAAGTCGATACCAACAAGCAGCTCTACGAAGGCCTGCTCCAGCGGCTCAAGGAGGCCGGCGTTTCCGCCGGGCTCAAGGCGAGCAACATCCGCGTAGTGGACCCGGCGGTGCCGCCCGTCAAGCCGGTCAAGCCCAGGATCGCGCTCAATCTGGCGCTCGGCTTGCTGGCCGGACTGATCTGTGGGATGAGCCTGGCTTTCCTGCAGGAGCACACGGACAACACACTGAAGACCCCGGACGACATCGAGCATTTCCTGCGGATGCCGGTTCTGGCGATGATTCCCTCCGGGAGGGCGTCCAACCACAAGCAGAATGGGCAACGGAAGTCGCTCGCTGCATCGTTGCCGGCAGGCAACGGCGCGGGAAAGCCGGACCTTGTGAAGAAAGAGTCGGGCGACGGCTGGCTCCGCATGGATTCGGAACTGCTGGAGCATTCCCCGCTTTCCGAGGCTTTCCGCAACTTGCGCACGTCGGTACTGCTTTCGACGGCCTCCCGGCCGCCGCAGTCCCTGGTCGTCGTCAGCGCTGAGCCTTCCGAGGGCAAGACGACGGTTTGCAGCAACCTTGCCATTTCGCTCGCCCAGCTCGGCAAGCGAGTATTGGTGGTCGACGGCGATATGCGCCGGCCGACGATCCACGAAGTCTTCCACGTGGCGAAATCGGCCGGCTTGGTCAATTACCTGACGGGAGAGAGCGATTGGCCGAGCCTGGTCCAGGCGGCGGGCATCGACGGACTCGATTGCCTGGTGTGTGGCCCCGTGCCTCCGAATCCCAGCGAGTTGCTCTTCTCGCTGCGGATGCGGACTCTCATCGCCGAGGCGACCTCCGCCTACGACTTGGTCCTCATCGATGCGCCCCCGCTGCTCAACGTGGCCGATGGCCGCATCCTCAGCAGCATGGCTGAGGGCACCATCATGGTGGTTAGGGGCAGCACGACGCCGCGGGAATTGGTGCGCCGCGCGGGAATTTACATTTCCGAAGTCGGCGGGCGATTGATTGGCGTGGTGCTCAACGACGTCGATCTGCGGCGCGACGGCTACTACTACTCGCGTTACGACTACTACTATTCGAGCCATCCCGCCGACGGCAACAGCAAACCGAACGGGTGAGGGCTGGAAACCTGTGTCGAGGATAGCGCTTGCGGTTGCCTCTCGCCGGTGATTAGCGCCTGCCCGATGAATTTGGCCAGCCGGGCGAAGGTTTAGGGTTTCGGCCACGAAAGGCTTGTAAGGAATTATAGAAAGGCAGGTTAGATCGATTCTGGCCCTGTGGGTCGCGGGGCGAAGCTGTAGGTAGACGCCTCAGGGTAACCGGTGAGATGGCTGCTGCAACCAGTTATGAGCCGCCGATGTTTGCACCGCCGGAGTTTCCACCGGCGTATCTGGACCCGCGCTGGTACGCCGCCTACACCTGCGCGAACCACGAAAAGCAGGTGGCAGCCCAGCTTCTCGAGCGCGGCGTCGAGCACTTCCTGCCGCTCTACAAAACCATGCATCGCTGGAAAGACCGCCGCATCCGCCTGCAACTGCCGCTTTTCCCCGGCTACGTATTCGTTCGCCTGGCCCTTCGGGATCGCCTCAAGGTATTGCAAGTTCCGAGCGTCGTGCGCTTCGTTGGCTTTGGGGGGCTCCCCACCGCTCTTCCCGAAGACGAAATCGAGACCCTGCGCGCCGGCCTATCCTGCGGCTTGCGCGCCCAGCCTCATCCTTACCTTGCGTTCGGCCGCCGCGTGCCCATCACCAACGGCCCCTTAGCCGGCATGGAAGGCATCCTGCAACGCAGGAAAGGCAAGTACCGCGTGGTTCTCTCCGTCGATCTCATTATGCGTTCGATTGCTGTAGAGGCCAGCATCGCTGATCTCGGAGTGTACCCGCAGCTGGCTGCGGCGGCTCATGGGTAGATTCGTGTCGGCGAAACTCGGCGGCGCAATTGGCGACCGCGACGTGACGAAGCAGCAGGCAATACACCGGCTGGGGCTTGGGTGCGAGCGTGCAGGCGAAGTGCGGCGGGGGGCAAACCGCTCGCTCGAAGCCGCGGGGGAACGCTGCTGCCAGTGTGGTAACACCCTGGCTCGCGTCCACTCCGGAGTGCCCGACCTGCACTTTGGCACCCCCGGAGCCTGGGGCTACACGTTCTGTGTCTCTTGCCAGCTGGCAAGAATCGATCCCCTCCCTACGCCCGGGGAGCTGGCAAGCTTCTACGCGAGTTACTATCCCCGGTGCCAGGAACCTCGCAGCATCCCCGGCTCACGATTTCGGCGCCTCGTCGAACACGCCATCCTCTCCGGCAGCTTTGGATACCCCGCCAAGTCGAAGACCCAGAAGCGGGTTGGCTGGTTTCTTGGTGTTTGCGGTCCGCTCAAAGACCGGGCAGGCGCGCGGATTATGTTTGTGAGGGGAGAATCCCGAGGGAAGCTTCTGGATGTTGGATGCGGGGTTGGCCTGTTCCTCTCCCACATGCGGGAGCTGGGTTGGCAGGTGATTGGCGTCGAGGCAGACCCGAAAACCGCTCGCATCGCGCAACAGGAATTCGGGCTTCGCGCCATTCCCGGTTCCCTCGAAGAGGCCCATCTAGCGGATGAATCGGTCGATGTTGTCACCATGAGCCACGTCATCGAGCACGTGCGGCAGCCGGAAACCGTTCTGAAGGAAGCTTGGCGCGTGCTTAAACCCCGCGGCCGAATCGTTGTCGTGACCCCGAACGTCGAGAGCCTTGGACACCGGGCCTTCGGCGCATGCTGGCAGCATCTCTCGCCCCCGTACCATCTCCAGCTGTTTTCCGCCGCGAGCTTGCTGTCGATAGCCGGACGAGCGGGGTTCGCGCCGCTGGCGGTCCGGACCTCCTCCCGCTCCGCGGGGCAGACCTGGAAAGTGAGCGTTCAAACCGCCAGGCGGCGGAGCGCATGCCTGCCGCGTTGGTACCTTCCGCCGCTGGATGCAGTTGCGGCTTTGGCGTTCCACGCGATGGAAGCGGTCGCGCGGGTGTTCGACCCGAACCTGGGGGAAGAACTCATATGCGAGGCGGTCAAAGCATGAAGCACGCGGCAGAGCGCGCTGAAACAAGTGGCGGCGCCCTGGAAGGCGCGATGAAACGAGCCTTTGAACTCCAAGGGTACATCGTCATCCCGGGCCTGCTTTCCCCGGACGAAGTGAAAACGTACCGAATGAAGCTTCAGCGGATTTCCCAATTGTCTGACGAGGATGCGCAAATTGACGCCATTCGCGGAACAGGCTGGAAGGATCCGGACGGGGTGACGCATCGGCCGGACTTCTGGCCCGTGCTGTTTCATCCCCAGCTCGTTTCGGTGCTGCGAAATGTCTTGGGGCCGGAAGTGCGCTACACCCAGCACTCCGACTTGCACGTCCATCACGGGGCGGTGGGTTGGCACCGGGACTGCGCCAATCGCACATTCGGCGTGGGACCCGACTGGGATGAACGGGAATGCCGCTACCAGGTGGTGCGAGTGGCCATCTATTTGCAAGCGTACGCTGAAAGCGGGTTCGCCCTCGGCGTGATTCCCGGCAGCCACAGGTCGGAGAAGACGATCACGCGAATGGAACTCCGCGCCTGGGATGTCCTCAGCCGTTTCCCCGCCGTCCGGAAACGGATGCCCCCTCTGTGGTTCGCGGGGAAGAAATGGATCAAGAGCGAGCCTGGAGACTGCATAATCTTTGACCAAAGAGTGCTCCACACCGGCAGCCGTATCCACGGCCCCAAATATGCCATTTTCCTCTCCTATGGAGTCGAAAACGAGCATTCGCGACGGCATCGCAGGTTTTATTTGTTCGAACGCCCCGACCTTCATTACCGCGACTACCCGGCGGAGTTGGCCGAGCGCCTGCAACAATCCAACCTGTACCTCGATTGGAAATCGTGACCCGTCGAGCGGCCCAAACGCGGTCCGGAAAGTGACGCCTGTCACCAGCGCACTCGCTCGGAAGGCGGTGGCCATAATCCCCGCCCGCGGCGGATCCAAGGGTATTCCCGGGAAGAACGTTCGCTTGCTTTGCGGGAGGCCGCTGCTGGCCTATTCCATTGCCGCGGCGCTCGCGGCGCGGTCGGTTGATCGCGTGGTTGTATCCACCGATGATGCCGAGGTTGCCCGAATCGCGGAACAGCGCGGCGCCCAGGTTGTTTGGCGGCCTGCGGAACTCTGCGGAGATGCGGTTCCCTCCGAACCGGCGATCCTGCACGCCCTGACGCAACTGAAGAACACGGCCGGGTACGCCCGGCCGGTCACCGCCTTCCTCCAATGTACTTCTCCCCTCACGGCCGCCGCCGAGATCGACGGCACCGTTGAAGAGCTCTTGAAGACAGACAGCGATTGCGCGCTGACGGTTGCCCCCTTTCCTTACTTCTTGTGGCGAACCGATGGCGGCTGCGCCGCTGGCGTCAACCACGATCCGGCCCGCAGGCCGATGAGACAGGAATTGGGTTCCCAGTACGTTGAAACTGGCGCGGTTTATGCCATGCGCACCGAAGGATTTCTGCGCGCCGGGCACCGGTTTTTTGGACGCGTGGCCCTCCATGTCACCCACGGGCCGCACGTGGAAATCGACGAAGCGGCGGACCTGGAAACGGCCGCGGCGCTGCTCCAGTCCCGCGAAAGCAAGGCGCGCCGTTCCCTGCTGCCGCAAGCCATCGCCGCGGTTGTCCTCGATTTCGACGGTGTTGTGACCGACAACCTGGTTTGCGTTTCCGAGAACGGGGCCGAATCGGTCCAATGCAGCCGGTCCGATGGTTACGCCCTGGCAGCCCTTCGGAAACGGGGAATCCCGTGCCTGGTGCTGTCGGCTGAGACCAGCCCGGTTGTGAAAGCGAGGTGCGACAAGCTGGGAATCCCCTGCGCGCAGGCGGTGCCCGACAAACTGGCTTGGATGAAAGAGTGGTGCCGCCGGCAAGAGATCGATCTGTCGAGAATCATTTACGTCGGGAATGACGAGGCTGACGCCGATTGTCTTCGGGCCGCCGGAGCCGGGGTTGCGGTGGCTGACGCGCACGCGTCCGCGCGCGCGGCCGCAACGCTCGTCCTGACCGCCCGAGGCGGACATGGCGCCGTGCGAGAGCTGTGCGACTTGATTCTCGACGGCGAGGGAGGCGACACGAGGTGACGCACACGATCGAAATCGCAGGCCGCCCGGTTGGGCCTGGCCAGCCCGCGTATATCATCGCCGAAATCGGAATCAATCATAACGGCGACGTCGCCCTGGCCCAGAAGCTGATCGATGCCGCGGTGCTCGCCGATTGCGACGCGGTCAAGTTCCAGAAACGCGATCCCGACACTTGCGTCCCTCCTTGCCAGCGGCAGCTCATTCGCGAGACGCCCTGGGGCAATATGACTTACCTGGAATACCGGCATCGAATGGAATTCGGCCGCGCCGAGTACGCTGCCATCGCCGAGTACTGCAGAAAGAAGTCGATCGCCTGGTTCGCCTCGTCCTGGGACCTGCCTTCGGTCGAATTCCTGGCGGAGTTCGATGTCCCCTGCTACAAGATTCCTTCCGCCTGTCTCACCGACGACGCTTTGCTGGCGAGAACCCGCAGCCTCGGGCGTCCGGTGATGCTGTCCACCGGGATGTCCGATATGAGCGAGATCCGCCACGCGGTCCAACTCCTCGACCGACGACGCCTGCTCATCGCCCACGCGACTAGCACCTACCCGTGCCCGCCCGCCGAGCTGAACCTCCGCGTGATTCCGGCGCTGGCTGCGGAATTCGATTGTCCCATCGGCTATTCCGGTCACGAAGTCGGTTTGCAGACCAGTTACGCTGCGGTAGTTGTGGGAGCCTCTTTTCTCGAGCGCCACATCACCGTCGATCGCGCGATGTGGGGTTCCGACCAGGCGGCCTCGGTGGAGCCGGCCGGCCTCATCCGCCTGGTCCGCGACATTCGGATCATCGAGAAAGCCCTTGGCGACGGGATCAAGCGCGTCTATGAAAGCGAGTTGGCCGCCCGCCGGCGATTGCGCCTGATCCAATCGGTGGCGCAGCCGGCTTAAATGCAGTCGTGCGCCAGCGCCGGGGGACGGCCTGCCGCTCATCGATGAAGCAAGTATTCGTCATACGGGATGCCGGGCAGTTGCCTTGGCCGGCAGACGGACAGCAGGCCTCGCCGCCGGCCGCGGTGGTTACCGATTCGCTCGCCACCCTGAAAGCGCTGGCTGCGCTCGGCGCGAACGTGTGCTCGGTGGAATCTCTTTTCGACGTCGCGGACCTGTCCGAAATCGACGAAGCGAGCGAGCGCATCGCGCAAGGGTGGCACGACCACTGCAACGTCGAGTTGGACCGGTATGATGGCCGGCCGCTCGCGCAGCTGGGTGAATTCGAGCTGCTGAACTTTTGCGTCCTGCCCGCAATCAAAACGGTCGTCCTGATAGATCGCATCCTCAAGAAGTGGGACCCGGAGCGTGTCTGGTACGATCCCGCCATTCTCCGCTTGCATGAGGTGGTTGCCACGCTGCCGGAGCCCCTTCGTTGCCGGTTTGTTCCCTTGCGCTGCGGCGCCGGGGCCGGTGGCGGAGACTCGCTGGCGAGAGAGTCGCCCCATCTGTTGAAACGGGTTCTGAAGGCGGCGCTGCTCGCTGCAGGGTGGCTGGCGCGGGTCGGCCGAGTTCCTTCGGGGAAGCAGATTTTGCTGGTCACCGATAGTACGCACGGGGATTTATGGGAGTTCTATCGCCGCTGGCCGAATGTGCTGACCACAAGCCTGACGCTCCCGCGTTCACGAAGCGTCGCCGCGCGCCTCTTGCTCCAGGGAAGAGTCCTGCGCGTGCCTGGCGAACATTGCTG
This sequence comes from Candidatus Acidiferrales bacterium, assembly GCA_035946455.1. Taxonomy (GTDB): domain Bacteria; phylum Acidobacteriota; class Terriglobia; order Acidiferrales; family UBA7541; genus JAKASX01. The sequence goes on along the minus strand of DASYZK010000014.1, from coordinate 151,267 downwards.
GCGGGGGCATTGCCAGGCGGGAAAGCAGGTTGCGCCGCGCGAGAATAGGCTCTTCCTCCACCGGGGCATCGACGTTTTTCCCATCCTGCGCCAGGACTTCGAAAGGGTCGCGACCCAGTGCAGCTCCTATTGGAACAAGGTCGCGCAGCGGGTCGAGCGCGAGCTGAAGCGTCGCAACGTGGGGATCGTGGTGTTGCCGACAGACGCCGCTCCTCTGCACCGGTTGCTGGTTTTTGCCGCCGAACGGCTTGGCATCCCTGCGATGGTCTTGCAGCACGGACTTAAAGAGTACGCTGTCGATGCCCACGATATGGGCACTGCCAGGTTCGCTGCCGTGTGGGGCGACTGGGTGCGAGCGGCGCGGCTGGCGCGCTATACGCAATTGGAGAGGGTGTTCGTGGTCGGCGCGCCGCCTCTCGATAAGTACTTCGGTGCGTCCCGCCGGAATGGTCGGCAGCTCGCTGCCCGTACCCGCGCGGCGACCGCCCTGGTGCTGCCGCAGTCCTTCTACAGAATGTCTGCCTTCTCCGATAGGATTCACGACGATCGGTTTCTCGACCTCGTCTTGCCGGTGCTTGCAACGCGGCCCGGAATCGGCCGTATCGTAGTCAAACCCCATCCAGCGGTGCGGCCGGGACACGTCGAGAAGGTCATCAAAGACCTGAAATGTAGCGGCCCAGGTGTGAGCGTCCGTTACGGAAAGCTGGAGCGCTTCCTGGTGGGGGAGGCTGACGTCGTGGTCTGCGCGAATTCCACCGGCGGGATCGAGGCGATAGCGGCTGGAATACCGGTGATTTGTGTCAATGTCACTCGGCGGAGCTTCTCGCCTCCGCTCGATGGACGATCGGGAATCCCCGTCGCAGGCACGCAGGAGGAATTCGCTCTCGCCCTCGACCAAGTGCTCGCCCGCCGGTGCACGACGCCGCTGGCGTCGGACTTCGAAGCGTATATCGGTCCGTCAGACGGGCAAAGCATCTCGCGCACTGCGATCGCGGTCCGGCAGATCCTGGAATCGGTGGGAGCCAGTTGTCAACATCCCGCGCAGCCGACTTCTGCCTCGTAACCCGAGTTTGGCGGATGTCGTTGCCAGTTTTGCTTGCCGAGTTACCGGATTCCCCGGCAACGTGGCGGATGACGCTGAAGGTACATAAGGATCCGCGTCCGGTGACGATGCCGCGTCCGCGGCCTCCTGCCGGCGGCTGGGGATCTGGCCGGCCCTGCGGGAGATGAGTGGCGATTTCAACCAGTACGATTTGCGGAGAGGGGATTACCGCTTCCGCGCCTGCCTTGCCGGTCGGCGACAGCCGCATCGACATCGTCAGGGACACCCTGTGGTACGTTGCTGCGGCCTATGCCGCTCAAGCCATCGGCTTCGTTGGAAACATCCTCTGCCGGCGTTATCTCGGCCCCACCGACAGCGGAGTGCTCGCGCTGGTGACGATCGCTGCGAGCTACGCCACCCTGACGCATTGCGGTCTTATCGACGGCGGGAACAAGCTCATCCCCTATTGGTTCGGCAAAGCCCGCGCTCGCTACGCGAAACAGCTTGCCGACGCGATGACAACTGGCAGCACAGTGCTCTCCTGTTTCGGCTCCTTGCTGGCTGCCGTGGCTATTGTCGGATGGTGGAGACGGCTGGGGACGCCGCTGGCGATCGGGCTGCTCGTGGCGGCAGTCCGGCTGCCCATTCAACAGCGAACCACGGCCTATGCGGTGATGCTGCGCGCAAGGAAGCGCTTCCGGTACCTCAGCCTAACGCGCTTCATAGTTGCGGCTGTGAGCATTGCCTTGATCGTGCTACTGGTCAGGTGGCGGGGTTTGTATGCGATGTACCTGGTGCTGCTATTGGTAGCGACGGTAAACCTGGTTCTGTGGCGACGCGCGCGCAGCGCCGTCGAGTTCCGCCGCGGGGCCGCTCCGGATTCTTCGCCAGGAATGCCGAAGCCGGTGTTGCGCGAGCTGTTCGTTGCCGGAATCCCGATCCTCGCTTATGGCCAATTGTTCATCTTGATCCAATCGATCGACAGCGTACTGATCGGACGGCTGGGCACAATGGCTCAGGTGGGCCTGTACAGTTTCGGCAGCCTGATCTCGATGGCGGTGTGGAGCGCTCCGAACGGCTTTTCGGCAGTCATGTTTCCGCGGTCCCAGGAACGGTTCGCGCGTTCGGGGGCCGGGGAGCTGCGCCGATACACCCTGCTCCCGGTGACTCTGTTTGCGGGGACGGTGGTGCCTGTGCTGGTGGGCGCGGCGTGGATCGTTCTGCCGGTGGTGGTTGCCTTTGCGCTGCCTGCGTTCAGGGAAGCCGTTGAGCCTGGCAGGATCCTGCTGCTTGGCTGCTACTTCCTCTGCCTGGTGAATATGCCGATGCAGTACCTGGTAACGACGAATTCCTTTCGCCGGCTCATCGGGATCGAGCTCGCGGTGGTGGCGGCGATGGGCGTCGGGGATTGTTACGTCCTCACGTCGGGATGGGGCATCGGAGCGGTGGCGGCCTGGACGGCGATTTGTTTCGCGGCGTTGTTCCTCCTCCTGGTCTTGTTCGGATTGCGCGATCTCGCTGCGCCGCCGGTGCTGTGGTCCACGGTGGGAAAAGTCTTCGCGGCATTCCTCTACTTCTGCTTGCTGCTCAGGTTGATCGGGTACCTGGGCGGCACGCTGGCGTGGAGTCGCGCCGGCGGCCTGCTCGGTTGTCTGCTGTCGCTCGTGGTGCTTGGCGTGGGCTTGATGCCGATGCTCGTCGTGACCGTATTGCGCGCGCACGTCTTGAATGCAAACCAGCTAAATTTCCTCCGGGAGGCCTGGCGGCGTGCGTGACCGGCGTCTCCGGGTGCAACAAGGAGCGAGACCGGGCGCGCCTCCCGCCTGCCGCGCCTTCGACCGCGCCCCATCGGGGGACCGATTCCCCGCAAGCAACCGGCGCCCCGACCGGTGGACACGTTCCGCCGGGCGCCGACCCCCCGGCGCGGGACCTTGGCAGTGGGCTCTGCTATTCCTCCTGGTAGTGTGCATGTTCGATATCGCCTGGGGCGCCGACCCCAGACCACTTGGCGGGGCACAACCCCTGTTCACCGAGTTGAGGCTGATCCTCGTATTCGCGCTGGTCCGCTTCTGGGCAATCGCCCGCACGTGCCGCAGGATGGGAATGACCTCGCTGGCTGTGGGCGCGCTGCTCACCTTTCTTCTGGGAGCTGCTGCCAGCGTCATCAAGTCGGGGGCCTACCCGAGCCCCATCGGTTATTGGGAGCAGATTTGCGGCAACTGCCTGCTGTTCGTTCTGATCCTGGCGACGATCGACAGCGTTCGCCAATTCCAATTTATGGCGAAGGGGCTGGTGTTTGCCGGGGGCATCGTCAGCCTCGTCGCTCTCTACCCGGTAGCGGGTCTCGGAACTCCCGCCAGCGTCTATTTCACGATGGTCAACCGGCTCACTTTCGGAACGCTGAATCCGAATGAGTACGCCTATCGTCTGCTGGTGCTCGTCGTGCTCAGCGCCTACCTGCTGGTGAGCTCCGGGAAGTTCACCCGCCCGGTTTATGTAGCGCTTACCGGACTGTTCTTGTTCAGCATCGTGTTGACCTACTCGCGTGGCGCGATGCTGGGCGCCGGTACGGCGTTGTCGCTGGCGGCCCTGCTGTTCGTCCGCGGGAAACGGGGCTTTCTTTCGGTGGCTCTGCTGCTGTTCGTGGCGGCGCTCGCGGCCCCGTACGCCGCGATGCGCACCCGGCTTCTGACCCTGGAACACCTCGCCGCCGACGATTCGGCGCTCTATCGCGCGAACGCCAACGCACTGGCATGGGAAACCATCCGGAGCCACCCGCTGCTGGGTGTCGGCGGGAACGAAGTGAACACCGGGCTTCTCCCCGGTCTGGGCGTGCACAACGGGTACCTACTCTTGCTGTGCGACGGCGGCCTGCTGGAGTTCCTGCCGCTGGGGCTGCTGTTGGCGATGGCGCTCTATCACCTGTGGCGCCGGCCGAGAGCGCCCGCCGAGAAAGGATACGCATTGCTGTGCGGCGCCATGGCCATCTTGCTCACGGTGTGGGCGCTCATTCTGAATGCCACCGTGGTCACCTACCCGTTCTGGATTTCTCTGGGCTTGGCCTGGGCGGTGATCGTGATGGCGCGCCAGCCAGCGGCGCGCGAAGGCATGGCCGCCGGCGCCTTCGAGAGAGCGTGATCGGGCGGATCGAACCGTGGACGCCTCTCCGAACTGCTCGTGTCCCAGAACGCTGCTCGTGAACGTCGGATTTCTTCCCCGGGTTGGCGGGTCGTTTCGGGCTCTCTACGAACTGGCGCGGCGGCTCCCGCCGGGATCGCTCGAGGTGCTGACGTCCCGCCACCGAAACGACGGAGCCTTCGATCGCCATCAGCCGCTCACGATTCACCGTAGCTGGATGCTGAGCCTTCTGGACGATGAAGGAGTGGTGGTCGGCGCCCGGCCCATCCGGCAAATGGGATTGGTGAAATGGCTGATCGCGCTGCGCGCCTTTACCGTGCTCGGAATGCTGCTGCTGCTCCTGCGTACATTGGCAGCGCTTTGCCGCCGCAAATATGACTTCGTGATTGCCGGACAAGCGTGGGTGGTGGGCTGGCCGGTGTGGTGCGCTTCGAAGCTGTGGCACGTCCGCTACGGGGCGCTGGTGTACGGCGAGGATGTCGGTCAGATTGTGAATGGCGAACGCCGTGACTTGATTGCCTGGTTGTTTCTCAAATCGCTCGAAGGAGCCGAATGGGTGGTTTGCAACAGCGGACCCACTCGCCTCCTGGCTGTCGCGGCGGGCGTCGACCCCGGCAAGCTGTTTGTTCTTTGCCCGGGCGTGGACACTGCGCTCTTTCAGCCGCGCCCATCGGCGCTCAAGGCCGATCACGGCGGCGATGCGCGAATCGTCCTGAGCGTCGGCAGGGTGGTTCCGCAAAAGAATTTCGATGCCGTCGTCCGGGCCCTGCCTCGCGTGCGGCGCGCGGTGCCCGGTGTGCGTTACTGGATTCGCGGCGACGGGCCGGAAAAATCGCGGGTAACGGCGTTGGCGCGCCGCCTGGGTGTGAACGATTGCCTCGCGTTCATCGAGGAATGCCCGTATGAGCAACTTCCGAAAATCTACAATGCCTGCGACCTGTTCGTCATGCCGAACCGCGGCGTTGCCGAGTCGGGAGAACAGGAAGGGTTTGGTATGGTGTTCGCCGAAGCAAGCGCGTGCTCGAAACCGGTGATCGGCGGTCGCAGCGGCGGCGCGATCGATGCCGTGCTGGACGGACGGTCGGGCTTGCTGGTGGATCCCGGCGACGTTGGCGAACTCGCCGACGCGATGGTCCGCGTGCTGCTCGACCGGGAACTCGCCACCCGCCTCGGTCGCTGCGGCCGCGCCTACGTGGAGCGAGCGTTCAGCTGGGATGCTTACGCGCTTCAAATCCGCCGCCTGATCGACTCCAGTGTCGCTGGGAGCAGAAACGGGCGTTATGCCCCTCCTCCGCGCAGCGAGATTCCGCCTGCTGCCCCGGAAAGGAGCAGTAACCAGTGCCCAGGGTGAGCGTCGTGATTCCCGCCTTCAATGTCTCGTGGTGCATCCTCGATGCGCTCGACTCGGTGCGGAGCCAGACCTATAAGGACTACGAACTGATCGTCGTGAATGACGGGTCGAGCGACTCGACCCACGATGTTGTCATCCAGTGGCTCGAAGGCGCCAGGCCGCTTGCAGGCAGGTTGATCGACCAGGACAATCGTCGCCTGGGCGGAGCCCGCAACACGGGAATCCGGCACTCGGTCGGCGAGTTCGTCGCTTTTCTGGACGCCGATGATTTGTGGTATCCGGAGAAACTGGCGCGGGTAGTCGCCGCCTTCGACTCTTCCGGACCGGAAGTCGGTCTGGTTTGTCACAACGAGGTGGTTACCAGGCAAGGCAAAACCGTCGGAATCAACCGCTACGGACCCTGCGTGCCGGATATGTATCGATTCCTGCTCTTTCATGGAAGCTGCCTTTCACCTTCCTCGGCTGTGGTGAAAGCAGCGCTCCTCGAAACCGTCGGCGGATTCTCGGAAGACCCCGACGTGCACTCGATTGAAGATTACGACCTCTGGTTGCGGCTTTCCCGGCTGACTCGCTTCCACTTTCTCCGCGAGATTCTCGGGGAGTACCGTCTCCATCCCGGCAGCCTGGGCAGCGATCCCGAATATAACCTGCGGCATTGCCTGAACGTGATCGACCGCCACGCTGAGGAGTACTTCCGCGAGCGGAAGCCAACCGCGTTCGACCGCTATCGAATCCGGCGGCGAAGGGGGCTTGCGTTCCGGTCTGCCTGCATGGCTGCCCGAAGAAGAGGAGACTATTCCCGGGCTCTGGGCTACATCACGATTGGCCTCCGCTTTGCCCCGGTCGATTTCAAGAACTGGGCGGCGCTCGGCCTGTGCGCCAGCGGGGCTCTCGCTCGTTCGTGTCGCATCACGTCCCTGTTTTCCTGAGCTGCACCCCGGCGGCGCGGAAACCGCTCGAATCATGTACCTGACCATATCGCCCCCATTGTCCTGCAAGGTTCTGCTGAGCGGCGCTGCCGCCGCGACAAGGTGGGACGACGGCTTGGGACAAGTGCTCTATTGCGACAGCGGACGAACGGCGCTGGCCATAGCGCTGCGGCTTCTCCGTCCCGGCCCGCCGGCCAACATCGTTGTCCCCGGCCTGAACTGCGAAGCTGTAATCGACACCGTAGTCAACTCGGGCGTCAGAATCAGGTACTACGATGTGCCGGAAACGCTCGAGCCGGCGATCGAAGCAGTCGAGGCGGCCGTAGACGACCGCACCGCGTGCGTGTGCGTCATCCATTATTTTGGGCTGGCCGTGGACCTCGCGCCCATCCGGCGCTTCTGCGACGCCCGGGGTATCCCCCTGATCGAGGACTGCGCTCAGGCCCTGTTCAGCGCTGGCGAGGCCAGCCGATGCGGAACGGTTGGAGATTTGGCGGTCTTTAGTCTCAGAAAGACGCTCCCCGTTCCCAATGGCGGAGCCATCGCCGTCAATCGCCCTGCGTATCACACTGCATTGAGAGACATCATCCTGAAGAAGCCGTCTCCGGCCGGGACCATCGCTCGAACGGTATTCCTGCTGATGAAGTACCATTTGATGGATCACGGCCAGGCGCTGCAGGCCGCCAAACGGCTCTACCTTGGCAGAGTCGCATCCGGCGGAACGGCAAGCGAGGCCCCGCAATGGGAAGCGCTCTCGTCCCTTAGCGAGCGCATCCTGGGCGCTGCGGACGCCCCAGCGATAACCGCCGCGCGGCAGGAGCGCTTTCGCTATTGGGCCAAGGTTCTGCGCAACCAGCGCGGGGTGCGAATGATCAGGCCCATTCTCACGCCAGCTACCTGTCCTTACTCGTTTCCGGTTCTCATCGACAGCAGGGAAGAAGTTCTTGGCGAACTGATGCGCGCAGGCGTGTATCTCGAGGCCACCTTCAGCGGCGCGCCATTTCTAAAGCCGCTGTGTACCCCGGCTTGGTACGGCCAGTCGTCGGCTGGACGCCTCGGGAAACACTTGGTAAGCCTCCCGGTACACCAGGCTCTCACGATGGCCCGGATGGATGAGATCGCCGGTAGATTCATTTCCGCGCTCGAACACCGGCAGTAGCGTGGCGCTCGAAGTCACAAACGCAACCAGTACAGAGTGGACTGCCCTGCTCCGCGGGTGTCCGCGCGCGAGCTTGATGCAGGCGTGGGAGTACGGGGACGTGAAGACGGAATTGTCGGGTTGGGCTGCCGAACGAATGCTCTTCCGCACCGACGGTCGCGTGGTCGGAATGGCGCAGGTGCTCAGCCGGCAATTGCCATGGGTTGGCCGCGTGTTGGCTTGGGTGAATCGAGGTCCACTCTGCCTCGGCGAAAGCGAGGAGATGCCCGCCACGCTGCGTGGCATGCTGGAGGTGCTTAGGAAGCGTTACGTCGGCTCGCAAGGGGCGTATCTTCGCGTCGCTGCTCCGGTATTGCGCGATAGCCACGAGGCTGACTGGGTGGATCTGCCCGGTTTTGCCTGCTCGCTGCGCCCCGGGTGGGCGTCTTCGCTTATCGACCTGTCACAGCCGGTGGAAGCCCTTCGGCGAAACCTGGATAAGAAATGGCGTAATTGCCTCGCCAAAGCCGAGAGGCTGCGGCTGAGGGTCGATTGCCAGACCGATCGGGGAGCCCTGGACGGATTTGCCAGCAGATACGGCTGTTTCGTCAAGGCACGAAATCTGTCCACCCGGGTTACCCCGGAGCTCGTGCGTTTGTTGGGGCGCGCGCTCCCAGACGCTCCTCCTCTGGTCATCGTGTCCAGCTCGAACGGAACACATCTGGGCAGCATCCTTGTCGTGCGGTATGCCGACAGGGCCGAATACTTGGCGGCGGTGATCGATGAAGCCGGAAGGGCGATGAATGTCGGTCAGCTGCTTTTGTGGCGGGCCATTACCGAGCTCAAGAGTGTTTGCCGCTGGTTCGACGTGGGAGGCATGCATCCGGAGCTTACGCCGGCCGGCATCTTTCATTTCAAGGAAGGTCTGGGCGGAGTGGCGTACCGCTATGCCAACGAGATCGACGCGCATGGCTCGCTTGTCAGCAGGCTGCTGCGGGGGGTATGCAACTGCGCGCGAATCTGAAAGCCTGCTCACCTGCAGCAGAAGAAGCCGGGCTGTCCGAGGATCGTGCATGGCGGGCCAGGAGCGTGGCAAAGCAGCCGGTTGTCTCGCTGGAACTTCCTGCCAAACGCCGGATCGCAAAGGCCCTCTGCGGCTCTGCTTCGGCTGCCTGGCGAAGGTTCGAGAGAGCCAAACCCGGCGCCTTCCGAGCGTTGATTCTGCACGATGTTGCCGAGGAGCGCCTGGCGAGTGTCGAGCGGCTTGTGCAATTCCTTCTTGCCGAGCAAAGGATTATGGCGCCGGCCGATGTCCGTTCCCCGCTGGCGGGGCCCGCGTGCGCTGGCAGCCGAGCTCCGTGCCTGCTCACTTTCGATGACGGCTTCCTCTCCCAGTATCGCATCGCCTGCGACATTCTCGATCCCCATGGCGTGAAGGCGGTGTTCTTCATTTGCCCGATCCTAATCGATCTTGCCGAGCAGAATGACTATGCCCCGATCGCAAAAAGCCTCGGCTACGCCGGGGATGTGAAGATAGGCCCGCTGATGGGCTGGCGGCAGGTGAAGGCCCTGGCCGAGAATGGGCACACCATCGGCGCCCACTCGCAGACCCACCGCAGCCTGATCAACCTGCCGATGGAACTGCTCGAAGACGAAGTGGTGTCGTGCGCGAATCGATTGGAGCGTGCTGTGCCGGCTCCGGTCGAATGGTTTGCCTACCCGTTCGGCGACATAGGAAATATCGACGAACGCGCTCTGCGGTGCGTGGCCTCGCGATATACGTACTGCTGCAGTGGCATCCGTGGGCTCAATACAGCTTCAACACCTCCGTTCGCCATGCTGCGTGAACACTTGGAACTGCATGGGCCTTTCAGTTACCTGCAGCTGATCCTAGATGGTGCGCTCGACTGGCGCTATTTGCTGGCCCGGCGACGGCTGCGCCGAATGGTGGGCGAGGCGCTTTCACAAGGAAATGACTAGAAGCCGTCGCAAACCCATGTCGATCCGCAAGCGTGTCCGAAAGCAAGGGGCTCCAGTCCTGGTGGCAGGTACACCAGCGGATAGGCAAGGGCGTGCAGGTTCCGGGATGGTCGTTCTCAGTGAAATTCGTCATTGAAGCCATCGGGGTGAAAACTGGCGGCGGCGTCGAGGTCACCCTGAACCTGCTTCGGCAGCTCGCCGGTTATCGGAACCACAGAATCGTGGCTCTTGTCCCCGATCTGCCGCCATACGACGAGGTTGCCGGATATACCGATCGAGCCATCCGCTTTCCGCCGAACGTGAGTCTGATCGGCAGGCACGGCATCTTGAGCCGGGCCGTTCCACGAATATGCGGCGAGGAGAGGGCCGACGTTCTGCTTTGCCTCGGCAATTTCGCACCAGCCACGGCGCCCTGCCCGGCGGTCGTGCTCCTTCAAAACGCCTGGTATCTCTACGACGAGCCAACCGCCTGGCATCGTCTCTCTTTGCGGGAAAAGCTCATAATCGCTTACGGAAGAAGGCGGCTGGCTGCTCGCTCCGGGCCGGCGCACGTGATCGTCCAAACTCCGGTGATGAAGAGGCGTCTTGCGGCTCTTCGTGGCGGAGTGGATGCGGGGATCACGGTCATTCCAACTGCGCCGCCTCTGCCGCCTCCCGAGCAGAAGCCGGCGAGCGCTGGTTCGCACGAACCCTTCACGTTCCTCTGCCTGTCCCGCTATGCGGCGCACAAAAACTTCGAGATCCTGCTTGACGCCGCCAAAATCCTGCGCACACTGCCGCGCCGGCCTTTCCGTTGCGTGCTGACCACCGGCCCGGACCAGCATCCCGGAGCGCGGAAGCTGCTCAGGCGCATCGAGCGGGAGGGTCTGCAAGAGCTGATCGTAAACCGCGGGCCGGTCCCTCGAGGAGAACTGGCCGGCATCTTTGCCGAGGCCGACGCTCACCTGCTGCCCACGCTCCTCGAAACCGCGGGCCTTACCTACGGCGAGGCGATGCATTTCGGCCTTCCCATTCTCACCAGCGACCGAGACTTCGCTCGCGAGCGCTGTCAGGACGCCGCCGTCTATTTCGACCCCCTAGACGCGGAAAGTGTCGCGAAGGCGATGGCGAGAGTTATGGACGACGCCGATCTGCGGGCGCGCTTGGTGGCAAACGGCAAGCGCGTCCTCGCCACGTGCCCCGCCTGGGACGAAATCACCGCGCAATTCGTGGAAGTCCTCGAGCGCGTCGCGACGGGCAAGTCGGTGGCGGACCGAAAATCTGAAGCCGGTGCGCCATTCGTCCATCCCGGCGAACCTTTCCGTTTCCGCTCCTATTGATCGCGAGCCGCGAGCTCTTGATGACCAGAGGACGCCGGCAGCCTGGCAAGCACCACGGGCGGAATCCAGTATCGAGTAACCACCGAGAAGTGAATACGCAATGGGGAGGAGCGGCATGGTAAAAGTCCTGGTGGTCGGCGGGGCAGGATATATCGGCGGCGCCGTTACCGAGTTGCTTGCGGCGGCAAATGTCCCATTCACCGTCTACGACAGCTTGGTTTACGAACCGCACTACTTGAAGAAAGTTGATTTCGTCCGCGGAGACGTCCGCGACACGGCCTCGCTCAGCGTTCTCCTGCCATCCTACTCGCATGTGATCTGGCTGGCGGCGATCGTTGGTGATGGCGCCTGCGAGGTGAATCCCGCCCTCACTGTCGAAGTCAACCAACACAGCGTCGAGTGGGTCGCGCAGAACTTTCACGGCCGCATCGTCTTCACCTCAACCTGCTCGGTCTACGGGCAACAGGAAGCGGAGCTTGACGAAGAGGCGCCCACGAGCCCGCTGTCGCTCTACGCGAAGACGAAGTTACAAGCCGAGGGGTTCCTGCACGGCGAGAATAGCCTCATTTTCCGACTGGGCACGGCCTTTGGCATGTCCGACACGTATTCCCGCCCTCGAATGGACTTGGCGATCAACTACATGACCTCCAACGCGCTCACCAAAGGGGAACTCTCCGTTTACGGCGGCAGGCAGTGGCGGCCCCTGATTCACGTCAAGGACATCGCCCAGGCCATCGTGGACAATCTGGATCGGCCGGTGAGAGGAATCTACAATCTCGCTTCCGTCAATCTGCAGATCAAAGATCTGGCCTCGATCATCAGCGCCATGACCGGCTGCAGGATCCGTTATGTCGAGCAGAAGTTCCAGGATCAGCGCGATTATCACGTGAGCACGGCGAAGGCGCTGCGAGACCGCGTCTACAACCCTCACACCCAGCGGACGATCGAAGACGGCGTGCGGGAAATCACCCAACTGATTGGCCTGGGCCGCATCAAGCAGGCTGAGAACGACGTGTACTTCAACGTGCGTCACGTCGGAAATCTGCAAAGCCATGGACAGTTTGCCTAACGAACCCGAGCTCATCCCCGGCGGGTTCGCCGTCGACGACCGCGGGCAGGTCACCTTCGTCAACGGATTTCCGTTTGAGAAGATCCGGCGCTTCTATGTGGTGGAGAACTTCACGACCGAAACGGTCCGAGCGTTTCATGGGCACCGGAAAGAGGAAAAGTTCGTTTTCGTTGCCTCGGGATCGGCGTTGGTGGCGACCGCCGAACTCGGCAACGATCTCCAGCCCAGCAAAGCGACCAAGCCGAGGCGTTTCGTTCTCTCCGGCCGCCAGCCGCGGATCCTCCATATTCCTGCCGGATACGCGAATGGGTTCAAAGCGCTGGAGCCCGGTACCAAAATCATCTTCTTTTCGACCGCGACGCTCGAGGCATCGCAACAGGACGATCACCGCTTCCCGTACGACTATTGGGGAGAAGACGTGTGGAAGGTGAACTCGTACTGACGAGTGGCGGCCGAACCGGGCGAAGCTCCGGCCCATGGGCAATCCTCATCCAGAACGGGTACGCATGAAAAGCGTCTTGCTGTTGGGCGCAACCGGGATGTTGGGCAGCGCTGTCTACGGCGTGCTGAAAGACAAGTACCGCCTGATCCTGGGCGTGCGCGATGCGGCCAAAATCCACCTCCTGGAGAGCGCCTACGGAGGAACGGGGACCCATCCGGTCGTGCCGTTCGACGCCGCCGCCATCTACCGGGATTACCAAACCAAACAAGGCGCCGAGAGCGAGTATCTTCGCCGGCTCCGGCGCACCGCTGATGAGGTCGATTATGCGATCAACGCCATTGGAGTGACCATCCCCTTCGCTCTGCACGATCCCGGGTTGACCTTTTTCGTCAACGGGGCGCTTCCGCACGTGCTGGCGCGCATCTTCGGGGAGAAGCTGATCCACATCACCACCGATTGCGTCTATGACGGTAAGAGCCGGATTCCTTACGCCGAGAACTCACCGAAGCTGCCTACGGACGTTTACGGGCTATCGAAGAGTCTCGGCGAGCCCACCGAATGCCTTACCATTCGCACCTCGATCGTCGGCAGGGAGCTGGATGGCCGCACCGGCCTGCTCGAATGGTTCCTGCAGCAGGAAGGGAAGGAAATCACCGGCTACGCCGAGCACTACTGGAACGGAATTACAACGCAACAGTTCGGCGAGCTGTGTCACCAGATCATGGACTCGCCGGCACGGTTTCCGCGGCGCGGCTTGTTTCACGTGTTCTCCACCGTCGTCTCGAAATACGAGATGCTCGTAGCGTTCCAGCGGAAGTATGGCGTCCGCTGCGTGATCAGGGAAGACCACACGAGCGCGCTCAACCGGACGCTCACCACAGCCAAAGAACTGAATTCCTTGTTAAGCATACCGCCATTCCACCAGATGGTGGAGGCGCTGCCGATCTGGTCGATATGAGCAAGCGCCCCTTTACCCTCCTTACGCTGCTCGGCATCAGGCCCGACATCATCCGCATGCACAAGCTCTTGCGATTGCTTGACGAAGGGCAGGCTCGCCACGGTTATCGGCACGTGTACGTTCATTCGGGCCAACACTACGATTATGAGCTGGACCGGGTGTTCTATAGACAACTCCAGGTGCGAGCGCCTGATTTGAATTTGGGCGTTGGGCGAGCCCTTAGGCGGACCGGCAAGACGGGTCATGTGCACCAATCTGCCCTGCTGTTCCAGAAAACCGCCTGGATGCTGGAAAGGGTGCGCCCGGATGCGGTGCTGTATTTGGGGGATACGAACACGGTCCTATCGTCCATCATCGTCGCGAAGTACAACATTCCGGTGATCCATATCGAGGGTGGCGGCCGGAGCTTCGATTGGCGGATGCCGGAGGAAAAGAACCGGATCACCATCGATCACCTGTCCGACGCGATCTATTGCTACCTGGACCGATACAAGGAGATTCTGCTGGCCGAAGGCATTCCCGATTACCGTGTGGTCACTGTAGGAAACATCATCGTGGACGCGCTCGCCAGCTTTCTGCCCTCCGCCGCGAGGAATCCCATCCTGAAGCGTCTCGGAGTGAAGGAGCATGGCTACGCCCTTTGTACTCTTCACCGGGAGGAAAACATCGGGAGTGCCGACATCCTGGCGGATAAACTCAACGGTCTCCGAAGCCTCTCCCGCGTCCTGCCCGTGGTCTTTCCCCTCATGCCCCGCGTTGCAGCACGAATTCTTGAGTGCAAACTCGCGGGAATGCTCAAGGGCGCGAGCGTAATCGCAACTCGGCCGCAGGGGTTTCTTGAATTCCTGCGGCTCGAGCAATGCGCGCGGGTGGTTGTTACCGACAGCGGTACGGTCCAGGAAGAGGCGCTTCTGCTCGGGGTGCCGTGCCTGGTTACCCGGCGGTCGACTGAGCGCCCGGAGACGATTGCGGCCGGCGCCACGATTCTGGCGGACCGGAACCTCTGCGTCAACGCGCGTCGAGCGTTGACAATGGACAGAAACTGGGATCGCACGGTCCTGAATCCGGCTGGGGGAAGCCCCAGCGAACGAATTTTTAGGGACATCGTCTCGAAGATTCGTTCCCGCTACTTTCCGCATTCTCGCACGCTGCGATGGACCGAGCGGAATCGGTTTGCCAGGGAGTCCTACGCGTTGGACCAAGGGCCATCGGGTGACGCTCGCTGGCCTTGCTCTCCCCTCAGGACCCCCCTCCCGGCCGGTCATGCGCATCCTGCTCCTAACTGATTGCTACCTGCCCAGCACCCAGTCGGGTGCGAAACAAATCCACGACCTTGGCGCCGAGTTTCTCCAGCAGGGGCACCAAGTCACTGTGCTTGCCCCAAGTGATCTCGTCTCCCGCCCGCTCGAGGTCGCCAGCGAGGATGGTCTGCGAGTGGTTCGCGTCCGGACAGGGAAGATCAAGCGAGCAAGCAGAATTCTGCGCGCTCTTCAGGAAGCGCGGCTTTCGGGCAAGCTGCGGAAAGGGGCGGAGCGGTTCCTCTGCGGGAATCCTTGTGATCTTGTGATTTTCTACTCGCCGACCATCTTCTTCGCCCAGTTGGTTCGAGAGCTGAAAGCGCGGTGGGGCTGCCCGGCCTACCTGATTCTGCGCGACATCTTTCCCCAATGGGCGGTGGACATGGGGATTCTACCGAGGGGGCCGGTACTCTCCTATTTCCGGTGGAAGGAACGCCAGCAGTATGAGGCGGCCAGCGTCATTGCCGTCCAGAGCAAAGCCGACCTGGAGTATTTCGGCCGACGATTCCCGGATAACCAGTACCACCTCGAGGTTCTCTACAACTGGGCTGTGCTCCACGAGCCGAGTCTTACTATCACCCGCTACCGGTCGCAACTCGGGCTGCAAGACAAGGTGGTGTTCTTTTACGGTGGCAATGTCGGTGTGGCCCAGGACATGGACAACCTTGTTCGACTGGCGGCAAACGTAGCCCATGACGATCGGATCCGAGTTCTGATCGTTGGCGCCGGGTCCGCAGCCCAGCAAGTGAGGCAATCGGTTGCCAAGCGAGGCCTGAAAAACATTCAGATTCTGCCCCCGGTGGGACAGCAGGAATACCTGGCCATGGCGGCGGAATTCGACGTGGGTGTCGTTACGCTCGACCGCCGCCTGAAGACTCACAACCTGCCCGGCAAGGTCCTCAGCTACCTCTATTGGGGGATGCCGGTGCTGGCAAGTATCAATGCGGGCAATGATCTCTTCTCGCTCCTCGCCGAAAACGATGCCGGCCTGTGCTTCGTGAATGGGGAGGACGAAGCCTTGGCAGCCGCAGCGGTAAGGATCGCCGATGATCCGGACCTGCGCGCTCGCCTGGGACGGAACGCGCGTCGTCTGCTCGAGCGAAGGTTCTCCGCTCCGGCGGCTGCTCGGCAAGTCCTCAAGCATTTTGTGAATCCGGTTCCCATCGACGACGCGGCGGGAATGTTGTCGGCCGCGGGACCTGCCACCGGCTGGCTGGACGGCCGGTAAGAATCGGCGCCTGTGTTCAATCATCCCTTCGTCGCCTTCGTTGCGAGCGTTATTGTTTGTGCGCTTCTGACGAGGTATGTGCGCGACCTTGCTCTTTCGCAAGGCTGGGTGGATCCGCCTGATTCCAGCCGCCACCTCCACTGCAAGCCCGTGCCCAGGCTGGGCGGTGTGGCCATTTTCCTCACGGTGATGTGCATCGCCGGATCTGGCGTATTCGTCGAGCGGCTGCCGGGCATGCCGGAGTTGTTTTCGATAAGGACGACTCTTGCGACTCTCGGTCCCGCTGCCTTGATTTTCTTCCTGGGGCTCTACGACGATTTCCGAACCTTGGGCCCCTATGCCAAATTTGGCGGCCAGGTCCTCGCCGCCTGCCTGTTGTATCTGGACGGCATGGGAATCCATCGGTCCACCCTCCTCTTCGGCGGCGGCAACCTGTCGGCAGCGCTTGGTCTTCCCCTGACGATTCTCTGGGTGCTGTTGATCACCAATGCGTTCAACTTGATCGATGGCCTGGATGGCCTGGCAGCCGGCGCGGCGCTGTTTTCGACGATTGTGCTTCTTGTGCTTTCGTTGTTGCGAGGGAACAGCTTTGTGGCATTTCTTGCCCTGGTGTTGGCGGGCGCCATTGTCGGCTTCCTGCGTTTCAACTTCCATCCGGCCACCATCTTCCTGGGGGACAGCGGAAGCCTTTTCATCGGATTCGTGCTGAGCGCTCTCGCCTTGGAGGGATCGCAGAAGGCATCCACCATGGTTGCCGTCGCCATCCCGGTGGTGTGTTTTGGCCTGCCGATCCTGGACGTTGCGATGGCGATTGTGCGCCGGTTCCTCAGCGGCAAGCCTTTGTTCGTGGGCGACAGCGAGCACATCCATCATCGGCTTCTGAAACGAGGCTTCTCCCAGCGTCATGCGGTGCTCGTCCTCTACGGCGTCTCGGCGCTGTTCGGATTACTGAGCCTGGCCTTGCTGCATGGCGGAGATACAACCGCCCTCGTGCTGGTGATCCTCGGGGCCGGAGTTTGTGTGGGGGTCCCGCAACTGAGGTACCAGGAATTCAAGGAAGTGCGGCGCCTCCTCGAGCGAACCGCCAGCCAGAAGCAAATCATCGCCAATAACCTGCATGTGCGGCGCGCCGCGGAGTCGCTTCGGACTTGTGCCGATGCATCGGAACTCTGCCGGATCCTTGTTGCCGCGCTGCAACCCAGCGGATTTGACGGTTTCACTTTGGATGTACCTTCCCAAGCGGAGTTGCACCAGCCACTCCCAATGCGGGCAAGACTAGGGCCAAATGGAAAATGGGAATGCTCCTGGACCACCCTGGGGTCCGTCGAAGCCGGCTGGGAGCTGAAGCTGGAGCTAAGGGAACAAGATGGGGAGAAATGCGGGTCCTTTTCGGTGTTCAAGCGGATGACAGCCAAACCGCTCATGATGGACATCAATTTGCTAAGCGACGGTTTTCAGGCTGCGCTTGCCGGCGCCGTGCGGCGCGCCATCATCGAGCCGGGCGCCCGCCGCCACGACGATGTGCGGCAACACCGCAAGCCGCGGCGGGCCACGGCCGCCTCAGCCTAGCCTTTCTCGTTTCCTTCCTGCCCGCGCGGCAATAGCTTCTCCAACGATGCGGATTGATCTCACTCGCCGCGCGCCGCGCGCTCTTTTCTTCCTTGTTGTCCTGCTGCTCGGCACGATACTGGCTGCCTACGCCGGGAAGGCGTGGCTTGTGGAGCATTGGAGCGCATCCTCACGGCCGGAGCTGTGGCTCCGAGCCGCAAGTCTCGAACCGGGTGACGCCGCCACCTGGAGGCGATTGGCCCTCAACGAAAACTTGTGGCTCGACACCGGCGGCGTTCGCCAGGCCGTCCGCTACCTCGAACGCGCCGCGCAAATCGATCCCCACTCCGGGGAATTGTGGACGGAGGTGGCGGCAGCCCGCGAGAGGGAAGGCGACCCGGCCGGCGCACGGGAAGCCTACGAGCGCGCCCAGATCGATTATCCGATTTCCGCCGAGGTTGCCTGGCGCTACGGCAGCTTCTTGCTGTACCAGGGGAATTTCTCAGCCGGCTACGCCGAAATCAAACGGGCGCTGGTGGTGGATCCGTCGCTCACCGCCAGCGCGGTTTCCGAGTGCTGGCAGGCGAACCCGAATAGCACTCCCATCCTGAATGACGTTCTGCCGGCCGCAGCGGACGATTACAGCACCGCACGGGATTTCTTTCTCGCGCGGAACCTTCTCGATCCCGCTCTTGCGGTCTGGAATCGCCAGCTCCATCTGAGCCTGCCGGTCAAGATGCCCGAGGCGATTCCCCTGGTGGATGCGCTGATCGATAGCGACCGGTTAGGCGAGGCGCAGAGAACGTGGGCGCAGGCGCTACAGGCTGCGAATTGGCAGCGCGCGGAAGGTCGAGGACCCTCCCTCGTCTTCAACGGCGGCTTCGAGCGCGCGATCGCCAACGGCGGATTCGATTGGAGGGAAATTTCCGCGAGCGGCGCGAGCTACGCTGTTGACGGCCAGATTGCCCACTCCGGCTCGCACTCGCTTCGAATCGAGCTCGGCGGAACCGCGAACTTGGACTTCAGGAACGTGTTTCAATTCGTACCCGTCGGTCCGCGGACCCGCTACCAATTTTCAGCGTTCTTGAGGACCTCGGGCGTTTCCACCGACCAGGGCGTTCGTTTCGAGCTCTTCGATCCGCGCCATCCCTCCGAGGTTTCGATCCTCACGCCGAACGTTACCGGAACGAATCCGTGGAGTCCGGTGCGGGCCGAATTTACGACCGGGCAGGACACGGATTTGCTGGAGATCGCGCTGCGGCGCGTCCCGAGCTGGAAATTCGACAACAAGATTCGCGGAACGATATGGATTGACGACGTTGCCCTGGCGCCCGCTGCCTTCGGGCCTAACGGCGGGCCGCGATGAGAGCTCTTCGCGCCGGCATCTGCGCTCTGATCGCCTTCGCCGTGTTGGCGCTCGGCGGAGTCGAGCCATCGGGCCAGGCGGTTCTGGAAATCGGCGCCGCCGCGCTGTTCGTCTGGTGGGCGATACTCGCCATCCGGCGGCGGCAGGTGGAAATTCATGGGAACTGGCTCTATCTGCCGCTCGTCGGGCTGGGACTGTTCGCGATGGTGCAGTACGTCGCCGGAATGTCGGTTTATCCCTACGTGACGAAAATCGAGTTGCTCGAGTGGGCCGCCTGCCTGCTTCTGTTTTTCTTGACGGTGGAATCGTTCTGCACGGTGGCGCTGGCGAAGCAGCTCATCTGGTTTCTGGTTGCCCTGGGGTTTGTCGTCTCCCTTTTCGGGATCGTCCAGCACTTCACCTCCAACGGCAGGCTTTATTGGTCCATCCCGCTGGCGGCGGGCGGCAGCCCCTTCGGGCCGTACGTCAATCGGGACGATTTCGCAGGGTTCGTTGAGTTGGTCGCTCCGTTGGGACTCGCCTTGCTTTTCTTTCGCGCCTGCCGGCGGGAACACGTGGCGCTGTTGTTCTTGTTTACCATCGTGCCCCTGGGAGCGGCGATTCTCTCCGCATCTCGCGGCGGAATCATCGGTCTCGTCCTGGAATTCGTTCTCGTCCTGTTTCTTTCGCGCGTTCGGCGGATGGGGAAGAGGCAGGTATTGATCGCCACTGCCCTTACGCTCGTCGCGGGGGCATTCGTCGTCTGGCTGGGAGTGAGCGAAGCGATCCAGCGTTTCGAGCAGTTGACTCCAGAGGAAAGCTCTTACAACTTGCGGCTGTCGCTCTACCGCGACACCTGGCGGATCTTTGTCCACCACCCCTGGTTCGGGACCGGGCTGGGAACCCTGAGAACCGTCTATCCACGCTACGCCACCTTTTACCTGCCCGGCGTGATCGTCAACCACGCCCACAACGATTATCTCGAGCTGCTGGCCGAGATGGGGGTGGTCGGCGGACTCTGCGGCTTGGCTTTTATCGGCTTGCTCGTGCGGCAGGGCCTCAGGAATCTTCAGGCCGCCGAAACGCCGCTGGGCCGTGCCATCGTTGCCGGTTCCCTGGTGGCCTGCATGGGCTTGCTGCTGCACAGTCTGGTGGATTTCAACCTTCATATTCCAGCAAATGCCCTGATCTTCGTGCTCCTGGCCTGCCTGGGGACGGCGGAATTTCGGCCGCCGGCAGAAGTGCGTACGCTCGCATCGCATGAAGCCGACGCCATGCCGAATCAAACGTGGGCGAGCGAGCCCCCGATGATCCGCACGGAGGCCAAGCCAGGCAGTAACCACGCGGCTAAGTTGTTGATTCCAGGGCGCTGATTTTCGGGTTCAAACCGCTCCACAAATATCAGAATTCCCAATAAACCACGTGGTATGAGTCACTTGATTTTTTCAAATCGCTCCAAAACAGGCTCTTTTACGCATTTGTAGGCGAACAACAAGCGAATAGCATCAACGGGTGCCCGACTAACGGCGAAAGCGAATCTTCGACGCCTTGCAGCGGCGGGTTGGAGCGAAGAATCCGTTCTCCCAGCCCCACCGCGTGCACTCCGAGGCAGTCGTCGATGTCCTTCGGTAATTGCATCGCTCCTTCCTCAACGGCGTGTTCACCCTAAGTATGCCGGGCGAGTCGCAATTCGGATTGGGCGCCAGATCCCTTTCGTTCTTGCCTGCGTTCCTGCATCCCGTATTGACAAGTATTCATGCGAATGATTGAATACTGGCATGGACCCGCGCTCCAAGCGAGCATTCAAGGACAGCCTGTTCGAGCAGTTCGCCCGCATCGGAAAGGCCCTGGCCAGCGGCAGGCGCCTGGAACTACTCGAACTGCTGGCGCAAAAAGAACGCACTGTCGAGGAATTGGCCCGTCTGGCACAGATGACCACAGCCAATACCTCACAGCATCTGCAGGTGCTCCGCCATGCCCGCCTCGTCGAATGCAGGAAAGATGGACTGTACGTGGCGTATCGCCTGGCCGACGACCGGGTTTTCGGTCTGTGGCAGGCATTACGGAATCTCGCCGAAGATCGCATCGCCGAAATTGACCGCGTGGCGCTCTCCTTCTTGAAAGAGCGGAGCACTCTGCGGGCAGTCACCACCGAGGAGTTGACGAAACGGATCGAGGACGGCAACGCGATCGTTCTCGACGTCCGGCCCGCGGAGGAGTACGGGGCCGGCCACATTCCGGGCGCTCGATCAATTCCGCTGAGCGAACTGAAAAGGCGCTTGCGGGAACTGCCGAAGACCAGGGAGATTGTCGCCTACTGCCGCGGTCCGTATTGCGTCCTAGCCGATGAAGCGGTCGCCTTGCTTCGTTCCCGCGGCCTGAAAGCCTTTCGACTGGATCAGGGCTTCCCGGATTGGAAGGCTCGCGGATTCCCCGTCGAAATCGCATCGCGCGTGTCTCGATGAGGTGAAGCGCCATGCCTTCCAAGACGATCGTGATTCTCGGCGGCGGCGTGGGCGGCATGATCGCCTCAAACGAATTGCGCTCGAAACTGCCCAGGGAACACCGGATTGTCTTGATCGAGCGGAACGCCGAACACGCTTTTGCGCCATCTTTTCTCTGGCTGATGACGGGGGACAGGAAACCGGAACAGGTGCGCCGTCCGATGAGGAATTTGTTGCGAGGCGGAGTCGAGTTCGTCCACGCCAGCGCCGAGGCAATCGACCTCCCCCGGCGCCGGGTCATCACGAAAAGCGGCGACTTCTTTTTCGATTACCTGATCGTTGCCTTGGGCGCGGAGCTTGCTCCCGAACTGGTTCCCGGCGTGGCTGAAGGTGCGCACAGCTTCTATACGTTTGAGGGGGCTTTCCGGCTGCAAGAGGCTCTCCGCACTTTTTCCCGCGGCCGCATCGCCGTGGTCGTGGCGGCCATGCCCTACAAATGCCCCGGAGCGCCTCACGAGGCAGCCATGCTGATTGCGGACTATTTCCGCAGGCGCGGCCATGCCGCCAGCGTGGAGGTTCATCTTTACACTCCCGAGTCTCAGCCGATGCCCGTTGCGGGACCGGAATTGGGAAAGGCCGTGCTGCAGATGCTCGAAAAGAAGGGCATTCATTTCCATCCGATGCACAATCTGCTTGCGGTCGATCCCGCTGCGCAGTCGGCTCGCTTTCAGCAAGGCGCGGAAGATTACGATCTGCTGGCTGTGATCCCTCCCCATCGCGCCCCGCGCCTTGTTCATGAAGCTGGTCTTACGAATGCAGCGGGGTGGGTGCCCGTCAATGCCCAAACCCTCGAAACGAGCCACGAGCGCGTGTTTGCCATTGGCGACGTAACGGCCATCCCGATTCCGGGACGCTGGAAGCCGGATGTCCCATTGATGCTCCCGAAGGCGGGCGTCTTCGCTCACGCTCAGGCTGAGATTGTCGTGGCCAGAATTGCGGCGGAGATCGAAGGGCGCAAGCCTAGCGAGTCCTTCTGCGGAGACGGATACTGCATGCTGGAGGCGGGCGAAGACCTCGCCGGGTTTGCCTACGGTGACTTTTTTGCTCAGCCAACTCCGCAGGTGAAGATTCGGCAGATCGGCAAAGCCTGGCACATTGGCAAGGTGCTACTCGAAAAGTGGTGGCTATCCGCGCCCGGGTGGAGACGAAGCCTTTACGGGAGCATGCTGAACGCCGGCGGCAAGCTGTACGGGATTCCCATCGAAATGTAAGCGTTATCGCTCCAGCTGGAGATTCCCATGAACTACCTGTTTATTCTCAACGATCCTCCTTATGGGACCGAACGCAGCTACAACGGCCTGCGGCTGTCATCGTCGCTGGCCAAGTCAGAGAGCGCGACCGTCTCGGTCTTTCTCATGGGCGACGCGGCTTCCTGCGCCGTAAAAGGGCAGGTCACGCCCAGCGGCTACTACAATCTGGAACGGATGCTGAAGTTTCTTGCGGACAGGCGAGCACAAATCGGTGTCTGCGGTTCGTGCATGGATGCGCGGGGCATCAAGCCGGAGACTCTGGTGGAAGGCGCACATCGAAGCTCGATGGATGAATTGACCGCGTGGACTCAGGCCGCAGACAAAATCCTCGTCTTTTGAAAACGGCGCCCTCGCTTCATGGACATCGCGGCGCCGAGCCCGCCAGAGGCGGGAAGGGGGCACCCTACCGCCTCGCCAGGATCTCATACACCAGCTTGTTGTCGGCGAACACCCGCCATTCCGCCACCTTGCCTTCGCGAAACACGGCTTTCCAAGCTGCGGGCGTCTGCCACGCCACGCCGTCGATCGTTCCCCCTGCCTCGCCCACCGCTAACACCGTGCCGCCTTCGGCCATTACGTTGCCGGTGCGAATCCAGTAGTCCGGACACATCGCGAGATACCCACGCCATCCAGCCTCCATCGATGCGGCGCTCTCCACCCGGCGCCCGACCGAGTCCGTGAAGATGTGATCGGATGCCAGCAAAGCTGTCAGGGCTTGCATGTCGTGACGGTTGATGGCCGCTACGAATAGCGTGAAGACCTCTTCCGGGTCCATCGTGTCTCTCTCATCCGACGGGTTCATTTTCTCCCGGTATGCGCACGTGGCAAAAGGGTTATTTCCGTATGGTCGACTCCACGGAAATTATCCCAGCGTCGCGCGGCCCCCCTGCAACCGCAGCTCCCTCAGCGTGGTACGCAGCCCTTAGCGAATGATGCGGCCGTTTCGCAGCCTCACCTCGTTTACACCGGAGTGGCCGTTCGCACTCGTTCGGGCGCGAAGCCGGTCGATATAGAAAACGCGGATACGTGGTAGCGTCCGAAATGCCTCTCGCGCCCACTTTTCGACAAACTGAGGCGGGACCATCCCCAGGGCCGTGAGCGGCCGCCCGCCACTTTGAATGTGCGCCGCAGCGAGAGAGATCACCGTCTTGCCCGTGCCGCATTCCGCGATCGCCGCCGCAGCTCGTGCCTCGTTCCAGCGCTTCACCACACCCATGATCGCCAGAGTCTGTGCGGGGAAAGACTTCCGCAGCAGTTGCCCGAGCAGTGGTGGAGGCGGATCTTCGACACCCTGCAGCGGCGGGTAGGAGCGCAGAATCCTCTCACCCAGTTCCGGGGCCCAGGCCCTGAGGTATTCGCTGATGTGCTTCGGTAATTGCATGGTTCTTTCCTTATAATGCGTTTGGGCAAGGCAAGACGACGTGAGGAGAATGAGAAAGGGCAGGCAAATTCAGGCACCAGGACCGGTCAGAACGCGCTGGTCAGGATCCGGGTCCTTCCTGCATGACGTAACTGGATGCGGAGGCAAGGGAACCGGCAGGAAGAGGATTGCGTCATCTAGCGATGCCTGAGATGTCTAGAGCCTTGACGGCCGGTGAGCGGATGGGACTGCGAACGCGGTTCCGAAGCGATCACGAATTGCGCGATCGTGTCCAGCATCAGGATGACCCTCAGGGAGTTCGCCTCGGACGCATAATCCGGTATTTGTCCGTGGAGAATCCCATGGCGATTGCATGAGGTAGGAGGGCGGCCGCTTCCAAAGTCAAAAGAGGCATAGGCAACTTGTCGGATAAAACTCGCGAAGGGACTTCCCCACGATTTGTGCTCCTTCCTTCGATAGTGCTGGGCAAATCGGTCAACCGCGATCACCTTCTTCCCCGCATTCTTGCCGGCCCAAGAGCGCAAGTGCGCTCTCCCGAAACGCCGCGTCAACCCGTCAATAAGAGGAAGCAGGGCCGGTACAGTCAACGTGTATCGCCCCGCTTTGTGCGCTTCAAGGGAGTCCAGAATTATCTCTTGCCGCTCGGCTAGGTAGGGTATCTTTAGCCATGTCGTAATCTTTGCCCTCAGCCTGGCTAGATCATCAGTCCTGAAAAGCGCACAAAAGTAGGCGTCAACCTCTCCAGGATTTCCCTCGCGCCCAAATCGGAGCAGATCGCGCTTCACGGGCCCCGTTATGTCCTTCTGTAGCACCCACCAGGCCCGATCCAAGAGAAGATTCTTGAGCTCTCTATCCTCCTTGGTCCATGGCGCCGGTGTCTTGATATTCCCTCCACCCCCCGCCAACAAAGATTCCAGCAGATCTTTCAGAGGCTGCTTCTCTTCTAACGGCATGGAATCGATGTGCACCGCGACCTCACCCATAAAGCTAGAAAAGGAACGGGCAAGACCCCTGATGAACTGCCCGAACGTCGAACGATTTTCTCTTGGATTGGCAGGATTATTCACTGTATGCGCGCTATCTCGCCCTTATAAGGTCGCGATTCGAGAATTCCCTCAGGAGTGTACCGCGAAAGCGGCGCTGATTGAACTCGAACGCTGTATCCTGATTACGGTCCGCTGCGCGGCTCCTGACGCCCAAGCCACAAAAGTTCGCACTTTTGAAGGCCCTGCATTCACCTGGATCGGAGCGTCCCGGCCAACTGTTCACCCGTCTCGCGATCCTTCCCCAGTTTTTGACGCCCACCCGGAGACGTAGCCTGTCACGGAAATTGATGTCTTTCGGCGAAGGAATCAAACCGAAATCTCTGTAGTCATGGCGCTTTGCCGTAGGACGTGAAAAACTCTTCTGCCGAATCGAGTAATACGTCTTTCACACTGCCAGACGAGAGCCCTTTGTTTATGCAGCAGGCAATTCGGCGCAACACGGGCCTTGCCAACTGCCCTCTGATACCGACTACAGCTCGTTTTCTGGTCTGCTGTTCCACGCTTTCAAGACGACACGCGCACGCTCTCCTCAGTCGCTTTCTTCGTGTCTGCAATCCGCGACAACCTGCAGACCACCCCGGCTGGCAAGACCGATTGCTCAAGGAAATTCTTGGCCAACTTCCAAGCGATAGCTCCATTCTCTTCCCGTATGCAGATCGAGCCAGCCTTCAGGGCCTTGCCGATCCAGCTAAGAAACACTTTTTTGTTTCCTTTCACGAGAACTGGCGAGCATCCTAGGCCCAACAAGGGTTGGACTGTCCTACGTCGCTGCAGTTCTCGCATAAACCATGGCGCCCACGCGGGGACGACTGGCAACCCGAAGCGCAGCGTCATGCGGTACAGCACAAACGTCTGGTCGTTGTCTCACAAGACCGTCCGATCCCCCTCACGGTCGGCTCCCGGTCTCGTTTGGAGCATCTCTGCTGACAGCGCCACCAGATGTCGGACCGGACGGTTGCGGCACGGCACCACCAAGCTTCCGCGAAAGCATTGCAGCTCGGGGCCCAGGGAAGCCGAAAATGGGACGCTGCCTCGGATCCGAATTTGCAAGAATGCCCCTTGGGTCACCGCCGCCCACAACGCAGCGATTTCCGCGTCGCTCCCCAGCACCGAGGTCGGATGAGCGCCCGCCGCCCCACGCACTTCCTCCGCCGGTTCCGCAGTTATTGACCGCTGCAAAAGAAATGTCCCACCAAGGAAGCGAAAAAACAGATTCCTCGCTGCGCTCTGAATGACAATGTGGGACATTACTTGAGCAGGCATCAATAGCCGGCCATCTAAACACGAATCTGGGTGATCGTGTCTTTCACGCCCTTCGTGAGTGCATGCGTTACAAAGCGCTCGTGGGCTTTCTGCATTCCCTGCTTCTCTTGCCATTCGTCCTTAACTTAGGAAGGGGTTGCTCTCTTCTCCCTCCGTTCCGGGGGCAGGACCTCGCGTGACAGGGGATTTAGAATCCTCTCGGGCCTCCCTGCGCCACGCTGCGAAAAGTTGGAAGCAACCGAGGGTCAAGGAGATGAACCAAACGGCCAGGTGCCACCAGCCCCCTAAACTGCACGACAGCTAGCACGAAATCGGCGTCAGCGTTCCGCGCGGCCAAGGGGCTGTAAGGCGCGGGCTGTACTCCGGCGGCGTCACTGCAGTCGAAGGACGAGATTCTCCTCGACCGGATCCCGCTGCCTTCCAATAAACCGTGCCGGTTGGGCCGCCGCTCCGCCCTGAGTTCGCTATGCTATAAAGTACCCATGAACGTCACACTTTATCCCATTTACTTGCTGGCTGGCGCCGCTGATGACGAGCAATTTAACCTCAACAGTCTTCCCTTTGACGTTGCCGAAGGCGTCCGCATTGAGGACGTCTCTGGGCCCTTCAGTAGGGGCGTGTTTGACGACTTCAGGGAAAGGGCAGGCACGGACACAATCAAGGATATGAACAGCGTCCGATACGCTCTCGTACACCGGTATCCCGACCCCACCGGATGCCCGCAAAGCGAGCGCTCCAAGGAGACGGTGTGGATGCTTGCCGCTTGCCTCCGGCTCATCCGCCCAATGCGGCAAAATGTCCTGCTGATGCAGGGTCGGATTCGGGACGAGGACGGGACACTCGATGTAAACCAGATTGACCTGCCGGCTTCACGCATGGTGGAGGTTCCCGACATTCAAAAGTTGTTCAAACTCCGGAACCGCGACGCGGGCGACCTGAGAACCTACGCCCCGGAGTTTCTGCGTGGCATGCGGGGCGAGTTTTGGAAGTTCCGGATGGCAGTTCAGTTTCACGAACTCGGCCACTTCCAATCGTTGGATTGGAAGGCGCGATTTCTGCTCTGGTGCTCAGCCATTGAATCCGTCTACACCTCTCATAATTGGGAACATCAGGGGAGCTTGGTCGCAACATCGAGAATCAAGTGGTTTGTGGGCGAAAATACGAGCATCTACGGGCCGGGGGATATTTCTAGCCTGCTCCAGGACCCTCACATCACGGTCGGGCAGATCGTGGAGGGCCTGTACGAGCTACGCAACTATGTCGCGCACGGCGATAGAATCCCCGGGCCATACTTCACCGAGACCCCGCGTCGCGGGGTCAGTGGGGCAGTGAATAGATGCGAGGTTCTTATTGAGGCGGCTAGCTTCATCATCCGCGCCAGCCTGCTGAAGATTCTCCGAGAGCGTCT
Organism: Candidatus Acidiferrales bacterium; assembly: GCA_035946455.1. Taxonomy (GTDB): domain Bacteria; phylum Acidobacteriota; class Terriglobia; order Acidiferrales; family UBA7541; genus JAKASX01. The sequence goes on along the minus strand of DASYZK010000014.1, from coordinate 123,630 downwards.
GCTGGATTACTTTGCCGACGCTGGTCCGGCCGAGGCGTACTTTACTGGCCAGGGTCTAACGAGACACGTTTTGCGCGCTGCCCAAAGGGCGGCTGTGGCGCGGGGAGATGACAGTGACGTCTGACGTGGGCATCGCTCAGCTGGCGTGCAGAGCTGCTGCGTCGGGCGTCTCGACTCGCGATTCTTGGGGCTGGGCCGCGGGGGGCAAGGACGAATCACTTCTGGGTTACGATCTGTCCGGTCGAGAGCGCCGGCGTGAGTTCATTGGAGGACAGCTCCTTCTTGCGGGCGACTGCCCCTCGTCCTCTTCTTCCTTTGTTCGGTCCACCAGTTTTACGGATTGGCACATTGCGATATGTCGCGTTTCTCCTTCACCGAAAATACCGTTGAGCATCTCCGCCGTGCAGAGCAGCCCAACATGCCCGCCATGCAGCGGCGTCGGAGGCCGGCCGCTGACGTCTGCCTCTTGCGCGAAAAGCACGGGTGCCGCCTGGCGATAAGCGGATGATCGCGGAAGCAAGTTTTCAATCTCGTCCAGCGGAAGCCCGCGGTAGACCATGCTCACTGGGTGTCCCGGCGGAGCCGCATATTGGCGTTCAGGTTGCGATGGCAGAGGCGGCAACGTAAATGGGCTCCGATCGGCCGCCACACGCAATTCCCCGCCGATTCATGGGCGGCGACCGGACGATCAGGTGTTCTTTCGCTCGAACGCGCGGCGCGTACGCCAGCCCTCCCGCATTCCAGGCCATTCCGGCAAATCGCCCTCGCCGATAGGACTCGAGGTAGTCGATCAGTTTGGCGAGGGTTGGTGCCGGGTTGCTGAGGTGATGCCGCGCTAATGACCGCGCCGTCCGGGCGATGCCGCGCTAAAGGCCGCGGCGCTACACTCAAACCTTGAACGACGGGCAGGCCCTTCGACAGGCTCAGGACCTAGCGGCCGTGCCACTGCATCGGCGACGACTGCAGGCTGCTGCGCTTTGCTACTGTCGCCGGGCTTTTTTGCGGGATTCGAGGGTTTTGGGCGGCGGCGAGAGGAACAGCCGGAGCAGAAGCAGATCCCTCACCGCCGCCCCGGCGAACCGGGCCGGGTTCGGGATGACAGCGCAATGGGTTGCGGCTTGGCGCCGGGTTGCTGAGGCGTTGCCGCGCTAATGACCGCGCCGTCCGGGCGGTGCCGCGCTAAAGACGCGGCGCTACGTTTAGACCTTAACGGCTGCATCCCGCGCGCGGATCCGGGTTCCAGTCCAGCGTGGCATTCGTGCCAAGGCAGGCGGCAAAGCCGCCGAGCGCAACCTATGGCGCTCAAAGCCACAATCGTCGCACGGGCGCAGCATCCCGTGGCTTCCGCCGCGGGCAACTGGCGTTACAATCGCCTTTGGCTTCCGGCCCGGAGGAGTGGGTGAGTGGTTGAAACCGGCGGTCTTGAAAACCGTTAGGCCCGCAAGGGCCTCGGGGGTTCGAATCCCTCCTCCTCCGCCAGCTTCGCTCCGACCGCCCCCTTGGGCCATCCTCGAGCGGCGAAGCTCCCTGCTTGGTACAGGTCCCTGGTTTCCTCCATAGGAAGTTAGTACCAGATTCGTTTTCTAATCTTCGCGCTAGAATCCAACTCTCGGTTGATGCTCGGGGATCCGCCACCCAAGAAGCTGCTGGCTCTCTGCGCCGTCCTGCTGGGCGCTTACGCCGCCGTGTCCCTTGTGGAAGGTCCGGGCCGGCCCTTGGCCCTGTTCGCCGATGGCGTGCTCTGCCTGCTGCCGCTGGCCGCGAATTTCGGTTTGCTGGCCAACGCCGGCTCCGCCTATCGCCGCCGAAATATCTTCTGGGCGCTCTGGGCGATTGGGCTTGCGGTGTGGGCCGTCGGGCAACTCATCTGGACCATCGAGCAGTTTGCTTGGAACCGGCCGGTGCCGAGCCCCGGCGCCGCTGACTTCCTGTTTTTTTTGAGTGTGGCGCCGATGTTCGCGGCGCTCGCCGTCCGGCCTCACCGGCGTGGTTTGGGCGAAGCGCTCCGGTACGGCTACATCGATGCGGTGATGCTGGTGGGGTGGCTGCTGTACCTTTATGGATTCTTCCTGCTCGTTCCGGAGTTTGCAGCTCCCGCGCCGCGTACTTACCAACAACAATACTTCGCCTTGTCGGCGGTCGCGAACTTGGCGCTCATCGCCCTGCTCTGGAGCACCTGGCGCGGGGCGTCGCAAAGCTGGCGCCGCGCCTATTTCCATTTGCTGGGCGCCTTTTCGCTCCACGCGGCGGCGTGGCTTGCGATTCGCTGGGCGATCGAGCGCGGCACGTACTTCAGCGGCGGGCTGCTGGATTTGCCGCTCGTCGCTTCCGCCTGTTGGTTCGGCCTGGGCGGATTCCAGGCTTACCGGTCTTCTCTCACACCGGAGCCGGCTGCCGGCCGCCGCCTGGATCATCGCTGGGCGCTGCGGGTGACCATTGCGTGCACCCTGTCGATGCCGGTGCTCGGCGCGTGGGCGATGCTCGAGTCCGCGGCTGATGCGGTGCGGCGCTACCGGGTCGACCTCACGCTGGCGACGATCGTGGCGGGCATTCTGCTGTTTCTGTTTCGTCAGCGGCAAGTGGATCGCGACCGCCAGTCGCTTCTCCGCGCCACCGCCCAGTCGCTCGACAAAATGAACCGGTTGCAAGCGCACCTGGTGATGAGCGAAAAACTCGCTTCGCTGGGCGAATTGGCTGCCGGCGCCGCCCACGAAATCAACAATCCCCTCACCGCCATCTTCGGCTACGCCGAATTGCTGCTGGCCGAGCCGCAAACCTCCGGCCGGGTGCGGGCCGCGGCCGAAAAAATCCACGTCCAGGCCGAGCGCACCCGCGCTCTGGTCGACAACTTGCTCGGTTTCGCCCGACAGATTGCCCCGGAAAGAGTCATCCTCGATATGAATTCGCTCCTCTCGAGCGCTTTGCAGCTTCGCCGCCTCCAGCTCGCCAACCGCAACGTCGCGGTGGAATTCGATCCCGAGCCCTCCCTGCCCGCCGTCCGCGGCGACCCCAAGCTCCTCCTCCAGGTGTTCTACGAGATCATCACCAACGCCGCCGACGCCATGCAGCCCGGCGGCGGCCGATTGGCCATCCAAACCCGGCTCGAGGGAGCAAGCGTCGTCATCGACTTCGCCGATACCGGCCCGGGCATCGAGAAACCGGCTTTGGTTTTCGATCCCTTCTACACCACCAAGGCCGTGGGCAAGGGCACCGGCCTCGGCCTCAGCGTCTCCTACGGAATCATCCAGGAACACGGGGGCCAAATCACCTGCCGCAACCTGCCCGAAGGCGGCGCTTCGTTCCGCATCGAGTTGCCGGCGCTCGTTCTCCCCGTTCCGCTTCAGTCGTTGCTTGAAGCCGCCTCCCGCTCCGCCTGATTCCGTCTTCGGCACTCATCTCCCGCCGGCTTTCGCGCTGGATTTTTCCGTGCGCCGCCGCCTTGTGTTAGATTCGCCCGCTTCCGGATTCCCGGTGTCTCGAACGGCGAGCGGAGGAGGCGAAATGAGCCGTCGCGTTTTCCTGATGCTCGGTGGCGCTTTCCTGGCGGCCGGCCTTGCCGCGCCGGCCGCCGCCCAGACGCTCACACAGGACTTGCAGAAGATCGTCGAGACGCCCGCGGTCACCGGCTACGAGCGGCGCTTGTCGGCTTGGTTGCGGCAGAATTTGGCGAGTTGGAAACCGCAGGTCGATGGCCTGGGCGACGTGATCGTCACGATCGGCCACGGTTCTCCGCGGCGGTTGCTCGCCGCTCCTATGGACGAGCCCGGCTACGTCGTCAGCGCCATCACTCCCGAAGGCTTCCTGCGCGTCCAGCGCCTGCCCCAACTGGCTCCCAATCCCGTCTTCGACGAGCTGTGGTCGGCTGAGCCGGTCGCCATCTTCCCCCTGGCCGGCCGCGCGGTCACCGGCATTGTTGCCGGCCCGTCCGTCCATCTGCAGAGCAGCCGGCCCGTTCCGGTGCACGTCCGCTCTCCCGAGGATATCTACATCGATATCGGCGCCGATTCCGCCGCCGAGGTACGGCGCGCCGGAGTCGATTTGCTCGATCCGGTAGCGCTCGATCGCTCGCTCTACCAACTCGGCTCAGGGAAACTCGCCGGCATGGCCGTCGGCGACCGCTTCGGTTGCGCCGCGCTCGTCGAATTCTTGCGCCGGCTGGATCCGTCGAAGCTCCAGGGCACGCTGGTGGTTGCCTTCGCCGCCCAGCAATGGGCGGGAGCCCGCGGCATCGAGCGAATCACGGATTTCGTCCGGCCCGGCGAAATGGTGTACGTCGGCGCAGCCGAGCCGGGCCGCGGGCCATCGGCTGCCGGCGCCGCTCCCACGCGCGAACCGGGCGCGGGCGTGCTGGTCGCCGGCACCAGCCCCCAGGCGCCGCTCGCCGGCCTCCCGGCGGAGCTCGAACGCCTGGCTGCCGCTCACCGGATTCCCCTCACCACCGATTATTCCGTGTCTCCGTTCCCGCCGGGCTATTCGCCCGCGCCGGACTTGCCGCCGCGTTTCGCGCATCTTGCGGTCCCGGTGGCCTGGCGAGCGACGCCGGCGGAAATGATCGACTCCGCCGATCTCGCTCACCTTGCCGAATTGCTCGAGTTGTACTTCCAGGGCACCTCTTCCGCTCCCGTGCTGACGCCGCTCGCCCCGCCCGCGCTTTCCACCCCCGAGCGGCCGAAGACGCCGCCGCCGGTTCCGGCGCTGTTGAAGGACTTGGTGGAGACGTACGGCATCAGCGAGCGCGAGGGGCCGGTACGCGAAGCGGTCGGCCGCTTGCTTCCTCCGTGGGCCAAAACGGAAACCGATGCCGCCGGCAATTTGATTCTGCGCTGGCAGCCTGCCGCACGCGCCGCGGGCCCGCGGCTGCTGTTCGTGGCGCATACCGATGAAATCGGGTTCGCGGTGCAATCGATTGCCGCCGATGGCCGCCTCGAAGTCGTCTCCCGCGGCGGCGGCGAGCTCGAATATTTCCTGGGCCATCCGGTGATCGTGCTCACCCGGAGCGGCCCGCGGCCGGGGGTGCTCGAATTGCCCGCCGGCTGGCAAAAGGAAGGTTTGCCCTTGCGCCCCGAGCGCGGAGCGGTGTGGCGGGTGGACGTCGGCGCGCGCACGGCCGCCCAGGCCCGCGAGCTCGGCGTGGAGGCCGGCGATGTTCTCACGATCCCGAAGAAATACCGGACGCTGCTCGCCGCCCGGTCGAGCGCCCGCAGCTTCGACGACAGAGTCGGCTGCACCGCCCTCATCGCCGCCGCCTGGGCCTTGGGCCCGAATTTCCATCGCGACGTTACATTTGTCTGGTCCACCGGGGAGGAACTCGGCTTGCACGGCGCCGCCGCCATCGCCGGCCGCCTGGCCGCCGAGGGCCGCGAGCCCGACGTCGTCTTCGCCATCGATACGTTCGTCAGTTCGGATTCCCCGCTCGAATCCAAGCGCTTTGCCGACGCGCCGATTGGCCGCGGATTCGTCGTGCGCGCGGTGGACAATTCCAACATCGTTCCGCTCGATCTGGCGGACCGAATGGTCCGGCTGGCCCGCGCCAATGCGATTCCGGTGCAGTACGGAGTCACCGGCGGAGGCAACGACGGCTCCGCCTTCCTGCGCTACGGCGCCATCGACGTCGCCCTGGGCTGGCCGCTGCGCTATTCGCATTCGCCCGGTGAGGTGATCGACACCCGCGACGCCGAGGGCCTGGCTCGCATCCTGGCCGCCGCCGCCCGCTCCTGGCGGTGAACGCCGGTGGTGAACTTCCTTGAGGCTGTCTGGCTCTATTGACATCCCTGCCGTTCGTGGCGGAAAGTCGGGATTCCCCGTAGACCCGTCCGGGATGCAGAAGACGCACTTCGCCTGCGCGTCCCGAAGGTTCGGGACGACGCGGAAATTCGAGAGGCAGGATTTCCGCGAAAAGAAAAGGCCTCGGCGCGCCCGCCGCGGCGGGCTCAGAATGACAGGGCTTGGGACGTTGGCCCAGTGCTTGAGCCAAGACGTCTCTCGCGGGTATGTGAACCGAGCCGGACTGTCTGATGGTTGCGGGAAAGGGCCCGGCTGCTGGTCGGGTGACAAGCTCAGGTGCTTGCCGGCAGAAAGCCCCGGGGCGCGGAGGGCAAACGGGTGGAGCGAGCCAATATCGTGATTGTCGGCGGCGGGGTGGTTGGCTGCGCGATTGCCATGCGCGCCAGCGCCACCTGGAGCGACGTGTTTCTCCTCGAAGCGCTGCCCAAGCTCGGCATGGGTTCGAGCACCCGCAACAGCGGCGTCATCCATTCCGGCCTCTATTACACTCCCGGCTCCCTCAAGGCGCGGCACTGCCTCGCCGGCAACCCGATGCTCTATCGGTTCGCCGCCGCTCGCGGCGTGCCCCATCGCCGCACCGGAAAGCTGGTGGTGGCCACCTCATCGGCCGAAGTCGCCGATCTCGAGCCGCTGATGGCCAACGGCCGGGAAAATGGCGTCGAAGGCCTGCGCATCGTGGATGGCGCCCGCATTCGCGAACTCGAGCCGCAGGTGGCCGGCGTTGCCGCGATTGAAGTTCCTTCCACCGGCATCGTGATGGCCGAGGAACTCGTCAAGGCCTGCGCCCGTATCGCCGCCGGCCAGGGCGCCAGCCTGGTGGTCAACGCCCGCGTCGAGCAGATCGAGCCGGTGGCCGGCGGCTTGCGCGTCGCCAGCGCCGCCGGCGATATCGAAACCCGCTGCGTGGTGAACAGCGCCGGTTTGTTCGCCGACGATGTCGCCGCGATGGTTGGCTACCGCCGCCACCGCATCTATCCCGTTCGCGGCGAATATGCCGAGCTGGTGCGCGCGAAATCTCATCTGTTGCGCGGGCTCGTCTACCCGCTTCCTCGCCGCGACGGGCTCAGCCTGGGCATTCACCTCACCCGCACCCTGTGGGACACCGTGCTGGTCGGCCCCACCGCCCGTTACATCGCCGATAAGAACGACTACGAGCGCGGTCGCGAGCCGGTGGAAAATTTCGTTGGCTACGCCCGGCACCTGCTCCCCGAACTGGCGCCGGGCGACTTGACGCTCTCCTATTCCGGCATACGGTCCAAGTTGCTGCCTCCGGGCGCTTCGGGCCATCCCGATTGGGTCATCGAACACGACCCCGCCGTGCCCGGCGTGATCCATCTGATTGGCATGGAATCGCCCGGGCTCACCTCGGCGCTCTCGATCGCCGACCAGGTTGCCGGGATGATTCGCGAAACGCTCGGCTAGAGGCTATCCGGCACTGTTGTCGGGACGCGTAGTTTGCGCCCCGGAAGCAGCCTCAGAGTTGCCTGCTCGGACGTTTGGAAAGTCCCTGTGGGCAGCGATCGGGTGTGAGTTGCGCCTACCGGTCGTCGTTCAGATTGCGCAGCGCCTCGGCAAGCAACACTTCCAGCCCGCGCCGGCTGCGGGAAACTTCGCTGCTTCCGGCCCGGTCGCTCTCGCCGGCCCGCCCCCGGGATTCGGAAGCGGATTCCGCCGGCCGGTTGCGCGAGGCGAGCAGCCGCTCGACGTCGCGATTGGTCAGCAGAACTTGCCGGCCGAGCAGCTCGGTGACCAAGGTGACGCGAGCGATGTGTTCGGTGGTTTCCATGCGGAAAAAGGCGCTGAGCAAATCGGGCCCGAACGTAACGACGCCGTGATTGGCGAGCAGCACCGCGTTGTAGTGGTCGACCAGCGGTGCCAGGGCGTCGGCGAGTTCCCGCGTGCCGGGAGTAGCGTAGGGGGCGACCGGGATGCAGTCGAGATCGAGCACGCATTCGGCGAGCAGCGGTTTTTCGAGCGTCATCCCCGCCGCCGCGTAGCCGGTGGCCACCGGCGGGTGGGCGTGACAGATGGCCCGCACGTCCGGCCGGCGGCGATAGACCGCCAGGTGCATGGGGAGTTCGGAGGAAGGCGCGCGGCTACCGCCAAGCTGCCGCCCCTCGCAATCGGTCATCACCAGGTCGGCGGGTTCGAGCATGCCCTTGCTGACACCCGTCGGCGAGGTGAGCACCCGGTCGGCATCCAGCCGGAGCGACAAATTGCCGTCGGTGGCGACGACGAACCCTCGCTGGTAGAGCCAGGCGCCCGCGCGGCAGAGTTCGCTGCGGTGCTCCTGCTCGCTCTTCTCCATCCCCGGCGTTATCGCTCGCAGGTTCGCGTCCACTGGTCACTTTCCTCTGCCCGGGCGCCGGCGGAACGCGCTCGGGCCATTCCTCGCCGCCTCAGGCGTAAATGCCGCGCAGCCGCAGCGCCGTGGCGACGCGGGTGATGGCCAGCATGTAGGCGGCGATACGATTGTCCACTGCGTGCGCCTCGGCCACGTGCACCACTTCATCGAAGCTGTGCTCCATCACGTCCTGCAGCCGCTCGTTCACTTCCTTCTCGCGCCAGAACAGTCCCTGCCGGTCCTGCACCCACTCGAAATAACTTACCGTGACGCCGCCGGCGTTGGCCAGAATGTCCGGCAAAACGAACACGCCCTTCCGCCGCAGGATCTCGTCGGCGTAGGCGGTCGCCGGCCCGTTGGCGCCCTCGCACAGGATCCGGCACTGCACCTGATGGGCGTTGGCGCTGGTGATCTGGTTCTCGATGGCTGCCGGCACCAGCACGTCGCAGCGGCGGAACAGGATTTCCTGCGACGAAGTGCATTCGCCGCCGGGGAAGTCCGCCAGGCGCTTGTGCTCGCCGTGAACCCAGGCGAAAAGCGCGGGGATGTCGAGCCCGTTCTCATTGTAAAGCCCGCCGTGCACGTCGCTGGCCCCGATCACCCGGTAGCCCGACTCGTGCATCAGCTTGGCGGCGATCGAGCCGACGTTGCCGAAGCCCTGCACGATCACCCGGCAACCCGCCTTCGCCAGGCCCAGCTTCGCCAGCGCCTTGTTGCAGACGATCAGCAACCCGCGCCCGGTGGCTTCGTGACGGCCGCGCGAACCGCCGATTTCGATCGGTTTGCCGGTCACCACCCCGGTGACGGTGTGCCGCACGTGCATCGAATAGGTGTCCATCACCCAGGCCATCACCTCGGCGTCGGTGCCGAGATCGGGAGCGGGAACGTCGCGCTCCGGGCCCAGCCATTCCGACAACTCGGCGGTATAGCGCCGGGTGATGTGCTCGATTTCGCCGCGGGAGAGCTTTGACGGGTCGCAGATGATTCCGCCCTTGGCCCCGCCGAAGGGAATGTCCACCACCGCGCACTTCCAGGTCATCCAACTGGCCAGCGCGCGGATTTCGTCGAGGGTGACGTCGGGCGAGTAGCGAATGCCCCCTTTGCACGGCCCGCGAACCAGGGAGTGCTGCACCCGGTAACCGACGAACACCTGCATGTGTCCGGTGTCGAGCACCACCGGGATGTAAACGGTGATTTCCTTGTTGGGATACTTCATGTAACGATACAGGCCCTCTTCCAGGCCCAGCCTTTTCGCCGCTACCTCAAACCGTGCTTCCGCCGATTCGTAGACGTTCAGTTCGTTGTGCTCGCCGACGGCAGTCATCGAGACTCCTTGGCGATGGCAGGCATAACCGTGTCCAAACCTCGATAGATGAAGTTCTTACCGGCGGTGCGCCATTTTACGAGTCGGAAGGGCCGGGGCGCAAGGTACGTCGGCCGATGGTGTCTGGCCGGATACGGGGCAGGCAAGCGGAAGCAAGCCGTTCCCGGCATTCGGAACGGTCGCCGTATCCTTTGTGGGGGCCTGAGCAAAGAGCGAGAGAAGGGCGCGGGTCCGCGCGAGGGATGACAACACGGTCCGTCGAAAGCAGTCGCAAAGGCGCTAGCTGCCCGACCCTTCGGGGTACAGCAATTCGGTGAATCGGGGATCGTCCTGGAGGTAAGCGAAATCCTCGTCGTTCCGCGCCAGGTAGCGATTCTCCGCGCGCAGTTGGATGGCGATTTTCAGGTTGTTCATCGCCGATTCCGTCTCGCCGGTCCGGCAATCGAGCGCCGCCAGCGCGTAAATCACGTAATCGGCCTTCGGCTCGATCTTCATGGCCTTCTCGAGCGCCGCGCGCGCATCGTCCCACCGCCCCAGGTTCATCATCGCCACGCCGTGATGGTAGTGGTCCTCTGCGGTGCGCAGCGCCGGCTCGACGTGCCCGGCCATTCGCTGATCGCAGATGCGCAAATGCATGCGGGCGCGGTCGGCCAGTTCCTTGCTCGGTCCGCCGATCACTCGTTCCAGCGTTTGCTTGGCTTTCAGGAACTTCTGCTGCTGGAAATAGCCGATGGCTTCTTCATAAAGCTTCAGTTGCCGCTCGACTTCGGGATTCGAGACTTCCAAGGCCCCTCCCTGCGCAACCGCAGTCACCGGTGACGGTTTCTTTTTCGGCAATTTCGCTGGGGGCGACCGGTGTCCGCTGGCACCGGAAGTGCGCCCGTTCCGGGCCTTGCCGGCGCGTGTCATCCGGGTGAGAGTAGCAAAACCGGCGTTGAACGTCAACCGCAACCTGGAACGTATATTACAGAAAACACAAGGCTTAAGCTTATTTCCCCGCCTGCCCCCGGGCGCCCACCCCGGCGCCGCCCTACACTCGTTCGTCGATCGGGATGTAATCGCGAGTGCCGTACCCCAGGTACACCTGGCGGGGCCGCGCGATCTTCTGCTCGGGGTCGAGCAGCATCTCCTCCCACTGGGCCACCCAGCCGGCCATGCGTCCGATCGCGAACAGCACCGGAAACATCGTCATCGGCAGGCCCATCGACTGGTAAATCAGCCCGCTGTAGAAATCCACGTTGGGGTAAAGTTTTCGCGAAATGAAATAATCGTCTTCGAGCGCGATCCGCTCGACCTCGAGCGCGATATCCAGCAGCGGGTTCCGGCCCATCACGTCGAACACCTCGTAGGCCGTCCGCTTGATGATTTTCGCTCGCGGATCGTAATTTTTGTACACCCGGTGCCCGAATCCCATCAGCTTGCCTTCGCCCGCCTTCACCCGTTTGACGTAGTCGGAAACGCGGCTTACCGACCCGATCTCCATCAGCATCCGCAGCACCGCCTCGTTGGCTCCGCCGTGCAGCGGGCCGTAGAGCGCGGCGCACGCCGCCGACGTGGCGCAATAGGGATCGGCGTGGGAGCTGCCCACGCTGCGCATCGCGCTGGCCGAGCAGTTCTGCTCGTGATCGGCGTGGAGAATGAAGAGCACGTCGAGCGCCCGCTCGAGCACCGGATTCGGCCGGTACTTCAGCTCGGTGGTCTTGAAGAGCATGTTCAGGAAATTGCCGGTGTAGCTCAGCTCGTTGTCCGGATAAACGAACGGCAAGCCCAGGCTGTGACGATAAGCGAAGGCGGCGATCGTCGGCATCTTCCCCAGCAGGCGGTAAGTCTGCTTGCGCCGCGACCCGGCGTCGAAAATCTCCTTGGCCTCGGGATAAAACGTCGACAGCGCCGCCACCGTCGACACCAGCATCCCCATCGGATGGGCGTCGTAATGGAATCCATCCAGGAACTTCTTGATGCTCTCGTGGATGAACGTGTGATGGGTGATGTGATAGCTCCAATCCTCCAGTTGGCTGCGCGTGGGCAGCTCGCCGTGGATGATCAGGTAAGCGGTTTCGACGAATGACGATCGCTGGGCCAGCTCTTCGATCGGATAGCCGCGGTAGCGGAGGATGCCCAGGTCGCCGTCGATGAAGGTGATCTTGCTGATGCACGCGGCGGTGTTCAGGAAAGCCGGGTCGTAGCTCATCACCCCGAAATCGGCGTCGTTCACCTTGATTTTGCGCAGGTCAAGCGCCCGGATGCAGCCGTCGGTGATGGGAAGCTCGTAATGCTTGCCGGTGCGGTTGTCCACCACGCTCAGCGACTCCTTGCGGGCGGCGGGGGCTTGAGCGGGTCCGGCGACTGGCGAGGATTTGTCCACGTGTGTCTGCTCCTGAGGGCCGCAACCCCCCACTCTACACCAACTGCCCCGGCCTTTGGGAGTGCGCCGCCGCGGTCCGGCGCCGGCTTGCCACCCCGCGGCCGGCGCCGGACCGCGCCCTCATTTGCGACCCAAAAAGCGGATTCTCCCGGTGAACGCCCGGCCCTGAATGAAACTGAACGTGAGGAATTGCGGCGAGTCGACGTTGTTCACCACCACCGTCGGATTCCGCCGGTTGGTGATGTTGTCGTAGCCGCCGCGAATCGCCCATTCGAACCCGAACAGCCGCACCCGCTTTTCGAGGTGCAGGTTCAGCGAAAAGAAATCGGGGAAGCGGTAGCTGTCGGGCAAGCCCACCAGCCTCTGGTTCTGGTCGACGGCGCTGAACGGAACCCCGCTGCGCCAATCGACAACGTAGGCCAGTTGGAATTTGCGTACCAGCGGCACCCAGCCCCAGGAAAGCAGCCGGTTCGGCGTGTCCCAGGGCGTCGGCCCGCCCAGTTGCCGGCTGAAGATCGGATTGTCGAGCGTCGGGTCGAGCACGGCGCTCGAATGATCCCGCGAGCGCGTGTAGGAAACCACGATCATCTGGGTGCGACGGAAGGGATAGCGGATGGTGGCGCGGATGGCGTCGTAGCGGTCGTTGCGGTCGTTGGCGAGCGCGAATCGACCGCTCGGCAGCCCCGGCGCGGCGCCGGCCCCGGTGTTTTGGTAATCGAAACCGTTCGAGCCGCGTTTGCCGATGTATTCGATCTCGAAATGCGCCTGCCCCGGCAGCATCCGCTCCAGCCCCGCGCTCCAATCCACCCATCGCGGCTCCGAAAGTCCCGCCGCGTTGGCCGCAAATGACGTCGTCACCGGCGGCCCGAGCGGCGTCTGGCCGCCGGGACCGAAAAACAAATCGCTCCGCGCGCCCTCGAGGGGAAGGCCGAATGCGTTCAGGTTCGTCGCCGCGTACACCAGCCCGGCGCCCGCCGAGAGTTTCGTCTCGCCATCCGAGGTCGCCATGTAGCTGGCTGCCACCCGCGGCGAAACCACCGGCCGGCCCAGGATTTCGTCCCCATCCAGCCGCAGGCCCAATTCCACGAACAGCCGCTTCGCCGGCGCCCAGCCGTCCTCGGCGTAACCACTTGCCTCGACGTTGTGGAGATCGAAGGCCACCGGGCTGGTAAACGTCGCCTGGCGATCGAGCGTTTTGTTCTCGCGGTAGATGAGGATCTCGCCGCGGCTGAACGATTGCTGGTCGGTGAGCCGGTCGATATCCGCTCCGAATCGCGCTTGGTGGCGGCCGTGCCACCCGAAGCCGGGGAGCGACAAATTGGCGATTGCCTCGATCCGCCGGGCGGTTGTGTCGCTGGTCTCGAAGAAATTGCCGCTGGTGGCTTCCGGCGTGACGACGAACGGCTGCAAGCCGCGTGGCCGGCTGCTCGAGCCGAATTGGCTGAATCCAATGCCCGCCTCGAACAGCCCGCCGCCGGGCAGATAGATCTGGTCTTTCACGTTCCCCACGTAGGCGCTGGCCACCAGGTCGACGGTCGTCTCCAGGGGGCTGAGCGAGGTGAGCCCGTCGTGAGGCGACCGGAAACCGTTCACCAGGAAGCTGCCGGTCAGCAGATTCGTCGAGTTCAGATTCCCTTGCGCCTTCGCCAGATTGTTCCACCGCCACAGCGGCGCCTCGTCGGCGCTCGGGGGAAGCTCGGTGACGATGGTGAGGTCGTATTCGCCCTGAGCGGCATCGTAAAACCACGCCTTCCCCCGGCGAAGCGGCCCGGAAAACGTCAGCCGCGGCGTGAACGCCTCCAGGTGAATCCCCTTCCGGCTCTGGATCGAGGGAATGAAGTCGGTGGCCGCGAAGCGGAAATGGTCGTCGCCAGTCGCCGTTTCCAGCGCCAGCGCTTCGCCCGAACCTTTGCCCCATTGCGCCGGCAACCGGGCGCCCACCACGTCGATCGACCGCAGCGCGTCCGGACTCACTCGCAGATCCAGCAAGCCGCTCACCGGATCGGAAATGTCGAACCCGTCCAACCGCTTGTCGATCTGGCTCGAACTCGAGCCGTTCACGTGGATTTGCCCGGCGGCGCCGGGAGTGACCCCGGGGATGAGCGGCAGCGCGTTGCGGTAATCGCGGTTGCTGGAATAGGGAATGTTGATCACGTCGCGGGCGGCAAGAGTCTCGGTGGAAGTCGTCTGCTGGGGATCGATTGCCGGCGGCGAGTAATTCACTTCCACCCGTTCGCGGTATTCCTGTTGATGAGGAAGGGTGAGGTCCAGCCTGCGGGCGGTGGCGAGGTCCACCGAGCGATTGGTGATGGGATAGAAACCCACCTCGGCAACGCTCAGCAGGTACGTCCCGGGCGCCAGCCCGGGAAATTCAGCCCGCCCGGCGACGTCGGTTTCCCCGCGCGCCGGCTTGCCGGCCTGGGCGGGAGCGAGGGTCACCAGAGCGCCTCGCACCGCCGCCCCGTTTTCGTCCGTCACGGTGACGACCACCGCGCTCGCGGCCTGCCCGGAGCCCTGCTGCGCGCGAAGGGGCGCCGCCGGCATACCCGCCAGCATCGCCGCCGCGACGCTCGCCCGCGCCAGGGCGCGCCAAACGCGAGTCTGGATGCCGCGCAACAGCATCAGGTTTCATTATCGCTCACCGAGCGCCGCGCCGGCGCCCCGCGCCGCGGGAAGCAGCTCCTGCTTCAGGCTTTCCCCTCGTTCGCTCGCGTTCCGCCCGCTTCTTCGGGAGGCTTTACGCTGCGGAACGCCGCCCAGAGCAGCAAATCGTGCGCGATCTTGAATCCGCCTCCCACGAGGAGCGGCGCGCCCAGCGACACTTCCTGCATCAGCCACCCGGCCAGGCCCGGTCCGGCCATCCAAGCGACGTTTCGAGTGAGATTCGTCACGCCGCTGGCGAAGACACGCTCCTCGGGCCGGACAACCGCTACGACGAATGACTGCCGCGTCGGTACGTCCATCTCCACCAGCGCCGCCCGCGCCAGATACAACGCCGCTGCCCAGCCAAACGACGGCGCGAGCGGCACCGCAATCAGCAGAAGGCTCGATGGCAGATGCGTGAAAACAATCGTATTCACCAGGCCGATTCGGCGCGCCAGCCACGCCGCCGCCAGATACGACAGCGAGTTGAGCGCGTGCACCCCGAAAAACAGCGGTCCCACCGCCGCCGCGGGAATCCCGAATCGCCGGAAAAACCAGTACGAGATCAGCGCATCGCCGAGCAGACCACCGCCGAAGGCGTCCAGGCCAAACAGGCCGGCCAGCCCGGCAACCCGGCGGCGCGACTGGGGCGTCAGCGGAACGCGCCGCTTCGCCGCCCCGGTTGCCCCAAGCTCCACGTCGCCGCCGAGCAGCGAATACAGCACCGCGCTCGCGCCGTACAGCGCCGCGTACAACCCGAACATTTCGCGATAAGCGGTGGCGGGGCTCAAAGCCCAAACGCGTTCGAGTACGGTTGGCAGCGCCCCGCCCAGCGCGCCCAGCGCGTGGCCCGAGTCGATCACTAAGTTGTACCAGGAGAGCGCCAGGGTCCGCCGCACCGCCGACACCGCTTGCGGGATCACTGCCTGCTCGAGCGCGAACGCAGCGCCGCGGTCCCGGCCCATGCCGTTGACCATGCCAAAAAACGCCACTGCCATCAGCCAGCCGAATCCCCCGCTCACCGCGAATCCCGCTCCGCCCCCGGCCGACAGCAACGACAGGCTCAGTAGCGTGCGCCGCCGCCCCAGCCGGTCGGCGTGGAAGCTGGTTACCAGCGTCGCCGCCGCCGAACCCGCCAGCCCCGCCGCGATTACCAATCCGATTCGCAGGGCGTCGTAACCGGAGCGCGCCAGCTCGATGCCCAGCGTCACTCCCATCAGCCCGATCGCCAGCGAGCGGCAAAAGGCCGCCGCTGCGATCAAGGCAACGCCGCGCTGGATGGTCATGCCCTTCGAGGTGCCCTTGGATTGTGCGCGCCAGCCGGGCGCCGTTGCTCGCGTGGCCCGGCCTGGATTGGTGTTCGTCGGGCGCGGTCAGGAGAGGCGGGGCAGAAAGCTGCCGGTGTGGCGGCGATGCTCGGCGAACGCGGCGCCGAATTCCTGCGCGAGGATAGTTTCCTCCTTGCGCGCCTTCACCGCATACATCCCCGCCGCCAGCGCAAACACCGCCACGCCGCGCCATTCGCCTACCGCCAGCGCCGTGCCCGCGATCGCCAATTCCAGTCCGGTGTAGATGGGATGGCGGATCCGCGCGTACGGTCCCGCCCGCACCAGCTCGTGGCCCTCTTTGAGCGCCACCGCCGCCGACCAGTTCCCGCCCAGGCAGTGCCGCGCCCATGCCGCCAGCCCCAGCCCGAGAATCGTCAGCCCCAGCCCCGCGTCAGCGACGGCGGGCGCGTGCGGCACGAACCGCCGGCCCAGCCAGCTGATTCGCCCCCACTCGGTAAACAATAAAACGTAGCCCACCACCCAGAATCCCCGGCGGAGGATGTCCGTGGCCCGGCTTTCGCTCGCCTTGGTTCGCTTGACGCCGCGAGCCGTCACCAGCCAGTACAGCCCCAGCGCCACCCACAAATATTCACACGCTCGAATCATCACCCCGCTCGCCGGGCCGGGGTCCTGCCATCGGCTCTACTCACCCGGCCCCTTCGGATACGCCGGAAGATCCGGCGGCCGCGGCGGCAGCCGCTTTGGATGCTGAGCGATTTCCTGCATCACCACCTGGATCGCCTTCTCCAGTTGCGGGTCGTGTCCTTGTCGAACCAGGTCCGGCGTGTTCTCGACCACGATGTCCGGCTCGACTCCGTGGTTTTCCACGATCCACTGGCTGTTCAGCCCGTAGAGAGCGAATTCCGGCCGCGTCACGTAGCCGCCGTCCATCAGCGGGATGTTGCCGCGTATGCCCCGCACCCCGCCCCAGGTCCGCGTCCCGATCACCGGCCCCAGCTTGTAGAACTTGAAATAGTAGGTGAAGATGTCCCCGTCGGACGCGGCGAAGTGGTTGGTGATTGCCGCCAGAGCGCCGTTGAACACCACGTCGGGAACCGTTCCCGGCGCCCAGTTCCGCGCCGCTTGCATTCCCGCCAGGATGCGCCGCAGCCGCTCCAGAATCATCTGGTCGACGAACCCGCCGCCGTTGTACCGGACGTCGAAAATCAGCCCCTCCTTCCGAATCTGCGGGAAATATTGCCGCACGAATTCGTCCAGGCCGTGGCCTTCCATGTCCGGGAGGTAAACGTAACCCACGCGCCCGCCGGTCGCCTTGTCCACTTTTTCCCGGTTCGTGGCGATCCAATCCAGCTCGCGCAATCCGAGCTCGCTCGCAATCGGCCGCACCACCACCTGCCGCGCTCCTTCGGGCGTCGGCTGCGAATTCACCGTCAGGGTGACGTTCTGATTGGTGGTGTTGACGAAGAGAGCATAGGGATTCTCCGGCGCGCGCAGGTCCTGGCCGTTCACCGCCAGCAGGTAATCGCCGGCTTTGACGTTCACCCCCGGCTCGGTCAACGGCGACGCGAGCGCCGGGTCCCAGTTCTGCCCGGGAAAGATTTTCTTGAGCCGGTAACGCCCGCTCGCCGCGTCCAGCTCGAAATCGGCTCCGAGCATGCCCACGTTCACCCGGTGGAGGCTGGGAGAGTCGCCCCCGCCGGTGTAGGTGTGCGAGTTGGCAAGTTCGCCGATGATCTCGCCGATCAGATAGGTGAGGTCGTAGCGATCGGCAACGTAGGGAAGCAGCGCGGCGTATTTGTCGCGGATTTTCGCCCAATCCACACCGTTCATCGATTTCGAGTAGAAGAAGTCACGCTCCTGCCGCCACGCGTCGAAATACATCTCCCGCCATTCCGCCGGCGGATCGATTTCCGCGGTCATGCCCGACAGGTCGAGCCTCCCGTCGCCGACGTGGTGCGGAGCGGCGGTGGGCGCCGTGTCCAGGATGCCGTAGGTCCCTGTCGCCGGCGTGCCCGGAGGCGGCGGCGCGGCTGGGGGCGCCGCGTAGAGCAGCTTCTTGCCGTCGAAAGAGACGGTGAAACTCGACGTACCTGCCAGCAGCACCGAATCTTTCCGTTGCCCCAGGTCGTAAGCGTGGATTTCCGGGGTTTCGCCCGGCAGCGGGCCGTCCAGCCCGGCCACCGGCACGGTGGAGTAGTAGACCATGCCCTTGCCGGCGCCCAGTTGATCGACGTTCGTAACCGGCATCGGTAACGCCACGATGCGATTGCCGATCCCGTCCAGATCGATGCGGAAGGGCGCCGGCTTCTCAGATTTCGCCGCCGCCGGCTTGCCCGCTTCGCCCTGCGGCGCGGTCGCCGCCTTCACGCTCACTTCGTCGCTTTCGGGCGCGAACGGCGAAGGCTCGTCGGCGCGGAGCGTCACCACGTACACCCGGGTCGCCTTGGGATTGGCGAATTCGGCGTCGTATACGCCGAATACTTCGTTGTAGTCGCGGGTCGACAGGAAATAAAGGTACTTGCCTTCGGGATCGAAGATCGGCCGCCAACTGTTGGTGAACGACGTGGTCACCGGCGCGATTTTTTTCGTGTCCAGCGAATACAGCTCGATCGCGCCGTAGGTGTTTTCCTCCGGCTTCGAATACGCCACCCAGCGGCTGTCGGGCGACCAGCAGTAATCAGTGATTTCGCCGTACCGGGCCTGGTCGATCTGCACCGGCTTCCTGTCGTTGATGTCCACGTACCACAGACGCAGGTCCTTGTCTGAATAGAGCAGTTTCGTGCTGTCCGGCGACCACACCGGCTGGTAGCGGAACATCGACCCGTCGAAGGTGATTCGCCTCTCCGGGCTCATGCCGTCCTGCGCGGTGACGTACGCCTCGTACTCGCCCGTGCGGTCGGATAAGTACGCAATCCATTTCCCGTCGGGCGACCAGGTGACGTCGCGCTCCCAGGCGCCCGGCGTCCGCGTCAGGTTACGGATGCTTCCGTGTTCGGCGGGCACGGTGAAAGCGTCTCCGCGCGCTTCCATCACCGCCCGCTTGCCATCCGGCGCGAGGTCGAGCGTGGTGATCCAGGGAGCAACGTTCTTCCACTCCGGCCGCGCCAGCGGCCGGTCGCCGGGAAGCTCGATCGTGAGCTTGGTCTGTTTCCCGCTCGCCAACTCGTAGGTGTACAAGTAGCCGCCGTTTTCGAAAATGATGGCGTCGGTCCCCAGGCTCGGCCATTCGACGTCGAAATCGGTGAAATGGGTGAGTTGGCGGACCTGATGGCTGCCGATGTCGTAGCCGTACAGGTTCATCCGCTCGTCGGCGCCGCGGTCGGAAGCGAAATAGATCGTGTTCCCATGCCACATCGGGAACGTGTCGGTGGCGTCGGTGTGCGGCACCCGCTCGAACGTGTTCTGAGCCAGATCGTAAATCAGGATCTCCTGCGCCAGGCCTCCGCGATACCGCTTCCAGGTGCGGAAATTCCGGAAAATCGGGTTGTAGGCGATTTTCGTTCCGTCGGCTGAGTACGAGGTGAGCCCGCCGCGGAACAGCGGCAACTCTTCCGGCAGCCCGCCCGTCACGCTCACTTTCCACAGCCTGCCGAACCAGTCGTTGAAGGTGTCGTGGCGCGATAGGAACACGATCGCCTTGCTGTCCGGCGTCCAGGCGATCACCTCGTTGGTCGGCCCCATCCGTTCGGGAATCGGCGCAACGTCGGGCCAGAACGTCAATTGCTTCGGCGGTCCCCCGGCAGCCGGCATGACGTAAACGTTGAAATTGCCGTCGTATTGCGCGGTGAACGCGATCCACCGGCCATCAGGCGAGAATTTCGGGAAGAGCTCCAGTCCCGGATCGGTCGTGATTCGCCGCGCGACGCCCCCTGTCCGCGCCGCAAGCCACAAATCGCCTCCATAGCTGAAAACGATCTGGTCCCGAGAGATATCCGGAAAACGCATCAGCCGCCCTTCGGGTGTCTGTTGCGCCGGCCCTTGGCCCGCGCGCGCAGGTCCCGCCGCCAGCAGCGCCGCCAGAACCCCGCATACCCCCACCCACCGCATGCTCGCCATCCGCTTCCCTCCAAACACGACGATTACCCTGCTGTCCGCCGGAAACGCCTCCCCTGCAGGCATTCCGCCCCGCGCTGCCCCAAAGTCCGGAAGGATTCGCTACGTTATCACACTCCCCCCAGCCCCCGAAAACATTGCTCGGCTCGGGGCCGTGGAGCCCGTTCTGGCTCGCCAAGCGATGCGCGAGGGAGCGATCGTCACGATTCGGCAGGGCGATAGGCAAAGAGTCGTCGTCCTGCCAAGCCGCCTCAATTGATCCCGCTTCCCCTTTCAACCGCCAATTCCTGCGGCTGAATCCCTCCCCGTCACCACCGGACACCGCACCCTTGCCTGCCGCCAGCCCGCTCCGCTATGCTGAAGGCGACTTCCAGACTCAGGTCCCGCCGATCTGAGTCTCATGAAGAGTGGCCGAGGGAACGGGCCCGGCGACGCCACGGCAACCGGTTCGGCGACGAGCTGAACGCGGTGCCAATTCCCGCCCCGAGTTCGGGGGACATGAGACCAGCTTCACGCCAGTTCCAGTCTCTGCCCACGCTCGGAATGCCGCGCGCCGCCGGCGCTCGCTTCATCCCTGGGCGCCACCGGTCGCCGCGAATGCCGAAAGGTGGTGGATCGTGAGCGAGCATTACGAATTGCGCTGCCGGCAATGCGGCCGCGGGCTCGGTAACGCCCCGGTGGCGATGTGCGAGGAGTGCATTGCTCCGCTCGAAGTGGTCTTCGATCTCGAGGGCTTGCGCGGCCGGCTGACGCGCGACCGCATCGCCGCCCGCCCCGCCAGCCTCTGGCGCTACGCCGAATTGCTGCCCGTTCCAGCCGACGCGCGGCCGGAGCTGCCGGTCGGGTTCACTCCGTTGCTCCCCGCGCCGCGGCTCGCCCGCGAACTGGGCTGCGAGCGGCTGTTCGTCAAAAACGATTGCGTCTGCCTGCCGAGCCTTTCGTTCAAGGACCGCGTGGTGGCCGTCGCGCTGGAGCGGGCGCGCGCCTTCGGACTGAAAGTAGTGGGTTGCGCTTCCACCGGCAACCTGGCCAACGCCGTCGCCGCGCAAGCGGCGCGCGGCGGGTTCGAAGCATGGGTTTTCGTCCCCGCGGGCATCGAGCCGACGAAAATTGTCGCCAGCGCCGTCTACGGCGCCCGCGTCGTCCCCATCAAGGGCAGCTACGACCAGGTGAACCGGCTCTGCTCGCTGGTCGCCGACCATTTCCATTGGGGCTTGGTGAACGTCAATTTACGCCCTTATTACGCCGAAGGGTCGAAAACCGTGGGCTTCGAAATCGCCGAGCAGCTTGGCTGGCGCCTGCCCGACAACGTCGTTGTGCCGATGGCCGGCGGAGCGCTGATTACCCGCATCCAAAAAGGCTTCCACGAACTCGCCGCTCTGGGCTTGATCGAGCCGAAGCCGGTGAAATTCTTCGGTGCGCAAGCCGCCGGCTGCTCCCCCATTTCCACCGCCGTCAAGCGGGGCCTGAAGTTCCCCGAACCTCAGAAGCCCCAAACCATCTGCCACTCCCTCGCCATTGGCAATCCCGCCGACGGCCCCTTCGCCGTCGAAGCGATCCTGTCGAGCGGAGGTTGGGCCGAAGACGCCGCCGATGCTGAAATCGTCGCCGGCATGAAGCTGCTGGCGGAAACCGAAGGCATTTTCGCCGAAACTGCCGGCGGCGTGGTGGTGAGCGTGGCGCGGAAACTGATCGAACAGGGCCGCATTGGCGCCAGAGAAACAACGGTCCTCGCCATTACCGGCAACGGCCTGAAAACCACCGAGGCGCTCGCCGCCCAAACCACCCTGCTGCCGGCGGTCGAGCCGCGCCTCGCCGCCTTCGAAGCCATGCTCGCCGAGGCCGGCGCGCCCACTCCCATCGCCAGCCAATGAACGAGCCGGCCGCACCCATCGTCGTTCCCGCAACTTCCGCCAATCTCGGATGCGGGTTCGATTGCGCAGCGCTGGCCCTCAATCTCTATCTCAAAGTCCGCGGCCGGCTCGCCCCCGGCCCCGGATTCCGCATCGCTTACCAGGGCGCCGATCCCGAGCGCGTTCCGCTGGACGATTCGAACCTGGTCGCACGCGCCGCTTGCCACGCCGCTCGCGCCGTTGGCGCGGAAATCGCCGGCGGCGAAATCGAAATCGACAACGGCATTCCGCTGGCGGCGGGTTTCGGCTCGAGCGCCGCTGCCATCGTCGCCGGCATCCTGCTGGCCGCGCGCCAGTTCGGCCGCCCGTCCGACCCGGAAACCATCGTCGCGCTCGCCGCCGAGCTCGAAGGCCATCCCGACAACGTCGCCGGCGCCTATCACGGCGGCTTGGTCTTGGCCGCGCAAGAGGAATCCGGCCGCGTTCGCGTCGCGCGCGCCGCCGTTCCCCAGGATCTCGACTTCATCGCCGTCGTTCCCGCCTTCGCCATGCCCACCGAGCGCGCTCGCGCCGTTTTGCCCGCCGCCTATCCCCGCCCCGACGCCGTCGCCAACTTGCAGCGGGTCGCTTTGCTCGCCGCCACCTGTTTCTCCGGCGAGTTCCAGCTCGATCCCGAATTGTTTCGCGATCGCCTCCATCAGCCTTACCGCGCGCCGCTGGTGCCCGGGCTCGAAGCCTGTTTCCGCCTGCGCCATCCCGATCTCCTTGGCGTCTTCCTGAGCGGCGCCGGCTCCTCGGTCCTCGCCATCGCCCGGCGCAACGCCGCGGAAATCGGCCGCTTGCTCTGCGACGAATTCGCTCGCCACGGCCTGGCCGCGGAGGTACGCCTGCTGAAGGCCGAGAATCGCGGTGCCCGCGATTTCTTCGACGCCGGGTAGTGGTGCAGCTTCATTTTAGTAAGGTCGTAACGAGTTCTTCGAGCGTCCAGACGTGATCGCACAATCCCGCTTCCATGGCCGGTGTCACCCGCAGGGTTCTATGAACGCGACAGAAATTGTAGTGCATGAAGTAGAGCGCAAGGGCATGATCGTGGTTTTCGAGCTTTTTACTGAACCCATTGGTCAACCGCGTGAAACGTCGCATGTTCATTCGCATCGTTAGGTTTTGACGCTCAACGTGCGACGTGCTGATTCGAGCCGTGGCAGGTTCTCCGCTAAGCACCTTTATGTCGCATCCGATACACGTCGCAGGCCCGTATCTGTGGGCATCCTCGTCGACGGAGGCGGCGTAAATCTTGTACAGCATGGCGTAGTCCACATCTGCGGCGAATGCCTCTTCTACTGCGTGGAAATAAGGACTGTGGGCGTCTGTCGTGATTTGTGGACGGCCCCCGATGCGGCTGGCGCAATCGAGCATGAATTCCCTTGCGGAAGAAACTCCACGGCTGCCCATGAGGTAAGAGACACACAGGTTTGTGTCGGAATCAATTGCTGTCCATGTCCAAACGTCACCCTATCCCTTTGCCGTCCCTCTGGCGTCACGTTCTTTCGCTTCGCCCCAACATAGTTCCAAATTTCATCGCATCGGAGATTTCTCACGCGAAGGCCGCGCACGTTGTAGCGATGGTATTTCGCGGAAGCGCAGCCAAGATCGCGCAGCAGGTTAAGAACCGTGTGCTTGGCGGCTCCGGTCATCTGGCAAGTGGCATTGATCGAAGTCCCCTCTGCGAGTGCGGCGACAACCAGGACTCGCTTTTCGGTGCTCAGGACGTTCATGGGAAGCACCTCTGCAAGTATATTATCCCAAAGGGATATAGTGTAAAGGATTATCTTGATAAGGAAACCTTATGTGGGGTATCCTCAGTGGGGAAATGGGGAGGGGTATATGCCTATGGTCCCTATTACAGTGATGGGCTACCGCTGCGAGAGGTGCGGCGGTGAGTGGGTGCCCAAAGACCCGAAAAGAGAACCGATCGCTTGTCCCAAGTGCAAAAGCCCCTACTGGAACCGACCACGGAGGGCGAGCTCAATGCTCACGTATGAGGTCTTCCGAGACAAGATTCAAGAAACACTCAAGCAATCCGGGCCGCTCACTTGGACGGAAATCAGAACGACAGCGAAGCTTCCCGAAAAATTCCCCAACAACCGGTGGGTGCGCCAGCTTGAGCGGGATATTGGCTTAAAGCGAACCAAGGACAGCCACGGCATCATTAAGTGGTCCATCGGCTGAGTTACACTCTGATGGATGCCACAAGCAAACAGGCTCAAGCTGCCCAGCACCCCGACCGAACGCCAGATCGAGAACAAAGCCGTGTGGAACAAGACTCGATCAGCGGCGATCGCCGACTTTTTCACCGTCGGTTACAGTGGCCGAAAAATGCAAGAGATTATGACCGTGCTGTTGGCCCACGGCGTTTCCACGCTCGTTGACATTCGCTACAACCCAATCAGCATGTACCGGCCTGAACTGAGCAAGAACAATCTCTCGCGAGCGCTTGCGCTTCGCGGCATCGCGTACGTCCATTTCCCCCAATTGGGTGTCCCCCGCGATATACGGGCAAAGGCGATTGACACCGGCACCAGGGACGTTATCTGGCATTGGTATGACGACATGGTGGCATCGTTCTTCGGCAGTAACCTCCATTTTTTCCTAAATGGGTTCGAGCATCCGGTGGCCCTGATGTGCACAGAGATAGACCCACACGAATGCCACCGACACCGCCTGTCGCTTGCGCTCGAAAAAATGGGCATGAAAGGCTTCGAGATATGAACCGTGACTGTCAAAGAGAAAGAGACTAAGAAAGCCCTTATTGTCGTGCGCACGTACCCCGTCCCTGCCGAAAGGGGAGTGGAGGTTTCCTGCACCGCCGCCATTTCAGAAGAAGGCAAGTGGCTGCGACTGCATCCGATACGTTACCGCTACCTGTCACCTGAGCAATGTTTCCAGAAATATCAGTGGATTGAGCTGACAGTCACGAAAGCCAACGACGGGCGGCCTGAAAGCTACAGCCCCAAGAACGAGACGATCAAAATAGCTTCGTCACCTCTTGGCACTGCCGATGGCTGGCGTGCACGTAAAGAATTCCTTTTCCCCCTGCGAGCACATTGCATGTGCTGCCTCGCGAAAGAAAGGGACCAAAAAGGCTATCCCACCCTCGGCCTGTTCCGACCAAAAGCGATTGAGAAACTAGCAATCGCGCCGTCGAAACCTCCAACGTGGACACCGGCGCAGCTCGCGATATTACGCCAAGAAAATCTCTTTGAGAGAAAGCCCCTTACTGAACTTGAGAAAATCCCCTTCAATTTCCGCTATCACTTCACGTGCGACCACGATACATGCAATGGGCACAAGATGTTCTGTTCCGACTGGGAAATGGGCGAGGCCTTCCGCAAATGGAAGGCCCGGTATGGCGATAACTGGGAGGTTAAATTCCGGCAGAGATTTGAGGCCGAAATGATTCAGAAATACGACACCCACTTTTTTGTCGGGACTGTCGCCAAATACCCCAGAACGTGGATTATCGTCGGTTTGTTTTACCCGCCCCGCTCGGCCCCCGGGTTGTTTGACGCCCCTCCGCGGCCGGTTCAGTAGCCTGCCGGACGATCCCAGCAGCGGCCCGACTGAAATCCTCTCTGACCCTCTTCCTGTAGCGGCAAGACCGAATCAAAGGCCATGCAGTCCCATACGGCATAATGTGTTCATGTTTAGAGCGCCAGTGAGCGTCGATGCCGTCCCATCCGTTACCCCGAAACTCGTGATGGCACTCCGGACATTCCATTCGCATGACGGTACGCTATCACGGCTGCTCCACGAAATTCAAACTGCACCACTATCCGACGCCGCCGGTGCTTGACGAAACCCGCCCGCTTTGGTTAGATTCTTCTCAGTCATGTTTCCGCGGGCGCAGCACCATCATTCGCACCATCCACACCACGGGGTCGTGCCGTGCTTGCGGGATTCTGAGTAGCCAGGTATCGCGAACTCAAGGGCCCGCCGGCGCGGCAAGCGCCGGCGGGCTTTTTTATTGGGGAGCAAAACGATGCAACTCGATTTCGACAAGCTCGATGGCCTGGTTCCCGCCATCGTTCAGGAGGCGGCCACCGGCGAGGTGCTCATGCTCGGGTTCATGAACCGAGCCGCGCTCGACCAGACCTTCCAGGCAGGCAACGTCACCTTCTACAGCCGCTCGCGCAAGAAGCTTTGGACGAAGGGAGAAACCAGCGGCCATTTCCTCCGCCTGGTGGAGCTGCGCTTCGATTGCGATGCGGACGCCGTGCTTGCGCGCGTCGAACTCGTCGGCCCCGGCGCCTGCCACGAAGGCTACCGCTCATGTTTCTTCCGGCGGCTGGCGCCCGGCGGCGAAGTGACGGTAGTGGCCGAGCGCGCCTACGACCCCGCCGGCGTCTATCGGGAGAACCGGCAATGAACCAGCTCCGGCTCGGCATTCCCAAAGGCAGCCTCCAGGAAGCCACCCTCCGCCTGTTCGATCGCGCCGGCTGGCACATCACTCTCGGTTCCCGAAGCTATCACGCCGGCGTCGACGATCCCGAACTCAGTTGCCTGGTCGTCCGCGCCCAGGAAATGGCTCGATACGTGGCCAGCGGCGCGCTCGACGCCGGGCTCACCGGCCGCGACTGGGTGATCGAGGCCGGGGCCGACGTCCACGAAGTCACCGAGCTCGCTTACGCCAAGCAGGGGCTGGGCCGGGTGCGCTGGGTGCTGGCGGTGCCCGAGAGTTCCTCGATCCAAAACGTCCGCGACCTGGAAGGGAAAACCATCGCCACCGAAGTGGTTCAGCTCACCCGCCAGTTCCTCGGGCGACACGGCGTTCGCGCCAACGTCGAGTTTTCCTGGGGCGCAACCGAAGTGAAAGTGCCCCAGCTCGCGGACGGCATCGTCGAGGTCACCGAAACCGGCGCCTCGCTCCGCGCCAATCGCCTGCGCGTCATCGACACGGTGATGGAGTCGGTCACCGTCTTCATCGCCAGCCGCGAGGCCTGGGCCGATCCCTGGAAGCGCGAAAAGGTGGAAAATCTCGTATTGCTGCTCGAGGGCGCCATCAGCGCCATGAGCCGGGTGGGATTGATGCTCAACGTCCGCCGCGAAGATTTGGCGGGCGTGCTCGACGCCCTGCCTGCCCTCAAGCGCCCCACCATCTCCGCTCTTAGCGATCCCGATTGGGTGGCGGTGAATACCATCCTCGAAGAAGATGTGGTTCGTCACATCATTCCTCGGCTGAAGGAACGCCGGGCGCAGGGTATCGTCGAGTATCCTCTCAACAAAATCGTGCTCTGATGCGCATCCGCGAACTCACCGATGCCGCCGTTGCCGGCCTCGAAGCCGGCCGCCGCTCCCGCGACCTCGCCGCCGAGCGCGCCGCTGCTCGCATCGTCCGGGACGTCGTTCGCCGCGGCGATCGCGCCGTGGCCGATTGGGCGTTCCGGCTCGATGGCGCGAGCCTCCGCCCCCGCCGCTTCTGGATTGGCGAATCCGAGCTCCGCCGCGCCCGCCGCGGCGCCGAGCCCGCCCTGCTCCGCGCCATTCGCCACGCCGCTCGAAACATCCGCCGGGTGGCTAAGCGCCAGATGCCGCGCCCGCTCACGATTGCCGTCGAACCCGGCGTTCGCGTCCAGCAAATCCGCCGCCCGCTCGATTCGGTTGGTTGCTACGTCCCCGCCGGGCGCTTTCCCCTGCTTTCCACCCTGCTGATGACCGTCGTCCCCGCTCAAGCCGCGGGAGTCCGCGAAATCATTGTCGCCTGTCCCCGGCCCGGCCAAGACTTGCTGGCTGCCGCCCACGTCGTCGGCCTTCGCCGCATCTTGCGCATCGGGGGCGCGCAGGCGATTGCCGCCTTGGCCTACGGCACCCGCGCCATCCCTCGCGTCGACAAAATCTTCGGGCCCGGAAACCGCTTCGTTACCGCCGCGAAGCGGCTGGTGAGCGCCGATTGCGCTATCGATTTGCCCGCGGGGCCCACCGAGTTGCTGGTGGTTGCCGTGCGCGGCAATCCCCGGTTCATCGCCGCCGATATGCTGGCGCAGGCGGAGCACGATCCCGACGCCCGCTCGCTGCTCGTCACTCCCTCGCGGCCCCTGGCAAAGCTGGTTCTCGCCGAGCTGGTCGAGCAGCTCACCCGCCTCTCCCCCTCGAGTCCCGCGCACCAGTCGCTCGACCGCAGCGGACCCATTTACGTGACGCGGAGCCTCGAAGAAGCGATTCGCTTCTCCAATCGGTTCGCTCCCGAGCACCTGAGCCTGCCCGGCGGCGAGACCGCCTGGCTCGATCAGATCGACTCCGCCGGCAGCGTCTTCCTCGGCTCCTGGACCGCGCAGCCTGCCGGCGACTACGCCACAGGGAGCAATCACGTTCTCCCCACTGCCGGCTGGGCCCGCGCTCGTGGCGGGCTGGCCGCTGCCGATTTTCTTCGCTCGATCAGCGTTCAGCGGCTCACTCGTTCCGGGCTTGCCCGCCTGGCGCCCACCGTCGCGGCTCTGGCTGCAAGCGAAGGTCTCGTGGCCCACGGCCGCGCCGTGGAGGTGCGCCGATGAGCCTGGTGGTTCCCCTGCGGCGCGCCCTCGGCCGCATGAAGCCGTATCACCCGCCTCTCGAAGGCCGCGCCGGCCGCTTGCGCCTCGACTTCAACGAGAACACCGCCGGGCCTTCCCCTGCCGTGCGCCGCGCCCTCGCCCGGCTCACCCCGGAACAAATCTCCTGCTACCCTGAATATCAGGCTGCCGAGCGCCGGTTGGCGCGCCACTTCGGCGTTCGGCCGGATCAATTCATCGCCACCAACGGCACCGACGACGCGCTTCGGCTGATCGTCGACGCCTTCGCCGAAGCGGCTAGCGAAGTGCTCGTGGTCGAGCCGACTTTCGCCATGTATCGCTTCTATGCCGAATTGGCCGGTGCGCGCGTGCTGGCCGTTCGCTACGATCGCCGCCTCCGGTTTCCTCTCGAGCAGGTCCTCGCCACGCTCCGCCTGCGCCGCCCCCGGCTGTTTTTCCTGTCCAACCCGAACAACCCCACCGGCGGGTTGGTCGGCAGCGCCGATTTGGGCCGCATCCTCCGCGCCGCCCGCCGAACACTCGTGGTTGTGGACGAAGCCTATTTCGAGTTCGCCGGCGTCACCGCTCTGCCGTGGATCGGCCGCTACCCGAACCTGGTTGTCACCCGCACTTTTTCGAAAAACGCCGGCTTGGCGGGATTGCGCCTGGGCTGTTTGTTCTCGAATCCGGAGATGGTCCTGGCGCTCCAGTGCGTTCGCTCGCCCTACGCCGTCAACGCCGCCGCACTCGCCGCGGCGCTCGCCGCCGTGCGTGACAAGAGCGCGCTTTCCCGCTACGCCCGGCAAGTGGTTCGCGCGCGCGGCGAACTCGAGCGCGCGCTTCGCCGGCTCGGCATCGTCCAGTTTCCCAGCGCGGCGAATTTCGTTCTGGTCAATCTTGGCGCCCGCGCGCCCGAGATTCTCGCCCGGCTGCGTCGCCGCGGAATCCTGCTTCGCAACCGGCAAAACGATTTCGGCGAGGTGGGCTGGGTGAGAATCACGGTCGGCACGCCGGCGCAAACGCGCCTGCTGATCCGGGCGCTGGAGAAGCTATGGCCCGGCGCCCGCTGATTGTTTTCGACATGGATGGCGTGCTGGTCGACGTCACCGGCTCCTACCACCGCACCATCCTCGAAACGGTGCGCCATTTCTCCGGCAAACCGGTGTCGGCCGGCGGGATCGGACGTTTCAAGAGCCTGCCCGGCTACAACGACGATTGGAAGCTGTCTTATCGGTGGATTCGCGCCCTCGGCGGCCGCGCGCGCTATCGCGACGTCGTCCGCCACTTCCAGCGCCTCTATCTCGGCCGCAACTTCCGCGGCTACATCCGCAGCGAGCGCTGGCTGCTCGATCGCCGCCGCCTCCGCCGCATCGCCGGCCGGGCCGAGTTGGCGGTTTTCACCGGCCGGCCGCGCCGCGAGGCGCTCTACACCCTCGAGCGGTTCGGCGTGCGCCGTTGGTTCGCCCGTATTGCGGCCATGGAAGACGTTGCTCGCGGTAAGCCGCATCCAGAGGGCCTGGTTCGGCTGGCCGGCCGTCGCGCGCTCCCCTCGATCGTCTACCTCGGCGACACCGCCGATGACGCCCTCGCCGCCCGCCGC
Source organism: Candidatus Acidiferrales bacterium (assembly GCA_035946455.1). Taxonomy (GTDB): domain Bacteria; phylum Acidobacteriota; class Terriglobia; order Acidiferrales; family UBA7541; genus JAKASX01. The sequence goes on along the minus strand of DASYZK010000014.1, from coordinate 93,830 downwards.
GCCGGCATCCGTTTCATCGGCGTTCTCGATCCCGCTGCCCCGCGCCGGCGTCTGCGCGCCCGCGAAATGCGCCGCCTCGGCGCGGGAGCCGTGCTCGATACGGTCAATCGCATCGAAGGATGGCTGCCATGAGAGGCGCCCGCCTGCGCCGCAAGACCGCCGAAACCGACATCCGGGTCCGGCTCGATCTCGATGGCCGCGGCCACGCCCGCATCGACACCGGTATCCGCTTCTTCGATCACATGCTCGAACAGGTGGCTCGTCATGGCGCGCTCGATCTCGCCCTGGTCGCTCGCGGCGATCTCGACGTCGACCAGCACCACACCGTCGAGGATGCCGGCCTGGCTCTCGGCCAGGCCGTCCGCGAAGCCCTCGGCTCGAAACGCGGCATCTTCCGCGCCGGCTATTTCCTCATGCCGATGGATGAAGCCCTCGCGGTCGCCGCCATCGATTTCAGCGGCCGGCCCTGCTGCGTCTGCCGGTGGCGCATCTCCGCCCGCCGCGTCGGCGATTTCCAAACCGAATTGCTCGAGGATTTCTTCTCCGCGTTCGCCCAGGCCGCCGGCGCGGCGGTGCACCTGCGCCTGCTCTCCGGCCGCTCCTCTCACCACCAGGTCGAGGCCGTTTTCAAGGCGTTCGCCCGCGCCCTGCGTTTCGCGGTGTCCCGCGACCGGCGGCTGCGCCGGGTACTGCCGAGCACGAAAGGGTTGCTGTGAAAATCGCCTTGGTGGATTACGGCGCCGGCAATCTGCCTTCGGTCGAGCGGGCGCTGCGCAGGCTGGGCGCCGAAACAGAACGGGTCGTCGCCGGCGACGCCCTGCTCGGCGCTCGGGCCATTGTTCTGCCCGGCGTCGGCCATTTCGGCGCGCTGGCGCGCGCACTCTCCCAAAATGGCTTGGCGCAGGCCCTTGGCGGCGCGGTAGGGGAAGGCGCGGCGTTTCTCGGCATTTGCCTGGGGTTGCAGGCGCTCTACGACCGCAGCGACGAAGCCCCGGACCAGCCCGGACTCGGCTGGTTCCCGGGCGTCGTCCGTCCGCTGCCCGCCGGCCTCAAGCTGCCCCACATGGGCTGGAACCAGTTGCGCCTGCTCCGTCCCAGCGCCCTTCTGGCCGGGATTCCCCCGGACGCCTATTTCTATTTCGCCCACAGCTACGCGGCGCTCGATTCCGGCCCGCACGCCGTCGCCGTCTGCGATTACGGCGCGAGCTTCGTCGCCGTGCTCGAGCGCGGCCGCGTCGGCGCGGTGCAGTTTCATCCGGAAAAATCGGGCGAGCCGGGCGCCGCCGTCCTGCGGAATTTCCTGGAGCTGGCGCGATGACCCTCGCCCGCCGGATCATTCCTTGCCTGGACACCGACGGCCGCTGGGTGGTGAAGGGCATCCGGTTCGAGCAGCTTCGGCGCGAAGGCGATCCCGCCGAATTCGCCGCCCGTTACGACCGCGAAGCCGCCGACGAACTGGTTGTGCTCGATATCGCCGCCTCCCGCGATCGCCGGCCCACGTTCCTCGAAACGATTCGCCGCGTGGCCGGCGAGCTTTCCATTCCGCTCACCGCCGGCGGCGGTATCCGCTCGCTCGAAGACGCTCGCGCCGTCGTTCGCGCCGGCGCCGACAAAGTCACCATCAACACCGCCGCCGTGCTCCGGCCCGGCCTGCTGGCGGAATTGGCCGCGGAATTCGGCTCGCAGGCAGTGGTGCTCGCCATCGACGCCAAGCGAGTCGTAAGTGAACCGAGCCGCGCGCGTAAGCAAGCGGCCGGCCCGGCTTGGGAAGTGTGGGTGCGCGGCGGGCGCGAGCCTGCCGGGCTCGATGCCGTCGAGTGGGCGCGCGAAGGCGTGCGCCTGGGCGCCGGCGAAATCCTGCTCACTTCGATTGATCGCGACGGCACCGGCAGCGGCTTCGATTGCGAATTGACGGCGGCGGTAGCCCGCGCCGCGAGTGTTCCGGTGATTGCTTCGGGCGGCGCCGAAACACCCGAACATTTCCTCGCCGTGTTCGAACACGGGCTCGCCGATGCCGCCTTGGCGGCCTCCATCTTTCACGAGAACCGCCTCCCTATCCCGCAATTGAAACGGATTCTCGCCTCCCGCGGCGTCGCCGTACGCCTCGCCTAGCGCGCCGATGTCTCCCCGCCGATGCCCTTGGCCGCTTGACCATGCCAGCCCGTTCCGAAATACTTGCTCCCGCCAATGTCCGCCGGTCTGCCCACGGCGCCGGTCTGACCTTTGAAAAACCCGACTCCTCCCTCCCACACGCCGGAATTCACTCTTCGGGCGGTCGCGCTCGGCGCCCTGCTCGGCGTCGTCTTCGGCTTGGTCACGGTTTACGTCGCGCTCGAAGTCGGCTTGAATTTCAGCGCGTCCATTCCCATCGCCGTTCTCTCGATCACCGTCTTCAAATACCTCGGCCGCCCTTCCCTCCTCGAAAACAACATCGTGCAGACCGCCGGCTCGGCGGGTGAATCGATTGCCGCCGGGATCGTTTACACCATGCCCGCGCTGCTTTTCCTCGGCTACCAGCTGGAGGTCTGGAGAATTTTCTGGCTGGCCCTGATCGGCGGAGTTCTCGGCGTTTTGTTCATGATTCCCCTGCGGCGCTACCTGGTGGTCGAGGAGCATGGCAAGCTCGTCTATCCCGAGGGTACCGCCTGCGCCGAAATCCTGATTTCCGGCGAGCGCGGCGGCAAATTCGCGCGCCAGGTCTTCCTCGGCCTGGGCGTCGGATTGCTCTACAAGCTGCTCATGAGCGGCATGCAGTTGTGGCGGTCGGCGATCGAGTGGAGTTCCACCGCGCTGCGCGGCGCCGTCCTCAGCATCGATCTGTCGCCGGAGCTGCTTGGCATCGGCTGCCTGATCGGCCTGCCGGTCGCCCGGGTCCTCTTCGCCGGCTCCCTGATGTCCTCCGTCGTGCTCGTTCCTTTGATCTACGTGTTCGGCGAGCGGCTTGCCGGTCCGCTGTTCCCCTCCGCCGTCCCGATCGCCCGGATGGCTCCGGCCGACATCTGGTCGAATTACCTGCGCTATGTCGGCGCCGGCGCCGTGATCACCGGCGGCGCCCTGCTCCTCTTCCAGGCGCTGCCAACGGTCATCCGGTCGCTTGGCGGCAATTGGCGAAGATGGTGGCAAGCGCGGCAATCGGTCGAAAACAGCACCGAGCGGGACATGCCTCTCGGTTACGTCGCCCTCGGCTCGCTCGCCATGCTCGCGTGCCTGTACGTCCTGCTCGCCTGGAAAATCAATCCGGGCGGCTCGGCCAACCTTGTCTCGGTCCTGCTCGTTGCCGTTTTCGGTTTCTTCTTCGTCGTGGTTTCCGCGCGGATCACCGGCCTAATGGGTTCGTCGGCCAACCCCATTTCCGGGATCACGATTGCCGTCGTGATGCTCACCTGCCTGCTGTTCGTGCTCGCGGGCTGGGTGGGCGGCCCCTACGAAATCGTCGCCGTCAGCATCGGCGCCGTGGTTTGCGTCGCCGCCTCGAACGCCGGCACCACCGCCCAGGACCTGAAAACGGGTTTTCTGGTGGGAGCCACACCTCGCTCCCAGCAGATTACCCTGCTCGTTGGCGTGCTCACCTCGGTTCTACTCATCGGCTTCACTCTCACCTGGCTGAACGGCGGCAATGGCGCGCCGACGCCTGTTTCCCCCGCCGCGGTTCCGGCCGTCAGCCGCCTCGTCGCCGGCTCCGTCGCCTACCAGGGCCGTTCCTACCGGGTGTATGCCGTGCGCCCGGGCGCGGCGCTGCCGCCGGGCCGCTATCTGGTTTCACCGGCCGATGGCCTCATTCATTACCGCGAGACTCAGCGGATCGGCACACCGCAGCTCCCCGCGCCGCAGGCCCAAGTGATGGCTATCCTCGTTCAGGGATTGCTGAACCACCAAATGCGCTGGCGCCTGCTCTGGGTCGGAATCGCTATCGCCCTGGTCGTCGAGCTCTGCGGCGTACGCTCGCTCCCCTTCGCCGTGGGCATGTACCTGCCGCTGTCGGCAACAGCGGCGATGCTCGTGGGAGCGCTGATCGCCCGATTCGCAGCGCCGCGCGCCGGGGAACCGGCGGCGGATGCCTTCAATCCCGGGCTCCTCTACAGCTCGGGATTGATTGCCGGCGGTGCCATCACCGCTATCGCCATCACCGCCCTTGCCGGCGCCGGTCTCCTGGCGGGCATCGGCTTGGCCGAGCGGCTGGGTTTCGCCTTCCTCAAGTCGGCCCCGTGGGCCCTGCTGTTCTACGGCGGCCTGTGCTGGTTGTTGTGGAGGGAGAACCGCAAGCGCCACTGAGCTCGTCGCGGAGAATTCGTCGACGGCGAGCATGCCGCAGGCGAGAAAGTCGCTCTCGCTTCAGACTTGGCCGCGATGGTAGATGCGCAGTTCGGGAATGATGGTGTCCGGGTCCTGCTCGATGCAGTAGAGGATGGCCCGAGCCACGTGGATGGGATCGAGCCACTCCAGCCCCAGTTTCCACTCTTCCGATTCGTGCGCCATCGGCGTCTCGATCATGCCCGGCGTGATCGAACTTACGCGAATCTTGGTTTTCTTCAGGTCTTTCGCAACCGATTCGGCGAAGCCGAGGATGCCCCACTTCGACGCGCAATAGGCTGACGAGTCTTCCTCCCCCTTCTTTCCCGATCCCGAGGAAACGAAGATCAGCGTTCCCGCCCCCCGGCCGAGCATCGATTGCCGCAGCACTTCGCGAGTGCATAGAAAGTGGCCTTTCAGGTTGCTGTTGTGGATGCGGTCCCACATCGCTGTTTCCGTGTTCCAAACGGGTGCAGTCTCGCGAATGCCGGCGTTGTTCACCAGCACGTCGATCGCCCCCAGCGCTTCCACCGTATGCCGTACCAGCGCCGTCACCGCCGCTTCATCGCCGATGTCCGCCGGGAAGGCAAGGGTGCGCACCGAATGCCGCGCGGCGATGCCCTCCATCTCCTCTTGCAGCTCTTTGCCCCGCAAGTCCACGCCGGCGATGTTGACCCCCTCGGCCGCCAGACCATCGGCAACCAGCAGCCCCAATCCCCTCGCCGCTCCGGTGACGATGGCGTTGCGCCCTCTCAAGTTCACCAAGGATTCCACCTCTCGTCGTCTGCCCCGGGCCGCCTGACTCCCCTACCTCTTCCGGTCCGAGCCTGCCGGCGCCTTCGGCTGCGATTCCTCGCTCAGGATCTCTTCGGCCGGGCGCACAGCCACAAGGGGAATTCCGCGCACACCTGCCAGCCGGTTGAAGGCCGGCACTTCGCTCGTCTCTACCTCGTGCCAGCGCGCCAACGAAGCGTCAAGTTGGCCTTTGAGCAAGTCGAACGCCGTATACTCCTGCGCGGTCGGAGCGGCGTCGGCGCTCTCCACGGCAATTTCCAGGTTCATGAGTTTGTCTGTCAATTGAATGCGGAATTTGATCACGTCTTCGTACGCCTTCGCCTTCGTCTGGATCAGCGCGCCTTCGATTTCCCCGATCTCGGCTTCGAGCTTTTCCCCCGCGCTCCGCACGTCGCCCGACTTCGCGTTGTTCCCTAGATGCGAATGCAGAAACTCGACTTGTCGGCGCAGGTCGCGCATCTGGTTCAGCGCGTCGTGCGCTTGCGACACTTCGTGGCTGATGCTCAGCGCCAGTTGATACTGCTTCTCGAGATTCTCCTGCCCCGCCTTCACCCGCGGATCGAGCTTCACCTCAACCGGTTCGCTGTACGCTTTCCCGTCCACCGTCAGACGCACCTGATAGGCCCCGGGAACCACCAGCGGCCCAATCGGCCGTCCCGCCAGGAACACCGCTCCCGGTACGGTGGTGGGCGGCGTGGCGCGAAGGTCCCATACGAAACGATCAAGGCCCGCCTGAGTCGGAATCGGGATGTGCGTCCGGTCGGTGCCTGGGAATTCGCCCGGCGCCTCGCGCGGCGCCAGAGGATGATTCGAGAACTTCCGCACCAACTTGCCGGCGCTGTCCAGAATCTCCAGCGTCGCTTCGCCCTTCGCCGCCGACTTCAGCCAGTAATAGAGAATCGCCCCGGAAGGGGGGTTCTGGCCCGCAGGCAGGCCTTCGGGGATGAAGAAGACGTTCTGATTGATCCGGTAGGCAGGCGCCGGATGGAACAGATGCGCGTCGGAATCGACGACCGCCGCATTCATCTGCCGCAGCGGGGAAAGGTCGTCGAGCGCCCAGAAGCCGCGCCCGAATGTCGCAATCACCAGCGTGCCGTTCTTCACCGCCAGGTCGCGCACCGAAGTCGTCGGCAGGTTCAGTTGCAGCGATTGCCAGTGCCCTCCGCCGTCGAACGACGCCCAAACCCCAGTCTCCGTGCCGGCGTAGAGCAGCCCCGCCCGCCCCGGGTCCTCCCGCACCGCCCTCGCCCAAACCTCCTGCGGAAGCCCGCCGGAGATGTCCTGCCACGTTTTCCCGTAATCGCCGGTCTTGAAGATGTACGGTTTGCCGTCCTCGAGCTTGTGCCGGTCGAACACCACGTAAGCGGTGGCGGCGTCGTGGGGCGAGGGCTCGATCCCGCTCACCAAGCTCCATGCCGGAATCTGCTTGGGCGTCACGTCTTCCCAGTGCTTCCCCCCGTCCGGGCTCATGTGCACGAGGCCGTCATCGCTGCCCACCCACAGCAGATCCTTCTTCACCGGCGATTCCGCGATCGCAAAGATTGTGTCGTAATACTCCGCGCTTGTGTTGTCCTGACTGATCGGACCCCCCGAGGACTTTTGTTTCGACTTGTCGTTCCGCGTCAGGTCCGGGCTGATGATCTGCCAGCTTTGGCCTCCGTTGGTGGTGCGGAACAGGACCTCGCCCCCAAAGTACAGTTCGTTCGGATCGTTCGGCGAGACGATTAGTGGTGCAGTCCACTGAAACCGGTGCTCGGAATCGTCCGCGCCGCCGCCCATCGGAGAAATGGGCCAGGGCGACACGTCCTGCGCCTGGCCGGTGTGCTTGCTCCACCTCGAAACCGGACTGCCCCCGTGCGAATAGAACGCGCTGGCGTAGACGATGTCCGGGTCCGGGGGATACGGCGCCACCCAGCCGCTTTCCCCGCCGCCCACCGGATACCAGTCGGACCGGTCGATGAACCCCAGATCGGACCGGCTCGGAATTGCCACCGTCGTGTTGTCCTGCTGCGAGCCGTACAGATAGAAGTTGAACCGGTTGTCCACCGCCACGTGGTAGAACTGGCCGGTGGGCTGGTTGTATTCGGTTGACCAGCCCTTGCCCCCGTCCTCGCTTATGCTTGCTCCCCCGTCGTTGCCGACGATCATCCGGCCGGGATCGGTGGGATCGATCCACAGGCCGTGGTTGTCTCCGTGGGGCGCGGGAATTTCGTCAAACGATTTCCCTCCGTCGGTCGAGCGAAATACGCCGGTGTTCAACACGTACACCGTTTCCGCGCTTCGGGGGTCCGCGACCACATGGGTGAAATACCACGGCCGCTGCCGCAGCCGGTGGTCGTCGCTCATCAGCTTCCAGCTCGCGCCTCCGTCATCCGACCGATATAAGCCGCCTTTCTCCGCTTCGATCATCGCGTACACCCGGCTGGAGTCTGCGCCCGAAACCGCCACGCCGATTCGGCCCAGAATCCCCTCCGGCAATCCGCGAGCTTCCAGCCGCTTCCAGTTCGTGCCGCCGTCGATGGACTTGTAGATCCCGCTGCCTGGCCCTCCGCTTTCCAGGCTGTACGGAGTCCGGTAAACCTGCCAGAACGCCGCAAACAGGATGTGGGAATTGTTCGGGTCGAAGGTGACGTCGATCGCGCCGGTTTTGTCGTCCACGAACAGGACTTTCTGCCAGCTCCCGCCCCCGTCGATGCTGCGGAAAATGCCCCGCTCGGCGTTCGGTCCGTATTCATGACCCAGGGCGGCGACGAAAACGATACTGGGGTCGCGCGGATCGACGATCACCTTCCCGATGTGGCGGGTGTCCTGCAACCCGGTGTTGGACCAGGTCCGCCCGCCATCCACCGACTTGTACACGCCGTCCCCGAACGACGACTCGGGCCGGATGCAGGCGTCGCCCGTTCCCACGTAAATCACGTTCGAGTCCGACGGCGCGACGGCGAGGCTCCCGATCGAGGATACCGGCTGGTGTTGAAACAGCGGAGTCCACGAGAGCCCTCCATTCGTGGTTTTCCACACCCCGCCGGCAACCGCCCCAAAATAGAAAACCTTCGCGTTTCCCGCGATGCCCGTCACCGCGTTCACGCGGCCGCCGCGAAACGGGCCGATCAAGCGCCACCGCATTCCCGCCAAGGCCGAGCCGGGAAACGGCTGGCTCCAGGCCCCGAGCGCCGCGGCCAGGCACATCAGCCCGGCCGCCGCCCATCCCCCCGCGTTGGTTGCGCGCACCCGCATCGGTTCACCGCCCCGCTCGATCCGTTCCGCTTGCTAGCTTCCGCCTTCGCCGGAAAGGATCGGAGTTTCCTGGTTCAACACCGCCACCCATCGCCCGCCTCGCAGAACCCACACCGTTGCCTCGTGGACGGATTCGGGCGGAAACGGCTTGCCGCGAAAGGTGCCCGATCGCGTCGCCCGGTAGATCAGGATTACGGTGTCCGCGTTCGGGCGCAGCGCCTCGAAATCGGCGAGCGAATAGGCGGTGATGGTTCGCTCCGGCAAGGACCGGAGGAAATCTGCCTTACTCAGGATTCCGGTGTCGAAGATGATGCGCGCGTCGTCCGCCACCAATCGGTTGAAAAGCGCGACGTTCTTCGCGCGCACCGACTCCCATACCGCTTTCTCGTTGCCGATCACCGCTCGCGCGACCTTCCCTTCGCCAGCTTGCGGGGCCGCGGCTCGTTCCGGTCCACTCGCGCGCCCCTTCCGCCCAGCCGCGCCTCCGGCTGTCGCCAGGCCCAAGGTGATCGCCATAGCCAGGATTCTTGTCATGCAAGCCCCCCCTCCGCGCTGGTCTCGTGGGCGCTCCGTCACACACACCCTCGCGCCCGCCCGAAGCCCGCCCTTTCGCGTTCGGCAACCGGTTAGAAAATGAGCTTGAGAACGAGCTGGATGTTCCGCGCCCCTCCGTCTCCGCCGGCCGCCAGGACGTTCCCGAAACCGGGGCTGCCGACGAAGGCCAGATTCAATCCCTCGCCTGGATCCACCGCCAGCAGATTGGCCAGTGTGAACTGCGGGTGATTGAACAGGTTGAAGAACTGGGCGCTGAACTGAATCCGCTTCTGCTCCGCGAACGGGAACTCCTTCGAGAGCTGGAAATCGACGTCGTTGATGCCCGGCGCCCGCAGCACGTCCCTGCCGGCCGTCGGGAACGAGCCGGTTTGAGCCTGCACGAACCGAGCCTGTGAGTTCTTGGCCAAATAGGCGACCGTCTGGCCCGACGAGTTCACCACCTTGGTCACCGTCGTGCCGGCGTTGCTGGTGCCCTGGGAATTGAAGATCACCCGCTGTACCCCGGCGTCGCCGTTGCCCAGCGCGTTCGCCAAGCTGAGCGGCGTGTAGGGCGTCCCCGAGGAGGCCGTGTAGCTCCCCGATACGCTCCATCCGCCCAGCAGTTGGCGGCTCGCGCCCAGCCCCTGGCCCTGCCAAGGCAGCGCCCAGATCAACTCGGCGACGAATCGCTGCGGCACGTCCAGCACCGAGATCGACCGCTCGTTCTTCAGATTCCTCCAGTCCTGCGGCCGGCGCGGATCGGTGAAATTGACGAAGAACTCGTTGGTGGCGTCGTCGATCATCTTGCTCCACGTGTAGTTGCCGTCGAACTGGAACCCGTGCCCGAACGGATGCGTGATTTCGAGAATCCCCGCGTTGTAACTCGAGTCGCCGATGGGAAGGTGGGTCGTCATCGGGCTCGTGAATCCGTACGGCGACAAGGGCTGAACCTCCTTCGCCAGAAACTGATTCACGGTCGGCATCGTGTCCAGCGTCGACTGCGCCGGCACCGCCGACGCGCTGAAGTACGTCGGCAAAAACGCGCTGGCCGGAGGAACGATCCCGGCGTTCAGCCGCGCCTGCACGCTCAAATGCGTCCCCTTCGTGTACAGATACCGCAGTGCCGCCGTCCAGCCCGGCGCTACCTCCCGTTCGATCCCCAGCGTCGCCGTCTGGAGATACGGCCGGACCTGGTTGGGAACGTAGGACGCGATGATGCCCCGCGCCTGCGCCTGCGACGTGAGCGGAATCAATTGGTTGGGGATCCCGCCGGCTTGCAGGAAATTGGCGGTCGGTATCGGCAGGCCGCAGGGGCTGCACGGCGTGATCACCACTTGCTGCAGTGACGAGGGCAGTTCGCCACCGCCCACGAACGCCCCGAAGATCGGCACGTAGGAAATTCCGTAGCCGCCTCGCAGCGCCGTTTTGCCGTCGCCGAAAACGTCCCAGGCGAAGCCCACCCGCGGACCCCAGTTGTTCTTGTCCACGGTGGGCCGGCCGAAGGTGAGCACCCCGGGAACGTTCGCAATCGACTCCGATTCCTGCGCCGCCATGTCCCGCAGCAGCGAATTGAATTCGTACCGCACCCCCAGGTACACCGTCAGCCGCGACGTCCACTTCAACTGGTCCTGCGCGTACCAGTCCAGCTCGTAGTTGTTCAGGCCGATGTGTGTCGTTCCCGCCCCTCGCTCGCCGCTGACCGTCGGCGGGATGTCGGTCATGAAATCCTCGAAGTCCACGTACTGATAGACGCCCCGCGGCGCCACGTTGCTGATGTCGGTAACGATGTTGTTGTGCAGGTCGGCGCCGAACTTGAACAGATGGCGCCCCTTCTGCCAGGAAACGTTGTCCAGCAACTGGTAGATGTCGTTGAACGCGCCGCTCGGCACCGAGCCCGACGGCCCGATCGACAGCGGGATTTGCCCGATCGAAACGTTCGGGATGTTCGCCGCCGCCGGATTCACCACCGAGAAACTGGTGTCCTGCCGGTGGAAGGCCAGATGGCCCTCGTTCAAGAGGGACGGGCTGAAGGTATGGGTGTAGCCGATCGAAGTCAGATAGTTGCTGATTTGTTCGTTCGCGTTGAGCGAGGCAACCGGCGCCCCTGCCAGAATCCCGTCCGGCCCACGGTTGTAACTGAACCGGAAATGGAACTGATCGTTCGTCCTCGGGTTCCAGTCCAGGTTCCCCATCGCCCGGTGGTTGGTGGCGAATGTCGGAATCGTGTTCGTCACCGGTCCCACCGGAATCGGGGTGCCCAGCACCACCGGCCAGATCGAGGGACTGCCGGCGCCGGTGGCAGTGGCGCCGAATTGCTTGATGAAATTCAGAACGAACGGGCTGACGCTCGCCGGCTTGCCGAATCGCGACGTCCCCGGCCCCAGCGACGACAGGATCGAATAGCCCTGGGCCGTAGGAAAGTCAAACGTGCTCGCCGTACTCCCCACCCCCGTGTTCTCGAATTCGTACGCGCCGAAATAGAAAAGCTTGTTCTTCACGATCGGCCCGCCCGCGGTTCCCCCCATCCGGTTGTAGTCGTAGCGCGGCTGGCCCGAAAGCGTCCCGGCGCGGATGGCCGCCTGGGTCAGCGAGTCGGAGGCGTTCAGGTGCCGGTTCTGGCCGTACCAGAAGGCGTCTCCGTGGATTTCGTTCGTGCCCGTCTTCGTGGTCACGTTGAACATCCCCCCGGAAAATTGCCCGAATTCCGCGTCGAAATTGTTTTTCGTGACGCTGAATTCCTGGACCGCGTCCTGGATCACCAGCGCCTGCGGGCCCGAATTGATCGGGTCGTTGTCGTCCACGCCGTCCAGCACGAAATTGTTGTTCCGGGCGCGGCTCCCGCCCACCGCCGCCACCGAGCCTCCTACCACCGTCGTCACCCGCTGCAGCAACTGGCCGCGGGTGAAACCGGTGGTGTTGATGTCCACCGTCGCTGGCAGCAGCAACGCCAGGTTGTTCACGTTCACCGACGCCACCGGCAGATCGAGCACCTGCCTGCTGGTGAAGGTGTCGGTGATCTGCGTGCTCGTGGTTTCCACCGGCGCCACCGCCCCGGTCACCTGCACCGTTTGCGACAGCTCGCCCACCTCCAGCACGATCGCCAGTGACCCCCGCACGTTCAGCTCCACCGCGAAGCTGCCCGTCGCGGTCCGGAATCCCGTCGCGTTCGCCGTGAAGGTGTATTGGCCGGCCGGAACCACCGGGAAGCTGAAAATGCCTGCGGCATTGGTCAGCGTTTCGTACTCGGCACCCGTCGCTGCGTTCCGGATCGTCACCTTCGCCTGCGGCACCGCCGCCCTCGAAGGATCCTCCACCGTCCCTACCAGCGAGCCCGCCGTCAACTGCGCCCGCGCCGGCTGCCCCCACGCCAGCAGCAGCCCGGCCGTCAGCGCCACCACACTTCCCAGCAGCGTCTTCATCGCTCCTTCTCCTTGCTGGCGCTCTTGCCGTCGCGTGGCTGCCCTCGGCTACGGTTTCAGCGCCTGCTTGTACACCCGGAGGAAATTCAGCCCCAGGATCTTCTCGATGTCGCCGGTCGAATACCCCCGCCGCTCCAATCCCTGCGCGATCACCCGGTAACGCTGCGGGCCGTTCACCTCGTCGATGTAGGGCGGAAAACGGCCTTTAAGCGCCTTCCACTCCCGTTCGCCGTAAATCCGTCTGTGCTCCTCCCACTCGGCGTCCGGCGCCCTCCCGGGCCACCCGGCGACGCCGAAATCCGAGCCGATTCCGATGAAGTCCACTCCCACCAGTTTCCGCACGTGGTCGTAATGATCCAGCAGATCGTCGAGCGTCGATCGCGGCTTGTCGCTCACAAACCAGTTGAAGCACGTCAGCCCCATGACCCCGCCTTTCCTGGCCAGCGCGCGGATCTGGTCGTCGGTCTTGTTGCGCGGGTTGTCGCACAGGGCCTTGCAGTTCGTGTGCGAGTAGACGATCGGAACCTTCGACACCTGCACCGCGTCCAGCGTGGTCTGGTATCCCGTGTGTCCCACGTCCACGATCATCCCCAGCTCGTTCATCCGGTGCACCAGGTCGACGCCAAAATAACTCATTCCCGCCTGCGTCCGCTCGGTGCAGCCGTCTCCCACGAAATTCTTCCAGTTGAAGGTCAATTGGATCTGCCGCAGGCCGAGGTCGTAAAACAGGTCGAGCCTCCTGAGGTCGGTGCTGATGGCCGCACTGTTCTGGAAATTGATCAGCACGCCCAGTTTGTTCTGTTTCTTGGCCTGCTCGATGTCCGAATAATTGCGGATCAGCGTCATCCGGTCCGGGTACGTGGCGATGTCGTTCAGCTGCTTCGCAATCTCCTCGATCGAGCTCTCATAGGCTTCTTCGGGCACCACCGAGCCCAGCGTCGGCCCGACCACCGTGACCCGCGAATCGTGCACCACCGGGAAGCCGTGGTCGGGCAAGCCCGGCTTGGGGGTGAACCCGGAAATGTCGTCGATGATGATGCTTCGGGCCAGCAACTCATCGAGAACGGCGTTTGGCTGCCCAGGGAAGGAAACTTCCGGCAGCGCGGCTTCGGGAAGTGCGGGCGCGAGCGCCGCAACGCCTGCGGCGGTCAGCCCTTTCAGCATCGATCGGCGAGAGATTTGCACGCTTCGGCTCCAGGGGATGATGATTCGATGGAAAATCTGCGGGGCATCGCCACCGGGGACGGGCCGCCCTTGGCTCCGGAGTCGGCGCGCGCCGGCGCGGCCGGCGGCGGCGGCACACGAGGCATCGGGCTATGCCTCGGGGGGCAGCGGTCGTTTGCCGCGGGGGAGATGGGCCACATTCTGTCACCTGAAGAGAGACAGGCCTGCTCATTTAGCCTTGTCAGTTCGGCCTTGTCAAGCGGAAAAGTCCCTCCGCCCGGCCCCGGCCAGGACACCCCGTTCACTCGACGCCACCTGAGAAAGTTGCTACACTCCCCTGGGAGTGAACCGCCAGCCCGCCCGCCGCAAGAGCTGGGACGGCTGGACAGAAGATGTCACGACCGTTATGACAGAACGGCCCGAGCCTATCCACCACGCCCCGCCTTTCTCCCGGAGGGCCTGCGGATTCGCGGAGGGTCGATGGCCTATGATGGGGCGGCAGCGATCCCGCAGTTGCTCTGCTGGCGCGCTAGCGCCCCGCGCGCAGCCGTGACCACTCATAAGAAGCCAACCGCCGCCTTTCGCTTCACCCTCCAGCGGAAAAGCCCGCTCTCAGCGGAACAGCAATTGGTCGCCCATTTCAAGATCGCCGTCATGATGGGCGACCTTCAGCCGGGCGAGCAGTTGCCCTCGGTGCGGCAGATCGAAAAAGACCTGGGCATTGGCAGAAACGTGGTCTGGCGCGCCTATTCGAAGTTGGCCGAGTCCGGCGTCATCACGATAGAGAACCGCCGCCGCGCTGTGGTCAATACCAACAACCACTCGAAGCAGGCCGCCGAACTCGTCAGCGTGTTCGGCTGGCTCGCCGACGACGTGCTCGACCGCCTTCGTGCCCTCCGCGTTCATCCGCAGTCGTTCGCCCGGTTCCTCAGCCTCCGCCTCCAGGAACTCGATTGGTTCCCCCGCCATCTTGTCTTCGTCGAATGCAACAAGCTCCAGGCGCGCCGCTGGGCCCAGGAAGTTAGCGGCATCTGGGACCTCCCCGTCCCCGGCATCGAAATTCGCGCTCTGCGCGACCTGCCCGAGCCCGACCGCCGGCAGTTCCGCACGGTTCTTACCCCCCTTTATCACCACGACGAAGTGAAGGAGATTTTCTCCGACCCGCTCACCAACGTCGTCCCGCTGCGCCTGAAATGGCAGAGCGAGCGGATCCGGGAATGGCGCGCTCTGCCGCCGGGCTCGCGCATGATATTCGTTCTGAAGCGCTTCGAATGCCTGGGCTACGGCGATCCGTTTGCCCGGGAACTGAATTCGCTCTGCCCCAACCTGCGGGTCGAGGTGCTCTCGTTCAAGAATTCCGCCCAGGTGAAGAGCCTGCTGAAAACCGGCAGGTTCGCCGCGGCGTTTCTGAGCGGAAGCGTTCGCGAAGCAGTCGATCAGGAGGTGCTTGAATCTCCGCTGGTCGTGCGGGACGCTCTGCGGATCGACGAGCGCTCGCTCGCCGAAGCGCGCATCCGGGCGGGGGTGGTGCTTTGAGCCCGGCGCGCGGCTCGCCGTCGCATCGCCGGGCGCCGCTCGCGGCGCCGACAGACCCCCTGAGGAGGCTCCGGAATGTCCCGATGTACTGATCTCGTACGCGATCTGATCCGTTGCTATGATGCCATGGACGCCGATGCTCTGGAACCGCTGCTCCACCCTCAGGCCAAGCACACCGCCCCCGGCTCCGATTTCGGGGCCGATATCGAGGGCGCGTCGCCCATCGCCGGCTATTTCCGGAAAAACGTTTTCCCCGCGTTTCATGCGGTGCGGTTCGAAATCGTGAATCTGTACGAGGACGCGGAACAATCGGCGGTGATTGTGGAATGGCGCAGCCATCTGAAGCCGAAAACGGGAAAGAACTACAGCAATACCGGCGTCTTCGTCATCGAGGTGAAGGACGGGAAAATCTATTGGGTTCGCGAATACTTCGACACCGAGAAGGCCCACCAGAACGTTTGACCCACCGCCGGCGCTCCCCTCGCGCCGGGTACCGGCAATCGAACGCCGCCGCTGCCTTGCGCTTGGCGCCGGCTTGGATTCGGCCGTGCTGATTCCTTGCATCGATCTCCAGGGCGGATGCGTCGTTCAACTCGTGCGCGGGCGCCGGCGGGTGATCGCGATTCGCGACGTGATGGCCGTGGCCGGGCGCTTCCGGTCCTATCCAATCGTTCACGTGATCGATCTCGATGCCGCCACGCGCCGGGGAACGAATTGGCGCTGGGTGCGCGCGCTCTGCCGCCAGGCGCGCCACTCCCGCCGCCCGAAGCTCCGGGTGGGCGGTGGCATCCGCACGGTGCGCCGGGCGGAACGCCTTCTCCGCTGGGGCGCCGATCAGGTGATCGTCGGCAGCGCCGCTTTTCTCGGGGGGCGCGTCAATCACTCGTTCCTGCGCCGGCTGGTGCGCAAAGTCGGCCGCCGCCGCGTGGTGATTGCGCTCGACACGGAGGGGGGGCGGATCGCCGTGCGCGGCTGGCAGCGGAAATTGCGTCTCGGGCCTGAAGACGTGATTCGAGAACTCGAGCCCTACGCGGCTGGCTTCCTCTGTACTTACATCGACGCCGAGGGCGCCATGAGCGGCACCAATCTTGGCTGGTTCCGGGAACTCCGCCGGCTCACCGCCCGACCCATCATCGCCGCCGGCGGCATCCGCGGGGCGGGCGAAGTGCGCGCGCTCGAACGGCTGGGAATGGACGCCGCCGTCGGCATGGCCGTCTACCTCGGCAAGCTGCGCTGATGGCCTTCCCGGCCCATCTGGCCGCAGGTCGTCGCGCGCGCTCGGCGGCACGCTACGTCGCTTCGACGTTTTCCTGCTCGAACCGCTCTCCCGCCGTCTCCCACTGGTGGAATGCCGCCACCGCTCCGATCAGCAGCACCGCCGGTGATGGCAGCCTCCCCAGCTCCGGCAGATCGGCCAGCGTGGTTGTCCGAATCGATTCGTTCGGCCGCGAGGCGTTGGCCACCAGCGCCACCGGCGTATCTTCGTCCATGCCCCCGGCCAGCAGCTCCGCCGCCAGATCGACGTAATTCTCCCCCGGCATGTAGACCACCAGCGTGCTCTCGCCCGACGCAGCCGAGCGCCATTCGTCGAGCGACCACTCCCCGGCGCGATGCGCGCTGAGGAAAACCAACTTCGACGCCAGCCGCCGGTCGGTGAGCGGGATCCTGGCCGCGGCGGCCGCCGCCAGCGCCGCGGTGACGCCGGGCACGATCTCGAATTCGATCCCCGCCTCGCGCAACGCCTCAATTTCCTCGCCGCCGCGCCCGAATACCAGCGGATCGCCGCCTTTCAACCGCACCACGGTGAGTCCCGCTCTCGCCCCGGCGATCATCCTCCGGTGGATTTCCTCCTGAGCCGGACCCTCGTGGCCGGCGCGTTTGCCGACACTCACCGCGCGGGTGGCGGCCGGGATCCGGGCCAGGATCGCCTGCGATACCAACTCGTCGTAAAGCACCAGATCGGCGCGCTCAAGCGCTCCCACCGCCTTCACCGTCATCAGCTCGGGATCGCCCGGACCGGCGCCAACCAGAACCACTTTGCCGCTCATAGTCCCCTCCCCAGTGGAATTTCCCGCGCCAGGCGGAGCAATTGCCGCCGCCGGCTTGCGAGATCGATCGATTCCGAAAGCAGCTTTTCGCGCTCGCGTCCCAGCAGGCGCGCGCCCACGCCTGCACCCGGGCCGTCGCCCGCGGCGCCACCACCTTCACCCGGGCGCCGGTCTCGAGCAGGCTGCGAATCTTCGCCTCGCCCACGCGCCCGCCTCCCACCACCAGCACCCGCCGCTCTTCGAGTTTCAGAAACATCGGAAACAGCGCCATCAGCCTCTCTTCTTCCCGGCCCCGACTGCTCACAATAAAAAAGGCCCGCAATGCCTTCTCGCATCGCGGGCCGCCCTGCCGATTCACCCTGGAAATTGCCTTATCCGGGGCGCCTCGCTGCAACCCACGACGCCGGCCGACAACAACAGCAACTACAGGCGCAGGTCATCGGACCGTTTCTAAGATCGGTGTTCCGCGTCATCCCGGTGTTACTCCCGTTCCCCAACAAGCGAATTCTCGTTGCTGGCAGCGACTCCGGCGCGCTTCGGTCGCGCCGCCAGCAGTCCTCGCTCCACCAGCCATTCCGCATTCAGAATCGCCGCGCCCGCCGCCCCGCGAATCGTGTTGTGCGAGAGCAAGCTGAACCGGAAACTGAGAATCGGACACCGCCGGATCCGGCCCACCACCACTGCCATCCCGCCCGACGCCATCCGGTCCAGCCGCGTCTGCGGCCGGTCCGATTCCCGCCGCACCACCACCGGGTGTGGCGGCGCGCTGGGCAAGCTCGAGCGTTGAGGAGCGGAGAGGTACGCTTCGAACGCCGCCGCCACGTCGTCCACCGCCGGGTTGCCGCGCAGCTTCACCGAAACCGACTCCAGGTGCCCATCCACCACCGGCACGCGGTGCACCTGAGCGCTCACCTCGAACCCGGCCGGTTGGAACGAGCCGTCGCGCAGGCGGCCGAGGATCTTCCGCGGCTCGATCTCGAGCTTTTCTTCTTCGCCGGCGATGTGAGGAATGACGTTGTCGAGGATGTCGACCGAAGCGACGCCGGGGTAGCCCGCTCCGGAAACCGCTTGCAGCGTAACTACGCTGACTGCTTCAACCCCGAAGGCGTCGTCGAGCGGCTTGAGCGCGGTGACGAGTCCCGCCGTCGAGCAGTTGGGATTGGTGACCAGGAATCCGCGGCCGTAGCCGCGCCGGCGCTGCTGGGCCGGCAGGATGTCGGCGTGGTCCGGATTCACGTCCGCCAGCAGCAGCGGCACGTCAGCCTCCATCCGGTGCGGCGATGCGTTGCTGATCACCGGAAATCCCGCCCGCGCGAACTCCTCTTCGATCGGTCCCGCCACCGCCGAATCGAGCGCGGAGAAAACGAAATCGCCATCGACCGCCTCGGGCCGTGTCTCCCGCACCACCTGCTCCCTGGCCCGCTCCGGCAGCGCGCCTTCCAGCCGCCAGCTCGCCGCGTCGCCGTACCGCTCGCCCACCGACTGGTCCGAAGCGGTGAGCGTGCCAACCTCGAACCATGGATGGCGCTCCAGCAACTGCACGAACCGCTGCCCCACCAGCCCGGTGGCGCCCAGAATCGCCGCTTTGAATCGTTTGCTCACGTCCTTCTCCTCAATATCGGATTGCCTGCAAGCCGCTGCGGACTTCTCCGCCTCCGCTTCAGCCGCTCGGCACGCTGGGCCTTCGTCTCGCCTTTCAGCGCCGCCTCCGTAATGGTGTCCCCCGTGCTCTCCAGCATTCGTCCCAAATAAAAAAAGCCCGCTGCCAGGCTTTCGTCTGGCGGCGGGCTGAGGAGAATCGCTGGTTACCCGAGTGATTAGCTCGGCAGCATACCCGCGCCAGACGGGCGCATGCGCTTAGTACACGCGCAGGTCGTTGCCCTCGTCTGGCTGCGGTATTTCATGCCAACGCAATTTTGCAACAGGACAGGCTCGGTCCGCAAGTCCAGTTCAGCCAATCGCGTCCAGCCGCTGCTGAATCCCCGTTTCCGGCCCTCGAACGGCTCCGCGACCCGTCCCACGCCGCCGCCGGGTTCACCCAACCCTACTCCTTCCCCGCCCCTGCCCCCTGTGCTAGACTGTCTTTCCCCGCGTATCTCCCGAGCGAGGCAAGGTCATGTCTGGCCACTCGAAGTGGGCTACCATCAAGCATAAGAAGGCCGCGGCCGACGCCCGCCGTGGCAAGGCCTTCACCAAACTCATTCGCGAAATCACCATCGCCGCGCGTATCGGCGGCGGCGATCCGGACTCCAATCCCCGCCTGCGCGCCGCCGTCGCCGCTGCCAAGGCCGAAAACATGCCCAATGAAAACGTGCAGCGCGCCGTCCAGCGTGGCACCGGCCAGCTCGAAGGCGAGCAATTCGAAGAGGTCATGTTCGAAGGTTACGGCCCGGGCGGCGTCGGAATGCTGGTTCAGGTGGTCACCACCAACCGCAATCGGGTGGTCAGCGACATCCGCCACCTCATGTCCAAGCACGGCGGCAATATGGCCGAGACCGGCGCGGTCGGCTGGATGTTCCACCGCAAGGGCGACATCGTCGTGCCCAAAGAATTGGCCGACGAAGACCGCCTGCTGGGAATCGTTCTCGACGCCGGCGCCGAAGACGTGCGCGACGACTCCTCCGCCTGGGAAATCATCACTTCGCCCGAAGAGCACGAAAAGGTGCGCGATGCCCTCGTCGCCGCCGGCATCACCCCCAGCTCGGCTGAAGTCGCCTGGGTTCCGCAGAACTACGTGAAGCTCACCGGCCCCGCGGCCCAGCAGATGCTGCGGCTCGTCGAAGCGCTCGAGGAGCACGACGACGTCCAGCACGTCTACGCCAATTTCGATATCGAAGAGAAGGAAATTCAGGCGGCCCTGGCCGCCTCCTGAATTCCGGCCGCTTCAGCCCGCGCCCCGGCCGGCTGGCGGCTCGGCGCCGTTGCCCCAAAAGGCACTGTTCCCTCGGGCCGCTCCAGTGCAAAATAAAAGGCCGATGGGCGACGGCAACCAACAGGACGAGCGGGTGCGCGTTCTCGGCGTCGATGCGGCCGCTGCCGGTCCGACCGGTTACGCGGTGATCGAGGCCGACGGCGGCGGCGTGCGCGCTCTGCTCCACGGCGTCTTGCGCCATCCTCGGCGCGCCGCGTTCGGCGACCGGCTGCGGGAGCTGCACCGCGTTGTGCTCGGCCTGCTGGTCGAGCATTCGCCCGGCGCGCTGGCGCTGGAAACAGTTTTTGCCGCGCCGAATCTGCGGACTTCGCTCAAGCTCGCCGAAGCGCGCGGGGTGGTGCTGCTCGCCGCCGCTCAGGCAGGCGTTGTCGTCCACAGTTACACACCGCGAGAGGTGAAGTACCAGGTGACCGGATACGGCGCGGCCTCCAAGGCCCAGATACAAGTCATGGTCGGGGAACTGCTTCGGCTCGCCCAACCACCCGCTTCTCCCGACGCCGCCGACGCCCTCGCCCTGGCCCTTTGCCACCTCTTCACCCACCGCGCGCGCCGCCGTGCCGGACCCGCTGGCGCCTCCCTCTACCCCGCTCGCATCGAAGCTTGACGATGATCGGTCGGATAATCTCACTTCCCGCGCTTCTGGTTTGGTTGGCCGCAGCTCCCGCGCTCGGCGCCCGGTCCCAGGCGCGGCCGGCCGCTCCCGCTTCGCGCCCCAAATCCGCTGCCGCCACCCTCACCTTCCGCAAGGTGTTCAAATCCAGCACTCCCGAATTCATCGAAATCAAGCTCGACGAGAGCGGCGCTGGCACCTACGATATTCGCCAGCTTGCCGATCCGCCCACCCCCCTGCCTTTCCAGGCCAGCGCCCCCCTCGCCGCCAGGCTCTTCTCTCTCGCCGCCGCCTTGCACGATTTCGACGGCGTTCAACTCGACGTTCGGCGCCACATCGCCAATTTGGGCGTCAAAACGTTCCGCTACGAGAAGGCCGGCGAAACTCACGAGGTTACCTTCAACTACACCACCAAACAGACGGCCAACGAATTGCTCGAAGATTTCGAAGGTCTCGCCCTCGAACTCCAGTACGCCGACCAGCTCAAGCGCTCGATGCGCTACGACCCGCTCGGTCTGAACGATATCCTGCTGCGCCTCCAGAGCGATCTCAGCCAGAAACTGCTCGCCGATCCCGAAAGCCTCGCGCCCCTGCTCGACCAGATCGCCTCGAATCCCCGGTTCCTGGATATCGCCCGCCAGCGCGCCCGCGCCCTCGCCCTGAGCCTCGGTTCCCCGCGCTAGCAAGGCGCCGCCGTCCCCAGCGTCACTCCACGATCACCCCCGCGTAGCCCACCACTGCTTCCCGGTCTCCGGTGATGTCCCCTGACGTCGCGTAGCTCACCAGTTCCGCTCGCTTTGCGCCCAGCCGCAGCGCCGCCGTCAGCATCGTCACCGCCGGGCCGAACCCGCACATCGAAATCCCTTCGTTCGTCACCGTCTCGAACAAGCCCCGTGGTTCGAGACGGAGAATCTTCTCGATCGCGAGCTGGTCTTTCCGCCGCGTCAGCCGGTCGCTTTCGTAGTGGTTCATGTCGCTGCTGGCGATTACCAGCACCGGCTCCGCCCAGCCCGCCACCACTCGCCCCACCGCCTCGCCCAGCTCTTCGAGCGCGGCCAGCGCCGTCGTGCCCAGCGCGATGGGCACGAACGTGAAGTCCTTCGCCAACTCTTGCAGAAACGGAAGCTGCACTTCGAGCGAATGCTCCTGCTGGTGCGCGACGGCGTCTTCGGCGAGCAGCGGGCAGGCGCGCATCAGCTCGAGCGCCAAGTCGCTCGCGATCTTCGCCGGGCCCAGTGGTGTCAGCCACTCCCCGTCGGCCATGATGGCCATCGGATGGCCCGCCGGGAAGTGCCGCGGTCCCAGAAGAACGATGCGCCTGGGCAAATCGATCCGCCGGTAAACCGCTCCCGCCACCGCCCCCGAATACATGTACCCGGCGTGGGGAACCAGGCAGCCCCGAATGCGCGCCTTGATTTCGCCTGGGCCTCCGCCGAGATAGCTTTCCAGCGCTCGCTTGATTTCTTTCGGGTCTGCCGGATAGAAGCGGCCGACCACCGCGGGCCAGCGCATCATTTTAAAGTTCCCGAAGGGGGCGGGCGTTCGGAGGTTTTCGCGGGGATCGTCAAGGCGACGTCCTGCCGGCTGGCGGCCGGCATTCAGCGTGCCGCAGATTCCAGATGCCGCGATCTAGGGCAAATCGTCGATGGAAATCTTGAGCGACTTCAAGAACTTGATGTCCTGGGGACTGAATTCCAGCTTGGGCCCCAGCTCGTCGTCAATCGATTCGTCGTCGACGCGAATGCGGAGCGATTCCAGAAACCGCCGGTCTCCGAAGGTCATCCGGTTGGGCTTCGATTCGTGTCGCGACAACCCTACCGTCGCGTCCAGCTTCAAGACGACGTCGTAGCCGGCGGCGCGAACGTTGGCGATTGCTTCCAGGATGCGCTCGGAATCCGATACCGAATCGTTGATGGCCTGGCCCAGTTCCCGCAGCAGTTGCTTCAGGTGGTCGTCCAGGTGCACAGGCTCACCTCCGCCGAGCGTTCCCCTTCTCCGCCACTGGCAATTGTAGGGCTGCGCCGGTTGCGAAACAAGCCCTCGCCCCGTACTGCCCCTTGCCCCTTTGTGTACTACAATCTCCTGGATGGCTGCCTTCCGGCTGCTCTGGCGCGCTGCCCGCCAGCTCTTTCACGAGACCACCGGCGCGATGTTCTTCGTCTTTTCCGCCGCCGGCGGCTTCACCGCTTTGCGGCAATGGCGCAATCCCGCCGCCCGCTGGGTGGCGTGGCTCGGAGTCATCTATGCCCTGATGATGGCCGCCTTCGGAGTGGGCGCCTTCCGCGACGCACGCCGCATCCGCCGCGCCCACGCCCGCTGGTGACCTGCGCGGGAAACACGCCCATGCCCCGCCGCGCCCCAGACGAGAAATCCGCTGCCGTTGCCGAGCCGGTCACCACTCTTTCCGGCCTGCCGCTCGAGCGCGTCTATGCTCCGGCCGACGCCGCCGCCTGGGTCTCCGGCGAAGGCCAGGAGTTTCCCGGCGAATTTCCCTTCACCCGCGGAATCCATCCGACGATGTATCGCGGCCGCCTGTGGACCATGCGCCAATACGCCGGCTTCGGCGCCGCCGCCGAATCCAATCGCCGGTACCGCTACCTGCTCGCCCAGGGACAAACGGGCCTTTCGGTCGCCTTCGACCTGCCCACCCAGATTGGCCTCGATTCCGACCATCCGCTCGCCCGCGGTGAAGTGGGGAAGGTGGGCGTTGCCATCGATTCGCTCGAGGATATGGAAACCCTGCTCGAAGGCGTTCCCCTCGAGCGCATCTCCACTTCGATGACTATCAACGCCACCGCCGCCATCCTCCTCGCCCTCTACGTCGCCGTCGCCAAGAAGCAGGGCGCCGACCTGCGCCGCATCTCCGGCACCATCCAGAACGACATCCTGAAGGAGTACATCGCCCGCGGCACCTACATCTTTCCGGCGCGGCCGGCCCTGCGCCTGATGACCGACACCTTCGCCTGGTGCCGCGCCGAGCTGCCCGAATGGAACACGATTTCCATTTCCGGTTACCACATTCGCGAAGCCGGCGCCACCGCGGTCCAGGAAGTCGCCTTCACCCTGGCGAATGCGATTGCCTACGTCGAAGCCGCGCGCCAGGCCGGGCTCGATGTCGACCAGTTCGCGCCTCGCCTTTCCTTCTTCTTCGCCGCTCAATCCGATTTGCTCGAGGAAATCGCCAAGTTCCGCGCCGCCCGCCGCCTCTGGGCGCGAGTCATGAGCCGCCGTTTCGGCGCGCGAAACCCGCGCTCCTTGGCCCTCCGCTTCCACGCCCAAACCGCTGGCAGCGCTTTGACCGCCCAACAGCCGGAAAACAACATCGTCCGCGTCGCCATCCAGGCGCTCGCCGCGGTGCTCGGCGGCTGCCAGTCGCTTCACTGCAACGCCCTCGACGAGGCTCTCGCCTTGCCCACCGAACTCGCCGCCCTGCTCGCCCTCCGCACCCAGCAGATTCTCGCCTGCGAATCCGGCGTCGCCAACACCGTCGACCCCGCCGGCGGATCCTGGGCCGTCGAGAAGCTCACCGCGGAGATCGAGGCCCGCGCTGAGAACTACCTGGGGAAAATCGACGACCTCGGCGGAATGCTGCGCGCCATCGAAACCGGCTACGTCCAGGGCGAAATCCAGGGCGCTGCCTACGAATATCAATTGGCCGTCGAGCGCGGCGACCGCGTCGTCGTGGGCGTCAACCGGTTCACCTCCGCCGCCCGCCGTCCCATTCCCCTGTTGCGCGTCGATCCGGCGGTCGAACGAGCGCAAATCGAGCGCCTCAGCGCGCTCCGCGCCCGCCGCGGCCCTGTTCCCGTCGCCCACACTCTCGAGGAAATCGAACGCCGCGCCCGCTCGAACGAAAACCTGATGCCGGCCATCCTCGCCGCCGTCGAGGCTTACGCCACCGTCGGTGAGATCGCCGGCGCCCTCCGCCGCGTCTTCGGCGAATACCGCGAAGCAGTGATTGTGTGAAGGATCGGCTGGAACGCCTGCCCCGGCGCCACGCCGGGCGGGGGATGCCCGCTGCGTCACCGGTTTTCTCCCCCGCTGGGGGACCGTCGGGCAGGGGTTTTAGCGCTGGCCGGATGCGGGGTGAATCGGGCGGGGCGGCAGCTCGCTGCCGCGATTGCCTTCCTGCGCCGAAGGGGCGCGAGCCGCCTCCGAGCGCTCGTCCAGCCGGCCGAAGATCATCTTGCCGGCGCTTGTCTGATGCACCGAGGTGACGAGGATGTCGATCGTCTTGTTGATCAGCTTTCGCGCCCCGTCCACCACCACCATCGTTCCGTCGTCCAGGTAGGCGACTCCCTGGTTGGGCTCCTTGCCTTCGCGCAGGATGAACACCCGCATCGCTTCGCCCGGCAGCACCACCGGCTTCAGCGCGTTGGCCAGTTGGTTCACATTCAGCACTTCCAGTCCCTGCAGCGAAGCCACTTTGTTCAGGTTGAAATCGTTGGTCACGATCTTCGCGTCGTATCGCCGCGCCAGCTCGATCAGTTTCAAGTCCACGTCGGGAATGTCGGGAAAATCGTCTTCGGCCACTTCGATGTCCAATTGCGGCAGCCGCTGCAACCGCTCCAGCACTTCCAGGCCCCGGCGCCCCCGCTGGCGTTTCAGCGGGTCGGCGGAGTCGGCTACCATCTGCAGCTCGTGCAAGACGAATCGCGGCAGGATCAGCGTGCCTTCCAGAAACGACGCTTCGCACACGTCGGCCACCCGCCCGTCGATGATCACGCTAGTGTCCAGGATCTTGGCGAACCGCTGGCCACCGCGTTCGCTCCCGAAGACCCCGCCGAAAGCCTGCAGGTTCAGCATGTCCCCCTTGTTCGCCCCCACCACCATTCCCACGTACGCCATCACCACCACCACCGCGATTCCCAAAAACGACCGTGATTCCTCGGGAATTGTTGTCCGCGTCAGCACCAGATGAATCAGATACGCGCCCATGATCCCCAGGATCGAGCCCACCGCCGCGCCTATCAGCCGCCGCAGGCTCACACGCCGCAGCCGCATTTCCGACAGGATGACCGCCGCGGCGCAAAGCAATCCGAAAATGGCGCCGGTGGCTTTCGTCAGTCCGAAGGGATGGAAATGCCACCCCAGCACCACGCAAATGATCGTGAACACCCCTCGGACCACCAACATGTCCCACAAACTGAACAGGCTGGCCTCTCGATGGCTGTTTTGCTTGGCTGGGCGCGGCCGAGGACTCTCCCGGGATTCTGCGCCGCCTGCTCTGGAGGCGACGGCGATGCCCGGGATTTTGCGAGTGTCCGCCAATGATTTCGGGCTGGAAAACCTGCTGCCCCGTCCCTTCGTTTAGCCCTAGGAAGGCGCTTTGATCGTAAAAATCCGCGCCCGCCAGTATAACACGGCAAATCCGCCCGGAAACGCCCGGGGGCCTGGCGGTAGTGGCTGAGTCCCGAAGGTTCGGGAGGCGGGATTTACATCCCCGGCGGTTGCGGCGTACGAGGAAACGCCGGAATTTGAACCTGTTGGGGCAGCGCGCAGGTCCCGCAGAGCGGGATGCCACTGACCCCCGAAGGTTCGGGACTGAGCCACTACCGGCCTAGCCGGTTATTCCGTTTCCCGGTCCCGGAAGGATTCGGCGGCGGCTTCCTCGAAGCGGGTGATTCGCTCGAAGAAAACCAGGTTGACGCGGTCGGTTGGGCCGTTGCGTTGCTTGGCGATCAGCAGTTCCGCCTTGCGCCGTTCGTCCTCGGGCAGCTCCGGCCGGTAGAAGTTGGGCCGGTGGATGAACATCACCACGTCGGCGTCCTGTTCGATCGCTCCCGACTCCCGAAGGTCGGCCAGTTGCGGCCGGCGCTCTTCGCGTTCGGGAGCGCGAGTGAGCTGGCTCAACACGAGCACCGGCACTTGCAATTCCTTGGCCAGGCCCTTGAGCGACCGGGAAATCGACGAGACTTCTTCGGTCCGGTTGCCGAACCGGCCCCGGGCCGAGATCAATTGCAGGTAGTCGACGATGACCAGCGCCAGCCCCTTGTCTCGTTTCTGCCGCCGTGCCTTCGCCCCGATTTCGAGCACCGTGGTCGAGCCGGCATCGTCGATCCACAACGGCGCTTCCGCCAGTTCTCGCAGCGCCGTCGTCATCCGCCGCCCTTCTTCCTTCCCCAGATGCCCGGTGCGGAACCGGTGCATGTCCAGCTCTCCCCGCGAGCCCAGCAGCCTCATCAGCAGCGATTCCTTCGACATTTCCAGGCTGAACACCGCCACCGGCTTGCGCTCGCCCAGCGCCACGTTTTCCGCCACGTTTAGCGCCAGTGCCGTTTTCCCCATCGATGGCCGCGCCGCCAGAATCACCAGTTCCGACGGCTGCAAGCCCGAAGTCAGATCGTCGAGCTGCCGGTATCCGGTCGAAAGCCCCGTCAGTTGCCGCCCTTCGCTCAGCATCCGTTCCAGCCGCCCGTAGCTTTCCCGCACCAGTTCTTTCACCCCCACCAGTCCGGCGCGGATGCGGTCTTCGGCAAGCTGGAAGATCAGCGTCTCGGCGCGGTCCAGGATTTCCTCGGCGCCTCCTTCGGCGTCGAGCGCCTGTTGCTGGATCGCGTCGGCGGCGTGAATCAGGCCGCGGAGCAGCGACTTCTCCTTCACGATTTGGGCGTAGTGCTCGATGTGGCTGACCCGCGGCACCCCATCCACCAGTTGCGCCAGATAGGCGCCGCCTCCGGTCGCTTCCAGCTCCCCCGCCCGGTCGAGTTCCTCCGCCAGCGTCACCAGATCGATGGCCCGCTGCCGCTCCCCCAGCGCCACCATCCGCGAGTACACCCGCCGGTGCTGCTCCAGAAAAAAATCCTCCGGCCGCAGCAACTCCAGCGCGGCGTTCAAACTGTGATTGTCAAGAAGGATTGCTCCCAGCACGCTGCGTTCGGCGTCCTGGTTGCAGGGAAGCGGCCGTTCCAGTTCGACGGGAGTAGCCATGCCTCTCGCTTGTTTCGCTTAATTTTCGCCTGAACCGGCTTCCGGCGCAACCGGATTCTTCCGCCTCGTTCGCCGCCGGCGAATCCTCGCATTCTGCCGGCCGGGACCGGAAAATCAAGTTCCAGCCTGTGGATTTCAAGGGGTGAATTCCACAGCCGTTGGACCGAGGCAAAATGCCGGGTTCCCGAAAACGCCGCCCTGTGGATAATCGGCGGAGAAGTGGAAAACTTCGACCTGCCCAACGCAGGGTACGGGGAGGATGTCAACAGAGGCGAATGGGTTCTAACTTTCTTCCCGCGTGACGATCACCTTCACCGTTGTCGCCACGTTGTGATGCAGCTTCACCGGCACCTGGTATTCACCCAGCAGCTTGATGGGCTCGGTGAGTCCCACGTTGCGCTTGTCCACGGTCAGGCCCTGGGCGGCAAGCGCGTCGGCGATGTCCGCGGCAGTCACCGAGCCGAACAACTGGTCGTTCGGGCCCGCCTTGCGTGCCAGGCTGACCGCCGCGGTCAGAAGCTGGCCGGCGAGCTGTTCGGCCGTCGAATGCTCCTGGTCTTCGATTTTCGCCAGCCGCGCCCGTATCCGCTCGAGCTGCTTCAGGTTGCCCGCCGAGGCGGCGAGCGCCAGCTTCCGCGGCAGCAGGTAATTGCGGGCGTAGCCCTCGGCGACCTCCAGAACCTCGCCGCGGGTGCCCAGTTTTTCGACGTTCTCTTGCAGGATGATTTTCATCGAGCCGTCCTCTCTCGCTTTACGCGCCCGCGGCGAAAGGCAGCAGCGCGATGTTCCGCGCGCGCTTGATCGCCACTTTCAGCCAGCGCTGGTGTCGCGCGCAGGTGCCGGTGATCCGCCGCGGCACCACCTTGCCGCGATCCAGGATGAACCCCTTCAGCAAATCGGCGTTCTTGTAATCGATGTAGTCCATCTTCTCGACGCAGAATCGGCACACCTTCCGCTTCCGCACGTATTGCCGCCGCGGCTTGCGTGGGGGCCGGTCGCCGCGCGGACCGCCGCCCGGCCCGCCGGAATGGGGGCCGTGCGAGGGGTGTTGGGGAGCGTCTGCTGTCATCGATGATCTCCTTCGGCGGCCTTAGCCGGCGGCCGGCGCGGTTTCGCCCGCCGCTTTGCGCGGCCGGCGGGCCAGGCGGCGCTCGCGATGGGCCGCGAGCTTCTTTTGCCGTTTCAGTTCTTCGTCGATCCGCACCGTCATGTATTTCAACACCGGCTCGGAAACCTTCAGCCGGCGCTCGAGTTCCTTGATCATCTCGCCGTGGGTGCCGTGCAGCACCAGAAACACGAAGAATCCCTCGCGACTCTTTCCCACTTGGTAGGCGAGCTTGCGCACACCCTGCTTCTCCACTTTCTCCACCCGGCCCTGGTGCTCCTGCACCACCTGCTGCAGGTTCGCCGCCACTTTGTCGATCTCCGCTTCCGGTGTGTCCGGCCGGCAGATGAAAATCAGTTCATACGTGCGCTCTTCGGGCATGGTCTCCTCAGTTCGCGCCGGACGGCTTGCCCCCGGCGCTCTCCTCTTCCCCGGGCGGCTCCGCCCGGCGGTTGAATCGGTTCATCGCCGCCCCCGCTCCCTGCCGCAGGATCAGCTCTACCGCGTCGGCGGCCCGCTCGATCTGCTCAGCCGCCTGCTCCTCTTCCGTTTCGCTCATCGGCCGCAGCACACGTTCCGCCAAGTCTTCACCCGGCTCCGCCCCGCCCACGCCCAGCCGCACCCGGATGAATTCGTCAGTTCCCAGGGCGCCGATCACCGATTTCAGGCCGTTGTGACCGCCGGCCGATCCCCGCTCCCGAATTCGCAGCGCGCCCGCAGGCAGCGACGCGTCGTCCACCACCACGATGATTCTCTCCGCCTCGCCTTCCAGCCGCTCGATCAGTTCGCGAACCGCCAGCCCGCTCGCGTTCATGTAGATTTGCGGTTTCGCCAGCACCACCTCCGCGCCCGCCAGCCTTCCTCGGCCGATCAGCGATTTCCCCTCCGGCCGCTGGATCCGTATGCCGGCCCTTTCCCCAAGATGGTCGATCACCCGGAATCCCAGGTTGTGTGGCGTCCTGACGTAACCCGGCCCGGGATTGCCCAGGCCCACGATGAGTCGCATCGCCAACTCGGCCGCGCCGCGCTTCCGCCCCGCGCGGCGCCCGGCGGATTATTCGCCCTTGCCTTTGCCCTTGCCTTTGCCCTCGCCTTCCTCGCCCGCTTCCTCTTCCGCTTCCTCTTCCTTCTTGCCCTTCTTGATGACTTCCGGCTCGGCTGGTGCGGCGGCTTCGACCGGCGCCACCGCGGCGGCTTCCGGAGCCGCCACTTCCTCTTCCTTCGCCGGGGCCACTACGTGCGCCAGCACTCGTTGCGGGTCGGTGAGCAACCGGATCTTGGTCGTGTCGAGCGCCAGGTCGCCGGCGCGAAGCTGCTGGTGAATCGTCATCTCGCTGACGTCCGCGGTGACTTCCTCGGGAATGTCGCCCGGCAGGCATTCCACTTCGATCTCGCGGGTCACCCGCTCGAAAATCCCGCCTTGCACTTTCACCCCCTGCGGTTCGCCGGTGGTGTGCACCCGCACGCGCACCCGCACGCGCACGTCCATCGCCACCCTCTGCAGATCCAGATGCAGCACGTTGCCGCGCACCGGGTCCACCTGCCAGCCTTTCAGCATCGCGTGCGTCTGGTCCTTGCCTTCCACTTTCAGCTCGAAAATGGGATTGTGTCCCGCGGCGCGCAGCACTTGCTCCGCCTGGCGCGTTTCCACCGCCAGCGCCACCGGCTCGCTGCCCCCGCCGTACAGCACCGCCGGCACCCGCCCCTCGCGCCGCAGTCTCCGCGCCGCGTTCTTGCCGCGTTCGTTGCGCCGAATCGCTTCGATCATCATGCTCGTCATTCCCCTCCGCTCACGTCCCCGGCCGCCCTGGCGGCCTCGGGGAGGGCTGCCCGTCGGCCCCGCTTCACAGAAACAGCGCGCTGATCGACGTTTCCTCGTGAATCGAGCGGATGCCCCGCGCCAGCAGCGGCGCCACGCTCAGCACCTTGATTTTCTCGATCCGGCAGGCCTCCGGCCCCAGCGGAATCGAATCGGTCACCACCAGTTCCTCGATCGCCGAATGGCACAGCCGGTCGATCGCCTGGCCGGAAAGCACCGGATGGGTGCACGCGGCGTAAACCCGCTCGGCGCCCTGCTCCATCAGCGCGTCGGCCGTTTTCACCAGCGTTCCCGCCGTGTCCACGATGTCGTCCACGATCAGCGCCGACCGCCCTTCCACTTCGCCGATCAGATGCATCACTTCCGTCTGGTCCTTCGCCACCCGCCGCTTGTCCACGATGGCCAGCGAGGCGTCCATCTTCTTGGCGAATCCTCGCGCCCGTTCCACGCCGCCGGCGTCGGGCGAGACCACCACCAAATTCTCGATCTCTTTTTGCCGGAAATGCTCCACCAGCACCGGCGACGCGTACAGGTGGTCGACCGGAATGTTGAAATACCCCTGAATCTGCGGCGCGTGCAGGTCCAGCAGCAGCGCCCGGCTCGATCCCGCGGTTTCCAGCAGGTCGGCGATCAATTTCGCCGAAATCGGCACCCGCGGCTTGTCCTTCCGGTCCTGCCGAGCGTAGCCGTAATAGGGCACCACCGCCGTGATCCGCCGCGCCGATGCCCGCTTGAACGCGTCGATCATCAGCAGCAATTCCATCAGGTTGACGTCCACCGGCTGCGAGCAGGGCTGCACCACGAACACGTCGATCCCGCGCACGTTCTCGAGAATCTGAATGTAGGATTCCCCGTCGGAAAACGTGCTTAACTCGATCGCTCCCGGCTCGGTCTCCAGTTGATCGCAGATCGCCTTCGTCAGCGCCGGATTCGCGCGTCCGCTGAAAATCTTCAGTTTGTCTTCGGCCAAGCGAGGCACCTCAGGCTCGCAATCCCGCCCTCGCCGAGTGGCGAGACTCGGCCCGCGCGAGTGTGCGAGCGAAGAAGATCTGGTCGTGCGGGAACTGCCGGGCGGCTCGGCGCGCCTGCGCTGGGTTTCGGAACAGACCAAACACCGCCGAACCGCTGCCTGCCAGCGCGGCTCCCGCGGCTCCCGCTCGGAGCAATCGCCTCTTGATCCTCTCCAGGCGCGGATAATGGGCGAAAACCGCCCCCTCGAAGTCGTTCCAGAGGTCCGCTTCCTCGGTGCTCCAGCTTCGGGCGCAGGAAATCCAAAGTCTAGGGGGCGCCGAACCCTTTGTCAACTCGCGGTCCAGCCACCCATACGCCTCGCTCGTCGCCACCTCGATGCCCTTGGGCATCACCACCACGACACTCCGCCGGGGACCGGTTTCGAGCGGATAAATCTCGTCTCCCCGACCCACTCCCACCGCGCGCCCGCCCAGCAGAAAGAACGGAACGTCCGCCCCCAGCCCGGCGGCGATTTCCGCCAACCGCTCCGGAGCAAGCCTGCGGCCCGCCAGCCGGAGGCCGCCCGCCAGCGCCGCAGCGGCGTCGCTCGATCCCCCGCCCAGCCCCGCCCCCATCGGTATCCGCTTCTGCAGCCGCGCGCGCCAGCCCCCTCCGAGCGCAAGTTCCCGGTTCAGCGCTTCGAGCGCGCGGTAAACCAGGTTCGTTCGGTCGGCCGCCAGCGCCGCCCCGGTCACCTGGAGATGGATTTCGGGCCGGCGCAACCGTTCCAGTTCGAGCGTATCGTGGAGCGAAATCGCCTGGAAAATCGTCCGCAGCTCGTGGTAGCCGTCCGGCCGGACGCCCAGAACCGCCAGATGCAGATTGATTTTCGCGTAGGCTGGGATGCGCAGCGTCGTGCTCAAGATGCGCTGGTCAGTGCGGAAGGAAAGCCGCCGAGGGATTCTTCCGTGCCATCCGGCTCTTGGCTTCCCCCAGCCTCTTCTCGATGTCCCGCACCGTGTCGGAGTCGTAATCGGCGGGGACCGCCCGGCGCCATTGCTCGAGCGCTTTCTCCCAACTGGCGATGGCACGGTCGGTTTCGCCCAGCCGGTCGTAAACCTCGCCCAGGTGTCCGAGGATGGTCGGATCGCTCGGGCTGCGCGTCGTCGCCTTCAGCAGGAACTCGCGGGCGTCGGTCAGCCGGTTTTGCTTGTAGTATACCCAGCCGAGGCTGTCGAGATAGGCGCTGTTGTTGGCGTCGATCGCCAGCGCGCGCTTCACCATCTCGCCGGCTTCGTCCAGGCGCACGCTGCGCTCGGCCAGCATGTAGCCGTAATAGTTCAGTACCGCCGCGTCGTTCGGGTTCACTTCGAGCGCCTTGCGGAATTCCTGCTCCGCTTGATCGTATTTCTTCTGCCGCTCGTAAATCGCTCCCAGCACGAAATACGCCGCGCCGTTCTCCCCCGGCCGCTGCGACATGCTCTCGGCGGTATGCGCCGCTTGCTCCGCGTCGGCGTACCGGTGCCCCCGCTGGTCCACCTGGGCGATGTCCAGATAAATCTCCCGGTCCGCCGAGGTACCGTCCAGCAGCGCCTTCAACGAACTCACCGCGCCGTCGGTCTGTTCCTTCTCGCCCAGCAGCAGCGCGTGGGTGATTTTCATCTCGCGGTCCTGCGGGTAGGCGGTGATCGCCTCCTGGGCGGCTTCGATTGCCGCGTCGATTTGGTTGTTTTCGCGGTACGTCTCGATCAGCTCCTGCCGGGCCCGGTGTTGTTCCGCCGGCCCCAGCGCCAGCAGTTGCTTGAAGGTGTCGATGGCGGCGGGGTAGTTCGCCTGCTGGCGGTACAGCCGGCCCAGTTCTTCGTACAGAATGCCGTAAACCCCGGGGTTCGGCTTCGGGCCCGACGCCGGCTGCCCCTTCAGCGAGGTGAGGGCGTTCGAAATCGTGCCGATGGCGTCGGCGAAGCGTCCTTGGGCCTCGGCGATGATCGCTTCGTTGTAAATCACCTCCAGGTTCTCCGGGGCGCGCTGCTTGGCCTGCGAAATGCTCGCCTCCGCCTGGTCGTATTTCTTCTGCTGGTAGTAGATTTCGGCCAGCCGCAGATAGTTCTCGCCCTCGGAAGGCTCCAGCTGGGTCAATTGCCCGTATTGCTTGGCTGCCTCGTCGAATTTGTCCTCGTCGAAAAGCGTTTGCGCCAGCCGCCGCAGATGCGCGGGCAGGCCCGGCTCCAGTTGCACCGCGCGCCGGTAGGCCTGCTCAGCGTGGGCATTGTCGTGCATCTGCGCGTAGGCGTCGCCCAGCAAATCGTAGAGCCGCCCGCTCCCCGATCCTCCCGCCACCTTCTCGAGCCGTTTCACCGCGTCGTCGGCGTGGCCCTCGTCCAGCAGCAACTGCGTGTATTGTTCGAGCGCCTGCTGGTTCGATGGATCGTGGTTCAGCAGTTGCTCGAGTACTTGCTCTGCTTTTTCCGGCTGGTTCTGGAACCGGTAGAGCCGCGCCAGCCACAGCGCCGCTTCGTTGTCGCTCGGATCGAGCTTCAGCACCGCCTGGTATTGGTCCACCGCCTGGCCCAGCGTCTGCTTCTGGCTTGTGTCCTGGCCCAGGTCGCCCAGCGTCCTGACGTAGATGCGGGCGAGCAGACGGTGGGTATCCACGTTGTCGGGATGCGCCTTGAGGATGTCTTGAGCCGTCTGGATGGCGTCGCGCAATTGCTGCGATTCGGCGTAAATTTCCGCCAGATGCTCGGCGATCTCCACCGAATCGGGATCCAGCGCTTGCGCCTTCTTGTAATACTGGATGGCCTGGCTGGCGTACTGCTGGTCGCCGGTGTCCTCGTAATTCATCTCGCTCATGTGGCCGAGAATGAAATTCGAGTACGCTTCCGCTTTGCGATCCACTTCGGCCGGCGCCGCCTGCCCCGCCGCCGGCTGGCTGGCGGGTTGCTGGCCCGCCGCGGCGGCCAGAGGGAACACGAGGAAAAGGGCGCAAAAAGCGAGACGCTTCAACGTGGGCTCCAAGGATTCCATTATCCTTGGATGGCCCGCGGGGCGTCAAAAGTTTCCGGCCACCGGGTTGCTTTTACCGGTCGGTTCCCCAGCCGCCGCTAGTGCCGGAAATGTCTCCGCCCGGTGAAGACCATCGCCAGCCCCAGCCGGTTCGCCGCTGCAATCACTTCGGCGTCGCGCACCGACCCGCCCGGCTGAATCACCGCCGTCGCCCCCGCTCGCGCCGACTCCTCCACCCCGTCGGGAAACGGGAAAAACGCGTCCGAAGCCACCACCGTTCCCGCGAGCGGCACTTGCGCCTTCATCGCCGCAATCTTCACTGAGTCCACCCGGCTCATCTGGCCGGCACCCACCGCCGCCGCTTGGCCCACGCGCGCGAACACGATGGCGTTTGATTTCACGTGCTTCACCACGATCCAGGCGAATCGCAGCGCTTCCCGCTCCTCCTCCGTCGGCGCACGCTCGCTCACCACACTCCACGACTGCCCCTCCGGCGGCGCTACGTCCGGCTCCTGCACCAGCCAGCCTCCGGAAATCCCCTTCCATTGCAGCGACGCCGCCACCGGCGCTTTCAGCTCCACCAGCCGCAGATTCTTTTTCCCGCCCAGCGCCTCCCGCGCCCCCGGTTCGTAGCCCGGCGCGACGATGCATTCCACGAACAGCTTCGCCACTTCCGCCGCCGTATCGGCTTCGAGCCGCCGGTTGAACGCCAGCACGCCTCCGAACGCCGACACCGGATCGCAAGCCAGCGCCAGCCGGTAGGCTTCCGCTTGCCGGTCGTTTTCGGCGACTCCCGCGGGATTGGTGTGCTTGATGATGGCCGCCGCCGGCCGCGCGAATTCCCCGGCCAACTCCCACGCCGCTTCCAGATCCACCAGATTGTTGTAGGAAAGCTCCTTCCCTTGAAGCTGCCGCGCCCCCGCCAGGCCCGCGGCCTCCCGCCCCGCCGGCACGTAGAGCGCCGCCCGCTGATGCGGATTTTCGCCGTAACGCAGCGCTTCCCGCCGTTCGAGCGCCAGGTGCAGGCGTTCCGGCAGCGGCGGCTTCTCGCCCAGCGTCAGTTTCCCGTCGGCCGCCAGCCGCTCGAGTTCCGTGCTGATGATTCCGTCGTAGCGCGCGGTGGCGGCATACGCCTTTCGCGCCAGTTCGAGCCGCGTGGCCAGGCTCAGCTCGTCCGACCGTTCGATTTCCTCCGCCACCCGCCCGTAATCGCCGGGATCGGTCACCACGCCCACGAATTGCAGGTTCTTTGCCGCCGACCGCACCATCGCCGGCCCGCCGATGTCGATGTTCTCGATCAGTTCCTCGGCGGTGGTGCCTCTCTTGGCGGCCACCACTTCGAAGGGGTAGAGATTCACCACCACCAGGTCGATCGCGGCGATCTTGTGTTCCTCCGCCTCCGCCTGGTCCTCCGCCCGGTCGCGCCGGAACAAAATGCCGCCATGAATTTTGGGATGCAGCGTTTTCACCCGCCCCGCCAGCATCTCGGGCCAACCGGTCAGTTCCGCCACCTCGCGCACCGCCAATCCCGCCTCCCGCAGCAGCCGCGCCGTGCCTCCGGTCGATACGATTTCGATTTTCGCCGCCGCCAGCCTTCGTGCGAATTCCACCACGCCGGTTTTGTCGTACACGCTTACCAGAGCCCGTTCGACCGCCAAGTCTTCCTCCTCGTGAAAAGAGTCCTTCGGAAAAGACGCCTATTCTATGCGGCTGCGGCCCAAACGCGAAACCAGCTCCGCCTTCGGCGTGATTCGCGGGATTTCTGCCGGCTCATTTCCCGGAAAGGCAAGCTCCGGTAAGATGTCCGCTGACGAGCGGAGGCCCCCCCTGATCAAGCGCGCGATTCCACTGCTCCACGTGTCGGATGCAGGTCGGGCCGAGCGCTTTTATTGCGGCCTGCTCGGCTTTGACCTCGAATTCGCTCATCGCTCCGATGACGCCGTGCCAGACCCTTGTTATATGGGCGTATCGCGCGACGGCGTTTGGCTGCACCTGTCTTCGTTTTCCGGTGATGGCGTCGCCGGCGGCGTGGTGAACTTCCTCGTCGATAGCGTCGATGCCCTGCACGCCGAATTCGTCAAGAAACGCGTCCCCATCGCCGTTGGGCCGGTGGACCAGAGCTGGGGCACGAGGGAAATGTACGTGAAGGACGCCGACGGCAACAGCATCCGCTTTCAGCAACTCTGACGATTCTGCTCCCTGTGCCGCCTTCGAACGTCGCCCGCGGCAAACGCCGGCCCGCTTCCGCTCCACCTGCTGCGCTTCCTCCCCGCACGTTGCCTCGCCCGGCTCCCTGTGCTGAAATAACAGCGCCATGATGGCCGCCGATCCCGGCTCCCGCGAAGCGCTCTTGCGCCGCATCCCCTCGGTCGACGAGTTGGTCACCCGGCCGCTTCTGGCCGAGTGGTGCCGCCGCGCAGGCCGCGCGCTGGTCGTCGACGCCACCCGCGAAGCGCTCGCCCGACTTCGTTCCGAAATCGCCGAATCGGCTTCGCCCCCCGCGGAAGCCGCCGCCGTCGAAACCCTCGAGCGGCGCATCGTCGGCGAAATCGAGCGGTGGCTTGCCCCGTCGCTCCGCCCGGTCGTCAACGCCACCGGCGTCGTGCTCCACACCAATCTCGGTCGCGCTCCGCTCGCCCCCGAGGCTATCGACCGCCTCCGCGAAGCCGCCATCCATTATTCGAACCTGGAATACGATCTCGCCGCCGGCGCCCGCGGCAAGCGCGACGCGCACACCGCCCGGCTCGTCGCCCGCCTGGTCGGAGCCGAATCCGCCATCGTCGTCAACAACAACGCCGCCGCCGTCTTCCTCGTTCTCCACGCGCTCGCTCGCGACGCCGAAGTCGTTGTCTCCCGCGGCGAGTTGATCGAGATCGGCGACGGATTCCGCATCCCCGATATCATGGCCGCCAGCGGCGCGCGCTTGCGCGAGGTGGGCACCACCAATCGCACTCGTCTGGCCGATTACGAGCGCGCGCTCACCCCCGACACCCGCCTGCTCCTCCGCGTTCATCCTTCGAATTTCCGTGTCGTCGGCTTCACCGACCGCCCCTCGCTCGAAGAGCTCGGCACCCTCGCCGCCCGCCACGGCCTGCCTCTCTTCGAGGACCTCGGCTCCGGCTGCCTGGTCGATCTGGCCGGCGCGGGCATCGACGAACCCGTCGCCTGCGCCAGCCTCCTTGCCGGCGTCTCGGTCGTCACCTTCAGCGGTGACAAGCTGCTCGGCGGACCCCAGGCGGGCATCATCGCCGGCAAAAAAACGCTCGTGGAACGCATCCGCAACAACCCGCTCTTCCGCGCCCTCCGCGTCGATAAGCTCACCATCGCCGCCCTCGAAGCTACTCTCCGCGCTTACCTCCGCGGCGCGCTCGACGACGTCCCGGTTCTCCGCATGATTCGCGCCCCGGCCGCGGAAATCCGCCGTCGCGCCGAGGCGTTCGTCGCCCGCGCGAGCGCCGCTTCTGGCGCCGCCGCTCGATTCGAGATTTGCATGGGAAATTCCGTCGTTGGCGGCGGGTCGACTCCGGGCC
Source organism: Candidatus Acidiferrales bacterium (assembly GCA_035946455.1). Classification (GTDB taxonomy): domain Bacteria; phylum Acidobacteriota; class Terriglobia; order Acidiferrales; family UBA7541; genus JAKASX01. The sequence goes on along the minus strand of DASYZK010000014.1, from coordinate 55,924 downwards.
AGTCGCTCGCCACTTTCCTGGTCGCCGTTTCGAGCCGGCGTCATTCCCCCGCGTCGCTCGAAGCCCGCCTGCGTCAGCCCGCCGGCGGCTTGGCCCCCGTCGTCGCCCGCATCGAAGAAGACCAGCTCGTGCTCGATCTCCGCACCGTTTTCCCCGAGCAGGAGGAAGCCCTCGCCGCCACGCTTCGAGCGGCGCTCGAGGAATAGCCGGCCATCACCGGGTGTTGCGTTGCCTGGGGGGGGCGCGATTCCGCACGCCGGGCGCTTCCGCCGGACGTGGCTACTTCCCCGCCTCCACCTTGGCCAGCAATTGCACGAACCGCTCCCGCCGCTCTTCCTGCGTCTGCCCGGCGTAGGCGTCGGCGATCTGGGTGGCGTTCATCGAGCAGAATTTCGGACCGCACATCGAGCAGAAATGCGCTTCCTTGTAGTAGGGGTCGGCCAGCGTCTCGTCGTGCATCGCCCGCGCCGTCGCCGGATCGAGCGACAGCTCGAATTGCTTTTCCCAATCGAAGAGAAATCGGGCGTAACTCAGCGCGTCGTCGCGATCCCGCACCCCGGGCCGGTGCCGGGCCACGTCGGCGGCGTGAGCGGCGATCTTGTAGGCGATGATTCCCTGGCGCACGTCTTCGGCGTTCGGCAGCCCCAGGTGTTCTTTCGGAGTTACGTAGCACAGCATCGACGCCCCGTGCCAGCCGATCATCGCCGCCCCGATGGCGCTGGTGATGTGGTCGTACCCGGGAGCGATGTCGGTCACCAGCGGCCCCAGCGTGTAAAACGGCGCCTCGTTGCACAGCTCCATTTCCTTCTTCACTTGCAGCTCGATCTGGTCCATCGGGATGTGGCCCGGGCCCTCGATCATCACCTGCACGTCGTACTCCCACGCTTTCCGCGCCAGCTCCCCCAGCACCTCGAGTTCGGCGAATTGCGCTTCGTCGCTCGCGTCGGCGATCGAACCCGGCCGCAGCCCGTCCCCCAGCGAGAAACTGACGTCGTACTTGCGGAAGATCTTGCAAATGTCCGTGAACCGCTCGTACAGGAAATTCTGCTTGTGGTGGTAGCTCATCCATTGCGCCAGCAGCGCGCCGCCCCGGCTCACGATCCCGGTCACCCGGTTCCGTACCAGCGGCACGAATTCCCGCAACACCCCCGCGTGGACGGTCATGTAATCCACGCCTTGCGCCGCTTGCTCCTCGATCACTTCGAGCATCAGCTCCGCGCTCAAATCCTCCGCCCGGCGCACCCGGGTGACCGCTTCGTAGATCGGCACCGTCCCGATCGGCACCGGCGAATGGTCGATGATCGCCTGCCGGATCGCCGGAATCTCGCCGCCGGTCGACAGGTCCATGGCGGTGTCCGCCCCGTATTGCACCGACACCCGCAGCTTCTCCAGCTCCTCGGCAATGTTCGATGTCGTCGCCGAATTGCCGATGTTCGCGTTGATCTTGCATTTGAACGCGACGCCGATCCCCATCGGCTCAAGGTTCCGGTGGCGGATGTTCGCCGGGATGATCGCCCGGCCGCGCGCCACCTCCTCGCGCACCCGCTCGGCGGGCAACTGCTCGCGTCGCGCCACGTATTCCATTTCGCCGGTGATGACGCCCTTCCGCGCGAAATGCATTTGGGTGACGTTGTCGTCCCCCTCGGCGGCGGCTTCCGCCAGCCGCCGTTCGATCCAGCCGTCTCTCAAGGCCATGGTTTCCCCTCGGCGCGCCCGCCCGCTCTCCGGGCCGGCTCGCGAAGAACACTCTCATTTTACTCCCGAACCTCGCGCGCCAGCCGCCCGCGGCGCACACCTCGCGATCGCCCGCCTCCGCCGACACACCCCCGCCGCTGAACTGTCGACCTTCTCTGGGTTGGATCCCGACTACTACTGGCCTCGAGGCCGCGGGCGCGATTCCGGCGGAACGATGCCGTTCAGCCGGTCGTAAGTCACCAGGTTGCCGTAATGCTCACCCGAATGCTCGACCAAGTCGTAGCACAGCGCCAGCAGGGTGGTCGGCCGAGAGCCGAATCCCTTGACGCTTTCCATCATCCCCCGATCGCCTTTCGCCTGGATGGCCGCCGCCCCGTCGTGCACCGCCTTCTCCAGCGCCGCCACCACTTTTTCCTTGGTGTTGTATTCCGACCGCGGCAGGTTTTCCGGGCCCGCTTTCCGCCCTTCGGCGGCGGCGGTGAAGATATCGTCGGCGCCGGCGACATGCAGCAGAATTTCGGCGTAGCTGCGCACTGCGGGCGTGGCTTTGTAATCGTACTTGTCGGCGGGGAAATCCTTGGCCATGCCGATGACCTTGTTTCCCACTTCGTTCCAGGCCTGCAAGGCGGATTCGGCCACTCCCGGCGCCTTGGCGGCGGGCTTGGCCTGGGCGAATGCCGCCGGCGCCAGCGCGGCGGCGAGGCCCAGAACCGCGAGACAGTTCAACCGCTTCATCATTTTCGCTCTCCTTTTTTTCTTCCCGCTCCTGCGCGCGTTTCCGCGCGACGGCTGTTGGATGGTTTCCGCGCTCCGCGGCTTACCTCCCCGCCCCGCCTGCCAAAGATTACCACGCTCCCTGCCCCGGCTCCATCGAGGCGGTCCCCGCTCGCCCTTCAGGGCTCGAAAAGCTCGTAGTGCGTCACCCCGGGCTCGAACTCGAGCAGGTATTTCTTGTCTTCTTCGTAATACCGCGCCTTCTCGATCTCCTCGCCCGCAAATCCGGCGATGGCTTCGCGCGACTCCCAGAACGACACCGTCAGAAAATGCGCTACGTCTCCTTCGATTCGCCGCAGCAGCCACGCCCCTCGATTTCCCGGCGTCGCTCGATAGTCGGCGAGGCCCATCCGGCGAGTGTAGGCGGCATACGCATTCGCGTCGGCTGCCCGGGTGCGTCCATGCCAGACGCGCGCAATCATCGCTGCCTCCGTGGCGGGGCTGATTTGGCCGCTCGCGCCGCCGCCCCTGGCGCCGTGGCCGTGCGCGACTGATCGAGCGCGCTTTCGGTCTCTCTGCGTATCGCCTCCAACTCCTGCCCCGCCTGAGCCAATTGGCCGGCGGCGGTGAATTTCTCGTAGTTCCGCAGATGCTGCTCGATGCTCTCGAGCACGCGGGCGGGAATTGCGGCGCTGCCGGGTGTTCCTGCTGCCGCGGCTGGCGGCGGGCTTGCGGCTGCCGTTTCGATCGCCGCCGCCGCTCCGGCCGGCTGCGCCAGTTGCGCCATCGCCCGTGCCAGGTCGTCGTTATAGACCAGCCGGCTGCCCACCGCCAGCACCACCTTCCTCAGCTCCGGCAACCGCGCGTGGGTCGCCTGGATGTAGATTGGCTCGACGTAAACGAACGTGTCGTCGACCGGCAGAACCAGCGTTGTGCCCCGAATCACCCGGCTTCCCTGCTGGTTCCACAGGCTCAAGTCCTTGCTGATTTCCGGGTCCTGGTCCACCCGGCTCTCCACTTGCAGCGGGCCGTAGACCAATTGCTCTTTGGGGAGCCGGAAAAAGAGGATCTGGCCGTACTGATCCGGATCGCAGCGGGCCGCGATCCAGGCGATCAGGTTGTCGCGGTTATGGCTGGTGAAGGGAAGCATCAAAACGAATTCGGCTTCGGGCGCCCCCGGCAATTGCATCATCAGGTAGTAGGGCTCAGTGAATTGGGTCTGGTCCTGGGCCACCACCTGCTTGGCGACGTCCCATTGATCCTCTTTGTTGTAGAAAACCCTCGGATCCGCCATGTGATAGATGCGGTAGATTTCCGCCTGCGTGCGGAAGAGCTGCTCCGGGTAGCGGATATGAGCGAGCAGATCGGCGGGCAGCGCCGAGCGGGGAAGAAAAAGCTGCGGGAACACCCGCCGGTACGCCGCCAGCACCGGATCGTTCTCATCGAACACGTAGAAATGCACCGTGCCGTTGTAGGCGTCCACGGTGATCTTGACGCTGTTGCGAATGTAGTTGATCACCCGGCCGGCGGCGTTGATGGGCTCCGCGTAGGGATGTCGGTCGGACACCGTGTAGGCATCCAGCATCCAGAACAGCCGCCCCGACCGGTCCACCACCAGGTACGGATCGGGATCGAGCGCCAGGAACGGAGCGAGCCGCGCCACCCGGTCCTCGATCTGGCGGTGCAGCAGCAGCCGCGACTGCGGCGTCAGATAGTTGGTCAGCAGGATGTTGGCGTCGTCTTCCGCGATCGCCGCCACCAGCCGCATCCCCAGGCTGGGGACGGGGATGCCGGCCGTGCCCTGGTAGGTGTTGTACGCGTTGTCCTCGCCCCGCGGGTAATCGAATTCCGGCTGGCTGGTGTCGACGAAAGTCCAGCGGTTGGTTTGCTCCCCGAAATAGATTTCCGGACGCGCGAGCTGGAAACGCGGAATCGCGGTTTCCGGCGGAGCGTTTTGGAGGATCAGCCGCGGCTCTCCCTCCGCGCTCGCCTCGTTCACCAGCCCGGCGACGGCGCCGTAGGCGTGGGTGTACTCGAGGTGGAGATTGACCCAGGTCTGCGCCGATTCGGGCAGCAGATCGGTGTTGAGGCTGCGCGCCGCGATCATCACCTGGCGCTTTTCCCCGTTAATTTCGTACCGGTCCAGATCCACGTCGGGAAAGTCGTAATACGGGCGCAGCGCCTGCAACTGGGTGATGTCGTCCTGGAAGGGGCGCCAGTCCCACAGCCGGATGTTGTCGGCGGTATCGGGGAAGCGAGCCAAATCGAAGCTCGCGTCCTGCCGCGGGGTGAAGCTCTCTTCCTTCGAGTTCTGCTCGATTCCATAGGCGCTGCGCGTGGCGGAGATGTGGTTCACGATATAGGGCCGTTCCAGGGTCAGCTCGTTGGGGCGAACGTAGATGGCGCGGATCGCCGCGGTGACGACCGGAGGCCCGATCACCACCCCGAGAAGCGCGATTGCCGCCTCGGGCCCGAAACCCAGCGATTCCAGGATCCTCCACGGACCTCCCAGCGCCCAACGCCGGCGTCCTCGAGGCCCGAAACCGACCGCCAGCGCCAAGCCAAGGGCCGCCACGATTTGCGCCCACAGCAGGGGCAAGCCGATGCGGGCGTCGACGTAGTCGGCTCCGTAGAGAAAGCTGTGGTTGGAATAGAGAAGGTCGTAGCGCGCGAAAAATCGCGCCGCGGCGTAGAGCAGAAGCAACACCATCGCGCCTGCGCGCAGCACCCCGGCGAACTCCGGCCAGGCCGAACCCCTATCCAGCGCCGCGCCCCGGTACCCGCGCGCCCGCGCGTTCAGCTCCCGGCGCAGCAGCGCCAGCCCCTCGCCCGAGGCCCTCAGCCCGATCGTAACCCCGTAGAAGATCAGCGCGAGCACTACCAGGAATCCCACCCACGCGAAAATCATCCGGTAGAAGGGCAGCCGGAACAGGTAAAAGGTGAGGCTGTGTCCGAAGATCGGGTCGCGATAAGCACCGCTGTCGCGGCTGCCCAGCCAGAGCGCGATGGTCCAGGGATCGATCAGGCTGACGGCAAGGTAAAAAGCCGCCACCACCGCCGCCGCGTGCCCAAGCCAGGAAAACAACCGCGTCCGCGCGAGCGCCGCGCCGCTATGACGGCGGCCAAACCGCAATGCCGCCACCAGCACGATCAGGCTCAGCGCCATGGCCGCCGCTTGCGGCTCCCAGCGTATGCGAACGTACTGCCAGAACGTCTGCCGCTGCCCCAGTTCCTTCCACCACGAGTAATCGAGGAAGAACTCGGAGCCGGTAACCACCGAAATCAAAACCCCGATGGCGACAATCGCCTCGCCAATCAATAAAATCGGGTCGAGGCGGCCAAACCTTCGCATCCATAACGCGTGGAGGGCGACCAGGACCGCCGCAAGCAGAATCAGCAGAGCAATCATCTCGATACCCGGTCACGCATTCTACCCCGCCACCCGCCGCGGTGGGCCGAGGGGCGGGCCGCCAGCCGCAAGCTATCCATTCCGTTGGCAGGGGCGAGCCGCCACCACCCGATCCTGCCCTGCGGGACGAGGGGGCGGCGCGCCCGGCCCCGCCCCCCGCTTCAGCCCGCCGCTGGCCGCGTCGAGCCTGCGCGAACCAGTAATTCCGCCAGTTGTTTCGGATCGGCCACCGGCGGCTGGCAGGCGTTCTCCACGCAAACCAGCGCCTGCGCGCGCTCGGCGCGTAATTGCCCGAGCGTCTCCGCCAGCCCCGCCGGTAACGAGCCCGCTGCGATTGCCTGCGGCGTCACCCGCAGCACCGCTTTGCCGAATCGGTACACCGAATACGCCGCCTGCTGAAGCTCGTAGGCGGCCAGATCCCCCTCGGCCCCGGTGATGACCACTTCCATCGGCCGCCGCGCGTGCACAACCAGCGCCAGCCCGTAACTGGCCGCGAACATCCCGTACTGGCCGGCGACGCCGCTGAAGGTTTCGAGCGTGCGCTCGGCGGCTTCCCGCCACTGCGCTTCCCCGGTGTAATCGAACAGCCGGTCGCAGAGGATTGCCGCGGCCGAATTCGCGCCCGGCGACGGCGAATCCTGAAACGGCTTCCGGCGGATGTCGAATCCGCCGAGCGGCGGCGCGTCGTCCGGCCGGTCGAAAAACCCTCCGCCCTGCCGGTCCTGGAAATGTTCGAGTAATCGGATGGCGGTCCGTCGCGCCGCGTCGAAGTAGCGCCGGTCCAGCGTATCCTCGAAGGCGTCGAGCAGTGCCAGCCCGGGAAAAACGTGGTCGTCCAGCAGGCCGGCGGTGCGCGGCGCGCCGAGAAAATGCGCGAATCCGTCATCGTCCCGCCAGGCTTCGGCGATCAGCCGGTCGAGCGTTTTCAAAGCGAAGGCGCGGCAGTCGGGCCGCCCCAGCGCGTGGGCCGCCTCCAGCCACCCCGAAACCATCATCGCGTTCCAGCCGGTGTAAATCGTCCGATCGATCTGGGGCGTCGGCCGCGCCAGCCGCGCGCCCAGCAGCTTCACCCGCGCCCGGGTCAGCGTCTCGGTGAATTCCGCCTCGGTTACCCCCAGCTCGCGCGCCGCCTCCGCCGGCTCGATCGCCGCCCGAAGCACGTTCTTTGCCGGATTGTGGTGCATCTCGCCGGCGGCGCCCACGCCGTAGTACAACTCGAGCGCCCGCGCTTCCTCCGCCGAAACCGCCCGGCGGATCTCGTCGCTGGTCCAGGTGAAATAATCGCCGTCGTCGTCGAGCGAGATGTCCGCGTCCTGGCTGGCAAAGAATCCCCCGCCGTCGCCGTCGGAAAGCACTTCCCCGGTCCAGGCGAGTATGCCTTCGGCGGTCGCGCGAAACAGCGGCTTGCGCGTCGCTTGATAGCCGTGCAGGTAATTCCGCAGCAGCTCCGAATTGTCGTACGACATTTTCTCGAAATGCGGAACGTGCCACCGCTCGTCCACCGAGTAGCGGTGGAACCCGCCGCCGATCTGGTCGTACACCCCTCCTCGAGCCATCTTTTCCAGCGTCGTTTCCGCTACCGTAAGCAGCAGCGCCTGCCCGGTCGCCTGGTAACGCTCGAGGATCAGGTCGATGGCGGCGGTATGGGGGAATTTGGGAGCTTGCCCGAACCCGCCGTTCTGGAAATCGAACAGCTGAGTCATTTGCTCCACCATCGCGTCCATCGCCGCCGGATTCACCCGCCCGCGGCCGTCGCCCACGACCTCCGCCTTCGCCACCGCCTCCGCCAGCGCCCCCGCCGTCGACTCGATTTCCCCCCTCCGCCCTTGCCACGCCTTCCCCACCGCCCCCAGCACCCGCTTCATTCCCGGCCGGCCCATCGCATCTTCAGGCGGGAAGTAGGTGCCGCCGTAAAACGGCCGGCCATCGGGAGTGAGGAACGCGGTCAGCGGCCAGCCGCCCTGGCCGGCCAGAGCCCCGATCGCCGATTGGTAGCGCGCGTCGATGTCCGGGCGCTCGTCGCGATCCACCTTGATCGGCACGAACAGCCGGTTGATGATGGCGGCGATTTCCGGGTTCTCGTAGCTCTCCCGGTCGATCACGTGGCACCAGTGGCACCACACCGCGCCAATATCCAGCAGGATGGGTTTGTCCTCCGCCCTCGCCCGCGCGAATGCTTCCTCGCCCCATTCGTGCCAGGCCACCGGCTGCCCGGCCGCCGACCGCAGATACGGGCTGCGGGAATCCTTCAGATGGTTCTCGATGGGTGAGGTCAGAAGTCCTCCGCCTTGTCGCCGGGTAGGCTGGTCGGCGCCACGCTATTGAATCGGCGGGGTGGCGCCGGAATCGCCGGGAGAGATTGGTTTGCGGCCGGCGAATCCTTCCTCTTCGCGGTGCCAGAATCGGATGCGGTCTTCGCCCAGCCGCCAGCACCAGAATACGCTTTCGCCGTTCAGCCGGCCGGGGAAATCCACCAGGCCCAGGTCCAGGTCTTTCACCACGCAGCCGGTGGCTTCGATTTGCTCCACTGCCGACCGGGCTTTTTCCGAAGTGCTCTCGTAACCCTGCCGCAATTCCAGCGCCTTGTCGTGCCGCACCGCCAGACCCCCGGTCAATTGGATCCGCTGGGCCAGCGCGTTCAGCCGCCGCTCGAAATCCAGCGCGTGTCGCCGATGTTCGATGGCTTCGGCGAGCAGCGGCTCGATCGACTGGCGAGCGCGCTCCGCTTCGGGCAGGGTGAAAAGTTTCGCCGAGCTGTCTTCCCGCTGCTGTTCCGCCATGGGCTTCAGCGCAGCTCCAGCATCCGCTCCAGCGCCACCCGCGCCCAGCGGCGCGTCTGGTCGTCCACCCGGACCCGGTTCACCACTCGGTCTTCGGCCAGGTTTTCGAGCGTCCAGGCCAGGTGCTGCGGGCTGATCCGGAACATCGTCGTGCAAACGCAAACGTGGGGATCGAGCGAGATGATCCGGCAGTCGCGCAGCTGCTTGGCCAGCCGGTTCACCAGGTGGATTTCCGTTCCGATCGCCCACGCGCTGCCGGGCTCCGCCCCGCTGACCGTGCTGATGATTTTCTCCGTCGAGCCGGAGAAGTCCGCTTTCTGCACCACCTCGAACCGGCACTCGGGATGGACCATCACCCGGATGCCTGGGTGCAGCCGCCGTACCCGGTCGACGTGCTCCGCTTGAAAGCGCTGGTGCACCGAGCAGTAGCCCTTCCATAAAATCACTCGTGCCCGCTCGAGCCCCCGCTCGTCGTTGCCTCCCAACTCCTGTCGCGGGTCCCACACCGCCATCTCGTCGAGCGCGATCCCCAGTTGCCAGCCGGTGTTTCGTCCCAGGTGTTCGTCGGGCAGGAACAGCACCCGCTCGCCCCGCTCGAGCGCCCACTTCATCACCGCCGCCGCGTTCGAGCTGGTGCACACCGCTCCGCCCTTCCGCCCGGTGAAGGCCTTGATCGCCGCCGAGGAATTCATGTAAGTGATGGGGATCACTCCGCCGATGCGGGCCGCGCCCAGTTCCTCCCAGCAGGTTTCCACCTGGCCGATCTCCGCCATGTCCGCCATCGAGCAGCCCGCCTGCAAATCGGGAAGGATCACTTCCTGGTGCGCCCGGCGCAGGATGTCGGCGCTTTCGGCCATGAAATGTACGCCGCAGAAAACGATGTAGCGCGCTTCGGTTTCCGCCGCCTGCTGCGCCAGCTTCAGCGAATCGCCACGGAAATCCGCGAATTTCACCACTTCGTCCCGCTGGTAGTGGTGGCCCAGAATCACCACCCGCCCGCCCAGGCGTTGTTTGGCCCGGGCGATTTGCTGGTCGAGGGTGCGATCGGACGCCAGCAGGTAGCTGTCGATGTCGCACGCCACGCCCTTCTCCAGTTCCGGCACCGCGACTTCCGCCGGGGCCGGTAGCGTCGTTTCGGTTGCGCCGATTTGAATCAGGTTTGCCACGTGGATCGGATGCTTGCCCGCCTGCGCCGCGTGCCTGATACCCGTACGCGCCGCCGGGGCGGGCTCGAGCCCGCAATCCCCTGCCTGCTCGCTAACAATTCTACGCTGCCTGTTGCGGCCGGCGCAATGAACGCCGGCGCGCCGGCGCTTACCGGCTGCCGAACGGCGATTCTAAGGTATTCTTCGGTGCCATGGCGTCGTTTTCCACCGCCGAAGCGCTTCGCGTGCTGAATGAGCGGGTCGTCGGTTGCCGGAAATGCCCGCGGTTGGTCAGCTATCGGGAGCAGGTGGCTCGGGTGCGGAAGCGGGCCTTCCGCGACGTCGTCTACTGGGCCCGGCCCAGCCCCGGCTTCGGCGATCCCTCTGCCCGGCTGGTGATTGTCGGCTTGGCGCCCGCCGCTCACGGCGGCAACCGCACCGGCCGGATGTTCACCGGCGACCGCTCCGGCGATTTCCTTTACGATTGCCTCTATCGCGCCGGCTTCGCCAATCAACCCGCCTCCGTCGCCCGCGACGACGGACTCTGCCTCTCCGATCTCTACATCACCGCCGTGTGCCGCTGCGCCCCGCCCGCCAATAAGCCGCTGCCGTCGGAAATCCTGAATTGCCGGCCGTATCTCGAGCAGGATTTCGAAATCATCGGCCCGCGCGCCGTGCTCGCCCTGGGCGGAATCGCCCTGCGCGGCTACCTCGCCATGCTCAAACAGCGCCGCCTCATCACAAGCCTGGCGACCTATCCCTTCGCCCACGGCGCCTGCTATCGCCTGCCGGGCGATCTCCCGCGGCTGTTCGCTTCCTATCACCCCAGCCAGCAAAACACGTTCACCGGTCGGCTCACGAAACCGATGTTCCTCGCCGTTCTCCGCCGCATCCGCCGCTACCTGGATGAACGCCGGTAGCGTCGCCGCTCGACCCGGCGCACTTGATCGGGAAGCCGTGCCGTCACGCGTGAAATGAGCGCGGCTTTATTGGTGCCCGCCTAACTAATGTCCTACGTTGCCATTCCGAGCCCGCCGCGGCGGGCCTCGGCGACGACCGGAGGGAGTCCCGACGTTGTTCGTCGGGAGGAATCTGCTTTTCTCCCCTGCTCAAGGGGACATTTCTTTTGCAGCATTCAATAGCCGCTGGGGCCCCGATCGGGAGCAAGTCATCGCGGCCGGCACACAAACCCGGCGATAGTCGTACAGACGCGGCGCTATGCCCCCTGGGGCTGGCTCACTTTCTTCTCCTCTTCAATGTCATTGCCAGGCGCTCGATGGCGGGTTTCAGGCCGGCCACATCACGGGTCGCAGCATCCCAAACAAGGTCGGCGTCAATTTCGAAGTACCCATGAACCAAGACATTGCGCATGCCGGTGATTTTGAGCCATGGAACCTCCGGCGCCAGGGCCCGGACATCCTCCGGAAGAGCCGCCGAAGAAACCATGTCTGGAGCAATTCATCCTTCTCGAAGGCTTTCTTGTCCCGGTTTCTGTAACGCTCGATGGCCGCGATGGCTTCCAGAATGTCGCGCACACGCTCGGCCGAGTCCCTCATACCGGAACCGCCCCACCGAGCACGCGGCTACGAATGCGCGCTTTCAGGCCCTTTTCGGTCACCACATCCACGCGGCGCCCGAGGGCCGCTTCGAGTTCCGCCTGCAGACCGCCAAGGTCCAGCAGAGACCTTCCGGCTTCCATTTCCACCAGGAAGTCTATATCGCTCGCCTCGTCCGCTTCCCCACGCGCGACCGAGCCAAAAACGCGGACATTGCGTGCGCCGTACTTGGCGGCAATGCTCAGAATCTCGACTCTCTTCTTCTTCAGCAATTCTTCGCAAGCCATCGCTCAGCTCCAGCGCACCGCCTAGCCGGGAAGGGCGCTCGTGGCGAGTTTTCCTTCCTCACAAGATAGCCCAGACGCTCCCAATTCTCTCGAATTCTTGTTTCCAATCGTGGAAACGCGGGGACGCTCGAATGTGCTTCGCAGGGAAACAAAAAAGGCCGCCCCGATCACTCGGGACAGCCTTTTTCGTTCTCGAAAATAATTCCTGGCAGCGACCTACTTTCCCACGCCGTTACCAGCGCAGTAGCATCGGCCCTGCGGAGCTTAACTTGAGCCGGTTTGCCGGCGTCAGTCCGCCTTGCGGACGGGAGCCGGCAGGCGAAATCCCGAGCCGGCTCCGCCGGGCGAGGGATCTGCTTCCCGGAATCCACCCGCGGCCACTAAAAAAAATGGGCCATCCGCACATCATGCGGACGGCCCATTTCTCGATTTTATTCCTGGCAGCGACCTACTTTCCCACGCCGTTACCAGCGCAGTAGCATCGGCCCTGCGGAGCTTAACTTCCGTGTTCGGGATGGGAACGGGTGTGACCCCCGCGGCATGGCCACCAGGAAATTCGCGACAACCGCAAGGAAGGCTCGAGCCATTGAAACCGTGACGGGCGTTCCGGGTACCGAACCCAGCAACACGCTGGGTAAGTTTTATGGTCAAGCCGAACGGCCAATTAGTACGGGTTAGCTGAACGCATTGCTGCGCTTGCACATCCCGCCTATCAAGGAGGTAGTCTTCCTCCGGCCTTCTTAGGCCGCCGTAGCGGCCTTGGGAGACCTTATCTTGAGGCGAGCTTCCCGCTTAGATGCCTTCAGCGGTTATCCCTTCCGGACTTCGCTACCGAGCGGTGCCCCTGGCGGGACAACTCGATCACAAGAGGTCCGTCCACCCCGGTCCTCTCGTACTAGGGGTGGCTCCTCGCAAGTCTCCTGCGCCCACACCAGATAGGGACCGAACTGTCTCGCGACGTTCTGAACCCAGCTCACGTACCGCTTTAATGGGCGAACAGCCCAACCCTTGGGACCTTCTACAGCCCCAGGATGCGATGAGCCGACATCGAGGTGCCAAACCGGAGCGTCGATGTGAACTCTCGGCTCCGATCAGCCTGTTATCCCCGGCGTACCTTTTATCCGTTGAGCGATGGCCCTTCCACACGGGACCACCGGATCACTAGGCCCAGCTTTCGCTCCTGCTTGACTTGTCAGTCTCGCAGTCAACCCGGCTTGTGCCCTTGCACTCCGCGGCGGATTTCCAAACCGCCTGAGCCGAGCTTTGGGCGCCTCCGTTACCGTTTAGGAGGCGACCGCCCCAGTCAAACTACCCGCCTGGCCATGTCCCCCGGCCCGTTCCGGGTCGAAGGTTAGAGCGACAGAGCGATCAGGGTGGTATTTCACTGGCGCCTCCCCCCAGCCCAAAAGCCGGGGTTCCGAGGCTCCCACCTATGCTACGCAGACCGTCCCGTTACTCATGACCAGGGTGCAGTTAAGGTGCACGGGGTCTTTCCGTCTAGGTGCGGGCATCCGGCGTCTTCACCGGAACCACAAATTCGCCGAGTCACTCGCCAAGACAGTCGCCCTATCGTTACGCCATTCGTGCAGGTCGGAACTTACCCGACAAGGAATTTCGCTACCTTAGGACCGTTATAGTTACGGCCGCCGTTCACCGGGGCTTCAGATCAGGCCTTCGTTCGGATTGCTCCAAGCTGAGCCCTCCCTTTAACCTTCCGGCACCGGGCAGGCGTCACCCCCTATACGTCGTGTTCGACTTGGCAGAGAGCTGTGTTTTTGTTAAACAGTCGTAGGGCGCCTTTCACTGCGGCCTCTTCGGGCTATAAACCCTACCGAGGCACCCCTTCTCCCGAAGTTACGGGGTTAATGTGCCTAGTTCCTGAGCGAGTGTTCTCTCGAGCGCCTGTGGATATTGATCCTCGCCTACCTGTGTCGGTTTGAGGTACGGGCACCTGACGGACTGCTGAGGGGGTTTTCCTGGCAGAGTGGAATCAGAGACTTTACGGCCGATGGCCTCGGAACCTGCCTCACCGTTGGCGACCCCGTGGATTTCCCTGCGGGATCCGGCTTTCGCAGATTCATCGGGATGTCCATCACCCGACTCCCCTATCCTCCTGCGTCGCCCCTTCGTCGTAACGTCCATCAGGTGGGGCAGGAATGTTGACCTGCTGTCCATCGGCTACGCCTTTCGGCCTCACCTTAGGACCCGCCTGACCCTGAGCGGATTGACCTTGCTCAGGAAACCTTAGGCTTTCGGCGACAGGAGTTTTCATCCTGTTTATCGCTACTTATGCCGGCAGAGTCTCTTCCGTAGTGTCCAGTGGTCCTCTCGGTCCACCTTCGAGCTCTACAGAATGCTCCCCTACCACCCCGGCTTGCGCCGGGATCCGCAGCTTCGGTCGCAGGCTTGAGCCCCGTTGGATTGTCGGTGCGCGACCGCTCGACCAGTGAGCTGTTACGCTTTCTTTAAAGGGTGGCTGCTTCTAAGCCAACCTCCTGGCTGTTTTCGCGGTCACACGTCCTTTCCCACTTAGCCTGCTGTCCGGGACCTTAGCTGGCGGTCTGGGTTCTTTCCCTCTCGACCACGGAGCTTATCCCCCGTAGTCTCACTCCCGTGCTGCTGTCCGCGGCATTCGGAGTTTGATTGGAGTCGGTAGGCTTGGTTGCCCCCTAGTCCATTCAGTGCTCTACCACCGCGGCAGATCGCACAAGGCTGCCCCTAAAGGCATTTCGGGGAGAACGAGCAATAACGGAATTTGATTAGCCTTTCACCCCTACCCTCAGCTCATCCGAGCTGTTTTCAACCAACAACGGTTCGGCCCTCCAGCCGCGGTTAAGCGGCCTTCAGCCTGGCCAAGGGTAGATCATCCCGCTTCGCGTCTATTCCCACAGACTGGTCGCCCTATTCAGACTCGCTTTCGCTGCGGCTCGCTTTCGCTTCGCCTCGCCTGGGAGAATAACTAGCCGGCTCATTAAGCAAGAGGCACGCCGTCAGGCTTTGCCCGGCCTTGCGGCCGGACCATAGCCCTCCGACTGCTTGTAGGCATGCGGTTTCAGGTTCTATTTCACTCCCCTCGCAGGGGTTCTTTTCACCTTTCCCTCACGGTACTGGTTCACTATCGGTCGCCAGCGAGTGTTTAGCCTTGGAGGGTGGTCCCCCCGGATTCCCACGGGATTCCACGTGTCCCGTGGTACTCAGGAACCCGCTTCGGGTCCGGTAAGCTTTCGGTTACGCGACTTTCACGCTCTTTGGCGGAGCTTTCCAGCTCCTTCACCTAGCCTCCGGATTGGTAACCCTACTTGTCGCGGGCCCTACAACCCCTCGGTTCAAAGAACCAAGGTTTAGGCTCTTCCGGTTTCGCTCGCCGCTACTCCCGGAATCTCGGTTGATTTCTCTTCCCTCCGGGTACTGAGATGGTTCACTTCCCCGGGTTGGCTCATGCCCGCCTATGGATTCAGCGAGCCGTGACCGGTGTTCGCACCGGTCGGGTTTCCCCATTCGGACATCCCCGGATCAACGTCTGCTTGCGACTCCCCGGGGCTTTTCGCAGCTTGCCACGTCCTTCATCGCCTGCTGGCGCCTGGGCATCCACCGCACGCCCTTAGTAGCTTGACCATAAAACTCGCCCTGCGTGTCGCCACGCTCGGGCGAATTCCTGGCCCGTTCCACAGAACGCCCGTCTCGAGCTTTCTTGTGGCTTTATGCCTTCCTTCAGTTGTCAAAGAACCTGTCGCCCCGCTCCCGGCGGGGCCGCCAACAAAAAACCCGGCGTCGAGCGCCGGGCCAGTCCGCCGCGTCTGGGCGGACCACCTCGAAGCTCGATGCTTTCTATCCAGTGTTCGTAGGAAACCTCAGGTCGGATTTCCTCGGATAGTCTGCCCCGTAGAGGGGCAGTCCATCACGCAGTATACCACCTTCCCCTCCCCCGTCAAGCGCCCCTCGCCTCTCGTTTCTGTGGAAATCGATTCCCGATGTGGAAATCGCTATGCCCACTGCTCCCCATGGAAACCGGCCGCAGGAGCGAAAAATCTTTCGCCCCTACACACCTCACCCCAAATCCAGCCGGCGCCCTGCGCCCGCCAGTGTATACTCGCCGTTTTCGAGAAGCCTGCCGATGACCAAGCGATGGCCCGCAAAATCGATCCTCCGGCGCCTGGCCATCGCCATCATGGCCATCGCCGCTGCCCTCGCCGCCCCCGCCTCCGCCGCGCCACCCTCGCTCGCGGACGCCCTCGCCAAGCAGGTCCTCATTTACCGCGATTCCTATGGCGTGCCCCACATCTTCGGCGGCTCCGACGCCAGCGTGGTGTTCGGCTTGATGTACGCCGAGGCGGAAGACAATTTCTGGCAAATCGAAGACGAATACATCCGCGCGCTCGGCCGCGCCGCCGAGGTCTACGGCCCCTCCCAACTCCTCGGCGACGTGCTCGTTCGCGCCACCGAAAATGTCTCGATCGCTCGCGCCGAATATGCTCGGATGGACCCCGGCTCGCGGAAAATTTGCGATGCTTTCGCCGCCGGCTTGAATTTCTATCTCGAGAAGCACCCGGAAACCAAGCCGCGCCTGCTGACCCATTTCGAGCCGTGGTACGTGCTGGCGATGCAGCTAGGCAGCGCGCGCGGCGCACTCAATCGCTTTGGCATCAAGCCCGCGGAAATCGCCGCCGCCTTCCCCGAACTCGCCAAATGGCTCCCGCCGGAAACTGCCGAGCCGGCCTCCGGCGCCGATCTCCTCGCCCGCGACGCCAACGCCGCCGCTAGCCATCTCGATGAAGGCTCGAATATGTGGGCGGTGGGGCCGTCGAAGACCGCCGGCGCCGGCGCGCTCCTGCTCATCAATCCTCACGTCGGCTTCTTCGGCGGCGGCCAGCGCTACGAAGCCCAGCTCGATAGCCGCCAGGGCCTGCACGTTTCCGGCTTCGCCATGCTCGGCTACCCCTACATCTGGTCCGGCTTCACTCCCGACCACGGCTGGAGCCATACCAACAATTACGCCTACACCGTCGCCCTCTACGCCGAGCTCTTCGACGATCCCGCCCATCCGCTCGAATATCGCTACGGCCCGACGCACCGCGCCGCCGTCCAGTGGACCGAGCAAATCCCGGTGCTCACCGCAAGCGGCGTCGTCCAGGTGCCGGTCACTTTCCGCAAAACCCATCACGGCCCGATTCTCGCCGTCCGCGACAGCCGCCCGCTCGCCGCGCGCATCGCCGGCTACGATCGCCTGGGCCGGCTCGAAGAATGCATCGCCATGGCCAAGGCCAGGAACCTGAAACAATTCCAAGCCGCACTCGCCCGCCGCGCCCTCATCGGCTCGAACACCATCTACGCCGATCGCCAGGGAAACATCTATTACGTTCACGGCGACTTGATTCCCCGGCACAACCCGGAAATCGATTGGACGCGGCCGGTGGACGGCAGCGACCCGAAAACCGAATGGCAGGGCTACCATGCTTTCGCCGACCTGCCCCAAATGACTGACCCGAAATCCGGCTACCTCCAGAACAGCAATTCCACTCCGTTCCTGATGACCGGAGCCGATAACCACGACCCCGACAAATATCCCTCCTACATGGCTCCCGAGCCGGAAACCCTTCGCGCCGATCGCGCCCGCCAGATCCTCGGCGGCGCCGCCAAATTCACTTTCGACCAGTGGACTCGCGCCGTTCCCGACACCATGCTGCTCGCCGCCGACCACGACCTGCCGTCGTTTTTCGGCGCCTACGAGCAGCTCCAGGCCACCGATTCGCGCTGGGCCGCCGAATTGGCGCCGCTCGTCGCCGAATGGAAAAAATGGGACCACGTCGCCGCGCTCGATTCGGTGCCCACGACGATCTTCGTCCTGTGGGAGGAACGGCTCACCGCCCTGCGCAAGCAGGAGCCGCCTTTGGCCGATCTCGATGTTGTCGCGCTCGAACAGGTGAAAACCGCGCTCGAACGCGATTTCGGCGCCTGGCGCGTGCCCTGGGGCCAAATCAACCGCCTCCAGCGCGTCCACACCAGCGGCACGCTCGAGCCGTTCAGCGATGCCCGGCCCAGTTTGCCGGTTCCCGCCGCCCCGTCGGTGCTGGGCAGCCTGTTCGCTTTCAACACCCGCACGCCACCCGGCCAGAAACTACGGTACGGGGTGAGCGGCAACTCCTACGTCGCCGTCGTCGAATTCGGCAAGCGCGTGCAGGCGCGCAGCATCGTCACGTTCGGCCAGAGCGCCGATCCCCGCTCGCCGCATTTCTTCGATCAGGCCCCGCTCTACGCCGCCAAGCAATTCAAGCCCGCGTGGTTTTACCGCAAAGAAGTCGCCGCCCACAGCTCCCGCCCCTACCACCCGGGCGATTGATTCCGGCGCCGCCCGCCGGGCCTGATCCCCCCGCAGGAGTACGCGGGAGGGCGCTGTTCGCTACGCCTTCAGTGGCGCGGGCACTCCTGCCCGCGCGCTCTTGCCCCGCGCCGGTAGGGGCGAAAAATCTTTCGCCCCTGCAGACCCGCAACGCCAAATCCCCCGCCCCACGTTTCACTCTCCAGATACTCCATCACCAGGTAGTCGGTCTCGTCCTGACGGCCCACGTCGTACAGCGTGCAGATGTGCGGATGATTCAGGCTCGAGACGGCTCGCGCTTCCCGCTCGAACCGCTGGCGCGCTTCCGGCGTGTCCGCAAGGTGCGGCGGCAAAATCTTGATTGCGACGACGCGGTCCAGCCGCGTGTCCCGCGCCCGATACACCTCTCCCATCCCGCCAGTGCCCAGCGGCCCGACGATCTCATAGGGACCGAGCTTCGTTCCTGAATTCAGCACCAGATCCCTCGCTTTGCTCGGGATTTCGCCTGGCGACTCAGACGCCGCCAGAACGGCTCAACTTCACCCATCCCGCCAGCGCCAATCGCGCCGACGATCTCGTATGGGCCGAGTTTAGCGCCCGGACTAAGCATCGGACTTGCCTGGTGCCTGACCGCTAGCCCCCGGACTCCGAAGCCCTCCTCTCAGAGCGCAGGAGGCACTAACCACTAGCCACTTGCCACTAGCCACTTTCTCTCACTGCTTCTTCAGCAGCGCCGGCCAATTCACCACCAGCGTCAGCGGTGCGGCGACCTGCGCCCCGCCTTGCGACGCGACTACAAACTTCTTGCCATCGGCCGAGACGTCGTACATCCAGTCCAAGTGGCCTGGCGTGGGATTGGCTCGAAACAAAGGCTGGACCTTGCCGGCGGCGAAGCTCGCCCCTTGCTCCGCAATTTCAACGGACATGATCTCATTATCCAGAGCCAGGTAGAAAAGCTCTTTGCCGTCGCGGCGCCAGCGCGGCCACAGTCCGCCTCGGGTCGAAACCTCCCACTTCCCGCTGCCGTGAAGGAACGGCGCCACGTAGATCTCCGCTTGCCCCGATTCGGTCGACATGTAGGCCAACCACTTGCCGTCGGGGGAAAGCGCCGGCATGAACGCGTCAAATTGCTTGCCTTGAACCACCGGAAAGGCCCTCCGGTCTCCAAAAAACGGCGCCGCCCAGACCTCCCCGTGTGAGCCCGATTGCGTCGACTGTCGCCGGAAGAGCAGGTAGCGCCCGTCGGCGGACCCCGAGGGATTGGTCTCGCTAGCGTCGTCCACAACCACCCGAATCGTGCTTCCGGTGCCGTCGGCCGGCTTCCGATACAGGTGAGATTGCCCGCCTCGAGTCGATACGAAAGCGATCGTCTTTCCATCAGGCGACCAGACAGGTGCGACATTAATTCCCTGGGAAAAAGTGAGGCGCGTCTTGGTCCCTCGCGCGAGATCGTAAACCCAGATGTTAGTCCCGCTGCTGCTCGGATCGATCATGGTGACGGCCAGTCTGCGGCCATCCGGCGAAATAGATGGGGTGGCGAATTCGGCCGGCGTCCCCGTTTCCGCTATTTGCTTTCCGCCCCGGTCATACCACAAAATGTGCGTCCCGCCGCTCGAAAGGTTACCCGGTTCGTAAGCCAGAATGCCCCCTTCCGAAACGGTGAAAAGCCCTCGGTGGACGCTGCCATTCCATTCCGCGTGCTCGACCAGCGGCGTCGCCTCGCCGGTCAAGCCCAGGCTGTTGGCGTCAAATCTTTGCGCCATGAGCGTGCCCTGCCGAATGAAAAGCAGGTGTCCCGGAGGGGCGTACACCGCGTTCGAATCGCCGCGAACGAGCAGCTTCGGCTCGCCGCCGCCGAGCGAGGCGGCATAGGTGGCGTTGTTCTGCGAGACATTGCCGTGGGCATAGAAGAGAAAATGCTTCCCGTCTGGCAGGAATTGCGGCCACCGGTGACTTGTCTCCTGCCGCGCAGCGTTCAACTTCGTGACCTCCTGCGCCGTGCCACCCGAGGCCGACACCTGGAATAACGGATCGCCCGCGCCTGGACTAAAGAGAATCGCCCCATCATGATTCCAAGCGCCGCCGCGACCCGCTCGAGCGTCCGACAGCGCCAGCACCGGCCCGCCCGAAGCGTCAATGCAGTTCAGCTTCCCATTCGCGAAAAATCCCAGCGACCGGCCATCCGGCGACCAGAAGGGAAACGCGGCGCCATCGGTGCCTTCGAGCGGCCGCGCCGCGGCGGCATCGAGCGGCCTGACCCAGAGCCGCTGCTTGCCATCCGCGCCGATGGCCGCAAATGCCAGCTTCCGGCCGTCGGGAGAAATCGCCGGTGAACCAGCCTCGTTTCCGCTGAACGCGAAGGTCGCGCCTGACGGCGGAGCGAGCTGCGAAAGAATGGCCGGCGCGACCGGCGCTCGCAGCGCGAGCCACGCCCACGTGCCGGCGCCGGCGGCTATCAGCGCCAGAACGGCGACAAGCGCCCACGCCAGGAATTCGCTCCGGGAACGTTGCGCCGGAACGCCGACGCGCGCCTCCTCTGGCGCCGCCGCGCCGGAAAGGATCTCCTCCAGCGCGATCCGCGAGTCGCCGATCGATTGCAACCGTTGCTTCGCATCTTTCCTCAGGCAGCGTTGCAGCAGGTTGCGTATCGCCGCCGGCGTCTCCGCCGGCAGCGCCGCCCAGTCCGGCTCCGCCCGCACCACCGCCGCCAAAATGTCCGTCACCGTCTCGCCGCCGAAAGCTGGCTTGCCGGTGAGCATTTCATAGAGGACGCAGCCGAAGGCCCAAATATCCGCTCGCCTATCCACCGGCTTCCCCTTGGCCTGTTCGGGCGACATGTAGGCGGCGGTGCCGAGGATGATGCCGGCTTGCGTGGCCAGTCGGCTGATCGTCGGCGAAGTGGAAATCTCGCCGGCAGCCGATTCGCCTTCGAGCGCCTTCGCTAGCCCGAAATCAAGCAGCTTCACCGCGCCATCCGGCGTCACCTTCACATTCGCCGGCTTCAGATCCCGGTGCACGATCCCTCGCTCGTGCGCATATTCGAGGCCCTCGCAAATCTGCCTGGCGATCGGCAGAGCCTCGGCCAGTGGAATTCCCTTGGCAATGGTAGGGGCGGGTTTCAAACCCGCCCCTACGACGCCGGAAACCCGTTCCGCCAGCGTGGGCCCCTCGACCAATTCCATCACCAGGGCTCGCAAAGGCACACGGGCAGGGATGTCCGTGCCATTGGCGTCTTCGAATCCGTAGATCGCAGCGATGTTCGGATGATTCAGCGAAGCCAGCACTTTCGCTTCGCGCTCGAACCGCGCCATCCGCTCGGCGTCGGCGGCGAAGGCTTCTGGCAAGACTTTCAGCGCAACATCCCGACCCAGCTTCGTATCGCGCGCGCGATACACTTCCCCCATCCCGCCCGTACCGAGCGGCGCCACGATCTCGTATGGCCCGAGCCTCGCCCCGTTCGCTAGTCCCATGGGAATGGCGAATTATAGGCCCGAAATCCTGAGAGAAAGAAGAATCCAGGCAGACGCCCCCCGCCCCGTTCTATTTCTTGGCCGCCCGCTGCCCCCCGCTGGTTTTCCATCCTGGTTTTCGCTACCCTTCGCCGAGCGCCGTTCCCGCTGCTCGAACCGACCGGCTGCGAAGCTTGCGGCCACAAACCGCCATCCGGCATCCGGAGGAACCGCGCGAGGAGCACCTCCCCATGAACTCCGCTGCGACTGCCTCCCCGCCCGCCGTGCTGGTCACCGGCGCCACCAGCGGACTCGGCTCCGCAACCGCCCAGCTCCTCGCCGAACGAGGCTGGCGCGTGTTCGCCGCCGGCCGCTCCGCCGAGCGCCGCCGCGCGCTCGACGGTTGGGCCCGAGAGCGCGGCCTCGCGCTCGATACCGTCGAACTGGACGTTACCACCGACGACTCGGTCGAGCGGGCCATCGCCGAAATCGAGCGCCGTGGCGTTTCGCTCGACGCCCTGGTCAATAACGCCGGCATCGCCATTGTCGCTCCGATGGAGGAAATCAGCTTCGACGACCTCCGGCGCCAGTACGAAACCAACGTCTTCGGCGCCGTCCGCGTCGCCCGCCGGGTGCTGCCCGAAATGCGCCGGCGGCGCCGCGGCCGCATCGTCAACGTCAGTTCGATTGCCGGCCGCGTCGTGTTGCCTCTGTTCGGGCCGTACAGCGGCAGCAAGTTCGCGCTCGAAGCCACCAGCGACGCGCTCCGGCTCGAGCTCCATCCCTTCGGCATCCGCGTGGTGGTGATCGAGCCGGGCTACATCCGCACCGGCATGGAGCGCGCGGCGCAGGAATTGTCGTCGCGCTACATGGCGGGCGCGGCCGCCAGCCCTTATCGCGTTGTCTACGAAGGTTTCCGCCGTGCCTGGAGCAATTCCACCAGCGGCTCGCGCACCCTGCCCGAGGATTGCGCCCGGGTCGTCCTCCGCGCGCTCACCGATCCCCATCCCCGCTCGCGCTACACCGTCACCCGCGAAGCTCGCCTGACCGTGCTCATGCGCCGGCTGCTCAGCGACCGCGTTCTCGACCGCCAGATCCTGAAAGCCACCGGCCTCGATCGCGCCATCGCCAATCCTTAAATGTCACCGCCGATCGAGACAAAGCGGCTGCTCCTCCGCCCTTTCGAGCCGGCTGACGCGGAAGCGGCTTTCCGTTGGCTGAGCGATCCGCTGGTCATGCGCTTCTCCCCGGCCGGCGCCGATGGCTCTCTCGAGCAGACCAGGGCGAGGCTGGCCGAATACCGCCGCCACCAGCTCGCCCATGGATTCAGCAAGTGGATGATCCTGGAGCGCGGCTCGGGACAACCGATCGGTGATTCCGGCCTGCTCTTCCTGCAGGACTACGATCGCATCGACCTGGGATTTCGCCTTGCGCCGGCGCACTGGGGCAAGGGCCTCGCCACCGAGGCGGCAGACGCCTGGGTTCGCGCCGCCTTCGAGCGATTCCAGATCGATCGCCTCACCGCCTTCGTTCATCCCGAAAACGCCGCCTCGATCCGGGTCCTCGCGAAGTTGGGATTCGCCGTGGTCGGGCCGGAGACGATTCTGGGCATGGACTCGATCTTGTTCTCTCTCGACGCGACCGCCGCTCTGAACCAAATGACCGTGGATCCGCCTTCGCTCTGAGCGTACGCGGCATTCGCGCCCGGCCGCAGCCGCGGCTGCCGGCAGCCCCGGCCCTAGCGTCGCTCCAGAGTCACCTGAATCCTGTTTTTCGGACGAAGCGTGATCGAAGGCAGCAGCTTCACCTCCTGCCTCGCCATCAGCCTCATCCGGAATCTCCGCGCGATCGCTGCCAGCAACAGCACCGCTTCCATCATCGCGAACGACGCCCCGATGCATACCCTCGGCCCGCCTTACTGCTCGCCCGCTTCCTGGTCTCCCTTCGCCGTCGCCCACGCCGGCGGCCAGCCCACGTTCAAATGGTCGTAGTTCATCACCGCGTTCAACACCAGCATGAAATCGCCCTGGGTCGTTTGCCGCCACATCGGGTTCGGAGCAAACAACACGATGTGCCCCTTGCCCAGCGGCACGTCCACCACCGCCGGCGTATTGGCCAGTTCCTGCCCCCCTGCCAGCATCCCGCTCACCCACAGGTCCTTCTCGTCCGCGAATCGCACCACCACTCGCGGATAAAGCGCCGGCGGGGGAATCGTCGACCCGGCGAAGCTCCGCAAATCGGGATTGACGTACAGCTCCTGCTGCGCCCGGCTGCGATGCGGCGTCGGCGCCGGCGCGCTGTACGGCCGCGCCTGCACGACGTCGGGATCGGTCAGCGAGCCGCGCCCGCTCAGTCGCTGGCCCGCCGCCTCGCCCCCGCCGCCGAAAAACCCTCCTCCTCCGGCGAGCGAAACGTGGAATACCGGAGCGGTGTTGAAGTACACCGCAAGATGATCGTCGTAGCCGTAGGCGATCGGGCTCTTCTTGTCTTCGACGTTCGCCTCGATCACCGACCCGCGCACGTGCAGCTCGGGCGTCCGCGCCACCGTTACCGTGTCGATGAGGCCCACGTCGATGGGCAGCTCCGCGCTCGCCGCTACCGGCACCAGCAACCCGCCCTGCTCGACGAATTCCTTCAGGTTCTCCAGCCCGGTGAACCCCAGCCCGCCGCGGATGTCGTCCGCCTGGTCCGGGCCTAGCCCAAAGCTCGGTGTCAGCGCCGACGCCTTCCACGGTATCGGCCCGCCGGAGTCGGAACCGTCGGGAAGCATCCGCTTCGGGATGCCTTCGATCAGCCGCGCGATCGACGGCGTCGCCGGCGGAAACAGGATGACGTCGAATCGGTCGCGCAAGTTCGGCGTTGTGCGCACCGTTCCGTCGCTGAGCACGGTGTAAGGGATGTGGGCTTCTTCGAGCGCCAGCCGGAACCAGCCTTCCTGCTGCGTGCTCACCCAGGTGTGCAGAATGGCGATTCGCGGCGTCTCGAGCGCGTGCCGCGCCACGGCGGGATCGGCCGCGGACGCTTCCGCCCTCAGATCGAGCGCCTTCGCCGCCGCCTCCAACCGGCCCGCCAGGTCGCTGGGGTTCCCTTCGCTCGGAATGATGAACGTGCCCGCGCGGTAGGAATGACCGCCTGCCTGGAAGGGGGCTTCGGCGGCGAACATCTTTACGTCTTTCAACTGGAACCGCAGCGCCGCCAGCGCTGGCTCGGCGGTGGCATTGATCAGGTAGAAGCCGCCCGAGCCCGACACCCGTCCTTGCGGCTCGTCCGGGGCCGCCACCGGCGTCATCGGCGCCTTCAGAATCGATGCGTCGGTGATCCGCAGCGTGCGGACGTTGAACATCGGCCCCAGCATCCAGCCGGTGTCGTCGTACGGCGGCGGGTCGTGCACCGAGTAATATTCGGTGTCCAGCAGCTCGTCGGCGGCCCGGCTCGACGGCTGGTCCATCCTCACGATGTAGCTCCCCGCAGGAATCGTCACCTTCGTTTCGGCGGGCGCAGCCGCTTCGCCAGGGTCGGCGTCCGGCGTCGCTCCCCGCCGCGGCGCGGCGGGCTCGCGCACCGTTACCGTCGCGTCGCTCGCGAGTTTCTGCACTTCCACCAGTTGCCGCTCGAGCAGTTGCACCAGCCGCGCCGCCAGCGCCGGCCGTTCCCGGTTGTAAATGGCGTAGGCCGCCGGGCCTTCGGTCGTGGCCTTGGCCACCGAGCGCACGCTCTTCTCGTAGAACTCGCGCAGGAACCACTGCGCGTGCTCGGCCATGTAGTCCAGCGCGAACAGCGCCCCGCTCTGCTGCATGTTCACGTTGTCCCGCATCGACCACAGCACCCGCCCCAGTGGCGGGTTCGGCCGGTACCACGTGCGGGTGGTGGCTGCCGGGGGAACGGTGCGCATCTTCGTGTCCGCGCCTCCGTTGCCGAACGTCTCGTAGAACCGCCCGATGGCGTTGTGCGCCGCTACCGAGAACGCCATATAGTTCACTCCCCACCCGTCGAAAAACCCGTGCGTCCACACGCCGGGCACGCCCCGCGAAGTCATCTGCTGAATCTCGTTGTAGGCCAGTTGCTGCCAGTCGTCCACGGTCATCGGGTCCAGCCAGGGGTTGTAGGGGCCGGTTCCGGTCGAGATATAAAGGAACGGCTCGGATTCGTGCAGGTCGTGCAGCACTTGCGGATGCCAGTCGCTGAATACCTGCGTCTGGTTCCGGCTGAGCGCCAGCGCCTGGTAGATGGCGTCACGGTTGTTGTCGTGCATCACGTAATGGCCCCAGTAGATCAGCGACGGCGCCGGCTTGCCCGGATTCGCTTTTTCCCAGTTGTACAGGTCCACCTCGCGGTCCCGGCCATCCACCTCGAGCACCGGCCGGATCAGCACGATGATGTTCCGCCGGACCCGCTCGATCGTCGGGCTGTCGTCCACTGCCAGCCGGTAGGCCAGTTCCATCAGCATTTCCGGCGAGCCGGTTTCCGGCGAGTGGATCGAGCCCGAAAGCCAGTACATCGGCTTGCCCTCGTTGACGAGCGCGTCGGCTTGCGCCGGCGTGATCTTGCGCGGGTCGGCCAGTTGGGCGGTGATTTGCCGGTAATGGTCGATGCGCGCCATGGTGGCGTCGTCGCTGATCGCCACCAGCAGGAAATCGCGTCCTTCTTCCGACTTGCCGGTTCGCCACACCCGCACCCGCGGGCTGGCCTTCGCCAGCGCGTCGTAATACCGGTAGATGTCGGCCACGTGCGTCAGCTTGTCTGGCGTGCCGATCACGTAGCCAAGCACTTTGTCCGGCGAGGGCACCGTTGCCGACGCCGGCAAATAGTTCACCAGTTCGGTCGAAAGATAGGGTTCGGTGGTGTACTTGCGAATCGCCGCGGTGTAGCTTTCGTCGATGGGATCGGCTGGCGCGGCTTTCGCCGCCGCCTTCGCCCGCGGCGTCCTCGCCGCCAGCGGCGCTCCCGCGCCCGCCACCACGAGCGCCAGCGCCGCGCACCCGCCGGCCAGCAGTCCCCGATGAAACATCCGCATATCGCGCATGAGTACCCCTCCTCGAAAACTCAAAACCTTCCGAAAAAATCCCCCGCACGCCATCGCCCGCCCCGCGGCGCGCCGCTTTCCCTGCTCGCACTCCTGGCCTTCGAGGTTCCGCCGGCTCGTGGGACGCGCCGCGGGCGGCCGCGGTTCCGTGCTCTCCGCCTGGCCCGTGCGCCGGCTCAGACCGCTCGCTGCGGTTGGCCGGCAATCGCCGCCACCACCGCGCCGGCAATCGCCAGTTGCACCAGCCCGGCGGCCATCCACTCGAGCGCCAGCCGGTGGGGAATGTACATCGTCACGAATTCGGCCAGCGTCGCCGGAATCACCGTCAGCAACCAGATCAGGATGCCGTAGCGTAGCCCCTGCCCCAGCCACCCTCGCGGTTCCAGCCCACGCACGTAGAGGAAGACGAATACGATCGAAAACACCGCCTGGCCCGCCAGCACGATCCACATGCGCGCGCGAATCACCTCGAACGGGCGGAAGGAGAGCGCCATCGCTTCGTACTGGCCCCGCAGCAGGATCCCGTGAACGAACCAGTTGGTCGCCACCACCACCGCGAAGGCCGCCGCGATCGCCCCCGCCCATCTCTTCCGGCTCATCTCGATCTAGCTCCGGCCGCGCCGAGCCTACCACAGATGAAAGGAAACTGCGCCCTTCAGGGCCGCCCCGCGGTGCGGGAACAAAGAATCCCGCCCAACAAAAATCTGTCATTCTGAGCGCAGCGAAGAATCCCGCTCAACAAAAATCTGTCATTCTGAGCGTAGCGAAGAATCCCGCCAATGGTTAGGCAGCGTAAGCAATACCTCCCGGCCCGCCCCGCTCCCTAATTGGTGACCTGCACGTTCAAACTCGCCGCCCGCACTGCGTCCTCCATCTGCGACCAGGCCTGGTGCGCCGGGGCGTTCGCGTAGCGGTCGGCCGCCGCCGCGCTGTCGAATTCAATCGCAAACGCCGCGTTCCACTGCAGCGATCCCATCCGCGCCGGCTTCAGCCACACGTTCCTCACCCCCGGGATCCGCGCCGCCATCTGCCTCACCCCTTCGAGCACCTGCTGCTTTTGCGCCGCCGTCGTCCCCGGCTTCCACTGGATGATCACCACGTGCAGAAGCGTTTTGGGCGTCCCGTACCGGTTCGCTCCCGCCGCGTACCCGCCGCCGAAAACCACCAGCGCCGCCGCCATCAGCACGATGGTCCGCCATCCGCGCAGTCTTGGTTCCATGAGCGCCTCCCGCAAACAATCGCCGAGCCATGCTACCCAGCCCCGCCGCGCACTGGCAACATTCCGCTTCGCATCGGCGCGCACCGGCGCCCGAACGAATTTCGTCCTCCCTTGGGGAAGGGAAGTGCTGTCCTCGCACAAGCCGGAGCAGCATCCCGCCCGCCGCTCTCGCCCGGGCCGGGGGAATCGACGATTTTAGGGAGGCCTGAAAAAAAATGCCGGCTGCAAACGTCTCGCAACCGGCGCCTGATGGCCGCTCGTTTCCTTGGCTACACGCCCCAGCCGTATCCTTCCACCTCTTGCAGCGACTGGGCCAATTCGTGCCGCACCGCTTCGGTCATCGCCCCCAGCCCCACCACCTCGCTGCCGCGGCTGGCGATGTCCGCCGTCCGGTAACCGCGTTCGAGCGCGCGATCCACTCCCGCTTCGATCCACTCGGCTTCCATCATCAGCCCGAAGGATTCCCGCAGCATCATCGCCGCCGATAGGATGGCCCCCAGCGGGCAGGCGCAGTCCTTCCCCGCCAGTTGCGGGGCCGAGCCGTGAATCGGCTCGTAGAGCCCGGGCCCCGCGCCCAGGCTGGCCGAGGGAAACATCCCGATCGAGCCCGCCAGCGCCGCGCCTTCGTCGCTCAGAATGTCGCCGAACAGGTTCGAAGTCAGTATCACGTCGAATTGGCCGGGATCGAGCACGATTTGCATCGCCGCGTTGTCCACGTACAGGTGCCGCACCTCCACCCGGGGATAGTCCGCCGCCACCCGCTCCACCGTCCGCCGCCACAGCGCCGAACTCTCCAGCACGTTCGCCTTGTCGATCGAGGCCAGCCGTCGCCGCCGCCCCATCGCCCGCCCGAATGCGAATCGCGCCACCCGCTCGATCTCCGCCGCCGAGTAGCTCTCGGTGTCGAACGCGCTCTCCTCGCCGTTCTTTCCCTGCCGCCCGCGCCGGCCGAAATACATCCCCCCCGCCAGCTCGCGCACGATTTCGAAATCGACGTGAGCGATGCGTTCCGCGCGCAGCGGCGAAATCTCCGCGAGCGCCGGCCGCAGCCGCACCGGACGCAGGTTGATGTACGCCTCCAGGCTCCGCCGCAATTCCAGCAGGCCGCTCTCCGGCCGCCGGCCCACTCCCCGCCCATCCCACCGCGGCCCGCCCACCGCGCCCAGCAGCACCGCGTCGGCCCCAAGACACGCTTCCAGCGTCGCCGCCGGCAGCGGCTCGCCGCACTGATCGATTGCCGCCCCGCCAATGGCCTGCTCGGTCATCTCGAAGCGGTGCCCGAATTCGCGGGCGCAATCGTCCAATACCGCCGCTGCCGCGCCGGTCACTTCCGGCCCGATGCCGTCGCCCGGCAGCAGCACGATCGTCTTGCGGATCGTTTTCACTCTCCTCTCCTTCACCGATCTCTCCCGCCAGCTTCCGCCGCGGGCGGGCTCACGCGTTCGCCCGGCCGGCCGCCGCTCGCTCGCCATCGGCCCTTGCCGGCGCCATCCCGCGCCGCGCCCGTATGGCGATGCCCAGCAGGTCGCGATCGCTCAGTGTCTTCGACCGGTCGGCCAGTTCTATCGCCTCCCGGTACGCGGCGTCGAGCGCCGGCCCCGCCAGCGGGCAGCCCAGCTCTTCCAGCCGCGCTCCGAGCGCCTTGCGTCCCGAATGTTTCCCGATCACCAGCCGCCGCGCCGGTATCCCCAGCGCTTCGGGCGCGATGATCTCGTAAGTCAGCGGATTCTTCAGGATGCCGTCCTGGTGAATTCCCGCTTCGTGCGCGAACGCGTTCGCTCCCACCACCGCCTTGTTCGGCGGCACCGCCACGCCGGTCACTTCCGAGAGCAGCCGGCTGGTCGGATAGACTTCCTCCAGCCGCACGCCGGTGCGCGCACCCAGCCGCTCTCCGCGCACCGCCAGCGCCGTTACCACCTCTTCGAGCGAGGCGTTCCCGGCCCGCTCGCCGATTCCGTTGATCGTGCATTCCACCTGCCGCGCTCCGGCGGCAATCGCCGCCAGGCTGTTCGCCACCGCCAGCCCCAGGTCGTTATGGCAGTGCGCGCTCAGCGTTACCGGCCCGAAGCTTCGGGGGCCTGCCAGCCGCTCCCCGATCCGCCGGAACATCTCGCCGTATTCTTCCGGCACGCTGTAGCCCACCGTGTCCGGCAAATTCAGCACCGCCGCTCCCGCTTCGGCCGCGGCGGTGATGGCTTCGCCCAGGAATTCGGGATCGGTCCGGCTGGCGTCTTCGGCGGAGAATTCCACTTCCTCCGCCCGCTCCCGCGCGTACCGCACCATCGCAAAAATGCGTTCGAGCGCCTCGCCGCGGCTGATCCGCAGCTTCGCTCCCAGATGCAGGTCGCTGGTTGCCAGGAACACGTGCACCCGCGGCCGCGCCGCCGGCTCCAGCGAGCGCAGCGCCGCGTCGATGTCCCCCTGGGCCGCCCGCGCCAGCGCCGCCACCCGCGCCCGGCGCGTCTGCCGCGCCACCGCCCGCACCGCCTCCTCGTCGCCCGGCGAAGCGATCGGGAATCCGGCTTCGATCACGTCCACTCCCAACTCCTCCAGCCGGGCGGCCACCCGCAGCTTCTCTCCGGTGTTCATCGAAAAGCCGGGCGATTGCTCGCCGTCGCGCAGGGTGGTGTCGAAGATGTGGACGGTTTCCACTGGCCCGCCTCCCTTGTCTCCTCCCAGTCAACCGCCGCCGCCCGCCGGAGTCAATTTTATTCTTCTTGCATGATTCATAAGACCGGTTTATAAGCAGTCGTGGACCTCGCCGCCCTGGAAACCTTCCTCGCCGTCGCCCGCACCGGAAGCTTCTCCCGCGCCGCCCAGACCCTCTACCGCACCCAGCCCGCCGTCAGCATCGCCGTCCGCAAACTCGAAGAGTCCGTCGGCCAGCCCCTGCTCGTCCGTGGCAGCCGCGAACTCAGGCTCACCGGTGCCGGCCGCCTGCTCGTCGATTCCGCCGAGCGCATGCTCAATCTCCGCCAGCAGCTCCGCCAGTCGCTCGACGACCTCCGCCACTCGCGCCTCGGCCTGCTCTCGCTGGGCGCCAACGAAAGCTCCATCCACGCCGTCCTCCCCGCTCTCGCCCGCTACCGCCGCCGCTTCCCCGACGTCCGCATCGCCGTCCATCGCACCTTCTCCCGCGACGTGCCCCGCCAGGTGCTCAATTACCGGCTCGATCTCGGGGTGATTTCCTTCGTGCCGCCCGAGCCCGCCCTGGCCTCGGTCGAGTTCTTCCGCGACGAGCTGGTTTTGGTCGTCTATCCCCGCCACCGCTTGGCTCGCCGCCGCCGGGTCGATATCGCCGAACTCGGCCGCGAAACCTTCATCGCCCACATCGTCGAATCCCCCTACCGCCGCGACGTCATCCAGCTGTTCGCCCGTCATCACACCCCGCTCCAGCGCACCGTCGAGCTGCCCACCATCGACAGCATCAAGCGATTCGTCCAGATGGAAATGGGCGTCGCTATCGTGCCCCGCATGTGCGTTCGCCTCGAAGTCGAGCACGGCGCCCTGGTCGAGCTTAAGGTCCCCCAATTGCGCCTCGCCCGCCGCCTCTATCTGATTTACCGCAACGATAGCCGGCTCCCCCAGGCCGCCCGCTCCCTGGTCGACTTGCTCCGCGAAAGTCACCCTTCCGCTCCCCGCCGCCGCCCCCGCGAGTAGCCTCCCTCGTCGCCCGCCCCTGTTCCAGCCTGACCTTCCGCTGTAACCTGTTCCCTGTAACCTGCCTTCCAGGCGCCGGCATCAGCCGGCCTTGAAGGTGTGCCGGGAGGTGCCATGCACTGCGTCCGTTGTGGAGCGTCCGTGGGAGATGGCGCGGCTTTCTGCTCGTCTTGCGGCGCGCCAGTCGTCCTGCCCCAGACCCCCGGAACCGGCGCAACGGCGTGGCCTTCGCCGGCGGCGCCTGCCGCCTACGCCGGCTTCTGGCTCCGGGTGGTGGCCTGGATCGTCGACGGCTTCATCCTCGGCGCCGCTTTCCTGCTCGCCTTGGTGCCGCTGCTGCCGTTCTTCTTCCACGGCATGCCGCCCTGGTCGCCCGGCTTCGGCTTTCCCGTGGGATTCGTCTTTCTGCTGTGGGGCAACTTGTTTTCTGTGGTGGCGATCTGGCTTTATTTCGCGCTCTTCGAGAGTTCGTCCTGGCAAGCCACGCCCGGCAAGCGAGTGCTTGGCCTCTACGTCACCGATCTTGTCGGCAACCGGGTTTCCTTTGGCCGCGCCACCGCCCGCTATTTCGGCAAGATCCTCTCCAGCCTCATCTTCTTCATCGGCTACCTGATGGCCGGATTCACCGCGAAGAAGCAGGCGCTGCACGACATCCTCGCCGAGTGCCTGGTCGTGCGCCGCGGCTGATTCACCCTCCCAGGCTGCCGCCCGTCACTGCTGCCGCGGGAATTCCTCGAGCGCCGCTCCCAGCCGCTTCAGACCCTCGGCCAGATTCTCCCCGCCGCCGCCAATCCCCACCCGGAAACAATCCGGCATCTCGAAGAATCGCCCGGGAACCACCGCCGTTTGATGCCGCTCTCGCAGGAACGCGGCGAACCCGTCGCCGTCGCCGCCGGGCGCCCGCAGGCAATAAACGGTGCCGAACTCCGGCCGCCCGCCGCGGCAGGTCGCCAGGCCGGGATGAGCGTCGAGGAAGCGCTCCATCAGCGGCCGGTTCGCCGCAAGCAGCGCTCGCGCTCGAGCCGCGATTCGCTCCCGGTGATCGAAAGCGATTGCCCCCAGCCGCTCGGCGGGGTGCGCCGCTATCACGTCGAACAAATCGCGCAGCCGCCACATCCGCCGCGCCATTTCCGGCTCCGCCAGCACCCACCCGCAGCGCAGCCCGCCCAGCCCGTAGGCCTTCGTCAGGCTGCTGGTGGTGATGAATGCCGGCCCCAAATGAAACGCCGCCCGCGGCCGCCGCTCGAACATCGCCTCCAGATACACTTCGTCCACCAGCACCCGCGCCCCCGCCTCGCGCGCGATTTCGCCGCAGGCCCGCAAGTCCTCCTCCGCCGCCGGCGCGCTGGTCGGATTGTGCAGGTTGGCGAGCGCCACCAGGCGCGTCCGGGGCGTCATCGCCCGTTCCAGTTCGCGCGGGTCCAGCCGGAACTCGTCTTCCCGGCGCCGCTCGAATCGCCGCACTTCCGCGCCCAGGTATCGCGCCGTCGCCAGCAGCGGCTCGTACGTCGGCTGCTCCACCAGAGCTTCGTCGCCGGGGTCGAGAGTTGCCGCCATCGCCAGGTGGTTTCCCATCGACGTGCCCCCCGCCGCAACGATGCAGTCGGTGGCCGCGCCGGTAAATCGCGCGATGCGCTCGAGGAGCGGCGGCCACCCGTAACCCCCTGGCGCGTTCAGCTCCAGGTCCTCGAGCCGTATCGGCAGCTCGTTGGTCGGGAACGGAGCCACGGCGCTGGTCGCCAGATTCACCGGCGCCCGCGAGCTCAGTTTCGCCCACGCCAGGTAGGGAGATTCCATCCGGCTCCGAGTCGTTTTCATCTTTCCTCCGCAACGCCGGCGGCCCCGCGCCGCCACAGCAGATAGGCCGGCACGCCCGCCGCCAGAATCCCAAACCCGATTCCGGTGTGCACCGGGTCGTGCGCCACCGTTCCAATCACCACCAGCCAGCAGGCGGCGATGTAAATCACCGTCACCCAAGGATGGCCTGGCATCCGGTACCGCGCCGCCTGGCGTCCGCTGCGGAACCGCGCCCGGAACAGGCAGGTGGCCGTCAGTCCCATGAAGAGCAGGTCCATCGAAATCACGTAATTCAGGATTTGTTCGTACCTCCCGCTCATTGCGATCGCTGCGGTCCAAGCCCCTTGCAGGAGGATCGCCGCCACCGGCGCCGCGCCCCGCCGGCTCAGCCCGCCGGCGGCGCGAAAGAAAATTCCGTCGCGAGCCATCGCGTAATAGACGCGTGGAGCGGTGAGCATCGATTGGCTCAGGAAACCCAGCGCCGACACCGCAACCGCCGCCGCCAGCCATCGCGCTCCGCCGCTGCCGAGCGCCAGCCGCATCACCGCCGAGGCCGGCGTCGTGGTCGCCGCCAGCCCGGCGCTGCCCAGCGCCCGCAGCGCGACCAAGTTCACTCCCAGGTACAGCGCCGTCACCCCGCCCACTCCCAGCGCCAGCGCTCGCGGCAGCGTCGTCTCCGGTTGCTTCACTTCCCCGGCGATGAAATTCGTCGTTTGGTAGCCGCCGTAGGAAAACATCACCGGAGCCATCGCCGCCGCCATCGCCGCCGCCTCGGCCATCGGCATCCGCGCCGGCGCCGCCGGCGCCGGCGCGGCGTGCCCCGCAAGCAGCCAGCCGCAACCCACCAGCGCCGCTATCGCCGCAATTTTCACCACCATCAGCGAACTCTGCACCGCGCTTCCCGCGCGGGCGCCCAGGCAGTTGATCGCCGCGAGCGCACCCACCGCCAACACCGCCACCGCCGCGTCCGGCAGGCGCGTCGGCGCCAGTTCCCGCTCGTAACGGGCGAATGTCACCGCTACCGCCGCCATCCCCCCCGTCTGCACCACCAGCAGCAGCACCCAGCCGTAGAGGAACGCGATTCCGGGGCGATAAGCCTCGCGCAGATACGCGTACTGCCCGCCCGCTTCCGGCATTCGCGCGCCCAGCTCCGCGTACACCAGCGAGCCCGCCATCGCCACCATTCCGCCGATGACCCACGCCCCCAGAATCTCCGCCGGGCGCTGCACTTGCCTCGCTACAACGTAGGGATTGATGAAAATGCCCGCGCCGATAATCCCCCCCATCACCACCATCGTCGTGTCGAATGGCCCCAGCGCCCGCTCGAGCCCGCGCCTGGCGGGCGCAGCGGTCCCGCATCCGGATGGGGAAACGGAAGACGAACGGGAAGGTTTCTCGCTGGCCACGGCCGGTGTGCCACTCTATCACGAAGGACCGGCGGCGAGTCGCGCACCAGCCGGCGCGTCACCGCCCCTCGAATTTGCTCGTTCGTGCCCTTCAGCCCCCCTGCCGCTCCGCTCGCAGGTAGTCGGCCAGCGCTTCCTGCCAGGGCCGCAAATCGGGCCGGCCTGCTTCCCGGAGCGCCCGGTGGGCCAGCACCGAATACGCCGGCCGTTTCGCTTTCGCCCCGTACTCGGCGCGCGAGACGGGCTCGAGATCGGCCGGCAATCCGGCCAGCCGGAAAATTTCCTGCGCGAATTCGTGCCACGAGCACTGCCCCGCATTCGTCATGTGATACAGGCCGCACTTGCCGGTTGCCAGCAGGCCGGCAAGCGCTTCGGCCAGGTCTTTCGCGCTGGTTGGCGTCAGCACCTGATCGTTCACCACGCGAATCGGGTGGCGTGCCTCCGCCAGCCGCAGCATCCGCTCCACGAAATTCATGCTCTTGCTCCCCTGACGCCGGCGTCCGTACAGCCCGCAGGTCCGCACCAGAAAGTAGCGCCGCGCGTACCGGCAAACGATTTGCTCGCCGGCCAGTTTCGAAATGCCGTACACCGAAAGCGGATTCGGAGGATCGGTTTCGCGATAGGGCTGGCTCCGTGCGCCGTCGAATACGTAGTCGGTGCTGAAATGCACCAGCGCCGCGTCCAGCTCGTTGGCGATCCCCGCCAGGCCCGCCAGCGCCGCCGCATTCACGGCGAAGGACGGGCCGGGCGCCCCTTCGCATTCATCCACGCGGTGGTAGGCGGCGGTGTTGATCACGAATTCCGGGCGGAATCCCCGCGCGTGCCGCCCTACCGACAGGGCGTCGCAGATGTCCGCCTGCTCGTGCGCCAGGGCCAGCACGCTTTCACCCGCGAGCGTGTCTTCGAGCGCGGTCGCCAGTTGCCCGCCCGCCCCGAGGATCAGAAACCTCACGGCTCGATCTTCCCCATCGCCCTCTCCCCCATCCCTGTCCCTTATCCCCGATGCCCTATCCCCTGTTCTGCCGCCAGCGCGCCAGCGTCTTCGCGCGATTCGTGTAATGACGGCGGTAGTAGCTTCGATACGCCCCGCTGCGGCAGTGTTCCAGCCAGGCGGCGTTCGCGCGGTTCCAGGCGACTGTCCGTGCCAACCCTTCCTCGAATTCTTTCTGCGGCGCCCAGCC
Source organism: Candidatus Acidiferrales bacterium (assembly GCA_035946455.1). Classification (GTDB taxonomy): domain Bacteria; phylum Acidobacteriota; class Terriglobia; order Acidiferrales; family UBA7541; genus JAKASX01. Next base: position 20,287 of record DASYZK010000014.1, on the reverse strand, counting down.
CAGTTCCTCCCGGCACTTGCTGCTGTCGAGCGCGTACCGCCGGTCGTGGCCCGGGCGGTCCTCCACGAACCGGAGGAGCGTCTCCGGCTTCCCCAGCAGCCGCAGCACCGCGCGAATCACCTCGAGATTGGGCCGCGAATGCCCGCTCGAAATGTTGTAGGTCTCGCCGGGCCGGCCGCGCCGCAGCGCCAGCAGGATCGCGCGGCAATGGTCCTCGACGTACAGCCAGTCGCGGGCCTGCATCCCATCGCCGTACACCGGCACCGGCCGGTCCTCGAGCGCGTTGGCGATTGCCAGCGGAATCAGCTTTTCCGGAAATTGGTAAGGCCCGTAGTTGTTCGTGCACCGCAGGATCACCGCCGCCAGCCCGTGGCTTCGCGCGTAGCTCTGCACCAGCAGGTCCGCCGCCGCCTTGCTTGCCGCGTACGGGCTCGAAGGCCGCAGCGGCGCGCTCTCCCCGAAACTCGCCCCTGCTTCCGCGCTCCCGTACACTTCGTCGGTGCTGATGTGCACGAACCGCCCGGTGCCGTGCCGCTTCGCCGCCTCCAGCAGCTCGTGCGTTCCCACAACGTTCGTCCGCAGAAACGGCGCCGCGTCCTCCAGGCTGCGGTCCACGTGCGTCTCCGCCGCCAGGTGAATCACCGCGTCCACGCCCCGCGCGAACACCCGCTCCACCGCCCGCCGGTCGGCCACGTCTCCCCGCGTAAACCGGTAGCGCCGCCCGCTGCCGCGGCTTGTCCCCAGCCCGCCGCGGCGGGTCGAGGGGCGAGCCACGCCGGCCAGGTTTTCCAGGTTGCCGGCGTAAGTCAGCTTGTCCAGGTTGGTCAGTTCGAGTTCGGGCGCCTCGCGCAGCAGGTAGCCGATCAGGTTTGACCCGATGAAGCCGGCGCCCCCGGTCACCAGCACCTTCATCGCCGCCTACCTCATCTTGAGCGCCCAGTCGTAAGGCACCTCGCCGCTCGCCGGATCGATTCGGAATTCGTCCGGGTTCGCCCGGTTGTACGGCTCGGTGGTGCAATTCACCACGATTGCCTCTTCGCTTCCCACGCACTTGAACCCATGCAGCACCAGCGCCGGTATCTGCACCAGTTGCGGGTTGTGCGTCCCGAGAAAGTATTCGTTCACCTCGCCTCGTGTCGGCGAGTCCTCCCGCCGGTCGTAGAGCGCCAGCTTGATGGTTCCCTGCACCACCGCGAAGTGATCGATTTGCCGCTGGTGGTAATGCCACGCCTTCACCACCCCCGGATAGGCTGTCGTCATGTACACCTGGCCGAACTTGAGGAAGATCTCGTCGTCCGCACGCAGGATTTCCATCAGCCGGCCCCGCTCGTCGGGAATCGCTCGCAGGGTCTTGGTGCGAACGCCGTGGATCATCGTCCCGCCTTTCCTGCGGGCCTGCCCGCCGTAGCCCCGCTTTGCGGGACGGACCCGGGCCTGCCCTCCGTAGTCCCGCCTTGCGGGACGGAAGAGGGCCTGTTCGCTCCGGTTTCCGCCACCAGGTTCGTCGCGCGCCGCAGCGATTCGAGCGTGCCCGCGTCGCTCCACCACCCTTCCAGGTAGCTGAACTCGAGCGTTCCCTCGGCGAGATACAGGTTGTTGATGTCGGTGATTTCCAGTTCCCCGCGCCCGCTCGGCTCGAGCGTGCGGATCTTGTCGAACACGGTGGCGTCGTAGAAATAGATGCCGGTCACCGCGTAGGGTGATGGCGCCGGCTGCGGCTTCTCCACGATTCTTACGATTCGGCCGTCGGCGATCTCCGGGCAGCCGAATCGCTCCGGCTCGTCCACTTGCTTCAGCAGGATGTGCGCCCCGCGCCCCTGGTCCTCGAATCGCCGCTTCGCCTCGCGGATGTTCCGTTCGATGATGTTGTCGCCCAGGATCACGCACATCGGCTCGCCGCCGGCGAAATGTTCCGCCAGGCGCAAGGCGTCGGCGATCCCGCCTTCTCCCTCCTGATAGGCGTAGTTCAGATGCAGCAGCCCGAAGTCCTTCCCGTTCGACAGCAAACGCAGAAAATCGCCGGCGTCCTGCCCGCCGGTCACGATCAGAATGTCCCGGATCCCCGCGTTCACCAGCGTCTCGATGGGGAAAAAGATCATCGGCCGGTCGTAAACCGGCAGCAGGTGTTTGTTGGTCACTCTGGTGAGCGGGCTCAGCCTCGAGCCCAGCCCTCCTGCAAGCACGATTCCTTTCATCGCTGTTCTCCGGAAAGTTTACCAACTACCCCGTTCGCCTGCCCGCCGTAGTCCCGCCTTGCGGCACGTAGGAGGGCCTGCCCGCCGTAGCCTCGCCTTGCGGCACGTAGGAAGGCCTGCCCGCCGTAGTCCCGCCTTGCGGCACGTAGGAGGGCCTGCCTGCCGTAGTCCCCCCTTGCGGGACGTAGGAGGGCCTGCCCGCCGTGGTCTCGCCTTGCGGGACGAAGGCGGACACGTCCGCCGTAGTCTCGCCTTGCGGGACGAAGGCGGATTCAATCCGGCCGCGAATCTTCCAGCCGGCGGTAGCGCGCCCGGAGGGATTCGAACTGCTTCTGCTTCACCCCGAGGAACCGGTGCGCCAGGTAGCGGCAAAGCAGCGCCAGGATGCTCAGGCCGTAAATCGTGCTCGCCCCCAGCCCCGCCGATGACGCTTCGGGAAAATATTTCGTCGGCACCGGCACTTCCTTCACTCGAAAACCGAAGTGCGCCGCCTGCACCAGGATTTCCTGGTCGAAAACGAACTTGTCCGAATCGAGCTGAAACGGTATTTCCTCGAGCGCCCGCCGGCTGTACGCCCGGTATCCGGTATGGTATTCGGCGAGGTGCAGCCCCAGCACGCGGTTCTCCACCCAGGTCAACGCCCGGTTGCTCGCGTATTTCCACCAGGGCATCCCCTGCTCGAGCGCGCTGCCTTTCAGGAACCGCGATCCCAGCACGATATCGGCTTCGCCCCGCTCGATCGGCGCCACCAGTTCCGGCAGCAGCGTGGGATCGTATTGATAGTCGGGATGCAGCATGACGACGATGTCCGCGCCCTCTTTGAGCGCTTCGGCGTAGCAGGTCTTCTGGTTCGCCCCATACCCGAAATTACGGGAATGAACGAAAACGGCCAGGTCGAGCTCCCGGGCGATGGCCAGGGTCTCGTCGGTGCTCCCGTCGTCCACCAGGATCACCCGGTCCACTTTTCCGAGCGGGATATCTTGATAGGTGTTCCGGAGCGTGCGCGCGGCGTTGTAAGCCGGCATCACCACCACCACCCTGGGCTTGCCCACCGTAGTCCCGCCTTGCGGGACGTAGGAGGGCTTGTCCGCCGCGCGCTTCGGCGGGCTCGCCTCTTCGGGGCTTGCTCCCGGGGAAGGCGTCATTCCCGCCGGAACCTTCGCGCTTCGCTCCGAGGACGCCATCGCGTGCTCGACTCCTCCGTTTGCCCGCCACAACTGCTCGTAAAACTTGCCCGAGTCACTTTATAGCCCCGCTCCGTGCAGGGTCAATCCCTCTCTGCCCCGGATACCGGCTCAGCTCCGAACACCCGGGAGGCAGTGGCACAGGGCGGCCGGCGGCTTATGTCAATGGAACGGATGGCACGCAGCCCAGAGCAATTTGGCCGGCCGTCATGAGCCGATGGTTGCGTGTAGCGCCGGGCTTCAGCCCGGCACTGCTCGCTGCGGGCTGCAACACAAGAATAAAAAGCCCTCAGCCTGTGCGCCGGCGCGTCGGCCGCCGCCCCAACCCCACCTCACTCGGCCTTCTGCCCCATCACCAGCAGCGAGCTTCCGAAGGGAACGCGCGCCTGGCGAAGCACTCTCTCCTCGAACCGCAAGTAGCCCCGCATCGCGCCGTTGAGCCACGAAGGCGGTATCGAAGGAACCCGCGCAGGGAGCCGGAACAATCGCTCGGCCGCCCGCACCGCCAGCTTCGCCGGGAACAGACTCTGAAAAAGATACCGCTCCTCGAGAATCCGCAGCGGCGCCCCATTCATCGCGGCGCGAAAACTCGCCTTGGTATACCGGCGCGCGTGATGGTTCAAATCATCGTGGGTGGTCCACAACACCGGAAACGCTGGAACCGTGACCAATAGATGGCCCGCGGGAACCAGCAGCTTGATCGCCAGCGCGAGCGCCCCATGCGCGTCAGGCAAATGCTCGAGCACGTCGAGCATCAGGATCAAAGAATATTGCTTGCCCGTCTGAAACCGCTCGTCGAACGGAGTCGCGTAGATCCGGTCGCGATGCCGCGCGCCGATGACGGCAGCATCGGGCTCCACGCCTTCCACCCGCCCGAACTCCTCCAGCCGATCGAAAAGCAGGCCGTCGCCGCATCCGACGTCGAGGATGCCGGCCCACCCTCCCGCCGGCCGGTGGCGCCTGAGCGCATCCAGCACCACCTCTTCCCGCGCTTGGAACCACCAGTGCCGCCGATGCAGCTTGGCGTAGGCGTCGCTGTATTCGCGTTCCACCGCGGCCCTCGGTCACTCCCGGGGATCGACTGCTGCCGGCCCTCGCGATCTCGAATCGGAAACCGCAATCGAGTCCGGGCACGCTTCCGGGCCCCCGCGTCCCGCCTTCCTGCTCACAACGTAAAGCGGTCTGCCCTTCGCCTCTTCATAAATCCGCCCGACGTACTCGCCGATGACCCCGAGAAACAGCAGCAGCGTGCCCGAGAGGAAAGTAATCAGCAAAACCAATGCGGTGAAGCCTTGCGGCGAGCGATGCAGGAACAGCCTCGCCCCGATGGCGTAGATGGTGTACAAAATCGAAAGCCCCACCCCCGCCGCCCCCAGCAACGCCGCCGCCCGGATCGGTACGATGGAAAACGCGAATATCGCGTCGGTCGCCAGCCGCAGCAGCCCGAGCATCCCGTACTGGCTCCGCCCCGAATACCGCTCCCCACGCTCGACCGCGATTCCGGTTTGCCGGAACCCCGCCCAGCTTCGCAGCCCCCGCAAGTACCGGTGATGCTCCCGCATCTGCCGCAGCAGGTCCGCCACCCGTCGCGACATCAGCCCGAAATCCCCCGCGTCCACCGGCAGATGGATGTCCGAGAGCTGCGCCATCATCCGGTAAAACGCGAAATAGCACAGCCGCAGCCACCACCGCTCCTTCCGCCGCACCCGCTGCGCGTACACCACGTCGTACCCCTCGCGGAACCGCGCCACGAATCCCGTTATCGCTTCCGGCGGGTCCTGCAGGTCCCCGTCCATCACCACCACCGCGTCCCCGCTCGCGTAGTCCAGCCCCGCCGTCAGCGCCGCCTGGTGCCCGAAATTCCGCGACAGCCCCAGCGCCGTTACCCGCGGGTCCCGGCTCGCTTCCCGCTCCAGGATCGCCCAGGTGCTGTCGCTGCTGCCGTCGTCCACCAGCACCATCTGGTGCGGCCCGCCCTCCAAGGCGTCGAGCGCCGCCCGCAGCCGCCGCAGCAGTTCCGGGAGGTTCGCTTCCTCGTTGTGCACCGGCACAACCACCGCAATCCGGGGCGCGGCATTCATCGCTTCGCCCTTCCCTTGAAATACACCAGTTGCCAGCAGGTGATCCACAGCACTGTCACCGGAAACAATTCGAATACCACCGGGTCCAGGAATTCTCCGAACAGCTCGCGCCACTTGCCCATCGGCCGCCAATATTTCCCGCGGTCGCATCGCGCCAGCAGGCGCTGCAGCCCCGGCTTGTCCGGCATTACCGGCTCGATGCTGTGCAGGTGCCCGTCCTCGGTCAGCAGGCCCGCCAGATGCCCCAGCACCCGCCGCGCCTCGGGCCGGTCGATATGGTGAAGGAAACTGTTCACCAAAATGAAATCGTACCGCTCGCCCGCCGGCGCGGCGTAGGTGGTGGCGTCGGCAACCACGAACGGGCGCCCCCAGCGCCGCCGCGCCTCGGCGATGTAGCTCGGGTTGATGTCGATGCCCAGGTAATCACTCCTGGCGAAAAAGCGCGTGCTCATTCCCGGTCCGCAGCCCACGTCGAGCACCCGGCGAACCCGCCCGAGGTCGTTGTGCGCGAGTACCGGCGCGAATTTCCGCTCCCCGTGCGTCGCCTGCCACAGCCGGTAAATCATCGGCTGCTCCAGCACGCGCTCCACCAGGCTGTTCACTTCCACCTCACTTCGAATTCGCCCGCTCTGCTCGCATGCGGATACCGCGCCTTCAGCCCCGCCTCGAATTCCGCCGGCACCGGCCCGGACGGTTTCGCATCGCCTTTCAGCGCCACCACGTTCACGTCGTGGCTCGCCACCGCCGCCAGCAGCCGCTGCGTCCGCCTTGCGCTGTCGGCGAAGTCCGGATCGAGAAAATCGAATAGGGTCCCCGTAGGGTTCCGGTATCCGGAAAGGAAATACACTTCGGGACTGTCCGGCCCGGCGTAGATGTACTCGCCGCGCGCGTGCGTCTGTATCAAGCGCACCAGCCCATCGTATTCCTCCGCCTGCTCCGCCTTCACCACCAACCCTCCCGCCCGGGGCAAATCCAGCTTGCGAAAGGAAACCGCCTCGCCCGGCGCCGACCGCAGCACGGTGAAATACCCCGGCGTGCGCAGCCAAACCGCGAAAGCGAGATAGAAAATCACTACCGCGCCCAGGCTCGATCGGTCCGGCTGTTTCGTTGTCGAAACCAGCGCCACGCAAGCCAGAATCACCAGTGGCGCCGCGTAACAAAAATAGATGGGCGCCGCGTAAGGAAACTCGATCAGGGAGCATACCGCCGCCACCGTCACCGCCAAAAACACCTGCTGCCGCTTCGCCTCCCGGTCCAAGCCTCCTCCCGCCAGGCAGAACGCCGCCAAACCCAGCGCCGGCAGCGGCGCCAGCGCCGGCAGCGACAGCCCAACCACTACGTAAGCTCCGAGCGACCGGTGCGCCGCCTCGAGCAGACCAGCCAGCCCGGCAATCACCACCGCGCCCGTCCATCGCCCCAGTATCCCCCGGCCGAAATAAGCCAGCAGCACCGCTGCCGCCATCGGCGCCAAGCCGGTCATCGTCAGCGGTGACGGCGCGCTCAGCGCCGCCCAGTGATATCGCGTAGTCGGCAGAACGAACGTTCCCTCGAACCACGCCCGCAGCCCTCCCGCTCGGGCGTACCCGGCGAGAAAAATCACCACCGGCGCCAGCGCTCCGCCCGCGAAGGGCAGTCCCGCCCCCAGCAACCGCCGGAACCGCGGCCCGCTCCAGCCGCCTGCCGCGCGCCACTCGCCCCAGGCGAGCGCCGCCGCGACGCACGCGCTAGGCAGCACGAAATAGAACAGGCCGTAGCCGCCCGGCCGCCCGTGAACCATCTTCAGCACCGCCGCGACGAACCCCAGCAGGCACGCAGAAACAAACGCGCGATACATCCAGCCGCCCTTCCGTCCCGAAGCGGAATCCTCCGCCGCCAGTCGCTGCTCGCGATAAGTCAGGAAGAGCAGCCCCGCCGCAATGAAGTACAATCCCGTGATTTTCACCAGAAACGAAAGCCCGCCGCACAAGCCCGCAATCCACAGCCACCGCCGCCGCTCCGTCTCGGTGTAGCGCACGAGCGCGAGCATGCCCCAGGTGGCGAAAAACAGGTTGTACCAGGACGGCATTGCTTCCGGATAATTCGGCACGCTCCAGGCAGCCGCCAGCAGCGTCACCATCCCCGCCGCCATCGGCGCCGCGAAGCGCCGCGCCACCCGGTACACCGCCGGCACCCATCCCAGGAAAAACAGAAACAGGGGTATGCGAAGACTGAAGAAGTTCTCGCCGAAAATCCTGAACGCCAGCGCGTTCAGATAGGTCAGCCCGCCGGTGTACAGCTCGCCAAAGTCGCGATGTGGCACCTGCCCCAGCAGCACTCGCTCCGCGCTCTGCGCCAACGCCCCGGCGTCATGCGACACCCAGTCCCGGTTCAGCCCGGCGCCGGCGTACACCGCGCATGCCACCCAGACCACCGCCAGCACCGCCCAATCATGCCTCATGTGGCGAGGAGCGTCGCCCGAGCCGCTGCTCGCTGGCTCGCCCCGAAGCTTCGGGGCCCTCGCCACGGAATCCTCCGTAGCTCGCCGGACGTCGGCGCCCGCTGCCGGGGCGGCTCGATCGATTCCCGTGGTTGCGGCCTCTTTCATGGTTGCGTCCCAAAATTATCTCTCAATCCGCGGCGCCACCCCTTCGGTAGCCTTTGCCAATTCGTCGCCTGGCGCAAACGCACATGGCGATAGTAGTACGGGCCACAAGCCCCGAATCCGGCTTTCTCTGTCGCCTGTGCCCAGGAATGATGCAGCGCCCACGGCGCGGCACAGCCCGTCCTGCCGCAAACCACCGTGCCTGCAAGGCGGCCTTGTCATCCTGAGCCCGTCCCGCAGAGCGGGAGCGAAGGACCCCGCCAATGCTGAGGAAGGGTACGCCACGATCACCGCCCGTAGATCCCGCCACCGAATGATCTCTCACTTCAACTCGTAAATCCGCACGCCGCCGCGATCGCTGCGAAACACTTCCCGCAGGTGCGCCACCATCTGTTTCTCCCTGCCTCGGAAGATGGTCCGCCCCGGGTCGAGCTCCACGCCGAAGTCCACGTCCGATACCGTCCAATACTCTGCATCCACCTGCCGCGCCACGTCGCCCAGGCGTTCGGCCTCGCGCCGGGCCATTGCCGCATCGTCCCGATAGGCACTGGCGCTCGAAACCGCAATCGGCCGCACCGCCTGCCGCCCGGTGTAGAGATAGAGGAGCACGTCGTCGTAGGCGATGAATCGCGCCCGCGCCGGCGTCTGGTTCCGGATCCAGGCGTAGGCTTGCCGTTGTTCCGCCAGCGCCGCACGCCGCGCCGCCATAACCGCCGCTAACTGCCGCGGCGCCGCGTAGCCGCAATTCACCGCCGCCATCGCGCCCACTCCGAAAATCAGCAGGCCCAGCGCCGCCGCCGCCGTTCGACTTCGCTCACGGCCCTGAGCCTGCCGAAGGGCGACGCGCTTGGCCGGGGGAGCGGCGCCGCGGAATTCACGCCCCACCTGCGCCGCAACGTCTCGCGTCATCGCCGCCAGCCCTCCCAGCGCCAGCGGCGCGAACGGCAGGAAGAACCGGTGCGGAGGGAACGGCCACGGCAAGATTGTCAGCAGATAAAACAGAAACATCCCGTGGATGGCCTTCCAGCCGCCGCGGCGCCAGCGCGCTGCCATCCCCGCCCACGCCGCCAGCGATGCCACGCTCCCTCCGGCCACGCTCACAAGCGCGTTGCGGTTCCCCAGCGGTGACAGCAAGTAAATCCCGGGGTCCTCCAGCACGCCCACCGAATTCTTCAGCAATACCGACCGCTGGGTGGCCCAATCGGGCACGAACTGCCGCCACTGCCCCACGTAGCTCGTATAAAACGCCAGCGTCTGCGCCCAGCCCTGGGGAACCGTCCCCGCCGGGCCGGTGCGCGTCGCCAGCGCTCGCAACACCGCCGGCAGCAGCCACGGCAGCGCCAGCGCTCCTCCCGCCGCGCCCATCAGGACGGCGCGGCTGTAGGCCCGGCGAATCAGCGCCACCAGCGCGATGCCCGCCACCGCCGCCGCGCCCACCGCTCTCAGCCCCACCGACGTCCCCGCCAGCGCTCCCGCCGCCACTGCCCAGCCCCAATGCGCTCCCGGCTCGAGCGCCCGGTCGGCCGCCAGTGCCGCCGCCAGCAGCATCGCGGCGAACGGCATGTCGCTCAAAACGCTTCCGCCAGCCAGCAAAGCGAAGAAATTGAATCCGCAAAACGCCGCCACCGCCAGGCTCCAGCCGCTCTCCAGCCCCATCGTCTTCTTCGCCGTCAGAAAACACATCGCCAGAAACCAGCAGCCGAAAGCCGCCGCGAGGCCGATTGCCGGAATCACGTTGTCGGGAAAATGCGGATCCACCCGCCAGATCCACGAAAGCAGCCGCGGATAGAGTTCCGGATACTTCAGCGTCGCCAGCCCGCCCGGGAAACTGGGCAGCAGGTAGCCCTGTCCCGCCGCCAGCGCCTTTGCCGAAGCGAAATAAATCGCGTCGTCCTGAATCGCTCCGAAATTCGCCGCCGGCCCCAGCCGCGCAATCGTGGCGGCGTAGAGCGCCAGAATCGCCGCAAGTAAAAACCACTGCCAGGCTGTTCCCGTCGCCGCTGTTGGTGGATGTTCCCCTCTCATCGCCTTGCCCGCGAGCGGTTTTACCGTAGCACAAGCCGAAAACCCCATCCCCGCCTTTCTGCCCCTTCCGTGCTTACATCCCTGCTGGCTCAGGTGCCGCGCCCTTCGACGTTAAGGGTGCGGATTTTCCTCGCCTTCTCTGTGACGCACGCCGCCCTGCCCGCCGAAGCCCGCCGCGGCGGGGCGAAGGCGGGCCGGGTGCCGCACCCTTCGACGTTAAGGGTGCGGATTTTCCTTGCCCTTCCTACGTCCATCGACCAACCGGATCGATGCGAATCAGTCCCTCTTCTCCCTTTTCGTAGAAACTCCAACTGCTCCACGGCCAATCCTTCGGATGACCGGCCAATTTCCGTTCGACCGGATTCAGGTGCATGTAATCCAGCTTCTCCTTCAGCTTCTTCTCGCTCCATACGTTGAAATCATAGAAACGCCGCTGCCAGAAAGCGGGCGCGCCCGCCGCCCGTCCGGGTGCCGCACCCTTCGGGGTTAAGGGTGCGGATGTTTCCCTGCTTTTCTTCCGCCGGCGCAGCTCGCTGGACACCTTTTGCTTCAACACCTGCAAGACCTTCGAGGGGCTGGCGCCCGCCCGCTCGCTCATCAGTAGGTGCACGTGCTCGGGCATCACGACGTACCCGACGAGAAGGAATTTATGGCGCGAGCGGACCTCGTCGAGGATCCGAACGAATGTATTTCTTGCCCGGGTCGTCCCCAGGTAGGCGCGACGGCGGTAACAACTGAAAGTGACGAAGTGGAGATCGCCCCGTCCGTACCATCGTTGGAGCGGATGGCGCAAGGCCGTTCTCAGGCGGGGCGGCGATTCAAAACCCGCACCCTGAAACCCGCAGGGTGCGGCACCCGCAGCGTCGCTCGTTGGCCGCCGAGTGTCGTCATCGAATAACCTGCTCATGGCGCGCGGCCGGCGGAGCAATCGCGAGAAGGAATCTCCGTCCTGCCCGCCGACATCGGGTGCTTCCCCCACCTCACGGGGTGCCGCACCCTTCGGGGTTAAGGGTGCGGAAGTTTCCTTGCTCTTCTTACGTCCTTCGACCAACCGGATCGATGCGAATCAATCCTGGCTCCCGTCGTCGCTCGCCGACTGAGCGCTGTCACCCAATCATATGCCCATCGCGCGCGGCCGGCCGAGCAATCGCGAGGAGGAATCTCCGTCCTGCCCGCCGGCGTGAGGTGCATCCCCGCGTCACGGGGTGCCGCACCCTTCGACGTTAAGGGTGCGGATTTTCCTCGCCTTCTCTGTGAGGCACTCCGCCCTGCCCGCCGAAGCCCGCCGCGGCGGGGCGAAGGCGGGTCATCCCCGTCCCGCCCTAACTGCCCCACGCGCCGGGTAACTTCCCATAGTCAACTGCCGGTTCTCTGAGCGACAATGACCCGGAAAGCAATGCCGGGCAAACTTCGTCTTTACTGCCCCGCGCAATTTGGAGCCCATGGCTCTGGCAGCGTCGAATGTCCGGGAGGGTAGCGCTTGAGAGTTCTGGTCACCGGCGGCGCCGGCTACATCGGCGGGGTGCTTTGCGAACGGCTGCTCGCTGCCGGCCACCGTGTCGTCGCGCTCGACAATCTGCTCTACGCGCAGAACGGACCGTTCCATCTCGCCGCCAACCCCTGCTTCGATTTCGTTCGCGGCGACGCCCGCGAGCCCGAGCTGATGCGCCGCCTCGTCGCCCATGCCGACGTTCTCGTTCCCCTCGCCGCCCTGGTGGGCGCACCGGCTTGCGACCGCGACCCCTGGCTGGCGCGCGAAGTCAACCTTGAGGCAATCCGTCTGCTCAATAAGCTCCGCAGCCCGCAGCAACTGGTAATCTACCCCACGACGAATAGCGGCTACGGCACGAAGTCGGGGGAGCTTTATTGCACCGAGGATACCCCGCTCGAGCCGATTTCGCTGTACGGCCGGCTCAAGGTGGAAGCGGAAATGGAACTACTCGGCAGCCCCAACGCCATCACCCTCCGGCTGGCCACCGTCTTCGGCCCGTCCTCGCGCATGCGGCTCGATTTGCTCGTCAACCATTTCGTCCATCTCGCCGTCACCCAGGGATACGTGGTGATTTTCGAGAAGGACTTCAAGCGCAACTACGTTCACATCAACGACGTCGCCGATTGCTTCGCCTTTGCCATCGAGCGCTGCCGGGATATGGCCGGCCGCGCCTTCAATCTGGGTTTGGACTCCGCCAACCTCTCCAAGCAGGAGTTGGCGGAGCTGGTCCAGCGGTTCGTGCCCCGCTTTCACGTCCAGTACTCGGAAATTGGCAGCGATCCCGACAAGCGGAATTACATCGTCTCGAGCGAGCGGCTGCGCCAGGCGGGTTTCCAGGCGCGCCGGTCCCTTGAAGACGGCATCCAGGAACTCCTGAAGGCCTATCGGATGATGGGCCTGGGGGATTTTCGCAACGCCTGAACGAAGGAAAAGCGCCGTGCCTCATACTGCCTTCCCCGTGCGAATGCTCGCCGAAACGCAACAGAGCTGCGCTGGCGCCATCATTCGCGCCAAGGCGCCCCTGCGCATCAGCTTCGCCGGCGGCGGAACCGACCTGCCGCTCTATTACGAGACGCACGGCGGCGCCGTGCTCTCGAGCACCATCAACCTCTACGCCTACGTCACCGTATTCCCCCGCGCCGACGGCGAAGTCCGCATCCGCTCGCTCGATCTCGGCCGCCTGGTAAGCTTCAGCCTCGATCGCGCCCCCGTTTACGACGGCTTGCTCGATCTGGCCAAAGCCGCCATCCACCGCGTCGGCGTCCCCCACGGAATCGATATGGACATCCGGCTCGAGGCCCCGGCGGGTAGCGGATTGGGCGGCTCATCGGCGCTGACCGCGGCGGTGCTCGGAGCGGTGGCGGCCGCCAACGGCCGCCCCATCGCCGCCTACGACCTGGCCGAACTGAATTACGTCGTCGAGCGGGTCGACCTGCAAATCGCCGGCGGCAAGCAGGATCAGTACGCCACCACGTTCGGCGGGTTCAACATGATCGAGTTCCACAAGGACCGCGTGGTCGTCACCCCGCTGCGCATCGACCGCGCCGTGCTGAACGACCTCGAAGCCCACCTCCTGCTCTGCTACACCGGGAAGGTCCGGCCCCGGCTCGGCCTCGTCGAGCAGCAACTGCGTTACTTCCGGGAAGGCCGGCCCGAAACCATCGAAGGAATGCGCCGGCTCCAGGAAATGGCTCACGAGATGAAGGAGGCGCTCTTGATGGGCCGGCTCCAGCGCTTCGGCGAGCTGCTCCACGAAGCTTACCTCAGCAAGAAACAGATGAATCCCCACGTCGCCGAGGGTACCTCTGCCGACCAGCTCTACGCCGCCGCCCTCGAGCGTGGCGCCGTGGGCGGCAAGCTTTGCGGCGCCGGCGGCGGCGGCTACCTGCTGCTCTATTGCGAAACCGGCTCGCAACGCGAGGTCATTCACTCCCTCGAGGAACTCGGCGGCCACTTCACCAACTTCTCCTTCGAAGGCATGGGGCTCCAGGTTTGGCGCAGCTCCTCCAAATAGAAGCCGCGGTGCTCGCCGGAGGCCAGGGTGAACGCCTCCGCCCGATCGTTACTGGCATTCCGAAGGCGCTCGCCCCGGTTGGCGGCCGCCCGTTCCTCGCGTGGCTGCTCGACCGGTTGGCCGAAGCGGGAGTGGAAAACGTCGTGCTCTGCACCGGTTATTTGGCGCCCCAGGTCGAGCAGGCTTTCGGCCCTCGCTACCGCTCCCTTTCCCTCGCTTATTCCCCCGAGCCGCGCCCGCTCGATACCGGCGGCGCGCTCCGCCTGGCGCTCGATCGCCTGCGGGGTGATCCCCTGCTGGTTCTCAACGGCGATTCCTTCTGCGAATTGGATTTCGCCGCCATGCTCGACTCCCACCGCCGCAAACGCGCCCACGCCACCATCGCCGTCGTCCATCGCGACGACGCCGCGCGCTTCGGCGCCGTCAGCCTCGCCGCAGACGGGCGCGTTGTCCGCTTCAACGAGAAAGCCGCCCAGGGCGCAGGGTGGATCAACGCCGGCGTCTATCTGCTGGCGCGGCAAATTCTCGAGTCGCTGCCCGCCGGCGCGAAAATCTCCCTCGAGCGCGATGTTTTCCCCTCGCTCGCCGCCCAAGGCCTCCTTTACGCCTATCCCGGCGTTCAGCGCTTCCTCGATATCGGCACGCCAGAATCCTACCGCCAGGCGGAACGGCTCGCCGAGCACTGGAGCCAACCCAAGTGACGCCGGACGTCTTGAGCCGGAAGAGTGGATGCAAATGAGTCAAGCAGTACCGATCCCCCGCTCGCCCGAGGGCGCCGGGTGCCGCACCCTGCGGTTTTCAGGGTGCGGGTTTTCAATGTTCGGGAGGACAAAATCGCCAAGCTGGGGCGAAGCCTCGTTAGCAGCTGTTCCACAACCTTCGCTTCCGAAGCTTCGGAACGGGCTCGGATGCATCGTTGCACGCATCTATGACATGGGTTGTACCCGTTCCTGCCAAGGAGCGCTACCGTGACGTCATTCTGGGCGGGAAAGCGCGTGCTGGTCACCGGCGGCGCCGGCTTTCTCGGCAGCCACGTCGTCGATCAGCTCCGCCAGGCCGGCTGCCCCGACCCCATTGTTTTCCGCAGCCGCGATTACGACCTCGCCAAAGAAAACCACGTCGCCCGGCTCTTCCGCGACCATCCCGCCGATATCGTCGTCCACCTGGCGGGGCTGGTTGGCGGCATCGGCGCCAACAAGGAGCGCCCCGCCGATTTCTTCTACCAAAACCTGATGATGGGCGCGCTCACACTCCATTACGCCTGGAAAACCGGCGTGCGGAAATTCGTCTGCGCCGGCGCCGGTTGCGGCTATCCCGAACACGCGCCCATTCCCCTGCGCGAGGAGAATTTCTGGGACGGCTTCCCCCAGCAGGAAAGCGCTCCTTATTCCCTAGCCAAGCGCATGCTCCATGTTCAGTCGCTCGCCTACTGGCGCCAGCACCGTTTCCCCGCCATCGTCACCATCCCCGGCAATATCTACGGCCCTTACGACAATTTCGATCTCCGCAACGCTCACGTGATTCCCGCGCTGGTCCGAAAATTCGTCGAAGCCGCGGACGACCCCGCGCGGCAGACAGTCGAGGTGTGGGGCACGGGCCGGCCGACGCGCGATTTCGTCTACGCCGGCGACGTCGCCGAAGGCATCCTGCGCGCCGGCGAAGTTTACGACTCCTCGGCCCTGGTGAATCTCTCCTCCGGCGCGGAAACCAGCATCCGCCAGGTGGTGGACGCCCTGGTCGAAATCACCGGCTTTCGCGGCCGCATCGCCTGGAACGCCAGCCAGCCCGACGGCCAGCTCCGCCGCCTGTTCGACGTTTCGAAAGCCGAACGCGAACTGGGCTTCCGCGCCCGCACTTCGCTCGTCGAGGGCCTGCGCCTCACCGTCGATTGGTATCGGATTCATCGCGCCGAGGCGCGTAACGACGCCGCGATCCCGTCTTGACCCGCCTCACAACCGCCGCCCGCCGGAGCGCCTCGGCCGCCGGGGAGTCATAGGGGCGAAACATTTTTCGCCCCGCCGGGTGCCGCCTATCCCGGGTGACTTGCGCTGAGCGCGCCGCCGTTCGACCCCGCCCACGGGCCGCCGTGGCGACAGCCTGCCGATCGGCGGCGGGGCAAAGGCGGGGCGCCCCTACCGCCGCACCGGGCCTGCCTGCCGTGGGGGCGCGCGCCGCTCCCCCGCGCACCGTTGATTCTCTGGACGAACCGAGTCAACAAGCTTCTCAGCGGAATCGCACAAAACTGGTACGCTGCCAGCGAAGGCAGAGGCGGGAACGGAACGATGATTGCTTCCGACGTCATCTTGGGCGAGGGTGTTGTCATCCCCCAGCCGCAATTCGTCAATCTGTACGGCTGCGCGATCGGCGACGGCACGAAGGTCGGAGCGTTCGTCGAGATCCAGAAGGGGGTGCGCGTCGGCCGGCACTGCAAGATCTCGAGCCACTCGTTCCTCTGCACCGGGGTTTTGGTGGCCGACGGGGTGTTCATCGGCCACGGGGTGATGTTTATCAACGACCCCTATCCCCAGGCGGTGAATCCCGACGGCACCCTGCAGACCGAGGCGAACTGGAAAGTCGTCGAAACGACGGTGAAGCAGCGGGCCTCGATAGGGAGCAATGCGACCATCCTCGCCGGGGTCACGATCGGCGAGGGCGCGCTGGTCGGGGCCGGCGCCGTGGTCACCAGGGACGTGAACGATTATGGTCTCGTGACCGGCGTGCCTCCGCGCCTGGCAGGAGACGCTTCGGAACGGGGCACGAACCGACGACGACGCGTGGCCTGGTTCTGCTGATTGTGCCAGCACACTCCCGCCTCGTGCCTGCTTGACGCCTCTCTGCTCCGCGGATAGCCTGCTCCCACGCCGGGCGTGTACCAACTGCCAAAACTGGCGGGCATCGGAGTCCAGCGCCCCGCGAAGGCCCCCTTGCACCGGTGTTGTACTTCGCCACCCGCGCCTGCTGGGAGAGCGCCCCCGTGAGGGAGGGAAGTGATCGGATATTCCAAACCGGGATCGAGACCCCTTGCCGCCGCGGCCGCCTTACTGATTGTGTCTGCGTTTCTACTGGCACTAGCTGTCTCCGCCGGGATATCGCTGGCGAGCGCGGGAAGGCTGCTTGGCTACGACGGCGAAACCACAAACTCCGACACCAGCATCGGCTATTTCGGATACCGGGTTTATCGAGGCCAACCGGCCTACACGCGCGCCGACCAGCCCCCCTACACCCCGTGTTCCTACGGCCCCCTCGCTTACCTCGCCCTCGGCGCGGTGGGCCGCCTCGCCAGCCCGGCCACGTTTCAGTCGTTTCTCCGTGATGGCAGGACCTTTATCTTCCTGTTGTTCCTGCTGATTGCCGTACTCGCCTACCGGTGGGCCCGCTCCTGCGGTGTCGGCCGGTTGCTGGCTTTCTCCGGTCCGCTCTTCGTCCTCGGCGACCCCACCTTCTTTCCCTACGCCGCCGGGCAGCGCCCCGATATCGCCGCGCTTCTGTTGGCTTTGCTCGCTTTTTATCTCCTCTCCACCGCCGAGGAGCCCGGCGATGGACGCATGGTGGCGGCGGGCCTTTCGATAGGCCTGGCGCTTCTGTTCAAGCAGTCGTTTCTGGCGGCGCCGGCCTCGGCGTTTGTTTGGCTGACCTGGAATCGCAGATATCGATCCGCCGCAGTACTGACGGCTGCGGCGCTCGCGCCGGTGATCGTAACGATCGGCTGGCTGGAATGGCGCGGCGAGCCCGTCCTATACAGTCTGTTCCTCTATCATATAACCCTCTACGACCCGCGCGGCGAAGCGCGTCTCATCGGCTTGCTCGCGCTGGCTTGCCCCACCGTCCTTCTACAGGTCGTGGCCGGATTGGCAGGGCTGGCGGCGCTCAGGCGTCGCTTCCCCGCCGTCGGACGGCTGGCCGCCCTCTATCTCGCGCTCGCGGCCGCCATCGACTTGCTCACCATGGCCCAGGTTGGCGCCGCCCGCTATTACCTGGTGGAAACATTGACGATCTGCTCCTTCCTCGCCCCCCTCGGACTTGAGCGTATACTCGAGCACCTGCGAGTGTCACCCATCGAGCAACGTCTTGGCGTGGCGCTCGCTCTCGTGGCCCCGCCGGCCATCTGCGCCATGGGTTTGGCTGGGGCACTAACACTTCCCCTTCCCCACTGGAGCGAACTTACGGCGCTCACCTCGGGGCGCCCCGTGCTCTCCGACCTCCCTTACGTCGCCGCCCAGGCAAAAGACCCGGAACTGATCGATACCCACCTGATGTCGATCATGGAAGTCACCGGCGCATGGTCCCCCGCCCCGGTTCTCCGGCAGATCGCCGCACAACACTTCGACTACATCGTCCTGAGAACCGAGCCTGGCCCGGGAGGCCGAGTCGTTTACTGGCAACCTTACCGCAATCTCGCTAACTTCAGCCCCACCATTTTCCGCCAGGTCCAGACCGACTACCGGTTGGCTGGCCCCTGCGTGGACCGGCAAGCAGCGGTGTTCGTCCCCAGGCAGGAACCACGCGGGACTCAACTCGCCCGGAGATTGGCGCCAGCCTGCGGCTGGCGCACGGAGGTTCCCCCCGGGCCCGGCAAGTCAAAACCCGCACCCTGATCCCGTAGAGGCATCCGGTCCCGCAGACCCATTCGGGACGCAAAAGGAACGGACGCAAAACCCGCGAATGCGCAGGGTGCGGCACCCGCCGGGTCGCCAGTTGGCTGCCGACCGTCGTCATCGAATAACATGCTCATGGCGCGCGCCCGGCTGAAAGCGGAAGACGATGCCCAGCACACAGTGGTGGAAAGGCCGAAAAGTCCTCGTTACCGGCGGCGCCGGTTTCATTGGCTCGAATCTCGTCGCCCGGCTGGCTCGCGAGGGCGCCCGGCTCCGCGTCGTCGATAATCTCGAGCGCGGCCGCCTGGAATATCTCGATCCCTTCGTTTCCGATGTCGAGTTCGTTCAGGCCGATCTGCGGGACGACGAAGCCTGCTTGCGGGCTTGCGCCGATGTCGAGGTGGTCTTCCACCTCGCCTCGAAGGTGGGCGGAATTCTCTATTACATCGAGCGGGCCGGCGAGGTGTTCCGCGCCAACACCCGCATCGACCAAAACATGTGGACTGCCGCCCT
Organism: Candidatus Acidiferrales bacterium; assembly: GCA_035946455.1. Lineage (GTDB taxonomy): Bacteria > Acidobacteriota > Terriglobia > Acidiferrales > UBA7541 > JAKASX01. The sequence continues at coordinate 1,607 of DASYZK010000014.1, read as the reverse complement.
CGACCGCCGCGTGCCCTACTATTTCTACGCTTCGAGCGCTCACGTCTATCCCGCCGAGCTGCAATCCACTCCCGATTCCCCGCCCATCAGCGAACCCCAGGCCCTCCCCGCCAATCCCCAGCTTTCTTACGGCTGGGCCAAGCTGGTTGGCGAAAGGCTCTGCCTGTTCGACGCCGAACGCGGCTGCCCTACCCGCCTGGCGATTGCCCGCATCATCGGCGCCTACGGCCCCAATCAGTCGGTGGATTTGGCCACCGGTTCCGCGATTCCCGTTTTCTGCCGGCGCGCCATCGAATACCCCAACCGGGGACCGTTCGTCGTGCTCGGCGCCGGCCGCGAAACGCGCTCCTACCACTACGTCACCGATACCGTCGAAGCGATGTTGCGCGCGGTTTGCAAGCTGGAGGAAAAACCCCTCGTCGGCCCCTTCAACCTCGGCAGCGAGCAGCGCATCACGATTGGCGATCTGGCCCGGGAAGTGATCGCCGTATCGGGGAAGGAAATCGAAATTGCCTGGGACACCAGCAAGCCGACGCTGATCTGGGGGCAGGTGCTGAGTTGCGAATTGGCCAGGCAGTTGCTCGACGGCTGGCAGCCCGCCGTCAGCCTCCGCGACGGCCTGGCCGCCTGCTACCGGCATATTGCCGCCCGCCTCACCGCTTCCGCCGCCGCGGAATCGTAGCGCCGAAGTATTTTTCGCCCCGACGCCGGGTGCTGCCCCCTTCGGGGCTAAGGGTGCGGATCTTCCTTGCCCTTCCTACGTCCTTCGACCGACCGGATCGATGCAAATCAATCCTCGCTCCCGTCGCCGGCCGCCGGAAACGCCGCGAAGCGGAGAAGTATTCCGGATCGACGGCGGCCCCGGTGGTAGCGGCACGCGCGATGTCACCTGCCTTCATCGTGGGACAACTCCCAACGGCGAAGCGGCGGAGCGTTCGCCCCCGCCCGCTTGCATCGGTTCGTATTTCAGTCCTACGGCGGCAAGCAGGTAGAGAGCGCGGAAACGCGCGATTCGCTCCCGGGTCAATCGGCGGTGAGCGTCCCGGCGGCCGGCGCCGTCGCCCCGGCCGGGGCAAAGCCGGAACAGAGTCCCGCGGAGAGGTAAAGGACCGCGGCTATCGGCAGCAGCGCGTTCATGCCCAGTATGAACGACAGGCTCTGAGCGAGTCCGCCGGCAACCGCTCCGAAAATATTCGCGGCAAAAGCCGGGGAACGACCTTCGGAGCGGCGGAACGCCTCGGTGAAAATCACTCCGGCGAGGAAAATGGGGAGCGAATAAGCCGCGCTCAGCAACATGCCGACAACACGCGCGCTCGAGCCCAGGCTTTCCCAGGGGAAAATGTAGATGCCCGCCAGCGAAGCGATCAGCAGAAGGAAATAAATCGGCAACCGGCGCGGATGGAAGCGCTCAACGTAAAGGTTGGCGGCCACCAGCACCAGCAGGATGGCGGAGAGGGCGATGCAGTTCACCACCCACGTGGTGCCGAAATAGAGCGCCAGCCGGCTCACCATCTGCGTTTCCAGCAGCAGAAACCCGGCTCCGAGAAAGAAGAAATACCAGGTGGACCTCCGCCGCGGCTGGAACGACCGTCGCACGAACAGGAAGG